>JABTUJ010000027.1 GCA_015075445.1 Verrucomicrobiales bacterium
TTATCAAGCAGGAAGTAAAAATCCTTACGCTGTTGCCGATTATTCCCGCTGCACAGAAAACTGAATACTCAGGATCGGCAGTTGATTATATCTTCGAGCCTACGCGTGCCGACATTCTTGAATCACTCCTGCCAAAGTATCTGCATACCCAGGTTTGGCGCGCACTATTAGACTCGAATGCTGCCGAACAGGCAGCCCGAATGGTTGCAATGGAAAATGCTACCACAAATGCACGAGATCTGATCTCGTCGCTACAGCTTATTTACAACCGTGAGCGACAAGCCGTTATCACAAAAGAGATGTTGGAAATTGTAGGCGGCGCCGAAGCGCTGGTAGCCCACTGATGTTCTTCTCGGTTCGGTCACTGATATTAACAATCGTTACCGTAGCACTGCTTACGGTATTGTATCAGGCGCACCTGGGGACACTAAACGTTTACGCCCGGGCGTACGACTCCCGAATCGGGTTTTACTCCGAGAAATTGGATTCGCTGATGCGTATCAGCTCGTGGAATACCCGGATGCTGATGCGGCACGTAGCCAACGCCCATATTCCGCAGTGGATAGCTGCAAATCGCAGGGCTACAGACACCATCCTGCTTCCGCCACCGGAGTATGCCAACAGGTACATATCGGTGCAGGCATCCTGGACCGATCCCAGGATTTTTACATACATGGCCGGATTTACCCCTGTTGTTGCATGGAACGATACTGCACGGCGTGGAATGGCAAATGCATACATCGCTCTTGAGCCACAGGCAATTACAATTACCCGACCCGGGGGCAGCATTAATATTGACTCGCTTCTTCATGAATATCAGGCAGCAGTACAGCACGGTTCAGTAACCACTCAGCCGCAGGCAGCACCATGAACCCGGGCTTTATCACATTACTACTGGGTCAGATTGTGGCTGGCATGGGGATCATGGGGGCTACAAGAACACGGATGCCCAGAAGCATCGTGCTTCCTGTTGCCTTCCTGTTGGGCATGTTTGTACACTCCGTCCTGTTCTTCGGCGTGGATCTGGTCCGGCTGGGATTAAACGATATGTCGGACCTTCCTGCAGCGAGCCACCTGGGCGTCCGCAATCCCGCTGGCGGCTCCAGCCGTGGCTCGGGCCGGCCAGGCCACGCCGCTCCATCTGGCCACGAATGCCTACTCCTGGCATGTCTTCTACCAGCGCGAGGGTCGCAACTTCGGCGCCTCGCTCGACGCGGGCCTCAGGGACGTTGTGGCCAGCGGCCTCAACGGGTTCGAGCCCGGCGCCGGCGGGACGGAGGACGTCCAGCAACTCCTGCCCCGGCTCCGCCAGCACGGCCTCGAGATGCGGTCGATCTACGTGAACAGCAGCCTGCATGAACCAGCCGAGGCTGACCGCAGCATTGACCAGATTCTCGCCGTCGCCCGCGTGGTCAAGCCCTTCGGCACCCGGATCATCGTCACCAATCCCAACCCGCTGCGCTGGGGCGGCGCCGAGAACAAGAACGACGATCAACTGCGGTTCCAGTCGGCCGCCCTGAACCGGTTGGGTCGCGAACTCGCGTCGCTCGAGCTGACGCTGGCCTACCACTACCACGACATCGAGCTGCGGGTGGCGGCCCGCGAGTTCCATCACATGCTGGCCGGGACCGACCCCCGCTACGTCACGCTCTGCCTGGATACCCACTGGCTCTACCGCGGCGCGGGCAATTCCCAGGTGGCCCTCTTCGACGTCATCGAGCTTTACGGCCATCGCGTCAGCGAGTTGCACCTGCGGCAATCCCACCAGGGCGTGTGGTCGGAAACCCTGGGTCCGGGCGACATCGACTACGAAGCCCTGGCCGCGGCGCTGCGGCGCAAGCAGGTGAAGCCGCATCTCGTCCTCGAAATCGCGGTCGAGGCCGGCACCCCCAAGACCCTCGATCCCGTCGAGGCACACCGCCGCAGCGCCGAGTACGCCCGTCGGGTCTTTGCCGACTGGGCTTGAGGCGTGACCCAGTCCGAGTCCGGGTTTATTGGATCCAGGAAACCGGCCGACGGTAGGCGCCGACGTGAGGAGGCGAAGTGCCGTTGCCCTTGGCCCGTGACGCCTCCCCCGCCCAGAACGCCTCCTCACGTCGGCGCCTACGCCCCTTCGCCTCCTCACGTCGGCGCCTACGAAAAAAAGGAGGAAATCCCCGGGCGTCAGGTCAGGTCGACGGCGGCAAGCCGACGCGTTCGGTGAGGGGGAAGCTGACGCGTGATCGCGTGCGGTGGGACTGATACACGGCTTCGACCATCTCGACGGCCCAGCGCCCATCGTGCACCGAGCAGAGCGTCGGTTCGCCGGTCTGAACGGCGTGGACGAGGTCGCGGCCCATGTGACGTTGATGGGGTGGGGGAGTGGGAGCCTGGGCGGAGGGCAAGGATTGCCAGCGGATGTCATTCGCCGGATGAAGCAGATACGGGGACTCCAGGTACGCAAAGCCCACCCCGGAGTGATACGCCAGAATGCGCCGCGTACCGAGGATCTCGAAGGACCAATGTTCGCGCGTACCGCGGCGCTCATTCCAATCGTCGCGGGTCCGGACCGAGTCCCAAGTCGCGGTCAGATTGCCCGGGAAACCGAACCGGGCGCGGATGGTGTCGCCCAGCACGCGTATCGGTTCGCGACCGTCGCGCGCTTCGCCGGGCAGGGCCTCGCGACCGTCCTTCAACACGGTGGCGGTGCACCAGAGCGGATCTCCGAAGCAATGGCGGAACCAGTCGAAGTCGTGGGTGCCCAGGACCATCATGTCCTCGCCGCCGGCACGGGCGTCCTGCTTGCCGTGGCAATGGATTTCGCGGACGCGGCCCACGAACCCCTCGAGCAGGAGCGCGCGGGCGTGCTGGAATTCCGGGGTGTAACGGCGGTTGTGGGCCACGACGGTTCTGGCGCCGCGCCGGTCGACGGCTTCCACGATGCGGTCCGCGTCGGCCAGGGTCTCGGTGAGCGGCTTCTCGAGAAAGAGATGCGCACCAACCTCCAGGGCGGCGAGGGCGACCTCGGCATGGCGCCGCGGGTGGCGAAACGCGATGCTAACGAGGTCCGGGCGTTCGCGGTTGAGGAGTTCGCGGTAATCGGCATAACCGCGGGGGGCGCCACAGCGCGCTTGTGCCTGGGCCCGCCCCTGGCCGTCGGGATCGGCTACGGCCACGACCTCGACTTCGGCGAGCCCGTCGAAGACGCGGTCATAGCCGTGGCCGTAATCGCCCCCGCCCGTATGCCCGATGATGGCGGCGCGCAGCCGGCGCGCAGGTTCCGCAGCGCGGAGCGGGTGGGCGGCGATGGCCAGGCTGGCCAGCGCGGTGCGAGCCGCGAACTGGCGGCGGGACAGCGTGGCGCGGCGGGTGAGGGCTGGGGGTGTGGGTGCACAACGCCGCAGCCGGGCTGGACGTCGGATCAGGCGACCCGACCCGCCATCTGTAGGCCGCGTGCCCTCACGCGGCGATGGGGGGGAGTTCAGCCCATGGGGTGTTTCCGTGACGGACGAGGGGTGCATGGGGGGGCTGGTTTGGCTTCACTTCCGGGGCAAGGCGATCTTGCCGGTGCGGGTCAGTTCGAGGATGCCGAAGGGCTTCATCAGCTCGATGAACTTCTCCACCTTGCTTTCGTCGCCGGTGATCTCGATCGTCAGGCTGTGCGGCTGCACGTCGATGATCTTGGCGCGGAAGATGTCGGTGACCTGCATGACCTCGGCGCGCGAGGCGGAGTCGACGCTGACCTTGATCATGACCAGTTCCCGCCCGACATACTCGCCCTCGCGGAAGTCGAGGACCTCGATCGAGTCGACCAGCTTTTCGAGCTGTTTGACGATCTGGTCCACGGTCTTGTCATCGCCGCGCGTGACGATGGTCATTCGCGAGAAGGTGGCGTCCTGGGTGGGGGCGACGTTGAGGGTGTCGATGTTGAAGCCGCGGCCGCTGAAGAGGCCGGCCACGCGGGTCAGCACACCGAACTTGTTCTCGACGAGCACGGAGATCGTGTGACGCATAGGGAACGAGGGTTTGTTGATCTAGGGGTTTGTATCGGAGGGCGGCGGTTCCGGAAAACACAAAACCCGCAATCCAGGTGGAACTGCGGGCGACCGGTCCAGCTTGCGCGCCAAGGCCCGGGCCGCGTCAATCGACTACTACGACGACGCGCACCAGCGAACGAGCCAGGGCCATGAACTTCATTGCGGGGCCCACGCTAGCAACGAGCCCCGGTGCTGGTCAACGGTTTTTCCGGCCAGCGGGGACGGATCCTGCGGCGCGGTCAGCCAGCAGGGACGGCGGTGGTGAGTGCGCAGGGTCGTTCGAGCAGGAAGAGTCGGGGTGGCCGATGCCGCCTTGACCCCTGCGCCGTCCCCTGGCAAAACCTCCGCCCAACACGCCTCAGGGCAACGTTCCGGCTCGTGCCCGGCGGAGCGGGGCGGCATTCATGATGACACCCTCCAATCAACCCCAAGAACCGGTTGCCGTCGCGACCCTGAACCTGCCCATCCTCGCTTGGGCCGTCCTGAGCCTGATGGCATGCCGCGCGGCGGCCCTGGAACCGGGAGCTGGTGCGCCTGCGCGCGAGCCCGGGGCTGCTTTCTACGTGGCGGTGGAGGGACGTGCCGGAAACGAGGGCACCGCGGATTCGCCGTGGGACATCGAGTCGGCTCTCGGAGGGCAGCACGCAATGGCGCCCGGCTCCACCTTGTATCTGAAAGGGGGCCTTTACCGGCATGTTGATCGGCGCTGGGAGAGCCCCGGCTTTGCCATTGCGCTTGCGGGCGCCCCAGGCCGGCCGATCGACATCCGCCCGATACCCGGCCACCGTGTCACGCTCGATGGGAAGGTCGAAGTGAAACCCAACGCCCGGCATCTCCGCGTGTGGGAACTGGAGATCACGGTCTCGGAAACGGCGACCTGGGATCGCCGCGTCACGGCCGGAGGGTTGAAGGTGGACGGTTCGACCGACCTCCCGCAGGGCGGGCTGAACATCCTGGGCGGCGCGGATTCCAAGTTCATCCACCTGGTCATTCACGACATGAACAGTGGCGTGGGATTCTGGCGGCCCGCCGTGGACGCGGAGATGCACGGCTGTGTCATCTATGGGATCGGCGCGATCGGGCCGGACCGTTACCATGGCCCGGGGATCTACACGCAGAACGAGACAGGCACGAAGGCGCTGACCGACAACATTCTCTTTGGCAATTACTCCACCACCATTCAGGCGTACGGGAGCAGCCGCGCGCCGGTGAGCGGGTTTCGGATCGAGGGCAACATCGCGTTCGCCCCGGTCAAGGAGGGTAGCCGTCAGCGCGTCCTCATCGGCGGCGGTCAGCCGAGCCGGCGGATCGCTGCCGTGGACAACATTCTCTACGAGGTGCCGCTTGAGCTCGGCTATGACGCGCCGCACAACGAAGACGCCTTGGTCACGGGCAATTGGGTCGTCGATGCCGGACTTGCCGTCAACCGTTTCAAAGTGGTCAGAGAATCTGGGAACACCGTCATCCCGCCCGGGGCACGACGACCTGACCGCCCGGCGGACGTCATTCTCCGCCCCAGCCTGTACGTGCCCGGTCGGGGGAACCTCGCCATCTTCAACTGGGCACGGCGATCTCACGTCGAGGTGGATCTCGCCGGACTGCTGCGGCCCGGGCAGCCGTTCGCCATCGTGAGTGCGCTGGACTTCTACGGGAAACCGGTGGTCGCCGGTCGCTTTGACGGCCGTCCGGTCCCGGTCCCGATGCCGAAGGAGCCGCGCACGGGCGACGGTGAGTTCTGTGCCTTTGTCGTGCTCCCCGGGGACGAGCCGTCCGTGTGAGGGAGCGATGCTGCGATGGGGAGAAGCACCCACGCCCCTCCCGCACGAGCGCCGTCGGGGGGCGTGGGGTGAGTCGGCTCCCCCGTGAACGCAAGGGGCCGTCTGGCGTTCCCCTGCTCAGGCGCGGGAGACGTTGCGGACGGCGTCTTCCGTGCCAAAGGGGTTCGGCACCCGCAGGGTGCACTCAGGGTCGTCCCGCCAGTCTCCATCCACCAGGAAGCGGTAGTGGTAGGTGCCCGGGGCGAGTGGGACACTTACCCGCCACTGGCCGCCGCCGGTGGGCTTCATGGCGATGGGCTTCTGCTGCCAGTGAGTAAAGTCCCCCACCAACGCCACGTTCGAGGCCCCGGGGGCCGTGATGGTGAAGACCTGGTCCGTGTGTTTGTTGTGCGCTTTCATAGTCGGTCACCGTGAGTCAATGTGTCGGGAGTCGACGCGATAAAGTAGGCACATCCGGCGCGATTTGCCAGTCGGTCACCTTCTGATGGCGCCTGCGGTCCATGGGGCTTCAGCCGGAGGGGTCGAAGGGGTGCATGGGGCGTCGCATGCCCTCCCCAATCCCGGCTATTTCCGGCCGGCGATCCAGTGGGTCAACACCCACGCATGGAGGCGGTTGCCGAAGATCCGGGTCTCGCGAAATCCGACCTGGCGCAGCTCCTGCAGGAGCCGGCGCCGGCTCATCCCGATCTCGTGGGTGTTCGAAAGCCGGCCCACCCGGTACGAGACGAACGTGTGGGCGCGGTTCGGCTCGTTGGCGATGACGAGCCAGCCGCCGGGTTCAAGGACCCGGTAAGCCGCGGCCAAGGTTTGCTCCCAACTGAAGGCGTGGTGCAGCGCTTCGAAGACGTAGACCGCCTGGAACCGGCGGTCGGCCGGGACGTGTTCGTGCACCGTTTCCATGGGCGCCACCTGAAAATCCAGGCGGACGGGGAGTTGCTTGGCCTCAAGGCTCAGCCGGCGGCGGCCGGCATCGGCAATCTCCCAGTCGGCGAGCGAAGTGCCGAGGACGTCATAGCCGTTGAGGGCCAGGAACTCGGCGAGCCAACCGGTGCCGCAGCCCAGTTCCAGGAGGCGGGCGGGAGGTCGGAGGTCCAGGGCCTCCAGACAGTGGAGGAGCTTGACGTAGGCCCGGAGATAACGGCCGGTAGCACGGGCGTCCCAGAAGGGTTTCCGGAGTTCGCCCTCCCGGATCTGCGTCACCTCCCGGCCTTTCAGCGAGGTGCGGTACTCCTTCTCGGCCTGATACGCCCGGGCCTGGTCCTCAAAGGTGGGAGGAAACCGGCCGGCCGCGTAGTCGCGCAGGATCAGATAGCCGCCGGCCAGGAGCTTGTCCGCCTTGGACAAAGGCAGGAAATAGTCCTTCTCGTTGGCCTCGTAAAGCCGCCGGCCACGGCGGAGCAAGCGGGAGTCTGCCAACCAGCCGGCCAGGCGCTTCATGTGCCGCGATCCGGGACAGCGCCCAGGAAATCCTCGAACCGTGCGCGCAGGGCCTTCTCGTCGAGCGCACCGACCAACGAGAGGGCCGGCTTGCCGTCGCGGAAGCCGAGGAGGGTTGGCACGCCGCGGATTTCGTATCTGGCGGCCAGGCCTTGGGCGCGGTCCACGTCCACCTTGACGAACTTCAGACGTCCCTCGAATTCGCCGGCCAGCTTGACCAGCGTGGGCGCCAGGCGTTTGCAGGGGCCGCACCACGTGGCGTAGAAGTCCACGATCACAGGCACGTCCGAGCGGAGCACGGTGGCTTCGAACTGGTCTTCCGCCACCGGCACGACCGGCCCCTCCCTATCGTTCAGGACGCGCGCCGAGGCCATGTCCCGGCCCGAGCTGAAGTGGAAGAGAAGCCCGAAGCCGGCGCCGAACAGCGCCCCGCGCCACCACGTGGCGGTGAGCGGACAGGTGCCGGACGAGCACTGGCCGAAGTAACCCAGCGCTGCCCCGAGCGCGGCGCCCACCGCCAGGCTGAGGATCAACGACAACATGAACCTCCCCCCCGGACTTCCGCCGCCTTCGTGCCGCGCCACTTGCGCAGCAGCATCTCCGGCGGGCAAAAGCCCGTGAAGGCGGACTGGATGAGGTTGACGCCCACGAACGCCGTCAGCAGCAGCCACCAGTGGCTGTGCCAGTGAGCCAGGGCCAGGCTCAGCAGGACCATCGTGCCGGCCAGAACGCGAATCATTCCTTCGTTGCTCATATTCAAACGCTGCTTGTCACTCAGTTTCGCCAAACCGAGCCGCCGTTTCCCGGAAGGTTACAGCCGAAGCGCTCGCACGCCACACCCCGGCGCAAAGTCTACACCACCCGGCACGCGCGAAGCGTTCGGAATGCGCCGACTCCCAGCGGCGCTTTTTCAGTGGAGCTGCGCCGGTCGGCGCAGTAGAACTCGGGCCATGCAGACCTCCCGTTCCCGCCGTGCCTTTCTCCAGACCACCGTCCTCGCTGGTGCCGCCACCGCCGGTTGGCAAGTCGTCCCAGCCAGGCTCCTCGGGGCCGAGGCTCCGAGCCGGCAGATCACCGTGGGCTTCATCGGCACCGGCGACCACGGCACCGGCTGGAATCTGCGTCGGTACCTGACGTTGCCGGCCGCACGGGTGCTGGCCGTGTGCGACGTAGATGGCGCCCGGATGCGCCGCGCCAAGGAGATCGTGGACGAGCAGTATCGGAACCAGGATTGCGCCATGACCAAGGACTTCCGCGAGGTGCTGGCCCGACCGGACGTGGACGCCGTGATGATCTCGACGCCCGACCACTGGCACACCCTCATCAGCGTGCTCGCGCTTCGGGCGGGCAAGGATGTCCAGTGCGAGAAGCCCACGCTCTCGATTGACGAGGGCAAGATCTTGATCGCCGAAGTGCGCAAGCGCGGGAAGGTCTTCCAAACCAGCACCGAGGACCGTTCGATCCCGGTCTATCACCGGATGGCCGAACTGGTGCGGAACGGCCGCATCGGAAAGCTCCAGCGGATCGAGGTCATCCTCCCGCGGCAGCCCAACGTCCCGGGCGACCCCACACCGCAGCCGGTGCCGTCGGATCTCGATTGGGACCTGTGGCTCGGCCCCGCGCCGTTCGCGCCCTACACGAAGGACCGGGTCCACTTCAACTTCCGTTGGATCGAGGATTACTCCGGCGGGATCATCTGTGACTGGGGAACGCATCTGTTCGATACGGCGCAGTGGGCGAACGACACCGAACGGAGCGGGCCGGTCACCATCGCGGGCACCGGGACTTACTGGGAGGGCGGGCTCTACGATACGGTGAAGGACTACGACGTCACGTTCGCGTATGCCAACGGCGTGGTGATGACCTGCCGGCCGGGCAATCCGAGCATCAAGTTCATCGGTGCCGAGGGTTGGGTGGGCAACACCGGCTGGCGCGGCGAACTCGAGGCCAGTTCGGCCGCCATCAAGACAGCAAAGATCGGGCCGGACGAGACCCGGCTTTACACGAACCCGGAAGGCGAGCACCACGACTTCCTGCAGTGTGTGAAGAGCCGGCAGGACCCTTACTTCCCCGTGGACATCGGGCACCGCGTGGCCAGCGTGTGTCACCTGGCCAACATCGCGGTCCGGACCGGCCGGAAACTGAGCTGGGACCCGGCCCAGGAGGTGTTCGTGGGCGACGACGGCGCGAACCAGTTGCGGCAGGTGCGGCCGATGCGTTCGCCCTGGACGCTCGAGGGATAACCGCCGGCACGTCCCAGCGGAGCGACCGGTTCGGCACGGGGTCTGACCCACCCGGCGGTTCGGGCGAAAGCACCTGACTTCGGAGAGCCGCGGGTGAAAAACTGGCGTCCGCCGGCCGGTTCGCGTTGCGTGACCCCCATTCCTGCCGGACAATACGGCCTCGCCCATGCCTGATCCTGGACCCATCTTGTGGCATCAACTGCCGGTCGCGGACGCCGCCCAGACGTTCGCCGCCGGCATCACCTTGAACCTTGTACTGCCTATGCCCGAACCCCGAACCATCCACGTCACCGAAGCCGACCTGCGTCGGCTCGAACGGCTGATCGCCTCCCTGCGGGATTCCCGCGAGGACCTCCGGAACCTCAGCGCCGAACTGCAGATCGCCCGCGTCGTCGCCCCGACCGAGGTGCCCCCGGATGTCATCACCATGAACTCCCGGTTCCGCCTGCGCGACGAACTGACGGGCGAGGAGATGATCTACACCCTGGTGTTCCCGGACCAGGCCAACGCCGACGAAGGCCGTATTTCGGTCCTGGCCCCGGTCGGAACCGCCGCCCTCGGTCAACGCGTCGGGGACGTGGTCGAGTGGGACGTGCCCGCCGGCCGCCTGCGCCTCCGCGTCGAGGAGGTCTACTACCAACCCGAGGCGTCCGGCCACTATCACCTCTGAGACCGTCGCTCTCCGGCCCCTCTTGGGGTCGTGTCTTAACATTTAACATTTCTCCGCTCGGCCCCCGGTGACGGCCTCCGCGCGCCTGGGCCAACCGATGTCAGGACACGGTCGCGCTGGCCAAATGTTAAATGTTAAGACACGACCCCAAAGGCGAGTGTACGCAAGGGTTCCAGATGCGAAGTATCAGATTATGAAACGTCCTGGCTAAGGACCGGCGCGCAGCAGCGTGCGGATCGCAGCCAGCAACGCCCCCTCAGCTTCCGGAGCCACAAGCGAGGCTTCGGGACTGGTCTCGTATCCGCCCTGCTCGTAAGCCACCGCCGTGCCGATGTAGCCGGGGCCGTAGTCCCCGTACGCCGCCATCGCCACGAACGTCCCCGGCCGCTCCGCCTTCGCCGCGAGTTGATATTCGACAAACAGCTCCCCTGGCAGGTGCAGAATTCGGGCTGACCCGAGACGAAGGCAACTCACCTCGACCCGCCGCCCGGCCTGACAGCGGCGCAGCCAGGCCAATCGCGCCGCCGCATAGGCTGTCCCCGGCTGAGCCTCGCCCGCGTTGATCTGTGCCTCGAGGGCGGCGACCGACAGGTGCTTCGCGGGCGGCAGCAGGACCGGTTCGACCCGCCACGCGACCTGAGCAGCCGTGAGCGGTTCGCGTCGCGTGGCCTCCCACGCCCGGCGCATGCCGTCGGCCAGGCGACCGGCCAGGATGCCACGGTTCTCTGGCGCGCCGTCGTTGTACTTGCCGGCCCCCAGATTGCCTCCGGCACCGGTGAAGTGCACCTGCAGCGCGGCGGGAACCGCAAGCTGGCGCAGGAAGCGGGCCACGCCCGGGAAATCCGGGTTCGGCAGCCCGGTGCGGTAGTAGCTTTGCGGGTGTACCGCGTAGTAGCTCAGCACAGCCACTGGCTGGTTCGTGGCCCAGAAGCTCACCAGCGATACCACCGGGTCGATCAGTCCCTCCGGTTCCGCTCGCAGCTCCGGGTCCCGACACGTCGTCCAGCGCGTCGCCCGTACCCGGCCGTCGCTGCCGAGCAACCGGCGGTTCGACGCCACCTCCGCCACCGTCGCCTCGCCCAGACCCACGTCCGTCACTGGCTGTGCCCGATCCCGGGCTTCCCGCACGGCCCCGGCCAGCCGCCCCAGAACCTCGCGCGCGAACGTGCCCTCAAAGCTCAATGGGTCCCGGCCAGCGCGCACGAGGATCTCTTCGGCTCCAAAATCGCAGATCGGCGCATCATGCTGGTGCACGCAGTGAACGGCCACACGGTCCGGCGTGGTCCCGGCGGCGTCGGCGAGCCGGTCCCGAAACGCGTCATACCCTTCATTCCCGATCCCGATCCAGTCCACCGCGCACAACACGATCGGTGGCCCCGCGCCGTCGAGGACAATCCCCCGGGCCCGCAGGCTGAGGTCCCACGAGTTCGTCACGGGATCGTACGCCATGAGGCTGCCGCGGGGCGGGGTCGCATCCACGTCAAAAGTCCCAACCCGGACCAGGGGAGCAGGGGCGGGGGCGGTGGTTGCCCCCTGAAGGGCCGTCTCCGCTCCCGCCGGAAGGAGCCCCAGCAGGCCGGCCGCTGCCAGTCGCTTGAACATGGCCAGACTCTGGGTGAATAGCGGCCCGTGTGCCAGCCTGGAAGTCGGTCGTCTCGGTTGGACAGTCGTTCTCGGTTCGACTTGCCAGCGAAATGCCTGCAGGGACACCTTCTGCGCTGTGGAAAACACGTTCGCCATCCCCACCCTGGGACCGTGTGAGGTCGAATCGCCCCTGGCGGCCTTTCACGATCACGAGGGCAAGACCATCGATTTCGTCGAGGATTCGAACTGCATCTTGGTAGATGACACGGTGAGTGCGGTGCGCGCCCACGCGGCGCGGGGCGGCGAATGCCTGGCCCTGGAGCTGGCCGGGCCACGCGAGCGCATCTTCTTCGAACCCGCCCGGGTGCGGGTGGGGATCGTCACTTGCGGCGGGCTGTGTCCGGGCTTGAACAACGTGATCCGCAGCCTGGTGATCGCCGCGGAGTGGCATTACCGCGTCGAGAAGGTCTTCGGCTTCCGCTACGGTTACGCCGGCCTGGCGAAGCCGGACGGTGAGGTGTTGCTGGACGCCGAGAGCGTGTCCGAGATCCACAAGCTGGGCGGCACCGTGCTCGGATCTTCGCGGGGACCCCAGGACGTGGAGCAGATGGTGGATCGACTCGAGAAGCTGGGCATCAGCATCCTGTTCGTCATCGGCGGCGATGGCTCGATGCGCGGCGCGCTGGCGATGGCCGAAGTGGTGCGGCGACGCCGGCTCAAGCTGGCCATCGTGGGGATCCCCAAGACCATCGACAACGACCTCCAGTTCATGGACCAGAGCTTCGGCTACCAGACTGCCTTCGGCGAAGCGGTCCGCGCCATCGACTGCGCCCACCGCGAAGCCAAAGGCGCCCCGCACGGTATTGGCCTCGTCAAGCTCATGGGGCGGCATTCGGGCTTCATCGCCTGCGCGGCTGCCCTCGCCTCGGGCGACGCCAACTTCGTCCTCATCCCCGAGGTCCCCTTCCGGCTCGAGGGGCCTCGGGGGCTCCTGGCCGTGTTGCAGCGACGCCTCGAACGCCGCCAGCACGCTGTCATCGTGGTCGCCGAAGGCGCCGGCCAGGATCTGCTCGCCCAATCCGGCGAGGAACGTGATGCCTCCGGCAACGTGAAACTGCAGGACATCGGCTTGTTCCTCGCCGACCGCATCAAGTCCCACTTCGCCCAGGTCGCCTTCGAAGCCAACCTCAAGTACATCGATCCCAGCTACATCATCCGCAGTGTGCCCGCCAACCCGGCCGACGCGGTTCTCTGCACCAGCCTGGGTCTCAACGCCGTCCACGGGGCCATGTGCGGCAAGACGGAGATGATGCTCGGCATGTGGCATCGCCGGCTCGTCCACGTTCCCATCCACCAAGCCATCGCCGCCCGCAACCGCGTCGACCCCACCGGCACCCTCTGGCTCAGCGTGCTCGGTGCCACCGGTCAGCCGCTCGCATTTGTCTGAACTCTGCAACTCCAACGCTGGCCTGGCCCGGTCGAGAAACAGCTCGACTCGGATCCACCCGCCTCCACCGGGCCAACGCTGATCTATCTGGATTGCACGGCGATTGGACGCTCGTGGGATCGTTCGCGAGGCGCTGGCCCATCGCGCGACCTTCATCGAGATCACTCGCCTCACCTGGACGCTGATCGACGGCCAGGCGCGGCTGCAGCGCTGCTTACGAGTCACCACCGGTTGGCTCTTGGCCGAATCGCCAGCTCACAAGTCGCCCTGGGCCCTCATCGCCGACCCGCCCGCACCTGGCAGACCACCGGCGTCGGCCTTCAGCGGATTCGTCCAGTACGCCCGCGCTGGCTTGCATCGCGAAGCGCGCCTTCCGGGCCATCCGAACGTCGCCTCGCACGCCCTCCGCGCCTGTCGCGGCGGTGCGCCTCCTGCGGTATCGGGGCCAACCTCGACCGCCAGAGCTCGATGAATTCGTGCGCCGCCGCACCGAGGCCGACCAGCGTGCTGCTGCCCACCGGTTGCATCTGATTGCCGAAAGTGACTGGCGGGACGTGGCCAGGAACGCGCTCCTGCCCGTGTTCCACCTCACCGGCCTCTGGGATCCGGTCGTGCCCTGGTGGCCCGTCCACCGCTGGCTCCGCCGCCACTGCCCCGGCTTTCGTGCCGCGCGCATCCTGCCGTGTCCGACCACAACGTCCTCGGCTGTGCCTCCCGCCAGGCCGCCGATCAGGTCCTTGCCTGGATCCAGACACATTCGTCGTGAGATCGGCACCGCACGTCGCGCCGATCTTCAGCGGGACGACAAACAACCCGCTGCTGCGTCGTGTCGCGATCAAAGGCACCGAACAGAGTTGCACCACGCCATTCGCTCGAGATACTCACCCCACATTCTATCAACACCATGAACCTCCACCCTCCTTGTGACCCCGCGTCCCATCGCCGCCGCCGCCGACTGCTCCCGCTGCTGGCGTGTGGCCTGTTCTTGGCCGCGCTCAACCCCGCGAGCGCCCTGGCGCAACCCGACCGACCGCGCATCCCGGTCATCTACGACAGCGACATCGGCGACGACATCGACGACACGTGGGCGCTAGGCCTTCTGCTCAAGTCCCCGGAACTCGACGTGAAACTGGTCGTGGGCGACCACGGCAAACCCCTCTATCGCACCCGGCTCCTAGCCAAGTTCCTGGAACGAGCGGGGCGTACGGACATCCCCATCGGCATGGCCATGGACACCCGGATGCACGGAGGCGGTCGCCAGTCTGCCTGGCTCGCCGACTACAACCTGAACCGGTACCCCGGCAGGATCCTCCCCGACGGCGTCCAGGCCATCATCGACACCATCATGACCTCGCCCCAACCGGTGACCGTGATCGCGGTCGGACCTCTGCCCAACATTGCCGCCGCCCTCACCCGCGAACCGCGCATCGCTGGGAAGGCCCGGTTTGTCGGGATGCATGGGAGCGTCCGACGCGGCTACGGCAATAGCGACAAGATCGCGGCGGAGTACAACGTGAAGGAGGATCCCAAGGCCTGTCAGGTCGCGCTCAGCGCCGCCTGGCCGGTGACCATCACGCCTCTGGACACGTGCGGCATCGTGCAGTTGAAGGATGCGGACTATGCGCGGGTGCGGGATTCGGCCGATCCCATCGCCCGGGCGATCATCGAGAACTATCGCGTCTGGCTGGACGCCGGCCAGCAAGCCCAGGCGGAACGGCAGTCAAGCATCCTCTTCGACACCGTGGCCGTGTATCTGGCGCTGAGCACCGACCTGTGCCGGATGGAGGACCTCAAGGTGCGCGTCACGGACGAGGGCTTCACGGTCCTGGATCCGGCTGCCAAGTCCCTGTGCGTGGCCACGGAATGGAACGACTTGGGTGCCTTCCACCGTTGGCTGGCCGAGCGCCTCACCTCTCCCTAAGGGGTCAGTAGATAGTATGGTACAAGCCTTGGCTTTCTCTGGGGACTATTCCCCAAAAGAGCACAATACTATTGACTGACCCCGCTTGAGGTGAGGGCCATCAGTACCCGCTCAACCGTGAGCGCCTCCAGACCTCCCGGCTCCCGCAAGAGGCAGAGCCGATCGCTGCGCGGGCGCCAGACTGCCTCCGACGTGTCTCCCCACAGGAGCACCCCCGGCAAACCCAGTGCCGCCGCCAGGTGCGTGATGCCCGAGTCGTGGCCCGCAAAGACAGCGCAGCGGGCCAGACGCGCCGCCAGTTCGGCCAGCGGCCAGCTCCGCGCGATTTCCCTTCGCTCCGCCGGCCAGTACTGCGCAAGCCGGTCGAGTCGGTCCCCCTCCGCTTCTCCCCCCACCAACAGCAGGTTCCAGCGGGTGAGCACCGCCAGGCGCTCGAGCAGCCGGGCCCAGCGCGCCTCCGGCCAGTTCTTCCGCTCGCTGCCGCTGCCCGGATGCACCGCCAGCGTCGCGCGATACGTCGCCGACACCCGCGAGGAGGGCGTCGCCGTGGCGAGGTCGTTCCTGGCGGCCGCAAGGTTCAAGCGCGGGACCGGGTCAGGATCAAAGATGGCCAGTCGTTCGAGCGGTTTGAGGAAGGCCTCGGTGGCATGAACGCCGCCGTGTTCGTCGGGTCGATGCGGGCCGGCGATGAACTGGGCACTTGAGCACCGGCGCACGGACTGCTGAAACACTTCGTCCGGGTCGTAGAGATAGCTGAGGATAAGGGCGAAGCTGGCGAAGAACTGGGTCAGATCCGGCGGCAGGGGGGCCTGTGGCGCGAAGAAGCTGGCCAAGGCCCGGGCTTCGATGGGGTGGACTTCGTCGGCCAGGCCGCCCGCGGCGGCGAGTTGGGCGATGTGTGGGTAACCGAGCACCACCAGTTCGGCCTGCGGAAATTGCGTCCGCAAGGCCGACAGCACGGGCAACGTCAGGAGGAAATCGCCGATGGCGCCGCCCCGGATGACCAGGATGCGGGATCTCACTCCGCGGCGCGGATGGCTGTCAGGCCGATGCCGGCGACGAGCAGTCCGAAGACGAGCCGGGCGGCACAGGTCAGACGGATGCGCTGGTCATCGCGGGTCATCCAGCCGATGACATCGCGGAGGCGCCAGGGCGAGATGGAGTACCAGATGGCGGCCACGATCCAGACGTACGTCCACGTGGTCACCACGAGTCGCCAGGGTGTGTCCACCCACCGGATGGTGTTGAGGACGAAGTGCGCGGTTAGCAACACGACCACTGCCAGTCCGCGCACCGCCAGGAAATCGCGCACGAACACGCAGGCGCCAAAGCCCACCACGGCAAAGCCGACAAACAACACCGGCTTGAAGGCGGCGAAATCGGCGATCTGATCCTGCCGCAGGTTGTACAGAAACCAGAGCGTGCCGAGCGGCATCAGGACGTAACCCCAGAGTTCGGAGCGGGGAAACCGGCGGAGGGCTTCGCCGAACCGGGCCGGCTGGACCAGGCCATAGATCTGCGGGAGGGCGAAGCCCAGGCCAAGGAGGGTGACGAGGAGGGAAGCCTTCATGCGGGATTGAGAATCGCCGGATCGCCGTACAACGTGGTCGCGCTCGCCCGCAGAATCTGGAGATCCAGCACCTGCCCGACATGGCGGGACGCACCTTCAAAGACCACGATCCGGTTGCAGCTCGTGCGGCCCTCGAGCCGTGCCGGGTTTTTCCGGCTGGGCCCTTCGACGAGCACTGCCAGCCGCCGGCCGATCAACCGTTCCAGATGTTCCTGGCTCACGCGATTGACCTCCTCCAGCAACCGGGCGTGCCGGGCCTCGATCTCGGCGGTGGGCAAAGCCCCCGGCAGGCTCGCTGCCGGCGTCCCCCGGCGGGGCGAATACTTGAACACAAAAGCGTTGTCGAACGCGGCCGCCCGCACCAGGTCCAGCGTGGCCGCGAAATCCGCTTCCGTCTCGCCGGGAAACCCGACGATCAAATCGGTCGTCAGGCCCATGTCCGGCCGGGCGGCCCGCAGCTTGCCGACCAGGTCCAGGTACCCGGCCCGGGTGTAGCCGCGGTGCATGAGCTTGAGGATCCGGTCGCTCCCGCTTTGGGCAGGCAAATGAGCGCTGGAGCAGAGCCGGGGGAGCCGCGTATAGGCCGCCACGAGATCGTCTCCGTACCCCTTGGGGTGGGGCGAGGTGAACCGGATGCGCTCGATGCCCGGGACGGCATGGACGGCTTCGAGCAATTGGACGAACGGGGTCTTGCCGTCCAGCCCTGACAGCTCCCGCCGGCCATAGCTGGTGACGATTTGCCCCAGCAGGCTGACCTCCCGCACGCCGCGCTCGGCAAGGACACGGCATTCGTCCACGACGTCCTCGATGCTGCGGCTGCGTTCTCCCCCGCGCGTCTGGGGCACGATGCAGAACGTGCAACGCTGGTTGCAGCCTTGCATGATGCTGACGTAAGCGGTCACCGGCCGGGCGGCCCCGGCAAAATCCAGCAGATGCTCGCGAATGTGCGCCTCGCTCCCGGGTTCCTCGCCCACCTCACACACCGACGTGGACTGACCCGCCCGCAGGGCTTCAGCGAACTCGGCTGCCCGGTGCAGCTTCTGGGTTCCGAGAACCAGTCGCACCCCGGGGGTTTCGCGCAGCAACATTTCCCCGTGGCTTTGGGCCATGCACCCGAGGAATCCCAGCACCACGTTGCGCCCCCGCTTGCGCGCCTTGGCCGCCACCTGCGTCATTTTGCCCAAGGCCTTCTGCTCAGCGGCGTCGCGCACGCTGCAGGTGTTGAGCAGGACCACGTCCGCAGCGGCCTCGTTCGGGGCCAGCGAATAGCCCCGGGCCAGAAACTGGGCCGCGACCGCTTCGGAGTCGCGCTCATTCATCTGGCAGCCATAGGTCTTGATGAAGACGGAGGGCATGGTCCCAAAGACGCGTCAAGGTACGGGAACCGGGTTGGCGTTGGAAAGGCGGAAGATGGCCTCGCGAACCGCCACCCGCCCGCCCGGGACACCAGACTCAGCCAGGGGCATCCATCCCCCGCCGGGATCCGCCACCCACCGTAGGCGCCGACGTGAGGAGGCTGTAGGCGCCGACGTGAGGAGGCTGTAGGTGCCGACGTCAGGAGGCTGTAGGTGCCGACGTGAGGAGGCGGAGGGGCGGTGCCCGGAGGCACCAAACGCCTCTTCACGTCGGCGCCTACGGTGGGATGGGAGACCTGGCTTGACCGCGCGTTCCTCAGACGGCTAGATCCCCGCGGCAACTCCGGTGCGCCAGGTTGCGCGCGGGAGTTGCGAGATCTCCTATGCCGACCAAGACCATCCTTCGTCCGGCCGCCGCGGCGGCTCCCGTGGGGCCGTACAACCACGCGGTGCGCGTGGGCGACCTCCTGTTCTGTGCGGGCCAGATCCCGCTGGATCCCGCCACTGGCCAACTGGTCGCGGGCGACATTCAGGCGCAGACCGTCCGGGTGCTCGAGAACATCAAGATCCTCTTGGAGGCCGCGCAGTTGGGGTTCGCGAACGTGGTGAAGACCACGGTCTTCCTGGTGGACCTGGCGGACTTCGCGGCGATGAACGAGGTCTACGCCCGCTATTTCACAGCGGAGTATCCGGCGCGCAGCACGATTCAAGTAGCGGCCCTGCCGCGCGGGGCGCGGGTCGAGATCGAAGTGATCGCGCACTGCTGAGGCGACTCACCTGAGGAAACTCATTGCCGGGCTGGCGGGTGGGTGCTATAGCCGCACCAACATACGCCAGCCCTATGGACTCACCTCAAAGCCGTCGCTCCTTCGTCAAGGGTTCGTTACTCGCCTCCGCCACCCTGGCCCTGGGCTCCACCGCGGGCACACCGTCGAGCCAGGCCGCCACACCGCCGGCCCCTGGGCCGGCCGGGGCGTTGCCCAAGGGCCGGCTCGGGTCCCTCGATATCAGCCGGCTGCTGCTCGGGGGCAATCTGTTGACGCATTACGCGCACAGCCGTGATCTCCGGTATGTGTACACCCTGACGCGCCACTACAACACGCGCGACAAGATTTTCGAGACGATGGCGCTGGCGGAGGCCCAGGGCATCAACGCCCTGGTGATCCACACCGCGGACGGGGTGCTCGACCTGCTGAAGGAGTATCGCCAGAAGCGCGGCGGAAAGATCCGGTGGATCATCTGTCCCACGGCGGCCATTGAACCGGGCTTGAAGGAGTTCCGCGCCCAGATCACGAGCATGGTTGCCGACGGGGTGGACGCCCTCTACATGTGGGGGGTGCGCTCCGATGCCCTGGTCCATGACGGCCGGGTAGACCTCCTGGCCGAGGCGGTCACGTTGGCGCGGTCGTTGGGCGTGCCCTGCGGCGTGGGAGCGCACAACCTGGAGGTCATCACGGCCTGCGAGGCGAAGCAGGTGCCGGCGGATTTCTATATCAAGACCCTGCACCACCAGAACTACCCGACCGCCAAGCTGAACTTCGACTCGAACTGGTGCCCGGACTGCGAGGCTGTGATCGAGACGATGGAGGCCGTCAAGAAGCCGTGGATCGCCTTTAAGACCATGGCCGCGGGAGCCATCCCGCCGCGGAGCGCCTTCCAATACGTCCTGCAAGCCGGGGCCGACTTTGTCCTCGCCGGCATGTTCGATTTCGAGATCGCCGAGGATGTCCAGGTCTTCAAGGAAACGCTGGCCGAGAGCCGTCCGAAGCGTATCCGTCCTTGGGTGGTCTGAAGGGTGTCTTGGGTGGAGTCTCACGCAGGTCCGTGGGCGGGGAGGCCGGCGCGACCCGACCTGGCAGGGGCCCGCAGGTGTTATCCCGGCATGAGACCTCGGCAGACTGTAGGCGCCGACGTGAGGAGGCGGAGGGGCGGTGCCCCGAGGCCCCGAACGCCTCCTCACGTCGGCGCCTACAGCGGGGAGGGGATTTCCCGGCGGGAACTGACGCGGGAGCGATGAATCACCTCGCGACCCTCCGTGGCATCCGAGGAATCCGCGGTCAAAGTCCGGAGCCGTGACGGACCGCGGATGACGTGGATTTCGCGGATGGGTTGGATGGTAGAGTGCCGGCACGGGCGGGCGGTGAAAGTGGCTTGAAGCATTAACCGAAGAAAAGGTCGACCATGGCAAAGTGTCCGCACTGCAAGAAGGCTGTCACCCTCAAGGCGAAGGAGAGCCTGGCATCCGAGGTGCGCGAGCTCCGAAGAGACGTCGTGGGCAGGGTCAAGAAGGAGGTCATGTACTCCTGTCCCCACTGCGATTGTGTTCTGGGCTTCGCCTTCTTCCTTGGAGGCGTGTTGACGGGGCGACCATGAGGTAGGTCTAGCCACGGGACGAGGTGGCGGCCGATGCGTTGACGTTCCTGCTGGTGGCGGAGGCACAACAGGGGATGGTCGGACACGTTGTGGTGTCGCCGGTGACGGTCGCTCACTCGAGCGGCGAGTGGTTTGGGCTGGGGCCTATTTCGGTGCTGCCGTCGGTTTTCGCTGGCGTGAACGGTCGGGCTCTTCTATGCCTGGGCCCATGAAAACCCGCTCTCTCACCTCAGCTTCGGGCTCCGCCCGTGACCAAGTCGCCCGGAGTTCGGGACTGCCGGCCTTCACGCTCATCGAATTGCTGGTGGTGATTGCGATCATCGCGATCCTCGCCGGGATGCTGTTGCCTGCGCTGGCGAAAGCGAAGGCCAAGGGCCAGCAGACGGTCTGTCTTGGCAACCTGAAGCAGTTGCAGCTCTGCTGGATCATGTATGCCGGCGATCACCTCGAGAACCTCGTCCCCAACGACCCGAATGTCGGGCCTGGGTCGAGGTCGTGGATCCTGGGTTACATGCAGGACAACCATCTGGATTCAACCAACGCCTCGCTGATCGCGAAGGGAACGCTCTTTCGCTACAACGACGCCACCGCCATTTACCGGTGTCCGGCCGACCTGGGGCGCTCGACGCTCGGCGGCAAGAAGCTGCTCCGGGTGCGGTCGTACGCGATGAACTGTTACATGAACGGGGAGGACGTCGGGCTCACCCACGGCGGGTATCGCGGCTACCAGGTGAACCGGAAGACGGCCGACATCACGCGGCCCGGGCCGTCGAGTGCGTTCGTCCTCCTGGACGAGCACCAGAACAGCATCGACGACGGCCATTTCGGCTTCAATCCCGAGGGGGACCGTTGGATGAATCTGCCGGCGATGTGGCACAACAACGGCTGCAACTTCTCCTTCGCCGATGGCCACGCCGAGGCCCTCAAGTGGCGCGACCCACGGACGCTCGCCCTGAAGGTCATCAACAGCGTCTCGACTCCGAACAACGCGGACCTGCGGCGGTTGCAGGCGATTCTCGCGACGAAATAGCGTTCGGAAGCTCGAAGCTCAAAGCTCAAAGCTCAAAGCTCGCGAAGCTCCAAGCTCGCGGCCCATCGGAAGCTCAAAGCTCAAAGCTCAAAGCTCTGGCGAAGCTCCAGGCTCCCAAGGCTCCATCGGAGGCTCAAAGCTCAAAGCTCAAAGCTCAAGGGAAGCTCCAAGGCTCCAAGGCTCCATCGGAAGCTCAAAGCTCAAAGCTCAAAGCTCAAGGGAAGCTCCAAGGCTCCAAGGCTCCATCGGAAGCTCAAAGCTCAAAGCTCAAAGCTCGGGAAGCTCCAAGGCTCCAGCTCCATCGGAAGCTCAAAGCTCAAAGCTCAAAGCTCAAGGGAAGCTCCGAGGCTCCAAGGCTCCAAGGCTGCAGGGCGCCTGCGGCTTCCAGAGATCGTTGCCTGGTCCGCTCCGCTCTCCTCCGTGCGCTGCTAGCGGAACGTAGCGGGCGCCCAGCCAGACGAGGTGGCAGGTGAACCTGCGGCTGGCGGTGTTCGGACCTTGCTGTCCACCCAGTCGCTAGGAATAGCCCAGGTCGGCGCTCCAGTGCGCATCGTGCTGATAACTCACCCCGGCGCTGGCGGTGTAGATCCAGTCGTCCCGCTCCACCGGTGCGAGCCACTCGCCGATGTAGAGCCGGAACCCGGCGTTGGCAGCCCACTGGGCGTTGAACCGATGGCGGCCGTGAAGTCGTAGGTGATGTCGTCGTAAACTGAGGAACTCGCAAACGCGGGCTGGGTATTCTGTCTCCAGGTCAGGACCATCTGTCCTGGCGGTGGGCAGCAGGGTGATCACCCCGTCGACCCACAGCGGGTGTAGTTGGGATCGAAACCGGGGCGTACCGTGGATGGTGTGATGATGTCCGCCGATGGCGAAGTTCGCCTTCAGCCATTTCCAGGGCTGGCCTTCGATGCCGACGATGGGGCGGTGGTACCGGAGTCGTAATGATAGGGGAGTCGAGGAGGTGCCCCTGGACCCTCAAAGCCGAAGCGGTAACCGGCATAAACACGCGTCTGGCCCCAGCTTCGGCCAGTCGCCGCCCAGGTTCAGCTCGCGTCGGTCGATGTAGTTCTCGTAGCCAGGGTCGGGACGCTGCTGGGTCTGGAAGTCATGCCAGTAACCGGACGCGACGGGCGGAAGAACCAGGAGTCGAGGTCCCAGGTCAGGCTGGCCTTGCCGCGATAGACGAGCTGTTGGCGGCGATCGCGAATGGGGATGCTGCCGATGGCCGGCGGGCCGCCGGGCGCGCCGAAGTACAGGTTGTCCTCACTGCCCTGGACGTAGGTGAGCGAGTTGCCGAACTGCCAGGGCAGGGTCGCGAGCTTGCCGCCCAGGTTGAGCAGGCTCCGATGGGCGATGTGATCCTCGGACGGTTCGGCGTGATACCAGACGAACTCGGGGGCGTAGCTCAAGGCGGCGTTGAACCCGGACGACGCGCGGTAATCGAGTCCGGCCCGCGGCGTGACGGAGGTGACGAACGAGTCCTGAAAGGGCTGGACGGCCTGCGGCACCTTGGTGAGGTCCGGTTCCTCGTCCTGCAGGTACACGTTGCTGTCGTACGTCTCTTTCACCGCCAGGTCGGCCTTGAACGTGAGGTTCGTCGAGGCGCACAGCGTGGCGGGGAGCAGAGCGAAGTGAAGTCCGAAGGATGAAAGTCGAAGTCCGAAGGGCGAATGTTGAAGTCCGAAGTTCGAATGTCGAAGTCCGAAGTTCGAGAGTCGAAGTCCGAAGTTCGAGAGTCGAAGTTCGAAGGGCGAATGTCGAAGTCCGAAGTTTGAGAGTCGAAGTCCGAAGGGGCAATGGCGAGGTGGGCTTTGGACCTCGACTTCGCCCTTCGACATTCGCCCTTCCGGACTTTGCCCTCCCGACTTCGCCCTTCGACATTCGCCCTTCGGACTTTGCCCTCCGACTTCGCCCTCGACATTCGCCCTTCGGACTTCGCCCTCCCGCCTTCGGCCTGTTGCCTGCGCGCTTCGGGTATCGGGCTCTCACGATGGGCTGCTTGACTGCGAGTTTTCACAAGCTGGGTTGGGGAGGCTGGGGTGCAGTTCAGGGCTGGAAGTGCTTTCCGGGGCTTGCGTTGCCTGGTTCGCTGCTTGCCGCTCACCCGCCACGTGGTGGACTTCGACCTTCGACCTTCGGACTTCGACCTTCGACCTTCGACCTTCGGACTTCGACCTTCGGACTTCGACCTTCGACCCTCGTCCTTCAGTTCGCGGTCGGCGCTGGTCGCCCCGGTCGGATGAGGAACGTGAGGGCGGCACCGACCAACAGGAGGACGCCGGCGGTGATGAACGAGGATCGGTAGCTGCCGCCGCTGCTGGCGGTGAGGGTTTGCTGGAGGCGGCTGAGCACGAGACCGCCCACGCCCCAGGAGGTGAAGAGCAGGCCGTAGTTCATGCCGAAGCTCTTCAGGCCCCAAAGATCCTTGGTGTACGACGGGAACAGGGCGAGGTTCGCTCCATAGTTGGCCCCGATCAGGGCGGCCACCACCACGATGGCTACCGCGGCCATGTCCTTCGAGGCGGTGACCGGGATGGCGAGGAACATCAGCGCTGCCTGGATCGCCAAGACCAGGAACAGCGTCCAGCGCCGACCGATCCGATCGGACAACGTGCCGGCCAGGACCCGTCCCCCGGCATTGCCCACGGCCAGGATGGCCACCGCCACGAACGCGAGTTCGCCCATGCTGGTCTTGGCCATGCCACTGATGCTGCCAATCACCATCAGGCCCGCCCCGGCACCGATGAAGTAGATCACCCAGAGGAGCCAGAAGGTGGGCTGGCGCAGGACTTCGGACGGGGTCGCGCTGGCCGCGGCCGGCTTCGCTGCGGCGCCCGCAGCGGGTTTGGGCCCGGCGACATAGCCGGGGGGCGGGTTGACCAGGAGCTGCGCCAGGCCACAGACAATCACCACAAACGCCAGACCAAGAATCAGCATCGAGGTCCGGACTTGATAGTGGCCGAGCAGGAACTGGGACGCCGGTGCCAGGTAGACCGGGGCCAACCCGAACCCAGCCACCACCAGGCCGGCGATCAGGCCAGTCTTTGACGGCGGGAACCATTTGAGCGCCGGCGGGGTGGCGGAGGAGTAGCCGAAGCCGATGCCGAGTCCGACCAGCACGCCAAAGCCCAACAGCCAGACGGCGTAGCTCGTGGTGGTCGAGATCAATACCATGCCCAGACCGACCAGCAGGCCGCCGATCGAGGCGGTGAGGCGGGGGCCGAACTTGTCCTGACACCGACCGGCCAGGATCATCGCGAAGGCGAAGACCAGGCAGCACAGGGCGTAGGGATCGTTGAGCTGCGAGCCTTTCCAGCCGAACTCCTTCTCGATGGCCCCCTTGAACAGGCTCCAGGTGTAGAGGACGCCGAGGGCCAGGTTGATGCCCAGACCGGCGCTGGTGACCGTCCAGCCTCGGTTCGGCAGGGCGGCAGGGGTGGGAGAGGAGGTGGTCATGGAGTGACAGAGTCCGGGGTCTGATGTCCGAGGGCCAAGATCGAGAGAATGGGGAGAAGCGGAACGCTTCGGGGATCGCAGGGACCTCCGGTCAGGGAAAGTCCGGTGTAGCCGAAGGAGGTGAACGATGCCTGAACGCAAGGGGAGCGCTTCGAGTTGGTGGTGCCCTCGGGGCGAGCGAAACGGACGGAAAGGGGGGTGCGAACGTGGGAGGAGGAGACGGAGGAGAGGGAGGAGCGGACGGCGGGGGCGCCATCCGCTGCGTCCGGGGCGGGTGCGGTCCCCATTTCCTGGGAGGGCGCGGTTTCCGGGGCGAGCGCGGGCGTGGTCGGGGTTGGGGAGGCGAGCCGGGTGCTCATGGGTGGAACGAGTTGGAGGCGGGACAGGGTCAGATGGGGGAGCGCGACACAACCCGAAGTGCGCCGGCTTGCCAGGGCGCATGCCCCGACAAGCCGGCTGGCCATTCTGGTTTCGCTATTGCCGTTCCTTGACCAACACCTCGACGACGTGCGGGTCGGCCAGGGTGGTGGTGTCACCGATCTGATCGGGCTGACCTTCGGCAATCTTGCGCAGGATGCGGCGCATGATCTTGCCCGAGCGGGTCTTGGGCAGGGCCGGAGCGAACTGGAGTTTGTCCGGGGCGGCGATGGGACCGATTTCCTTGCGGACATGCAGGACGAGCTCCTTCTTGAGCTCGTCGCTCGGATGGATGCCTTCCTTGAGGGTCACGAAGGCATAGAGGGCCTGGCCCTTGACGTCGTGCGGCATGGGTGCCACGGCGGCTTCGGCCACCTTGGGATGGCTGACCAGCGCGCTTTCGACCTCGGCGGTGCCGATGCGGTGGCCGGAGACGTTCACGACATCGTCGATGCGGCCCATGAGCCAGTAATCGCCATCGGGATCCACGCGGCATCCGTCGCCGGTGAAATAGATGTCCTTGTACATCGTGAAGTACGTGTCGATGAAGCGGTCGTGGTCGCCCCAGGTGGTGCGCATCATGCCGGGCCACGGCTTCTTGATGCAGAGCTTGCCGCCCTCGTTGGGGGCGCACGGCGTGCCGTCGTCACGGAGGACGACGGGTTCGACGCCGAAGAAGCCGCGGCTGGCGCTGCCGGGCTTGAGGGTATGCGCACCGGGCAGCGGCGTGATGAGGTGGCCGCCGGTTTCGGTCTGCCACCAGGTGTCGACAATCGGGCACTTCTCCTTGCCGATCACGCGGTAGTACCACATCCAGGCCTCGGGGTTGATGGGTTCGCCGACCGAGCCGAGGACCTTGAGGGAACTGAGGTCATGTTTGTTGGGCCATTCCTCGCCGAGGCGGATGAGGGAGCGGATGGCGGTGGGCGCGGTGTAGAACTGGGTGACCTTGAACTTCGCGATGATCTGCCAGAAGCGGCCGGCATCGGGGAAGGTGGGGACCCCCTCGAACATCACGCTGGTGAAGCCGTTGCAGAGCGGGCCGTACACGATGTAGCTGTGGCCGGTGACCCAGCCGATGTCGGCGGTGCACCAGAACGTGTCTTCGGGGTGGATGTCGAACACGTACTTGGTGGTCAGGGCCACGTGGAGGAGGTAACCGGCGGTGGCGTGCACGACGCCCTTGGGTTTGCCGGTCGAGCCCGAGGTGTAGAGCATGAAGAGGTAATCCTCGGCCTTCATGGGCTCGGCGGCACACTCCGGCGAGGCGCTCGCCATGAGCTCGTGATACCAGACATCGCGGCCGGCGACCACGTTGCAGGGGGTGTCGTCGCGTTTGACCACGACGACCTTCTGGATGCTGGGGGTGGACTTGCAGGCTTCGTCGGCGATGACCTTCAGGGGGATGTGTTTGCCGGCGCGGAGCCCGACGTTGGCGGTGATGAGCAGTTTGCAGGTCGAGTCATTGATGCGGCCCGCGAGGGCGTCGGCGCTGAAGCCGCCGAAGACGATCGAGTGGATCGCGCCGATGCGGGCGCAGGCGAGCATGGCGATGGGCAGCTCGAGGATCATGGGCAGGTAGATGCTGACCCGGTCGCCCTTTTGCACGCCCAGAGACTTGAGGACATTGGCGAACTTGCAGACCTCGGCGTGCAACTGCCGGTAGGTGATGCGGGTGACGTCGTTTTCGGGTTCGCCCTGCCAGATGATGGCCACCTTATCCCCGCGGGTGGCGAGGTGGCGATCCAGGCAGTTGGTGGTGACGTTGAGGACGCCGTCCTCGAACCAGGTGTGTTCGATCTTGCGGGCGGCGGTGTCCCACGTGTACTTGCGGGCGACCGTCGGGGGCTTGACCCAGTCGAGGGTCTTGGCCTGCTCGAGCCAGAAGGCGTCGGGCTGGTTCACCGAGCGGTCGTACATCTCCTGGAACTGCGCGGCGTTGAGGTAGGCGCGCTGGACGACGTCCGCGGCGGGCGGGAAGGTCCGGGTTTCCTGGAGGAGTGAGCTGGTCGAGACGGTCTTGCTTTGATCGGTCATGTCTGGGTCCTTTTGGTGGTCGTCGTAGTTTGCACTGATTACAGAGTCTAGGCCGGGCCCGGGTCCGGAGCCGGCGGCTTGGAAGCGCTGGCAGCGGACGGGAGGCCGTGGTGAGGAAAGACGTTCTGGATGACGGCGTCAACCGAAGCCCGCAACGCGGGTTCGACGGCGCGGCGTTGTTCCGGGGTGACCGGGCGGTCGTGGTCCCGCAGGCCGCCGGCCCATTCGGTGCTCCCGAGCATGACGCCGCCCATGCCCAGGCTGAGATCATGTTCGTCCTGTTCGCCGGCGCAGACCTGCCAGGCGAGGGCCCAGCCGCGGACGGTGTTCTCGACGTGGTAGCCGCCGCCGCCGGCCACGAGCAGCGGGACGTTCCGGCGCAGCAACCGCTCGAGGACGCCCTCGTGCGCGTGGTTGGTGAGGCTCAGATGCGTCAAGGGATCGCCGGCCAGCGTGTCCATGCCCAACTCGAGGACGATGACGTCCGGGGCGTACGCCGCGAGCAGCGGCAACACGGCCCGGTCGAAGGCGTCGAGGAAAGCCTCGTTGTAGGTGCCGGCGGGCAGGGAAAGGTTCGCGTTGAACCCCAGCCCGTCGCCCTCGCCGATTTCATCCTCAAAGCCGCCCCACGGGAAGAGGGTGTGCCCGCTCTCGTGCAGCGAGATGGTGAAGACGTCGCGGCGCCGGTAGAACGCGGCCTGAACGCCGTCGCCGTGGTGGGCATCGACGTCGAGGTAGAGCACGCGTTTGCCGTTCTCGGCGAGGCGGAGGCAGGCGAGGGCCACATCGTTCAGGTAGCAGAAGCCGGCGGCGCGTTCGGCCATGGCATGGTGGAAACCACCCAGGAGATGGAACGCGACGTCGACTTGTCCGGCCAGAAGTCGTTCGGCGGCGGTCAACGCGGCGCCGCAGGCCCAGGTCGCGTAGGGCAGGAGGTCCTTGAACACGGGCGTGTCCGGCCCCCCCAGACCCATGTGCAGGCCCTCGGGGGTGAGTTCGCCGGCCGTGGCCCGCTCGAGTTCCTGGAGGTAGCGGTCCGAGTGGAGGCGGCCGAGCTCGGCGCGCGTGGCGGGGTGGGCCGCGACCTCGGCGCGGTTGGGCAAGCCCAGCCAGCCGAACGAGATGAGCCGGCGCCGGGTGAGGGTCGAGCGTTCGGTCTTGAAGGGGCAGTCCGGCGGGTAACTCAACCCTTCGATCTCCGGGGCGTAGATGAAGGCCAGCCTGCGGTCGTTCATCGGGCACTCGGGACCGGCAGCGCCGGGGCGCGGGAAGCGCGGGAGCGCGACTTCCTCGCGCTCCGGAGTGCACCCCGGCCTCCGGGCTGATTGTTGTGGATCACCGAGCGAAGCTAGGAATCCTCCGGCCGGTCCGGCTTTACCGATTTTGGCGAACACTGGCCCTTTCTTGGATTTCAGAGCTGAGTTGCCGTTCCACGTGCGCCCGGTATGAAATGGCGCCGCTATGCGCTGGTATACCTGGCTGTTGCTCCTGATATGTGTGCTGGGCAGCCGGCCTGTCCACGGCCAGACCGTGACGGACCCGGTGACCGACCTCTTTACGCCACGCCCCCCGCCGCCCCGGGGAATGCCCGAACAACCTGTCGGACCCCTGCGGTTGCCGCAGCACGCTCCCGCAAGCCCGGCGCCCGGCGGACGCCCCGTTCATCGGCCTCCCCCGCGGCCGCCGTTCGAGTTCCGACCCGGCGAACGCGTGGTGTGGTTGGGGGACGCCCTCTTCGAGGCGGAAGCCGAGCACGGTTACCTCGAGACGCGGATCCAGGCGCAGTATCCGGACCGGCGGCTGACCTTTCGCAACCTGTCGACCAGCCCGCACAACCGGTTGCGGGATCCTGACCCACGGCCGGCGGAGGCGAGTGCGGAGTGGCTGACACACCTGCTGGCCGAGGTGCGGGCAAGCGGGCCGGGCGTGGTGCTGTTGAGCTACGGGACGGCGGCGGCGTGGTGGGGGGACGAAGCGCGACCGGCCTTCTCAAACGTCTACGCCCGCGTGCTCGACGGCGTGCTGGCGATCGACCCGGAGAACCGCCCGCGCATCGTGATGATGAGCCCGCTCAGCTACGAGCCGCCGCCCGGGGACGGTCTGGCCGAGGTCACCAACCGCAACGCGCAGGCACTTCATTTTGCCGACACCGCCTGGCAGATCTCGACCAACCGGGGGGTGGAGTTCGTGGACTTCTTCCTGTTCAGCCAGCGTGATGTGATGGCGTCTTTCGCAAACGGGAAGGAAGGCAGGCCGAGCGGACCTCGCCTGACGGAAGACAGCGTGCGGCCGACGGCCTACGGGTTGCGGCGGCTGGCGTTCGCGCTGGAACGAGGCCTTCGCTGGCCCTCGACCAACTGGCGGTTCGGCCTGATGGGGGACGGCCAATGGCGCGAAGGCGGGTTCGGGGCGCAAATCCATTCGCACTCGCGGCAGGACGACCACGTGGTGGTGGTCTTCACCGAGGAACGATTGCCCCTGCCCAGCCCGTTGCCGGACTTCGACCTGACCGCGGAGGACGAGCCGCATCGCTACATCCAGTTGCCCCGGCTCAACGAGGGCAGGTACGTGCTGCGGGTGGATGGCGAACCGATCCTGCGGAGCACTCACCTGGACTGGGCTCGCTACGAGATCATCGCCCGCGGCCCTTCCTGGGAGCAGGCCGAGCGGCTGCGGCAAGCCGTCGTGAGGAAGAACGCCCGCCTCGCGCGGCTGACCTCGCCGTCCGCTGATGCGTCCCCGGACGTCATCACCACCGACCCGGAACTCGCCGAGCTTGAAGCCGCGATTGCCGAACTGAAGCGCCCGGTGCCGCGGCGTTACGAGGTCGTCCGCACGGGCGATCTGCCGCCGGAGCAGGTCATCCCGGTGGCGCGGTGAGTCGGCACGGGCGCGGTGCGGGGCCCGCAACGCGACGGAGGCCGACGATCGGACCGGTGACCGGCACGCGGACGGTGCAGGTCACGACGGCACGCCTGTCCGGCCGTTTCTTCCGGCCGTTTCTGCTTGTCAATCGGTGTACGAGCGCGTAGCGCCCCGAGCGTGAACTCGCCAGAAATCGTGGCCGTGCCCATGAACCCTCCCCGCCGGGTCGGGGGACCCGGCCTACAGGTTGTTGCAGGCCCGGTGCCCCTACCGGGCGGTTCATGGAAACGATGGCCGGACGCCTCCGCCCCACGGCTGGCGCGGGCCATGCCACTCTGGTGGGTGGCCGGAGCACTCGCGCTCTTCGTGCTGTGCGCTGCCACTGGGGCCGAGTACTGGCTCGCGCCACCCGGGACACCCCCCAACGGCAGCACGCCAACCGTGAACTCCTGGGCCCAACCGCTGCCGTGGAGCACCGCCGAGGTGCAGGCGCTGATCCGCGACAATCCGAAGGCACCGCAGGACCCCGAGGTCGTGCTCCACCTCCGCACGGCCGGCCTGACGAACGTGTATGCCATCGAGCGGTTCGCCCTCGCCGCCGCCGACTACTCTTCGCGTCGGCTCGCACTCCGGGCCGCGGACCCGCCGGAACGGCCGGTCCTCCGCTACGAGGTTCCCGGCCCGGGCGCGGGTCTGTTCCGGGGTCCGACCTGGGAGTCCACGCTGCTGGATTTCTCCCTGGAGCTCGACTCCTTCGAGGCACACGACCTGGTCCTGGACGCGAACTGGCCGGCGTGGGCGGCCACCAACACGTGCGCCAGCCCGGCCTACACACTGGGCTTCACGCTCAAAGCACTCATCGTCCGCGCCAACACCGGCTGGATCCAGAACGTGCACATCCGCCATTGCGGGGCGAATGGCGTGGCGCCCCTGCCACGCTTCCGCTCCACCCAGCGGGAGTGTTTTCCGCTGTGGGTGGACATCCCGACGTTCCGCTACGGCGCGGCAGCCCAGCCCGCGTGGATTATCGAGGACTGCGAGGTCAGCGACTTCCACGTGGTGCGAGGGGGCTACGGCTCGGCCATCGTCGTCGCGACGCCGAACCCACCCGGCCTGAGCGGTCCCGGCTGGTTCTACACCAACCGGGTGGCCGTGGTGCGGCGGTGTCAGGTGCGGGGGGCGGGCAACGACATCGCCTTTGCGACCGCCAGTTCGGCCGCCATTTCGTTCCATGACAACGTCGTGGTGGGAACCGCCCTGGGCATGAACAACGACACGGCCCGGGACGGCGCGCCGCTGCGGAACATCGACCTCACGAACAATATCGTCCTCGATGTGCAACTCCTGGCCAACGTCGGCGTGCCGGCCCGGGGTGCGGGTCTGGGGGGCACGTACCTGTTCACCAACATCACCGTCGCTGCCAACGCGGTTCGACTGCGCGCCGTGCCCTGGCGCCAGGAATCGAGCAGCTTCGAGTGGCGGTTCACCGGCGCGGGCGGTTACACCAACTGGCTGCCGGTGTCCGACCCCAGCCTGCCGGTAGGAAGGGTGACGCCCGGCTATGCGGCGGGAATGCTGGTGGGCGGTGCCGACCAGATCCGGTTCGTGAACAACCGGTTTACCACCTGGCCGCTGGATCAGTTTTATGAGCCGGATCCCACGAACACGGCCCTGGCTATCTGGCGCCCGTTGTTCCGGCCTTCCCACCACCCGGTCACGGGCCAGAACTGTTATCACGGACCGAACTTCCAGACGGGGACGAACTGGCTCTCGAGCGCGAGCCTGGACTTCCAGGAACCAGTGCCGCTGCCGGCTGTACCCACCGCGGCGGTCAGCGCTTTGGCTGCCCCGCCGACCGCGGCACCCGACTTCATCCCCTACGGGCGGGTGATGCGTGTCCGGGCGCTCGTGGATGGGACGGGTCAACTCCGGGGCGTCGAGGAAGTCCAGATGGCGCGTCCGGAGGTGCTCGAGGACGGACGTGTGCGGGTCCGCGGGCGTTGCGTGAATCACCCCAGCGTCCTGCAGGGTGGCTCGAGTTCCCCCGTGGTCGGCGGCGCCCCACGGCTCCGGCTCCGCGTGGCAACGTTGGCGGGCGCCTCGAGCGAGCTTGGACCGGAGACGGTCGCCGGCGAGGAGGCAATTTTCACCTACATGCCGCTTGAGCCCGACGGATGGGAAGGGCTCACCCTGCTCCTGGCTCCGGCCGGAACCGACGGGCCGTTGCCGCCCGTCGAAGCGCTGGAAGCAGCGGACATCGCCTGGACCGCGGGCGAAGTGTTGCGCGGCACCACCGTGCGATTCGAGCGTACGGCGGATGTGGCGGATGATCGACGGCGTTACCCCGGCCTGCTCCGCATCAGCCGCACGGGACCCACCGCCGACGCGCTGCCCGTGGTGCTCCAGGCCGTGACCAGCGGAGTGACGCGACCCGCGCTTCCTCCGCCCGCCTTGGACTACGACTATGATCTGTACACCAACCACTGGGCGGCTCCGGAAGCATGGTATGAGCTTTCCCCGACTTCGGACGGACAATGGACTCTGGTCATCCCGCCGGGGCAGAGCGAGGTGACGGTGCGAGTCAAACCGACCGCCGGATCCGCCAACCAGGATTGGGTCGAGCACGAGGCCGCCTATTTCCGGCTGGTTCCCCGCGGCTACGCCGTGGCCCCGCCCGCTCGCTGGGTGACCCGGGGCCCGGGAGGTGAAGCCGCCGTCGCCCTGTGGGACGGGCCGACGTATCGCCTGTACCGCTTCACCGACGAAATGCTCGTCGTGTGTGACGATGGCCTGGACGCGGGTAGCTCGCCTGACTCCGACGGGACAGTCTCGATCCGGACGCGGACCGGCACGAGGTTGTCGCTCTCGGCTGGGGAGGCGGTGGCCCCGCCCCTCGAGGTGCGTTGGTCGATGACGGACGTCGATCTCACGCCACCTGTGACCCGCCTGCCGGAGACGATTCAACGTCGGATTTCGCCGGCGGATGCCGAACGGTGTCGGCTTCTGCCGGTGGCCGATGCCGCCTATGCGCTGAACGCGGCCACCGCGCCGGCCGGCCTCCGGTTCGGTGGCTTCTCGCGTTACGAAACCGCCAGCGAAACGCCGGGGCCGCAACCGGTCTTCGACCGGGGCGGCGTATGGCCGTGGCCGGAACTGGGACCGATGATCCCGTTTGGCGAACCGGGTGTTGACTCCGTGGTTTACGGCGTGGACGAGCGCGGCGGACTCGCGGGTGTTCTCGGCCGCCAAGCCGGTTATCAAACCCCCGCCGGCGAATGGGTCGCGTTGCCCACGGCGAACGCGTCCGGCCCCAGCACCGCCCAGGACATCGCCTCGACGGGCCGCTTCATTGTCGGCTTCGCGCCGACGGTTGAGGAAGGACGCGATGGAACTCGTCCCCTGCAGTGGTCGGGTGCGGACACCTCCTGGACCGTCACCGACCTGGGCGGGTTCGAGCCCTTGGAACCCGGCTACGCTTACTCGGTCAACAACCGTGGCCTGACCGTGGGCAAGACACGCGTCACCCTGGCGGGTAACCCGGCCTGGCGCGCCTTCCGGACGGAAGGGGTGCTCACTCCCGCCACCCGCGGGGCAAGCGAACTGCGCCTGCCGCAGCCGTCCAATGGTGTCTCGCTCACTGACAACACGGCGCAAGGCACCGATGAGACTGGGCATGCGGTCGGGGCGACGGATGCCATGGCCTACCGGCTCGGCAACTGGCAGCGGGAAACCCGGGCCGTTCTGTGGTGGGCCGGCGAGAGCCGGCCCACGGTCCTGGGGACGATCATGCCGGAGAGCTGGAACTGGAGCAATTCGCCCGGCCAGAGCGAGGCGCTGGCCGCAAGCACGGCCGGCATGCGAACCACGATCGTGGGCACGGGCTGGACCACGCCCACCGGTTATCCACGCGCCTGGATGCTCACCGCCGATTCGGGCATCATTCGCATCTACAGTGCCATGATCAACCTCAACGACCCGCACCAGTGCTGGCTTCCGTACGACTGGATCCTGGTCACCGCCGAAGACGTCAACGAGCAGGGTTGGATCGTGGGGACCGCCCTCGCCGCCGGTACGCCGCGCGGTTACGTCCTGATGCCTCAGCCCACCGTGCCCGCCAACACCGCCCGCGGAGAACCTCCCGGTATCGTCTCGCTCGCCCCGCTGCCTGAACTTCCTCCGCCGCCGGAGCCGCCGCCGCGGCAGGTGACTCTTGCCGCGGTCCCGACCACGCGCCCGTGTGCGCCGGTGCCCGAGCGCATTCTCGTGTCGTGGCTTGTCGACCCCAGCGGAACTTGCGAGGTGACGGAGGATTGGAAGCGACCCGTGGACGTGGACCAGGATGGCGTGCCCGACTTCAGCCACGAACGCCTCCGCACCGAAAACCACTGGCGGGCCCTGCAGGGCCAGGGAGTCGCCTTCTACCATCAGGACGACGAGATCGAGGCGCTTTACCCCGAGGCGCATGTGGAGGTCTATGTGCGGGTGTGGAGTCAGGACGACGCCCTGCTGCAGGACTGCAAGCTCTCGCCTGGTCAGACCATAGAACCGACGCCGCCGCTGGCTCCGCGCCCTTACTGGACCTGGAACCTCCCGGAACCGGTTCGCCCGGCGTTCGCGGCGGAAGGCGTGGGCATCGTGAGTCGCACCACGCAGGAATGGTGTGGACCCTTGACGTGTTGGGGCGGGGAGATCACCGGCTTCCTCAAGCCCGCGGGTTTCGCCCAGCCCCAGGAAGGTCTCTTTGGCATCCGGTTGCGGCGTCCGGACGGCTGGCACCTCGGCTGGCTGCGTCTCCGCTGGACGTGGGCACTGGAGGACGATCCGCCTTGGGGCCGGCTCGAACTGCTGGAATCGGCCGTTCATCCCGAGCCTGAGAAGGCCGTCCAGGCCGGCCAGCCGCCCCGGCCCGAACTGAGTGCGCGGCTGGAGGGCGGGCAGGTCCTGGTGAGCTGGGGGGCGGGGTGGTCGGGCTTCGTGCTCGAACGCAGTCGCCACTTGCGGCCCGCCGCATGGGAAACCGTCGGCGGGGTCAACGACAACCGCGTGCGTTTGCCCGCCACGGACGCCCCCGCCTATTTCCGGCTCCGCCAATAGCCGGAGGTCGGAGCGGCGCGGAGACCTCCGGTGGCCGCGTGGTGTGGCAGGTCCCAACCCGGAGGGTTGCCGGATGGTAGCCGGAGGTCGGAGCGGCGCGGAGACCTCCGGTGCGCGCGCGGTGTGGCAGGTCCCAACCCGGAGGGTTGCCGGATGGTAGCCGGAGGTCGGCGCAGCGCGGAGACCTCCGGACCCCCGCGAACGCGGCCCCCCCGCGGGCATTCCCCGCGGGCACCCCGGCAGGGGTGCGAGAGGGGCGCAAAACTCCGCGAAAAAGCGTTGCCTCACCGGGGGCGGCTGGGGCAGCGTCTCGACCGGCATAATCGGAAGCGAAACCATTCATCGATACAAGATCGCATCATGAGCACGAAATACGTTCCCTTGATCAGTTCCGGCGTGGCGGGTCCCCTCGGCGTGCTGCATCTCCCGCGGCTCTGGCTCAAGAGCTCCCTCGAGGCGGCCGGCAAGCTTGCCGACGGTTATCCTGGCTGCGGGCACGGCTACGATCAGATGGTGATCGACGGGTTGGGGCTCCAACGCGAGGCGGTACTTGAGTTCATTCGTTCCCGGCGCCCGACCTATCCCCAGTTCGAGGCGTGGATCCGTCAACAGCCCGGCGTCAAGCTCGACGCCGCCTCGGTGAGCGCGCTGAACGCCGCGATCACCGGCTACAACCACGACGACGCCACCCGCAAGGGCATCCTCGACGCCAGCGGCCTCGCGGACGGACCTCGCGATGCCATCAACCTGAACAACCTCGACGACTGGAAGGAATTCCACGACGCGGTTCTCAAGTAACCGGCCCGCCACGCCCCCTCCCACACCCGTAGGAGCCGACGTCAGGAGGCTCTGCCAGGCGGCCGGAGGCGCGGCCTTGCGTGAGTCTCGTGACCTCGACTCCTACGGTCATTGTGCCGGAGGCGCGGCCTTGCGTGAGTCTCGTCACCTCGACTCCTACCGGAGGGTGTGAGTCTCGTCACCTCGACTCCTACGGTCACTGCGCGGTCCAACCGCCGTCGACGAGGACGTCGGTGCCGGTGATCCAGCCGGCATCGGCCGAACACAGATAGACTGCGAGCCGCGCAATCTCGGTTTCCGTGCCCCAACGGCCCAGCGGAATCCGCGAGGTGAATTGCTCGTGCAAGGCCGGGTTGGCGAGGATCGGCTGGTTCATCTCGGTGGCCACGGGTCCGGGACTGATGCCGTTCACGGTGATCCCGGACGGCGCCAGCTCAAGGGCCAGTGCCTTGGTGAAGCCCAACAACCCGGCCTTGCTCGCCGCGTAAGCCGAGCGCCCCGCCAGCGCGACATGACTCATGATCGAGGTCAGGTTGAGAATACGGCCGTACCCCGCCCCCTGCATCAGGGGAATCAGAGCGCGGCACAGGAGAAAGGCGCCGGTCAGGCTGGTGTCCAAGACCTGGCGCCACTCGGCCAGCGTGAATTCAGTGATCGGCTTGCGCACGTTGGTTCCCGCGTTGTTCACGAGGATGTGCACGCGGCCGAAGCGTTCCCGGATTCGGTTGTGCACCTCTGCCACCTGGTCTTCAGCGGTCACATCGCAGACGAGGCATTCGGCCGACACGCCCATCGCGCGGGCTTCATCGACCACGGACTCGAGGCGCACACGGTCCCGGGCCAGCAAGACCATGGCAGCTCCCTGTTCGCCCAGCGCCAGCGCAATGGCGCGTCCCAGACCGCGGCTGGCGCCGGTGATCACTGCGACCCGATCCTGGAGAGGTTTGTCGATTGGCATGCGCGAAGCCTAGCGCAAGGCACGCCGCTTCGGGAAGAACGGGAGCGCTCGCACGCCACACGCTGGCGCGAGCCCCCGGACCGCGGCCAGGCGCGAAGCGTTTGGAGTGCGGCGTCTTCCAGCACCGCTTTTCGTTCGCCCCCCTCGCCCCTTACGCAAAGCGGCGGTCAACCGCACGCACTCTCCAGACGCTCCGCGAGGTCCGACGACTTGCGAAGCCTTTCGCGAAGCTTCTCGGTTGCCCAGCGTGTGCGTAGGCTCTCGCCATGCGCTCCTTCGTCCGGACGGTTCACTCCTGGGGCATGCTCCTCACCGCCGCGTTGGCCGCTGCGAACTTGCAGGGCGGGGTTGGCGAGGTCCCGTACCGGGCGGCGGTATGGCAAGCCGACGTCCCCGGGGGCAACGCGCAACTGGTCGGGCTCGTCACCGAACAGGTGCGGGCGGCGGGCTACACGGTCGAACAGCTCAGCAGTACGGCGCTCACCAACACGACGGTCCTCGACGCGGATCGCTTCGACCTCCTCGCCATCCCCAACGCGCGGATCCTGCCGGTCGAGGCCGTCGCGACCATCGAAGGCTACCTTCGCCAGGGCGGTGATCTGCTGGCGCTGGGATTGCCGGGCTGGGCGGAACCGCGCTTTCGACTCGGAGACCAGTGGCTGTCGCGTGAGACCTACGAGGCCACCCTGACCGAGCGGCTTCCAGCGACCCCCTGGTTCGACCTCTCGCAGGTTGACCTCCGGCAGTGGCGGCGGCGCACGAACGCCCCGCAGTCACCCGCCCATCGCGAGATCGTCACCGACACCGGGGACGCCGCGCTCCATGTCACCGTGGCGGACTTGACCAGTTGGGATCTCGTCGAGCCGGCGGCGCTGCCCGTGCCCTTTCCGGCTGGGCACACCCTCACGTGCTTCCGTGCCCGGGGCGGTCCGCGCACCCACCAACTCGCCGTCGAGTGGATCGAAACCGACGGCTCACGCTGGATTGCCACCGTCAATCTCAGCACAAACTGGCAGTCGTACGCGCTGACGCCCGAGGCGTTCAAGGCCTGGGAACCGCGCGCCGGGCGGGGTGGGGCAGGGGACCGGTTGAACGTTCGCGCCGTGGCACGATTCACGGTGGGGTTGGCGCTGTCGCATAACGCGATTGAACCCGGCCCGCACGAGTACTGGCTGGCGGGGCTGGGGACCGCTCCCAACCCGTTCGGCGACGCGGCGCCACCGCTCGAGCCAGACCTCCCGCGACTCGAGTCCTTCGCGCCGGATTACATGGGCTACCCGGTGACCGGACCCGCCACGCTGAGGCCGGCCGGGTTCGTCGCGCCCTTCACGCACTTCACCGGCCTCGCCATCGATGAGCCGGCTTGGGTGGCCCTGCATCCTCGTCCCCGCGGTGTTGGGTTTGACCAGGGCCGCGCCTTTCGCTGGATGCCGATGATCGAGGCTTGGGCGGGCGAGGACTCGACCGAGCTGCGGGGGGCGGTGGGGACCCTGCTGGTGCACTGGCGGCCGCCATTCCACGGCGGCATCTGGGCTTTGCTGACGCCCGTGGAACCTGCCTTCTATGACTCGGTCCACGTTCGCTCGTGGGTTTCCCAACTCCTGGCTCGCCTGAAGCGCGGGGTGTTCCTGGTGGAAGGAGGAGCGGACCAGTTCGCGTGCTTCGCGCTTACGAACCCCGTGGGCTACCCGCCGCTCGAGCACCGCCTCGGGGCGACCGTCGTGAACTTCGGGAAGCAGCCGACGCCCGAACTCATCCTGACACTCCAAGCGGAGAGTTACGCCGCCAACCACGGGGGCACGGCGGTTCCCCGGCGTTGGACGTTCTCGCTGCCGGCCGGAGCCGCGGTGACGAAGGAATGGCGGGCCCGCGTGCACTACCCCGGCGAAGTGATCCACAAAGCCTGCGCGATCCTCCGGGAAGGTCGTGACGTCCTCGACACCCTGGGTCACGACATCCTGCTGATCCAGCCCAAGGCGGAGCCGCGCTTCATCGAAGCCCGCGACGGCGGCTTCTGGCTCGATGGCCAGCCCTGGAAGGCGCATGGGGTCAACTACCTGCCCTCCTCGGGCATCGGCGTGGCCGGGGACACCTTCGAGCATTGGCTGGATCGGGGCGCGTACGATCCGGAGATCATCCAGCGGGACCTGGAACGGATCCGGGCGATGGGCCTGAACGCGGTCAGCGCGTTCGTCTACCACCGCTCGCTGGCCAGGGGGCACCTGCTCGACTTCGTCGGCCGCTGCGAGGCGCTCGGACTCAAGGTCAATCTCTCCCTGCGGCCGGGCACGCCCATGGACTTCCGCTGGGCGGAGGTGAAGGAGATCATCGAACGCTGTCGCCTGGCCGGCAACGACACGGTGTTCGCCTATGACCTGGCCTGGGAACCAAGTCACTACGACGAAGCCTATCAGCGGAAGCACTACACCCGACCGTGGAACGACTGGGTGCACGCGCGGTACGGATCGATCGAGGCGGCCGCGCAAGCGTGGGACGAAGCGCGAAGGGCGAAGGACGAAGGGCGAAGTTCGAAGGACGAAGGAGGAGGGGCGGGGTCCGAGGCGCTGTTGACGCCGCCGGTGGAGTCTCTGACCCGCGACGGGCCGTGGCGGAGGCTCGTGGCGGACTATCGCCTCTTCCTCGACGAGTTGCTGGCCGCGAAGTACGCCGAGGCGCGGCGTCTGGTGAAGTCGATTGACCCACATCACCCGGTCAGCTTCCGGATGCAATACGCGGGCGATCCGACCTTCAACCAGCCGCAGCTCCTGCCCTACGACCTCTATGGATTGCGCGACGCCGTGGACATCTGGGAACCGGAGGCCTACGGGCGGATCGGGGCCTGGGCCCAGGTTCGCCCCGGCCACTTCACGGCCGCCTACGCCCGCCTCTGCGATCCGGCCAAGCCCGTGCTGTGGGCCGAGATGGGTTTCGATGCCTGGGACAAGCCGCGGCGCCAGCCCAGCCCCCAGAAGCTCGAGTTCACCGCGCGTTACTATGCCGATTTCTACCGGATGCTCGTCGAGTCGGGTGCCGACGGCATCTTCTTCTGGTGGTATCCCGGCGGGTACCGGCTCAACGAGCAGAGCGACTATGGCATCCTCAACCCGGATGGGACCGATCGCCCGGTCACCCGGGTCATTCGCGAATGGGGACCGAAGTTCCTGGTCGCGCCCAAGCCCCCGCCGCCGACGGTGTGGATCGAAGTGGATCGGGATCGCGATGCGCGCGGTTTACCGGGGCTGTATGAAGCCGTGAAGGACGCGTACTGGCAGGCGGTGGAGCAGGGCAGGGGAGTGGGGCTGAAATGGGGGCGGGTACCGGGTGGGGGCACTCGGGTGCCAGTCGATCGAGGCGATCTTCCCTCGGAGTGACATCCGCTCCGGGAGGGTCCGGCCAGACCGCCAGCCGTCGCGCTCGTCACGGAATGTTCACGCGCCTGTCGGCGCCGTGTCACGGCCCTCCTCCATACTGCCGCTCGTCTATGCAGGCGATGTCCCGATCCAAACGTGGGGCCGCGTCCCGGCGGTCCGATGGTCCGCACACGGTGGACGCGGAACCTCTGCTGCAGGAACTGCGTAAGCTCTGCCGGGAACGACGGCTCGGGCTGCTGAACCGCGAGGAGTTCGAATCCGGACTGGAGGAACTGGCTTGGCGCGTTGCCCCCGGCTGCCAGATCGAGGAACGGCCCTCGGGTTCCCGGATTCTCCATTTCGTGGTCCGGGACGATCTGACCCGAAGACCGGTGCGGCGCCTCGCGGTGCTCGCGGGTTGAGTCCTCGGGCCGCTTTCTCCGCAAGCGTAACGCAACGCGCACACGGCAAAGGGGTCAGTCCCGGCTATTGGAGAGTCCCTGGTTGATACCGCCCGCTCGCCCGGGCAAGCAGTCCCCTCACGGCCCGCGAGAGTCGAATATCCCCGCGCGATCTGCCACGCGTCATGAATCGGGGGGGGGGGCCGCCGTGAACCCATCTTCATGGAGCGGTTACCCAGCGTACTTGCAGGCGCCGTCGAAGCGACCAGGGTGGGCTGCGGGTGGATCGGTTGCAGGGCGAGTGCAGGACCCACTGGGATGACGTGGCGGGACGGCGCGCCTTTGCGGCGGCGCCGTTGGAGCGAAGCGGACCGGAAGCAAACGCGCCAGACGGAGGCGACGAAGGTGCCAATCGCGGTGCGACGGCGGCGACGGGGCAGTTGGGACACGGTGCGCCGGACAGCGGAGGCGGTTCGGGATTCCGCGTGGGAGGAATGGGCCGAACGTGACGGCGACTGGGGGGTGAGGCGCGGCGCGGTAGGTGGCGGTGGCGCCAGGGATGCCTACCGTGGCCGGAAGGGCGCGGAGCTTGGCGGAGCACCATCCACTGGGGTCCGCCGGGCCGCATCTTCCTGCATCCAGCGGCGCAGCAGTTCCGGGTCGTCCATGCGGGGGTAATCCTGCACCGCTTCCCAATTGAACTCCTCGTCCAGCGGGTCATAGGCGCGGGCCGGATCGAAGAGCCGCGGATGCACGGCGACCGCCTCGTACGGGGAGAAGTCGGGGGTCGCCGTGAACATGTCCGACAGATCGCTGGCCATCGCGTCGTACTGGTTGATCGAGGGCAGGCCCTGAATCAGGTTGATGGTCTTGAGGATCGAAGGAATCGAGGTATGCACGCGGGAGACATGACCGCGGCGGGCGTAGGGGCTGATGACCAGGCAGAGACTGCGATGATGATCCACATGATCCCGCCCGTTTTGCGCGTCGTCCTCGGTGACGAAGATCGCCATCTCCTTCCAGTAGGGCGTGTGACTCAGCCGCTGCACCACGCGGCCCAAGGCCAGATCGTTATCCGCCATGTAGGAGGCAAAGTAGGGGTAGCCCTCCCTCGGACGTTCCGCGGCCCCGTGGTCATTGGGCAACGACATCGTGATGATCCGCGGGAAGGGTTCGCGTCCCGACAGCCAGCGCTCCTGCAGGTCCAACTCGAACATGTCCACCCGGAACTGGTCGGGGATGTTGGTGTTGTAAGTGGCGAAACGGCGGGAGGTCCGTTCGAATAGCGGGGCGGGCAACGGATAGTTCGCCGCAATCTTGACGCCGGTGAGCTTGAACGCCACCCCGCCGTCCTCCGCTACGCCCGGCATTTCGAAGCCGAGGCCGAAATTGAAGAAGTCCACGCCGTGTCGCGCGAAGTGGTCCCACAAGCTGCCCGCCTCCAGATAGTCCTCGGGGATTAAGCCGGCCGAGGCACCCGTCACGGCGAGACGGCCCGGCGCGGTGGACTCGAGCAGATGGCGCCGCCGGTCGCCATAGGAAGCGGCCGTGCTCGTTTCGCAGAAGACACCCGGATAGACGCCCTGCAACCAGCGATGCCCGTCCGCCGAGTGATCCGAATCACAGTAGAAATTGTCCGAAGCGGCAAACCGGCGTGCCAGGACCTGGTGGTTCGGCATCACGTTCACGTGCTCGAGCACATCGTCCGGACGCTGCTCCGAACGCACGGTGGCATCCAGGCCGAAGTCCGCCAGACTGGGCTCTCCGCGTCCGCCCGCGAGCTCACCATAGACCTGGTCGTAGGTCCGGTTCTCCTTGGCGATGAACACCGTGTACCGGATCGGCGAGTCATAGGCGCCCCGATAGGGTGGAACGGGATTACGCTCCGGGGTCTCCCAAGGCCGGGCCAGGCCAAGGCGCACGTTGTTCTCGATCACCTGCGCCGTCTCCCCCGGCAACTGACTGTCCAGCGGCAGCTTGAGGATGGAGACCGTGCCCCGCATCAGGTTGCCGATCCCGGAGCGTCCACCCAAGTCCACCCCGGGCCCGCCGTTCGGCCCCGCGCCGAACCCCTTGGCGTTGGCGACCAACAGATGCGTTCCGTCCGGCGAGACGGCCACCTTGCTCGGGAACCAACCCACGGGGATATGGCCCAGCACCTTGAGTGTCTCGGTGTCGATCACCCCCACCGCATTGATGCCGGCCTCCGCCACATACAACCGCCGGCCATCGGATGACAGCGCCAGGCCAAACGGGATGATCCCACGCAGCCGGTCCAGGGGCGGTGGCAGGCGCAATGGGATCTCGCCCTCGACCTGGTGGGTGCGCGCCCCGATCACCGAAATCGAGTCATTGTTCCCGTTGGAGACAAACACCCGTCGGCCGTCACATACCGTGGAGTTCGGCGCGGCGCCGCCCAAGACGGGGATGCCTTCCACGGGCTCGCCCACGGGAACCCCGGTCTTGACCCGCGCGATCACCCGGCCGCGCCCCGGTTCTCGAATGTCAATCGCGTACACCGAGACCGACTCCTCCGCGTTCGCCTCGCCCAGGCCGGGGACGCGGATGCCGTCCACCTGGGTCCCTTCCCGCATTTCCTTCGAGCCGTAGGCGAATGGCGGAAACGAGAGACCGGTCTCCGCGAACCGTTGCGGATCGAAGCCCGCGACGGCGCTGTACTCAAACATCCCGATGTTCGCCACATACAGCCTCGCTCCGTCGGGCGCGCACGCGATGCCGAAGGGATAGCGGCCCACGGGAATGACTTCGATGATCTCGCGGCGTTGTGTGTCAATGCCCACCACCCGGAAGTTCATCTGGTCCACCACATAGAGACGCGAACCGTCCGGCGTCAACGTCAGGTCTCCCGTGTAACTGTCCTGCCAGTCTCGGTCCCGGAAGACGCCGTTGAGAGGCATCGTATGCAACCGCTCGCGCCGCACGTAATCCCAGACCATCACGGTGCCATCGTCACCGCCGGAAGCGTAGAAATGCGTCGTCGCCGGCGCTGCCGGAACGGCGAGGCCCATGAAACAGGCGTTCAACACCCCGGCATCTGTCTTGACACCCTCGGGGATCGAGTCGAGTTGCGGCTGCGATTCGAGCGGGTTCCGGAGGATGGAGAAGGAGAACGGCTCGGTCCCGCTGTTGGCGGTGATCAGGACGCGGGCGTCGGGCGCCAGGACCATGCCGTAGGGATGCGGTTCGACGAGCCATTGACGACCGCGGGGCGTCAGCACCCGCCCATTCGGTAGGACGGTGAGACCGCCGGGGTTGATCTGGCAGTAGAGCGTGCCGGCCGGCGCCGTCATGACCACCCGCCGGGTGAGATCCAACTCCCGGTGGTTCTCCGACGTCTCCGCGGCGCTCGCCCTGAAGCAGCCCTGCCCGGGACTGCAAGTGGCGGCGGTGAGTGCGGCAAGGGTGCGCCAGAGCGAAGGGAGGCTGAACATACCGGTCCAATACGTGAACGCGACGGCGGTCGGTCGTCCAGCTCCCCGTCGTGACGTTCCGGTGACGATGCCTGGGGGTACCGATCGGTTGGGGTGCCAGCCTGGTTTCTCCCAAACGTCACGCAGTGCCCACGCGGACGTAACCACGAGGTGCCATTCTGCTTCCCGGCGCATGGGCTGCGGGCCGGGGTCAGCGGGCCGATCCGCGCCGCAAGATGCCCCGGCCCAGCCGGCGACGCCCCCGAACGTAACCGACCCAGACTATGCGCATGCTGACACTGACGGAACGGTCTCTCCTTGGCCTGATTCTCTTCGCCGCGGCCGCGCCGCTGACCGCCCAGCCAACGCCCAGTTTTCCTCAATCCGTCGCCTCGGGTGACCCGCTCCCCGACAGCGTGGTGGTGTGGACTCGCGTGGTGGACGCCGCCCTTGCCGGCACCGATCTGCCCGTGACCCTCGAGTTGGCCGCCACGCCCGACTTCAGTCCGGTGCTGGTGCAGCGAACAGAGCTTCTGGCGCGAACCGTTCACGATGGTTGCGTCAAGGTGCGAGTGAACGGGTTGCAGCCCGGCACACTACTGGTATCGCTTCACCTACGGGGCCAGCCGCAGCGCCATCGGGCGCACCAAGACCGCGCCCGCGCCCCACCAGTCGCCCGCGGTTCGCTTCGCGTTTCTCAACTGCCAGGATTATGTCGGTCGGTACTACAACACGTTGTCCCACTTGGTGACGCACGAGCCCGACAACCTCGACTTCGTGGTCTACCTGGGTGATTACGTGTACGAGACCACCGGCGATCCCTCCTTCCAGACGACCGGTGGCACGCGCCAGATCGAGTTCGCGGACGAGGCGGGCGCGATTGAACTCGGCTCGGCCGAAGCGCCGTATTTCGCTGCCGCCAGCCTGGACAACTACCGGCAACTCTACCGCACCTATCGTTCGGACCGTCTGTTGCAGCGGGTCCATGAGCTCTTTCCGGTCATCGCCATCTGGGACGACCACGAGTACTCGAACGACCACTGGCAGGAGACCGCCACTTACTTCGACGGCCGCCAAGTCGAGGCCAGCGTCTCCCGCAAACGCAACGCCGAGCAGGCCTTCTACGAATACCTTCCGATCGACGTGGGTCTCGATGACCGCGGCGTGCAGGTGGACGACACCGTCCTGTTCCCGAACACGCGTATCTATCGCGACTTCCAGTTTGGCCAACGCCTGCACCTTCTGGTGACGGATTTTCGCACCTATCGTCCGGACCATCTGGTGGCCGAAGACGCCTTCCCCGGCGAGGTGGTGCTGGATGAAGCCACGGCCTCGGCCATGCTCGGCGCGGGTTGGGCGAGTGCCCGGGCCAGCTTCGACCCCTACGTGGACGTTGACGAGCCGGCCCATGCCGCGTTGAAGGCCGGCCTGGTCCAGATCGCCACCGGCGCCTACCTCGTCGAGGGATTGGACGCCACCACGGCGGCCGCCCGGGCGACGCAGGCGGTCAAGGGCAACCTCAGTGCCGCGTACCTCAACGGACTCTTTCAGGCGGCCGGCCAACCGGTGCCACTCCCGCCTGAATTCGTGGCGACCTTGCCGCGCGGGCTGTCGTATCTGCTGCTGGGCAAGCAGGCGCTCTTCAGCTCCTTCGGCTCGCGGTATCTGGTGCCGCGCCCGACCTACCAGCTCTACGCGGCCTACCGGCCATGCAGAACGCGGCCAGCCAGGATGCCTACGGCCCGGCCCAGTCCGCCCTGGCTCGCCAGCACCCTCGGCGCGAGCACCGCGCAATGGAAGGTGGTGGGCAGCTCGGTGTCCTTCGCGCCCCTGGTGTTTGACTTCGCCAACCCGCCCCTGCCGCTCCCCCCGGAGTTTCCCCTCGAGCTCCGGACCCAGCTCCAGCTCAATGCGGATGACTGGGACGGCTTCCCGAACGGACGCCAGGCGGTGGTGGACCTTCTGGCGCAGCACAACGCCGCGATCATCTCCGGCGACATTCACGCCTCCTTTGTCAGCCGCCATGTCGCCACCAGCGGCCGGACCGTCCCCGAGTTCACCGGGACCTCGGTTTCATCCGAAACCTTCCGCGAGGAGCTGCAAAGCGAAGTGAACGACAATCCCGCGCTGGATGACTTGCCGGGCGTCGAGCAACTGCTGGCCGCGACCGATTTCCTGCTCCGGGACGCGTCCACCCGCCTGCCCGAGTCAGACCTCCTGAGCTCGGTCACCGACGCGAACGGCTACGTGATCATGGAGGCCGGCCCTGACTTGCTGCAGGCCGTCTATCGCCACCTGCCGGGCACTTGGGTCGAGCAGGACTTGACCGCGCTCGCGAACGCCGGCCGGCTGGACGCGGCCATGAGCGAATCGCGCTATGCCGCCACGGCCAGCACGGGAGGCGGGCTCGCCGTCGCCGAACTCCCTTCGACCGCCGCCAACTTCCGGCTCCAACTGCTTCACGCTTCCGACCTCGAGGGGGGTGTGGACGCCATCGAAGACGCGCCGAACTTCGCCGCCATCGTGGACCGGTTCACGCAGACCGACCTCCCCACGCTCATCCTCGGCGCCGGCGACGGCTACATCCCGGGCCCCTTCTTTTCCGCGGCGGGCGACCCCGCCTTGCGCGGCCCGCTCGACGCCGTCACCGAGGCCTACACCGGTGTGTCCGGGCTCGACATCCGGGAAGCTGCCGGACGCGCCGACATCACCATCATGAACTTGATCGGGTTCGACGCCAGCGCGCTGGGCAATCATGAATTCGATGCCGGCACACCCGTCCTCCGCGAACTCCTGGGCACCGACATCCGCGGCACCACACCGGGCACGGTGCGCTGGCTCGGAACCCAGTTCCCCTACCTCAGCGCCAACCTCGATTTCACGCCGGACAGCAACCTGGCGCCGATCTACACCCCCGTCGGCACCCTCCCCACCACCAGCTTTCAGTCCCGGGCCGACGACCTGGTCAACGCCAGTAAAGCACCCAAGCTCGCGCCGTCGGCCATCGTCATCCGCAACGGGCATAAGATCGGCATCGTGGGCGCCACCACGCCGCTGTTGGCCCAGATCTCCTCGCCCGGCGCCACCGCCGTCAAGCATCCCGGCGCCGGCTCGAACGACATGCCCAAGCTGGCCGCGATTCTCCAGCCGGTGATTGACGCGTTGCGGGCCGACGGCGCCAACAAGATCGTGCTCGTCACCCACCTCCAGCAGCTTGCCCTGGAACAGGAATTGGTGCCGCTGTTGCGCGGGGTGGACCTGTGCGTCGCGGGCGGTTCCGACTCGATCCTCGCCAACTCGGGGACCCCCTTGCGCGCCGGGGACACTGCGGTGGGGCCGTACCCCATCGTAACGCAGAACGCGGAGGGAGAGCCGGCCCTGATCGTGAGCACCGACGGCCAGTACAAGTACGTGGGCCGGCTGGTCGTCGAGTTCGATGCGGCGGGCAAGGTGCTCCCGGCCTCGATTGACACCGGCGCAAGCGGGCCCTGGAAGACCGACGCCGAGGGCGTGCAGGCCGTGTGGGGCGAGCCGACGCCCGCGTTCGCCCCCGGCACCCGCGGCGGCCTCGTCAAACAGGTGACCGATGCCGTTCTGGGTGTCGTCACCGCGAAGGACGCCAACATCCTCGCCAGGCCCGTGTCTTCCTCGAAGGCCGACGCGTGGCCGTCCGCACTGAACAGACCAACCTCGGCGATCTCTCGGCCGACGCCAATCTCGCGCTGGCCCGGACCTACGACCCGGCCACGGCCGTCTCGATCAAGAATGGTGGTGGCATCCGCGCCGAGATCGGAGTCGTGGACGGTTACACTGGCGAACTCCTCCCCACGGCAGCAAACCCTCTCTCCGGCAAGCAGGCCGGCGAACTCTCCCAACTTGATGTCGAGAACTCGCTGCGCTTCAACAACACCCTCGCCCTGCTGACCGTCAGCGCCGCGGAACTCCGCAACCTCCTCGAACACGGTGTCGCGGCCTCCCGCCCGGGCGCCACCCCGGGCCAGTTCCCGCAAGTGGGCGGGCTGGCGTTCAGCTACGACCTCACGCGCACGGCGATCCGCTTTGACACCAACGGCAACGTCACGACCCCCGGAGAACGCGTCCGCCGCCTCGCCCTGGTGAACGCCGCCGGCCACGAGACCGATGTGCTCGCCGAGCAGGGACAGGTGGTCGGCGACCCGCACCGCCCGATCCGCGTGGTCACGCTGAACTTCCTGGCCAATCCGCAGGCGGCCAGTCCCGGCCTCGGTGGCGATGGCTATCCCTTCCCGGCTTACGCGGAAGACCTCGTGGACCTCACGAAGGTGCTCACCGATGCCGGACTGGCTTCGTTTGCAGCGCCGGGCTCCGAGCAAGACGCGCTGGCTGAGTTCCTGAAGGCGAACTACGCGGCGACCCCCTATGCCCTGGAGGACACGGACCTCATCAGCGACTACCGCATCGTGAACCTCGTGGCGATGGCGCCCGTGGTCACGGGCCTGGCCCTGACCGCCGACCGCGTCGAGATTCTGCTCCCGACGGTGGCAGGACGGCTCTATGTGGTGGAGCACGCGGAGGAGGTGGCCGGTCCCTGGGAGGCCCTGCCCAGTGGGCTGGTCCGGGGCGACGGCCAGGTGGCCAGGGTTCAGGACTCGGGCGCCGGATTCCTCCACCGGTTCTACCGTGTTTCCCTCGTCGAGTAGTCCGTTGTCGTTCGTTCCGACGTCCAGGCCATCTTCATCCCCACCGCCAGCGAGTCGGGCGGAACCGGTGGCGGGCTGATTCAACCGAAGCATCGCCCCGCCCGGGGCGAACGCTGTCTTGGCGCGGCTGACCTTTCTCTGTAACCTCGGCCTGCCGATTCCACAGGAAGGACTCGGTATGCAAGACACAATCACACCTGCCCGCTGCCCCAAGTGTGGGGATCCGATCCCCGCCGAGGCTCGGCAGGGCGTCTGCCCGAAGTGCGCGCTGGCCGCGGCGGCCATCGCGACGGAGGTAGGTCAACCTGCCGGGGATCGCCCACCGCCCCCTTCGTGGGAGACGGTGGCGGCCGCCTTCCCCCATCTTGAGATTCTCGGGTTGATCGGCACCGGCGGCATGGGCGCCGTCTTTAAGGCCCGCCAACGCCGGCTCGACCGGGTGGTCGCGCTGAAGCTGCTGACACCGGCTCTGGCCGGTTCGTCCGCGTTCGCCGAGCGCTTCCACCGCGAGGCCCGCGTGCTGGCCCGGCTGAACCATCCGGGCATCGTGAGCGTTCACGATTACGGCGAGGCCGGCGGGTTCTTCTACTTGCTGATGGAGTATGTCGACGGGGTGAACCTCCGTCAGGCCATGCAGGCCGGCCGGTTCACGCCGGCGCAGGCGCTGGCGCTCGTGCCCAGGATCTGCGAAGCGCTCCAGTTCGCCCACGACGAAGGCATCCTCCACCGCGACATCAAGCCGGAGAACCTCCTGCTCGACACCCGCGGCCGGATCAAGATCGTGGACTTCGGCATCGCCAAGCTGATCGGCGACCGGACCAAAGACACCACGCTCACCGCCCGCGGCCTCGCGGTCGGCACGCCGCATTACATGGCGCCGGAGCAACTCGAGCATCCGCAGGACGTGGACCAGCGGGCGGACATCTACTCCCTGGGCGTTGTGTTCTACGAGATGCTCACGGGCGAATTGCCCCTCGGGCGGTTCGCGCCGCCGTCGCAGAAGACGCCGGTGGATCCCCGGGTGGATGACGTCGTGCTGCGGGCGCTGGAGAAGGAGCGGGAACGGCGGCAGCACAACGTCACCGAGGTGAAGACCGGGGTCGAGCAAATCACCGGGACGCCGGCGTCGTCGCCGCCCTCCCCGGAGGCTGTGCCGGCGCCGTCTGCCCCGCCCCCCAAGACCTCCCTCTGCTACGTGTCCACGCCGGAGTATCTGCGAACCCTTCGCGGACGATTCGTCTACATCTACCAAGGCAACGGGCAGCTACGACTCGACGATCGCAACCTCAGCTTTAACAGCGGGTGGCACAGCGTGACGATCCCGCTGACGTCCATCGGTTCCCTGGCGCGTGGAGAGCACTCCCTGGCAGCCAAGCCCATCCCGCTGCACTATCTCGAGGTGGCCTTCGAGGACCACGGCACGACGCGCACGCTGCTCTTCACGCCGACGCGTAGTGGCTTGCTCCCCGCGTGGGAAACGAACCAGGACGTGGCCGAATGGCTCAACGCCATTCAGACCGCCGCGGAGAGGGCGACCGGCCGGCCGTTGCCCTTGAGCCGGTCGTCCGGTACCGGCCGCGGTTGGGGCGAGCTGGTCAAGACCTGGGGCCTGACCGTCCTGATCTGTTCGCTGGTCTTCCTCGCCATTCCCATCGTCGTGGAGCAGCGCCTGCCCAATCGCTGGACCGACTACCTTCCCGGACCCCTGCTCGCAGTGATTTCGCTGGGCCTCGGGCTCAGCCTGCGCGCTTGGACGGAACGTCGTGCCTTGACGCAGGGAAACCTGGACGAACTGACGCACCTGCCGGGGAGCTCAGCCTCCCGAGCGGGCGGCCCAGCAGGCATAGCGGCACCGCAAGTTTCCGCCGTCGGTCCAACGAACACGGCCAGGGCTGCTAAGCTGGGATGGAATCTGTTCTACCTGCTGATGTTCCTGGCGCTGTGCTTTCTGATGATCGGACCGTGGATCGGAGATTTCACCGGTCGCCCGTTTCCCTCTCCGATGCCGGAGCCGGTGGGGAAGCCAGTGGCTTTGCTCACGTTGCTGCTGGTCGTGTATGGGGCCGTGCAAAAGTCCTGGCGATTGTCCAGGCCCGGGCAACCCGGGGCGAGGGGTGAGTCGTCTCCCTTCGCGCGCGATCCACGAGCCCTCAGTCGAACGTGGCTGTCGCTACCCGCGTCGGCCCGCCGGGGCGTGCGAATCACGCTGGCCTTGATCGCGTTCATGCTGGCGGTCGTGTTCGCGTCCTTTGAGAAGTCCGAGGACGACGCCCGCCACCGCTGGAGTGTCGGCGCATTTCAACCGTGGCTGGTGAACTGGCTGGCGAATCCGCCATCCGGCGTCCGGGGTGGAATGGAGGTCAATCTCGCGACGAGTTCGTTCGCTTGCGGACTGGCGGCGTTGCTTCTGGGCCTGCTGACCGCCCGACTGCATCGCGTCGAAGCGATGAACAGACTGCGCAACACGTCGAACGTTGCCGACCCAGTGGGTCCGTCTCTCGAGGGGGCCAGGGGTCACGGCCCCCGCGGCACGGCGGTGCTGGCAGCCCGCGTTGCCGACACGGGCCAACTCCCGGCGATCCCGACCGCTTCGACGTCCCCAGGCCGGGTTGCCGGCTGCTACTTCTCCAATCCGCAACGGATGCAGAACTGCTTCCCCGGCCCGCAGGCCCACATCTTTCAGTGCAAAGGACCGTTGCACCTCGACGGCGAAGCGCTGGTCTTCACCAGTCCGTGGCAGACGCGCGTGGTCATCCCGTGGCCGGCCATCTCCGACTTGAGCATCGGCCAGTTTCAGATGTGGACCACGCCCTGGGTGATGAAATACGCGCGCTTCCACTTTCTCTCGGTCACCTACACCGAGGCGGGCAGCTCGCGCACGGTGCACTTGATGCCGGTGGACCCTGATGGCCTGCGCTCCGCCGGCAGTGGCGCGGCGTTGGCCCCGTGGTTCGAGGCGATTCGGCAAGCGATTGTGACCCGCACGGGTCAGTCGCCGCCGACCACCGATCCGGCCGCGCTCGCGATCTCGGCCGAGCCGAACTGGAACCGCAAGGGCTGGCCGCTTTTCCTCGGCTCTCTGGCGAGTCTGGGGTTGACGTGCCTGGCGATTGCTCTTGGATCGGCCGAAGCGTTGACCGTGATCCTCAGCGCCGCAACCGGGATTTTGTGGGTCGCTTCGCTGTGGTATGCCATCGGCTTCCTTCAAGCCAATGCCGCACTCCGCCGCGGCGACTTCGACGCCGTGACCAGTGACGAACCGCCTGAGGCCGGTTCGCCGCGGGAAGCCGCGACCCGGGACCGATCGGCTTATCCCGCGCCGGCGCTGGAGCCACCCGCAACGCCGGGTGGCCCGCCGCGGTTTGCCTGGATGGCGGCGGCCAGCGCGGCCGGCTCGATCCCCGCTTGGGTGTTCGTCATCGGACTGCTCGATCGTCTGTATGATTCCCTTGGGCCGGACGGTCTACCGCCCCGCGGATTCAGCCTGCCGATGTTTGAGCTGGTCATGTTGGGGACGGGAGGCTTTGTCGGCTTGGCCGCGTTGTGGCTCGGAAGGGCAGCCCTCTGCGCCATCCGCGCCAGCCAGGGCCGGTTGCGCGGCGCGCGACTTGCCGCCACCGGGCTGTTGGCAATCCCAGTGGGGCTGATGGTCAAGTTCCTTCCGCCGTGGTTCGCCTTCCTGGCGCGCTCGGTCGGTTGGCAGCCGTCGTCCGCGCAGGGTGAGTTTTTCACGGCCACCGTACTCGTGGGGATCCTCCTGCTGACGGCATGGGCCGGGTGGCGCCTGCGTCAGTGGGCCCGTCAGGGGGGCGCACGGGTTCGTCCCCACGCCGGCCCGATGCAGTCGGTGGCCGAAACCAAGTCGTGACCACACCCACAGCCACAACCCGCGGCTTGCCGAGTGGAGCGGTCGGCCCTTTCGCGCCGACGCGTTGGACCCTCGTGCTGCGGGCGCGGGGTACCTCCGCGGAATCCCGGGCGGCGCTCAGTGAACTCTGCGAGGCCTACTACGCACCGGTCCTGGCCTTCCTCCGCCGCGAAGGCCGCGACGAAGAGACCGCCCGCGAACTGACGCAGGAGTTCTTCTGCCAGTTGCTGGCCGCACCCCACCTCGGCGGCGTCGAACCGAGCCGCGGCCCGTTCCGTTCCTACCTCCTTGGTGCGGTGAAGCACTTCCTGGGCGAGCAACGGCGGCGGGCAGCCGCAGCCAAGCGAGGGGGAGGCCAGGCCCCGGTTTCCCTGGACCTCGCGACCGGCGTCGAGACCACCAGCGAGTTGCCGATTCCGGATCCAACGGCTTTGGTTCCTGACACCTGGTTCGATCGGCAATGGGCCACCACCGTCGTGGACCGTGCGGTGGTGGCCTTGGGTGCCGAGGCTGAAGCGGAGGGCAAGACCCGGCAGTACGACGTGCTGAAGCCCTGGCTGTTGGGCGAGGTGCCCGCATCCTCCCAAGCCGAGGCCGCCCGCCAACTGGGCGTGAGCGAGGGGGCGGTGAAGGTCGCGGTGCATCGGTTGCGGAAGCGGTTCCGCGAGTTGGTGCGTGCCCAGATCGCCCAGACCGTTGACCCTCCCGCCAAGATCCAGGACGAATTGCGCTATCTCGTGGAGGTCCTCGCCCAGCCAGCGCCCGTCCCCGGCTGAGTTCGCCCCCTCATTTCCCCACCGCCCCGCCGGCGGCTTCGCGGTTCTCCACGGCGTCGATCTCCGCCCACGAAGGCGCCTCCCACAGGTGCAGGACGCCGTGGAACCCCGGCCTCCGTGCCAACGAGCCGAGGTGGTGGCCATCCGGGGAGAACTTCGTGTTCGAAAAGAGCGATCCCTCTCCATTGAGCGTGAGCAGTTGCTGGAATCCCTTCGTTTCCCAGATCTTGACCGCTTCCCGCCCGTTGCTGCCCAGCGCCAACCGGGTCCCGTCCGGCGAGAACGCGACTGAATGAACGCCGAGCAGGAATCCTTCCAGCGAAGCCAACTCCCGCCGGGTCTCGGTCTCCCACACGCGGCCGTTACCCAACTGGCTGACCCCGGCGAAGCGGGCGCCGTCGGGCGCAAAGGCGAAGGCCGTCGCCTGCGCGAGGTCAGGTGTTGCCAGGGTGACCGCACCCCGGCGGGCGTCCCGGAGGAGGACTCGCCCACGGTTGTCGAGCAGCAGCCACCAGCGACTGCGGGCCGCGATCGCGGGGGGCGCCGCCAGGCGCGCGCCGCCCATGTGTCCGAAGTCGAAGTCGACGGGCGGTCGCCAGACGCCCCGGTGCCGGGCCGTGTTGAGGTCCCAGTCGTGGAAGGCTTCGTCCGCTGCGTGAAAGGTGACGAGGCTGGATGCGTCCGGGCGGATCGCGATCGCAGCAACGGCACCGGGGGACGCCGGGAACTCCCGGGCGAGCTGCTTTCGGGGCAGCTCCCACACGCGCACGCTGCCGTTGGTCGAGCCAGCCGCCAGCCAGCGTCCATCATCGGAAACGCACGTCAGACCGTACGGCGCTTGGTCGAACTCGAACAGCGGTTCCTTCGCCTCCAGGTTCGGACCATGGTGCCGGACGATCCGGCCCTGGGCATCCCGCACCAGGACGCTTGAGTCCCCGGGCCCGAACCACCATTCGAGAAGGACGTCGGTGATGGTGAGGCACGGCTTCCGCTCCGCCCGGAGCCCGGCGACGTTCCAGAAGCAGACCGTGCCGTCTTTGCAGCCGCTCACCAGCGTGGTCTGATCCCCCAGCAATGCCAGCCGCCACACCTCGAGACGGTGTCCGCGCAACGTGGCGAGCGACCGGCCGGTGGCCACCTCCCACAGCCTGATGGTCTGATCGGCGCTCGCCGACGCCAGCGTCTTCCCATCCGGCCAGAACGCCAAACCCAACACGAAGGCGCGATGTCCCTCCAGCGTTCCCCGCGGTTCCCCCGTCGCGGCGTCCCAGAGCCGGATCAGCGGCTCGGTGTAGCCCGCAGTCGAGGCCAGCAACGCGCCGTCCGGAGAGAAGGCGACGGACACGAACGAGGCATCGGTGGGAGGCACCGACCACACCTCCGCGCCGGTCGCCAGGTCGAGCACCTGCAAGCGGCTGCCCGCGCAGGCCGCACGACGAAGGTCGCGGCTCACGGCGAAACGCGTTCCCGGCCACGACTGGGCTTGCGACGCCGGAAAGGCCGCCCGGCGACGCCCCGTCGGGAGGTCCCAGAGGGTGATGGCATCCGGACCGCTGCCAATCAGCCCGGCCACCAGCGTTCGACCGTCTGGGGAGAACACCAACTCGTTGCAGGGCCGGCTCAGCGGAAGCTCGAGGACTGGCTGGCGGGTTTCGACATTCCACAAGCGCACGCAGAGCGCTCCGTTCGTCCCTCCCTCCGCGGAGGGGGTCACGTAGGCCAGGACAGGGGCTTCCGGCGAGAAGGCCGCCGGCGCGGTGGCACCCTCGGTTGGGAAGGTGGCGATCCGCCGGCGGTTGGCCAACTCCCACACCGTCAGCCCGCCTCCCGTCACTTCCCCCACGGCCAGCCAACGTCCGTCTGCCGAGGCGGCGAGGGAGCAGATCGAGTGGGATTGCTGGCAGAGAGTCTGCGTCGCATCGCTCTGGCATTGCTTCCAGAGATAACGCCATTCCCAGCCGCGCAAGTCGGTCTCGCCCGGCCCGGGCCGGTGGCTGTCGAGCAGTTGTCGAGCCCGCCCCAGGTTGTCGGCGGCCAACGCCTGCTGGGCGAGGTTGATGTCGGCGGCATAGGTGAGCCGGCGTTGGCGCTCCCGCTCTGCGACGGCGACCTGGCGGGCGCGATGGGCTGCGTTCAGCCCATAGCCCAGCGCCGCCGTGATGACGAGCAACACGAAGGCGGTCCCGGCGGCCAGTTGCAGCCAGCGCCGCCGACGCTCCGCTTCCTGGCGCAGCCGCAGGCGGTCCCGCGCTTCCGTCTGCCGGCGCTCGAGTTCGACGCGCCGCTGGGGCAGGGCCCGCAAGCTCCGGGCCAGTTGCGCCGCGCCGGCAAACCGCTCTTCCGGTTTCCCGGCAACGCAGTGTCGGATGTCCTCACGCAGGAGAGGGTCGGCCACGTCCTCCGCCCAGTCGGTGGTGAGCGGCCGGCCGAAGTCGTTGACCGCGGCCTGGTAAAGCACGACGCCCAGCGAGTAGATGTCCGAGCGCGTCGAGGCCGCCCGACCCGCCAGGAGCTCCGGCGCCATGTACAGATGCGTCCCGCTGCCCGAAGAGGCGGCCTCTGCGAGGATCGTCCGCGTGAACCCGGTCTGGGTCACGCCGGCGAGGTATTCCTGCGACACGACTTGTCCAATCCCAAAATCGCTCAGGCGGGCATGCACGGGCGCCGCCGGCGCCGCCTCTGCCCTGGGGGCGGAAACGAGGATGTTCGATGGCTTGACGTCCCGGTGGATCACCCCCGAGTCGTGGGCTGCCTGCAAGGCATCGGCCATCTGGGCCACCACCTCCAGTCGCGCCTCGAGCGGTGCCCCGCCCCCAGCCGGTTGGCCACACCAGACGTGGAAGTCGCTGCCCTCGACGTACTCCATCTCCAGGTAGTAGGGAGGTTCGTCGAAGAAGACCTCGCGGAGGCTGACGATGTGCGGATGTTCCCCGATGCGCTCGCGCAGCAACCGGATCAGGGTCACCTCCCGTTTGAGCGCCCGGGCGCGATCGGCCCGAAAGCAGAACTTGAAGACGCGCAGCTCCTTCAGCGTTCGGTGTCGTCCCAGCCAGACTTCGCCGAAGCCGCCTGTGCCCAACTGACGTTCCAGGACCCAGGCCGTGTTCGGCACGACCTGCCCGATGGCCGGCCGCCACCCGGGCACCGGTGCGCCCTGGGCATCCACGAGGCGACGCCCTTTGTCCGTCGAAGGGGGCGGCACCGGCGGCCCTTGCGCCGCCTCCGCCACCTCGCAAACCTCGATCGGTTCGTCCAGGCCCTTCAGCTCATACAACCCGTGGCTCAGCCAGCAGAGCTCGCCGATCCCCTCGAGGGCTTCCCCCTTGAGCACCTGCCGGGCGTTGTCAAACACGGGACGCGTGAGCAGGATCTGACCGCCGCGTGCCAGGGACATCACCCGGGAGCAAAGATCGACGTGCATCCCGTGGAAGTCCGCCGCTCCCCGCCGCCCCTCGACGTGTTCGCTGAGGACTTCACCGAGGTGGATCCCGATGCGGTCTTGCACCTTGACCGGGGCTTCGCGGTTGAACACCCCCATCGCTGCGTGCAGGCGGAGCGCGAACCGCACCGCGGCCGAGGGCCTCGGAAAGGCAAGGAAGAACGAATCGCCCGCCACGCCGATCTCCGTCGCGTCGGCGAAGCATGCCAGCGTCTCCCGGAGCAACTGATGATGCCGGCGCAACAGGTCGGTGCCGGCCTGGTCGCCCAGGTGTTGCTTCAGCGCCGTGGAACCTTCCACATCGGTGAACACGAGGGTCACCACGTCGGTCCGCGAAGGCGGACCCAGGGTCGCCGGCGGGTGGGCCCGGCCGTCGCTGCGAACGGGATCCATGCGCGTAGAGCCTAGCAGGCGGGCGCGTTGCCGAAAGCCGTAAAAGCATATCACCCCGTCGCATGGATCGCGTGGGCTAACCTCACGTGCAGCAACGCGCGACGTCACGCAAAAGTAACCTCCGCGGCATTGCTGGCTCGCCCCCGAACTGCCCAAGCTCAGCCTGTCGTCTTCCGAAGTTCGGCAGCGGAGTCTTATGAAGACATCGAAGATCCTGGACGTCGGCGGAAATGCTCACGTGGCCGCGGTTCACCGGCAGGACGGGACGTTCCTTTGGAAGACCAAGCTCACTGCGTGGCTGGTCGTGGTCGGGTTGGCCTTGCTGGGCCGTGAGCTCCGCTGGCAGAGAATACGTACGAGACGGCTGCCGCGTTCCGCCCTGCTGTTGGCGGCCCTTTGGGCGCTGGCGGTTGGGGTCACGGCCCAGACTGGGGCGGGGCCCGGTACCGCCCGCGACGCCGGAAACCCTTACGTCGGCGGTTGGGCGCTCACGCTTCCCGGCGGTTGGCCGGCCTGGCTCGGCGTCGAAGAAGAGCAGGGTCAGCTCCGGGCCAGTTGGGTGTGGATGGACGGCACGTTTGGACCGCTGGCCGAAGCCAGGCTCGCAGACGGCACGCTCGTGATGACCCGCAGACTCCCCGCCCGTGACATCATCGAGACCATCACGGCCTCGGCAGATGGCGACACGCTCGAGTTGGTGAAGGTGACGCCAGGCCCGAATGGCCAAGGCGAAACCAAGTTCGCCTTGGTTGGCCACCGGCTTCCCCCCCTCCCTCCAGCTCCCGATTTGGCCCGGGTCAGGTTCGGCGCCCCCATCGTACTTTTCAACGGCAGAGATCTCTCTGGTTGGCGGTTGTCCAGCGCCGCCGCCGAGGCCTTCCACGCCCGGGCCAGACACCTCCAGGACCTGTCCGGCCAGCCGCTGTCCTATCCGACCGGCGAGAACGGGTGGCGTGCGCGCGACGGCCTGTTGGTCAACGATCCCCGGCAGGACGAGGGCAAACCCTACAAGGCGTACGGCAACCTGCGGACCGACCGCGAGTTCGAGGATTTCCGGCTGACTCTCGAGGTCCGGGTTCCCAAGCAGGGGCTGAGCGGCGTCTTTCTCCGTGGCGTTTACGAAGTGCAGGTGGCTGATAGTCACGGCCGACGGCTACGTTCCAACAGCATGGGCGGTGTGTATAGTCGCCTCACGCCCACGGTCGCCGCCGAACAACCCAGCGGCGCTTGGCAGACGCTGGACCTGACCTTGGTGGACCGCCACGTGACCGTCGTTCTCAATGGCACCAAGATCATCGACAACCAGCCCGTGCCTGGTTCCACCCCCTGGGCGCTGTGGTCCGATGTCACGCGCCCCGGCCCGGTCTATCTGCGGGGTGACCAGACAGGCGTCGAGTACCGTAACCTCGTCCTCCGGCCGGTCATCCCGTGAAAAGGGGGCAACCGCATGAAGGCAGAACTCCTGCACTGGGTGCGTGTATGGGGCACCGGTTTGGTGATCCTCTGGAGCACGCTCCTGGCGCTGGGCATCATCTGTGCCCCCGCCTGGTGCCTGCTCTGGAGCCTGCGTTGGCTGCACGTTTCGCCGGACGCGACGGGGTGGATCGTGCTCGCATACTGCCTGATGGGTGCTCCGTTTCTGACTTACTACGTCAGTCGCCTCTTCGGCCTTCGGGTGCGCAAGATCCCTGTGGCCTGATCGACAAGCGCACGAGCCTCCGCGGCAGACATTTTCTAAGGGGAGATGATTTTCCCGTCGTGGGCGGAGGCTGGGGCCGGTGAGCGGCGTCGCAGGCTTACGCGAACCGGAAGTCGAGCTGGTAGTTGTAGAGCCACGGCATCCTCGGGTTGACCCCCTCCCGGGCCAGCTTGGCAGGCAGGTGTTCGTAGTGCTCACGCAGACGCTCGACGTTGGGCGCGTTGTAGTAGGTGACCACGATGGTGTCGTCGCGCACCTGCACGGCGCCGTCCAGGCCGCCGAAGAGATTGTCGGCAAAATGCTGGGCATCCCACTGGGCGAAGGGCGAGCCCAGGCGCTGGCGCAACTGATGCAGGAGCGCCTGCGCGACCAGCGCCAGGGTCATCTGCCCATAGCGGATGTTGAGGTTGAGGGTGCCGGCCCGCTGCCAGCCGAGGGCTTGATTGCTCTTGAAGAACTCCTCGATGTGCCAGCGCTCCGGGTAGTGCTCGCTGAGGTCGGCCAGCCCGGGACGATCGCCGGTGGCGAAAAAGGACTTGTAGAAATACTGGCCGGGGGTTTCGCCCGAACGCTGGATCAGATGGTAACCGGGGCCGGTGGTGCTGTCGCGGAGGGTCCAGGGCTGTTTGGCCGTCGCGTAGCCGGCCCAGCGCCGGGTGAAGCCACTCTCGGGCAACGCCGCGCACCGCGCCCGGAGGCCGCGGCGCTGCGGCATGGGGATCAGCAGGTCGAAAGGGGTCTGGAGCCGCACTTGGTCCACGATGTGATGGCCGTAATGTTCGCAGTCGGCCAACACCAGAGGACGCGGTTGGTCCGGGGTGACGTTGAGGATGGACTGGGCCAGGAGGAGGAGCGGGGGCGTGGCTTGCGCCACGGTGCGCGCCGCGCTGGACAGATGAAAGCCCAACGGTTGGCCAGTGTGGGCGTCCAGGCAGAAGAAGGTCTGGAGGACCTTGAACGCCTTGGTGCGCGTGTCTTGGCGATGGCGTCGGGTCTGGCGCTGGGTATTGCTCTGGAGGCGGTGCGGATCGATGGCCAGGAGCTGGCCGCCGAAATGCCCGCTGGCGCGGCGCAGCTTGCCCAGGGCGATCTGCAAGGCCTCGGCTTCCCGGACCGTGTGCCCGTCGAGCCAGGTGAAGGTGTGGATCTCCGGGTCGCTGGCGACAAAGGGCAGGCCGTTGGCCACTTCGAAGCCTTTCTGACTGAGCGAGCGACCCTGACGCAGACTGCACGTGCACAGGGCCGCCTCGTGCACCAGTTGCAGGGCCAGGCGGGGTTCGACGGTGCCGGGCGCGGCGCCGGTCCAGGCGCAGAGCAGGTCCCAAGTGCCCAGACGCAGATGCTCGGGGAGCAGGAGCCAGAGACCGACCTGGTTGCCGGAGATCTTGTCGGCGAGCAACTGACGCACCTGCCGTTCCAGGCTCTGGGGGTCGGCCGGTTCGAGCCGGCGTTTGCGACGCGTGCGTTGGGTCTCGATGGTCCGTGGCGGCGTTTTGGGGTTAAGGGCGTAGAGTTTTTTTTTGCAGGCCGTAATCGGCGATGACCCGTTCGACGCTGCGGATGCTGATCGGGTAGTGGGCCTGCTGGAGTTTCTGGGCGATGACGGCCACCGAGGTGTCCGGATCCAGGAAGCGATAGCGGATGACTTGGCGGACCAGTTCGTCGGTGCGGCGGTAATCGGTCTTGGGGCCCCGGGGAAGATCTTGGAGGCCGAGGGCGCCCTGGGCGAGGAAGAGCGTGCGCAGTTGGAGGTAGCGTTGTTTGGTGTAGTCGTACTTGCGGGCGGCGGCGGTGGGGCCCAAGCCACCACATTCGCCTTCCAGGAGCATGGCCAGCTTGTAGGTGATGACGTCGGCGGCAGGGACGCTCAGGGAACCGCCCTCGCCGACGAGGGCGGACTGGTCGCGGGAGAAGGTGATCATAGCGGCAAGGAGGATGGGCGAAGGGAGGGGAAAAGGCAAATCAACTATGGCGGTAATGCTCAGCAAAGCACTCGAAATCATCCCGCTATTTGGACCTAAACACGTGACTTTGGAGCTACAAGAGGACATTGTACCGCCACATATTATGTGCCCACATCGGCAGCCCAAACGCGATGGGATTGAGGATGCCAGATCCCGTTGGCTCGACGGGAAAATCATCTCCCCCAAGAAGATCTCTTCCCCCGGGGCGGCGGAGCCGGGGTCTTGAGGTCCACCGAGACCCGGCAGCCGTCGAGCCCAAATCCAAATCCACTGGGCCGGGCCTAAATCCTCGACAACGCAGTCCGACCGCGTCTACAAAGACGCCAGATGATCGTTGAGAGTCCAACGATCAACATGACCACCATGAACAGAAACCATCATCGAAGATTCCGGCAACTCGCCTGCGGCGTGCTGTGCGCGTCCGGGCTTGTCTCGGCCCAAGCCGACTTTGTCAGCCAGGTGCTGGCCAACAACCCCGTCGCCTACTGGCGACTCAACGACAACGTGACGGTGCCGGCGGGTGACGTCGCCCGCAACAGCGGCAGCCTCGGTGCGGCTGCCGACGGCTACTACACCGGCACGGCTCTCCATCCCACCTGGGGTGCTCTGGTGGGCAGTTCGGACACCGCCGCGGGCTTTGACGCCACCGCGGGCTCGGTGGTCAACATCCCGTACGCGGCGGCCATGAATCCAAACGGCGCCTTCACCGTGGAGGCGTGGTTGAGCCCGAACGTGGAGCATCCCGCGGGCACCCTCACCTGCGCCTTATCCTCGGGCGTTTTCAGCGACCCGCGCTCGGGATGGCTGATCTACCAGAGCGATACGGGATGGAACTTCCGCATGTACCATCAGCAGGGTCTGGCCACCTCCTTGGACATCACCGGCGGTCCGGCCCCCATGGCCGGTGCCTGGTATCATGTCGCGGCCGTCTACGACGGCACGACCGCCAAGGTGTACGTGAATGGCGCGGAACGGGCCTCGGGCACACCTACCGGCTTTGTACCGAGCGCCGGCGGACCGATGTTCATCGGCGGCCGCAGTGACAGCTCGTTCTGGTGGAACGGGACCGCAGACGAGGTCGCCGTCTACGACAAAGCGCTCACCGCCACCGAGATTGACGCGCGTTACCGGAACGGCATCAGCGCCTCACCCTCCACGCCCTACAACCAACTCATCCTGGCCAGCAACCCGCTCGCCTACTACCGCTTGAACGAGGACGCCTACTCGCCGCCGGACACGCTGCCGGCAGCCCAGAACCTCGGCAGTCTCGGCGCGGCCGGGGCCGGGTCGTGGAACCCCGGCGCCAAAGCCGGCGCCGCCGGGCCGCGCCCGCCCACCTACACGGGTTTTGCCGCGGACAATGCCGCCGCCGCCTTCAATGGCCTCGCCGGCCATGTGGGCACGACCGTGACCCTCAACGACCTGTCCGCCTTTACCATGATGGGTTGGATCAAGCGCGGGGCCATCCGCTCGACCCGGGGTGGCTACTTCGGCCAGAACGACTTGCTCGAGTTCGGCGACGCAGGTGGGGGCGCGAGCATCGAGATGTGGAGCAGCGCCAGCGGCCAGATCCTGATCCCCTACCCGTTCCAAGACGACGAATGGGGCTTCCTTGCCGTGGTGGGTGACGGCTCCCAGATCGTCTTGTACGTGAATGGTCTTCCTGCCTTCACGCGAGAATCGACTGTGGCCACCTACGGCAGCAGCACCTACCACTTCAACATCGGCGGCGGTGGCGTCTTCAATGCCACCGGGGACCCCTTCCTGGGCAACATCGACGAGGTGGCCATCTTCGACAAGGCGCTCACGACCGCCCAGGTGCAGGATATCTACTACTCAGCCAACATCGCGCCAAGAATCACGACCCAGCCCCAAGCTCCGGATCGCGATCTCTCCGAAGGTAACTCGGCCACCTTGACCGTCGTCGCTTCCGGCACCCCCCCGCTGTCCTATCAGTGGCGCAAGGATGGCGAAAACCTGGCCGGCAAGACCACTCCTGAACTGGCCCTCACCAGCCTCCGCATTGCCGATTCCGGGGTTTACGACGTCGTGGTGACCAACCCCTACGGCTCGGCCACCAGCTCGCCCGTCACCCTCGAGGTGAGTCCGGCCGAGACCGTGCCGCCCACCCTGGTGGCGGCCACGGGCAACCGGTACTTCAACCGGGTGCGCGTGTGGTTCTCGGAGGGCGTTGATCCGGCAACGGCTTCCGTCGCCGCCAACTACCAGTTGTCCGCTGGCGTGACCGTCAGTGCCGCCGCGCCTGCCGCCCCCGCCGGAAGCCCCGGTGACAACGAAGTGGTCCTGACCACCTCGGCGCAGACCCCCGGCACCCTGTACACGCTGACCGTGAGCAACGTGAAGGACCAGAGCCTGGCCGGCAACGTGATCGCCCCCGGAAGCACCCTCGAGTTCTCCTCCTGGGTTATCCTCCAAGGCTTGGAGTTCGAGCATTACAACAACCTCCCCGGCGCGTCGGATGCCGACATCACCCGCTCCCTGCAGGACCCGCGCGTGATCGCCGGGACCCCGACGACCTACGCCCTGATGAGCGGGGATTTCAGCACGCGCAACGTGTTCCCCACGGACGCCAACGAGAACCACCTCGTGCGCATGACCGGTTGGATCACCCCGACTCAATCCGGCGACTACGACTTCTTCATCAACGCCGATGACGCCGCGCGGCTGTACCTCAGCATGAATGAGAGCATCCCGGATCCGGCGACCGCAACGCCCATCGCCATGGAGACGGACTGTTGCGACGCCTTCCAGGAACCGGGGACCCTGAACGACGACCAGGTCACTTCGCCCACTACCACCACGCCCATCCCGCTGGTCGCCGGCCGGCGCTACGGCGTGCTCGCCCTCCTCAAGGAAGCCGGCGGCGGCGATTACCTCCGCATCGCGTGGCGCAAGACGGATGACTTTACCCCCGCGGGCGATCTCCAGCCCATTCCGGCACAGTTCCTCTCCACCGCCGTGGATCCCAACGTGGACATCCTGTTCACGAAACAGCCCACCGACCAGCAGGCCGTGCCGGCCACCAGCACGGTGTTCACCAGCCTGAACTTCGCCACCACCAACGGCGGCATGACGGTGCTCGACACCACTGACAAGATCCCCCCGCAGCCGTGGAACTACGCCGGTGGGGAATGGGCGGCCGGAGAGGGCACCTCCGGCTGCGACGGACCCTATAACTCCCGCCTGATCAGTCCCGCCTTCACTGTCCCCGAGGACAGTGATGTCACCCTGTCCTTCGCTCACCGCTACAACACGGAGCCGGACCTCTGGGATGCCGGTCAGGTCTTGTTCAGCGTGAACGGCGGCGCGTTCACCCCCGTCATCCCGGGCAACTTCACCGCCAACGGTTACGCCGCCGGCAATATCGTCGGCACGGGCCCGATCCAGGGCCAAAGAGGGTTCAATGCCAAGTCGCCGGGCTATGACAGCGGCACCTTTATCACCAGCACGGTGCTGCTGGGCCGGTTCAAGAAGGACGACAAGGTCGCGGTGCAGTTCCTCATGGCGTGGGACGATTGTTCCACGGCGGAAGCCCCGAACTGGGTCGTCAAGAGCCTGGACCTCAGCTACGGCGTCGCCGTTCCGGTGACATTCGACGCCCTCGCCACCGCCTCCAAGCGCGGCCAACCGATGCCAGTCGGGTACCAGTGGCAACGCAACGACGGCGCGGGCTGGGTTGACATCCCGAACCAGACCAGCACGAGCCTGTACTTCGTCCCGGTCGCGGCCGATTTCAACGCCACGTTCCGGGTCCTGGCCCGCGTGCCTGGCAAGGACGTGCCGAGCAACGTGGTGAGAATCACCACCGGTCCCGTCGGGCCGCCCGAAATCTCCATCGCGGGCGCCGGTGGCACGATCACCATCACCTACACCGGAACCCTCGAGTCGGCGACCTCGGTGCAGGGCCCGTACAGCGCCGTGGCCAATGCCAGCAGCCCCTACACCGTCCCGAATCCGACGGGCACAAGGTTCTATCGCGCCTCCCAGTAGCGCGCGCGCGGCGTCCGGTCTCCAATGACCGGCACGCCCAGCGATCACAAGGCCGGGAAGGTTCATCCTTCCCGGCCTTTCTGTTGTGCCACTTCCGCTCCGAACCCCACCCCAGCGGGCAATCCATCCCACGACGACATGGTGACAGGCTCTCTGCCCACCGCGACGGCCTCCGCACATCCAGGCATGCCGGCCATGGCTGCACCGGTTGTGCCCCCTGGAATCCTGGAACGTCCCTTGAGCTTTGACCTTTGAGCTTGGAACTTCGCCAGCCCGCTTCCAGACGGCCCTGCGCACCTCGTTCTTCAGACGGAGATGCGCCTCATCCAACCCCAACTCCCCCCTCCGGGCAACCCATCCGAAGGACCGTTCCCGCCCTTCGCGGCCAACCTCTCCTCCCCTCACCTTCCTCACCCGAGACCTCGCCCGCCAAAGACGCGAACCGGCGCCGATACCGGCCGTAAAGGGGTCGCCCATAAGGGCGGACGAGAGGTTCATCTCCGGCGGTGTGCCACACGGCTGTTGTCCGCAAGGACCGACTCGATCACCCCGACGCACGAGACTGCGGCAAGAGGCTGCTTTCTTGAATTATCGGACCGACCCTTTTGTGGTCTGGATCCGAGCTCACTGAACCGGCCCCAGGGCCATTTCCAGGGTCCGCACTTCACGTCGGATCATGCCGCTGAGGCGATGCTTGACCACGTAGACCTTGGCCCGACGGCTTCGGGTAAGCCGCGCCACCTCGCCCACTGGCAATCCCTTGAGTGCGTAGAGATCGAAGATTCGGAACTGATCCGGCGGCACCTTCGCCCGGACGCGCTGGGTCGCGGCGTCCAACAGGTTCTTCTGCCATTCCTCCTCCCACACGGCATCCAGGTTGAGACTCGCGGGATCCGCGATGCGTGCGATCGGCCGGGTGCCCGTGGTCGAAGCCTCATCCAGGTTGGCCAGCGGCACTGACCGTTGCCGCCGCCGAAAATGATCCGTGATCCGGTTCCGCGTCACGGCATGGAGCCACGACTTGAACGAACCGCGCTCGCGGTCGTACTGACCCGCCTGAAGGGATCGCGCCACGGAGATCACCGTCTCCTGGACGACGTCGCGCGCCTCGACGTCGGACAGTCCGGCCTTGATCCGCCCCCGCACCCTGGTTCCCGGGGAGAAAGCCGGAGCGGGCCGGCTACCGTCAACCTGGGGATGCACCCGCCTTCCCTGCTCCCTTGACGCCGGGGTGGCCGTGCGGTATTACCCGGAGGTATGACCACTACGGTAAGTGTAAAGATCCCGAGTCGGCTCCTCGAGCGCATGCCCAAGGCGGGGCAGGGCCGCAGCGGCTTTATCCTTCAGGCAGTGGAAGAGAAACTGGCACGCCAAACGCCGGCCGACTGGAAACCGAGCTCGAAGCGGGGCCGCCGAATGGCGGCACTGCTGGAGCGAGGCCGGCAGGAACGCTCTCCTTTGCTGGACGAAGCGGCGCTGGAACGGGAACTGGCTGATCGTCGGGGGCGACTGGCTTGAGGACCTTCCTCGACTCCGGAGTGCTGTTGGCGGCCTGGCGTAGCGAGACTCTCGCGCCTCCCGCTCTGTCGATCCTGAGCGATGACACGCGGGAGTTTGTCACCTCGCAGTTGGTTCGATTGGAATTGCTGCCCAAGCCGCGCTTCGAACGGCGCCCCATGGAGGTGCGGTTTTACGAAAACCACTTCGCCGAGACGGTCGCCTGCGAACCCTTGAGCGAAGCACTGGGACGCGAGGCTGAAGCGCTGGCGGCGCGCTATGGCCTCTCCGGGGCGGACGCACTGCACGTTGCCGCCGCGATCCGACAAGGCGCCGGAGAGTTCTACACCTCGGAACGGCCGGGAAAGCCTGTGTTCCGGGTGAAAGAGCTACGCGTGATTTCACTTCACGCGCTGCCGCCGTCCGTGGGCAATCCGTAGCCATCAATCCCGCCGGCAAGAGCGTCGGGTTCAGATCCCAGGCGCGGATGAGGTTGGGTGCGCTGCCAGTGATCAGCCTGATTGATCTCCCACGGGATCCCTTCCTTCAGCCACCACTCCCACACGTGCTCACCATAAACAACCGACCCTTTGCGCATTTCTTGTGAGAAATGCGGGCTAAGGGGCCGGTCATCCCGTGAAAGGGGGCAGCCGCATGAAGGCAGAACTCCTGAACTTCCGCGGCGCAGCGGACCAGGACTACGGGCTCTGCTCCGCCTCCGGCAGCGGGGCCGTGTGCTTGGGGGACAGACGCTCCGCGGCAAGGGCCTGAGGCACCGACTCGGCGTCCCGGCGGACGCTGATCGGTGCTTTCCGTGGGACAGGCTTCGTGGGGCGCCGTCGGGAAGCAGGGCTCTGCTTCGGCTGGGGAGCCCGGGCGGGATGCGCTGCGGGTTCGGCGTTGGCCGCGTTGGCTCCTGGGGCTGATTTCGGCGGAGCCGCTGGCGGTGTCGCCCCAGCCGGCTTCTTCGTCCTTTCTTGGGTGTGGGCCAGCGCCTTCTTCTTGTGATTCTTCTGGGTCTTTTTTGCCAGGCCGGCCGCTTTCTCCTCAGCCTTCTCGGCGGCTTGCGCGGCCTTCGCAAACGCCCGCTTCGCTGCCTTGGCAGCCTTGCGAGCCTGCCGGGCCTGCTGCTTCGCCAGCTTCAAGCGGCTCTTCGCTTGCCGGGCCTTGTCCCGCGCGGCGCGGGCGGCCTGACCCAGTTGGTCCGCTTTCTGTTGGAGACTCCCCGCCTGCGCTTTTGCTGCTGCCAGGGCTTTCTCGAGTGGTTTCGTCTTCATGGTTGTTCCTGTCGCGTCGGGCGGCGACTGCTCCAGGCCCTGGTCAACGTCCCGTCACATTCCGCCCACTCGTCCGTCACCCGAACGTCATGGTGAGGTCCAGTCTTGCCCGGCAGCTCATGCTCCCGGGAGATCGCGAGACCGTGCACCTAACCCAAACAGAGTGTCAAGTGAGGAAAGGATGGCGGATCCGACCCCACCTTCACCGGCAGGTCCTCCGTCCCAGCTCTCTGCCTGGGCGACGCGCGACTTCTCTCATTCGGCGCCAGGGCAGGGTTATTCACCTGTTATTCACCGGTCCTTCATCACGACCTCACAGTGCCCATCCACGCTTGCTGCCGGGTGAGCACGTATCGCAAGTTCTCCGCGCACCTTCGAGGGGCCGCGGGTCTAACACTCCTCAGCCTCCTCCTGACCGGTTGCGGGACCGGGCGGTCATGGGAAGTCAGTGTCGGACAGGGCAACCCGGCGCGGCTCGCGGTGGCGCCCACGGCCGATCCTCTCCGTCTCAAGGTCCTGACCTTCAATGTGTGGGGCCTGCCAGTCTGGATCAATGGGGCGTCTCCGGCCCGACACGACCGGATCGCCGAGGAACTGGAACAGCTCGGTTGCGACGTGGTGCTGCTGCAGGAGGTCTGGACCCGCCGGAGTTATCGCGCCCTCGGCCGTGCGAACGACCGCAGGAAGGGGGAATGGTGGACGGCCGCGGCCCGGCACGAACGGGGGTTCCTTGGCCAGAACGGACTGCTCACCCTGTCACGGTATCCGATCATCAGTGCCAAGTTCCACCCTTTCACCACAGCACGGCTTCCTGATTCCCTCATGTGCAAAGGGGCCTTGCGGGTAACGCTCGCTCTGGGGCCGGAGCGGTTCGTCAACGTCTGGAACACGCATCTGCAGGAAGGGAGTCCTCGCGTGAGGTCCCGGCAACTGGAGGAACTCCTCGGCTGGATTGAAGCGAGCGACCAGGGACAGCTCGCGGATATCGTCGGCGGCGATTTCAACCTCGTCCCGGGGACCGAGGAATTCGTCCGGCTGCAGTCGGGAGTCGGGCTGAGCGTCCTGGAACTGGCCGGCATGGCACCGCTCCCGACGTGGGACGGACTTGGCCGCGCACCGGGGCGCAGCAAGGCGATTGATCACATCTTCGTGGGTCTCAGACAGCCTCAAGGCGAGGTCGCGGTGCAAGCCCGGCGGCAGTTTGGCGGGGCGGTCCCTGCGGATCGCCTTTCCGATCACCTGGGTCTCGAAGCGCTCCTGACCTTCCGCGGGCTCGAGTCGAGCTCGTCGGCCGCCCTGGTTTCCTATCGCCCTCCCCCGCCGGCCGGGACGGCAATGGGGTCAAACATTGACAATTGACATTTGGCCCCCCGTGCGACGGTCGAACGGAACGGGGCCTGCATCCGGTCCGTCTCGGCCCGCCTGCGCGACAGGAGGATTCACGCCGGGACTCATGCCCTCACCGAGCGTTGCCGGCGGCGCCTGCGGACCGGGCTTTTTCCAGTTCGAAGGCGTCGCGGAGGTTCCCCTGGAGATCGAACATGCGGAAGCTCAGGCGATCGCCTTGGAGGGTGATCAGGACGTAGTGGTGACCGCGATGGTGTTTGGCGGCAAACCAGGTGCGCGTGGGGGCAGCATCCTCGAGGTTGCCTCCGGCCCCGCCGGTCTGGACGTACCGGACCCCGCGTTGAGCGTCCACTCGTCCTTGGGCTAAGGGCCAGGTCCGCTCGTAGGTGTGGAGGTGGCCGAAGAAGACCATGTCCACGCCATACTTCTCGTAGAGCGGTACCACGGCCCGGACCTTCAGGTCTCCGAGGTCCGAAGGTCCCCGCCAGGTATCCCCGTAATCGTCCTCGTCCGAACTGTAGGTCGGATGGTGATGGGCGGCGAACTTCCAGACGGCTTTCGAGGCCGCCAACCGTGCCTCGAGCCAGCGGTACTGCTCGCTGCCGGGGCCCAGGGGCCGGTTGCTGTCCAGCATAAAGAACTCGGCGTTCCCGTAGGTGAAGGCGTAGGTGTTCTCGGGGGCGGGCAGGACATGAAACCGGGTGAACCAGTGCAGGTCGGACTCCCCGTTCCCAGGCACCGGGAACACTGGCACGCGGCCAATCAGTTGGTTCATGCCCAGGAAGTACTCGAGGTTCCATTCCCATTTGTGGGCCTGCTGCCCTCCGTCCGTCATGTCCCCGACATGGAGCAGGAAGTGAGGGCGCTCCGCCCAGATCGCCTTGGCCAGCACGTCATTGATGTGCGGGCGTGCCTCCGTGTCACCGATCACAACGAAGCCGAACGGCGAGGCCGCTTCGACGGCGGTCTGAAAGGTCAAAGGCCCGGAGCGTATCTCGGCGCCGGCCGCGTCGCGGGCGGTGATCTCGTAGAAGTAGCTCGTCGCGGGTTCGAGGTCTGCCAACGTCACCTCGTGGAGCGCGGCCGGCTCCTGAAACGCCCGCTCGTTCTCGCAGGGGAGTTGCCGCCCGTAACGCACCACCGCGCGTGCCGGACGGTCCGTCTCCCAGACGATGCCGATGCTCGTGCCCGTCACGCCGCTCAGGGCCGGTCCCGCGGTGAAGTGGAACTGGTCGGCGTCAATGATCCCCAACTCGACCTGGCGACCCAGGGTCTCAAAGCGCTGCCGGATCGCGGCCGGGGACAGAACCTCATCGCTCACTTGAACCTCACGGAGCAGGTTGCCCAGCGCCATGTAGGGTTCCCGGGCGAGATAGGCGGCCACCTCGATATCCGCGGTCTCCGACACCCGTAAGGGGCCGCGCGCGCGGTCGCTCTCGGCCTGGAGTTCACCATTGATATAGAGGCGGGCGACCTGACCATCGTAGGTCCCCACGATGTGACGCCAGTACTTCAGCCAGCCACGCGGCGAATCGGCTTGCAGTCGGACACTCCTCCCGCCTTGGCTGGTTTCGAGCGCGAACAGCGCTTGCCGGTCGAAATAGCCCAGCACCCAACCGGGAGACGCTGCCCCACGCGCATCCCGGAGAGTCGCCAGCGCACCCACCGGTTGATCCACATGATCCACAACCCAGAGTTCGACGGAGAAGCCCTGCGTCGGCACGCGGTCAGACGGCAACAACCGCACCACCCGTTCGGTGGGTTGCTGGCCGAAGAACCACAGGGGCGGAGACATGCGGTCGATGGCCTCGAACGGGGTCTGTGGGTACGGTGAACGGGGACCGGGATAGTGGGCGGCGCGTTCCGGCAACCGGTAGTCGGGCCAGAACAGCCACCGCCCCAACGCAGATTCGCCGGCCTGGCCGGGGAAGACCAGGAGGCCGAGACCCGCGCCCAAGCCTGCCAGCGATCGGAAGCTCCGCCGCCGGACCCGACGCCACACCGGATGACCCTCGCACAGCATCATGGGGTTATTGGAACATCGCGGGGCGGGCTGGCGAATGACGTTTAGGTGAACTTCGCCGCGGCCCCGAACCGCACCGCAGCGCACTTGACCCCAGCCCGCTGCGCGCGTCTCGCTTCCGCGCCGGGAAACCAGTCCGAACGTCCTCGGCGATGGGCGGTTGCGTCGTCACCGGACTGCCGCGCGATCTTGACACTAAACCCCTCGCCCAACGGGTCGTGGCTCCGGTAGATCTAAGGGCGTGCCTCGAGTAATGCCGAGAGGTCTGCCGAGGGGATGAAGGGAGCGGGCTGGGGCAGGCGGCGCCTTCACTGGTGAGGCTCGGAGGCGACACCCTTAGCCGGAAAACGACTTTGAAATTCAATCGACCTCGCTCCGTCACTCCCCTCCTGTCCGCCGCCGGTCTGGTGGCGACCACCGCTTCACTCCTCACTCCCAGCGGCCAGGCCGCTGTCGTATCGGAACCCGTGACTGCCAGTAAAGTGACCGTCACCACGGGCGCCACGTTTGTCGCCCCGGCGGCCCGCAACGCTCCCGCGTATCGGGGACAGGTTGCCAGTGTGGCCGGGGACACCTTGATCCTGGCAGGTTCCCCTGGCTGGACCGCGAACCAGTTCGCCCCGGTGAATCTCAACGGCACGGAATTCTACCAATACCTTGTCATTCTCCGCCACGATCGGTCCGCCGAGGGCCCGGGCAATCAGGGCGACTGGTGGCTGGTGGACAGCAACGGCACCGGCACGCTCACGGTGGAACCGAGCGGGGGGCCCTTCGGCACCACCGCCTCCCGTCTCGGGGCAGGCGACACCGTCGAGGTGATCAAGCTCCCGTCCATCAAGGACCTCTTCGGCACCGCGTCCACGCTGCGGATCAACGCGGACACCGACTTTGACGATACGACGGGCGACTATCTCCGCATCGTGAGCGGGACCAGTTTTGGCAGCTCGATCATGTACCACGACGGCTCGGTGGTAAGCCCGGCGGGCTGGTATTTCGATTTCGCCGAGGTCGGCGACGGCGCGCAGGTGACGCTGTACCCGGACCAGGCCATCATGGTGTTCCATCAGGGCGCCGCCACCGACCTGCATAGCAGCGGCCCACTGCAGAGCTTCGCGCTGACCCATTACCTGGTGGCCGGGGCCAACGCCCTGGCGACGGGCTTTGGCAAGGACGCCCTGCTCACCGCTTCGGGCCTGCAGGCGGCCGGCTTCCTCGACACCGACTTCGACGACACCACGGAGGACTATATCCGGCTGGTGAACGGCACCAGCTTCGGTAGTTCGATCATGTACCACAACGGCACCGTGAATCCGCCGGCTGGTTGGTACCTCGACTTCGGCCTCGATGCCACCGCCGCCCTTCCGGCCACGGCAGGCTTCATCCTGTTTGCGGACGGTGCCATGACCTGGCGCCAGCCTCCTCCCTTTGTTCCCTGATCTCACCGCACACCGTTCCACGATCCTCGTATGAAATCCCCCATGTTGGAAAACCCCTACGCCAAGCCTCACGCCCCACGAACCATGAAGACTACCACGCACGCGGCTCGCACCCTCCTCGCGGTTGCCTCCCTGGCCACCGCCACCCACTGTCAGGCCCAGATCGCCTTTGGCCTGGACATCAAGAGCTCAAACAACGCCAGCGGCTCACCGCTCGCCGACAAACTGTACAACGTCAGCAGCCTCGGCACGGATGCGGCCAACCGCCTGCCCGGCGGCACCTCGTTCTGGATCGTCATCGATGGCGGCAACAATGGCGTCAACTTCCTGACCGCGCTGCCCGGGACGACGTTCAACATCGATTCGCTGCTGCAATCCGACGATGTCCTGTTCCAGACCACCCTGGTCTCACCCGGCAGGATCTCCCGCGCGATCACGGGTATTCCCTATGACTTGCGCCTGAGTTCGGACCCGGCGGAATCCGGGTACGCGTGGAGCAAGCCGGTGTATGGTCTGCTCTTCAATGAGTCCAATGTGGACAGCGATCGCCCCGGGTCGCCGGGATTCGATCCCGCCTTCGATGGCGCCACGTTCGGTGTCATCAGCTTCGGTTCCAAGCAGATTCCTGAGTTTGGCAACGCGCTGGCCGTCGTCCAGGAACCGCTTTACGCCGACTCGTACAGTTTCCAGCCCATACCCGAGCCCGCGACGACCGCGTGGGTGGCTGGCAGCCTCCTGGGCCTGGGGGTGGCGCTCCGGCGCCTCCGGCAGAACCGCCGCTGAAATGGGCTGCGAAACCGCTCCAACAGCTTCAAGCACCATGAAAAGACCACTGGGAATCCTGCTCACGGCGTTGCTGTTCAGCGCCCTTCCGGGTCGGGCGGCGACCATCACCGTCCCGGCCGGGGGCCTGACCGGAACGGTCAACTGGACCGCCAATAACGAATACCTGCTCGACGGGTGGGTGTACGTCCTGGACGGCGCGGTCCTCAACATCGAGGCGGGCACCGTCATCCGGGGCAAGGAAGCCGCCGCCCAACCCAACTACGGCGCCCTGTTCATCTGCCGCGGCGGCAAGATCAATGCGGTCGGTTCGCCAGCCAATCCCATCATCTTCACGGCTGAGAGCGATGACATCGCCGATCCCTTCGACATTCCGCTGGCCGACGAAGGCGGCAGCGGCCGCGGCCTCTGGGGCGGAGTCATCATGCTCGGCAAGGGCCGCATCAATCGCGCCGACGCCGAGGCGTCGGGCGCCGGCACCAATCCCGACGGCAGCGCTTTCCAGCTCTACGAGGGCCTGGGGGACAGCGTGGTCGGCGGCAACAACGTCCACCGCTTCGGGGGCAACGACGACACCGACAATTCCGGCGCCCTCCGCTTCGTTTCCATCCGCTATTCCGGCAAGGTCATGGAATCCAACAAAGAGATCAACGGCCTCTCGATGGCCGGCGTCGGCCGCAGTACCACCATCGAGTTCGTCGAGGTGTATGCCAACGCCGACGACGGCTTCGAGTGGTGGGGCGGCGCGGTCAACAGCCGTTACCTGGTCTCCGCGTTCAACAGCGACGAGTGCTTCGACATGGACCAGGGTCACCTCGGCAAGCACCAGTTCTGGTTCGGCCTTCAGGCCCTCAGCGCCGACGAAGGCCTCGAACTCAACGGCCAGCCCTCGGGGGGGGCGAACGTCAACACCGCAGGTTTGCAGCCCTTCGGCCGGCACGAAATCTACAACGTGACGCTGATCGGCGAGGGGCCGGGGGCCACCAGCGGCAGCGATGTGATGAACACGCGCAGCGAGTACTACGGCAGCATCCACAACTCAGTGTTCACGCAGTTCCAGGGACGGCGGGTGACGGAAAGCGTAGCCAACAACTATGGGTACGTGGCCCACAACCTGTTCTTCGACATCTACGGGGCGGGGGCCAGTGGTGACACCTATGGCGACACCAACTCGCCGGCGGCGCTCAATCCGGTCGCGGATCCGCTCTTGCGGGGCATCAGCCGCGCCCAAGATGGCCAGCTCGATCCGCGGCCGGGCACCGGCAGCCCGGTATTCTCGGGTTGGCGCACGCCCCCGGTGAACAGTTGGTTCGAGCCGACGGCCTTCAAGGGTGCGTTCGACCGGGAACTCTGGTGTGCCGACTGGACCGCCCTGTCCGACAACCAGCACCTTGTGAACGTCTCCGCCACCACCAAGTGCGCGCTGCCGGCGGCCCAGCCTCAGGTGGTCATCAACTCGTCGGGCACCCAGGCCACCCTCACCTGGCAAGCCGTGTCCGGCGCGCAATACCAAGTGCAGACCTCCTCCGACCTCGTCACTTGGGTGAACGAAGGCGCGGCCCAGCTCGCCGGCGGGGAGGGGACCACAACGCTGACCCATGCCAGTGTGCTGGGCGGCAGCGGGACGGACAAACACTTCCGCGTGATCGGACGCTAGGCCGGTCCGCCGGATGCCGTCACGGATGAAACACAGGTGGGGGGAGAATCTGGATTCTCCCCCCACTTCGTCTCCGGCACAGCTTTTCCCTTCAGCAGTTCTCATTTTGGCATGAACGGCTCAGCACGCCGGGGTTGGGAAGGCAACTGGGCGAGGGCGAGGGCGAGGGGCGATGGTGTTGGCAGGGCTACCGCGGCGTACGGCGCAACCGGAGTCGCGGCTGGAAGCCTGGGGGGATCGGTCCGGCGGCCTCGGGGAGGTTCTTGGGACCCTCCCTGCCCCCGATCGCCGGGTGTGGGCACACCTCGCCTGGGCGGGCCGGTTGGCTCAGGTTGGCTTGGCGTAGGGGCCGATCTCCAGTCCGCGCATCATGAACCGCAGGAGGGCCTGCCAACTGGGGAAGTGCAGGTAGCGGGTGAGGGCTCGCAGATCGTCGAAGAAGGTCTGGCGCGAGGGCAGCGTGGCCCGGATGAGGCGGTAGTGCTCGTCGGTGAAACCCAGGACGGTGTGGAAGAGGAAGGCCAGGAGGTTCAAGGCCAGCAGGAAGGCGGCGAGGTGTTTGTGGCCGTGACCGAAGTTGTGCTCCAGATGATAGCCCTTGGTCTTGAGGGTGTTGTTGTTCTCGTTCTCGATCTTCCAACGGGCGCGGCCCGAGGCGACGACGGCTGCCACGTTCGACTCGCTCAGCGGCCAGTCGGTGATCCAGGCGTTATGGTAGAGGACCTGACCCTGCGGATCGGTCACGGTGAGTTCACACCAGTTGACGCGCAGGGCGTCCTCCCCGTCGGCCAGCGGGACCCGGTTGGCCCAGCGGTAGGTGTAAGTGTGCCACTGGCCGCCGACCTTGACGCGGAGGCAGAGGGTTCCCAGCTCCGGCCTCTGGAGCAGGTTCACCCAGCGGTAGAGGGTGGTATGGGAGTCGGGCTGGCAGGTGAAGATAAAGTGGAAGCCGTGGAGGAGGGCGCGCCGGCAGAAGGGTTGGTGGGCGTAGAGATCGTCGCCCAAGAGAGTGACGGGGCCCTGGCCATAGCGGGCGGCGTTCTGCTCCAGCCAGCGTTTGGCCGCGGCCAACTCGCAATCCTGCTTGGTGTGGCCGTCCTGCGGGGTGATGAACTCAGGCCGCAAGGCAATGACCTCCGCGCGCCCCGGGGCGACGAGGACCGGGGTCAGGGCGCTGTGATAGAAGGTGGTCTGGCCGTTGGCGTGCTGGAGCGAGGAACAACACGGGCAGTGGATCTTCTGGGAGCTGTAGTACCACGTGCCGTCCAGCGCCAGGAGGGTGGAGTCGTGGAACCCCCGGAAGTGCCGGAGAAGGCCCTGCTCGCCGAGCGCCTCGTAGATCTGGTCGTAGACCGGGAAGAGCGCGGCCGGCGACACGGGATCGAGCATGCCGCGGATCTGGTTGTCGGAGGGGAAGCTCTGGATGCCAAAGAGACTCAGGGCGTTGTTGACCCCCCGGGCCCGCTGCATCGCTTTCTGGTGGGCCAGAAAGGAGGGCGATTGGGTGAAGAAGACGGCGAAGGCGGCCAGGCCGAAGTCCGCCATCGCATAGGAGCGGTTGCGGCCCCTGCGCCGGTCCGTCAACCCGGCCAGGGTGCGCCGCAAGCCGTCCACCAGGGTGGCGAAAGCCAGGCGGCTCATGCGCCGAGGCGCTCCCGGAAGTCCGCGCCGAGCGGGCACAGCCAGACCTCCTTGATCGGGCGCTGGGGGGCGGCCCCGTTGCGACCGCGGCCGGTGGTGGCGCCGACCCGGATCCAGCCGGCGGCCTGGTAACTGGTGCCGGCAAAGCGTTCGGGCTCGACGAAGGTTTCCACCAGGTGGATCGGATGCCCGTAGCGCGCCTGCCAGTCGGCGCTCAGGCGGCGGGTCAGGCAGCCCAGCAGGTGGCTGGCCAGATGCGGCACCCGCACCCCGCGCAGGATCAGGAAGCGGGTGTTGTTGGTGATCAGCCCCAGGTGGCGGCGCCGGGCGGGCGGGCTCCAGCCGATGAACCCGTCGCGGGCCTGGCACTGCCAGGCGGCTGAACCAAACAGCGCGCACGCCAGCGGGCGATCCTGGCGATCGCGCACCAGGTACTGGAGGTTCTCGCCCACACAGTTGCGGTGACCCAGGTAATGGTGCTCCTGGAGCAGGGCCCCGAACTCCCGGGCCTCCGCCGTGCCCGGAGCGACCCGCCTCAGGTGCAGCGGGTGCAAGCTGGCCAGGGAGGCCTGGATCCCCACCGCCGCCCCCGCCGGCGCGAGGGCCCGATGGTTGCGGCGGCCGTTGACCGAGGGGCCCTGGCGGGGGGGCAACGTGATCCAGCCGCGGGCTTCCAGTTTGAGCAGCAGCGAGCGGGCGGCCATGTCCTTGAGCTGCCCCACCCCGTTGCGCCACCCCCACCGGGCACAGAGTTCGCGCGCCAGGCGGGTCCGGTGCCAGGTGGGATGGGCGGCCCGCCAGGCCCGAATCTGGGCCAGGTCCTCCGCACTCAGGGTGCGGCCCTGCACGATCCACTCGCTCGCCATCCGCGGGAGGTATAGCGAGAAGGGGAAGGTGAGTCCCGCAAAAAGTGCAAAAATCTTTCAGGCCCTGCCGCCGGAAGTCTCCGTCACCCCCGCCGCCGCCTTGTCGGTCTCAGCCCTCAGCTCCCAAAATGAGAACTGCTGTTTTCCCTTTGTCTGCAGTTGCTCTCTTGACCATGAATCCCTTTTCTCGCTCCTGGTTCCCGGTGGCTCTGATCTCGCTGGCGACGCTCGCGACCCCGGCAGCCCGCGCGCAGACGTTCGGTGTGGATGTGCGCACGGCCGTCAGCGCCACGTCCTCGACCCTCGCCACGCGCTTCTTCCTCGACGCCAATCGCACCCCGGCACCGGTCGGCACCCGGGTCTGGTTCGTGATTGATGTCAACGGCGATGGCGTGCCCGCTGCGCCCCGGACGGGCGCCATCCTTGGCCCGGACGACGTGTTGGCCTTGGAGGACACCCTGGCCGGATCGTTGCCTGCTAACCCCACCTTCGCCGGGCGCTTTGCCCGCAACGGCCATCCCGTGGCCGACGCCTACCGCGACGAGACCGACGTGTACGCATACGTCTGGCGGTTTGAGGCTCCCTTGACCGAGGTGCCCCACTATGAACCTCCGGCCGGCGCCTCCTTCGGCGTGGTCAAGGTGGCGGCGACCCCGAAACCCGAGCTGGGCAACGCGATCTGGCGCGTCGCCGAGGACGTCTTCGCGGATGCCCTCACCGTGGGTGGGGGCGGCCCCGTGGCGCCCGTGATCACGCAGCCCCCCCAGCCGCAGAGCGTCGCCCAGGGCGCGGAGGCGCTCTTCGCGGTGACGGCCGAAGGCACGCCGCCGCTAACCTACCAATGGCTGCGCAACGGGACCGCTTTGTCTGATGGCGGACGGATCGCGGGCAGCGCGACCGCCCAACTGGTCGTGTCCAACGCCCAGCCGGAGGACGCCGGTTCGTTCGAAGTGATCGTCTCCAACACGGCGGGGTCGGCTCGCAGTCCGGCGGTTGAACTCACCGTGCGGGTTCCTCAGCCCCCGACGATCACGCAATCGCCCCAGCCGCAGGCCCTGGTCCAGGGGGGGAACGTCACGTTCACCGTGGGGGCCCAAGGCACACCGCCGCTGAGTTATCAGTGGCGGCGTGACGACCTGGTGCTCATCGAGTCGCCCAAGCACGTCGGCGTGAACACCGCCACGCTTACCGTCGTGGGAGTCCAAGTCAGCGACCAGGGGCTCTATGCCGCCACCGTCACCAACGCGGCGGGCTCGGCCACCAGCGAGGGTGCTCAGTTGACGGTCTACCCGGCGCCGCCGGTGGTGAACCAGCCCCCGCAGTCACAGTCGGTCGCACTTGGTGACCCGGTGAGCTTTGAGGTGGTCGCCACCGCCACCGAACCGGTGAGCTACCAGTGGTTCCGGGACGGGACCGTCCTCGTGGATGGCGGCCGATTCAGCGGCGCGAAGACCGCGCGGCTGCAGATTGTCGCCGTCGAGGCGACCGATGCCGGCGACTACCGCGTCAGCGTGGAGGATGCCGGCGGGTCGGTCATCAGCGCCGCGGCCAAACTCACGGTCCGGCCGTCGGATGTCCTGGTCCTGACCAAGCCGACCGTGCAAGGGACCGTGGTCCGTTTTGCCGTCAGCGGGACGGCTGGGAAAGCGTGCGAGGTGCAGCATTCGGAGGACCTGCGCGCGTGGCAGCGGTTGACCGAAATCCAGTTGGGCGAAACGCCGGTGGACGTCACCGATTCGCTCGGCCAGGGTTTACGATACTACCGGGCCGTGGTCCGCTGAGTCGAGCCCCGGCGCCGCCCGGCCTCCCCGCGGGCGGCTTCCGCCGCACAGCACTTGCGCGTCTGCCTTCCCCGGCTATGATTCGCCGGATTTTGAGTACTTATGCCAAACCGAATCGCATGGGGATCGCGAATCACGAGCAGCAACGCATCGAGCAGGCCGCGGCGCCGCAGCGTGCGTGCGGTGGGACTGGCGCTCGGGATCGGGCTGGTCGCCTGGTGTCTTCCGAACCCGGCGTTGGCCCAACCGGTCGCCCTCACTTTGGAGAGCGTGGGCCCGGACGGCGCACGGCTCCGGGCGGCGGGTTCGACGGCCGCCCAGGTGTCCTTGGAAGGTTCCTTCAATCTTCAGGACTGCTTCCAGATCCAGTCCGTGGCCACCGCGAACGGAACGGCGGAGTTCCTCCATGCCAGCCCGGTTCCGGCCAGCGCAGTGTGCTATCGGGCGCGGGAAGGTGCTCAGCCGAACCTTGTCAATCGCAGACGGACCCCATCGGTCGGCGGCCGGGCTGAGTCACCCGACGTCAGGCCGCTTGAGCCTGACGGGTCGGCATCCGCTGACCAGGCTCCCGCAGCCGCGGTGCGGGAGCCCGTGGCGGTGCGGATGACGGTGATCACGAACTTCAGCGCGTTTCCGGAGCACGACGGGTTCCGTGCGGCGGTGGCGTTTGAGCCGGAAGGCTTCGACTTCCAGCCAGACTTTCAGCTTACAATCAGCTTCCCGGCCGACCTTCCGGTCCCGGACATGGCGGGCTATTCCTTCGATGGGGACGGCACGGGATTTCACTTGATCGCGGCCAGGCCCAGCTCCCGGGAAGTCGTGCTGTCCGTGGATCACTTCAGCGGCAAGGTGGCGATTTCCGGGGAACAGGCCCGCCATTCCTTCGACCAACCTGGAACCGCCAGCCAGGACGCCGGTATGCGGCGGAGGACCGCCACGCCCACCAGGTCCCGCCAGATCCTGCGCGACGAATACTCCGGGAAGATCAGCGAGAACCAGGCGAAGCTCGCGTGGGATCTGAGCGAACTGGACATGGTGTTTGACGTCTATCGCAGCAGCGTCCAGCCTACCTCCAGGTCGCGGAGACTGACTACGCCATCCGGCCGCGTTGTGTGGTGGTCCCTAAGGCGCCTGCAGCGGCTGATTGCAGTCCAGAGCCGTGTCCTGGGCGGCCCGCCCGGTGAATACGATCCCTTGGGAGACGCCCTGCGAAGTGTCATGCCCAAGGTGCGCTGTGCCTGTGCGCGGGCGCTGATTCGGGAATGTGAGCAGAATCCCAACGCCTCGGGCTCGCGACTCCTGGCGGCTCTGAACGACCTGTTGCTGGACTCCCGGCTGGTGACGGGCCGCACGGATGCCCAGGGTTGTGAGTTGGGTTCCGACGACCAGATTCGGGAGCGCCTGATGTCCGGGCCGTGCTTCGGTGACTGGGAGGGAACCATCGTCCTTAGCCGGGTGGAGAGCGTGATGGGCACGACGCAGAACGGGGCACGGACGGGCACTTGGGATAACGAAACCCGCGAGCTCTATTCCGCCACGGTCAAGCGGGTCGTCCGTCACCGGACCTTCACCTCCGGGGGCAAACCCGCTGAAAGCTGGGAGCTCGAAACCGACGGGGTCTATCACGCCGGCGTGCGGATCAGCCGACAGTTGGTGGACGATCCTCCCAACTGGGAGGTCGTGACCACCACGACCGACACGGCCTCTGCGGCGGACTCCTTTCCGACGACGGGTGACATTCATGTGCGCCTCGTGAATGGCCAACTCGAATCCCTGGGCGCGGGTGGCGGGGGTTCCCCGCTGAGTCTGCGCTACTCCGTGCTCACGGAGACCGCCTACCGGTGCAAGGTTCCGTTCCCGCCGAACAATCCCTGTCCCACCGGGAGTTCCTGGAGCCAAAACCGGTCCCTGAGCCTGTTCCAGGGCTACGGCGTGGATGCCACCGATCCGGAGGCAGCCTTCACGTCGGTCCCCGGCCGGATCACGGCCACTTGGTACCGGGTCAGGGAATTCGAGAAGTTCTCCGAGCCCCCCGAGCGCGTGGAGGAACGGATCCAGATGACGCTGGTCAAGAAGCCCAATCGTTGAGCCTCGGAAGGAGCGGTTCCGTCCGAGCCGCGAGGCCCGTTAAGGGGTCTTAAGGGGTCGGTCCTGCAGCGCGGACGAGAGGTTCATCTCCGGCGGTGTGGCACACGGCTGTTGTCCGCAAGGACCGGCTCGATCACCCCGACGCACGAGACGGCGGCAAGAGGCTGCCTGCTTGAATTACCGGACCGACCCCTTTGCGGGCGCGAGCGACGAGATTACGCTGGGACAGGGGGCGGACATCGCGGGGATCAACCAGACCCAGTTCCTGCGTGAACTGGGCCACCGCAGAATCTGCATCCACCACGGAGTCGAAGAACTTGAGCAAGATCTCGAGACATTGAAAACCCTTGGCGGGGCATGATCATCGTCAGTGACACCTCCGCGCTGACTGCCTTGATCCAGGTCCAGCTCGAGCAGATCCTGCCGCGTCTTTTCCAGGCGGTCGTTATTCCGGAGGCCGCTGAGCTTGGACTGCGGCGCGCCCACACCGAACTGCCACTTTTCCTGAAGGTGGTGCCAGTCACCGAACGACGAGTCGTCGAAAGGCTCGCGCGAGAATTGGACTTGGGTATTTAGATGCGGGTACTCAGCCGCATCGACCCTGTCGGTGATTGAGCCTTCGCTGAGCCCGCCATCACCAGGACGGGAAGCCACTTGCATCATCGGCGGCCGAGGCGCAGGGTCCCCGCACGGTGATTGCATGAGCGCGACGACGGTGGAAATTCCAAAACAAGTCCTCGATTCGGTTGAGACACTGGATGAACTCGACCAGGATCCAGCGACGAAGAGCCCGCGACGATCCGCGAACTTCAGCGGTGCCGCCAATAGAATGGACGTCGATGCGGATGCATCACGGCCTTGATGTGCAGGACGTCGTCGCGCACGCTCTAAACGATGGCGTAGGGAAACGGTGGAAGTTGAGCTTGCGGTTCTCGCCCCGGATTCTACGCCAACGCTCCGGCTCGTCCACGATGCGGCGCAAGGTGCATTCGAACTCATGAAGGAAGTCGTCGCCGAGTTCGGGCTGCCGCTCCTCATACCAGAGCGCGGCGGCTTCCAATTCTTGGTCGGCTTCAGGATGGCTGACGACGCGCAGGAAGGCCGGCGCGAAAGTTCCGAACGGTTTCCTCCACCGGGCGGCAAGTCACCTTCCCTTGCTCGATCTCGCGGGAGCGGCGGTCAACCACTTCGTTCCACTGTGCTCCGGCGTCAGCATCCACGGTGTCCTCCAGGCTGGCGATGAGCTGGCGGGCCAGGTAAGCCCGGTCCTGCTCCGACAAGGCCAGCACTTCAGCGACTTTCTCAGCGGTTACGCTCATGGGGGGACAATATCGCCTTTCCCGACGGGCTGACAAGCCGTGCTTTCGGTTGATTCACAAGCAACTCGGTCGGATGCGCTGAGGAGCGGAGGAGCTGCGGAGGGAGCACCCGCTCGCGGCAGGCCCGGAGCGATTCAACAACCGCGATGGCGAGCGACTACCCTGAGGGCTTCGGCTCTTTGTGGTGGAGTTCTCGTTCCAAACACACCAGCGCCATTGGGCGGGAACCGGGGCGGGTCCCGTGGATTGAGAGCGATCACCGATGGCGCGGCCGGTTGCATGCTTCCGCGAAACCTGTTGCCTGTTCCATTCATCCGCGGGGACCGCGAGCCTCAGCGCGTGCGATCGAGCCTTCGAATCGGTTACCCGAGAATCCCGCGGTTCACACTGCCCTCGATTCTTCAATTCGCGGACCGACCCTTTTGCGACCATGTCATGGTTTGACCCCTTGACCGCCACAGAACGGGGCACGGACGGGCACTTGGGATAACGAAACCCGCGAGCTCTATTCCGCCACGGTCAAGCGGGTCGTCCGTCACCGGACCTTCACCTCCGGGGGCAAACCCGCTGAAAGCTGGGAGCTCGAGACCGAGGGCGTCTATCACGCCGGCGTGCGTATCAGCCGGCGCCTGGTGGACGACCTCCCCAACTGGGAGGTCGTGACCACCGAGACCCAGACGGCCGCTCCAGCCGTGTTAGTTCTCGAACGCCATCAACTCCGCGCAGGAGGCGAAGGCCTGGGCCGGGTTGTCGCCCGAAGCGGGCTTGCCGATGACGCGAATGGCCACCGCGCTGGTGGGCTCGAACGTCGCGGTGAATCGCATGCCAGGGACAATGCTCTTGCGATCGGCCGCCGTGGCGCTGGGATAGTCCTCAAACACCGCGACATCGATCCACGGACCGTCCGCGGTCCTGCGCACTTGCAGCCTTGGCTTTCCGCCGGAGGCGTCGAACCATCCACCGTCGTGGAAAGTGTTGCCCGCCACGAAGATCGCGCGGCGGATCGAGACAGGGATTTCGATGGCGATGGCGAAGAAGGCCTCTTCCTGGGGCTTGCCATTGAAGGTGACGCGGAACGTCGCAGGGTCGCCGTCGGCGATGCTCCCCTCGACGTTGCCCGGTTGGCTGTGGAACTCGCGTCCGAAGCTGAACGGGCCAAACACTTCGCCCTGCGGGGTGGCTTGGGGCGCCCAGAGCCAGACCGCAAACGACGTGGCATCCCACGAGCCGGCGTCGAGGAACGGTCGAAGCAGCCCGCGGAACCGGGCCTCCTTGCCTTGTGCGGCCGCCCTCAAATCGGTCAGATGGCACGCCCAGAGCACCGGGTCGGGCCGCGACCGCTTGCCCTGCGCTGGCTGGCTCTGCAGCGCAAGCTCCTCCGCCGTCAGCCCGGCCAGCGCAACGTGCTGCGGGATTCGAATCGCGGGATTGTCCGCCTGATCAAGCGCCAGGACCAGCGGCCCCACGGTCACGGCGACGCGGCCTTCGTTGGAGCCGGTGCCCACGTGCACTTTCGGGACGAACGGAAAGGAGAACCGCACCACATCCCCGCGCCGCCAGACGCGCCTGATTGACAGATAGCTGCCCGGCTCGGCCGCCAGGACCTCATCGCCGATGGAAACGCTGGGATGGGCGGTCCATCGCGGAATCCGAATCGACAGGCGGAACTCGGCCTCGCGCTGCGGCTCGACCTCGATGGTGCCCTGGCCGTCGCTCGGGAAGCGGCTCTTGAGCGTGATCGTGACCGGCGCATCGCCCAGAGTCGCACGCCAGGTCGCCGGCGAGAACGTATTGATCCGGAAGCCGTCGGCATCGACGGTTCCGAGGAACGTCGATGATAGGCCCAGGGCGCGCGGGCCGGAGGAGTTGCAGCAGTCCATTTCACCCGGGCGCGGCGCGTCGGGCTTGAAGGGCTTCTGGCCCTCCAGTGGAATGTAGTAGCCAAAGCCGGAGCCATCGGGCTTCTGGGCGCCCAGCGCCTGGTTGAAGAGGACGTGCTCCAGGGCTGCGGTGTACTTCTCCTCCCCCGTGAACCGCAGCAGGTGCCAGCAGAACTGCATCCACGTGGTGGTCACGCACGTTTCCTGGATGTAAGCGCGCCGATCGTTGGGGAGTTGGCCGTCGGGCTGGAAGTGCTCGGCGGCGCTGGCGCCGCCGGTGATGTAGAGCCGTTGGGCGTTCACATCCTCCCAGGCAAGCTGGGCCGCCACCAGGAACTCCCGCTCGCCCGTCGCCCGATACAGTTCGCACAGGCCGACGTAGCACGAGAGCATCTCGTAGGCCTTGCGGTTACCGACGGCCAGGACCGTCTTCTGATGCAGCATGGCCGAGACGATCCGCGGGCCCGTGGGCTCATCCCATGAGCGGACGAGGTACCGGGCGAAGTCGAGGTACCGCTTTTCGCCCGTGGCGCGATAGAGCAGCACGATCGGCTCAAGCACCGAAGTCGGGGCCATGCCGGCGTGCGTTCCGGCGATGAGGATGCTTCGCTTCTGCGGGAACTGCGAGATCAGCAGATCGCCTGCCCGCTTGCATGCGGCAAGGGCCTCGGGGTCGCCCGAGATCCCGTGGTACGACAGCAGGCCGATGAGGCAGTACTTGTGGACCCACACATCCCAGTCCGAATCATCCCAGCTCTTTCCATCCCAGCCAGCGCCGGGATAGAGCCCCAGGCGCTTCTCGGGAACATAGGTCCCCAGGTATCCATCCTCGCCCTGCGTAGCCATCAGTCCCTTGGCGATGCGCGTGATCTTCTGGCGAAGGTTCGCATCCTTGGTCTGGAGCCACAGCAGCGACGCGGCGTGCAGCCATTTGCCCACGTGCTCGCCGATCCAGGGATGGGAGCCAGGCCGTTTGCGGAAACCCGCCAGGAGGACCCCCTCGTCGATGGGCGTCACCCGCCCGAAGGTGTGGGCGCGCACCCGCTCGCCCAGCAGGCCGGAAATCTCGACGGCGCTTGGGTCAAGGGGCGACGTTTGATCAAGGACCGCCGGATCCACGGTCGCACGCACGGGAACGGAACTCACCTTGTGCTGGCCATGGACCGGTCCAGCGAGCGCCAGCAAGCCAATGACTGATCCGAGTAGGAGAATCCTGCTCTTCATGGTGTGTCAGTGATAGCTACGGTTGAGGTTTCAGGTCGGAGTGGCACTTCTGTGCCGATGGTCGTTTCAGGTTCGAGCGAGGACTTGCGGCCGAGCGGGGGAGATCGCCCGGACCGAGTCCAGCGGGGCCGGCGAGTGTCATGACCAAGCGAGGGCCTGCGGTCAGGGCGGCCTCAAGGGTGCAATCCAGGCGGGCGGCATAAGCGCGCGCCACCTCGTGCCGTCGGGGTGCTGCGTCACGGCTCAATCGCACTCGACCCGTCCGGGAAAGCCCGGGCAGAGCTTCGAACGGGGGATGGCCCCCGCGGGGTCGAAGAACCGCACGTTCCCGCTCAGGTCGCAAAGCCAGAATTCCTGGGCGCCCTTTTCGAAGAAGAGCCGCTTGCGCTCGAGCAATTCGGCCTCGATGTCCGAGGGGGATTGGATCTCGACGCAAATCTCCGGGGCGACTTGGAAGACCGGGTCGTTCGGCTTGGAGGCGCGGCGCTCGCGGGAAGCCCACGCGACATCCGCTGCCTTGACGCCCTCGCTGGTCTGAATCGGACATTCGGTCGTGGCCCGCCCGCGTGACATCAACTCGCGCAGCAAGCCGCTGACCTCGGACTGGTAGTCCCCATGTCGGCTTCGTGGCGGCGGACTCATGACAACCCTTCCCCAGCGGTCAGTTTCGATCCGGTTCGGCAGGGCGGCGAGCGCAGGGTCTTCGCAGATTTCAGCCCAGGTCATGGCCTATAGCTAAGCCGGCTCGGGTCGCCTCGCAAGCCGATTCCCGCACGCGGCATGGACTTGTGGTGCAGGCTTCCCGTCGGCCTTGCCTCGGCTCATGGTGCCCTCGGACTACCGGCGCTGCGCCGCCGGGTTCGAGGGGTAATCGAGCAGCCTGCCAAACAGCGTGGCGTAGAGCATACGGTACACGTCGATGTTGTCGAAGCGCGCGGGGAAGAGCGCGTTCAAGAGCCCGGCGTTGACGCCTGCCGCCCGGCTGATAATGCCCCCACCGTTGTCGCTCAACCCGGTCCAAAGGATGCCGAACTCCATCCGCTGCCCCAGCGCGTCCGGCTCCGACAGGAACATCTTGGCGCCGCCAGTCGCCTTGGGGTCCTCGCCGCGCCCTTCGACGCCGTCGGGGAGGTTGGGCAGGCCCGGTGCATCCGCCGCGGGATTGGTGTCAAAGCCGGCCGGGAAGCTGTGGGTGTCGATGTTCCCAGCGTCCGTCACGACGGCGTTGCGGTAGGGCGCGGTCACCTGCATGCCCCCGGCGTCGCTGTCGGCGGCGGTGAGGATCAAGATATCGGGGTTCAAGCGGAGGTAGTCCCGCGCTACGCCGATAGCCTGGTCGGTGTCGTGCAGGGCCTGCATCACGCCAATGGCGTTGTTCTGGTTGCCGAAGTTGTCGCTCGCTTCCTGCTCGCAACTCGAGGTCCAGGTTGTCGGCGCGCAAACTGGTCTGGGCGTGGAGGGCCTGGCCGCGCTCTTCGTTGTGGTTGCGGTGGACGAGCGTCGTGCCCGCCGGACGCGTGTCCGCTTCCCCGCCGCCCAGGAGGATCCAGGGGGCGGTATCGCTGAAGCCCGGGCGCCTCGGATCATCTGCCGGTGACCTCGCCAGTCCTCGCGGTTGCCGACCATGAGAAAGCAGCTCGTGCCCGCCCTGATGTGGCTGTCATTGACCAGGCCGACCGGCATCCCGCGGTTCGCGGCCTCGCGCGCGATCGACCCCGGGTACCCCGACAGGCTGTGGATCGGGACCGCGTTGGGCCCGTTGCCGTCCTTGCCGAACGATCCCGTCCCGTCCACGCGAGCGCCGAAGGCGTGGGTGGTCGCGCCACCGTTCGACGTGCCGATGAGGTTGTACTTCATGTGTCCCCGGTAGAGCGCCAGGTGGGGCAAGAGATCCCAGTTCAGATAACCGTCGGGCCCCTTGAAGTACATCCGTGCCGCGCTCCAGTGGTTCGCACCGGTGCCGTCCGGATGGAAGAAGATCACGCTGCCCGTCGGTAGGGGCCGGTGAGGGGGCAGGGGAGTCCGCCCCGGGTCGGCAGGTTCATGCGCTGAACCACCACCGCGGTAATGGGCTGAAAATTGAGACCGCGTTCGCGTGAAGGAGCGGTAGCGGCACGCGATCCGAAGGACCCATTCTTACCAGCCCGTCCCCGTCTCGCAAAGCGCGCCGCGGTTACGGGCACGCAACGACGCCGTTACGTCGCTTCGCGTCGGGACGCGCCGGCGCGAACCGGGCGCCGAGATGGGTGCCGGCCCTCGACTTCCGCTCGCACTTGTCACCGAGTCGTAGCCGCGCCGACGCGCGGGCTTCACAGACCCGGATAGACTTGTTCGCCGGGGCCAGCCTGGGCGCGGACCGCCTGCGACGACGAACGAGCGCAAGGCAGATCGCCCGCCTCCAGGCCTCCCCGGTGCTCAAGCCGACCTGAAATCAAACGCTGCCTGCAACCGCGAAACGATGAACCTCCACCGCCGTTCCTCCCGCCTGCCAACCGCCGCGTGCGCTGTCCTGGCCGCCAGCCTCGCCCTGCTGGCGGGCCCGTCGCTCCGTGCCAGCATCGAGCTGTCCCGGCTCGGCACCTACGCCTCCGGCAGCTACAACCGGGGGGCCGCCGAGATCGCCGCCTACGACCCGGCCTCGCGGCGCCTGTTCGTGGTCAACGCCCAGGCCGCCACGGTGGACGTGCTGAATCTGGCCGACCCGGCCCACCCCACCAAGGCCTTCACCCTGGATGTGACTCCCTATGGCGCTGTGGCCAACAGCGTCGCGGTCCACAAGGGCGTGGTCGCCGTGGCCGTGGAAGCGGATCCGAAGACCGATCCCGGGACGGTGGTGTTCTTCAACAGCTCCGGCGCCTATCTCAGCTCGGTCGCCGTGGGCGCGCTGCCGGACATGCTGACCTTCTCACCCAACGGCCGCTGGTTGCTGGTGGCGAACGAGGGCGAACCCAATGACGACTACTCGGTGGATCCAGAGGGTTCGATCAGCATCATCAACGTAGCGAAGGGCGCCGCCAAGGTGACCCAGACGGACGTGCGCACCGCCGGCTTCGCCGCGTTCAACGCGGCCACCCTGGACCCAAGATCCGCGTCTTCGGCCCCGGTGCCAGCGTGGCGCAGGACCTCGAGCCGGAGTCCATCGCAGTCTCTGCGGATTCGCGGACCGCCTACGTGACGCTCCAGGAGAACAACGCGATGGCGGTCGTCAATATTGCCGCAGCGCAGGTGACCCGGCTCGCTGGCCTGGGCTTCAAGGATCACAACCAGCAAAGCGTGTCGGCGAGCGTCTACGCTTTCGCCTCGGATGAGCTGCCCGCGATCGGCCAGACGCTCGCCGGCCAGGACCTGTTCCTGGGCGGCTTCTCGGGCCTGCACTTTGAGGGCGTCGCCCCGCGGACCGGTCGCTGGAAGTTCATCACCCACACCGATCGCGGTCCCAATGCAGAACCCACCGGTCTGAACCGTCCCTTTCTGCTGCCCGACTTCACGCCGGAGCTGGTTCGTTTCGAGCTCGACCGGAGCACGGGTCTGCTCACCTTGACCGGCCGCATCCCGCTCCGAGACAGCGCCGGCAACCCGCTTACCAGTCCGCTAAACCGGTGTGCCTGCGGCACAGCCAACACGCCGCATCAGACGCGAACCCGTGGACCTGCTGGGGACTGTGCTGCCGTTGGATCCGCTCGGTGGTGACTTCGAAGGCCTGGTGGTCGATCCCGCCGATGGGTCGTTTTGGATGTGCGACGAGTACCGCCCCGCGCTGTACCACTTCGACGCGACGGGCACGCTGATCCAGCGGTACGTTCGTTGGCGCTTACGCCGCCGCCGGTCATTGCCACCTCGGTGAAGAGGAAGCCTTCCAGCCGCGCAGCGACGACAGAACCGCGGTTTTGAAGCCATCGCGCTGCAGGACGGGAAGCTCTACGCGTTTGTGCAGAGCCCCCTGCGCAACCCCGCCAGCCTCGCCAACAGCGCCCTCACCCGCCATAAATGTCTGCCTGGTTTATTTAACCCGGCCAACCACGTGACGCGGAGCAGTTCTTGTACCCTGGACAACGCGGACTTGGGCGGTGGCGGCAACACCGGCCATAAGATCGGCGACGCGGTGGCGCGCGGCAACGGTCAGTTCCTGGTCATCGAGCGCGACGACGACAAAGTCGGGAGCGACGACGCCGAGCTCATCGAAAAACGCATTCCATTGCTTGACCGTGGTGGGCGGACGGACACCGCTTGGACGCCCGGGCGGCGCGCTGAAGACGGTGGACCAGATGACCCCGCAACCGCCGCCTGAACATCCAGCCCATCCGCAAGACCCTCGAAGTGGACCTCAACGCCGCCGGCTACAACGCCGTCGAAAAGGTCGTGAGGGTCTGGCCCTCATCGACCACGGGAAAAGGGCAGATGGAAGCCAGACTCCAGAGCCAGAGAACACCCTCCACTGAGGCGCCCGACGCCGTCGGTTGCCACTGGCCCCTCCCCGAGCCGATCTCTGTGTCCATCGGGTCTCAGTGGTGGCGGCGTGGGATTCTTTACCGCAGAGACACGAAAGACGCAGAGGGACCACGGCATGAGACCGCGAGCCTGCGGCCACAACTCAGTGGCGGTGTCCGCCTGCCCGGGCGGCATGGGGACTGGGGTTCACCGGCGAGCACGGAGGGGAATCCTGGGTCGAACCATCCGGTCGAGGCGAACCGCCGCCCCACTGCTCCGCCGAAGGCTGGTTCGCCGTCCGGAGGGTCCTCCTGCTCCCGACCGTTGTCCCCGGCGGCGGTCGCTTCACCTCATCGTTGGGGCAAGACGTAGCCGCATATGGCAGCATCCAACTCCGCCATCCGATCGGAGGGCGCCGAGCTTCTCGTTCAGGCCATCCTGATGCTCGAATACGGCGTCATCACTTCACGAGCCAGCCGGAACATGCCGGGATACGACATCATCGCGCACAATCTGAAGAACAGAACCGACTGCAGACTATCGGTCAAGTACCGCAAGGCTGCGAATTGCGACGGATTTCGATTCACGCGAATTGACGACTTCGACTTCTTTGTCGGGATCATAGGGCACAGAGGCACAGTTGGAGCGAAGAGCACGGCTCAGGATGCTCTCGCGGATATGCTTTCGCAGACATTCATTCTGAGTCGCGACGAGGTTCAGGCTTCCGTTCGCGTGAAGGGCAAGAAGAGCTTTGTTCCCAGGAAGTGTGTACAGGTTGATGAACGGAAAGCCGCTTGGAAGAAGATACTCGACTTTCTCAAGGTGTGTGACCCGATGCCCCAACCATCCGGTCCAGCGAACGGGAGCCAGCCGAGTCGCCGGGACAGGAGTCGAGCGTCCGCGGCGGCTGGCTCCCGTCGCTGACCTTGGCGTTGGGCAAGGGATGATGAACAACTGGAAGGATGACACGCGACTACAGCAGGCAGATCGCCGACTACTGGCTGACCATCATGCAGGCCTGGGACGAGCACGGTGACAAATGGCCGGTGATTGAGTGCGACATCGTCGCCAGGCAGGTTCTGGCCTACCCCGCGAAGGACTACATCGACGGACTGACGCCCCGCACGCGGGCGGCAACGCGACGCCAGTACCGACAGGCCTGTGCGGCCGGCGGCCTCATGATCTTCATCCGGGACAGCAAGCATCGGATTCTGCAGTCGCAGGTTTACACCCCCGACGAAGGACCGGAACAAAGGCCCAGCCATCCAGCCCACCGAACCGCCGTCGGCCCTTGCGCTTCGGACGTGGGTTCCGCCACCGCTCTTCGGCCCCGTTTGCGGCGGCGGTCGGTGACTTGAGCGTTCGGCCTCCATCGTTGGTTGGGCTGTCGTTCATCGGCTTGACTTTGGGGCGTATCTGGACAGGATCCTGTTCATATGAAGGCCATGACGTACACGGCGGCACGCGAGGGCTTGGCCTCGGCGATGGATCAAGTCTGCCGAGATCGGGCTCCAGTGGTCATCACGCGAAATCGCGATCAGGCGGTCGTGATGATGTCACTTGACGATTACGAAGAACTGGAGGAGACGGCGCACCTGCTTCGGAGCCCCACGAACGCTCAGCGGCTGCTGGCCGCCATCCAATCCCTCGAAACCGGGAAGGGCAAAGCACGCAAGGTCCGGTTGGAGCCATGAGACTGATCTTCGCCGAGCAGGCCTGGCAGGACTACCTGTTCTGGCAGCAGACGGCGCCCAAGATCCCTCGGTGGATTCACGAACTGATCAGGGACACGATGCGGCATCCATTCCCAGATTCCGTGGTGCGGCAGTCGCCACGCCAAGCCACGGGGCACGCCCTGGGGATGGAGAGGTGGGCCCCGGTAGCTTGGCGCAGCGCGGGGCTATTTCAGCGCATCCAGAGCCGCGCCGAAGTTGATGTGGTACGGTTGGCCCTCGACCACGAGCGCGGGAACCGATCGGACGCCGGCCGACTCCGCCTCCGGGATGCGGCGCTGCTGTTGGCCAAGATGCACCACTTCCAGCTCGAACCGCTGCGGGTCGAGCGCGGAGGCGAGGTTTTGTTCAGCGGCGACGCACACGGGGCATCCGGCGTGGTAGAATATCGCTTGGGTTTTCACAGGTCTGCTTTTTGGTGGTTTCGTTGCTCAGCACCGCGTTCTTGCGATGCGCGGCCAGTCTCGTGTGGGCAACCGAAAGGCGAAAGAGGGCACTATTCGGTTGGCCGGGCACCACATTGTCCCTGGCTGAATTCCTGGGCGGCTGCGATCATGCTCGCCACATGAAGGCGAAACACTTGAGTCTCAGTGAGCGTGCCACCTATCGGAGCCTGGAGGATGTCGTGGGCTGCAAGTGGTCGGCGGCGGTCGTGGCTGCGTTGAAGCAGGGGGTTCATCGGCCTGGGGAGTTGGAGCGGTTCATCCCCGGCATCTCGACCAAGGTGCTGACGGAACGATTGCGCAAGATGCTCGCCTACCGCTTGATTACTCGAACCGAGTACCCTGGGCTGCCGCTGCGAGTGGAGTACCACCTGACACCCATCGGCAAAAAGCTCGCGGGCGTCATCGAGCAGCTTCGTGCCTTGGAAGCAGAACATGCGCGACCGGAACCCAACGGGGTAGGGGTCAAACCATGACATGGGCTTGAGTCGGTAGGCTGTGACTCTCGTTGTTCGGGCGTGCCACGCAAACGGCGAGTTCCGTCACCCGTGGGGCAGCCTGAAGCAGGGCTCGACGCGCTCGTGGATCAACAGCCCCCGGCGTTCGAGCTCGGCAAAGATCGTGGCCGGTGCGAAGGCCTCCTCCGGTGTCAACACACCGGCTTGCGGCACCGCCCCGCGGGCCAGCAACACGGCGCCGATGGCCAGCGGGATCCCGACGTTCCGCGTGTAGGCGCGCAACCCAGCCCAGTCCGGCACCGAACCGTCCGAAGGCGGATGGGTGTGCCACAGGGTATGGCGTTGCCGCGACCCGCTGCGCCCGCCTTCCACCTCGACGTGCAGGGCGTAGCCGTAGAGCTCGGTCTGGCTTCCTTCCGGTGCGTGCTGCAGGTAGGCGCCGATGGCCTCCATGATGCCGAGCTCGACCCCGCCCACAGAGACCCGGTCGTTGCGCATGAATCCCCAGTCGTACAGCGCGCGTATCAGCTCCATGTTCCGGCGCGGCCAGGTGCCGCGCACCTCAATCAAACGCACCCCCTTCCCGGCGAGGTTCTTCGCCAGGGTCCGGGTTTCCGCGTGGGGGATGATGTACTGCGTCGCGGTGCCGTAGGGCGCGGGGAGATCGATGTCCCGGGGACGGGCGAACGGCGGCACCTGCTTGAAAAGGCCGTCCTCGAACACCACCCGGCCAGGCAGTCGCGGGTCGTATTCGTAGACCGTGGTCTCGGTGATGGCGGCGCTGAACGCGATGGGCCGGTAAGCGCCGTGGCTGATCCGCACCGTGTCCACGGTGTCGAGTTGGGCCGCGGCGTGCATAGCCATCATCTGGGTGGTTCCGGGCGTCATGCCGAAACCCGGGACGCAGGCCTTGCCTTGCGCACGAAAGACCGGGTCACTGGCCTCTTCCTCGCCAAACCCATTGAGGTTGATGCCATGGCAACCGGCCTCGGCGATGCAGGCGGTCGAGAGGCCGTTCCAGGCGATGGGGGTGCCGTCCATCACCACGTCATAACCGCGCATGGCCGCGACGGTGGCCGCCCGATCCCTGACGTTCACCTTCAGGAACCGCACCCGGGAATCGCTCAACCACGTGACGACTTCGCGCCCGGCGGTCTCGTTGACATCGGCCACCGTGATTTCGGCCGCGCCTGAGAACGCCACCAAGTCCAGAATGGCCTCCCGGGTGATACGGCCGGCACCGCCGAGACAGAAGATTCTCATAGGACTCAAGAAGCAGCGACCGCGGGAGCCGTGGCCGGCAGGCGCACGGCTTCGTGCCGGGCGAAGAACCACCAGGCGCCCGCGAGGGCCGCCCCGCCCAACAAAGCCCCTCCCCAGCTTGCCAGCGCGAAGAAGCGCAGGTGGTCACCCTCGATTCCCGCGAAGTTCCTGGCGATCATGACCGCCACATAGCCCAGGTACCCCGTGGCGTCCACCAAGTACATGAGATAGCCGATGTTGCCGCGGTCGCGTGTCATGGCGATCAACCGCTCGAAGACCGTCGTGTGCACACTCACATACGGGATGTACAGGCCCAACCCGATCAGCACCATGAAGGCGAACGGTCCGCAGCGCTCCAGTTCGTGCGCGATCAGCGTGCAGGCGATCAGCAACAGTCCCCCCATCGAAACCGCCAGGGCGCTGAAGAAAGCCCGGCGGTTGTCGCGTATCACCACGCCCAATCCGGTCGCGGCGACCACCCCCAAGGTCACGAGGAGCTCCGACCGCGTGAAGAGTGCGGGGGCGGCAGCGATGCCCAGCCCCTTCCAGATCTCGGGAGCGAAGTCTGCGCGCAGGCTCCGCAGGACCGTGATGAGCAGGTAGGCCAGGCCGATCAGGGCCAGACCCAGGCCGTGTCGCTCCAGAAACGCACGCCGCTCCGCCCGGGGCATCGGGGATCGTTCCGCCCGGGCCTCGACGTCGGCGCGCGACGGGAGCGGAATGCAGCGCAGCATCCCCACGAAACCGATCAGGGGCAGGAGGAAGACCAGGCCAGCCGCCGCCGGCATCCAGCGTTCCGGCACGCCGTACGCGAGCAGCGCCGCCCCCACGGACTTGGTCACGCCGTCGGCGAGGATGAAGCTCGCGCAGAGGCCGGCCACGAAGGCCTCGGTGAGCCGCCGGCCCTCGAGAAAGCCCAGCACCAGGCCAAAGACCATGCCGAGCGGCAGTCCGTTGAGGAAGAGCCAGGCGGCGTTGTACGGCGCCGGGGTGAGACCGAAGCCCAGCAGCGCCAATTGCGCGGCGACAATGAGGCCCAGGAGCACCCAGACCCGACGCTCGGGCCGCATCTCAGCGATGACCCGGATGCCGACGAACTTCGAGACCGTGTACCCCAGCACTTGGGCGGTCACCAGCCAGACCTTGAAGCTCGTTCCCGTGGCCGTGTCCACGTAGGTCCCGGCGGTGAACGGCTTGCGGAAGCCGTACATGCACGCATACGTGCCGAACGCAGCGACCACACACCACGCCGCCATTACCGCCGGTTGGGCCAGCCAGGGCGGGACCGGGTGTTCTGCGGCTCGGCGCGAGGTCGGATCGGGCATGCGGGTACGGCGACCAAGCGACTACGGCGCAGCCACCGCCGGGCACCGCGCGTCGGTCATGGGGCCACATCATACCGGGCCTTCGCCCGGCCCGAGCAACGATTGGGCAACAACCGCGCTGACGTGTTCCCCATCCTCGCGGGCCGTCGCGGAGCGCAGTCCGGGTCCGCCCCCATCCCTGGCCGCTTCACCCCAGCCGAATCCCAACGCGGTACGCCCCCGAGGCCAGCGCGTGGGCGAAAGCCTCGTTCACCTCGTGGAGACCGAACTGGTCGTGTACCAGGCTGGCGAAGGGGAAGGTGGCGTGATGCCGTTCCATGAACTCCACCGCGGTCACGAGGTCGCGCTCGTTGTAGTTGTGAAGCCCGCGGACCGTGAGAAGTCTCCGCACGAGTTGCTCGGCGTCCACGCGCAGGGCGCGCTGGGGGAACGTGGCTCCTACGAAGACCGCGACCCCTCCCACCCCCAGTGCGCCGAGGATCGCCTCCATCGTGTCCGGCACGCCGCTGTAGTCGAGGGCCACGCTCACGGGATCATCGGACAGGCACGCTGCCAGGCGCTCCGCCAGGGTGCCTTCGGATTCCGCCAGGTTGATCGAGAGGTCGGCGCCGAACCGGGTCGCCACGGCCAGCCGCTCGCCCGTCACATCCGCGGCCACCACGCGCTGCGCGCCAGCCACGCGAGTCATGGCACACGCGGTGACGCCCAACATGCCGGCGCCCGCGACCAGGATGGTGCGACCGGCGATGGCTCCGGCCAGGCGCAGAGAACCGGCCACAGTCGCGATCGCGCAGTTGACCAACGCCAGCGCCGGCAACGGCACTGTCCCGCTCAGGCGGACGAGCGGCGTGTGCCGACGCAGCACGCAATAGTCCGCCAGTCCCCCGTGGAGTGTGTGATCCGCCGTGAGGCGTTCGTGGCCGTACTTGAAGCGATCGGGGCCCTTCTGCGGCATGCCGAGCCGTGCCATCGTGGAGTTCGGGCTGGCCGCATAAATCGCCCACGTCACGCGGTCGCCGATCGCCAGCGTTGCGCCGCGGCTATCGAGCCGGGGTGCCCCGGGCCCGAAGGCCTCGAGGCGTCCCACGATTTCGTGGCCGAGAATGGTCGGGGTCGGCTCGGTCCGCTTGCCGGCAAAGGTGTTCAGGTCGCTCCGGCACAGCGTGGTGTACTCGTTGCGCACCAGAAGCTCGCCCTCGCGCAAGGGGGGAACCGTCACTTCGTGAAGGCGGATGGGCTGGCCGGGGCCGTGAAACACTCCGATACGACTGGTACGCATAGGTCGAGGCACATCGCGCTGTTCCGGCCGCACCAGCGAGGTCACGCGGTGACCTCCCGTTGCCGGCCACGACGCCCGGCAGTGTCACCACGGCAGACTGAAGGTCTTGACATAGCTGTAGGCCTTCACGGCTTCGATCACGCCTTCTTTGATCCCCAGGCCACTGTCCTGGATGCCGCCAAAGGGGGAGTTCTCGACGCGGAAACCGGGGACTTCATTGATGTTCACGGTGCCACAGCGGAGGGCGCGGACGGCCTTGAGCGCGTGGGACAGGTTGGTGGTGACAACGCCCGAGCTCAGACCGTACGGCGTGCCATTGGCCAGGGCGATCGCGTCGTCGAGATCGCGCACCGTCAGGATCGGGGCCAGCGGCCCAAAGCTCTCGGAAACCACCATCCGGCAGTCGCGCGGCACGTCGCCCATCACGGTGGGTTCGAGCAGCGCGCCGTGGCGCCGGCCTCCCGTCAGGACTTTCGCCCCGGCGGCCACGGCCTCCTGCACAACCTGCTCGAGTTGGAGCGCGCTCGCCTCGTCAATCACCGTGCCCACACGCGTGGCCTCATCCATCGGGTCGCCGCAGACGTACTCCCGGGTGCGTTGGACGAGTCGCCGGGTGAACTCCGGGGCGATGCCGTCCTGGACGAGGATCCGTTTCACCGCCGTGCAGCGCTGGCCCGAGTTCCGATAACTCCCCTCCGCGGCCAGCGTGACGGCGAGTTCCAGCTCGGCATCGTCCAGGACGATGAGGGGGTCGTTGCCGCCGAGTTCGAGCACCAGCCGTTTGTAGCCGGCCGTGGCGGCAATCCGCTTGCCCACCGCCACGCTGCCCGTGAAGGCGAGCGCCTCGATGTCCGGGTGGGTCACCAGCGTCTCGGCGACCTCCGCGGTGGGGCCCAGCAGAACGCTCAGCATCGGTCCCGGCAACCCGGCGGCGGACAACAACCCGGCAAACTTGAGGGCGACGAGCGGGGTCTTCTCCGAGGGCTTCAGAAGGAGCGGGGTGCCGGCGGCGATGGCCGGCGCCACCTTGTGCGCCACCTGGTTCAACGGGTGGTTGAAGGGCGTGATCGCCGCCACGCAGCGCAGCGGTTCGCGCGTGGTGAAGATCTTCCGGGCCTTGCCCAGCGGCGAAACGTCGCAGGCAAACACCTGGCCGTCGTCACGCAAGGCCTCCAGGGCGGCGAACCGCAGCACATCGAGCGTCCGGCCCACCTCGTAGCGCGTTTCGCGCAAGGCCAGACCAGCCTCCTGCGTGATCAGTCGCGCGAAGTCCTCGCGGGCCTGCTCCAGCGCCTCCGCGGCCGTACCCAGGATCCGTGAACGCGTGTGACGCGAAGGCGTGTCGCGGAAACCCCGGGCGGCGGCGACGGCGGCCTGGACATCCGCACGGGAGGCGACCGCGACGCTCCCGACCGGGGCGCCGTTGTAGGGATTTCGGACGGCGAGTGAGCCCGCTCCGGTCACGGGTTGGCCGGCGACGAGACTGCAGAGGTTCATGCGGTGGTGCCGTTGCAGAGGAAGTCGAAGAGGTCAAAGTTCCGCGGGTCGCCCTGCGCCTTTGCCGCGTAAGCGGGCGCCAGCGGAGTACTCAGCAGCAGCGGGACCATCTCTTCGTAACGCCCGCCGTGCGACCGCAAACCCGCCTCGAGCAGGCTCAGATCGTGCCACTCCGGCGTGCGGCCCAGCACGACATCGCGTCCCGAGCAAACCACGAAATCGCCCATGCGATCGGGCGGGAGTTCCAGGAGCCGGGCAGCCGTGCGCTGGTCAAGGACCTCCGTCACGCCCGGGAGTTCGCGGACGAACTCGAGGACCTCGGCGAGCCCCGGCGCAGCGGACGGCGGCAGGTGGACTTGGGCGAACGAACCCAGCGCACCGTGGTGGACTAGGTGCGGGTCCGTGATCGGCAGAATCACGCGGAAACCTGGACCGAAACGTTGCCCCAGGACGGTCTCCAGGTAGACCACGTTGGGCGACCCGTCGGCGCGCTGTTTGGCGTTCATTCCGTGGTCGGCCGTGATGCCCACCCGCGCGCCGAGCTCGAGCAGGGCCCCGATCTGCTCATCGAGCGCCGCGTAGAAGTCGAGCGCCTCCGGTTGCTCCGGCGCGTACTTGTGCTGCATGAAATCCGTCGTGCTCAGGTAGAGGAAATCGGCACGACCAGCAGCGAGGAGCCGCACCCCGGCGCGCAGGACATACACCGAGGCCTCCCCGCTGTAGATGTCCGGGGTGGGACCAACCAGGGTTTCGACGTCGCCGATGCCATGGGTCGCGGGCGCGGCCTGGGCCGCGCGTTCCGAGGAGAAGGCGATGCCCCCCACGTCGATCAGACCCGCGGCAAAGATGTCGCGCAGCTTGTCCTTGGCGGTGACAACCGCGACTTTCCGTCCGGCCCGCTGCGCGGCGGGGAAGATGGTCTCGGCACGCAGGAACTGCGCGGAGTTCATCATGACCTCTTGACCCCTTGCCACGTCGTAGAAGTAATTGCCCGGGACGCCATGGCGGGCAGGAGAAACCCCGGTCACGATCGACGTATTGTTGACGTTCGTGAAGCTGGGCATCTGGCCCCGGGCGAGGCCGCGGAAACCTCCGACGGCCAGGCGCTGGAGATGGGGCATGCGCCCCCGGGCGAGCGCAGCGTCGAGATACTCATCCGCCGAGCCATCGAGGCAGAGGGCCACCACGGGGCCAGCCGGGGGCGAGTAGCTACGGCCATTTACGGTGAAGGAGGTCGTCAGGGGAGGCATAAGGATCTTCCCGCCGCGGTTCCAGCGCCAGCCACGCGGTTCCGGCAGCGAACTCGGCGACAGCCTCGAGGTTCCTCATTACCGTCCCGTGGCAGTCGTGTGACAATTGGGCGGAGGTGGAACTCCCTCGAGGCAGGCGGAGGTGTGCCCATACCAGCCGGCGCGGCCAAGCCAGGATTCATCGGCCTGCTTCACGATCTCCAAGGCGCCGACCATCTGCGGGAACGTGGGCGGGTGATGCCCCGGCGGTCCGGGGACGCACCGCGTGGTCGGCGGCCGCGCGTGCCATGGAGCCCGGGTACGCCGAGAGGCTCATGCCGGGGACCGCGTCGGGCCCCATGAAGTCCCTGCCTGGACGCTGACCGATATCGCCTGAGAAACCCCGGTTAGGGGGGCCCGTGGTGCCGGAGAGCAACGGGAGCACCACGTCGTTGTCCGCCGGCGCGGGGTCGTTGAATATCGCCCGGAGCGCATTGGCCATGAGCTGGGACATCGGATCCGCCTGGCCTTGGAGGAAGGCGATGATCGCCTCCGTGCCGGGCGAGACGGGACGGCTGCTCTCATCCCCTTGGTAATGGGAGGCGAAGGCCTCGGTCATGGCGGGCGCGAGCACCTGCGCGTTGGCCAGCGGCAGGTTGTAGGGCGGTTGCGTGAGAAGGTAGGTGGAGAGGCTCATCAAGCCGTTGGTCAGGAAGCGGTACGCGTAAGCCGGAAAAGGCACTCCGCCCAGGTCATAGTTGATGTCAGTGACCTGGTAGCTGTGGATCGTCAGCACGCCGTTGCCGGCCAGGTCCATTACGCGGTACGGGCTCGGGTACGTGACCAGCGAACCGGTCTCGATGTCGAACAACGTCCCGTGCGGATGCGTGAACTTGACGATGTCCTGGGCGTGGTAGTGCCCGGTGAACACAGCCTTCATCCCGTAACGCACGAACTCCTCCCGGACGGCCTCGTAGTCATCCAGCACGTAGTCACTGAAGAGCTGCTTCTGCCCGGCGTAGTGCTCGAGGACCCCATGATGCACCATGCCCAGCACGAATTTGCCCTGCACCCGTGCGGCGGCGAGTTGGTTGGTGATCCAGTTCCAGCGCGGCGGGTCGAAGTAACCGCCGGTGTAGGGGTGGCCCTCGGTGTTGCGATCGTAACGGGCGGCGTCCATCGAGAGAATCCACAGGCCGGGCACCGGTTCGGCCACGTAGGACAGCGAATCAGGATCGCGCGCGAGGGCGTCTCCGTAGCCATAGCCCTGGTAGAGCGCCGCGAAGTCGGTCGGCGACACCGTGGGTGCCGGGATGGTGTTGGATCCATCAAACGCCAGCGCATGGGGGTTGGCCACGTCGTGATTCCCCGGGCAGACAAAGACCTTCGCGCCGGCGTCGCGCAGGCGTTGCAGGGCGTTGGTGAGGCCCCGGTGGCTGACGAGTTCGCCGTCCTTGGTCAGGTCACCCGGGATCAGGACGATGTCCGGCCGGGCCTCGATGATCCCGGCGAGGGCCGAGTCGAGAATGGCGGCGCTTTCCTTCAGGAGTTTGCGGTCCTGGGCGAGGTAGGTCTGGAAGGCCGGGCCTTCGGCGATCAAGAGGCTTGGGTCCATGTAGTGAGGATCGCTGAGGACCGCAATCCGCGGGGAGGGCAACAGCGCGCGGACGACCCGGTAGAAGCGGAGCGGGTGATAGGGCTTGTCCAGGTCCACAAACTGGTACAGGCCAGGGGCGGCCGAGGTGGCCCAACCGAGGTTCGTCCACTCGGTCAAGTTGCTTGAGGCCTGCACCTGGTAGGCGTAGTCCGCCACCGCGGCGATGTGCAGTGTGGCGGAGGTCGCATCCATCGTGATGCTCCGGACGCGGGGCAGGGCCACGGTGTCGGCACGGAAGCTCAGGTTTTGAATCCGCGGGTCCTGGTCGGCGGGCACATCCGCCTGGGTATAGGTCTGGATGCTGGCCAGATAGGCGGCCAGGGCCCACTGCTCGCCGCCGTCCGTGGTGAAGGCATTGCCCGAGGCCGGCGCGAGGTTGACCCGTTCGCTGGCCTGAGCGAGCGGATAGTAGGAATCGCCGCCGTCCGCCAGGAAACCCAGGGTAACCATGCGGAAGGTGCGGTGGGGGTCCCCGAGGAGGACGCCGTCCTCGACCACCAGATCCAAACGACCGTCCGCGCGGGTGGCCACGAGGGTCCGCAGGCGCGAGCCGGGGTGGTTGATGCCCACGATGGTCGTCCCGGACAGCGTGTAGGTCATGCGCGGTTGCGCGGGATCAAAGCTGAACCAGAGGCCGCTGATCTGCGGGAACTGGCCAGGGGTGCCGCCGGGCGCCGTGGCGGCCACGCTCCATTCCAGCGTGTCCCGCAGTTGCTGCGCGGTGAGCGTCACGATGGACAAGCCATTGTTGAAGCGCAGGGCGTTCTCGATGTCCAACTGGCTGATGTCGCCGGCTTCCTTGCCCACGCCCGGGTTGCCCAGAGGCGGCCCGTAGGTTGCGCCGCCGCCATAGCCGTACACGGCACCGATGGAGTCGCGGATACCCCCGCCGTTCTTGAGCGAGAGCGAGACCGCCGGGTCGTGCTGCCGCCCCCGCCAGCGATTGGCATCGGCCGTGAGATTCCCGAGGTTCGATTCCTCGGTACGCACGTACGAGCGCAGGCCGTTCAGATAGACGGTGGTGCGACCGAACGTGTGGCCGTCCTTCGCGCTGAGGATGGCGCCGACGTTCGTGGCGATGTTCAGCACCGTGGGGTTGGGCGGGAAGCTGCCTGTGTCCAACACGCCTTGGGCGTCGGTCGCGTAGGCCCCGCTGGCGGGGTCATAGGTGCTGACCAAGCCGTCCGCGCCAAACTGGACAATCAGGCGGCCCACGTACCGGTAGTTTGAGCCGGTGTTGACCACCGCCACCGGCTCGCCGAGCGCCGACCTGAACCAGACCGGGTAATCCTGCGCGGCGACGTCTCCGGCCCGCAAGCGGTCGGTGGGCTTGGCAAACACCGCGTGCGATCCTCCGGCAATGACCACGTCCACATCGCGGAGCTGCTGGGCCAACTCGAACTCCTGGGCGTACTGCTGGAGGTGGGCCAGGACGATGACTTTGTTCACGCCCAGCGGCAGCAACGCATCCACGGCGGCCTGTACCGCCGCGGTGATGTTCGGGTCCACCCCCACGTTGCCGGGCGAGGAGATCGCGCGCAGGTCCTTGGTCGTGCAACCCACGATGCCGACGAGCTGCCCGTCCACGCTGAGGATGCACGACCTGGCAATGCGGTTGGAGAGCACGAGGGCATTCTGCCCGTCGGCCGCAAGCAGGCCGGCCAGGCTGCCGTCCGTGGCGAAGTTCAGGTTGGCGCTGAGGTACGGGAACCGCGTGCCCGGATAGAGGACGCTGGCATCGCGGAGGAGAATGCTCCGCACGTGCGGCGTACCGGCGTCGAACTCGTGGTTGCCGAACGCTGACACTTGGAAACCCATCGCGTTCAGCATGGCGACATCCGCGCGGCCACCGACGCCATTGAAGCCTGCAGCCGGGTCGGCGGCGGCATTGAAGAAGGGACCGGGGAGGTAGTTGTCGCCCGAGGTCAGCATGACGGTGTTCTGGGGAAACTCCGCGTGGAGCGCCGCGAGGACCGACGAAAACGCCGGTGCGTCCACAACCGCATCGACGCCGGCTTCCAGGTCGCTGGCATGCAGGATCTGGAGCATGAGCGGCGGCGCGTGGGTGTTCTTCGAGACGGTGAGGGTCACCGGCGCGGAGGTGGTACTGACGCCCTGGTTGTCGGTGGCGACCGCCGCATAAGTGGCCGTGCCCAGGGGGTGGTGGACAAAGCCCCACTCGAAGGGCGGGCTGGTGTTCGTGGCTACCGGCGTTGCGCCACGATAGAACACCACGCGCGTAATCCAGCCATCCACGTCCGCGGCGCTGGCTGCGAGCGTGAACACAGCCGGGGCGCTGAATGAGGCGCCATCGGTCGGATGGGTCAGCGCGACGTCCGGCGCGAGATTGTCAGGCACAATCGTGACGGAGTACGGCGCGGAGCTCGCCGTGGCCCCGTCGTTGTCATGGGCGACGGCGGTCACGTGAAACACCCCGGGCGAGAGCAGGCTGACGGGCAGTTCGAAGGGATACGTGGTGTCCTCGCCGAGCAGGACCGCGCCGTCCCAGAACTCGACTTTCACGATGCGGCCATCCTGGTCGTAAGCGTCGGCCCCCACCGTGAAGTGCGCCGGAGCCGACAACGTGGCATTGGTCGGGGCACTCAGACTCACGCTGGGGAGCTGATGGGCCGGCGCGGGTGCCCCGTAGGTGGGCAAGGTGACTCGGTAGGCCAAGAGCAGGGAATCCAGGGCGAGGTCATTGGTGCCGATGGCCACGCCGTTGTGATAGACCACAGGCGCCTTGAAATCGTTGTCATTGATGAGGAGCAGCAGTTGGTCGTGGGGCGCGGAAGCGTCGTGCAAAGGAATGAGCGAGAGGCTTTCGATCTTCTCGGAGATGGTGTTGGTGTCGTGCGGCGCGCTGGCATGGAGACCGAACTTGGCCAGTTGCGCGGCGTCAAGCAGGTCCACGAAGTCCTGGCGCGCGACCGGGCGGATGGCGGCGGGCAGCCCGGTGGCCGGCAACGAGATCTGGCCCGGCGCGCCCCGCTCGAGGTCGTAGGGCGAGTTGAGGATGTTGGTCGCCCCGACGGTGCTGGCGAGCACGACCCGTTTGTAGGTCGGGGCCAGGTTGGTGTTGACGATACCCTGACCGACCTGGTCGCGTTCCAGCACGAGGAACTCGGTGCGGTTCAAGGCGAGGATTTCGCTGACGGGCGTGTGGGCGGTCCCGTTGGTGTTGCCGTTGAGGGTCAGTTCGTACACGTACTGTGCCAGCGGCCATCCATAGTACGGCGAGGCTTCGTCGGCGTCATAGACCAGCACCCTCGTGTTGCGTCCTCCCGTTCCCGCCCCGCCGTCCTGGATGGTCGGACTCTGGAGCATGGCGAACAGCCGCTTGCCATCGGGCGAGAGGCTCAGTCCTTCCAGACCGCGGTTGTTGCGCCGGCCAGAATCCGGGGCGCTCGCACCGGTGAAGTTGTTCGGCCGGGGAGAGGCCGCGCCCTTCCTGGGGAGCAGCGCATCGGGAATCGCGAAGGCGCCCTGCAACTCGCCGGTTGCCGAGAACCTGTAGATGAACGGACCATACTCATCGCTCAGGTAGAAGCGACCGTCGGCCAACCGCACCAACCCCTCGCCATCCAGACTGCGCCGGCCGCCGCCCAGACTGGCGGGCGCGGACGCCGGGTGTGTCACCGTGTTGGTGTCGTTGGCGTCGAAGCCGGTGAAGGAGGGCGTTCCTTCGTAGGTGAGCAGAAGCGACGCGGTGTTGACGGCGGAGATCTGGGTTTGCAGTGCGGGACCAAGACCGTAGTACGGCGTGATCCTCAGCTCGAAAACCTGGATGCGCGGCAGATAGTCCTGCGTGCCGTCGCCGAAGCCGCGATCCGGCAGCGCGTACAGCGTGCCCTGCAGCGTGCCTTCCGACGCCGACCAGGTGGCCGGGTCGAAGCATGCCGCGGAGCCGAAACCGCCCAACGTATCCAGGCCCGGTCCACGGGTGTCGAAGGCGTCGGCCGGCACGCGGCCTACCCCCACCAAACCGTGGTTGACGAAGCCGTCGAACTGAGCCTGAACAGAGGAGGTCGCCGCCGCGGCGAGGAGCAGCGCAAGGTTCCGAGCATGGGTCTTCATTTTCAGTCGTTAGCGTTCCCGCCCGACGCCGACAAGCCGGCCTCTTCCAAGCGGACGGCGTCAGTGGAACAGGCCCAGTTGACGGTCTGAGAACGGGCGCGTTACGCTTTGGCGAAGGTCGCGACGCTCCTGCCCATCAAGGGGAGGTCTCTCAGCCTCGAGGACCTGGTGGGCGCACCCGAACGGTGTTCGACATTCCCGCCATCGAAGGGCTGTGCCACGCCTGCCATCCGGCTGCCCCTCGGGTTGTCCGCGCTGTGGCAGCCCAGCGCCACGCCCCATGCGGGGACCCCCGCGTCAGGCGGAGGGCGGCCAACGCCACGGCGGGGCGCCCATGGCCCAGTTGAGGAGGTCGAGCGACGGAACATGCTCGCGGACGACGGCGCCCCCGCCCAGTGAGCTCCAGAGGAACCACTGGCGCAGCCGGGTCCCCGGGTCGCACAGGATGTCGAAGGGATCTTCGCCGGTATCCAGAATAGGATCGGGCTGATGCACCTCCATGCCCAGGATCTCGCCAATCGCGCCGTCACGGATTCGGCTCATCATCTCCCGGTAGGCGAAGTCATGACGACGCTGGGTCCCGGCCACGACGCCCAAGCCCTTCTGCCGGGCAAGGTCCGAATGGACGAAGACGGAGCGAACCCCGGCCACATCCACCGCCACGGGCCTCTCCAGGAACACGTGCTTGCCCGCCCGGACGGCGGTCTCGAAATGGGCGGGTCGGAAACGGGGCGGAGCCGCCAGAATCACCAGATCCACGCCGGAGCCCATGAGTTGCTCGACACAATTCACCCCGCTGAAGCATGTGTTCGGCGTTGCCTTGACTCTGTCCGCCTCGCGCCACGGCCGTGAGGCGTCCCATTCTGCGGGTCGCGCGTTGTCCTTCAAGCGTCGCAGGGCGCCTTGAACCCGGTCAGGGAACCTGTCAGCGAGGGCCGAGAGGCGAAGAAACCGCCGGCGAGTGACCGACAAACCGGAGGTCGGCATTGCGTTCACAGAGGAGCACGGAGGACCTGGTTTGCCATGTGGATTGCCCCGCCCGACCCTAGACGGGCTCGGCCGCGGCGGGTCCCGCCACTTTGCGCGTGCATCCTCCCGGCCGCGTGGCATCCTCCGGACATGCATGGCGAAGGCGCTGGGACCGACCGGGCGACCTCGCCGCACGAGGGGTTCGCGACGACGCGCTGGAACGTGGTGCTGGCGGCGGGACAACCCGGGTCGCCCGAGGCCGATGAAGCCCTGGAAAGGCTCTGTCGCACTTACTGGTATCCCTTGTATGCGTTCGTGCGGCGCCAGGGATATGCGCCCGAGGATGCGCAGGACCTGACCCAGGCCTTCTTCGCGCATCTGCTCTGCCGGGATTTCCTTCGGGGTGTGACGCCGCAGAAGGGCCGGTTCCGCTCGTTCTTGCTGGCCTGCTTGAAGCACTTCCTGGTGGATCAATGGGCGAAGGCCCACACGGCGAAGCGTGGCGCCGCCGACGCGCAGCGGCCGCTCGCGCTCGAGCAGGCGGAGGGTCGCTACGCCCTCGAATCCCACGCGGCAGCCGACCCCGAGCAGTTGTACGAGCGACGGTGGGCACTGGACCTGCTCGACCGTGTCTTGCAGCGGCTGCGTCAAGAGGCCGCAACGACCGACCGGAGCATGGTGTTCGAACGGCTGCAGGGCTGTCTGCTCGGCGAACAGGGTGGCGAGACGTACACGCAGCTCGGGGTTGAATTGGGGCGAAGCGAGACGGCCGTGAAGGTCACGGTCCATCGGCTGCGCCGGCGTTACCGAGAACTCTTGCGCGAGGAGATCGCGCACACCGTGACCTCCGCCGAGGAGGTGGAGTCGGAGCTGCGCTATCTGCTCGGAGTGGTCAGCCGATGAGTAGGGAGGGCGCCCATGACACCCCAGGCGCAGGCATGTCCCCGTTGTGGCGCGGCGCTTCCGCCCAACGCCCCGCAGGCGTTGTGTCCGCGGTGTCTTTTCGCCCTGGGGCTGGGCGAAGCCGATGCCCCCGGCGGCGTGACGGCGAGCCCGGTTTGTCCTGACCCCGCCCCGACCGCCGGGCCCGAGGAAACGGATCCGCTCCGTGAGTTGGGCGACTACGAGTTGCTTGAGGAGATCGGGCGCGGCGGCATGGGCATCGTTTACCGGGCCCGGCAGCGGAGCCTGAACCGCATCGTCGCCTTGAAGCTGCTGCCTTGGGGCGCCCACGCCCCGGCGGAAGCCGTGCAGCGGCTGCGGGCCGAGGCCATCGCCACCGCCGCCCTGCAGCACCCGCACATTGTCGCCGTCCACGAGGTGGGCGTCTGCCAGGGGCGGCACTTCATCGCCATGGATTTCGTCCCGGGCCAGCCCCTCTCCGCCTTGATTCGTGGCAAGCCGCTGCCGTCGAGTCGGGCCGCCCGTTACGCGCAGACCATCGCCGAAGCAATCGACCACGCGCATGCGCACGGCATCCTGCATCGCGACCTCAAGCCGTCGAACATCCTCATCGACGCCGAGGATCAACCGCGAGTGATGGACTTCGGGCTGGCCCGGCGGCTGGAAGGGGATTCCGAACTGACCGCCACGGGCCAGGTGCTCGGGTCGCCGAACTACATGCCGCCGGAGCAGGCGGCCGGCAAACGCACCCCGCTGAGTCCCCGCACCGATGTCTATGCGCTGGGGGCGATTCTGTATCACCTGCTCACGGGCCGCCCACCCTTCGCCGGCGAGAGCGTGGCGGAGACGGTGCATCAGGTGTTGAGCCTCGATCCCGTCCCCCCCCGACTCCTCAACCACACCGTCCCGCGCGATCTCGAGACCGTGTGTCTGAAGTGCCTCGAGAAGGAGCCGGCCCGCCGCTACGGCACGGCCCGTGCCCTGGCCGAGGAACTGGGGCGGTTCCTGGAAGGCCGACCGGTGTTGGGGCGCGCCGTGGGCCGTTCCGCCCGACTCTGGCGCTGGTGCCGGCGCAATCCTACACCGGCGGGACTCATCGCCGCCCTCCTGGTGGCCATCCTCGCCGGCTTCACGGGTGTGCTCGGGCAGTTGCATCGGGCAGAACTCGCCGAGTTATCCGCGCGCCGAAATGCCTATGTCGCCGACATGAACCTGGCCCAGCACGCCCTGGCCCAGAACAATCTGGCCCGCGCCCGGAGGTTGCTGGAACGGCATGGGCCCCCAGCCGGAGCCGAACGTCGGAAGTCCGAAGTGGACTTGCGCGGTTGGGAGTGGCGTTACCTGTGGCCGAAGTGTCAGAGCGATGCCCTGTTTTCTCTCGGCCCGCACTCCAATTCCATCAGCGCCCTGGCCTTTGCTCAAGCCGGGCAGTTCCTGGCGGCGCGCGACGATACGGGCCGGGTCAAGCTGTGGGACGTGGCGGGCCGAAAAGAGATCGCGGGCTGGCCCGAGGAGGCGCACCAGCTCAGGACCCTGGCCGTTTCGCCGGACGGCAACCGGCTCGCCCTGGGGCGCTATGTCGCGAGCAGCGGCCCCGCCGTGGAGATCTGGAGCGTCACGCCTCGCGAGCGGTTGCTTCATCTGTCCCACGGCGCGGCCGTCGTCTCGGTGGCCTTCTCCCCGGATGGACATAGCTTGGCCACGTTCGCCTTCGATAGCGCGGCACGCATCTGGGACGTCGATACCGGCAAGCTCAACGCCCGTCTTCCCGCGTCCCCTCTGAGCGGAGAGCACAAAGGCGTCGTGGCCTTCTCCCCCGACGGCCGCACGCTTGCCGTCGGCGAGACCGACGGCCACGTCCGCCTCATCACGGTCGAGGACTGCCAGGAGCGGACGGCGTTTCCCGCCCATCCCGAGGGCGAAGGGATTTCCGCCCTGGCCTTCTCCGGGAACAGCCGGCTCCTCGCCACGGCTTCGGGCTATTCCGACCCGACGATCCGACTATGGCGGGTGGAAAGCGGCCAGAGCGCCGGGCAGCTTTCCGGACACGCGGCCTGGGTCATTGCCCTCGCCGTGGCGCCCGACGGCCAGACCCTGGCGTCGGCAAGCGCTGACCAGACCGTCCGGCTGTGGAATCTCGAGCGGCAGGAATGTCAGGCCACCCTGCGCGGCCACCTGGGTGAGGTCTGGTCCCTGGCCTTTTCCCCCGACGGCCAGCGGCTGGCCAGCGGCTCGCAGGATGGTTCGATCTGCTTCTGGGATCCGCAGACGAACACCATGGCCTCCGCGGCTTACCTCCTCCCGGTCCCCATCCGCCAGTTGGTGTTCGCGCCCGACGGTCAGGCCTGGGATGTCTTGAACCCGGATGGCACGGTCTCCACTTGGGAAGGGCTGACCGCCCCCACCGGCAAGGTCCTGCGTGCCTTGGCAAACCAGAACACCAGTCTGGCCATGGCGGGGGACGGCCGCCTCCTCGTCGCCGGAACGGCCACCGGAACGCTCCAGGTTTACGATCGCGCGCGGGGCAACCTGCGGACCGCCTTCGTCGCCCACGGTGACCGGATTCTGTATCTGCAATTCTGCGCGCACAACCGATCCCTGGTTTCGGTGGCGGCGGATCGTACGCTCGCACTCTGGGATGTGCCCGCGTGGCAGGAGCGGAGACGTTGCCAACTCGATCCTCAGCCCTGGCCGTTCGAGCCGGAGTTCGAAGCGTCGCTGGACGGGCGTTGGGCGGCGGTGAGCGATGCGTATGCGGTGGAGGTGTGGAACCTGACGACCGGCCGACGGGTGCAGCACTGGAGTGGCGGCATGGGTTGGATCGACGGAGTGGCTTGGTCGCCTTCGGGCGAATGCCTGGCCATCGCGGGTGCGAATGGCGTCACGTTGTTCCAAACCGCCAATTGGCGTGCGGTCGCCACCCTGCGCGGTCACTTGCTGAGTGTGCACTCGCTCGCCTTCTCCCCGGACGGTTCCCGGCTGGCGACGGGCAGCAATCTCAAGGAGGCGATGAAGCTGTGGGACCTCACCACCCTCCAGGAAGTTGCGACCCTCGAAGGTCAAGGAACCCACTTCTTCGCCACACGCTTCTCCCCCGACGGAAGCACGCTCGCGGGCATCAGTTACCAGGGAACTGCCCACTTCTGGCGGGCGCCCTCGCTGGCCGAAATCAAACGTCGCGCGGCCAGCGACCTCGGACCCTGATGAGCGCACGGTGCTGCTCCGGGAGCCGGGCGGCCCAGGCCGACCGACTCCCGCGGGTGTCAGTAGGTGAGCGTGCCGATGCCTACAATGTCCTGGTACATGGAGAGGAGCGGACCGTCCCAGACTTCCTGGGTGACTGTGGGATAACCCTGGAAGGCTCCGCTGGCATGTTCGAAGCGACCGGTTCCCCCGATGATCGTCAACGTGAAGTACTCGGTTTCCGGCGTCTTCTGCAACTCCCAGAGAAGACGATCGCCATTGGCGGCGATGATCAAACCCGTCGCCGTGTTCTGACCGGTGAGGAGGTTAAGCTCGCCGGCTCCTTCGCAGGTGAAGGCGCCGAAGTGCGTGGCATTGCCGCTCTCCTCGGCAATCCACCAGTGGACGATTCCCGTGGGAGCCGTCGAGAAGTCCGCCACAATCACGTTCTGGCCAGTCCACTTCATCGGCCGGCTCACCGGGTTCCCGGGCCCGTACGCGATCGTGCCCTCCCCGGTATAGACGAAGGTCATGACCCAGTTGCCCGCGGGGTCCACGTACATGTCGGTCATCTCACCTGCCAGCACCTTCCAACCCCCGGAGGCGCTTGCGAAGCGGCCGGTGCCGCCGATCCATTCCACATCCCAGACAGGGGAGAATCCGGACTGCCAGAAGATCTCGTCGCCATTGGCGGCCAGGCAGGTGCCGACCCCGTAGTTGTGGCCGGCCGCGTCCACCCATACATCCGCGTGGGTCACGAACTTCCCGGTGTGGGTCGCCACTCCGAAGCCTTCATGCACTCCCGTACCGGTGACCGGGTTGACGGTCAGGGTGTACTGCCCCTCGAGCTTGAAGCGTCGCTCGACCGGGTTCTTCGGATTGCCCAGCGCGGCGAAACTCAGCGCGCACAGTGCCAGTGACATGATGTGCCTGGCACGAATTGTACTTCTCATGGTTGTCTACCTTTCTTTGGTTGGCGTGGTTGCCGCTCCGTCCGGCCGAGCCTCGAGCGAGAGCCCGGAACGGATTCACGAAGCTGGCTTACTGGTTACAACGGGAAAAGACTCGAATGGTTACATGGCGGCAGAGCCACCACGACCTGCAAATCCGTCAACCTGACGGAATCAATAGGTGATGGCGCCCTCCCCGGTGTAGCAGGAGCACATCACCCCTGGATCCTCGGTCGGTTCGGGACCTTGCGTGATGTGTCCTTCGAACCAACCTGTCACCGCCTCGAAGCGGCCGGTGCCGCCGCAGAAGTGGACGACGTTTTGAGCCACTCCGTTCGGCTCGAAGGTGGCGACGTGTACCCAGTAGATCTCATCACCGTTCGCAGCCTTGGCGGTCCCCGTGCCGGTCAGGACGCCGGTGACAGGGTCCATTAAGGCAAAGCCTTCATTGGTGAGGCGCCCGGCGTGCGTGGCCTGTCCCATCTCGCTCACGATCGTCGTGCGGACAATCGTAGCTCGCCTCAACGGAATGAACGGCTCCGGTGGCCACAAGCTCGGGTCCAACTCGACGCAGTCCAGTAGCTCAAGCCGTTCCGTGCGGCAGAGGCTTAGCTGGAGTGGCCGTTCACCAGGCCCGCGCTTGGCTTCCACGATGTAGCCCTCGATGGCGAGCGTATTGGGCTCCCGACCATCGGTAAAGGTCAGCCGGGCGACCAAGCCGGCATAGTCGCCACTGCCAGTCAGAGTCATGTGGAGGATCGTTTTCGCCGACATGGTTGCGGTGAAGTAGCCGCTCCATTCGCCGCCACCCTGCTCAGGCACAATCCGGCCCCAACCCCAAAACCTGCCTGCCGTGGCATCTACCGTGTAAACCCAACTGCCCCGGCCTTCGAGGCGCGGATCACTGATTCTCTCGTCGGCGTCGCATGCGCGCCGGAAGACCAAGAGGTTCGCATCGTCACCGAACCACTGGCCTGGCACATGGGTGTAATTCTCTTCCACCCCAGAGACGTAGGTCTTCTTAGGTGCCGCGTCGGCGGCCAGCGTGGACGCCAGGGCGAGCGCGGCAACGACGCCGATGGCGCCACGTCGCGACACTCTTGCCATGACTGTTTTCATCTGGTTCTACCTTTCACTTGTTGGTCATCCTGCCGGTCCGTCCGGCCGACCCTCCGGCGAGGGCCCGGAACGGATTCACGGAGCCGGCGCACCCATTCCAACGGGAAAGGACTCGAAAGGTTACACAGGCCGCAGCGCGTCATGGGCGGTGAGGTCTTCCGGTTGCGCGCCGCGTAGCCTGGAACTCTCCTGTCCGCTGTAGGCGCCGACGTGAGGAGGCGTTGGCGGCCAGGGGCAGTACCCTTCGCCTCCTCACGTCGGCGCCTACAGTGTGTTGTGGTCTTCTGCCGAGCATGTGAAACACGCGGGTTAGCCTTTCCCGCGTGTCGATCTTGCTCACGGCCCGTGCCGCAGATCAATGAGCGCCACCGTCTCGTGGGTGCGCCCGGAGTGGAACTGGACGAAGTGGCCCTGTCGGTCAAAGGACGGATGCGGGTGGACACGCACGGTGTCGCGCAGCCCGGTCGCCAGCAGCCGGACATCGCCCGTCGCCGTCGTCACCCGCCAGAGGCGGCCCTCGAAATCGTCGGCTACGATCCGCGTGCCATCAGGGCTGGCGGCGGCGTGCCAATACCGGCCTTCGCGGACGAGTTGGGCTTCCCCCGCCTTGTCCACAACCATCAGACCCACCTTGTCGTTCACCATGGTCATGTCACCAGTCCCAGCCACCCAGGCCTCGTGCGTGAGCCATTCCTTCAACGGCGTGAACCAGTTTGTCGGATGGGTGCGGGCATAGAAGGGGCGGTTGCCGGCGCCATCGGCGTTGACCAGCCACGTCCGCTGAACTGGTCGAGCAGGGCGGGGACCTGGCGCAGGTATGAGTCCGTCCAGGCGGTGTCTCCGGCACGTTTTGATGGCCAGAGCTGAATCACCGGGTCTCGCTCCTGCTGCCGATAAGAGGCCATCGTTTTAAGGGCGGGGTAGGTGGCATAATCAACCGAAAGCTGGTTTTCGTCACCAAGTCCGTGGAACTGCAGGTCCAGCGGGTAGCTGGGTGTGACGTCGCTCACGCCGGCAGACTAACCGGCAGGCTGGCAATGTCGATCAGCAAGAACGAAGTCCAATTGCCGCCAGGGCCTCTCTTTTGCGCGTCGCGGAGACAGGCCCGCCACCGGCCAAGAGAAACCCGCGGCTGTCTGTAAGGCGGCAGCCGTCGGCAAGACCCACTCACGGAGGCCACTCCCGATCGGAGCGTCTGCCCTGGTCCGAGAACGCCAAGGGAGTCTTGCGGCCTTTGTTTACCCGGCCGTTGTCGTGCTCACACCATCATGGCTTGGGATGGGCCAAGAGCCAATCCACCAACCGGGCGAGGAACTCGGACGAGTCCGTCGGCACGTGATTACCGCCATTGACAGTCCACAGTTCGACGGCGCCGCCAGGCGGGCAATGGGTATAACGCAGCACGGTGCTGTCGATTCCCGCCACGGTGGTGGAGAGGTCGAGCGAGGGGGCGGCGTCGGCCACCGGGTCCCGACAGCCATTCAAACGCGCCCAATTCTGGACGGTTCTGGCTGCACCGGGGGCTTCGGCGACATAGGGCAGGCCGTAGTCAGGGCCCGTCCAACCCAGATAAACGTCGTTGCTGCCGTCGATTTGCAGCACGTGGACAGGTTGAGTTGGATGACATTGGTCTGGATCGCAGTAGGTCCGCCCGGAGATACTGGCGATCCCGGCGATCAGATCCGCGTGTTCACAAGCAAAGCGGTGCGACATCGCCCCGCCGCTGGAAGCCCCGGTCATGTAAATGCGCCTGGGGTCCACCGGGAACCGGCGCTGGATCTCCTCGATAACCGCGCGCAGATAACCCGAGTCATCCATGTCCGGATTGGAGAAACTCAGGAAGTCGGGTCCGTTCCAAAAGCGCTTCCCCTCGGTAACGGTGCCCGAGGAGGTGTCCACGGTCCCGTTCGGGTAACAGAGCAGGAATCGTCTCGACTCGGCCAGGGACTCAAGGTTGAACCTGCTTCGCATCCCCGCCGCGTCTCCGCCCAACCAGTGGAGCGCCAGGATCAAGGGCAGCGGCGTCTGGCCGTCAGAACTGGCCGGCACGTACACCTCAATCGGCCGCGTGCTTTGGACCCGGTAGAAGCTGGCGCGGAGGCTTGGATTCATCGAGAAGGGGCTCTTCGCGCCGGCAAGGTCTTCCCAGGATCCGCTCACCTCATCGGCCCGCCACAGAGCGCCGTCTCCCTCCCAAGTCAGCAGAACGCCACCAGCCTCACGTTGCAGCTTGGGTTTGCCGTCAATCAGTGGAAGGATGGGATAGTAGCCTCCCGGATTGCATAGGTAGAGCGTGGCGGTCGCGGTTCCCAAGGGGAGCCCTTCCGACGGATTGCTCAGGGTCACGTTGAATGATCTTCGACCGCTGGCCGCAACGTTGTGCAGGAGCGGAATTGTGATCGTCTGGAGCGTGTCGCCGGCCTTGAACTCCAAGGTTCCAGAGACGGCCTGGTAATCCACGCCCGCGAGGCCTGACCCATCGGCCGTCTGGTAGTCCACCGTGAACGGACTTGTCACGTCGTCGCCGCCCCGCGTGACGGAGACTCTCGCCGCGCTTTCGCTCCCCCAAGCGAAGAAGAGGTTGGCGGTGAATCCAACCCCTGGATCGTTGTCGCCGATTTGCACCGTTGCGGTTCGCTGACTGCCCAACGCGGCCCCGGCGGTCGGATTGCTCAACGCGACAGTAAAGAACCGCGCAGACTCCGTGACTCCATCGTTGAGAAGGGGAATCTGGACCCGTTTCAGCCGTTCGCCCGGAGCGAACGCGATCGTGTTCGTTATGCCCACGTAGTCCACCCCGGCCTTGGCTGTGCCGTCGGTTGTGGTCAAGTCGACCGCAGCCGCCGCATCGTTTTCGCCTTGGATGATGCCCACCTGGACGTACGCCGCTTCTTCCCGTGTAGTGCAGTTCTTGGCAGCAAGCTGGAACCTCCGATCCGTGTCCTGGATGGTCACGGTGGTGACGGTGGGCGAACCCAACACGCCGCCGCCGCTCGGGTTGGTGAGGGTCACGCGGAAAGTCTCGGTGCCCTCCGGCAGAGCGTCGTTCAGGATCGGCACCAGGATTGATTTCAAGACCTCCCCCGCCTCGAAAACAACGGTGCCGGACGTGCTCGTGTAATCCAAGCCTGCCTTGGCGGTCAGATCCATTGTGGCGTAGTCCACACTCACCCGGTTCTCCCCGTCATCGCCGCGGGCGACTTTGACTTCCACGACGCCCGCGTCTTCGTTGACCGAAAGACTCGGCACATAGAGATGCAGCGCCTTGTCAGTTTCCCGGATGCCGACGTTGGCGACGGCGCGTGCGCCCAAGACAGCCCCGCCCGTTGGGTTGCTCAGGCTCACCTGAAAGCTCGTCGTGGTCCCGACCAAACCGTCGTTCAGGATGGGCACGACAATGAACTGGTTCGTTTCGCCCGGCGCGAACGTCAGGGTGCCGGTCGTCGCAACGTAATTCACGCCCGCCGTCGCGGTCCCATCAGCGCTGGCGTAATCCACGGTGACGGCCGGGAGGGGGTCGGTCATGCGTTGGACTCTGAGGCTGACGGCGCCGTTGAGTTCAGGCACCGTGCAACTTGACACGGCGAATTGAATCATAGGCTGGCCCAGACCAGTGCTGCTGGCGCCGGCGAGTAGCAGCGCGGACAGGCTCGCTCGGATCGCTTTCTTGGTCATGGTGTTTACCTTTTTGTTGTTGGCTCTTCTTTTGCCCCGCCACCCGTTGTGGGCGGCGAAATGTCTCGGCGCCAGACAACACTCCACGCTCGTGGGCCACGGCCCCTATTGTGAGAATCCGGACTGCCAGAAGGTCTCGTCGCCGTTGGCGGCGATACACGTGCCGACCCCGTAATTGTGGCCGGCCGTGTCCACCCACACCTCCGCGCGGGTGACGAACTTGCCGGTGTGGGTCGCCACCCCGAAGCCTTCATGCACTCCCCTCCCGGTGGTCAGATTCACGGTTAGGAGCAGACCCCTCGATGGCCAGGCTCTTGTCAATCACCAGGGCGCCGCTGGTCAGGGCAATGGTCCCCTTAACGCCAAAGGTGATGGTGTCGCCCGCGTCCGCGTCGGCGATGGCCTGCCGCAACGAACCGGGGCCGCTGTCGTTCAGCGTGGTTACGACCCGGGTGGCGGCAGAGAGGCTGCCCCCCCCTGCCAGGGCAGCCAGCGCGAGCACGGGCAACAGGGAAAACGTGGTGGAGCGTAACATGGATGGGTTCTTCATACTCGTTGGCCTTTCTGAGGTTGATCTTCGGCGGCCGTCTGCCCGGCGGAAGCCCGCCCATGAAGACACCCGGTCGCGCACGCCGGAAGCGGCCAACGACTACAACGGGAAAACCGGCGATAGGTTACAGGGGTGAAGCTGAAATGGGCGCCAGCATCGGCCCCGTCGCCCCGCGACCAGCACCGGCCGGACATCAGTCCCCGGAGCCCAGACCGAGCCCAGAAATCCCATACCCGCTGTAGGCGCCGACGTAAGGAGGCGTTGCGAGTCAAGGGCAACCCCGTTTCGCCTCCTCACGTCGGCGCCTACAGCGGGTTGTGGTCTTCTGCCGAGCATGAGAAACACGCGGGTTAGCCTTTCCCGCGTGTCGATCTTGCTCACGGCCCGTGCCGCAGATCAATGAGCGCCACCGTCTCGTGGGTGCGCCCGGAGTGGAACTGGACGAAGTGGCCCTGTCGGTCAAAGGACGGATGCGGGTGGACACGCACGGTGTCGCGCAACCCGGTCGCCAGAAGTCGGACATCGCCCGTCGCCGTCGTCACCAGCCAGAGGCGGCCCTCGAAATCGTCGGCTACGATCTGCGTGCCATCAGGGTTGGGGGCGGCGTGCCAATACCGGCCTTCGCGGACGAGCCGGGCTTCCCCCGCCTTGTCCACAACCATCAGCCCCACCTTGTCGTTCACCATGGTCATGTCGCCGGTCCTGACCACCCAAGCCTCGTGCGTGACCCATTCCTTCAACGGCGTGAACCAGTTCGTCGGGTGGGTGCGGGCGTAGAAGGGGCGGTTGCCGGAACCATCGGCGTTGACGAGCCACGTTCGCTGCGGGGCATACCCGCCTGTTTCCCAGACGTAGAAGAGCAGGGGATCGGTCGGGCTGTGCTGCACGTGACCGATGCGGAATCCCTGCGTCAGGACGGTCCGGTATTCGCCCGTGCTCGTGTCCATGAGCCCGATCTCCCACGTGCCAGCGTCCCGTTGCTTGCCGGTGGCGAGCCAGCGACCTTCGCCGCTGAGCGTAAGCGGTTCGTAGCCGCCGACGCAGGGTGGGGGAATGGTGCCGATCGTCCGCGTCGTGAAATCCACGATGTCCAAGGCCCGGATCTCGGCGCCGGAGCGCAGATACACGCGGCGCGGTTCGCGGGGATCGGGACACGCGGTCGCCGCACTCACCTCCGGGTCGGCGGTGAGCTGCACGATCCGGCCGGTGGCCACTTCGGCGCGGTAAAGCTGCGTTGAACCCGTGCGGTCCGACGTGAACAGCACGTGGCGATTGTCCGCGGTGAAGTTCGAGAAGTGAAAATACAGGTTGTCGGCCGCGGTGCCGGGACGGGTGAGTTCCTGGACCGTAAACCCGGTAACCGGATCGACGTAGGTCTGGCGTTCGATGCCCCAATCCCGGCCCGGGTTCGCCAGCACCGGCGGCGCCGACAGGCCAATGAGGAGCAGACCCACGGCAACCGAGTAAGGGCGAGTTGGCATGCCCGCGAGTAAGCCCGGGACCGAGTGGATCGGCAACCGGGAACGCCTTGCTCCGGCGGGGTCGTGGGCCGCGAAGTGAGCGGCCGGCTCCCTGAAGGAGCCGGCCGGTCGCGGTCGCGGGAGAATCTCGAGGCTCAAGCCGAGAGGCTCAGCGTTGACTTGAGGTCCGCGTCGGCGCTCTGAATCGGCATCAGGTTGAACTTGTCCACCAGGACCTGCCGGACAGCCGGGGACAGGAACGCCGGCAGCGTGGGTCCCAGGCGGATGTTGCGGATCCCCAGGTGGAGCAGGGTGAGCAGGATCGCCACGGCCTTCTGCTCGAACCAGGACAGGATCAGAGACAGCGGCAGATCGTTCACGCCGCACTTGAACGCGTCGGCCAGCGCCACCGCGATCTTGATGGCCGAATAGGCGTCGTTGCATTGACCGAGATCGAGCAGGCGCGGGATACCACCGATGGTGCCGAAGTCGAGCTTGTTGAATCGGTACTTGCCGCAGGCCAGGGTCAGGATTACGCAGTCCTGGGGGACGGACTCGGCGAACTCGGTGTAGTAGTCGCGACCGGTCCGCGCACCATCGCAGCCGCCGATCAGGTAGAATCGTTTCAGGGCGCCGCTCTTGACCGCCGCGACCACTTGGTCGGCCACGCTGAGCACGGCGTTGTGTCCGAACCCGACCAGGATGGTCTTGTCCGGGCCGTCTGCTGCGAAGCCGGGGGCGGCCAGGGCGGCTTCGATGACGGGGCGGAAGTCGCGGTTGGGGATGTGCCGGACGCCGGGCCAGGCCACCAGGCCGCAGGTGAAGATGCGCTTCAGATAGCTGGGCTGCGGCTCCTGGATGCAGTTGGTGGTCATAAGGATGGCACCCGGGAAATCCCGGAACTCGTCCTTCTGGTCCTGCCAGGCCCCGCCGTAGTTCCCGACCAGATGCGGGTACTTCTTCAATCCCGGATAGCCGTGGGCGGGGAGCATCTCGCCATGGGTGTAGATGTTGATGCCCGTGCCCTCGGTCTGCTTGAGGAGTTCTTCGAGGTCCTTGAGATCATGGCCCGACACGAGGATGGCCTTGCCGCGGACGGGTTCGACCCGCACGGGGGTGGGGACGGGATGACCGTAAGTGCTGGTGTGAGCGGTATCCAGCAGTTCCATGACCTGGAGGTTGACCTCGCCGCACTTGAGGCAGAGCGCGAACAAACGCTCGACCGTGGGCTTTTCCTCGGCCAGGGCCGCCAGCGCTTCGCTGAAGAAGCTGTAAATGCTCTCCGATTCGCGCCCCAGAATCCGGGCATGATCCGCGTAGGCGGCGGCGCCTTTGAGTCCGTAGACCAGCAGTTCCTGGAGGCCGGCCAGGTCCGGACCGGCGGAGTCGCGGCGCGCAAGCACGGAAACCAGTTCGCCCTGTTTGACCAGGCCGCTGCGGGTCGGGGCCGGTTTCCAGGTGGAAGGGCCGTTGAACGAAGCGGGGGGCTGGCCGGCGGCGGCGGCGGCCCGTTCGTAGAGGGCACGGGCCTGATCGCGGATGGTCGCGGCGTGACGAAGCGTTTGTTCGAGGCGGGCGGGATCGAAGTTGACGTTCGTGACCGTGGCGAACAGGGCTTCGAGGAGGAACCGGTCGATGGTAGGATCGGTGGCGCCGAGGGTGCGGGCGCGGTGATTGAACTGGGCGATGCCTTTGGCGGCGTGGATGAGCAGGTCCTGGAGAATGGCGCTTTCCTCATCTTTGCCGCAGGTGGCGAAGTCGGTGCAACCGGTTCCCTTGGAGGTTTGTTCGCACTGATAACAGAACATAGCGTGTTGGATCGGAGTTCGTTAGGTGTGTCGGCTCCAGCGAACCGACGTTCGACGAGCTGATGTTGCCATGGAACTGCGGAAGGCATCATTGATTTGGATCAACGACCGATGCGAAGGCACGATGCGCGTCCAGCGCGCGCCGTCGTGGGAGGACATCGCGAGGGAATGAGATTTCTTCACGGCCTTGGGCGGCCGCCAGCACTCCACATCGGCGTATTGGTCAGGGAAACGCGGGCTCGGACTCCACGAGTCGCAAACAATCGGAGCCGTCACCTGGGAGAATTGTCGAGCGCGTCCGGTTGGGCCACCAAGTCCTCGTCTCGGCCGTAGTCCTTGATGCCCTCGCCCGCCGGCCAACGGTAAAGCACCGGGGTCCCGTGGTAGTTCATGTCATGGACCATCTTCGCCAGGCGACGGCCGGCGAACTCGAACGTGTTGCAGAACCCGTGCACGCCGATAAGCACGCTCCGGTCGGGGCGCTTCCGAATGTCCTGAGCCAGGGCGTCGGAGAACTCCGCATGGTTCCCGAAACGGCTGGGCCGCCACATCCAGACGTCCTCGCGGAGGTTGTCCGGGAGGTCGATCCAGAACCAGGTGGACCCTTCGATTCGCGGGGAAGAGATCTCAGGTGCGCTGCATTCGACGGGTTCAGAGGTCGCGGGCACCGTCCTGGCGGTCAGTGGCGGGGGCGCTTTGGCGGCCCGGGAGCACCCCGAAACGACGCCGAGGGCGAGGACGAGGGCGAACGTGATGAGCAGGGCCGGTGTCTTCACGGGACGAGCTCGTCGGGTTGGACCTCGAGGAAGGCCATCTCGGTGGTGGGACGCTGCGCGAGACCTGCGGCCGAGGTGTTGGCTGCGTTCGGGTCAGTGCCCGATTCGCGGTGGAGCCGTGACGAAAGGACGTCGGCGGGCAGGTACACGTTCACCCAGGAACGGGGGGGTGGGGTGTCCTGGGTGTCCTTCCTGGTGGCCATGACCGTCAAGCCTTGAGGCGCGTGGCACCCCGCGGTGCCGTCCGAGATTTCCTGACGCAATGGGGTCAAACATTGACATTTGACATTCTATCAGCCGCACCACAACGCCTGCCCCCGATCGTGCGGGAAACACATCCAGCCGAAAGCCCCCGGCCAAGCCGCCAGGCAAGAGGACCGAAACACGATAGGTATCGTCGGGCACGACGCCCGTCATCACGGCCGGCACATAAGAGGCCCGCAGGTGGCCTCGTTCGGTCCGCTGCAGGGTCACCACCTCGGCCGTAAACCGCTGGATCTCAAGCGGCGCCCAGTTTCCCGACAGCGACGGCTCGGCATCCGTGGTATAGGAAAGCGCCAATTCGAGAATGGAGCTGTTCGGTCGGCCGGAACGGAAAGACAGCGTGAAGTCAAGCGCGGCAGCCCGGACCGGTTTGGCGCATCGGACCACCAGCGCGTGCGGTTCGGAGAGTCTTGGCGTGACCGACCATCCATGGGCTTCCGCGTCGATCCCATTGATCACGCGATCCAGTTCAGCGGGAGCCCCCACATGCAAGGTCGCCCTGGCTTGGTCGAGCAGGATGGGTTCGCCCCCGCTGACCCACGGCGCTCCAACCGCCTGAAACAAGATCAGGACGCCAGCGCCAAGTCGGCTCGCTCGGCGGTGTGTGAGGCGCATCGAGGGAAAGCCCGCATTCAAACCGCGCTTCATGGCTAGAAAGGGACGTGCGTTTCCGCGGCCTTCGTGGCCTCTGCTTCCGTCCGCCGTGGCACGTCATTCAAGCATTCAGTTTCAATAGCACGGCAATTATGTCGCATGAAGAAAGTTCCTGGACAGCGGCCCCGCACCTCCGCCGGGCGGGCCGTCTAGCCGGCTGTCGGGCTTTTCAACAACATCTTTGCCGGATGCTGGGACACCACGGAGGCGTTCAGAGGTCCAGTCCCTGACGAGGGGCCCGCGCTTCGTGAACATCGACCGTGACACCCAAGAGGAGGAACGCCACGCCGGGGGGCGGTCACCCCCGGAAGACCAAGGTGGGCCATCATCGGCTTCTGGGGAGCGACAGCCGCCCTTCGGGAAACGGAGCCCACTCCTTTGGAGACGCCGGCCGGCGCTGTCGTTGCAGGGTGTCGGATTAGCCAGAATTCCTATTGTGCCAGGGACTCCTCCATGGTAACAAGTGAGGAGGAGTCAAGGTAGAATAGGAGGAATACTATGTGGCGTTTCAGTATGGCACTCACGACGGCTGGGGTGGCCGTGCTGCTTTCACCCTGGCCAGCACACGCGGCGATCTTCACCGTGAATGAAGGGTTCGAACTCGCCTTTATGAACGGAAACAAGGCCCCGTTCCTCGCGAACGCGAGCCTGAGCAGCGCGTTCTCTGACATCAACGCAAAGCGACCGGAAGCATCGGGCCTATTGACCCTGCGCGATCGCGACATTGCGACTTCCGGCGGTGAGGGAGGCGGGTTTGTACCCACAGGCAATGTGATCCTGGACTTCTCAGACGGCGAAGGTTCCTGGGTCACGTTCGAGTTTAAGCTCTGGCCCGGAACGCAGGTGGGCCCCGGCTCCTCGGTCGGATTCGATGTGGTAGCCTATGGGGGTGACGGCGGGACGCTCCACAAGTTCATTTCCAGCGACGGAGTCTCGTTTACCGCAGTTGGCGGTACTTCAGACGCGATGGGGAGCTGGTCTTTCCCGCTCCCAACCGGAGGCACGGAGGCGTTGCTGCGCGTTCAAGTCGGCGACCTCTCGATCTTCGATGGAGTTCACATCGATAACATTACTGCGACAATTAATGCCGTTCCTGAGCCGCGGGCGGCAGCTACCTTCATGGCGGTGTGGCTCGGCGGCCTTGCGGCGTGGCGGCGACGGCGTCGTTAGCGCGGCCTGCGGGAGGCCAGGCAGGGACCGGTGAGTTCCGCCCCGGCATCCAGGGCGAAGGGGACGTCCAGGAGCACTCGGACCTCGCGCGTGCCTGCCGCGGAGCGGATAGGCAAGCGGTGCTCGAGGAGACCCGGAGCCAGGCCCTCTTGGTTGACCCGGAGGCGGAGGGGGCTCGACTGACCTCCGGTCAGCGCCCCGCTAGCCGGTTCCATGAGCAGCCAGGGCGGCGGGGGGGCGGTCACGGCCCAGACCAGGCCGCGTTGCCCGCTGTTCCGGAGTGACACTTCGGCCTGGGTGGTCCATCCGCCGAGCAGGACTTCGGTGGGCTCGGCTTCGAGCCCGGCGGCGAGTGCTCCGCTCACCAGGGCCGGGCCGCCCAAGGTCACGAGGTTGCTGTTCGAGAGAAGATCCTGGTCGCCGCGGTCACCGTCGACGAGGTGGAGCGTGACGTGCGAGCCATCGATCTCCGCCCCGGTCCGGCCGTCGTAGAGGAACTCGTACCATTGGAATTCCGGGGCACCGGGCCGGCTGCCGTAGAGGTACCAGGAGTTGAATGGAGCGCTGTCAGGGAAGTCCAGTGCGAGGAGCAGTTCTCCGCCGTCGGCATCGATGGCGCCGAAGGCCGTCATGGTGAACGCGCCGAACGGCAGGGTCACGCCGGGCGGCAGATTGCCGACCTCGGGGAGGGCGACGGGCGTGATCCGCGCCATGCCCGCGTGGAGCGGGGTCGCGGCCCGGAAGTAGTGCTGACCGTCCAGCGTGTGGCGCACGGGAGGGAATGAGAACGGGAGATGACAAAGTCAAGAACTGACCCCATTACGGCCTCCATCCCCGGTAATGTTCTTCCGCGCGTTTCAGCCGTTCCTTGACCAGATCGATGTCCTGCTTCGGGGTCTTGCTCCGGTCTTGGACTTCTTCTGGAAGGTCTGCCGCACGGAGACCGCCCCGGCAAACTTGACGGTGTAAACGCAGCGAACCGTGTCGGTCTGCCAGTCCTCGACCAATTCGAGCACCCCGGCCCCGCCGAAGCCCTCGAGCGGCTTGGCATCGACGAACTTGCCGCCCTGCTGGGCCAGGCCGAGGGCGAAGCCGAAGGTGCGGCGCACCCCGTCAGGGCAGTCGAGCAGATCCGCGTAGGACCGGCCGATCCAGAAGAGCGGTGTTTCGCGTTTCGTCTCATCCGCCATCAATATACCAGTTCTCGAGAGATGTCATGAAAGTCGAAGCGAAAAGAGGGACCGCTTGACTTCGCCGCCGGCGGCGCTGGTTGCTTTGTTGCCAAGACCCGTGCGTTGCTCGCCGGTGCGGGGCGCCCGGTTCGAGGGGCTTACGTTCCTGCTCCGGTTCGGATTCTCTGGATTCTCTGAGGCATGCGGGTGAGGTCCTCCTCCCAAGCCGCGGTGGGCTTCGAACCAACCGGCTTCGGGTCCTCAAGCGGGACTGGAAAGCACTTCCAACGGCGGTCCAGCATTCCAAGGCTGAGGCTGAACTTGTTACACGGAAAGACTTACCCGGGTCTGACCCTGCCCTCCCCCATGTCGTGGAAGCAGTTCCTGTGGCCCGCCCCCCAGCTCCGAGGGAATCGGAACGGGATATGACAAAGTCCAGAACTGACCCCTTTTCGGCGTGCCTTCCAGCAGGCCGCCGCCACGCGCTGCGTTGAGTCGGCGGCGTCCTTCTGACCCCAACGAAACCAGCGCTTCAACGGCCAGGCCCACCTTGCTCCTCCAGCAGGCGGGTCACGGCGTCGTCCAGTTCTTGCCCCCAGCGGAGGCCCCGGTAACGGATCCTACCCTGACGATCGAGGACCCAGACGCTGGTCCAACTGCGGACGAGCCACTCGGTCGAGACGGGGCCGCTCCGCTTGTCCCAGACCGAAGGCCAAGTGATGCCGTACCGTTCCACTACCGCCTTCCCTTTGGCCAGGTCGTCATCGTCGAACACGCCCAGGAAGGCAAAGGGCTTGCCAGCCATGCGCTCGACAAGCTTGCGGTGCTCGATGGCCTCTAAGTAGTGCGCTGACCAGAACGTGACCACCACGACCCGTCCGCGATAGTCGCTCAGCCGCACGGGCCGACCGTCGAAGTCGTTCCCGGCGATCTCAGGGGCCGGTTTGCCGATGAACAACCGCTGGATCTCGTCGAGCTCGCGTCGAGCGTTCGACGCCAGATTGATGCCGCCGAGGCCCTTCGCGTCAGACTCGCTGAGCACACTCTGAAACAGTTTTTCGGCCTGAACCGTTGCCGCGGGGTTCGTGCCGTAGTTGGCCGCGTCCTTGTGCAACATGCCCAGCGAGTAGCACGCCTGGGCGCGCACCTCGGCGCTGGGATTCTGCTCGAGGATCGCTTCCAGCAGGTTCGTGGCACAACGGTGCCGGACCCGCTCCAACTCCTGGCACAGGTGAACCAGGTTGGTGTTGTCGCTGTGCCAACGCCGGACCACTTCAGCCGCCAGCTCGACCGCCGGGCCGTCCGGTGTGTTCAGGAGCAACCTGGTGGCGGCATCGAGGGCCTCGGGGAGCCCCGGCGCGTTTTCCATCTGCGCCAGGAGCTCGGCCACCGGAGGGCCGGATTTCGGCGGTGACTCCGGGCGTAACGGCTGGTCGGCCAGACCCGCTCCCGTCCAGTAACCCAGCGTCCCGTGGATGCGCAGATCGTTGACCACCGTTCCGACCGGCATACCGAGGCCGGCAAACGTGAAGGACATCGGATCCACCGGTTGACCGAACTCCGCCTGCAAGCGGACGAACCGCTTGCTGAACGACAAGGCGCGGTTCGGGTAGGAGTACGTGGTGGTCACTTCCACCGGAATCGGATCGCGGGGATTGGCTTCGTCGTACTTGGATTGTGCGGAACTGATGGAGGTCGCCTGCTTCAACAGCCGCCAGGGACGGGCCATCTCGATCCAGAAATCCAACGTGGTGTCATACTGACTCTGCACCTGCACGCGCCAGGCCGGAACGGCCTCGACCAGTTCCTCGCCGAGCAACTGCACGGACTTGGGCCCGTCCAGACCGAGGCACCCTGCGATGGTGGTTTCGCGACGCAGTGATTCACTCAGACCAAGGCAGCGCGGGTCGAAGAAGTACGATGGGCTTCCTGAAGCCGGATCTTCGACGTTCGTGGTGCCTCCCGACCCGTCGGATTCCGAAAAGCGCACCAGCATTTCACCATCCCAGGCGGCCACCTCGTGCGCCTCAAAACTGCCCAACAACCCGGCCCGAACCGCGTCCTCCTTCGGCAAGCTGTCGGCGCGCCGGAAGGCTTCCTTGGCCTCGGCACTGTCGTAGTCGTCGAAGAACGGGTAGCGGTACTGCCGCTGTACCGAGTCGAACCGCAGCTTGGATCCGTCGAATAACACCTTTAGCGTGGTGGGCGGTTCCGCTTCCTGGCGGCCGTTTTCGAACCGTTCCGTGAACACCTGAAGTTCGAGAGATCCGGAAACGAGGCGCTGCCGCGCCTCGGCAATACCCCGGAGCAGCGCTCGGGGATCCGGTTGGCCGGGTGCCTGGCTAGTGTTGCCCGACGGCGTTGGTGCGTTCGCTGCCCCGTTATCCGCCGCGCCGCTTTTCACGTCGGATGCCGTGTTACCGAGGACGCCATCCGGTGCCGGGTTATGCGAACGAATCGCCAGAAAGACCGCAGTCCCGACCAAGGCCGTCACGGCGATGCCCACAGCGAACTTGCTTCGGCAGGCATGGCGAAGGCCGTCGAGGATTCCCGAAGCACCACGGGGACCCGCCGGAACGACCGCAACCGGCCCGGCCGCAACAGCCGACTTCACGACGCCGGCAATCGTGGCGACTAGGCCGGCGGGGGCGGCCTGCACCGCGTAACCGGGCAGGGTGGCCGCCAACGCGCCCGCACCAATGGTGACACCGTGCGCGGCGAAAAATTCACGAAGCCGTTCGACGGCGCGACGCACGCGCTTCTGAGCCGCGTCCTCGCTCGTGCCGAGACGCTGCCCAACCTCACGCAGCGGTCGGTTCTCGAAGTAGCGGAGTAACACCGCGGCACGGTCCGCCTCATCGAGGGAGTCCATCGCTTCGTCGAGCAGCGGCTCAACCTGTGTCCAAACGGCGGGGGCGACGTGGGTGGTGTTCATCTCGGTGGCGATGTGCTCGCGCAACTGGCGCCGGGCCTCGCGGCGGACCACATCAATGGCTTCGCGACGGGTCACCTGGTAGAGCCACGCGCTGAGGATGGTGTGGGGCGCGAGCCGGGTGGCATGCGACGCCAGCTTGAGGAATGCGGACTGCGCGACCTCCTCGGCCAGTTGGGGAGAACGGACCTGGCGTAGCGCGGCGGTATAGACCAGCGGCAGATGGCGGCGGACGATCTCCGTGAAGGCGTCCTCGCCGTGGTGCGCCACGTAATCCGCCAGCAACTCCCGGTCGGTCGTGCTCATGTTCGATAGCATAACGTCGCCCGCGACCAGAATCCGCCGGAGAATCTCACCCCCAGTTCGGTGACGAACCGCGCAGGGGCTCAACGTACCTCTCACCGCCGCCAAGCTCGCGCAAGGTCAGACGGGTCTTTCGGCCGGATGACCTAATCAGGTGGCAAGCTCACCTGGTGGTCCAAGCGCGCCTGACCAACGTCAAAAGCGTAGCCAGGCGATTCGCCACCGGACCCGCCGGCGGCGCACGCTCGAAGCTTCGCGCTAGGTCCCGTTCCCATCCTGTCCTTCGGATTCAAGCTGAGATTCGCGGCCCCTGGGACCGATTGTCGGCCCTCGCGTTCCCGCCAGCAGCACGTTCTGCAGTCGTCCACGCAACTGGCTCCGCTCGGCCTCCGTCGCCTCGCGGGGGACGCGGATCGGGTCGCCGAACATCATTTCGCAGCGGGAGAAGGGCAGCGGGATCTCAAAGCGGTCCCAGCTCTTCACGACGATCTTCCATCCGAGCCGGCAGGAGTACGGGACGATGGGCAGGCCGCTCACCTGCGCCAGCGTCATCACGCCCTCCTGCACGACGTAGCGCGGACCGCGCGGACCATCGGGGGTCACCGCCAGGTCGTAACCGCGCTTCGCCCATGAGGTCAGTTCGAGCAGGGCCTGCGCGCCCCGCCGGCTGGAAGATCCGCGCACCGGCTGCACGCCGAATTGTTGGAGGATGGCAGCGAGGAACGCCCCGTCCTTGCTGGCGCTAATAAGCGCCGCCAGGTGGTCCTCCTGACGATCCGGTCGCACGAAACTCTCGTAGACCTTCATGCACAACCCGAGCCGGTTGTGCCAGAGCGCGAAGATGACCGGCTCCTCCGGAAGCGCGGCGGGGCCGCGGCGGGCGTTGACGCGGTAGCGCAAGGTGGCCGCGAGCAGGCGCATCCCGTGGGCGACCACCCAAGCCAGCGCACGCTGACCGCGGGAGGGCGGATTCGGCACCACCACGCCGCTGGCGCGTCCAGTCCGGCGGGCCGGGTTGGGGGACGACGTTGGCACCGAGCAAGCCTGGTTCATGGTTTCAGTTGAGCCGCGGGTTCGAGCAAGCGAACCACGGTGCCGCACCCGTTGCCGCTTTACAATGGCAGTTCCGGCAGAGTTGTTCGTTGAAGCCGACTGGGCGAGCCGCGCGTCGCTCCCACGCTGGCGGGTTCAACCACAGGACACCGGTTACCTGGGCTGTGTCGCCCGAGCGGATGCGACCCGGCGCCGCGCAACCGAAGCCAAGCGGGCCACGGCGCCAGGAACCGGGCCGGGGAACCGGCCCCAGGGGCCCGCCGCGAGCGAGCGTGACCGGCTGGGGCGATCGCGGGGAACCAGTTCCTGTGGTCCGCCCCCCAGCTCCGAGGGAATGGGACCGGGATATGACAAACTCAAGAACTGACCCCTTCCCGTTGCGCCTGCCCAACTTCGGTTTTCGGGCTGAACGGGCCGCGCTTGTCGCGCGACCGCTTTGTGGTGGAGCGCTGGTGGGGCCGCGCTGCGTCGCGGCCGCTTTGTGGTGGGGCGAGATTCCCTCGAGCCCTGACGCTTTTCGCGGAGTCCTCAGTCCCCAGTCCTGAGTCCAAGGTTCGGGTTCAAACTCCAAAGGCTCAGGGCCGGGGAAAGAAAACCGGAAAGGCCGTCCCGGAGTTCCGTCTTCCGGCGCTCGCGCTTGCCCGATTCTTCTCCGCGCCTCGGCGCCTCCGCGGTGATGGCGCGCGAAGACCGCGAAGGCGGCGAAGGCAGCCGGCCGTAGAGCCGGGCATCCTGCGCGGCGGTTCACTTCGCTGCGGCTGGCAGCGCCTGCCTGTCCGGCAGGCAGGCCCGCCTACTCGACCTTAAGCCGGTAGAGAAGGGCGGCGGTGTTGGTCCGCGTGGGCACGAGGGCGTTCACTCCACCAAAGCCCGATAGAATTTCCGTCCGTCTTCACTCGCGGAGGGATCGAGGATACGCACTCTTCCGCTGACGTTCGTCAGTGTCAACCAGTGTTCCCAACCCAGAAGATTGGTGGACACTTCAATCCGATAGTTCGCGGGTACTTTAGTTTCCAACCACGCTTCAAATCTTGCGGCGGTGAAGCGCAGCGGGAGCACCCAGCTCGGCCGGAGTTCCGCCTCGCTGCGCACCACCACTGGTGTGGCTTGGAAGCTCAGCCACCGCAGATTCACCGGATCGTAAACCTCTATCGCGGTTGACATCGCCTGCCCGCTTGACTCCGGTTTCGCCCCTTTGAAGGCCGCTCGCAGGGTACTTGCCTGCTTGGGGGCCAGGTGGAGCTCCCAGAAAAGCCCGCCTTCGCTGACCACGGCGCCCCCGGGGTCAGTCACTTCCGCCTCCGCCGGCAAAGACTGTCGCACGGCCACGAGCACGGGCAGCTCCAGCGGATTGAGGACATGTACGCTGAGCTCCTCTTCGCCCGTGGTCGGATCAGATACCACCGTCGCGCGGACCGGATTGACCGCCATCGTCAAGTCTCTTGTCTCTTCCGGCGAAAGGGTTGTTCCAGTCTGGTCAATCAAAGTCGTCCCGAAGGTCGCCGTATGGTGCATCACCCCGTAGATGCCCTCATCCGTCACAGCCAGGAGCATGTAGCCAATCGGCCCGGTGGGAATCTCACCACCGGCCGCGTCGAGAAAGACGACGTGCAGGGTCGCGGTCTGGCGCGGTTCCAGTCGCGCCTTGTGTGGCCCGGACAGCACGTGGATGTCGTAAACCCGCTCGCCAATCCCGAGCAGAGAAACGGGCAGCAGTTGCGTCGTCGTGAATCGCTTCGGAAACGTCGTCGTCAGCCAGTACGTAGCCGGGACGCTGCCGGTGTTGCGGACCGTGACCTTTGAGTAAGCGCGATCGGCGAACCAGCGCCGCGCAAATCCAAACAGTTGAATCCCACCCTCGGACACCTGTTCCACGGCCATTTCTCCAGACGGGGAAGCGACCAGCCGTGCGTGCACCACGTCTTCCAAGCCGTTCCTTGCGTTGGCCGCAAGCTGTCGCGCCACCAACGGGCCGTCCGCCAGCACGCCTGTTGCCACGGCCATCATCTGGGCATCCGTACTTTGGCGCGAGAGCGTCAGCAGCTTGTCAGAAGTCGCCAGCGCCGTGGTCGCGCTGGCGGGCAGGAGAAATGCCGCCAAACCGGTCACCGGTGCCGCGGCAGCGATCAATCCAACTCCCACGCCGATCCTGAAAAGAGACTCGGCTGCGATGAAACTCCAACTGTCTTCATCGGCCCGCTTGAGGCTGGCGTAAGTCAGTGGCAGGTGCGCCTTCTGAGTGAAATGCGTCAGTAATCCCGTGTTGCCCGAAATCCGTTTCTGCAGCCTCTGCGCGAGCGCGGCGACCACTTCCTCAGCCAGCGCGGGCAGGGCGCCGCGCGTTTGCTCGCGGAGTTGGCGCAGCGCCTCCTGCTGCTGCTTGATGCGCTCTTCCAAGGGAGTGACGAACACCGGGTGGAACGAACCGGCGGTCGTGAACAGCTTGTCGGTGATCGAATCCGCCAGCCAGCTCACCACTTCCGTGTGCGCCTCCAGCACCACTTCTTCCTTCAAACTCAGCCGGATCCATTCCTTGAACTGCGCGAAGGACAGCGCCACCCCCAGGAAATCAAATACCGCCGAGGTCAGGATCTCCGTCTCGGCTTTGTCCACGCCACGCTGGAAATCATCCGCCGCCGAGGCCAACTGCCGGGCCGTCGCCAGCACCTCCTCCAGGTGGGTGATCGCGCGGTCCGTCAGCCGGTCAATCTGCCCGGCCAACTGGTGACTCGTCACCGGGACCGTGACCGCGTGCTCGCCGCGCAAACCGCTGGCGTCGGTCACTACCAGCCGCACCGTGTATTCGCCGGGCGCGGCAAAACGGTTTGTCACCTCGGGTCCAGCGGCCACTGTCCCGTCCGGGAAACTCCACTCAAAGCTCAGCCCCGCCTGCGTCGCCCTCGCCACAAACCGGACGGTGTCCCCGGCAAAAACGGTCGGCGGATCATGCGCAAAGTACGCCGTCGGCGGCTTCTGCCCCGACACCGTGAAATCGGCCCTGGTCGCGTCCCCGCCGCCGTACTCCACCCACGCGCCGGCCCGCCCCTCCTCGGCCAGGACCCGCGCGCGCCACCGATAGCCCCGGGCCGACAGCCGCTCCACGCCGACACGAACCTCGCGGTCCGGCAGCGTCCAAGTCCCCTCCTGGGTTAAGACGCCGGTCCCCGCGCCCTCGACCGGGCGCACCTGAACCTGGAGTTTGTAGCGGGTGCCCGCCCTGGCCGGCAGCCGCGCCGCCAGCGCCACCGCGTCGCCGGGCACGGAGGCGCCGCGAGAAATCACGCCCGCCCCGTCCGCCGTCAGTTGCTTCAAATCGGTGGGCGGCGGCACGTCGGGCGCGCCGGCGTGCTCTGCCAGGGACAAATACTTCCCGGACACCCAGCCTTCCCGGCCTTCGTGCCGCACCTGCCGCCACACGTGGCCGTCCGCGGATTGCAGCCCCGCGAGCACGGTCACGCGGTCGCCTTCGGGAATCTGCCGCAGGCGTTCGGCGGCCAGCCCGGGCCCCGAGCGCAGACTCAGCCCCACCCCGCCCGTCCCCATCACCGTGGCCAGCCCGTCGGCGGGCGCCCGGCGCCGCTGCTCGATGAAAACGGTGGGGCGATAATACCGCACTCCCTGCCACACGATTTCATCGCCACTGAACTTCGTCCCGCTGTAACCGGGGCCGGGCGCCGATGTGGCTTTGATCTCCAGATGCAGATGTGGCCCCGTGGCAAACCCGGTCGCGCCAACGGTGCCGAGGGGTTGGCCGCGGCTGATGCGCTGGGGCGGAGTCGCCTGCGCGACCAACAGGGTCTGCAAATGCGCGTACAGCGAGTAGAGCGCTCCTCCGTCTGGCAGCTCGTGCTTGAGCACCACCACGTTGCCCCAGCCCCGTTTCTGCCCCGGATACGGATCAGGCTGCGCGAGGACGACCTCGCCATCAGCAATGGCATACACCTGCGTGCCGGCGGGCGCCGCGTAGTCGTCCCCCAGGTGGCCGAAATAGTCCCGGCCCGTTTTCTGGTCGGTCCACCCCGCCCCAAAGGGTTGGGACAACTGCCACGTTTCCCGCAACGGATAATCGAACTGAACCAACGGTGTGGTGCCTTCAATCCGGAAAATCTGCAAACCCCACTCCCCATCCGCTACGTAGGCGTACTGGCCCACCACCGCTATGTCATTGGCTGAACCTGGGGTGTCGTAGCCGCCCACCCGGACCGGACTGGCCGGGTCGCTTATGTCAATCACGTGCAGGCCGGCAGAGCCAGCTGCTAGGTAGGCGTATAAGCCGGCCACCGCCACGCCCCGGACTCCCCAAGTGTCGTAGCCGCCGACGCGGACTGGGTTGGTCGGATTGCCTATGTCAATCACCTGCAAACCGGTAGAGCTAACCGCCAGATAGGCGTAACGGCCCGCCACCGCTACGTCATTGGCTGAATCTGGGGTATCGTAGCCGCCCACACGGACTGGGTTGGTCGGATCGCTTATGTCAATCACCTGCAAACCGGCGCCCACTTCCGCCACGTAAGCGTAATGGTCCGCCACCGCTACGGCCTCAGCTCCCCAGAAAGTGCCGTAACCACCCACCCGGACCGGGTTGGACGGATCAGTCACATCAATTACCTGAAAGCCATCCCAATCCGCCACATAGGCGTAGTGGTTCACCACTGCCACGTTATGGGCCTTCCCTGCTGAGTCGTAGTTACCAGCCCAACGCGGATTAGCCGGATTGCTCACATCAATGACCCAGCAACCATCCTCAGTAGCCACGTAGGCGTACTCGTTCACCACTGCCACGGCAGTGGCGGGCCACGGGGGCTCATAGTAACCGGCCTGGTGACGTGGATTGGCCGGATCGCTCACGTCAATGACCAGCAAGCCAGCCTCAGAATGTGCCACGTAGGCGTATGGGCCAGCCACCGCAACGCCATAGGCATAGCCGGAGGTGTCGTAACCGGCAGTCCAATGCGGGTTGGCCAAGTCGCTTATGTCAATCACCTGCAAGCCGGCGGAGCCAACCGCCAGATAGGCGTAAAGGCCCACCACCGCCACGTCCTTGGCCGCCCCGGGGGTGTCGTGGTTGCCCACACGGGTCGGCCGGGCCGGATTGCTCACGTCAATTACCTGCAAACCCCCACCCTGATCCGCGACATAGGCGTAATGGTCCGCCAGCGCCACGTCCTTGGCCGCCCCTAGGGTGTCGTAGCCGCCCACACGGACCGGCCGGGCCGGATCGCTCACGTCAATCACCTGCAAGCCCGCGTCCCCATCCGCCACGTAGGCGTAATGATCCGCGACCGTCACCCCACACGCATACGCTGGCGTGTCATAGCTGCCTGCAACAATCGGATTGGCCGGGTTCCGCACGTCAATCACCTGCAAGCCAGCCTCCCCATCCGCTACGTAGGCGTAATGCTCCGCCACCGCTAGGGCCTCGGCCGAACCTGGGGTGTCATAGCCGCCCACAAGGACTGGGTTGGTCGGGTCACTTATGTCAATCACCTGCAAGCCAGCCTTCCCATCCGCCACGTAGGCGTATGAGCCAACCACTGCAACGCCATAAGCATAGCCCGGGGTATGAGTGCGGCCTACACGGACCGGCCTGGCCGGATTGCTCACGTCCATTACCTCTAAGCCGGAAGGCCCATCCGCCACGTAGGCGTGTTGGCCCGCCACCGCCACGCCTTGGGCACCCCAGAAGGTATCGCAGCCTCCCACCCAGCGCGGGTTAGCCGGATTGCTCACGTCAATCACCTGCAAGCCAGCGCCCCCATCCGCCACGTAGGCATACTGGCCCACCACGGCCACGGCCACAGCGGGTTGCCCATTGGCCGGGTGCGAGTACCCCGGCCATTGGCTAACGGGCGTAACCTGAGCCATCTGAGGCTGCGCATGGCCCAGCAGACCTGCCAGCGGCGCCACTGCGGCGAGCCAGCGCCACCTGTAGCGGTGCGCTCCCCGCCAGCCGTTGGGCCGCTTCAGTTGCGCGGCGCAGTTGCCGGGGGCGTCGGCCTCGCATCGCCCTGCGACCGGATGGCTACCGTGCTCGGTGGTCGTTTGTTCAAGCGGCATTCCGGTGCGGGCATTCATTGCTTATCCTTGGGTTTAGAGTTCAATTCATGTTCCGGTCCTCATGGGGTCCGCTTGTGACAAAGCCGTCCGTCGCTCAACCGCTCTCCGGCCCACCGGTCAAGCCCGAATCGCAGCAGCCGGAGCCGCAGGGCGTCAAGAAGTTGAGGGCGGGCGTAACGCTCGATGCCGGAACCGAGACGTCTCAGGCTTTACCGGCCCCAGGCCTTGATGTTGTCCCTCGGCTCGACCTGGGAGCAAGCACAGAGGCCGGAGCGGCGCCGGTTTGAGTCGCCGGGATGACTGCGCTCTCCGTGCCTGTCGTCCGTGAGGCAATTCGACCCAACCCACTACCCTTCACCGCAGCCTGGATTACGACTCCGTTGCCGACTGGTAGACCTGACCTCCTTCCCTTGCCTCTTTACCCTTATCTCCCGCGACGGGCCTCGGGCTTCTCAACCCTCTCTCCGCGCCGCCCTGAACGCGCCCTCATTCGGCCGTCTCCGGGCCCCAAAATGTTTGGCGATTGTTTGGCAATGGTGCTTTCTGGCGCTCTCTGGCGAATGCTGGAACCTGGGAGAAGCGGGCGACAAGAATCGTGCCAAGTCGGGGGCGAACTTGCTGAAGGCCAGCGGGATAAGTCCTTGATGATCAACGGCGGTTGGTTGCGGGGGGTGGCTTTGAACCACCGACATTCAGGTTATGAGCCTGAAGGTCCAGCACACAGTCGGAGCTGGATGTCGTGGGCAGTGTTCGCGGCGACAGCCTCGCGAGGCGATGCCGCAGTGAAGGAGACACCGAGAACTGCGCTCGCCGCTCACCAACCCGTTGGATGCGGCTCCCGCCGAGCGCGTTTTCGCCAGGAGCAGGAGCGACGTCCCGGCCAAGTGCCGCCGGCGCTACCGCGGCGCAATCGTGACGTTCAGCTCCTTCTTGTCACCCGGTCTTGTCACCGAGCGCCCTTTTTCGGGGCGCTTCGGTCACCCACGGGGCAAGTCCCATGGGTCTGCATCTGTGCTACCCTGGTCGTCGGATGCCGTGCGGGCGACGGCAAGGACCGGCGAGGCCGGTTACGGGGAGGCCATTCGGCTTGCCACGAGGGTTTGGATCGCGCGTCATGATCCGCGCTGGGTATGTACATCGAGTCCCTGCGAGCGGAGAACGTCCGCCATCTGGAGCCCCGCGAATACGATTTCCGCGTCGGGCAAGGCGCGATCCGGAAGTGGACGGTGCTGGAGGCGACGGACGCGTCGCACGCGCTGCTGCGTGGCGTGGCGCTGGTGAATCTCGGACGACGGCAAGTGCCCCTTCTGGCCGGCAGGCTTAACGGAGAGTTGGTCGAGGAGCCGGACCGTGCGGCCCATCTGGAATTCGTGCTCATCCGCCACGCCCCGCAAGAACGGATGCCCCACAGCCCGGTGCGCCAGCAGTCGGGTTGGCATTTCCGGGCTGATGGCCGGGTTGCCCCCGTGTTGAAACCGGCCCTCCGTTCGCCTGGATGGGGAGCGCGATTCGGTCGTCCTGACCTCGGCAAGTCGCACCGCGGGCGGCTGGTTATCGGCTACGGTCGTCGGGTGATCCCGCACGTCGGCACCGACCAGTTCGACATCTACCCGGACCAGCGGCTGAGGCGCTGCGCCGGTTTATTCGATGCGGCAGCCCGCGTGACGGATCCCCTGGCGTTCCTGGACCGCCTCCGTCGCAAGAGCTGCTATCGGGCCGGGCGG
>JABTUJ010000028.1 GCA_015075445.1 Verrucomicrobiales bacterium
GGCCGACGCCCATCCGCACGCGCCGGGCGTGCATCAAGCGGCGGAACCTATCGCCCGAGCCGGTTCCGCCGGCCGGCCGAAACCCGCCAGAACAAGCAGGTCGCTCGGCTCCCCCGGCGTGGCCTGGTATCAATCGTCGCGGGCTGAGCCCGTGGGTTTCACTTCAGACTGAACACCAGCGTCGGCTCGACGGGATAACGGCCGAAACGTTCGCCGTAGATCGCCAGCCCGCCCGGCAGCGACGCGTCCACCTCGAGCCGCACCACCAACTCCCTCGCCGCCGCTGCCGCCGCGAGCGCCGCCGGCGGAACCGTCACCGACACCAGGTAGCCGTACGAGCCCGCCTCCCGCAGTTTCCGGTCCCGAAGCTGCGCGTGCCACGACAGGATGCCGCGGTGGTCCGCCGGGTCGTCGGCCAGTTCGCACGTCCCCGCCGCCACCCCGTTGATCCGCACCCGCACCGCACTCGGAAACGGCTCGGTGTCGGTCATCGGATACGAGTTCGGGTTCTGGCTCCGATGCGCCACCCCCTCCCCCCGCATGTAGTCCACATCGCGAAACGCGGAGTCGGCGCGGTCCTTGGCGAACAGCTCCTTGGCCGAGGCCTCCATCAGGAACGTGGCTCCCGCCACCTTGCCCGGCTCCAGGCCGTCCGGCCAGGCGACCCGATACTCAAAGTGGCCGTGCCCCGCTCCGTTCACCTTGAGCCCGTCGAGCACGTTCCACTGCTTGAGCGACCAGCGGGCGTCGCGGAAGGAAGCCGGCGCAAACCGCACCACCCGCGCGGTGCCGGCCTCGGTCTTCAGCGTCTCGTCCCGGGGCGCCGGGCCCTCCGCCACGCGGAAGGTGGTGAAGTTCCGATGCAACACCCGGCCCGCCGGTGTCTCCAGCGTCAGGCGCAACACCGCCACGCAGGGCAGCGCCGGCATCGGCACCTTGAGGTCCGGCAATTCCGTCGCCAGCCAGGGGTGGAAGGGCAGCTCGGCTCCGCCGCGATTCCACTGGCGCATGCGTCCCAGCGTGTCCCAGGCGACCAACTCCGAGCGCAGCACGAGCTTGGTCGCCGGGGCCGTGTCGGTCATGAACGAGGCGAACAGCGGCACGCGCACGGTCTCGCCGGGCTTGGCGTCGCGGCACAGGTCGCTGCCGGTGGAGAGGTAGAAGGGGGCGTGCAGGTCCGCGAGGGTCATGCCGGGGAAGAGTTCCTCGAGCCCGGTGAACTTGTCGCTGCGATCGTAGCGATAATAGCCGTTCCACTCATTGATGACGTCGTGGTGCTCGGTGTAGAGCCAGCCGCCGATCTTCGGATGGCGGCGGAATTCGTTCATCATGAGGTGGTAGTCCCAGGACCAGTCCACGTCGCCGGTGCTGCCTTCGTAGCCCCAGACGTTGCCGCACTCGCTGTTGAGCAGCGGCTGGCGCGCCTGCTTGCGGCCGCCGATGAAGTTCCAGGTCGAGCCCGGGAAGGTGTCTCTCGTCACCTGGTCGAGGTGCTCGCGCCAGGCCCAGCCGGGCAGGTAGGCGTGCCAGGTGTTGAGATCGGTCTCGACGTGGTCGTAGTTGCAGGGCGAGTTGTCCTCGACCAGGCGCGTCGGATCGAGCTCCTTGGCCAGGCGGTAGATCGACGCGACCCATTCCTGGGTCTCAGGCAGGTAAACGCGCTGATCGCCCTGCTTCGTGAAGAGTCCCCACGTCTCGTTGAACGGCACCCAGGAGAAGATCGACGGGTGATTGAAATCGCGCGCGATCATCCCGCGCAGCGCGTGTTCGATCTCCCGCCGCATCTCGGCGTCCGGTTCGCCCCAACTGTTCGGGACGTCAGCCATGATCAACAGCCCCAGCCGGTCCGCCCAGTACAGCTTGCGGGGCACGTCGATCTTCACGTGAAACCGGTTCGCGTTCAGCCCGAGCCGCCGCGACCGCAGGATCTCGTCGCGCATGAAGTCGTCGCTCGGGAACGTGTAGAACCCCTCGGGATGATACGACTGGTCGAGGGCCATCTGCAGATAGACCGGCCGGTCATTCAGTGCCACGTACGGGAACTCGGTCCCGGGCAGGTCCATCACGCTGATCTTGCGCAGCCCGAAATACGATCCCACCCGGTCCTCGCCCTCGGCGGTAACCAGGGCCGCCTCGACCTCGTACAGGAACGGGTCGTCGAGCGACCACCGGCGCGGTGCGGGCAGGGGCACCTCGAAGGCGACTTCGCGGGCGCCCGCCGAGACCGGCTGCGTGGCCACGGGGACGCCGCCCGTCTTGAAGGTGAGCCGGATGCTCGTATTCGCCTCCGCCGCCTGGTTCAAGCTGAGGGTGGCCTTCACCTTCGCCCCGTCCAGATCCGGGACAAACCGCACCGCCTGGAAGTGGGTGGTCGGTCGGGCCTCCAGGTAAACCGTCTGCCAGATCCCCTTCGCCTCGCCGTAGCCCTGCTTGCCCTCCAGCTTGAAGGGATGCTTCGAGTCATCCACGCGGAGCACCAACCGCTGGGCCTGCCCCCAGCGCACGAAGGGCGTCAGCTCGAACTCGAAGGGTGTGTAGCCTCCGCGATGTTCGCCCAGCGATTCCCCGTCCAGCCAACCCCGCGTCAGCCAGTCACACGCCCCCACCACCAGGTAAACCCGCTGACCCCGCCACGCCGCAGGCACCGTCACTTCCCGCGCATACCACGCCAGATCCGCGCGGTTCTCCACCCCGGAGAGCTTGGATCCCCAGGGGAAGGGCACAATGATCCGGTCGGGAAACGCCGTCGTCCCCTTCCCCCACCCCTCCCGCTCCCCGAGGTTCTCGCCGTCGAACCGGAACTCCCATTTCCCGTTCAGGTTCTGCCAGGCGGTCCGCTCGAAGTCGGGACGCGGATGCTCCGGCAGCGGCACCGTCGCCGGTGTCGCCCCCATGGCCGCCTGGTACCCACCGAGGGAGAGCAGGCCTCCGAGCAGGCCGAGGCGAAGTGCGGACAAGGCGCCGGTCCAACGCGTGTGGTGATGCTTCATGCCCGCGATGAGAACCCGCTCCGGCGCCGGATTCAAGCCTCCTTGGGGACCCCACGGCCGGCCGTGGCTGCCTCCCGGGTCTTACGTGACGCAAAGCGGCGCTGGCAGTGGCGGTGATCGCCCGCTACCAGTTGCCGAACCAGTAGCCCGGCGTTCAGGCGCCGCGCAGCAGCGCCACGCCGTAGTCGCGGTTCATCCGCGCGATGAAATCGAGGCTGATCCGCTTCGGGCAAACCGCCTCGCACGAACCCGTCACCGTGCACGCACCAAACCCCTCCCGGTCCATCTGCTCCACCATGGCGGCGACGCGGCGGTACCGCTCCGGCTGGCCCTGGGGCAACAGGCCAAACTGCGAGACCTTCGCCGACACGAACAGCATGGCGCTGGCGTTCTTGCACACCGCGACGCAGGCCCCGCACCCGATGCAGGCCGCCGCGTCCATGGCCCGTTCCGCCGCTTCCTTCGGCACCGGGATGGCGTGGGCGTCCGGCGCACTGCCCGTCCGCACGCTGATGAAGCCGCCGGCGGTCATGATGCGGTCAAACGCCTGACGGCCCACCACAAGGTCCTTCACCAACGGGAACGGCCGCGCGCGGAACGGCTCGACCAGGATCTCGTCCCCGTCCCGGAAGCTGCGCAGGTACGTCTGGCAGGTCGCCACGCCGCGCTGGGGCCCGTGCGGCTTGCCGTTGATCACGAGCGAGCAGGTGCCGCAGATCCCCTCGCGGCAGTCGTGGTCGAACGCAATCGGCTCCTCGCCCTGGAGGGTCAGTTGCTCGTTGACCACATCCAGCATCTCGAGGAACGACATGTTCGGATTCAGCTCCGGCGTGTCGTAGACCACAAACCGGCCGGGAGTGTCGGCGTTCCGCTGTCGCCAGACTTTGAGCTTCACTTTCATGGGAGAGAATCGCGCACGACCGCGGAGCGCCCTCACTTGTAGCTCCGCGTCGCCATTTTCACCTCCGCGTAGACGAGGGGTTCGACGTTCCGGAGCGGCGGCCGGTCCGGCCCCTGGTATTCCCAGGCCGCCACATGGGCGAAGTGCTCGTCGTCCCGCCGGGCTTCACCGTCCGGATACTGGAATTCCTCGCGGAAATGCCCGCCGCAGGATTCGCGGCGCTCGAGGGCGTCGCGACAGAGGAGTTCGGCCAGTTCGAAGTAGTCCGCGACGCGCCCGGCCCGTTCGAGGGACTGGTTGAGGTCCTGGTCCGATCCCGGGACGTTCACGTTCTGGGCGTATTCCTCCCGCAGGGCGGGGATGCGCTCGAGGGCCTGCTTCAGGCCGGCCTCGTTGCGGGCCATGCCGCAATGGTCCCAGAGCAGCCGCCCGAGTTCCTTGTGGAAGGACTGCACGGTGCGCCGCCCGCGGCAGGCCAGCAACCGGCGGATCTGCTGGCGCACCTGTTCCTCGGCCTCCGCGAACGCGGGATGGGTCGTCGGCGGGCGCTGGTCCGGCTTCACCGTGGCGAGGTAGGTCGAGATGGTGCCGGGCAGGACGAAATAGCCGTCCGCCAACCCCTGCATCAGCGCGCTCGCCCCGAGGCGGTTGGCGCCGTGATCGGAGAAGTTCGCCTCGCCCAGGACGAACAGCCCCGGCAGGTTCGACATCAGGTTGTAGTCCACCCACAGCCCGCCCATCGTGTAGTGCATCGCCGGGAAGATGCGCATGGGCACGCGATAGGCGTCCTCGTTGGTGATCTCGTGGTAGATGTCGAACAGATTGCCATAGCGCTCGCGCACCTTCTCGACGCCCAGCCGCTGGATCGCATCCGCGAAGTCGAGATACACCCCCAGCCCGCTCTCTCCCACGCCGCGGCCCTCGTCGCACACCTGCTTGGCGGCCCGGCTCGAGATGTCGCGCGGGGCCAGGTTGCCAAAGCTCGGGTACTTCCGCTCGAGGTAATAATCCCGCGCGCTTTCGGGGATGGCGTGCGGGTCTTTGCGGCGGTCCGCCGGGTCCTTCGGCACCCAGATGCGGCCATCGTTGCGCAGCGACTCGCTCATGAGGGTGAGCTTGGACTGGTAATCGCCGCTGACCGGGATGCAGGTGGGGTGGATCTGGGTGTAGCAGGGGTTCGCGAAGCACGCGCCGCGCTTGTAGGCCCGCCAGATGGCCGTGGCGTTCGACTGCCGCGCGTACGTCGAGAGGTTGAACACGTTCCCATACCCGCCCGTCGCCAGGACCACCGCGTCAGCCGCGTGCCGCACGATTTCCCCGGTGAGGAGGTTCCGGACGATGACGCCCTTGGCGTGGCCATCCACGACGACGAGATCAAGCATCTCCGTATGGCTGAAGCTCTCCACGGACCCGGCCGCCAGCTCCTTGCAGAGGGCGGCGTAGGCCCCCAGCAGCAATTGCTGGCCCGTCTGCCCCCGCGCATAGAACGTCCGGCTGACCTGCGCGCCCCCGAACGACCGGTTGTCGAGCAGACCGCCATACTCGCGGGCGAACGGCACCCCCTGCGCCACACACTGGTCGATGATCTGGGCGCTCACCTCCGCCAACCGATACACGTTGGCCTCGCGCGCCCGGAAGTCGCCGCCCTTGATCGTGTCGTAGAACAACCGGTGCACCGAGTCGCCGTCGTTCTGGTAGTTCTTCGCCGCGTTGATCCCGCCCTGCGCGGCAATCGAGTGGGCCCGCCGCGGGCTGTCGTGATAGACGAAGGTCTTCACCCGGTAGCCCAGCTCGCCCAGCGTCGCCGACGCCGACGCGCCCGCCAGGCCCGCGCCGACCACGATGACCTCGTACTTCCGCTTGTTGGCGGGGTTGACGAGCTTGGACTCGAACAGGTGCCGGGACCACTTCTGAGCGAGCGGCCCCGCGGGAATGTGGGATTCGAGCTTGGCCATGTTACCGGGCAACCTCCTCTCCGGGCGGTGCCTGGGCCAGCCGCCGGGCGTTGTGTTCGACCACGTGCTTCAAGTAATCGTTCCCCCGCCCGAACAGCACCGCCGTCGGGATGCTCAGATAGCCCAGCAGGAGAAACGCCGCCAACCCGTGCGCGGCCTTGCGGATGACCGGCGCGTATACGGGGTTGCGCCCGCCCAGCGACTGGAACAACGCCGCCACGCCGTGGGTGAGGTGGAATGACAGCAGCCCCACCCCCACGCCATAAAACAGCGCCACCGGCCAGACCTGGAAGCCGGCGACCACCATCGCGAAGACATCATAGTAACCCGTGCCCGGCTCCCGGAGCTGATGGAAGGCGACGGGCGTGCCGTTGATGGACTCCACCCGCACGGTGAAATGCAGCAGGTGATACCCGAGGAACGCCACGACCACCAACCCGCTGACCAGCATGGTCCGCGAGGACAGCGACGCGCCATAGGACGTGGCTGAACTGGCATAGGCGACCGGTCGCGCCGCACGGTTGCTGGCCCACAGCCGGATCGCCATCACAATATGCAGGAGCACCACCGCCAGCAGAGTCAGACGCACCAGCCACAGCACCTCCACGTTGCTCTGCAGCAGGTGCCCGTAACGGTTCAGCGCGGCGGGCGGGAGGAAAAACTGGAGGTTGCCGACCAGATGTCCGACCACAAACAACACCAGCACGCCGCCACTCCCGGCCATCAGATACTTCTGGCCAAGCGTGGAGCGAAACAATCGCGCCAACAATTTCATGAGCCTGCTATCTCACCTGCTTTTCCAGCAACGCGAACTATCTAATGGCCAAGGCGCCGATCGTCAACGACGCCAGACCAAGTATTAGCTCCCTAACCGATGCTCCTAAGGATATCTACAACGATAACGCCCTACGGGTAGGCCGCGTTCAACTGCTCAAAACGCCGGTGCAGCGGGTGCGTCCGCACGATCCGCGCCCCGATCTGGTCCAGCACCCGCCGCGCTTCCCTCGCGCTCGTCCGCCCCGCCAGCACCACGTAGTCCAGCTCAATCTCCGTCAGCCGCGGCTCGGCAATCTCCGCCCGGTGCGCCGCCAGCCAGCGCTGCAACGCCGCCGGCCCCTCGGCCTGCGCCGACGCCAGCGAGCCCTCAAGCTCCGCCGGCAGCCCCGGCAGCTTCCCCGGCGCGTACCGGCCGCTGGTGTCCCGCTGCTCGTGGCTCCGGATCTCGTCCCGCACGTAGTGGTAGAACCGCCAGCACCCCCACACGGCCGCCAGCACCAGCACCACGGTCAGGAACTGCCTCATACCTCCCCCCTATTCCGCCACCCGCCGCACCTGCGCCCCCAACCCCGCCAGCTTCTCGTCCAGTCGCTCGTAGCCGCGGTCCAGATGGTAGATGCGGCGCACGCGGGTCTCCCCCTGCGCCACCAGGCCGGCCAGGACCAGGGCCGCCGAGGCGCGCAGATCGCTCGCCATGACCGGCGCCCCGCTCAGCCGCGTCGCCCCCTTCACCACCGCGCTGGGTCCTTCCAGCGTGATGTCCGCCCCCAGCCGCGCCAGCTCGCTGACATGCATGAACCGGGACTCGTAGATCCGCTCGGTGAGGATGCTGATCCCCGGAGCCTGCGTCATCAGCACCATCATCTGCGCCTGGGCGTCGGTCGGGAACCCGGCGTACGGCTGGGTGGTAACGTCAGTCGGCCGGGGACGGCGGCCACCCGTCACGGTCAGCCCGCCCGCCACGCGGCGCACGCGCGTGCCGGCTTCCTGGAGCTTGTCCAATACCGCCGTCAGGTGCTCGGGCCGCGCGCCCCGCAGCGTGACTTCGCCCTGGGTGGCGGCCGCCGCGACGGCAAACGTGGCCGCCTCGATCCGGTCGGGAATCACCTCGTGCTCGGCCCCGTGCAGCTCGCGCACCCCGGTCACCCGCAGCGTCGGGCTGCCCACTCCCTCGATCTTCGCACCCATCGCGACCAGGAAATGCGCCAGATCCACCACCTCGGGCTCGCAGGCGGCGCTTTCAATCACCGTCACCCCCTCGGCCAGCACCGCGGCCATCAGCACGTTGGCCGTGCCGAGCACCGTCGGACCCGAACGCCCGCCCAGAAACAGCTCCGCGCCGGTCAATCGTCGCGCCTTGGCGCAGACGAATCCCTTCTCGATCGTGATGCTCGCGCCGAGCCCGCGAAGCCCTTTCAGGTGCAGATCAATGGGCCGGGCCCCGATCACGCAGCCGCCGGGAAGCGAGACCTGCGCCTCGCGCAACCGTGCGAGCAGGGGCCCCAGCACGCAGATCGAGCCGCGCATCTTCCGAACCAGGTCGTAGCCCGCCACGCCCCGCACCCGCTCCGCCGCCACCGCGATGGTCCCGCCCTGGACGCGCACCTTCGCCCCCAGCTCGGTCAGGATCCGCGCCATGTAGTTCACGTCCGAGAGATCCGGCACGCGCCGCAACACGCACCGCTCGGGCGTGAGCAGCGTGGCGGCGAGGATGGGCAGCACAGCGTTTTTCGCACCGCTGATCTGCACCTCGCCGCGCAAAGGACGACCGCCGTTGATGACCAGGCTGTACATGACAGGAAGCTCACGCCCGCGGTAAGCACGGGGCGCGGTCACTTTTCCATGCCCGTGCCGCTCACGCAATGGCGATCGCCACCGTCGGCGCCAACAGGGTGTGCGACACAAATCTTCGGATCGTTCGTTCTGGGTTCGATGTTGCGCCGAGGCACCCAGAAAGCTGGATACCGAAAGGGTGGCTGTCCGCTGCGGTTGTTCTCTGTGTCCTCCCGAGCTCTGTGCTCCCCGCCAGTTCCCCGCAAGCCCGTTGCCTCGGCGTGCCACCCGGCGTAATCTCGCAGGCGCTTTGAAGCACGCCGCCTTATCCGCATTGGGGAAGCGCACGGCCGCCCCGCCCATCTCGTGGCTCATGGAGCTCGCTTTGCGCCATCCCGACCTCATCTCGCTGGCGGCCGGTTTCACCGACAACGAGACCCTGCCGGTGGACGAGACGCGCGGGCTGTTCGCCGAGTTGCTCAAAGCCCGATGCACCGGCGAACCCCTTCTCCAATATGGCAACACCACCGGTCTGCCTGCTCTGTGCGCCCGGACGGCGGCCCGGATTCTGTCCCAGGACGCGGCCACCGGCGAAGGGATCGCCGTCGAGTCGCGCTACGCCCCGGACCAGATGCTCATCACCCACGGCTCGCAACAGTTCCTGTATCTCGTCGCCGAAACCCTGCTCGATCCGGGCGACATCGTCGTGGTCGAGGACCCGACCTACTTCGTCTTCCTCGGCATTCTGCAGAGTCGGGGCGTGGAAGGCCGCGGCATCCGGCTCGAACCGGACGGGCTCGACGTGGAGCAATTGGACGCCGTCCTCACCCGGCTGCGACGGGAACGCCGTCTGCACCGCCTGAAGCTGGTGTACCTCGTCACCTACCACCAGAACCCGACGGGCACCACGACCTGCTTTGCCAAGAAGGCCGCCGTCCTTGACCTGCTGCGCCACTACGAGCGCGCTGCGGGGCATCCGCTGTACCTGCTCGAGGACGCCGCCTATCGCGAGCTGCGGTTTCAAGGCCCCGACACCGCGTCGGCGCTCACCGCTTCGGGCGGCCTGGGACGGGTCCTGTACACCGGCACCTACAGCAAGCCGTTCGCGACGGGGGTGCGCGTCGGGTTCGGCCTCCTGCCCGAACCGCTGCGGACCGCCGCCGTGCGCATCAAGGGCAACCACGATTTCGGCACCTCCAGCCTGCTCCAGCATCTCATGGCGCGGGCGCTCGAGAGCGGCGCTTACGACCGGCACGTGCAGCGACTGCAAGCCCGCTATGCCCGCAAGGCCGAGGGGCTGACCACGGCGTTGCGTCGCCACCTGCCGCCGCACATCGAATGGCGCGAGCCGACTGGCGGCATGTACGTATGGGCGCGCCTCCCGAAGCGACAGCGTTCCGGGTTGAATTCCCCGCTGTTCCGCCGCGCGCTCGATCGCCGGGTCCTTTATGTGCCGGGACGGCTCTGTTACGTGCCGGACCCGACCCGCCGCGCGCCCGACCACGAGATGCGCCTCAGTTTCGGCAACGCCACCGAGCGGGAACTCCGCACGGGAGTCCGTCGCCTCGGCGAGGCCCTCGCCCAGGAGGCATGGTAGGGGCCGACGTCAGGAGGCGTTCGTAGCGTAGGCGCCGACGTCAGGAGGCGTGGTAGGCGCCGACGTCAGGAGGCGTGGCGGGGCAGATCCATGCTCTTCGCCTCCACACGTCGGCGCCTACAGGCGGTCGCGCCTACGCCGCGCCCTGCCCAGATTCAGGGTCACGAGCCGCGAGACCCAGGACCCGTCGACCACCGCGTGGCGCCGGTGCTGATGGATCGGGTCTCGACTGGAGCTCGAGCCCGGCGTGATCCTGCCGCGAGATCACTGTCACGGTTGACCTTCGAGGGTGACTCGGATCCGGCTGGAGGTTGCCCAGCCAGGTTTCCAGACCAGCTGACGCAACTGGAGGTGCCTCACCAGCGTCAGGATCGCCGTGGCGAGGCGTTGGGTGGTCCCCAGCCGGTTGCTGCGGTGAAGGCAGCGGAAATCCGGGCGTCAGGGGCGCGGGCGACGCGAGGGTTTTGCGGGCCGTCGTGCTGCAGCTGCACGCCGCCAGACACGCCGTAGCTGGCCATGCTGCGAGCATAATGATCGCCGCACTCGACCTCGTTCCAGGGATTGCGCTGACGGGTGGTAGCGGTCGTGGATCTGGCGTGGTGACCGCGAGACCCTTCCTGACCAAGCCTCGGCGATCATGTGCCACGCCGCGTACCTGGTACTTCAAAGCCGTTCGCGCACCTGTTGAGGTAGCTGGTCGCCCAGTCGCTCCCTCGCCCTTGGCCTGGCGTAGTCCTACCTCGCGCGGAACGAGCATTATCAACAGGCCGCCTTCGCCGGGCATCGTATACCAGCTGGAACCGGCCGTGGCAGGCTGCACGGTAAGGCCTGACGTCCGGCGTGAAGTTGTAACGCCATGCGCTTTCAAAGCGGAGACCGTCTCGCGGCGGGCAAGATCCGACCCAGGCCGACCTGCCAGCTCCAGCTCTGTCCGAAGACCTGGTCGATGTGGGCAGCCGGTCCCCGAGCCGGATCGTGTCCGGGCGCTGGTCGGGTCGGTTGACGGAAGTACTCGCCGTCGAACAGGTCCTTCACCAGGCGGGCCTGTCTGCGGTCGAAGAGGGCACTGGTCGGCGAAGGGCTGTTGCCTGGCGGTCGCGGCTTCATGCCGCGCCCCACCAGATTCAGGGTCACTGAGCCGCGAGACCCAGGACCCGCTCGACCACCAGCGTGGCGCCGGTGCCGATGGTGATCGGGTCCTCGAACTGGAGCTCGAGCCCGGCGTGATCCTGCCGCGAGATCACCGTCACGGGTTGACCTTCGAGGGTGACCCGGATCTCGGCTGGAGTGTTGCCCAGCCAGGAGCCCAGGACCAGCCGACGCAACCGGAGGTGCCCCCACCGCAGCGTCAGGATCGCCGAAGCCCGGCCGGCGGCGAGGCGTTGGGTGAAGGTCCCCCAGCCGGTTGCCGCGGTGAAGGCGCAGCGGAAATCCTCGGGCGTCAGGCGCGGGGCGAATGCGAGGTGGCCTTGCGGGCCGTCGTAGCCGTAGCCGCACGCCGCCAGATACACGCCGTAGCTGGCCATGCTGCGAGCATAATGATCGCCGCACTCGACCTCGTTCCAGGGATTGCGCCGGGACGGGTGGTAGCGGTCGTGGACCATGCGGGTGACCGCGAGACCTTCCTGGACCAAGCCCTCGGCGATCATGTGCCACGCGGCCTGGTACTCGAAGCCGTTCATGCACTCGTTGAGGTAGCCGGCCGCCCAGTCGGCTCCCTTGCCCTTGGCCTGGGCGTAGTCCCAGCCCTCGCGCGGGAACGAGCACATCAACAGGCCGCCTTCGCCGGGCATCGCATACCAGCGTCCGGCCGTATAGGCCGCACGGTAAGGCCCGACGTCCGGCGTGAAGTTGTAACGCCACAGCGCTTTCAAAGCGGAGACCGTCTCGGCGGCGGGCAAGATCCGACCCAGGCCGACCTGCCAGGCCCAGCTCTGTCCGAAGACCTGGTCGATGTGGCAGCCGGTCCCCGAGTTGATCGTGTCCGGGCGCGCCGGGTCGGGTCGGTTGATGAAGTACTCGCCGTCGAACAGGTCCTTCACCAGGCGGGCCTGTCCGCGGTCGAAGAGGGCGCGGCACTGGTCGGCGAAGGGGCCGTCGCCCACAAGGCGGGCCATGGTTTCCCCGGCCCGCAGGGCGGCGAGGTACATGCCGCTGAGCCAGGCCACGGGACCGTACCAGTCCGTGTCGAGGGTATTGTGCTGCGCGCCTTCGAGGAGGCCGTCGCCGTTGGCGTCTTGCGCGATGAGCCACGCCACGGCGCGGCGGATCCCGGGCCAGTTGCGTTCGAGCCAGGTGTTGTCCGTTGTCATCTGGTGTTCGCGCAAGGCCCGGAGCACCGTGCCCGCCTGGCCGTCCACGGCGGGGATGTTGTTGAACTCGGCGCGGAAGAAGATCGCGCCGTTCGGTTGTTGCGCGAGGCCGAAGTCGACCCGTTCGCGGGTGTCGCGTTCGAGTTCAGGGAAGAGGCGGGCCACCGCCTGGGCATATTGCCAGACATGCCCGCAGGTGCCCTGGCAGCAGCCTACGCCTTCCCAGCCCCAGAACCGGCCGTTGGCAAAGCGGAAACTGGTCGAGGTGGCCAGGATCGAGGTGTTCAGGAACGTGCGGTCGAGGAACCAGTACGGCAGCGTCGAGTCGTACCAGGTGTCGTGCCAGCGGTGCGTCTGTTCGCGCAGCGTGGCCAGATGCTGTGCCACATGCTCGGCCACCGCCAGGGCCGAGGGAAAGCGCGTGCCGTAGTACCGGCCGGGCGGCAGCCGGTCCATCTTCAGATTCGGAAAATGCCAGGTGATCAGGAACGTCACCACCTCCGCGGCGCCCGGGGCCAACCTGATCCGGCGGGAGACCGACCCGATCAACGGCTCGCCGAAGGGCCGCGTGACCGTGGCGGGCGCATCCGCGGGCGTCGGTTGAAAGGCATCCGCGGGAAGCGCGTTGCCACCCAGCGCCGTACGGATCACGTCCGGCGACGCCGCGGTGCCCGCGCCGGCGGCGGGTGCCGAAGCAGGGCCTCCGTCCGCCGCGGCTTCCAGGAGCGCGAGCGTCAGGGTGCCGAAATCCGGTGCGTCGGCGAGTTCCCCGAGCGGACGGCGCGGCTGATCGCTGAACACAACATGGTCCAGTCCGATGTTCCCCCAACCGCCGGCGACCTGGTCCACGACCTGGAGCCGCGCCGTGCGGCCGGCCCACTTCCGCACATCCCACGAGTGCGGCCGCATGCGGTTGTCATTGGCGCCGGTGGCCGAGAGCACGACCTGGTCATCGATCAACAGGTTCACGCAGGTCTTGCCCCGATGATTCCCGCCGCCGATCAGGAACGTGACGTAGAGCCGCTCGATCGTGAACGCCGGACTCAGCAGGGTGCCGGTCTGAGCGTCGCGGGCCCCGACATCGCCGCCGGGCGCGGTGGCGTGCGAGTTCACGGCGCGTTCGCCGTGCATCCCGAGGTTGCCCTGGTAATCAGGCACCTGACTGCGCTCGACCGGCCCGCTGCCGAAGGCCGTGCCCTCGGCCTGCCACGGCGCGTAGGTCGCCCGCTCGAAATCGTCGAACAGGATGTCGGGACGGGGCGGCGCGGCGGCGTCGAGCGGCGGGGGTTCGGCGCTGCATTCGAGCACGACCAGGCCGGGTCGGCGCACGGCGCGATTGCGGCGCTGGACGGGTTGGACCGCACCCCGATGCAGGCCCACGGGATTCTCGAGCCAACCGGCCAGCTCCGCCTCGACCGCCTCGGTTCCGCGATTCTCGAGGGTGAAACGCATCACGGTCACCGGCAGCGAGGAGTCCTCGACGTTGAGGGGAATGAACGGTGAGAAAGCCTCCAGCGACACCGCCACGGGCGAACCGGCGTCGCGGTAGGTGAGGAAGGCCAGCGGGTACTCGCCGTTGAAGGTGATGTCCGACCACCCGGAGCGGGCCAGCGGACGCACCTCGGTCTGGCCGCGCACGGTGGTCCGGAGCGCAAACCCCTGCTCGAAGGGGGCGGCTGGTTTCAACGGCTTGGCGTAGTGCTCGGCGCCGGTGCCGATGTGCTGGTTGAAGATATCCCAGTGCCAGAGCCGGCCGTCCCCGCCGAGATAGACCTGACCGCAGCACAGACCTCCGACCGGCATCCCGATCAACTCGAGGTCCGCGCCGCGATACACCGTGCGGGTGCCGCGCTCGAACAGGGACCGGATCCATGCGGGGCTGAGCTTCTTATCCTCGGGCACGAGCCGGTGAAAATCCGCGCGCGTGAACGGCCCCGCCACGGCTGGACCCCGGGCCAGGGCCAGCCCCGCCACCGTGAGTCCGCCCGCTCGCAGGAAATCGCGGCGAGTGAAGGAGGAAGCCGGCGAGGGCAGAGGCGCGAGGGGATCAGCGTGCATACGTGCGGTCTTTGTAGGCCATGAGGAACAGGCTGCCAAGCTTCGTGCGACAGCCCGGTGCGACGATGCGAGCCGGGACGCCCGGACGCAAATGGCCTTGAAGGGTCGGTTTCCTTCGCGAGATGCTCCGCTCCACGCGAAATCGCGAACCTGTGTTCTCTCGTCGCCTTCGAGCGCAACCGCCAGGCCGGATCCTCCTGCTCCTGCTGCTGAGCCTGTCGGCGGTGGGCGAGCCGGACCTGGTCATCACCGAGTTCATGGCGGACAACGAGAGCGTGCTCGCCGACGGCTTCGGGCAGTATCCGGACTGGATCGAGATCCACAACCCGGGGGCCTTGCCGGTGGACCTGGCGGGTTGGCGGCTGCGCGATCGGCAGCAATCCTGGACTTTTCCCCCGCGCACGCTGGCAGCCGGAGGTTACCTGGTCGTGTTCGCTTCCGACCAAAGCCTCCCGGGTTCGGTTGATCCTGCGGGCAACCTCCACACCGACTTCGCGCTGGACAAGGGAGGCGAGCCCCTCGCGTTGGTGGATCCGTCCGGGCGCGTCGTATTCGAACTCGCGGCACCCGTCCCGCCCCAGCACGAGGACATCTCGTACGGTCTCCTCGCCGAACAGCACGTGCTCGTGACCGGCGATTCGCCCGCCCGCTGGCTCGTGCCCACCGGACCCGTGGATCCGACCTGGCGTGGGGGCGACAGCTTCGATGACACGGCGTGGGAACCTGGCTCGGCCGCCGTCGGCTTCAACCTCGACCCCGGGCCGGTGCTCAACAACCGCGGCGCGATCATTGCCTATCGCGTGGCGGCGGGAACCTCCGGGACCCAGAACTACGGCGGTTCGTTGGGCATGGATTTCGTCGTCGCCCAGCCCATTGTCGTCACCCAACTCGGGGTCTTCGACGACCGGGCCGACGGCCTGCGCGCCACGTTGACCGCCCAGCTCTGGCGGCGGGACGAGCGCGGGACACCGACGTCGTTTGGCGATGACCGCGGTGCCGCGATGTTGGCCGAGCTCACGTTCACTCCGGCCGCACCGGGCACGCTGGAAGCCGGCAGCCGCTTCAAGCCGCTGGCGCAACCTGTCGCCCTGGCCCCGGGCAGTTACACCATCGTCGCCTACGGGTACAACGACGCCGAGCGCAACGGAAACGCCGGCACCGGGAGCGCCGTGGACGCGCTCACGACCGACGACGGCGCCGGGGCGCTCCGCTTTGTGGGTTTCTCGCGGTACGGCGCCGCCGGGGCTTTTCCGGCGACCGTTGATACGGGTCCGGAAGACCGCTACGCCGCCGGCACGTTCACGTTCGTGCTGGGCAGTGATCCGGACGTGCGCACCGACGTCCGTGATGCCCTGCACCAGCGCCGCGCCACCCTCCTGCTGCGCATCCCGTTCGACCTGGCGCACGTCGACACGGGCACGTCCTTCCTGCTGCGACTCGGCTACGACGACGGCTTTGTGGCCTGGCTGAACGGATTCGAGCTGGCCCGCCGCCACGCGCCCGACGCGCTCGATGCCGACGCCACGGCCACGGCCAGCGGCAACGCCGTCGAGTCCTTCCCCTTCGTCGCACCGCCGGGATGGCTGCGTGAGGGGCGCAACACCCTCGCCATCCAGGGGCTCAATCTCGCCGCCGACGACCGCGACTTCATCCTCCTGCCGGAACTCGTCGCCGTCCGCCTCGAGCGCGGATCGCCCCGCTACTTCCGCCACCCCACACCCGGCGCCCCCAACACCGCCTCGGACGTGGTGGGCTTCGCCGAGGAACCGGTCTTCTCGGCCGGCCGCGGTTTCTACGAGGAACCGATCACCGTCGAGCTGCTGAGGACCAGCCCAGGGGTCGAGGTGCGCTACACGACTGACGCCTCGACGCCGTCCGCGGTGCACGGGGTGCGCTACACCGAGCCCATTCCCCTCGCGACCACGACCGTCTTGCGCGCGGTGGCCTACGGCCAGGGTCTCGAACCTTCCCGCGTGGTGACGCATACCTATCTCTTCCTTCGCGATGTGGCGGTCCAGAACAAGGCCCCGCCAGGCTACCCGTCTTCGTGGGGCGGGGTGACCGCGGACTACGGCATGGTGTCCAGCCCCAGCGCTTACGCGCGCGCCGCGGGCAACGCGTCCTACACGCCCGAGCAGGCGCAGGCGGCGGTGGCAACCTCGCTGCGCGCCCTGCCGTCGCTTTGCCTCAGCACGGATATCCCCAACCTGTTCGATCCGGCGACCGGCCTGTACCTGAATCCCGCCGGGCGCGGCGAGCACTGGGAGCGCCCGGTGGCGGCGGAGCTGCTGATGCCGGACGGATCCTCGGGCTTCGAAGTCAACGCCGGCCTGCAGGTCATGGGCTTCACCTCGCGCAGCCTCGCCGCCACGCCGAAACTGAACTTCCGACTGCTGTTCGAGCGCCAGTACGGGCCGGGCTGGTTGCGCTATTCGTTCTTCGGGCCCGCGGCCGCGGCGCGATTCAACTCCATCGCGCTCCGGGCCAACTCCCGCGACTCGTGGGTGGCTGAGTACGCCGGGTTCGGCTCGGCGCTTTATCTCGCGGATCAGTGGGCGAAACAGACGCAGCTCGAGATGGGGCAACCGGCGCCGCGCGGCCGGTTCGTTCACCTGTATCTCAACGGCCTTTACTGGGGGATCTACAATCCCACGGAACGGCCCGATGCCGCGTTTGCCGCCAGCTACCTCGGCGGGGAGCGGGCCGACTTCGATGTGGTCAAGTTCTGCTGCCCGCACCTGCTCGAGGACGGCGAGATGGCCGCATGGAACCAGTTGCTCGCGGCGTGTCGCGCAGGCCTGGGGAGTGACACCGCCTATCAGCGCGTCCAGGGCCGGCGGCCGGACGGCACGCGCGATCCCGCGCTGCCCTGTTTGCTCGACGTCGACAGCTTCATCGACTACGCCCTCAACGGTCAGTTCCACGCGTCGGTGGACTGGCCGGGCAACTACTACGTGGGCCGGGACGCGGTCGAGACGCGCACGGAAGGTTTCAAGTTCTTTCAGTGGGACAACGACCTGGCCTTCGCCGGGGGCAACCTGCAGGCCAACAAAGTCCAGGCGGATCCCGGTCACTCCTGGTGGACCACCTCGCCCGGGGAAGTGGACATCGCGTTGCGACAGAACGCCGAGTATCGCCTTCGCTTCGCCGACCACGTCTACCGCCATTGCTTCCACGAGGGCGCCCTCACGCCGGCGGCCAACATCGACCGCTGGCAACGCCTCGCCGCGATCCTCGAGCCCGCCCTCTACGCCGAGTCGGCGCGCTGGGGAGACGCCCGCGCCGCCTTGCGAACCGTGCAAGACCATTGGCGCCGTCGCAGCCAGTCCATGGTGAACACCTACTTCCCGGCGCGTACCGCCATCGTCCTCGAACAACTCCGCGCCCACGGCCTGTACCCGCGCCTCGCGGCTCCCGAGTTCGAGCACCACGCCGACGTGCTTCCGCCGGGATTCGCGCTGCACCTCAGCGCCACGGCCCCCGTCTACTGCACGCTCGACGGCAGCGACCCGCGGCTGCCGGGCGGCGCCGTGAACCCGCGGGCCCTCCGCCTCGCGGCCACCGCGGATCTCCTCCTCGAGCACAGCGCCACCGTTCGTGCTCGCGCCTATGACGGCACTCGCTGGTCGGCCTTACACGAGGCGCGTTTCGTCGTGGGCCGCGCACCTGAACCGGGCGACCTGATCATCTCGGAACTGCACTACCGCCCGAGCGGCCCGACCGAGGCCGAACGGGGGGCGGGTCACGAGGCCGCCTCGTCCTTCGAGTTCCTCGAGTTGGTCAACACCAGCGCGCAACCGCTGGACCTGCGGGGCTTGAGGTTCAGCCGCGGCATCGAGTTCGACGGTTCTGCGGCCGCCCTCGACACCGTTGAGCCGGGGGGCTGCGTCGTGGTGGTCGCGGATCCGGAGGCCTTTCGTTTTCGCTACGGACCGGAAGCGGCGGCACGGGTGGCCGGCGCCTTCGGCGGCGACACGCATCTGAACAACGAGGGGGAACGCCTCACCCTCGTGGATGCCGCCAGCACCGTCCTCGTCGATCTCACCTACCGCACGACCGCTCCCTGGCCCGAGGCCCCCGAAGGTCAGGGGTCGAGTCTGGTCTACACCGGCGCGGGTGATCCCGCGGCCCCGACACGTTGGCGGTCCAGCCTGGTGCCGGGCGGCACGCCGGGGGAGACCCTCTCCCTCTGGGACGAGTGGCGGCGCCGACACTTCACGAACACCGAACAGGAGGATCCTGCGGTCAGCGGGCCAGGAGCGGACCCCGACGATGACGGGCTCGCGAACGCGCTGGAAGGCGCTTTCGGATCAGACCCGCGCCAGCCCACTCCGGCCGCAGGCTGGCTGGTGGCGCGGCGCGAGCGCACCGGTTCCGGCGGGCTGTCTGAGGACTTCGTCGTGCTCCGATTCCGGCGCCCGACCGACGATGCGTTGGCGGTGGGCATCGAAACCTCGTCCGACCTCACGCGCTGGGAACGTGCCGAGGAGTCCCTCGTGTTGGCGGCCTTCGAGCGCGACGCAAACGGCGTCTGGGAAACCGTTGAGCTGCGCACCGCCAGGCCGGTCCTGCCGGCGGAATCCCCGCAAGCCTACTGGCGCCTCGCGGTGACCGTCCGCTCGCCCCGCCGCCGAAGAAGGGTCAACCAGCCTGACGCCTGAGGCCGGTGGCCCGGCCCCATGCCACCAAGGCCAACGGCCTGAGCCGCGACCCACAGGCCAACGGCCTAACCCCACCGCACCGAGGCCAACGGCCTGGACCATCGTAGCCGCGGGCATCGCCCGCGGGCCCCGTGCCCCCCATGAATCCTACGCCCTGCAAGGGCAAACCAACGGCCAACGGCCTGAGCCGCGACCCCGCGAAATCCCGACATTTACCCTCCTTCGCCCTGTAGCCACACCGGGCCACAAGCGATGATCGGACCCGTATGCCGCAATCTCTCCACCTCTTAGGCGCACATCTGGTCTTCTCAACGAAGGAACGCCGACCGTGGCTCAGCTTCGCCATCCAGCAGCGGGTCTGGGCCTATCAGTCACGCATCCTCCAGAATCTCGGTTGTTGCTCGATCACGATCGGCGGCGTGGAGGATCATGTCCACGTGTTGTGTCATCTCACCAAGAAGCACGCCCCGATGAAGGTGGTGGAAATGGTCAAGAAGGACTCGTCGAAGTTCGTGAAGACGCTGGGCGCGGATTTCGGGACCTTTCAATGGCAAAATGGGTATGGACTGTTCAGCGTGAGTCCTTCCCAATTCGAGGTCGTTCGCCAGTACGTGCTCAACCAGGCCGAGCATCATCGAAAGGAAGGGTTCCAGGACGAACTGCGTCGCATCCTGAACAAATCCGGCGTGGCGTATGACGAGCGCTACGTGTGGGGTTGAGTGAGGGTCGCCCGCCCCTACAGGGCGGGGGACTCCTCAACGCCTGGTCCGCGGGCGATGCCCGCGGCTACGATGGTCGAGGCCGTTGGCCTCGGTGGGGTGGGTCCCGGTCGTCGGCGTGGCTCGCGCTGCCGAAGGGTTGAAGGTCGTCTCCTATTGCGGGGCGCTGCCGCAACCCCTCGTCGATCGGCGGAAGGCACCACGACACGCCGGCCCGCAACGCGGCCTAAGCAGTGACACGGCTTGCTTAGTCCAGGTCGATTAGCTAAGCTGCCACCATGATGGTGAACATCCATGCCGCCAAGACGCGGCTCTCGGAGCTGGTCGCCCGCGTCGAGAAAGGCCAGCGCATCACCATCGCCCGCGCCGGCAAGCCGGTGGCCCAACTCGTGCCCGTACCCAAGGCCCGGAGCCCGCGGCTGCCCCCGGACGATCCCCTCCTCCATCTCGAGCAGTTCGGCTTCGATGGACCCGGAGGCCGCCTCACGGCGAGGGAAAGCGATCGGCTGGTTTATGGCACGTGACGTCCTCGTGGATACCTCCGGGCTCTACGCCCTGGCTGATCGCCAGGACGCCGAGCACCAGCGGGCCGCCGAGTGTGCCCGCAGCCTCGCCACCAGCGGGGCCCGCCTCCTGGTCACCGACTACATCCTGGAGGAGGCCCTGACCCTCGCCCGGGCCCGGGCCGGCGCCGCGGCGGCGCTCAAGCTGCTCGAGATCGTCGAACGGAGCGCCGCCTTCTCGCTGGTCTGGATCGGCGCCGAGCAGTTCCAGGCGGCCAAGAACTTCTTCCGGAAACACGCGGACCACGACTACTCCTTCACCGACTGCACCAGCTTCGTGGTGATGCAGCAGCTCCGGATCCGCCAGGCCGTGACGACCGACCAGCACTTTGCGGAAGCCGGCTTCGAGCCGTTGCTGCCGCCCCTGTGAGCCGCCGCCTGTTGGACCCCTTGCTCCTCCGCCTTCTCACCAACGCGTTTCCGCTCTGGGTGCTGGCGGGCGGGGCGCTGGCCCTCTGGCATCCTCCCTGGTTCACCTGGTTCACCGGCGACTGGATCACGTGGGGCCTGGCCGTGATCATGTTAGGCATGGGAATCACGCTTCGGGTCGAGGACTTCCGCGCCGTCGGACGCACCCCGGGAGTGGTGGGGTTGGGCTTTGGCGCCCAGTACCTGATCATGCCCTTGCTGGGCTGGGGCGCGGCGCACGCCCTGGACCTGCCGACACCGTACGCGGTGGGCCTGATCCTCGTCTCCTGCTGCCCCGGGGGCACCGCCTCGAATGTCGTTACCTTCCTGGCTGGCGGGCGGCTGGCACTATCGGTCCTCATGACCATGGCCTCGACGTTGGCGGCGGTGATCATGACGCCGCTGCTCACCAAAGGGCTGGCCGGCACCCTGGTGCCGGTGCCCGCCACCGGGCTCCTGCTGAGCACGGCCAAGGTGGTGCTGGCCCCGGTGCTGCTGGGCCTGGCCCTGCATCACCTGGCACCCCGCGCCGTCCGGTGGATCCTGCCCGTGGCCCCCCTGGTCTCGGTGATCACCATTGCCATGATCTGCGCCAGCATCATTGGGAGCAGCGCCGACGCGCTGCGGACCTCGGGTGGCCGCCTGCTGGTGGCGGTGGTGTTGCTGCACAGCGGCGGGTTCGGCCTGGGCTATCTGGCGGCGCACCTCGCGCGGCAGGATCCCACCGTGTGTCGAACGGTGTCCATCGAGGTGGGCATGCAGAACTCCGGCCTGGGCGCCGTGCTCGCCCGCAGCCATTTCGCGGACCCACTGACCGCCCTCCCCGGTGCGCTGTCCGCGACCGTCCATTCGGTGATCGGCAGCCTGCTGGCGGGGTGGTGGCGTTGGCGGGGCGCGGGGGGAGCGGGGCAGAATCAACGGGCGGGCGGCGCGCCTGCCTCCGCTCCGGGGGCCGGCGCCCGGTAGAGCTCCGCCAGTTCCCGCGCCAGGGCCTCGAGTTGGACTTGGTCCACCTCGTCGAAAGCCGCGGGTTGATCCGAGTCGATGTCGAGCACCGCGCGCACCGCGCCGGTGGAGTCCAACACCGGCACCACGATCTCGGACCGCGTCGTGCTCGAACAGGCGATGTGGTACGGCAGCACGGTCACGTCGGCGACCCGCTGCGTCGCCCGCTCCCGGGCGCACCGGCCGCACACCCCGCGCTCGAAAGGGATGGTCAGACAGCCGTGCCCGCCCTGGTACGGACCCACCTTGAGCAAGCCGGGCGCCGTCACGCGATAGAACCCCACCCAGTCAAAGGTCTCGAAGGCGTGGTATAACTCGGCCACGACCGTCGCCAGAACCGCGATCTCATCGCGCTCCCCGGCGAGCAGGGCGTGCAGGCGACGCGTGACTTCCCGGTACTGTTCGGTCTTGTCCATGCCGGGCGCCCGTGCGCAGCGGCCGTCCAACCAACGCAGGCGAGGTGTGGCGGTGGAAGCCCAGCCAGGGTTTCCGCCCTACGCCGGCAACGTGAACCCCGGCAGCTTCACGATCGCCCCACCCTTGAGCGCGGATTCGTGGGCGCACAGGCCGACACACGTCCAGTTGGCGGACTGCTGCGCGTTCGGGAACGGATCGCGATCTTCGATCAGGGCCATCAGGAACTCGTGGGCCAGATGGGGGTGGGAGCCGCCATGGCCGGCGCCCTGGGTGAAGCTGAGGTGAGTCTTCTTGCCCAGGTCATACACGCCCTTCGTGGTGAACGGGCGGATGGGCGCCGGCAAGCGCTTCGCAAAGTCGGGCGCCTTGACCAGCTTCGGGATCTTGGGCTCGGGCAGCTTGGCGCGATGCAGCACCAGCGGTTCGTGTTCGATGAGCGGCCATTCCACCGACGCCTTCGAGCCGTACACGTCGAAGCTCTCGCGGTACTGCCGGGCCACATCAAACAGAGACCGGTAGATGCGGGCGGCCAGGTCGGACTTGTGGAACTTGATGTGGGTGGTCTCGATCGCGAAGGGCGATCCGTACTTCGCGATGAGCTCCTTGCGGATCGTGCCGGAACCGAAGCAGGAGACGTACTCGGCCGTGGCGTTCGTCAGGGCACAGACGGGGCCCACGCAGTGGGTGGCGTACCACATGGGCGGCAGGCCGGGCCAGTAGTTGGGCCAGCCGTCCATGTCCTGCTGATGGCTCGCCTGCAGGAACTGGATCTTGCCCAGCATCCCCTCGTCCGCGAGCTGCTTGATGTAGAGATACTCGCGCGCATACACCACCGTCTCCATCATCATGTACTTGAGGCCGGTCTTGCGCTGGAGTTCCACGATCTTCCGGCAGTCCGCCACCGAGGTCGCCATGGGCACCGTGCAGGCCACGTGCTTCCCGGCCCGCAGCGCGGCGATGGACATCTCCGCGTGGTCCGGGATGGGCGTGTTGATGTGCACCGCCTGCACGGCGGGGTCGGCCAGCAAGTCCCGGTAGTCGGTGTAACGCTTGGCGATCCCAAAGGCGTCCCCAATCGCGTCGAGCTTCTCCGGGGTGCGCTGGCAGATCGCTTCGAGGCGCGCGTGCGGGTGGCGCTGGTAAATCGGGATGAACTCGGCGCCGAATCCCAACCCTACGATCGCGATGTTGATGCGGTTCTGGCTCATGGCAGGTCCTGATGTCTCTGAGTATTGACGATGTGACACGTCGGTGTTTCCGGGAATCGCGGGGAACTCTACGCGGTCGAGGCGGGGGTTTCAACCGCGCTTTTGCGCGGTGGTTCCCGCTCCTGCTCGCTGGGGAGCAGCCCGGCGGCCGCGACACGCAACCCGACCCGTAACCGCTGGCGCGCGCGGGTCGTCACGAGCGCGTTGTTGACGCCCCCGATCACCCCCCAGAGCAACGTGACCGCCAGCCAGCTCCACACCCCCACCACGAACAGGGCACCGATAAACACCAGCCAGGGCACCACCAACACCCGGAAAATCGCCCGCAACGCTGCCCACTGCGGACGTCGCCCCGCCACGCTGTACCACATCGCCGCCCAGGCCAGCGTCGGCATGTCCCACGCAAACAGCACCATCGCCACCACCGCCAGGTACCAGTCGTCCGTGCTCCCCCGCCCCGGTCCGCTCGCCAGCAGCAACAAGGCCTCGACCCCCAACAACGCCGCACACGGCAACCCAAAAAGACGCCGCATCGCCGCCATCTGTCCCCCCACCACATCCTCGGTCCGCAAGCCCGTGGTGAGCAGCAGCTCGAGCGCGCCGCTCCGCCGGTCTTCCGCAAACCGAAAGGCGGCCTCCGACGCCGCCAGCCACTTGAGCGTCACTTGCAGGAAGAACGCAATGACCGCAGTCATCCCCACCGACCACCACTGCACGGCGCTGAACAGCCGGGTCGCCAGCCAGACCGCCAGCGCCAACCCCACAAAGCCCCACAGCAGATTGCGCTTGAGCGCATGCCGGCTCCCCAGCCACAGAATCGGATTCGCGTCGAGCAACCGCCGTCGCAGCGCTTCGCGCACGGACCGCTCGCCCAGCCACCAGTCCCGCAGACGCGTCTGCCAGGCCTCCGACAGTTGCCAGGCAGTCGCTTCCCGCCACGCCCGACCCGTCCACCATGCCGCCAGCCCCAGGAAACCCCACCCCACCAGATGCGCCCCCGCCAGCGCCCGCCAGAACGCCGCCGGATCCGCCGCATACCGCGGCGCCCCCGCCGCCAACCACGCCCCCACCGGACTCACCATCTGCACCCAACCCCCGGCCCCCGGCGTCGAGGCCAGCCCACCCTCGATCCACCACGCCGCCACCGCCGTCGCCAGAAACAACATGAAGCTCGTCAGGGCAAAGGCACTGCGCGCCTGTTCGCACAGCGCCGACACCGCCATGCCCACGGCCAGCGAGAAGCCCAGCGTGTTGACCAGCACGAGCACGACGCGCGCAAACTCCCCCAGCGCCACCCCGCCCAGCAACAGGCTCAGCGCCACCACCGGCAGCACCGCCACCAAGCTGAACACGGCCGTCACGGACGCCGCCGCCAGCTTCCCCAACACCACGTCGTGCGCCCGCAGATCCGTCAGGAACAACAGCCCCAGTGTGCCTTCCCGCTTCTCCTCGCTCAGCACATCCGCCGTGAACACCGGCCCCGCCGCCACACAACAGCCCAGGGCCAGCAGCGTGAGCCCCGCGAAGAGCTCCCGCCCCGCGCTCTGAGCCGCCAGCCAGTCGCCCCCAAACCAAAGTTGAACGCCCCCACGCCCACCGCGATTCCGGCCGCCATCACCCGCACCCAGAAAGCACTCCGCCGCCGCGCCGCCACCCGCAGCTCGCGCCCGACAATCGGCAACCAGCGCATGTTCATCCCGACCGCTTCACCGCGTCCCCGGAGGCGTCGGCACCCGGCGAACCTTCACCCGGCCGGGCCCGCCGTCCGTCAAGTGACCGGGCTCCCCCGCGCCTCGCCCCCCGCCACCGCTAGCGGCGCCATCGACCGCCCGCGCCGCCCGCCCGAGGACCGTCGCCACCACCGCGCCCATCCCCAATCGGGCGTCTGTGCCGCGGCGGTTCGGAAATGGCCGTGCAACCGCCACCGCGCCCACGCGATGAACAGGAGGTTCTTGGTCACCCAGACCAGCGTCCGGCCCAGCGGAAACCCCAGCGCACCGGCCGGAAAGAGCTGGCGGATCCACGGCAGGCTCTGGAACCAGTTCGTCACCTGGACCGGGATGATCCCCGTCCAGCTCGCCAGATAGTAGCCCAGCGCCCAGGGAACCAGGATCACGCTCGCAAAGGTCAGCAGCAGCGCCGGCGTGGGCTTGCTGAGCGACAGGCTCAGCCACGCCCCCACGTAGCACAGCGCCAGCACGTCCGTCAGGAAGTTCACATAGCTGCTGGTCGCCGACGCCACGTAGTACGGCAGGTAGTTGAAACCCATCGTCGCCCGCGCGCCGAGTTGCGACCAACTGCCCCACACAAACGCCACGTGCAGCAGGCCAATGACCACAATCGGCCACAGGAAGTACCGCCGCAGCGACCGCCAATGCCCGCGCAACAACGTCCGCACCGGCAACGGCGAGGTCAGCAGCAGTTCCAGCGCCCCGGACCGCCGCGCCTCGAGGAAGAAGTGCGCCGCCATTACCGTGATCCACACCCGGTTCGTGAAAATCAGCGCGTAGGCGAAGTTCTGATGAAACTGGTGCGCACCCGGGTTCTGACGCGAGCCGATGGCAATCCAGTAGACGTTGACCGCCACCAGCGTGACCAGCGTCCAGAACACCACGTGCGGCCAGCGCAACCGCGCCCCCACCGCATAGATCGGGTTGCGTTCCACACGACGACGGAACGTCCGCCGCCACCCGGGCGTGTAGCCGAACCGAACCAGCCAGCGCCACGTGACCGGCCTCTCGCCCGGGTCCTGCCGCCACACCCGGGGCAGCAGCACCGCTGTCAGGATGAGGAACAGCCAGCTCAACCCGTGCACCAGCGCCAGCGAGGTCCAGTAAAGCTGCGGGCCCCCGCGGTACATCGTGTCCGTCGCCAGGTACCCCGTATAGGCCGGACTCACCAGCGCCAGCGGGGGCATCTGGTTCACGGGCCGGCCCAGGACCCCCGTCATGAAAAAGACAAACAAACCCGGCACCAGCCCCGTCAGCCCGAGGATCAAGGCCACCGACCCCAGCGTCGCCTTGGTCTGCTCCCGGCTGATCGTCGACACAAACAGCCCCGCCGTCAGCGAGAACAGAATGGCGTTCGTCACGGCCAGCGCCATCCGCCCGTACTCCCCGGGAGTCACCCCCCCCAGCAGCACCGGCAGCCCCAGCGACGGCAGGATCGCCAGCAACCCGTAGAAACCCGCCAGCGACGTCGCAATCCACTTGCCCAGGACCACATGGAAGCTCCGCAGCTCGGTGAGAAACAACAGCCCCAAGGTCCCGTCCCGCTTCTCCTCGCTCACACAGTCCGCCGTGATAAACGGCCCCACCAGCAGGCAGAACGCAAAGGCCAGCACGCTCAGATACGTGAACAGCGTCTTCCCCAGCATCGCCGGCGGCTGAGCCCGACCCGACCACAGCACCACCCACAGGCAGATCACTGCTGCACCGAGGGCAGCCGCCACGCGCAGCCAGTAGTTCTTCCCGCGCCGGGCTGCCACGCGCAGCTCGCGCTCAATGAGGGGCATGAGCACCATGCAGCCCCAAGCTTAGACCCGCGCACTCCGGGGCCAAGACGGAAGTCGGCGCAGCCCGTACACCTGGCGCGCGTTGTGATGGAAGAACCGGGCCGTCGCCTCGGCGCCCCGACCCGCCACGTATTCCGCGACGATGCCCTGCACCGTGGCCAGGGACGCAAACCGGGCGCTCACCGGCCAGTTGCTGCCGTAAACCACCCGGTCCTCCCCGAACGCTTCCCAGGCCGCGTCCAGCACCGGCCGGTAAAAGCCCGTGTCCCGCGGCGCCGTGCCGTCCGACCGCCCCGTTCCCTCGACCAGACCGGACACCTTGAGGAAGACGTTGGGCTGGCGACCGCACGCCTCGAGCCCCTCGCGCCAGGTCGCTAACGGGAGTTAGCCGTCCACGCGCAGGTTGGCGCAGTGATCAATCATGATCCGCAGCCCGGCACCGTTGGGCCAACTCACTACCAGCGGGAGTTGGTCCGGACCGATCAGGACGTCGAGCGCGAGTCCGCGGTCGGCCAGGAGGGCGAGGTCACGAATGAACGCGTCGTTCTCGGGCGTGACCTGGGCGCCCCACAACCCGGTGCGCACCCCGCGAAACCGGGGATGACGGCCGAAACGTTCGACGTCGGCGCGGAACCCGGGTTGGCCGGGCTTGAGGTGCCCCACCAACCCCAGCAGGAAAGGCTCGGTCTCGGCGAGGTCGAGCACCCACTGGTTGTCCTCGACCCACGGGCTGGCCTCGACCACGACCGTTCCTCCGACCCCGAGGGGTTCAGCCAACTCCCGGTACTCGGGCGGCAGCACGGGGCGATAGAGCAGCGCATCATCCACGGGCGGCCACGGCACGCCTTGGGGCCGGGTGGGATCGTAGAAGTGCGTGTGCGTGTCGAGGACGGGCACCGGCCGATCCCGACCGCTGGCGCACCCGGCCGCGACGCCTCCGGCCAGCGCCGTCGCAGCGACCAAGAACTCCCGGCGCGACAGGTTCTTGGCTGGCTCAGGCAGTTGCATGGGCTGACTGTGCGGGGCCAGCCCGGCGGATGGCGAGGCAAATCCCTATCAGAGGGGTCGGTACATACTATGCTCCAAACAACCTCAGGGGTCGGTACATTATCTGATCCAATCCAGCCTGGTTGGGTGGGGGTGGGGAGACCGCCCGATCCCTTTGGGCTTCGGAGCGGATCGACGATGAGAAATGGAGCATACTGTCTACTGACCCCTGAGGTAGGAACTTGTGTGGAAAACCTGAAAAGGGGTAGGCTGGCGGCGGTCTATGGATGTCTTGTTGCTCTCCCGCATCCAGTTTGCCTTTACGGTGGCGTTTCACTACCTCTATCCGCCGCTAAGCATCGGGCTGGGGGTGTGCCTGGTGATCATGGAGGGCTTGTGGCTGAAGACCGGGAACCCGGTCTATCATCAGATGGCGCGGTTCTGGACGCGGGTGTTTGCGCTGACGTTCGCCATCGGGGTGGCCACCGGGATTGTCATGGAGTTCGAGTTCGGCACGAACTGGGCCACGTACTCGCGGTTTGTCGGGGACGTGTTTGGGAGCGCGCTGGCGGCCGAGGGCATCTTTGCGTTCTTCCTCGAGTCCGGCTTCCTGGCGATCCTCCTGTTCGGGTGGGACAAGGTGGGGCGCAAGCTGCATTACTTTGCGACGTGGATGGTGTGTCTGGGGGCACACTTCAGCGCGATCTGGATTGTGGTGGCGAACTCGTGGATGCAGACGCCGGCGGGTTACCAGTTGGAGACGACCGCTTACGGGCCGCGCGCGGTGATCACGGATTTCTGGGCGATGGTGTTCAACCCGAGCTCGATGGACCGCTTGTTTCACGTGTTGTGCGGGGCGTGGCAGGCCGGGGCGTTCCTGGTGGTGAGCGTGAGCGCCTACTACCTGTTGCGGCGGCGGCACACGGCCTTTGCGCAAGCTTCGATGAAGGTGGGGCTGGGGGTGGCGCTGGTGGCGTCGCTGCTGCAACTGGTGAGCGGCCACAGCAGCGCGGGAGTGGTGGCGCGGCATCAGCCCGCCAAGCTCGCCGCGTTCGAGGGGCTGTACGAGACGCGGACGAACGCGCCGCTGGTGCTGGCCGGGTGGGTGGACGAGGCGAACGAGGAAGTGCGGTTCAATCTCGAGATCCCGGGGCTGTTAAGCTGGCTGGTGCATGGCGACGTCGCCGCGCCGGTGAAGGGGCTGCGGGAATTCGCGCCCGAGGATCGGCCGCCCGTGAACCTGACCTTCCAGTTGTACCATCTGATGGTCGGGATCGGGTTCGGGCTGATCGCGGTGGCGGGGCTGGGGAGCTACGCGTGCTGGCGGGGGCGGCTGTTCGATCGGCGCGGGTTGCTGTGGGTGCTGGTGTTCGCGGTGCTGGGGCCGCAGGTGGCCAACCAGGCGGGCTGGTTTGCGACCGAGATTGGCCGACAGCCGTGGATCGTGTATGGGCTGCTCCGCACCTCCGACGGCCTGTCCGCGACGGTCACGGCGGAGATGGTGCTGACGTCGCTGATCCTGTTCACGGTGCTGTATGCGCTGTTGTTTGCCGTTTTCGTGTACCTGCTCAACGACAAGATTCAACACGGGCCGGACGCTGCGGACCTCGAGCCGCGGGGCAAGCTGGCGATCCCCGGCCGGTCCTGAGGAGACATGAGTTACCCGGCCTGGCTTGATCTGAACGCCGTGTGGTTCGTCCTGGTGGGCGTGCTCTTCACGGGATACGCGTTGCTGGACGGGTTCGATCTCGGGGTGGGGGCGCTGCACCTGTTCACACGGACAGACGAGCATCGGCGGCTGATGCTGAACGCGATTGGCCCCGTGTGGGACGGGAACGAGGTCTGGCTGGTGACGGGGGGCGGGGCGTTGTTCGCGGCGTTCCCGGTGGTGTACGCGACGGTGTTCAGCGGTTTCTATCTGGCCTTCGTGCTCCTGCTGGTGGCGCTGATCTTCCGGGCGGTGGCCATTGAATTCCGGAGCAAGCAGCCGATGCGCTGGTGGCGGCAGATGTGGGACGTGGGGTTTGCCGGGGGGAGCCTGCTCTCGAGTTTCCTGATCGGGGTGACGATGGGGAACATCGCGTGGGGGGTGCCGATTGACGAGCGCGGTGAGTTTGCGGGCAGCTTCCTGGGCTTGCTGCACCCGTACGCGTTGTTGCTGGGGGTGACGACGGTGGCGCTGTTTCTGATGCACGGGGCGATCTACGTGGTGCTGAAGACGGAGGGCGACCTGCAGCGGATCGCGCGGGCGTGGATCAACCGCACGATCATCTTCTTCATCATCTGCTACGCGGTGACGACGATGGCGACGTTGCTGTACGTGCCGCACATGGCGGAGCGGGTGCGGACTCATCCCTGGCTGTTCAGCGTGGCCCTGGTGAACATGCTGGCGATCGCGAACATCCCGCGCGAGATCCACCATGGCCGCGATTTCCGGGCGTTCCTGTCGTCGTGTGTGGCGATGATCGCGCTGATGACGCTGTTCGGACTGGAGATGTTCCCCAACCTGGTATTGAGCCGGCCTGAAGTGGCGAACAGCCTGACCGCCTACAACGCGGCGTCGTCGCCGAAGACCCTGGGGATCATGCTGACCATCGCGCTGATCGGGGTGCCCATCGTGCTGGCGTACACGGCCAGCATTTACTGGATCTTCCGCGGCAAGGTGAAGCTGGACAAGATGAGCTATTGAGGCGCGGGAAAGTCGGAAGCTTCCCCGCGGAGCGTTCACTCCGCGGGGAAGCAGGTGCGAAGCCGGCACCCCGCCATGGGCAGGGACTTGCCGGCGGGTTTACCGGCGCACGCGGTAGAACCTGGCGCCGGCGGCGGGTGTGACGGTGAGGGGCGAAGTGGCGTTGGGCACGTCCTGCCACGTGGCACCGGTGACAGCGTCGGCGGCCTGGAGGGTCCCGTTGGTCCAGGTGACGACGATGTTGTCCTGGTCGCGGCTGATGGCGAGGGTGGGTGTCGGCGGTTGGGCGAGGAGGTAATGGGCCCAGATACGGTCCTCGGGCAGGACCTTGTTGTAGAGGGCGACTTCGTCGACGGCGCCGTTGAACCAGTAATTGCCGTTACCCTCCGTGGCGCCCGAGCCGATGCGGAAGAAGTGCTCGTTGTTGGCGAGCACGGTGGTGGCGGCCGAGCCGACCTCGGTGCCATTCACGTAGAAGCGTTTGGTGGTGCCGTCGTAAGTACCGACGAGGAGAACCCAGGTGTCGAGCTCGACGGCGGGTCCGGCGACGACCTGCCAACCGCCGGCGGCGGCGCCGTTCCAGAACTGCCAGGTATTGCCGTCGCTGGCGTAGAAGATGTATCCGCGTTGGGGCGCATCGGCACGCGACGTCACGGGCGACCGGAAGTTACCGACGTTCCCGCTGACCTTGGCCCAGCACTCGATGGTGAAGGCGGTCATTTGCGGCGGGTCGGACAGGTCGGCCGGGTTGAGAACGTCCGACCACCAGACGTCGATCTTGCCATCGACGCCGTTGAAGCGCACGGCGGTGTCGGAGTCGCCGTGGATGGCGCCGGGTTCGCCGACGGTGACGCCGCCGAAGTAATAGCCGGGGTTGGCGTTGCCGATTTCGTCGCGGGCTTCGACGGCTTCGGTTTCGCCGAGGCGCCAGTAGGCGACGGGGCCATCGGCCTTGACGTTGCTGACGTAATCGCCGGTGGGCAGGGGCGGGAAGCTGAGCGTGGCCGGGTCGCTGGGGGTGCTGCCGGCGGCGTTGCTGACGAGGACGCGGTAGCTGCCCAGGTCGGAGGCCTGCACGCTGGGGAGCACGAGGCTGGCGGCGGTGGCGCCGGGGATGGGGGTGCCGTCCCGTTCCCACTGATAGTCGAAGGTGGCGCTGCCGATGGCGGCGACGGTGAAGGTCACGCTGGTTCCGGCGAGGACGATGCGGGAGCGGGGTTGCTGGGTGATCACGGGTTTGCTGACGTCGACGACGGTGACCTGGGCTTCCTGGCTGACGGCTTCGCCCGAGCTGTTGCGGACCGTGACGCTGTAAAGGCCGCTGTCAGACGGTTGGGCGTCCACCAGCCTCACGCTGGGCCCGGTCTGGCCGGTCAGCACGGTGCCGTCGCGACGCCACTCGTACGTGAGGGGGAGACTGCCGGTGGCGGCGACGCCGAGGGTGAGGGTTTCGCCCTTGAAGACCTCGGCGGCGCCGGGGCTGGCGACGATTTCCGGGGCGGCGGGCAACGGGTCGGTGCCGCTGCCGGACTTGAAGTGGGCGAGGACGCGGTCGCCGCTGAGGGCCTTGTCATAGACGGCGACCTCGTCGACATCGCCGTGGAAAAAGAAGTTGCCGGCGCCTTCGGTGGCACCGCCGCCGATGCGGAGGACGCGGGCGGGATTGGTGAGGTATCGAGCAGGCAGGGCGGAGCCGACCAGGACACCGTTCACGTAGAAGTTCTTGACCTTGCCGTCGTAGGTACCGACGAGGTGGTCCCAGGTGTCGAGGTTGACGGGGACGTTGCCGACGCTGTTCCAGGGGCCGTCGGGGGAACCGGCGCCGTTGCCGGTCCAGAACTGCCAGATGTTACCGGGATCGGCGTAGAAGATGTAGCCGGTGGCATTGCCGACGGGGGTGTCGTCGCGGGAGGTGACGGGGGAGCGGTGACCGGTACCGGCGCTGTCGGCTTTAGCCCAGCATTCGACGGTGAAGCTGGTGGTGTTGAGGCCGGCGTTGTAGGGCACGTCGACCATTTGTTTGGGGGTAGCGGTTTGGTCGAAGCGGACGGCCGTGTTGGCGTCGCCGGTGAGGGCGCCTGGCTGGCCATGGGTGATGCCGGGGTAGTAACCGCCGTTGGCGGCCTCGCCGAGCGAACCGAGGTTGGCGGCGGGCGGGAGGATGAGGGCCTGGACGGTCTCGTTCAAGCGCCAGTAGCCGAGGGGTTGGCTGGCGAGGACGAGGGTGTCATAGGGGGACGCCGGGGCCGGGTCGGTGCCGTTGGCGTAATGGGCGGCGATGGTGCTGGCGGAGAGGGCGGTGGGGTAGAGGGCCACTTCGTCGACGGTACCGTTGAAGTAGAAGGCATTGTCGCCGCGGGCGCCGATGCCCAGCGCCACTCCCGGGTTCGGCCAATAGTCGGTGGTGGTGGCGGTGGCCTCTTCGACGCCGTTCACGTACAGGCGCACGGTGGTGCCGTCATAGACCGCGGCGACGTGGTACCAGGTGTCGGCGGCGATCACGGTAGTCCCGGTGATGTCGGCGGTGTAGTTATTGAAGGAATCGCCGAGGCGGAAGTTCCAGCCGGTGGCGGTCTGGTAGAAGATCCAGCCCTCGGCGGCCGGGGTGACGCGGCGCAGCGAGGCCAGCGGGCAGGTCAACGTCGTGCCGGTCAACGCGACCGCGGGCTTGAACCACCCCTCCACTGTGAAAGGTGGATTGGGGTTGACTTCGGAGCCGTACGGGACCTGCAGGAGCTTGGTTCCGTCGAAGCGAGCGGCGGTATCGGTGCTGCCGGCGAGGGCGCCAGGCTGCTGGCCTTGGACACCGTAGGCGTAAGTGCCGTCGCCCGTGGCCCCGACGCTGCCGAGGTTTTTGGCCGTGGTTTGGGGGGCGATGGGGGGCGGCGTGGGTTCGTCCAGGCGCCAATAGCCGACCGGAGCGTCCGCGAGCACGTCATCCCGGTACGCTGCCTGAGCCGGGACGAGAGAGGCCACGGTGCAGGACAGCACAAGTCCCCTGAGGAGGTGGGTGGTTTTCATAGGCGGTGTTTCATGCGTATGTCCGAGTTCCATCACTTACCGTCGGCGCCAATGACATTGTGGCGTCAGTGACGCCGGCGCCTAATGAAGGCCAGGGAGCCCCGTGGGGCAAACCAAAATGGGAACGGCATTTAACCGATGGGCCGCAACCGCCAAGCTGCGCGCGGTCTTCCATCATGAAACTCAGACTTGGCAAGTTCGGCGCGCGGCTCCTTTCGTCCTTGGCGGTGCGGGTGGGTGTGCCGTCTGCGGGAGGCGTTGCGCTTGGGCGCCGCGTTGGACGGGGCGGAGCGAAGGGCGGGGCGAATGAACGCAAAGCGCCGCTGGAAGACGGCGCACTCCAGACGCTCCGCGCTTTCCCGGCGGGGGGAGGCTCGCGCCCGCGTTTGGAGTGCGAGCGGTTCACCGCCGCTTTGGGTGCGGGGAGAACGCAAAGCGCCGCTGGAAGACGGCGCACTCCAGACGCTCCGCGCGGGTTCAGCGGCGTGGGGTGGGTCCCGCGGGGGTGGCGCTGCGCCCAGGTTCTCGCTGTCGTCTGCGCCGGCTGGGCAGCGAGCGTCGTGATGGCGGACCCCTTGGTGGTAACGCGGCTGCGCTGCGAGTACCTCGAGGACCCTCCGGCCGTGGATACGCAGGCACCGCGCCTGTTCTGGCGGGTGGAATCCGATGAACGCGGCCAGCGGCAGACCGCCTACGAGATTCTGGTCGCCAGTTCGCGGCGGTGGCTGGACGAGAATCGAGGGGATCTGTGGAGCCCGGGCAAGATCTTGGGCGACCAGACGACCCACGTAGCCTATGGCGGCAAGCCGCTGGCGTCGCGACAGCGCTGTTACTGGAAGGTCCGGGTCTGGGATCGCGATGACAAACCATCACCCTGGAGCGAGACGGCGTCCTGGAGCATGGGCCTGCTCGAACCCGGGGACTGGCAGGCGGAATGGATCAGCTTCCGCGACCCGACCCCGTTGCACGCGGATCCGGCGCGCCTGCATCTGCCGCCCGCCCGGCATTATCGGAAGGAGTTCCAAGGGGGGGAGAAGACCGTGCGCCGCGCGACGTTGCACGCCAGCGCGCTGGGCATCTTCGAGGCGCATCTGAACGGCCACCGGGTGAGCGAGCAGTTCTTTTCGCCCGGCTGGACCGATTACCGCCGCCGCGTCTACTACACGACCTTTGATGTGACCGACCTGGTCCGGCCGGGCCCGAACGCGTTGGGGGCGGTCGTGGCGGATGGCTGGTATGCGGGGTACTTGGGCTATGGCCTGCTGGTCGGGTACGGACCGCACCGAACCGGCCGCGACACGTACGGCAAGACGCCGGCGTTACTGGCCCAACTCGAGATCGAGTACGACGACGGGTCCGTGCAAGTGGTGGGCACCGATGCCACGTGGAAGGTCACCGGCGAAGGTCCCTATCGCGAAGCGGACTTCCTGATGGGCGAGCACTACGACGCCACGCGCGAACTGCCCGGCTGGGACCAGCCGCGGTTCGACGACACCGCTTGGGAGAACGCGATCCGGGCGGGAGAGAACGGGTCGGTGCGGGCGCCGTTCCACGATGGGGGTGGGGTGCGGGAACAGGAATTCGGGTTTGTGCGGCCGGCGCGTGTGGAGGCTTACCCGGCGCCGCCGGTGCGGTTCACGCAGGAACTGCCCGCGCGGACGATCACGGCGCGCGGGGAGGGGGTCTACATGGTGGATCTGGGCCAGAACTTCGCCGGCGTCGTGCGCCTCAAGGTGCGAGGACCGGCGGGCACGCGTGTGCAACTGCGCTTCGGCGAGATGCTGCATCCGGACGGGCGGTTGATGACCGAGAACCTGCGGAAGGCGCGGGCGACGGACACGTACGTGCTGCGCGGCGATCCCCAAGGCGAGGTCTATGTGCCGCGATTCACGTTCCACGGGTTCCAGTTCGTCGAAGTCACCGGCTATCCCGGGGTGCTCGAGCGGGACGCGTTGACGGGGATTGTGCTGCATTCGGACACGCGGCTGACGAGCAGCTTCATGTGCTCGGATCCGATGGTGAACCAGTTGTTCCAGAACATCGTGTGGACGCAGCGCGCGAACTTCCTCGAACTGCCCACGGATTGCCCCCAGCGGGACGAGCGTTTCGGGTGGATGGGAGACGCCCAGATCTACGCGCGCACCGCCACCTACAACGCCAACGTGGCCGCCTTCTTCACCAAGTGGTTGCGGGAAGTGGAGGAAGCCCAGTTGCCTGGCGGCGCCTACCCGGATTACTGCCCCTGGCCGTTCCAGCACGGCCAAGCCTTCGCCCCGGCCTGGACCGACGCCGGCATCATCGTCCCCTGGACGGTCTGGCAGGTTTACGGCGACACGCGGGTGCTCGAGCGCCAGTGGGATTCGATGACCCGGTTCCTGGAGTGGCGCCAGGCCAACGCCCGCGGGTTTCTGGGCATTCAACATCCCGAGGCCAACACCTGGGGCGACTGGCTGAACCTCGACGAGACCACGCCCATCGAGTATGTGGACAGCGTGTACTTCGCCCTCACCACCCGGTTGATGGGCGACATGGCCGACGCCCTGGGCCGCCGCAACGAAGCCGTGGCTTACCGTGCCCTGCTGGACAACATCCGGTCCGCTTTCGCCGCGAAGTACCTCGGGCCCGACGGCGCCCTGACCGTGGACACGCAGTCAGCCTACGCGATGGCCCTGGACGCCGGCTTGATTCCCGAACGGCTTCGCCAGGCGGCGGCGGAGCGGTTGGCGCAGAAGATCCGGACCAACGACAACCGCATGGCCACCGGGTTTCTGGGGACCCGACCTCTCCTGCCGGTCCTCAGCGCCCATGGCCAGCATGATCTGGCGGCGCGCCTGCTGCAGAGCCGGCGGTTCCCGTCGTGGGGATACGAAGTCGAGAACGGGGCCACGACGATCTGGGAGCGTTGGGACAGCTTCACCCGCGAACACGGCTTCAATGGCATCGCAGGCAACCAGAACGCCGCCATGAACAGCTTCTCGCACTACGCCTTCGGCGCCGTGTGCGAATGGATGTTCCGGACACTGGCGGGCATCGACACAGCCACGCCCGGGTTCCGGCAACTCCACTTCCGTCCGATGCCGCCGACGCCGGGCAGTAATCCCGAGCATCCCGCGATCTCGTGGGTGCGGGCGCGCTACGATTCGCTGGCGGGTCCAATCGCCAGCCACTGGCGGCTGGACGGAGGCCGCTTCGAGTACGAGGTGTCGCTCCCCGCCAACACGACGGCCACGGTCCATCTACCGGCGTCCGACGCCGCCCGGATCACGGAAGGCGGTCGTCCGCTGCGGAAGGTGAAGGGGGCGCGCTTGGTGGGACGCGAAAACGGCCGGTGGGTGGTCGAGGTGGGCAGCGGCACCTGGCGATTCGCCGTCACCCCCCCGTAGGCGCCGACGTGAGGAGGCGTTTGGGGATGAGGAGGCGGTGCCGACCTCAGCCGCACCAGGGGCGGGTTCGGTTCCGGGCACGGTCCAGCGCGCGCCGGGCGATTTCGGCATCCTCCTCTACCTGGAAGTCGAACATGCCGGCGCAGATGAAGTCGGCGCCGTTCTCGTAAGCGTACCGGAAACCCTGCTCGGGATGGATGGCGCCAGCGCCAAGCACCTTGTACGCGATCCACGGCTTCTCGACTTCGGCCATGAACTGCATCGTCTCCTGCGGGGTTTCCTCCCACACGCTGTCGAAGCGGGGCATCGGGCCAGCCGACCAGTACTGCTTGCTGTTGAAGGTCTTCATGTAGAAGTCGGGATCGAGACCCTCACGCTCGCAGGCCATGGGGACCGCCAACGCATGGCCCGCAACTCCGGCAGGCACTCCGTGGCGTCGGATGGCCGTGATCGCCCGCCCCAGCAGATCGAAGTCGCCCGCCTCGACCAACCCGTCCCCGACGCCGCCATGGACAAAGACCGCCGAGGCGCCTTCATCGACGGCCCGCTGGATCTCGGCGAACCGGTCCTTTTCGGGCAGTTTGACCTGGGCGATCCACTGGAGCTGGCGGCCGCGCTCGCGCCAGTAGGACTTGAGGATGCGCAGGGTGTGATCGTCCAGGCGCAGGAGGACCGTGTTCATCCCCTGCGCTTCCCCGAGCGCAAACGTCTCGTGGACCTTCGCGTCGGTGAAGTACTGACGCAGCAGGGGCGAGACGTAGATCAGGTCGCGGCTGTGCGCGAATCCGCTGATGAGGTTGCCCCCGCCGATCAAGCGGCTGACGTTGAGCTTGCCGATCTTGCCGGCGGGAAAACTGCGCGGGGAGGGAGTCAGGGCGGGAACCTCGGGAGCAGCCGGCGCCGTCTGTTGCGCAAGAAGCTGGCGCTCCTCGAACTGCCAGGCCAAGGCCAGGGCGGAGGCACCGGCAGTTGAGCGGCGGAGGAAAGAGCGGCGGTCCAGCGGGGCTTTCATAAGTTGACAAGCTGATCGCACGAAGTGGCGGCGATTGCAAGCCTCGACCCGGGCGGGGAAAAGCGCCGCTGGAAGTCGGCGCACTCCAAACGCGTTGCGCTGGCCGAGCGGTGTGGGGATCGCGAAGCGTCTGGAGTGCGTCGCGCTTGAGCGCCGCTTTTCGTGACGTAAACCGTGAACAGACCCCTGCTCAGGATTCCGCGCGGCGCGCCGGCTGTGCGGCCAAAAGCCCGGCCACCTTGGCCTTCACCGCTTCGTCCATCCGGATGAGCGGCGGCCAGGGGCGGTGGAAACCTTCGCCGGGCAGTTTCCGGGTGGCGTCCAGACCGAGCTTGCTGCCGCGGGCAATCACGCTGGTGGCGTGGTCGAGCACGTCCGCCGGTCCCTGCGTGAAGATGGAATCGCGTTGTGGATCGGTGTTGGCGCAGAGCCGGAAGAGGACCTCGCTGGTGTTGTGGACGTCCACGTCGTCGTCCACCACCACGAGGTACTTGGTGAACATCATCTGGCCCATGCCCCAGAGCCCGTGCATGATCTTGTAGGCCTGCATCGGGTAGGTCTTCTTGATGCTCACGAACACCAGGTTGTGGAAGACCCCCTCGGCCGGCAGCGCGATGTCCACGATCTCCGGGAAGTTCATCTTGAAGATCGGCAGAAAGAGCTTCACCGACGCGCCGCCGATGTAGAAGTCCTCCATGGGCGGGATGCCCACGATGGTGGCGGGATACACCGCGTCCTTCCGGTGCGTCAGGGCGGTGAGATGGAAGACGGGGTACGGTTCAGGCAGCGTGTAATATCCGGTGTGGTCCCCGAACGGTCCCTCGTCCCGCAGCGGTTCAGTCGGGGCCACATACCCTTCGAGCACGAAGTCGGCGTTCGCCGGCACCTCGAGGTCGCAGGTGAGGCAGCGCACGAGCGGGACGGACTGGCGACGGAGATACCCGGCGAGGAGGAATTCATCCAGTCCGTCCGGCAATGGCGCCGTGGCGGCGAACGTGAAGACGGGGTCGCCCCCGAGAAACACCGCCACCGGCATGCGCTCGCCCTTCTCGTAGTAGCGGCGGCCATGTCGGGCGGCGACCTTTTGGAGCTGCCAATGCATGCCCGTGGTGCGGTCGTCGTAGACCTGCATCCGGTACATGCCCACGTTGCGCTCGCCGGTGTCGGGATCGCGGGTGACCACGCAGGGCAGCGTCACGAACCGACCGCCGTCCAGCGGCCAGCAGTGCAGGATGGGAAGATCCCGGAGCGTGGGGAAAAGACGACCCGGCACGGGGGAGAGCGGGGAGGGGGAGGGGAGGACCGAGGAGGGGGAGGTTCCGGCGGGGGCGCCGGAACCTGCGCCCGAGGCGGGCGCGGTCCCCAACCCCGGCGCGGGGGGGGTGTCGAAGCGGTGAATGACCTCCTGGCACGGGCCGGTCTTGACGCGCTTCGGCTTCGCGTGCCGGAGGTCAAGAGCGGTGCCGAGCAGCTTGAAGGCCTCGCGCAGCGACGTGGGCGGCTTGGCCTTCATGAGCGAGCCCAGCTCCGCCGCCACGTCCTCGACCGAGGCGGCCCCGAGGCTGAGGGCCATCCGCTTCCACGAGCCCAGCGTATTGATGGCCACCGGGAACGGGCTGCGCTGACCGTTGATCGTCGGGTGCTCGAACAGCAGCGCCCTGCCTCCGCCGGGCGACTTCATGTGGCGATCGGCGAACTCGGTGATCTCGAGCTCGGTGGCCACGGGTTCCCGGACACGCAGGAGTTCGCCCGCCTTTTCGAGGGTGTCCAGCCAGTCGCGAAACGAGTCAAAGGCCATGGCCGATCAGAGTTCGAGGGTGGGGCTGGAGGTTTCCTGCGAGGTGAGGTGCACCTGGACGTGGGTGGCGCCGAGGCTTTGCAGGCGGCCAGCCACGGCGCGGTGGGCGAGCTCAGGCCGGTTGCAGTCGCGGCTCAGGTGGCCGAGGTAGAGCTGGCGGAGGTCGGGGGTGACTATCTCCTGGGCGACGTCGGCGGCGGCTTCGTTCGAGAGGTGGCCGTGGCGGCTGAGGATGCGTTGCTTGACGCTCCAGGGCCGCTTGCGGTCGTCCTGGAGCAGGCGGAGGTCGTGGTTGGTCTCGAGGACCAGCACGTGCGCGCAGCGGACGCGTTCCACGACCAACCGCGTGGCGTGGCCGAGGTCGGTGAGGAAGCCGAGATTCACGCCGGACGTTCGCAGGAGGAAGCCGACCGGATCCTGGGCGTCGTGCGGGACGGAGAACGTCTCGACCTGGACATCGCCGATGTCGAAGGCGGCGCCGGTCTGGAAGAGGCGGCATTGGAAGCGGGTTTCGAGGGCGTGTTCGGTGGCGTCTTTGGTGAGGCGGTTGCAGTAGAGCGGCAGGTCGAGTTTGGCGCACAACACCGCCAGGCCCTGGATGTGGTCGCCGTGCTCGTGGGTGAGCAGGATGCCGTGAAGGGTCTCCGGGGACCGGCCAATGGCGGCGAGGCGCTGCCGGATCTGCCGGGCGCTGAACCCGGCGTCGATCAACAGCCGGGTCGAGTCGGTCTCGAGGTAGGCGCAGTTGCCGCCGGAACCGCTGCCGAGGATGGTGAACCGCACTGCCACGGCGCGACGCTAAGAGCTCCGCCGCGGCGCGGCAACGCATTTGCTCGGCGCACTCCAAACGCTTCGCGCCTCTCGATCGCCCCGGCCGTTGCCGAGTGCAGGCTGGAAGCCCGCACCACAGGTTCACGGAGCGCTTCCCTCAGCCCCATCCCCGAGGTTCGTAATCGGCGGAGAATCCAAGACGGGGCGCGTCCCTCCACCGATTACGAACATCGGGGATGGGGGAAGGGTCCCGTTTGAGCGGTGACTACTCGAGGGTCGGCAGAGGCACCTCGCCGCGGAGTTGCGCTTCGCCGCCCTCCTTCTCGTACACGCCGTAGAACAGGGAACAGGAATCCAGCCACAAGGTCAGCCGCGCCCAATCCGCCGGCGACAGGCAGACCCCGTGGTGCCCCGCCTCCAGCAGCGCATACAGCCGGGACGCGCGCGCCCCGAACTCGCCGGGCGTCGTCCGGTACCATTTCGGGTCGTTCCAGTCGCGCCCGCCGTAGCTGTAAAAGCCGAACTGCGGCGCCAGGCTCACGTACGACGCGTAGTAGGTCGTGGGCACATCCATCCCACCCCGCCCCCGGTGCAAGACCCGGGTTGCCTGCAACGACGGCGCTTTCTCGGCCTCGCGCGTGTGGCAGTGCACGCAATGGCGTTCCAGCACCGGTTGGACCAGGCGCGGGTAGCTGAAGGGGTTGGCACCGTCCAGGGCGAAGTCGAGTCGCGACGGCGCTCGGCGCAGGGCCAGCGGTGGTCCGGAGCCCGGCAAGGGGGCGGCCGCCTTCGGCTCGTGACAGGCCAGACACGTGGCCTGTTCGCAGGGCTGAAACTGGGTGGCCGACCGCATTGAGGTGATCGCCAGACCGTCTTCGTCGAGGGCCTGGAATAGAGTTCTTTGCGGGCGGGCACGACAACGTGGGCGCTGCCATCCGCTTCGACGGGCACCTCGCCGAGGACCGCCCGGGCGAGGTTCACGGAATCGTTGCCCTGCGGGATTTGGAGGCCGGTGTTGTGGGCCACGGCCGCCGAAGCCACGGACAAGGGCAGGATCTGGTAGACCCGCAGCGCCTTGATCCGCGTGCCGGCCGGCCAGGGCTGCCGGCTTCGGTAGACGTCCATGACTGCCACCGTGGCCTCGGCGGGCACGTCCGCCGCGAACCGTTCGGACTGGTCGGGGATCACCGGCGGTGTCGGCCGCGCGCGCAACGGAATGGGGCTGTGGCAACCGATGTCCGGATCGCGGTAGATCAACTCGCGGTTGCCGAAGCTGTCGAGCAGGTAAAGCCCGTAAGCCCCTTTGGGCCCTGCGTCGGCCAGGCGTTGGGCGGGGTCATAGACACAGAGGTAGTAATGCTCGCTGAGCGGCCAGGCTTCGCCGTAAGCCTCTACCCCGCCTTGGGTTTCCGGGAAGTCCACGTCCGGGGTGAGACGGCGGACCGGTCCCATGGCATCGTCGTCCGGAAGCCCCGGGTCCACGACCACCAGGGAACCGAAGGCCTGCCCGTGGTGCGGGGCGCCGGTGGCCACGAACCGCCTCGACCCAGGGATGGGGCGGACGTTCAGCTCCATGTCCGGCCGGGCGCTGCGGAAGGCGTAGTTGCCATGAACCGCGCGGGGGTCGCGGCCATCAGGGGACATGAGCCACGGGGTGTGCGCCACGACGCCGTGGCGATCGACGTAATCCCAGCGGGTGTAAACGATCTGGCCGTCGTGCGTGACGCCGGGATGCCATTCGTTGGTCTCGTGGAAACTCAAACACCGGATGTCGCTGCCGTCGGCGGCCATGTCGAACACGGTGTAGGTGGGGCAGACCCGACCGCAGCGGAGATAGCCGCCGCGCCGTTCGCTGATGAAGGCGATGCGGCCGTTGGGCAGCCAGCAGGGATCAAAGTCGTTCCAGGTGCCGTCGGTAAGCTGGGTCAAGCCCGACCCGTCGCGGTTGACCCGGAAGATGTGGTAGCATCGGCCCTCGGCCCAGTGCCCGCGGGCTGGATCCGTATGGGCGCGGTGATGCCGGTCGCCCTGGCATTCGACGTAGGCGAAGAGCACCGTCTGGCCATCGTAGGAGAGTGCCGGTGACAGGAACGAACCGCCTTCGGTTTCGTCGCCCGCAAGATTCCCCATGCCGTCGTAGCGCAGGTCCCAATGCCGGCGCGGCCCGCCGGTGAGCCGCTGACCCGCGAGACGTCCATTCTGGCAGACGGAGTTCTCCAGGAGATCACGCAAGCGCAGCTCCGGTCCCCACAAACCCTCCAGCACGTACACCCCGCCGCCGGGTCGGGCCGCCAACCCGTAGTACTGATCGCACATGTGATCCATCAAGGCCCGATGCCGCTTGATGAACAGGAGTTCCTGGAAGTCGAGGAGCGGATTGCTGAAAGCGACGCGGCGCCGCAACGCGCACGCAGCGTTGAACAACTCGCGTCGCCCCGCGCCGTCGTCGGGCGGCGTCGCGTGGGCGGCACGTTCCAGGGCGGCGAGGGATCCGGCGAGCGAGCGGAGGGGTTCAGAGTCCGCCCTCCGGCGCAGGTCCGCGAGGAGCACGCCGGTCCGACGCAGCACCACGTCGAGAGGGTCGCGGTCGGCGGGATCGAGCAAGGCCGCGGGATGGAAGGTCTGCGAAGAGAGTCGCTCGAACCGCGCCCGGTTGGTCAGGTCCAGTGCCAGGGTCTGGAACTCGCGTTGCCACTCGGCCATGAGGTCCAGCCCGACCGGTTCGGCGCGGCGGACGTCGGCCCCGAAGGCAGGGGTCAGGCACAGCGCCGCCAGCCAGGCCGGGGCGATTCGTCGCAGGTTCATGGGCCAGAAGCATCCCGCATCCCTTGGCGCCCGACCAGCCGAACTTTGCATGAACGGGGGGGCTCCGCCGATTGCGAACATAGGGGATTGCGGGGAGGCGGAGATCCCCTCGGCCCAGTTCCCGATGTTCGAAATCTGCGGAGGATTCCAGAGGGCGGGGGGTTCTCCGCCGATTGCGAACATAGGGGATTACGGGAAGCCGGAGATTCCCTCCTCCCAATTCCCGATGTTCGAAATCTGCGGAGGATTCAGGAAGGGTTCTCCGCCGATTGCGAACATAGGGATTACGGGAAGCCGGAGATCCTCCTCCCAACCCCGATGTCCGAAACTGCGGAAGATCCAGGGAAGGAGTTTCTCCGCCGATTGCGAACATAGGGACTGCGGGAGGCGGAGATCCTCCCAACCCCGATGTTCGAAATCTGGGAGGATCCAGGAAGGAGTTTCTCCGCCGACTGCGAACACAGAGATCACGGGGAGGCGGAGATCCTCCCAACTCCCGATGTTCGGAATCCGCGGAGGATCCAGGAAGGAGCTCCGCCGATTGCGAACATAGGGATTACGAAAGCTGGAGATCCCCTCCGCCCAATTCCCGATGTCCGAAATCTGCGAGGATCCAGGGAAGGGTCTCGCCGATTGCGAACATAGGGACTGCGAGAAGCCGGAGATCCCCGGTCCAACTCCGATGTTAAGAAATCCGCGGAGGATCCAGCGGAAGGGGTCTCCGCCGATCACGAACATAGGGATTACGGGGAGGCAGATCCTCGGTCCAATCCCCGATGTCCGAAATCTGCGAGGATCCAGGGAGGGCTCCGCCGATCAGCGAACATAGGGGATTACGGGAAGCTGGAGATCCCTCCACCCAATCCCGATGTCCGGAAACCGCGGAGGATCCAGGAAGGGTCTCCGCCGACTGCGAACATAGGGGATTACGAGAAGCCGAGATCCCCTCGGTCCAATCCCGATGTTCGAAATCTGCGGAGGATCCAGGGGCAGGAGTCTCCGCGATTACGAACATAGGGGATTACGGGAGCCGGAGATCCCTCCGCCCAATTCCGATGTTCGAAATCTGCGGAGGATCCAGGGAAGGTCTCCGCCGATTGCGAACATAGGGGATTACGAGGAAGCCGAGATCCTCGGTCCAATTCCCGATGTCCGAAATCTGCGGAAGATCCAGGAAGGGAGTCTCCGCCGACTGCGAACATAGGGATTGCGGGGAGGCGGAATCCCTCGCCCCAATCCCGATGTCTGGAAACTGCGGAGGATCCAGGGAAGGGCTTCCCGCCGATTGCGAACAAGATACGGGAAGCCGGAGATCCCCTCCGCCCAATTCCCGATGTTCGAAATCTGCGGAGGATTCAGGGGAAGGGGTTTCTCCGCCGATTACGAACATAGGGGATTACGGGGATGCGGAGATCCCCTCGGCCCAGTTCCCGATGTTCGAAATCTGCGGAGGCTTCAGGGGCGGAGAATCGGTTTACGGGCTGGGCGATCGCCCGGCAGTGCGGAGTCCGGCGCGGGATCGGTTCTGCTGGCGTAGGGGGGACTTTCCCGGTAGGGGTGAACGCCATGAATCCAACGTTCTCGATCCTGGCCAGCCTCGGGTGTTGCACGCTGGCTTTCAGCGGGCTGGCCGGCCCGGTGCTGCGTGTGGTGACCGATCAGGCAGGCGGCGCGAATCTCGTGCGCCACGGCGATTTCGAGACCGGCTCAGGGACGGTCCTGACCGGGTGGTCGGCCGCCCCGGACGGTTATCGCGTGGCGCCGGGCGAAGGCCGGACCGGGTCGCAGGCGCTGGCGTGCGAAGCTCCCGACGCCACCGGTTGGCGCGGGGCCAGCCAGAACCTCACCCTGAACCGCACCGCCGCAGCGCCGCTCATCGTCAGCGGTTGGAGCAAGGCCGCGGATGTCACGGGCGGCCGGGACAGCGGGTATTCCCTCTACGTGGATTTGATCTACCAGGACGGCACGCCGCTCTGGGGTCAGACCGCCAACTTCGCCACCGGCACGCACGATTGGGAACGGCGGGAGGTGCTCATCCTGCCCGAGAAACCGGTCCGGTCCCTCACGTTATACTGCTTGTTTCGTGGTCACGCCGGCCGGGTCTGGTTTGACGACATCGCCGTGACTGAGGTCGCCGCGTCCGGCGACGCTTTGTTGTTCCAGGGCACGCCGATGCAGTGGGTCGCCCCGAGCGAGCTTCCGACCGGCACGCGCGACGAGTACGCGTCGGGGGATGGGCTGCAACTCACCCAGGTGGGGCAGCAGGTGGTGTCGCTGACGGTGGGAGGGCGCGAGTTGGCTGGCCCGGCGGCCGGGGGATTCTGGGCGCGGGACGTCGCGGCGAACTCGGACGTGTTTGGCTTCGAAGCGGGCCAGTGTCCGGAGCTTGAGCTCGCGCTGACCACGAGCGTCCAGGTGCGGGCCGATCATCTGGTCATCGACGGACGCCTCCAGGACCTGCGCGGTTCCGACCGGGCGATCCTGCTGCTCTTCGCGTTGCCGGTCGAGGCCGAAGGCTGGTCCTGGGGGGACGACATCCGGCGCCAGCGCCCGATCGCCGGGCGCGGCGAGTACACGCAGGCGACGGCGGTGGGCTGCGGAACCACGGGGACGCTGTCCTTGTATCCCGTGGCGGCGGTGTCCGATGAGCGGACGGGCCTGGCGCTGGCGTTGGATCCGGGCGAGGCGGCGGTCTATCGGCTCGTGTACCACGCCGGTGCGCGGCAGTTCTTCATTGCGTACGACTTCGGGCTGGTCCAGGACACGGAGCGAATGCCGGGGGCGGCAACGTTTCGGTTCATCGTGTACCGGTTCGATCCTGCGTGGGGTTTCCGGGCGGCCTGGGCGAAGTTCATGGACATTTTCCCGGAGTATTTCGAAGTCCGCTCGAAAGCACAGGGCATCTGGATGCCGTTCACGGATGTGAGCACGGTGCAGGGTTGGGAAGACTTCGGGTTCCGCTATCACGAGGGCAACAACAACGTGGCGTGGGACGATGCCCACGGTGTGCTCAGCTTCCGCTATACCGAGCCGATGACCTGGTGGATGCCCATGCAGCCAGACCTGCCGCGCACCCGCGAGGAGGCGTTGCGCGTGCGCGACGCCTACGCCGCCGGTCGCCCGGGCACGCACCAGCGCATGGCCGAGGTTTCGCGCGCGGCGGCGATGTTCGAGGCGGACGGGCATCCGGCGCTGCTGTTCCGGAACGAACCCTGGGCCAACGGCGCCGTGTGGAGCCTCAACCCCAATCCGTACCTCCCCGCCTCGCCCAACGCGGCGACGGTCCACTGGGATGCCACCATCAAGGAGCGGCTGTATGGGGTGTCCGTCGCGGCCCGGCTGGATGGCGAGTACCTCGATTCCCTTGAGGGCTATGTCACGGCGGATCTCAACTTCCGCCGCGAACATTTCCGCGATTCGACGGTGCCGCTCACCTTCACCGCGGACACCCGGCAGCCGGTGCTCTTCAAGGGGCTTGCCATTTACGAATTCACCCGCTGGCTGAGCCGGGAGGTGCGCAGCCTCGGCGCCCTCATGTTCGCGAACGGCGTGCCGTATCGCTTCGGGTTCCTGTGTCCCTGGCTGGATGTCCTGGGCACGGAAACCAACTGGCTGCCGGGCGACCAGTACCAACCGGTGGCGGACAGCCAGTTGTGTCTGTGGCGCACGCTGTCCGGGCGCAAGCCCTACCTCCTCCTGATGAACACCGACTACAACCGGTTCACGCCCGATCTGGTCGAGCGGTATTTCCAGCGCAGCCTCTTCTACGGGATGTTCCCCTCGATGTTCAGCCACAACGCGGCGGAGAACCCCTACTGGCGCAACCCCACCTGGTACAATCGCGATCGCCCCCTGTTCCGTCGCTACATCCCCCTGATCAAGCAGGTGGCCGAGGCGGGCTGGCAACCGGTCACCGACGCGCGCTGTGACAATCCGAACGTTGACGTCGAGCGCTACGGCCCCACGGCGGAGGGCGTGACATTCTTCACGCTGTGGAACCCCACGGCGCAGACCCAAACCGGTCACCTCCGCTGGCTCGGTCAGCAGGCGCCGGCCACCGCGCCCGGCCCCGCCACCGAACTCTTGGGCGGGACGCCGCTCACCCGGACCGGGGCGGGCTGGGAGATCCAAGTGGAAGCGGGTCGCGTGGCCCTCGTGCGGGTGGAGCCCGGGCCGCGGTTTGTCCAGGCCGAGTCGATGCCGCATGGCCGGCTGCAACTGACCATCGCCTCGCCGCCGGGCCTCGCCCAAGTGCTGGAGGCCTCGGGGGACCTGCGCGAGTGGTCGGCGGTGGAGACGCACACGCCTGCCGCGGGGCTCTTCACCGTCGAGGTCGCCCGCGTCGCGGACGTTGGCGGGCAGTTCTTCCGCTTGCGCTGGTGAACCGCGCGTGGCCTTGACGGGCTTCTGCCGTTGCCCGGTTACGCAGTTGTATTGATGGGAGTTCGGCGTTATGAATGCAGTCACCGGAATGACAAGCAAGCCGAGTCCTGGCCGACGCCGCCTGCCGCGCTCCCTCAAGGAGCTCACGCCCAGCAACACGTTCGATCCGGGCGCGTTTTTCCGGGAGATGGTCTGGAAGCCGTTCCGTACCCGGCGCCAGGGACATCACCGGTTCTTCCGCCCGCCCAAACTGAGCGAGGGCGAGGTGGCGCTCACGTGGATCGGGCACGCCTCGTTCCTGATTCAATTCACCGACCTGAACGTGCTGGTCGACCCCAACTTCGCCAACTGGCTGTTCCTCCTCAAAAGGCTGCGTCGGGCCGGTCTGCACCTCAAGGATCTGCCCAGTGCCGAACTGGTCCTGCTCACCCACGCTCATTTCGATCACTTCCACAAGCCCACGCTCCGCCGCCTGCCGTCGCCCCGCATTGCCGTCGTGCCCTGGGGCGTGGCGGACCTGACCCGGGGCCTCGGGTTTGACCGGGTCCTCGAACTCGAGTGGTGGGAGAGCTTCACGCGGCACGGTCTCAAGGTGACCCTGACCCCGGCGAAGCATTGGGGCGCACGCACGCTCGGGGATCACCACCGCGGGTACGGCGGGTTCCTGCTCGAACACCAGGGGCGCCGCCTGTTCCATGCAGGCGACAGCGCCTACTTCGACGGTTTCAAGGAGATCGGCGACCGGTACGCCCCCGAGATCGCCTTGCTGCCCATCGGCGCCTACTACCCGGAAGGCATGCGCAACGTCCACCTTGGCCCTGACGACGCCGTCCAGGTCTTCCACGACCTCCGCGCGCGCTGGCTGGTCCCCATGCATTACGGCACTTTCCGCCTGTCCTTCGAGGACATGGAAGAGCCGCCGGCGCGGCTGCGCGACCTTGCCCAGGTAGCGGGCGTCGGCAATCACGTTCGCATCCTCGAGGAAGGGGTCCCGACGGTCTTCTGAAGGCGGTTTTGGTGTCGCTTTCGGCCCGGCGCCCCGGCACAGTCGCGGCGTGAAACACTACGCATGCTTGACCGCCATCGTGGCGGCGTCCTTGTTCACCCAGGCCGCGGACTGGGCGTCGTTCGCCCCCAAGCCCGGCCCCGGCCAGGGTAAACACATCGTCTTCCTCGCCGGCGACGAGGAGTACCGGTCGGAGGAAGCGCTGCCGATGCTGGCGGACATCCTTTCGCAGCGACACGGCTTCCGCTGCACCGTGCTGTTCTCGGTGAATCCGGCCGACGGCACCATTGACCCGCTCAACCAGACCAACGTCCCGGGCATGCACCTGCTGGGCAGCGCCGACCTGGTCGTCTGCCAGTTCCGCTTCCGCGAACTCCCGGACGCGGATATGGCGCACTTCGACAACTACCTGCGCGGTGGCAAGCCGATCATCGCCCTCCGCACTGCCACCCATGCCTTCAACTACACGCGCAACAAGCAGAGCCCCTACGCCAAGTGGGACTTCGCCAGCCGCGAGTGGCCGGGCGGATTCGGCCAGCAGGTGCTCGGCGAAACCTGGATCAACCACCACGGCGACCACGGCACCGAGGCCACGCGCGGTCTCATCGACGGCATCAACGCCAAACACCCCGTGCTGCGCGGTGTCCAGGACGTGTTTGGTCCCACCGATGTTTACGGCATCGTCCACCTGCAACCCGCCGACCGCGTCCTCATGCACGGTCTGGTCCTCAAGGGCATGAAGCCGGACGACCCGCCCAACTGGCGCAAACCGCTCATGCCCCTGGTGTGGGTGCGCGATTACACCTGGCCCAACGGCGTGACCACCCGCGCCCTGACCTCGACCATCGGCGCCGCGTCCGACTTCGCCAGCGAAGATCTGCGCCGCCTGCTCGTGAACGCCTGCTTCTGGCTCACCCGCGTCGAGGTTCCCGCCAAGGCCAATGCCACCCCCGTGCGCGAGTTCAAACCCTCGTACTTCGGCTTCGGCAAGTTCATCAAGGGCGTCAAACCGTCCGACCTGGACATGCCGTGAGCCCGCGCGCGATCGTGTGATCGCCGCGTTGCGCGAGGCGTATCGGCGGATGCGCCGCCGGTTCGGGCACCAGCAGTGGTGGCCGGGGGAAACGCCCTTCGAGGTGTGCGTGGGCGCCATCCTCACGCAGAACACGAGCTGGGCCAACGTCGAGCGCGCCATCGCCAACCTCAAGTCGGCCGGCGTGCTCGAACCCCGGCGCCTGCTCGATCTGCCCGAACCCGAGCTGGCCCGGCTCCTCCGCCCGGCCGGCTATTTCAACGTCAAGGCGCGCCGCCTCCGGGCCTTCCTCGCGGTCCTCGTCCACGACTTCCACGGCCGGCTCGAGACGCTGCTGGGCGGCCCGCTGCCCGTCGCCCGCACCCGGCTCCTTGCCATCCCCGGCATCGGACCCGAGACAGCCGACAGCATGCTCCTCTACGCGGGCGGACAACTGTCGTTTGTCGTGGATGCGTACACCCGCCGTATCTTTGCCCGGCATGGTTGGTGCCAGCCGGACGCGGACTACGACGAACTCCAACGTCTCTGCGAAGGTGGGCTCAATCACCTGCCCGCCCGCCGGCGCCTCGATTACTGGCAAGATTATCACGCCCAACTGGTCCGGGTGGGAAAGGACTACTGCCGCCCCCGGTCGCCCCGGTGTGAGGATTGCCCGCTCCGCCCCCTCCTGCCTGTGGCGATCACCCCCAACCCGGGAGTTTCATAGCCGCTGTAGGCGCCGACGTGAGGAGGCGTTGCGGGTCGGGGACGACGCCACCTCGCCTCCTCACGTCGGCGCCTACAGCCTTGCAGGATCCGGCTCAGCGATGGGCGGGCACTTCGACCGGCGCCGTCCCTTCGAGGGATCGCAGGTAGTGCCAGATCGCTTCGAACTGCCGCGTGGCGTTCCCCTCGAGCACCTGTTGGATGGGCGTCGACCCATCCTCCGCGATGAAGCTCGGCATCATGGTGCCCGGACGCAGCCGCTGCGGATCGCGGATGTAGCGCCAGTAGTAGGCGGGCCGAAGCCGGTCGGTCACAAACGCGAAGTTGATCGTCGCTGTGTCGGGTCCGGCCAGCGCCGCCTGTCTGCCCACGTCGTGGCAGGAAACACAGCCGAAGCCGCCCTCGATGCCGGTCAATTGTCGTCCCGCGGCTGCCAGGGCGGGATTGGGATCCGGGCGCGGCTCGGGTTGGTCCGGCACGCCATGCTGATGGGCGAGGCCGGTCGCCAATCCTGCGCTGTACGCCGGGAAGGCCGGCATGCGTCCCAGGACCTCAGACCGCGTCCGGTACCCGAGTTCCCCGGTCAACAACCGCCGCAACCAGTCGGCGCGGAGCTTCTCTCCCGTCCAGGTCAGTTCGGGCCGGCCCAGGTGCACACTGCCCGCGCTGGCTTCCTCTTCGTCGTCGTACCCCGCGGACACCGCCGGCACCCGCGCCGCGGTCAGACGCGACCAAAGGTCCGGCTGCTCATCGCGTGCGTGACAGGACAGGCACCGGAGTTCGACGATCTGCCGCTCTGCGAACTCGACCGGAGTTTCGCGGATAAGGGAAGCCAGGCCATCGTGGGCCGCGAAGATGCGCAGCGCCTCGCGTTGCGCCTCGGTGAAGCCGAAGTCGGGTGCCCTCCTTCGCTCGGTTCCAACATCGGCCACGCAGCCTCGTCGCCAGTCGGACTTCGCCAGACGCGCCAGCGGCGTCGCTTCAAGTCGGGACGTGCGGCCGGTCAGGGTGTGGCAGTTCAGGCAACCGGCGGTTTCGACCAGTTCGCTCCCCCGTCTGGCATCGCCGGGCACAGCCTCAGCCAGCTCAGGTGCTGCTTTGGATGAGGCGAGGAGAAACGCAGCGAGTGACGCCGCTTCCTCGGGACTTGACCCGAAGCGCGGCATTCGGGTCCAGCCGTGGTCGCGGTTGGGATCTTCGAGGAACTGGACCAGCGCCGCCGGGACCCACTTGGCCCGCACGTGGGCGAGGCTCAGCCGCGTATCGTCCGGCAACCGCGGTTCGCCTTCGAGGACATGACAGGCCACGCAGCCGAGGCGATCGAAGTGCGCGCGGCCGGCGGCGACGGCATCTTCCGAAGCCGGGGGTGGTGACGCGCTCGAGGCTGGAGCTCTGAGATCAGCCAGAAAGGCGGCCAAGTCACGGGCGTCGCGCTCGATGGTCGCCGCCGACCCACTTAGCACGCGCGGCATGAGAACGTCCTCGCGCGATTCGGCAGGGTTGGGCAGGTATCCCGCCAGCCACGCCGCGTGCAGGCGGGACCCGATGCCGTCCAAGCCCGGGGCGTCGCGTTGCAGCTCCGGCGCGGCCCCGTCGGGCCAAGGGCTCTCGGGTTGGTGGCATCGCACGCACTGATGGCGCAGGAACAACCCACGGCCTTCCCGCAGGCTTTCCCCCGCCTGCAGCGACGGGTTGTCGAGTTCATGGACGAACCCCGTGGGCGGGACCGGTTCCGGCGGTTGACCGGGTGTCGCCCACAGAAGGCGGAGCTCCGCGTCGTCGTGCCCGGGGCTGTCATAGACCAACTCGAACCAGTTGGGGCCGCGTCGGAGCGAGACCGGGGCGCTGGCCGTGCCGTCGAGTTGCGGGCCTTCGCCGCGGAGGACCTCGACGCCGTTGAGTCGCAAGGCGGCCGACCCATGTCCTTCGAGGTGGAAGGTGCGCTCGTCGTTCAGGACGACCTCCAGGTGCCCGCTCCAGGTGCTGCGAAAGCGGCCGGGCGAAAGAAAGGGCGTGGCGATGTGCCGCGCGGAACCACCAGCGCCGGCAAGCGCGCCTGCCGGTAATCGACGCGCCCCTGTCGCGATCCGGCCGAGCGCCGGAGTCCCACCCTCCGAAGCCTCGCCGACTTGATCCAGTCGTTCGATCCGTTGCACCAATCCGCGAGTTGCGTCCGTCAACTCCGCTTCATCCGCCTGATCGCGGACGAGTGCGTCGGCTCCCAGCACGTCGCGGCCCGGGCGCGCGCCCAGGCGATGCACGGTGTGGTGCACGAAGTTCTCGAAGGGCGTGCCGTCCGCCGCGCGCAGCCGGAACACCACGTGCATCTGCATCACCGGCGTCAGGCCCGGCAGTTCGAGAAAGACCGAACGTTGGTCGGCGGCGAGCGTGGCCGATTGGACCCGCAGGCGATCGCGGCCTTCGTGACCGTCCCGCTTGAGGTCCGGCGAGCCGTAGGTGGCGGTCCAGAGGTAATTCCAACAGGTGACGTCGTAGTTGCCCGGGTCGGTCGCGCTGGCGGGATCGAGCGGGTTGGTGAAGCCGAGGATCAAGCCGTCCTGGGCGACTGCGAGGGCGTTGGGCAGGTGGAGCGGTTGGCCGGTGGCGCGCACGCGGTACACGCCGCCCGGCCGGGTCTTGTTGCCCGCCCACCCGTACAGACCGGCGATGTAGAGCTGGCCATTGCCCGGATGGAACACGCCGCGCATCACGCCGGTCTCAAACTCGAGCGGGAACCGCGTCACCCCGCCCTGCCGCACGCCGTCGACCGTCTCGGGCAGGACGAGCAGGATGTGTCCCATCCCGTACGAGATGGTGATGAGCTGCCCGGCCAGCGGACCCCAACGGTCGTCCGGCACCCAGCGATGACTCCCGCCCGAGCGGTCCACGAAGTTGTGCATCCAGACCAGGGGTTCGTCGTAGGTGGTGCGCCGGTCCGGGTTCCAGGCCCACTGATTCCCGTACCAGCCGCCGGGCTCGACCCAATTGAGGCGGTTGCCCGGCATCCAGTGGCCCTGGTTGTCCACGCAAGTCAGCTCGCCGTTCGGGCCCACCCCCAGCCCGTTCACCGCCCGGAAGCCACGGGCCACCACCTCGAGCCGCGACCCGTCCGGCGGCAGCTTCAACAACGTGCCGTGGTGGGGATGCAGCGCGGGCAACGCGTGCCGGGCGCACTTGAGGTAGTAGAAGTTCCCGTCGCGATCGGTCAGGAGATCAGTGGCGAACTCGTGGAAGTGCTCGCTCACCATGCAGTCATTGTTGAAGTTCTCGTACCAGTCGGCTTCGCCGTCCCCGTTCAAGTCGTGCAGGCGCGTGATCTGATCGCGACCCAGCACGTAGATCTGGTCCCGAACGATCTTCAACCCCAGCGGCTGGAAGAGCCCGGTGGCCACGCGTTGCCATGTGAGGTTGCCCAGATCGCCCGCCACCCCCTCCACCACCCACACGTCGCCGTTCCACGTGCACAAGGCCGCGCGGTTGTCGTCGGCGAAGAAATCCAGCCCGCCGAAGCGCAGCCACGACCGCCACGGGTTGTCGTCGGGGGTCGTCAAGGTGTCGATGGCATACGGACCGGTGCTGGTCCCCCGCTGGCCGCGGGTTGCCAGCTTCTCCGGCCAACGCGCTGGACCACCGCGGATGAACGGCGCCAGGTCGATGGGGGCCGGCGATTGGGCCATCTGCTCTGCCCACGTCCGCAGCGACCCGCGCGGCCCCCGCCCGAGCAACACCTTGAACCGTGCCGGGTTGGCCGAGGGTGCCAGGCGTAGACGCACATGACCGTCACCCGTGACCACCCAACGCGCGCCTTCCGGTGCACCGATGACCGCCAATCCCAACGCCTCCTCGCGGACCACCCCGCCCGCCCGCAGCGCGATCTCGGCCGGGGTGAGTGCCCGGGCGTCGAGTCGCACCTCATCGAGGTCGCCCCGCAACCAGGGCGACGCCGGGAAGTTGGGGGCCGTGAACCCGAGGCGCACCTCGTGACCCGTGACTTTTCCGGCGGGGCGCAATACGGCGGAACCGTCGGCCTGGCCATCGACATACAGCGTCACGCGGCCGTCGTCGCGCGTCCAAGTCATGGCCACGTGATGCCATTGGCCATCCGCCACCGCGCGGCTCGAGCTCACCGCCCCCACCCACCCGACGTCGAACGTCAGCCGACCGCCCCGCACGAACAGCGCCTTGCCGTCGGGGACCCAATTCCCCGTGGGCGGGGCCAGGGCGAGAATCGTGCCGTCGTCGCTGGTGCGCACCCACGCCGACACCGAGAAGTCCGACTCAAGGAACTCGATGGGTGGCGCGCCGCGCAGAACTGCGAGGGCCTGCCCGTCAAAGTGCAGTCCCTTCCCGGAATGCCCGGTCGCCATCGGCCGCGCCCCGCGCAGCAACCACGCGCCCGTGCCGGCGCCCTCGGGTGGGGCCGTGTCCCCCTCGATCCGCTCGAAGGTCCACTGACCAATGCGCCCGGTTTCGGCGCGTGGAGACCCGGCGCTTGTCGCGGGGGTGGGAGGCGGCGGTGGTTCGAGCACCACCACGAGTTCGTTCGCCGGATCCTCCACGTTGCCGGGCGTGAGCCCATCGCGCGTCAAGACCCGGCTGCGCCAGCCGGCTTCGAAGGCCAGTTGCACCTCGTGGTCGTCGGTCGCAGATCCCCGTTGGAAGTTGCGACTGAACACCGTCCAGTCCCCGGCGGTCTCCAGCCCGGGCATCTCCCAGAGTTCGCTGGACCCGACCGTGTAATGGAGCACGACGCGGTCGCCGTGCAGGTAAAGGCCACGCCACTTGGCCCAACCCCGCGGCAACGGTCCGAAGGGATGTTCACGCGGATCCGTGTAGCGGCCCGCCTGTGCCCAGCCGGGTTGCATGGGATTGGTGAACGCCGCGCGCCCGGCGATCTGCGGATAGGCCCAGTGCTCGCCGTCGAACACGACGCCCTTGAGCGCCACGAACTCGCCCGTCCAGCCCGCGGCGTAGCGCAGCAGGTCCGTGTCGAACAGCACGGCCGCCCCCGGCCCACCCGGCGCTTCAGGCGATGCCGGCAGCCGGATGGCGAGCCCTTTGTAGGCGATGTTCGTGCGGGGCGAAGGCGCTTCGATCGACGCGGTCAGAAATGGCCCGTAGTCCATGTCGACCCACGGTTTGCCGGTCAGGGGCGGCCGCGCGGAGGACTCCGCTGCCGCGAGCCGGATCGCGCCCGCCAGAATCACCAGCCAGACGAGAACTGCCAGGAGGAAGGACGAGGCTCGCGGTCCGGGACAGCCTGGTTCGCTCCCGGGGCACAATCGGTTCGCAGCGCGCATCGCGCCGATTGGGCCACATCGAGGCGCGGGCGGAAAGGGTCTATTCCCAATCCCACTCCTTGAACAGGTCCGCGACGGGATAGCGGAACCCGGGTAGCAGCGATCCGCCGTCCAACACGCCGCCGCTGCCGATGAGTTCGCGTCGGGTGAGCGCGTGGCACACTTCGACCTCTTGCTGATCAAGGTCCACGATCCAGGCGAGTTGGGTGCCGCTGCCAAAGAAATCCTTCAGCCGCTCGTTGATCTCGGCGCGGGTGTTGTTCTCAGACAGCACCTCGATGGCGAGGTCGGGCGCACCGGGGAAGAAGCGTTTCTCGTTCGGTTTGAAACCGAGCGCCACCAGGCGGGTCTTGGGCACGAAGGAGATGTCGGGAGCCCGGCAGTTGCGGTTGCACATCCAGAAGCCGGTGCTCGAGTCCAGCACCGCCCCCAGCCGGTGCGCGCGGTTGAAGGCCTCGATGGCGTAGAGCAGCCGCGTGCAGACGCGACCGTGAAACCAAGTGTTCTTCGGGCTCATCACCAGCTCCCCGTTGACAACCTCATGGCTAAATCCGTCGTCCGGCAGCGCTTGCAGCTCCGCCTCCGACCAGACCTTCCGCGGGCTTTCGACACTGGCCTGCATGGCGGTACGGTACACGCGCAGGCACGGATGTCGATGACCGAGGGAGGGCGCCTTGCCGGCACCCGTCGAGAGAGCGGATGAGGCGGAGTCCAACTCCGGGGTTTATCGGGCGGCAGACATCGGTTAGAATCCGACCATGCACCAGACCCCGGCCCCACCCGACCTCCGCGCGGCGTCGCCACCCGGGAGGCGGGATCCCGGCGCCTTCGCCGCCCTGACCGGCTTCACGTTGATCGAGTTGCTGGTGGTGATCGCCATCATCGCCCTCCTCGCGGCGATGCTGCTGCCTGCGTTCAGCAAGTCCAAGGAGATGGGCCGCCGCGCCGTCTGCAAGAACAACCAACACCAGATCGTGCTCACCATGCTGATGTACTCGGGCGACTACCGGGGGCGGTTCCCCGACGGCAAACGCGACAATGCCTTCGAGCACTTCTCCTTCCTCCACTCGGACGTCTACGAGTACCTCCAGCGGGTCGGCGCGATGAGCACCAACGCCCTCCAGTGCCCGAACAAAAAGGACTGGTTCCGGCACGAGAGAAGCGTGGGCTACCGGCTGGGCTACTACTTCCTCTGGGGTCACCACACCGAACTGGACCCGCGCGACCGCAACGCCACTTACCGCGGCCCCGTCCCGTGGGATTCGCCGCAGCGCGACACCGACGACCCGACCTGGCCGATGATCGGCGACGTCATCGAGAAGGGGACGGCGAATCCGAACGTAACCTCCGCGCCCCACGGGCCCGCCGGTCCGGTGCGCAGCCCGGTGGGGCAATTGCCCGAGCCCGAGGCGATCCGCTCCCAGGGCGGGCACGTGGGGTTGTTGGACGGCTCAGTGAACTGGCGGTCGCAGCGGCTCATGAAGGAGCACTACGCCACCATCCCGCACGGCGACATCCGCGGGTATTGGTAGCGAGAGCCCTCGAGACCCCCTGCCCCCCGGGCTTCAGGCGGCTGCGTGGCGAGCGACGGCGGACCCCCACGCCGGACTCCAGGCTTGCTGATCCTCGCGCCGCGTTGTACTTCAACCCGCTTTCGAACAAAACCGTATGGCCGCTCGCGCACGCAAATCCGTCCCGGAAACCCGCCGGGTGCTCGTCATCCTGTCCAACCGCTTTCGTCCCCTGGACGAGCCCCGCTTCGTCGAAATCCGCTGCCAGCCGGACGGCACGATTCTCGAGGAGACGCCGCTCAAGCGCCGGCCTACCAAGCCGATCTACGACGAGGTGTGGGAGAACAACGACGCGCGGCAGTCGCTGGATTCCTGTCGCAGCGTCAAGCGTCACTACCGCCACGCCCTGCTCAAACCGCCCGCCGCCTGAACGGGAGACAAGGTAAAGCCGAGGGCGAGGTCGACCGTCGACCTGGCCCTCGGCCTGCGCCAAAGGGAGCCTGGTTTGGCTGGATTGGCTTACTGGTTCGCGCGGTTCTTGGCGCGCTCGGCCAGTTCCTTCGCGCGCCGCACCAGGTCCGCGTTGCCGGACAACTGGGCCACCTTGCCCAGCGGCTCGATAAGACCCGCGGCTGCCGGACTCGGTCCCTGCCCGCGCAGTAACCGATCGGCGATGCCCACCACGGCCGCACTCGCCTCTTCCCGGATGGCGGGGTCGTCGAGGTGCGGCACCACCAGTTTCAGTGCTTCCGGCGTGGCCACCGACCCCAGGGCCGCCAGCAACAGACGCTTCTCTTCAGGGCGCTGGATCAGACTTCCCGCGTCCTGACACATCTTGAAGCGCTGCTCGGCCGGCAGGTCGGGGTTCCCCGCCAGCCCGAGATACCCGCGCAACGCCAGGGTCTTGTCGCCGTCGCTCGCCGCGGTCTTGGCCAACTCGGCCAGGGCGGGCCCTGCGTCGGCGGTCTTCCAGGAGCTCAAGGCACGCACGGCCTCGGCCCGCACTTCGGCGTTCCCGTCCTTGGCACTGGCGGAGACGGCCTTCAGCGCCCCGGCCCCGCCGATGGAGGCGAGGACATTCAGCAGCGCGATTTTGGCCTCCGGCTGCGCCGTGCCCAACGCGGCGATCACCGGCGTGCTGGCGCTCTCCGGAGTCGCGGCCTTGGCGGCGAGGGTAGTCAACGCCTGCTCCGCAGCGCCGCGGTCCTGGCCGTCGGTCGCTTTGGTCAACAGGGCCAACACCGGTGGCACCTGCGCGGCACTGCCCAGCTCGCCCACCTGACGGACCGCCGCCACGCGCACCCGGCGATCCTCGTCCGCCGCGGCCTTGAGCAGGTCGGCCACATTGCCGGTCATGCGACGACGTCCGAGCAACTCCACGCCCGTGAGGCGCTCGTTGGCATTGGCGCTGGCCAACAGCTTCAGCGCGGCGGCGTCCACTTCGCGACCTTCCAGGCTCGCGAGGCTTTCCTTGGCGGCTTGCGCAATCTCCTGGTCGGCATCGGCCGTGAGCCGGCTCAGCGTCTGGATGGCGTCGGTGTGCCCCAGGCTGCCCAGGGCCCGCACGGCGGCCAGTCGCACCGGCTGCGACGATCCGGTGGTGGCGTTCAGTAGCGAAGGCAGGGCAGCGGGATCGCCGCGTTCACCCAGGGCCTGGATCACCACCTGCTTCCGGTCCGGCGCCAGGTTGCCCACCTCAGCCATCAGCGCCTGCGTCACCCCCGGCTCGGGAATCTCAAGGGCGAGCTGCACCGCGGCGGCGAACAGCAGGTAATCCGAACCCCGCAGTTGCTCGCGCAGCAGGGCCACGCCCCCGCGACCCCGCAGCAGCACGGCGCCCCGCAGCGACGCGACGCGCACCTGCTGCGGCAGCTCGGAGTCTTCGTAGGCCTGGCTGTAGATCGACAGGGCGATGTCGCGCTGACCCTGGGCCGCCAGCGATTCCCCCGCGCGCCCGAGTCCCTCGCAAATCGACAGGAAGTTGTCGCCACCGGCGCTGCCCACGGCGGCCATCAGCCCTTCGGCCGCACGGACATTGCCGATGCTGCCCAGGGCCCGTGCCGCGGCCTGCACGACCACGGGGTCGCGGTCGTCGAGCAACGCGATGAGGCGTTCGACGGCCAGCACGTCACGGCGCATGCCCAGCGTGCCGATGACGCCGGCCAGCAGCCGTCCCTTGAGGACCGAGAGCTGCGCGCGGAGCGCTTCCCCGACCGCCGGGTAGGGCATGGCCTCGAGGGCATAGCGCGCCATATGCGACAGCTTCTCGTCGCCCAACAACCCCACCAGCGTGGGGATGGCTTCCGGGGTACCGATCACCGCCAGCTCGCGGCAGGCATCGGCCTTGGCCTTGAGGTCGGCGTCGGACTTCAGCGTGGCGAGGTGTTTGGCCTCGGACGCGGTGAGCAACGGGGTGGGACCCTGCGCGAGGGTGGAGGCGGCTGCCGCCAGGAAACACGCGCCGGCCAGGAGGAGGTTAAGTTTCAAGGACTTCATGACAGGGGATTCAGGTTGAAAGTTCCGGGGCCGGGCATCACACGATCCAGGGTTCACGTTGGGCACGCGACCGGAGGCGGTTGGCTTCGGTATCGTTGACAAACTCCTCCTTGACCGGGTCGTACTGGACGTCGCGCTTGAGCCACATGCAGATGTTGGCGGCGTGGACGGTGGACATGGATCGGTGCATGACCTCGGGATTGGCCACCGGCTGGCGCCGCGACTTCACGCAGTCGAAGAAGTCGCGCACGTGGCTCATCGGGCGCTGGGTGCGGGCCATGTAATCGCGCACGATCTTGTTGAAGTCCGCCAGCATCCGCGGGTCCGACACGTCTGGGCGGGAATAACCGTCCCCGGCCTCCACCCAGCCTTCGGTGCCTTCGAACCGCATGGCGCACGAGCCGTGGAACCAGCCTTCGCGGTGCAGCGTCATTTTGACGCCGTTGGCGAACACCGTCTCCATGCCGTCGCCCGTCGGATTGTCCACGTACTTGTAGAGGACGGGCGAAGTGTCAAGCAGGCCGAGCCCCGCCTGGGCCTGGGCGAAGGTGTGGGCGCCCCACTCCCCGATGCAGCTCGTGTGGAAGTCGTAGAAACCCCGCCAGCCGCCGCGGACATAGGCCGAGTTGTAGGGCCGCCAGGGACACGGACCCAGCCATTGATCCCAGTCCATCTCGGACTTGGGCGGCTCGGGTTCCGCCGGGAGCCAGTCGTGTCGCATCGCCGCCGCGTCCCACGGGGCGATGTGCGCCCTCGCGGTGTGGACATGGCCGAGCCGGCCGCTGCGGGCCATCTCGAAGCAGTAGACGAAATTGGCCTCGCTGAGGCGCTGCGTGCCGGTTTGGTAGATCCGGCCGTAGCGTTTGGCCGTGTCCACCACCGCCTGGCCTTCCGCGATGGTCATCGAGGAGGGCTTCTCGGAATAGATGTCCTTCCCCGCGCGCATTGCCAGGACGGCCATGAACGCGTGCAGCCGGTCCCCGGTCGTGCTCAGGAGCGCATCGATATCCGTCCGCGTGGCCAGGAATTCGCGGGTGTCGCCGTAGAGCGCGCAGTCGTTGTTCCCGTACCGGGCGTCCACCATCTTCTTCACCGCCTCGCGCCGCTGCCGGTTCGGGTCGCACGTCGCCACGAAGATCACGTCCTTCTCGGGCAGCATCCAGTTGAGGACCCCGGAGCCGCGACCGCCGATCCCCAAGCCTCCGAGCACGATCTTCTCGCTCGGCGGCACCGCTCCGTCGCGGCCGAGCACGGACACCGGGATTACCAACGGTGCCGCGGCCGCCGTGCCGGCGAGGGCGGCACGGCGCAAAAACTGCCGCCGGCTCAGCGCCCCGCCGGACAGGCCGGCAGGACCCGGGGACGGGGAAACGATGGGGGAAGACACAGGAGGGGCAGGAGTGCGAATTGACATGCGCGGAGTCTAGCAACCGCCGCCGCCGGGTGAAGTGAAATTCTCGCGCTTGCCTTGGGGGCGCGACGTACAGAAAGCGGCGCTGAAGCAGGGATTGTTCGGGGCTGTCGATTTGACGCCTCTCGCCGGTCGAGCGGAAAGGACGGGCGCCTTCCCCATGCTCAAACCCGGGTGGCCCAGGCGGCCTTGAGCCAATGGCGTCAGCGCCTGGGAGAGCCGTACCGACGCGGGGAGGCCGATCAGTTCGCCACCCGGGTCCTCGGGGGCCTGGATGGTGACCTGCGCGTCGAGCACGACACCATCGTGGTCACCTTCTACAACGCGCCCGACAGCGGCTCGTTGGCCGAGCACTGCGCCGGGTTCCCGAACAAGTTGACCGCCGAGGGGGTGGATCCGCACATCCCCTGGCTGTTCAACTCCAAGTTGGGTTTTCGCTTCAAGTGACCCGGTGGAACCAAGCCCCGTAAACCGAAGTCCAAAAAACAGACCCGAAAAGATCTCTGCTTGAGCGCCGCTTTGCGTGCGGGCAGGGTGAGGCGGGTCGGTTGACTTCGGCGGGCTTTCCTCCAAGAGTCCGCCATGACCCCGGGGTTTTGGTGGTTCAGGTTGTTAGCCGGCGCGGTTTCCAGGGAGGAATGACCTGACCATGGCACGCGTCCCGGCTCTCGGCTTCATTTTCGTCACCCTGTTCCTCGATGTGCTGGGGATCGGGTTGGTGATCCCGGTGCTGCCGAAGCTGGTGGCGGAGTTTCGGGGCGGCGACGTCTCGGCCGCCTCCCACACGGTCGGGGTGCTGGTGGCGCTTTACTCGTTGCTGCAGTTCCTCTGCGCGCCCGTGCTGGGTAACCTGTCGGATCGCTACGGCCGCCGGCCGGTGATTCTGGGCTCGCTGTTCGGGTCGGGCGTGGACTATTTGCTGCTGGCCTGGGCGCCGAACCTGGGGTGGTTCTTCCTGGGCCGGATGGTGGCGGGCATCACGGGGGCGAACTTCACGGCCGCGAGCGCTTACATTGCGGACATCTCGCCCCCGGAGAAGCGGGCGGGCAACTTCGGGCTGATTGGCGCGGCGTTCGGTCTGGGGTTCATCGCGGGACCGGCGGTGGGCGGGTTGCTCGGCAACGCGAGCTTGCGGCTGCCGTTTCTCGTGGCTGCGGGGGTCACGCTGTTGAACTGGCTTTACGGGCTGTGGATTCTGCCCGAGTCCCTGCCGGTGCGGCATCGACGGTCGTTCGACTGGCGCCGGGCCAACCCGCTGGGGTCGCTGCTGGCGCTGCGAACGTATCCGCTGGTGCTGGCGTTGTCGGGGACGTTCTTCCTGATCCACACCGCGCAGAACATGCTCCACGCGACCTGGGTGCTTTACACGGGCTACCGGTACGGATGGACGGCGGGCCAGGTGGGCGTGTCGCTGGCGATTGTCGGGCTGATGGCGGCCCTGGTGCAGGGGGTGCTGGCGCGGCGTCTCATTCCGGCGCTGGGCGAACCGCGGGCAATGCTGATGGGCCTGGCGATCAGCGCCACGGCGATGGTGGGCTATGGCTGGGCGCCCCGCGGCTGGATGATCTACGTGATTCTCGTGTTCGGCTCGCTCGGGGGCATTGCCGGACCCGCGGCCCAGGGTCTGATCTCGCGGACGGTCGCCATGAACGAGCAGGGGGCGGTGCAGGGGGCCTTGTCGAGCCTGGCCAGCGTCTCGGGCATCGTAGGTCCGCCGTTGGGTGCCGGGGTATTTGGTTGGTTTATCGGCGGCCGCGCCCCGGTGGCCCTTCCGGGCGCTGCCTTTTTCTTCGCGTCGGCCCTGATGCTCACCGCTTTGACGTTGGGATGGCGGGCGTTACGACGGCACGGTCCACGGACCGGCACGGGGGCGCGCGCGGCGCCTGGATCGACGGATTAGGAATCCAGTTGCCGGCCGCGCCTGATTACAACTAAATCTTGCCCGGCGCCCGTCCCTCGCAGGGGGGCGCCTTTGGCCAACTTGGATACGAAATCGAACTCGACTCGGCATGTTTGACACGATTCAGAAACAGCTCGGCGCCCAGGCGGAGTCCCTCCTCGGCTTCAACACCCCCAAGATCGCGAAGCAGCGTCTCCACCTCCCGGGACCCGACTTCGTGGATCGCATCTTCGGCCCCAGCGACCGCAACAACCGCGTCCTGGGTAATCTGCAGCGGCTCTTCGGTTCCGGGCGCCTGGCGGGGACGGGTTACGTCTCGATCCTGCCGGTGGACCAGGGCATCGAGCACTCCGGCGGCGCCAGCTTTGCCAAGAACCCGGATTACTTCGACGGCGAGAACATCGTAAAGCTGGCCATTGAAGGCGGCTGCAACGCGGTCGCCTCCACCTACGGCGTCCTTGGCTCGGTGGCCCGCAAGTACGCGCACAAGATCCCGTTCCTCCTCAAGTTCAACCACAGCGAACTGCTCACCTACCCCAACAAGGCCGACCAGATCCTCTACGGCACCATGAAGCAGGCTGCCGACATGGGCTGTGCGGCCGTGGGTGCCACGGTCTACTTCGGCTCGCCCGAGAGCGGCCGCCAGATCGTCGAGGTCAGCCAGGCCTTCGCCCTCGCCCACGAGTTGGGCCTGGCCACCGTCCTCTGGTGCTACCTCCGCAACAACGCCTTCAAGGTCAAGGGCTCCGACGGCAAGGCCACGGACTACCACACCGCCGCGGACCTCACCGGGCAGGCAAATCACCTGGGCGTCACGATCCAGGCGGACATCATCAAGCAGAAGTTGCCCGAGAACAACGGCGGCTACGAAGCCCTCCAGATGGGCGGCTCGAGCTACGGCAAGCTCGACAAGAAGATGTACACCGACCTGTGCAGCAACCACCCGATCGATCTCTGCCGCTACCAGATCGCCAACTGCTACATGGGCCGCGCCGGCCTCATCAACTCCGGCGGCGAATCCAAGGGCGCCGGCGACCTCGAAGCCGCCGTCACTACCGCCGTCATCAACAAGCGCGCCGGCGGCATGGGGCTGATCTCCGGCCGCAAGGCCTTCCAGCGCCCGCTCAAGGAAGGCGTGGCCCTGCTCAACGCCATCCAGGACGTCTACCTCTGCCGCGACGTGACCGTCGCCTGACCCTGCTCGTTCCTCAGGCCGTGCAACCCCTCGCCCCTCCCTCGGGGGCGAGGGGTTTTGGTTTCCGAACCTGGCGAGCGGTCTTGGCGATCGATTCGGATGGCCGTATTGGCATACGTCTTGCGGAGTGAGCGTGCACGATGAAGCCGTACTGGATTCCGGGAACGTGGCGCTGGGCAGCCGGCCTGCTCGGGCGATCCTGTTGTCTGCCATGGAGCGTCCGTGCCCCTGTGCCGCAGGAGATTGTGGTGTCTTGGCTGGTAGACCCGGCTGGGACGTGCGGGTGACGAACTTTCGGCGGAGCCTGCAGATCCGATGGGATGGTGGCGGACTTCCGTCACGAGCGACTGCGCGCCGAGCATCACTGGTGCGCGGCAAGGACTGGTAACGCCTATTACTACCAGGACGACGAGATTGGGGCGTACCACCCGGAGGCGCATGGAGATGTGTGCGGGTGGAGCCTGAGGACGTGGTGTTGCAGGACTGCGCTGGCGGCTGGGAGATGATCGAGCCGAGCCGCCCCGAAGCCCGCGACCGTACTGGACCTGGAGCCCCGCCGCGGGTGCGCCCCTGCCTTCGAGGCTCACGGGTGGCATTGTCGGTCGCCGCTCGAGCGGGGTGATGACTGATCTCCGGGGAAGCGCTCTGGTCCTGGCCCCACCAACCGGGTACACTCACACCCAGGAAGGACTCTTTGGCATCTGGCTGGAACGTGCCGGGGCTGGCATCTGGGGTGCCGCACCTGCGCTGGACCCGGGAGTGAGGGATCCGCCCTGGGCCCGGCTGAGTCTCGGTGCCGCCGTCCATCCCGAGCCGGGGAAGGCGATTGGGCGGAGCTGGCGCGCCGGAGCTGGCGGTGCGGCTGGAGGGGAGGAGGTGGTGGAGCTGGGGCGGTGGAGGGTACACGCTGAGCGCAGCGGGGCGTTGGGCTCGGAGGGGTGGGAGCCGGTGACGGGCGTCCAGAGCAACGCCGTGCGGCTGTCCCGCGCCGCGGCCCCCGGTTACTTCCGGTTGCGAAGCCCGGGCGCGCCCCGAAGCACCCGACGATTGTCGGCGGGCACCGGCAGCGCTCTGGGCAGTCTCCGGTGACAGCACTGCCCTCCCTCGCGCGTTTCTGCGCGCCCGTCCCCCGGTAAGCTAAGGCGGACGGTGCATCTCCAGGTTGTGGCTCGGCCTGAAGGTCACCGCCCAGCGGTGCGGGATCGTCCGGGTGATCGGCAACTACACCATCGCAGCCGGCGGTCTGGCCCACGTGATGGCCTGGGGTCAGGGGGTCTTTGATTGCCGTAACAAGACGATCACGGTCAGCGGCTCGGCCACGGGGAAGCGTTACGACATCGTGACCAATGCCGTCATCCAGACCGCTGGCGCTGGGGTCAACCTCCTCCCCGGCAACTCGGCCGGAACCACTGCCACCGGGGGGCAGTATGCATAAACTGGCGGAAGCCGCACTTGCCCGCCCATCTGCAGCGTCACCACCGGGCACATCAAACGTCACCCGGGCGGAGACGTGAGGGAGGTGCCGGTCTCAATGACGTCCCGACGATTTGAGCTTGTTTGGGCTGCCGACGGTCGATCCAGGAGATGGGCGGGCCCGTGCCGCCAGCCAGAACGCCGCGGCACCGAGAAGACCCAACGCCCCCGCAGGGGACTCTGGCACCATCGTAAACCCCTGTAAGCCCATTAACGGCACGGGATTCAGATCATGCAGACGCATGGGAATGTCGTTGGATTCTCCCCGGATCACCGCGGCCTCATAGGAGCCCGCAGCCGTCTCCCACGCCCGCATCCGCACCGTCACCGTCGCGCCAAGACCGTGACCAGGAACAATAAGAGTCGTCTCGAGCACGTACGGTGCCGTGGCAGGGCTGAAGGTTTTGAACACTGTCGTGGGAAACAGCGGTTCCAGGCTGCCTCCGCTCTGGACGAGAAACAGGCCCGCCGTAAAGCCAGCGCCCGCCCCGGTGCCATCGGGTCGAAACACGGGCGCGTTCACCGGGGAACCAGGGGAATACGTATCGAAGTCGATCCGGCCCTGACCATAACCGCCCACGCATCCTACCACGCACAGCCCTATGATCAATCGCGTCTTCACAATGAATCTCCTGCTTTGAGATGAGCAACGCCGCCAATGGTTGGTGGAGCTCAGATCCTTGGTTCACGGCTGGATTGACGTGATCCAAGTGCCCCACGCATTTGCCTCTCGTTTTCCGGGTTTGACGGGCCTCGCAGGGTCAATTTCAGCATACTCCTGAACGGTCCAAAACGTCGTGCCATTCGGATCCACACAGGTGAAGGAGTAGTCACCCCACCGGACACTATAGATTGGCGGTTGTTGTTGATCGTCAGGTGGCGTCACGCTTACGGAGCGCGCGTGGTAAGCCCGCCCCGCTTGGATCAGAATCGGCTTGGTAGTGATACCGCTTGGCTTTCGGCCCACGTAGAACGCGCCAATATGCTCGCTCCCCCGCGAACCCGAGAACCCCAGCAGCAGGTTCCCTGGCGCCACCGCCACCGAGGCATGTAGTACGAAGAGGCCGCCGTGTCGTCACCCGGCCGTAATCCGATGGAAAGCGTCTGAGCATCGGCTGATGCCTGCAGTCGGATCCATTGGATGGCGGAACGATCCACCGTTCCACCGTCATATTGATTGTTGCCTCCACCGTCGAGCCCGACATGGTGGCAGGTCCAAAGGCAGTGCCCGCCGATGGTCCGAACCATCGCGCTCATCAACCGGCTGCCCCGTCCAGCCAGTTGGACTTTGAGATTGCTCAGCATCGGCTGGCGCTGCGCAGCTCTGAGGCTGTCTCCGAAAACGATGTCAAAGTAGGGCGCAGGCGCGCTGCCCTGTACGTCTGTCACGTAAAGCGGTGACAGGAGTTCGATCAGCCTCGTCGTGTTGATCCACTTTAGCCGGGCGTAACGGATCATGCCGGGCTGGTAGGCGGACCGACCTGAGGTGCCGCCTCGAGGACGAGCCGGAGCGACGTCGTTGACGGATTGGGATCGAGGTCAACTCGGTTGATGACCGACTGCGTGTCGCCGAGCGCAAACTGAAAGATGTTGCTGGAGTCGTCTGGCTGGATGGGGCCGGCCTGCTGACTAACCAGGCGGTCCTTTGGAATCGCCGCCACCCGTTGCACCCAGTTGCCGCCAGCGTCGGGCTGATGCAGCGGGCGATGCACACGCCGTTCTGTCAGGCCCAGTGTTGATAGTCAGTGTCATGCCTGGCCAGGTTCACCCGACCAGATACTTCGTCCAATTGTTCGCGACCCAGTTCGTATCCGTCAGGTCGGGTGAAGTGCCGAGGGGCACGGGATTACCATACTTGCTCACAGCGAGGAGGATCTTCTTCGAGCCAAGGTCGGTCTGGCAGGCGAACCACCGCTGACTTAGCGCGTCGTATACAACCCGCGGGTCCGTCATCGTACCCTTCGGGTAGATGTCGGGCGGATTACCCCCTAGCGACAAACCGAAGAAGATCCAAGGCCGCGCTTGTCGAATTCGCCTGCCAGTGCCCTTTTCGAAGACAGCCACCATCCCGTTGAGGGCCTCCACGAAGTAGTTCTCCGCGATTAGGCACTATTGTGTCCGCAACCTGTCCGGCATCATCGCCGCCGGCGAACTCGTCGATCCCATCCATCCCGCGGAAGCTCTTGTTTGTGTAGAACAGCGGCGCCGAGTAGCTGCCCTGGTAGGGTCCGCTGACCGGGCCCTGCACATTCTGCATCTCCACCCCGGAAAGGACAATCGTCGAACCAAGCGTGCTGTTCCGGATCCCCGTCTGGCGTTCTCGAAGAGGCTGTTCTGACGTAATGGACCGTACGCCCGGATTGCCGTCATAGCGCACCGCCATTTTGGCCCAGCGAAACCGGCTGTTCTTCGGTGGGTGCTGAAGTCCACGTACACCCACAAAGCCGGGTTGGCGTGGTGGGTGGGCACGCTGCCCTGAATGCCATCAATGTCTTCGCCGAAGCCGTCATCGGTGGACGGAAGACCGGCGTTAGCGATTCGAACGCAGCGGCCCAGACCAGCACGTAGGCATTGCAGCGACCGACAGCCCGGTCCGAAATGGATCGCGCCCGGTCCAGTAACCTGGACGTAATAGGTCTTGCCATTCGTAGCGCAAACCCCACTGCTGCGGGAGGGCCTGCCCGAAGTCCACGATTACGCCTGCCGACTGATAGGCACCGCGCTAGCTCTACGGCCGTGCCTCTCCCGTCCGATCTACCGGGTCGTCCGCCAGTCACGTCCTGACCCTGCCGCTCGGCCTGTCGCGGCAGGCCTTCACAGGGTGCAGTTGCCGCCAGGCTGATCGACTCGACGAGCACCCACCGCCGCCAGGCAAAGGCTCCCATCCTGCGTACCGGCACGGCTTTGATCTCGCACGAATCGTAACGACGCTCAACCCCGCTTCCTCACCGCCGCGCTCACGGCGAAGGTGCCCCGCATCAACGCGCGGTCGACCGCGCGTTTCTATGAGCGCCGCCTGACGCTGCCGGTCCTGCCAGCCGTTGGCAACGATTTCCACCCCGTCTTGGTCCGCTGCAGTCTTCGGCGGACTCCGCTGGGACGAGGTCAACCCTGCATCAGGGAACCGGGTCGAAAGGGCGCGCAAGACGCTCGAATGGGCTCACATCCACGGCAACGCTCACAAGATCAACGGTTGGCAGGTGACCAGCACCTGTAGGCATTGTTCGTGAGCTTGACCGTACAGCCCGGTCCGAAATGGATCGCGCCCGGTCCCATGTAGTAACTGCTGTGGACGTAATAGGTCTTGCCCATTCGTAGCGTGCAAACCCCACTGCTGCAGGAGGGTACCTGCTCGAAGTCCACGATTACGCCTGCCGACTGATAGGCACACCGCGCTAGCTCTACGGGCCGTGCCTCTCCCGTCCGATCTACGCGGGTCGTCCGCCAGTCACGTCCTGGACCCTCTGCCGCTCGAGCCTGTCGCGGCAGGCCTTCCCACAGGGGTGCAGTTGCAGCCAGGCTGATCGACTCGACGAGCACTCCACCGCCGCCAGGCAAAGGCTCCCATCTCTTGCGTACCGGCACGGCTTGATCTCTCGCACGAATCGTAACGACGCTCAACCCCGCTTCCTCACCCGCCGCGCTCACGGCGAAGGTGTGCCCCAGCGATCAACGCGGGGTCGGACCACAGCAAGTGTTTCCGTATGAAGCGCCAAGCCCGACGCTGCCGGTCCTGGCCAGCCGTTGGCAACGATTTCCACCCCCGTCTTTGGTCCACAAGCCAGTCGGTTCGGCGTGACCCCCTGCCGGGAACGAGGGCCGAACCCTGCATCAGGGAATCCGGGTCGAAAAGGGCGCGCAAGACGCTCGAATGGGGCTCACATCCACGGCAAATCTCACAAGATCAACGGCTTGCCGTGGTCCGACCCCGGCGCTCTCACTCGCGCGTTCCGCGTGCCCCTCCCTCGGGAAGCTGAGTCGGGGCGCGGGCTATTTGGTCCGTGCAAGTCTGGTCCCGTTAGATATCCTTGCGGCGGGAACACCGCACCGGAAAATGAGCTCCATGAAAGTCACCTCGTCCCAACTCGGCCTGGTCGCCGTCCTCGTGTTGGCGGCAGTGGCCGTCCCGCTCTGGCAGCAATCGAGGATCAACCGCCTCGAGGCCCGCGCCGGACAGGAAGCCACGCGTGCCGCCGAAGCCGAGCGCCTCGCCGCCGAGGTCCGCGAACTCCGCGCGCGGGCCGGTGATCGCGCCGAATTCGATCGCCTCCGCGCCGCCGAGACCGAGCTGAAAGCCGAAGTGGCGCGCCTGCGCGCAGCGGTCACCGAAGCCCGCCGGGCCAACCCGGACCAGGCACCAGCCACCCCGGCCGACGCGACACCACCGGACGATCAACCCGCCCCGATGGCGTCGGGCATCAAAGGCATGATGAAGGGTGCCATCGAACAGCAACTGTTCGGTCAACTCGCGCGGATGAAGACCAAGCTCAACCTCTCGCCCGAGCAGGAGGAGGCGGTGCGGGCCGTCTTCAACCGGCAGGTCGAACAGGCGGTGGGCGCGGCGGAGAAGATGTTCGCCGGCGGCATGTCGCGCGAGGATCTCAAACAGATGCAGGGCGCTTCGGGCAACCCCGAGGAGGACATCAAGGCCTTGCTGACCCCCGAGCAACTCGAGCTTTACCAGGACTACAAGCGGGAGGAATCGGTGGCCAATGCCCGGCTGGTCGCCAACGCCGAATTGCTCCAGATGCAGAACACGCTGGGGCTGACGTCCGAGCAGCAGGACCAGGTGTTCAACGCCCTGTACGACCACACCCTCAGCCAGTTGTCCGGCCAGCTCCCCGAATCCGTTCGCAACTCGCAAGACCCGGCCGCCGCGATGGACGCGATGATCGAACAGAAGGTCAAGGCGCTCGAAGGCGTGCTCACCCCCGAGCAGTTGGAGGGCTTCCGGCGGATGCAGGAGCAGCAAGCCAACATGATCAGGGGCCTGCTTCCTGCCCACGAGCCACCCGCTAGACCCGCCCCCCAGCCTTAGGCCGGAGACTTCCTACCCGGCATAGAGCCGCGACAGACCGTAGGCGCCGACGTGAGGCGGCGAACGGGCGTTGCCCTTGACCCGCAACGCCTCCTCACGTCGGCGCCTACGGCGGATATGCGACTTTCAGGCAAGCCCACCGGCACGACCTACCGGAGCGGAAAGCCGGGAATTTCGGTTGCACACGCCAACCTCCCGTTCTTATGGTCGGCGCCGTCGAGGATGCCATCCGCCCCATCCGAACGGCGCATGAAGCCGCGAACCAAGACCTCCCCGGCCTCCAGCCGCAAAACCAGTCGGGTCCGACCCCCGGCACGCAAGCCCGCTGCTCCCCCCGCAGCGCGTGCACTGCCCCCGGTCGCTCCGCCAAAGCCGCCCGTAGCGAGCAAGGCGACACCCGCAAGCCCGAAACCCCCTCCGCCATCGCGCACCCGCCCGAAGGCCCGGCCGCCGGCCAAACCGCCGCCTCCGGCGCAGCCGCCTGCCCCCTCCCGACCGGCCACGAACGCCCCCACCCAGGCCAGGCGCGGTTCACCGGTCAAACGGCTGGCCCCCGCCCAGACACCCAAGTCCGCCACCCGCACCCTGCCGCCCCCACCCGCACCTCCGCCGGGCATCCGCCGCCGGCCACCCTCCGTCCTCACCCACCTCGCCCACCTCGTGGTCGGTTCCCATCCCGCCCATCCTGCTGGAAGACGACACCGAACTCGCCCCGGTCATCTCCGGACCCGGCCGTCGCTACGCGGCGCCGCAGTTCCCCGGACCGCCGCCGAAACCTGCGGCCGAGGAAGACCTCGAACTTGAAGCGGATTACGCGCTGCCGGGGCTCTGGCTCCGCGCCCGCGATCCCTATACCCTTCATGCGACTTGGGAACTCACCGCGCCGCAGCGGGCGTCGGTGACCGGACGACTCTGCCTCCGCCTCCGGGCCAGCTCGGCCCCGGCCGAGCGCTTCCAGGAAATCGAACTACCCGCCGGAGCGAAGTCCGCCTTCGTGCCCGTCAACGACCCGGACACGGTCTATGTGGCTGAGGTGGGTTGCGCCGAACCGGCGGGAGCCTGGCGGCGGTTAACGGAACCCGCGATTGCCCGCACGCCACCCCAGGAAAGCGCGGAGAGCGAAAAGGTGCGTTTCGTGACCGTCGAACTGGTCCCGGTCGAGCCCAGCGCACCGGCGACCGAGCCACCTCCGACCGCTCCGGAACCACTGCCGCCGCCGCCAGCACCGCCGCACCCGGAACGACGCCCCACACCGCCAGCGGCGCTGGGAGCCGTTTCCCCTCAACCGCCCTCCGCGGCTGCGCCGTCCACCCCGACTTCGCTGGCGCCCCAAGCACAACCCGGCGGTGTCAGCCCCCCGCCGCCTCCGCCGCCGAGCCCGATCACGGCGACACTGGGAGTCGCCGCCGAACCGCAGTCCTCCCCAGCTCCGGGTCCGGTCGCGCCCCAACAACCTGCACTTCCCCCTGGCCCGACCCCTCCGGCTCCGGTCGCAGCTTTCCCCGCCCCGGCGCCACCCCCTCCCGCTCCCGGTCTCGGTTCGCCTGTCGTTCCGCCGACTCCTGCCGTTCCGCCGACTCCTGCCGTTCCGCCGGCTCCTGCCGTGCCCTCGACGCAATTCTACGGCCCGGACGCGGTGCGGCCGCGACGCGAGGGGTTGGTCTGGCGGGTGCGGTTCGTCGAACAACCTTCGCCGGACTGGTCGGCAGTGCACGCCGCGGAACTCGAGTCCCTCCTGGCAGAAACCCTCAGCCTGCCGAGTTCGGTGAGTTTGTTGGCGCCGCGGGAAGGACGCCCCGGCGCCGGTCCCGGCCCACAACCGCCCGCCCCATCAGGCCCGGCAGGCCTCTGGTCCAGCGAAGCCGCTCCACCTCCGCCCGCCCCGCCGCGGCCGGGCTTCTGGTTCAACGTTAATGCGGAGTTGATCGTGTACGGAGCGACCGAGCCCGATGCCCACGTCACCATCGATGGCGAGCCGATCCCGCTGCGACCCGACGGCTCGTTCACCCTCCGGTTCGCGTTGCCGGACGGCGATTATGCGTTGCGGGCAAAGGCCGTTTCCGTCCGCGGCGATGACGCCCGGGTGGCCCGGCTCAGCTTCCGCCGTCGCACGGCGTACCACGGCGAAGTGGGACCGCATCCAACCCGCCCGGCGTTGACGGCGCCGCCGGCCGAGCCAGGGGCTCCCTGAAGGCACCGCGAGCCGGCCGTTCCGCGATCCGTCTTTGACCATGAGTGGCCATTTCGCCCTGATCCTCCACGCGCACCTGCCGTTCGTTCGCCACCCGGAACACGAACGGTTCCTCGAGGAAAGCTGGTTCTTCGAGGCGCTCACCGAGTGTTACCTGCCGCTGCTCGAACGGCTCCTGTCCTGGGAGCGCGACCGGCTCAAGGCCCGGTTGACCCTCGTGATGTCCCCCACGCTCGGGGCCATGCTCCTGGACCCGCTCCTGACGGCCCGCTACGAACGGCGGCTGACCGGCCTGATCGAGTTGGCGGAACGCGAGGTGATCCGCACCCGCTGGGAGCCCGCCCGGCGCCGCCTGGCCGAGCATTACCGCGAGCGTTGGCGTACGCTGCGCCAGCTCTGGCTCGAGGCGGACCGCAATCTCATCCAGGCCTTCGGTCAGCTCCAGGAACGGCGCCGGATCGAGATCATCCCCTGCGCTGCCACCCATGCCGTCCTGCCGCTCATGGCCGATCACCGGCCCTCGGTCCGTGGCCAGGTCCTCACCGCCCGCGATTTTCACCGCGCCTGCTTCGGCGTCGACCCGGTCGGCTTCTGGCTGCCCGAGTGCGCTTACGATCCGGCCGTCGAACCCGTCCTGCTCGAAGCCAACCTGCGCTGGTTCATCCTCGAAACGCATGGCCTGCTGAACGGGAGTCCCCGACCCCGCTTCGGTGTCTATGCCCCGGTGTTCACCCCGACCGGCCTGGCCGCCTTCGCCCGGGATCCCGACACCGCCCGTCAGGTCTGGAGCCGGCAAGGCGGATTCCCGGGGGACCCGCACTACCGCGATTTCTATCGGGACGCGGGCTATGACCTCGAGTTCGAGTACATCCGGCCCTACCTGCCCACCCCGGACCAACGCGGCTTCACCGGCCTCAAGTACCACCGCATCACCGGCCCGGAAGGCGCCACCGAGCTTTACGAACCCGACGCGGCGCTACGCGTCGCCCGCTCCCAGGCGCGGCACTTCTTCGAGGTCCACCGCGGCCGCCTCCAGCGCCTGGCGGGGTTCATGGAGCGCCCGCCCCTCATCGTTGCCCCGTACGATGCCGAGCTGTTCGGACACTGGTGGTACGAAGGACTCGATTTCCTGGACGCCTTCGTTCGGGAAGCGACCGGGGCACCGGACTCGTTCGCCTTCAGCACGCCCTCGGACTACCTGGCCCAGCACGCCACCCATCAGCTCGTGCAGCCGGCCGCCTCGAGCTGGGGCGAAGGCGGTCACCTCGCCGTGTGGCTGAACGAGAAGAACGAATGGATCCGGCGCCATCTCGACGTGGCGCAGCGGCGGATGGCGGAGCTGGCGAACCGTTGGCCCCCGGCGCACGGCGTTGACTTGCGCGCCCGCCAGCAGGCGGCCCGCGAGCTGCTCCTTGCGCAGGCCAGCGACTGGCCGTTCATCCTGCACACCGGCACCAGCCCGGGTTATGCGCAGCGGCGGCTCCGGGAGCACCTCCTTCGCTTCAGCGCCCTCCACCGCCAGATCACCCAGGAGGCGGTGGACGAAACGTGGCTCGGCCAGATCGAGACGTTCGATCCGCTTTTCCCCCGGCTCAACCTCGATCACTGGCGCGAAGAATAGGCTTGCCCCACCCCGCCGCTCCGCCTATTCGGCCTGCGTGCACGCACCTATGAAAACCATCCGCCCCCTCTGCCTTTTGGCCATGGCCTGCCTCCTCGGCCTGGCTGCCTCCCCGTGGGCCCGCGCCGCCCAAGACCAGCCGCCGCTCCGGGTCCTCGTCGTCGCCGGCGGCCACGATTACGAAACCAACCAGTTCCGCCAGATGTTCGCCGCCCTGGGCGGCTTGACGGTCACCTATGCCACGCATCCCGACGCCCACGCCTGGCTCGCCGCCGACCGCGCCGCCGCCTGGGACGTGCTGGTCCTTTACGACATGTGGCAGCCCATCTCCGACCAGGCCAAGGCCGATTTCCTCGCCCGTCTGGCCGAAGGCAAGGGCCTCGTCGTCACCCACCACGCCATCGCCAACTACCAGAAATGGCCCGAGTACGAACGCATCATCGGCGCCAAGTACTACCTCGAACCCACGGTGCGCGACGGCGTCCCCAAGGCACGCTCGCAGTGGCTCCACGACGTCAAGTTCCGCGTCCACGTCGCCGACCCGAACCACCCCGTGACCCGCGGCCTCGCCGACTTCGACATCCACGACGAGACCTACAACCTCTTCGACGTCCACCCCGACGTGACGGTCCTCCTCACCACCACCGAGGCCACCAGCGGCCCGAAGCTGGCCTGGGCCAAAACCCACGGCCCCGCCCGCGTCGTGTACCTCCAGCTTGGTCACGACCACTTCGCCTACGAGAACCCGGCCTACCGCCAGTTCCTCGGCAACGCCAGTCGCTGGGTCGCCCGTCGCCCGTGACCCGCACCCTCCCGCCCCCACGCTCCATGCCTCCCCTGCGGCTGAAAGTCATCGCCTGCGAGATCGCCCTCCGCGAAATCTGCTTCGCCGCCGCCCGCAGCCCCAGCGTGGTGGACCTCGACTTCCTGCCCCAGGGCCTGCACGACACCCCGGGGCAGGGACGCGACGAGATCCAACGACGCGTCGACGCGGTGCCTGCCGCCAAGTACGACGCCATCCTCATCGGCTACGGCCTGTGCAGCAGCATCCTCAAGGAACTGCACGCCCCGCACACCCGGCTGATCATCCCTCGCGCCCACGACTGCATCACCTTCTTCCTCGGGTCGAAGGAGCGCTACCAGCAATGCTTCTCCGCCCGCCCCGGCACCTATTACTTCACGTCCGGATGGCTCGAGGTCCCGAAGCGTCGCGCCGCCGAAGCCAGTGCCGGCCATGGCACCTTCCTCCCCGCCCGCACCCTTTCCGTCGCCAGCGAGGAGTACCGGCGCTGGGTCGAGAAGTTCGGCGAAGACCAGGCCCGCTACCTCCTCGAGGTCATGGGTGACTGGGCCAACCACTACACGCACGGCACCCTCATCGACTTCGACTTCACCCGCCCCCTCGACTGCCAGGCCGAAGTCCAGCGCATCTGCCACGAGAAAGGCTGGCAGTTCGAAGCCCTCCCCGGCGACCTCGGCCTGCTCCAGCGCTGGCTCGACGGCCAATGGCCCGCCGAGGAGTTCCTCATCGTCGCTCCCGGCGAAAAGGTGGTGCCAAGCTTCGATGACCAGATCATCACGAGTACTCCGGCCTGACCCCGCACCCTGCGTGAGGGCGCAGCGCCCCGCCGCATGAGCATTCACGACCTCTACGCGCGCATCTTCCGCATCTGGCGCGCCAAGCGCTTCGCCCTGTTCGTCGGCACCCTCCAACCCCGCCTGACCGATCACGTGCTCGACGTGGGCGGGTACCCTTGGGGCTGGGCCGAGGTCCCCCGCCTGGTCGCGCGCATCGACACCCTGAACCTCACGCCCGTGCCCTGGGAACCGGCTGTATCTCCCGCCAACGAAATCCGGGTGCTGGTGGGCGATGGCCGCCGGCTCCCGTTCGCCGACCACACCTACGACGTGGTGTACTCGAACTCGGTCATCGAGCACGTGGGCAGCTACGCCGATCAACAGGCTTTCGCCGCCGAACTCCGCCGTGCGGGGCGCGCCCTCTGGTGTCAGACCCCGGCCCGCGAGTTCTTCCTCGAACCCCACTACCTGGCCCCCTGCGTGCACTGGCTGCCGCGCCCGCTCCAGAAACGGTTGGTTCGCTGGATCACCCCGTGGGGTTGGCTCACCCGTCCCTCCCCGGCGGAGGTGGCCCGAACCGTCGATGAGATCCGCCTCCTCAGCCTCGCCGAGATGCGGGTGCTTTTTCCCGATTGCCAGATCCTCTGCGAACGGTTCCTCGGCGTCTTCACCAAGAGCTACATCGCCGTCCGTCGCGATCCCGACCTCAACCCGGGTCGGCCGTCGGCGGCTCGGTGACCACCGACAGGGAACCCCGGGCCATCCGCCGCCGGGCATCCACCACCGACCAGAGGATCGAGCCCGTGATAATCGCCACCACCAGGCCCAGCGACAGGCCAATCGGAATCTTGATCCAGTCCATCACCAGCATCTTGAAGCCGATGAAGACCAGCACCACCGACAGCCCGTACTTGAGGAAGCTGAAGTACACGATGGCCCCCGCCAGCACGAAGTACAGCGACCGCAACCCCAGAATCGCAAACACGTTCGACGTGAAAATGATGAACGGCTTCCGCGTCACCGCGAAGATCGCCGGGATCGAGTCCAGCGCAAACACCAGGTCGCACGTCTCGACCATCAACAGCACCAGCGCCAGGGGCGTGAACACCCGCCGCCCGTTTTCGTAGGTCAGGAACTTCTGACCGTCGAAGCGCGCGCTGAACCGGAAATGCCGCCGGGCGAACTTCAGCACCGGGTTCCGCTCTGGCTCGATGTGCTCATCGTCTCCCAGCAGCATCCTGATGCCGGTGATCACCAGGAAAATCCCAAAGATGTAGAGGGTCCAGTGGTAGGCCGCCACCAGCTCCGACCCCAGCCAGATCATCAGCCCCCGCATCACCAGCGCCCCCAAAATGCCCCAGAACAGCACCCGATGCTGGTATTCGAGCGGCACCTTGAAGTAGCCGAAGATCATCGCGATCACGAACACGTTGTCCATCGAGAGCGACAGCTCGATGAGATAACCCGTGAGAAACTCCAGCGCCTCCTGCTTCCCCCGCACCGGCACCAGCGTGACGGCAAACGTCAACGCCATCACAAACAAAAAGCACGTCCAGGCCAGCGCCTCCCGGAACCGAATCGCCCTCGCCTCCCGATGCAAAACGCCCAGGTCGAAGGCAAGGAAGATCAGGACCGCGACGATGAAGGTGACCCAATGCCACCACTGGATTTCGGTGAGCGCCAGCATGCAAAGCGGCGAATCTAATCGGGATTCGCCCGTTGACAAAGGATTTGACCCCCCGCCGCACCCCAGCCCGTCTCAGGCGAGCACCCGACCCAGGCTGTTCCACCACAGGTCATGCAGCTCCGACGCCGGCACCGAGAACTCCCCCGCCGCGGTCTTGAGCCTCAGCCAATCGCCTCCGACCGTGCCGATCCGCTGCGCCGGCACCCCAAGCAGCCGGGCGCGCTCGACCACCTTCACCGCGTCCAAGGGCGCGCAGGTGACAAGGACCCGGTTCTGGGTCTCTCCGAAGAGGAGGGCGTCCAGCCGAACCGGGGCCGACGCCGCCCCTTCCGCCCCGCTTCCGGGCACCAACGAGGTCAGGTCAATCGCCGCGCCGATGAGCCGGGGCGTGCTGCGTCCTGCGAGCTGACTGATGCAGCACTCCGCCAGCGCCACGGCCAACCCGCCGTCGCTGCAATCGTGCGCGCTCTTGATGCCGCCGGCTTGAATCAAACCGAGCAGCGTCGTGTGCAGCGTCCCGGCCGCTTCGAGGTCGCACCGCGGCGGCATGCCGGTCTTCCGGCCGTGCATCACCTGGAGATAGGCGCTGCCCCCCAGACCCTGCAGCGGATCCTCCCGATCCACGGGGACACCCAACAGGATGATGGCGTCCCCCTCGTCCTTGAACCACTGCGTCGTGATGTCTTCCCGCCGCTCGATCAATCCTACCATCGCCACCGTCGGCGTGGGGTCAATCGGCCCGGCCGGACTTTGGTTGTACAGCGAACAATTCCCGCCGGTGACCGGGGTCTGCAAGGCCCGGCACGCCTCGGCCAGGCCCCGCACGCTTTCCCGCAGTTGCCAGAAAAGGCCGGGATCATGCGGGTTGCCGAAGTTCAGGTTGTCGGTCACGCCCAGCGGCCGGGCGCCGGAGCAGGCCAGGTTGCGGGCCGCCTCGACCACCACGGCTTTGCCCCCCTCGTACGGGTCGAGATAGACGTACGTGCCGTTCCCATCCGACGCGATCGCCAGGTACTTCTCGAAGTCCGGGTTCGGCACCGCCGCCTGGAGGTCCGCGGAAAACGGCGGCAGCGAGTCGCCCTTGATCCGCACCACGGCGGCGTCGCTGCCCGGGCACACCACCGTGCCGTTGCGCACCATGTGGTCGTACTGGCGATACACCCAGTTCTTCGACGCCAGCGTCGGCCAGGCCAGCAACCGGCGCAGGTCCGCGACTGGATCCCGCGTCTCCGGCACGCCATCCAAACGGAACGCCCGCACTTCCCGCACATACGCCGGTTCCTGCGCCTCCCGATGGTACACGGGCGATTCGTTGGCAATCAGCCGCGCCGGAATGTCGGCCACCACCTGGCCGTGATGCCGGACCACCATGCGGCCGGTGTCCGTCACCGTGCCAATCTCCGCCCAGGGCAGATCCCACTTGTCGAACACCCGCTTGACCTCCTCTTCCCGCCCCCGTTGCACGATGATGAGCATCCGCTCCTGGGACTCGCTCAGCATGATCTCGTACGGCGTCATCCCCGGCGCCCGCTGCGGCACCTTCGCCAGCTCAATCTCGATGCCCGTGCCGGCGCGCGCGGCGGTCTCGCAGGTCGAACAGGTCAACCCCGCGGCGCCCATGTCCTGGATGCCGGCCACCGCCCCGGTCGCCAGCAATTCAAGACACGCTTCGCAGACCAGCTTCTCCATGAACGGATCCCCTACCTGCACCGCCCCGCGCTGTTGCTCGGCTGATTCCTCCGTCAGGTCCTGCGACGCAAACGCCGCCCCGGCCAGTCCGTCCCGACCCGTCGCGGGTCCCACGTAGAAGACCGGGTTCCCCAACCCGCGCGCCGCCCCCCGCGCGATCTGTTCATGCCGCAACACGCCCAGACAAAACACGTTCACCAGCGGATTTCCGCTGTAGGTCGGGTCGAAGGACACCTCGCCCGCCACCGTGGGGATGCCGAAGCAGTTGCCATAGTGCGCGATCCCCGCCACCACACCGGTGAAGAGCCGGCGGTTCGTGGCCACTTCCGCCCGCAAATCCGCCCCCTCCGCGTCCCCGGAAGCGTCGCGTCCCAGCCGCGCGTCCTCCTCCCGGATCGGGCCAAACCGCAGCGAGTCCAGCGCCGCCACCGGCCGCGCGCCCATCGTGAAGATGTCCCGCACGATCCCGCCCACGCCTGTCGCCGCACCCTGGAACGGTTCGACCGCGCTCGGGTGGTTGTGCGACTCCATCTTGAACGCAATCGCCAGGCCATCGCCGATGTCGAGGATCCCCGCATTCTCCTCGCCCGCCCCCACGAGAATCCGGGGCGACCGGGTCGGGAAGGTGCGCAGCAACGGCTTGGTGTTCTTGTACGAGCAATGCTCGCTCCACATCACCGAGAAGATGCCCAACTCGGTGTACGTGGGCTCGCGTCCCAGGATGCGCTGGATCTGGGCGTACTCGTCCGGGGTCAGATTGTGCCGGGCCACCAGTTCCGGCGTTATCGCAGGTTCGGTCATGGACAACAGGCGTTCGCGCTCGGGCCACTCACGCAGCGAGGATGCGATCCGGCGCCCCGTCGCGCAAGCGCCACGCAGCGCGGCGGGCCACTTCACCCAGAATCGGCCCTCAGGCCAGCCAGGGTTGAGCTGAGTTTACCCCTGGAATCCTGGAACTGGGCGTGAGACAAAATCCCGGCTACCTCGTCGGCTGATCCTCTGTGTCCTCCCGAGCTCTGGGCTGAATCCCGGTCCGGCTTTTCAGCACAGAGCTCGGGAGGACACAGAGAACAACCGCAGCGGACAGCCACCCTTTCGGTATCGAGCTTTCCAGGTGCCTCGGCGCAAAATCGAGCCCCGAACGAACGCTCGAAGATTGGTGTCGCACACCCTGGAACTTCCCTTGAGCTTTGAACTTTGAACTTGAACTTCGAACTTTGAGCTTCCCGTCTGCACCGGCTCGTTTCCGCACTCAGTCCCAAGTGAACCGCAGGGCGGCATAGCCGAACCGGCCGGCGCCGGGCAGACGTTCACCCACCGCCACGTCGCTGCCCGCCACCCGGTTGATCCCGCCCAGGTGGTCCGCGTAACGTTCGTCCAGCAGGTTCTCAACACCCGCCTCGAGGGCCAGGAACCGGTTGAAACGATAACCCGCCCGCAGACCCCAGACCGCGTAGCCGGGCGTCGTCGGTTCACCGTTGTAGGCCGCCACATTGTCCTGGGACGCCACGAGCAACAAATCGGTCCCCGCGTGGAAGCCGCCGTGCTCCCAATCCAGCGTCAACCGCCCCCGCAGCGGCGCGATCCGATAGAGGTTGTCGTCGTTGTCGCGGTTGATCCCGCGCACATAACTGAGCGTGCCGCCCAGCGTCAGCGCGGGCACGAATTCCCACGCCGCCCGCGCGTCCACCCCGTAGAGGTCCGCCCGGCCCAGGTTCGCGTACTGCAGCACCGGCCGGCCGGCTTCGTCCAGGCGATCCCTCGGCACCCCCTGGATGTAGTCGTCCACCAGCGAGTAAAACGGAGAGACCCGCACCAGCCAGCGCGGTCCCTGCCACGCGCCGCTCGCGCCGAATTGCCACGCGGTCTCCGGATCGATCCCCAGATCTCCGAGATACGTCCGTCCATCCGCCTGCCCCGCGCTCGCGCTCAGCGGCGTCCACAGATACCGCTCGATCAGGTTCGGCGCCCGGTTCTTCCGCGCCACCCCCACCTCGTAAGTGCTGGTGGCCGTCGCCTCAAACCGCAGGGTCGCCGTCGCGTCCAGACTCAAATCGCTGAACGCCCGCCGCTGCTGGTTGAAACGCTCGGCATCCGGGCGCGATGCCGGGAAGAAATCCTCGACCCGACCCGCCTCCGTCCACACCGCGTCGGCCCGGGCCCCGAGCAAGCCCCGCCAGCGACGGGCGAAGTCCACCTGCCATTCGCCGTAGCCGCCCAGCCGCTCGCGCCGCCCGTCGTTGATCGTGGTTTGTCGCATGCCCGAGTCCGCGTTCTGCTGGTACGCCTCGAAGCGGTTGCCGTGGAAATCCAGTCCCACCCGGTAAACCTGGTCGCCACGCGGGAGTGCCGTGCCGACGTTGAACCCGAGATCCGCGCTGGTCGCCGGGGAGAACATCCGCCGCGGACCTGCCGGACGCAGCGTGTAGTTGTCCATGCGATGGTCCGTCTCGTGGTAGAACAACCCGCTCTCAAGCGTGGCCACCGTCAGATACCCATCGAACTTCGCAGCCGCGTGCCAGCCGTCATCCTCGATCATGTCCATCGGCAGCGCCGGCGTGCCGGCGTCCCGCGTGCGGCTCAGCCCGCCCTCGGCCGTCACGACCCCACTTACGGTGTCGGCGGCCGCACGCCATTGGTGATGCATGATGTCATAACCGGTCGCCCGCACCCGCCCACCGGGAAAGCGGTAGTCGCCCGCGCGCTGGATCGAGCCGGCGTAATCGACGCTGTAATCCCGATTGGCCACCCCCGCGCGGGCCGTGCCGGACCAGCCGTCGTTCGAGGAATTCACCCCCGCGGTGAGTTCGCCGAACGGCCGGAACACGCGGTTGGTCCCGAATCGCGGCCCCGGCGATTCCACCACCACCGTGCCCGCAATGCTGTCGCCGCCCAACCGCACCGGCGTCACCCCCGGCAACACCAGCAGCGACGCGGCCTGCGACGGCGCCACGTAGTGCAGTGGAGGATCCATGTGGTTGGGACACGCCGGGGTCAACGTCATCCCATTCACCAGCACCTTGACCCGGTCGGCATGCAGACCCCGGACCTGCGGCATGCCCGTCTGCGTCCCGTTTCGGACCACTGCCACGCCCGGCGTGCCCTCGAGCAAACCCGCCGCGTCCAGCACCGGCGCCGCTTCCACGAACCCGGCCTCGACCCGCTCACCCGCCAGCGACGCCTCCTCAAGCGCGGGCAGATTCGAACCCACCACCACCACTCGCGGCATGCGCTCGGGCGGGGGATCGCCCACCGCTCCGCCGGCCGCCTGCACCCGCGCCGTGCCAACGACGCCCGCCATCACCACCCAACCGCCCCAACACAAAATCGCTTTCATCAACACACCTCCGCTTCCATCCATTGCCGATACCACTTCCGTTTCGGAACCCGATCCATGACGGGGTGAAGCTGCCAGGCCCGACGTCCTCGAGTCAGCCTTCGCTCCGCCAACTGCGACCTTCGACTTTCGAACTTCGGAACCCGCACTTCGAACTTCGGAACCCGTACTTCGAACTTCGGAACCCGTACTTCGAACTTCGGAACCCGCACTTCGAACTTCGGAACCCGTACTTCGAACTTCGAACCCGCCTGAACTGAACCTGGAACCCGCACTGAACTTACCCGCACTTGAACTTCGTACTTCGAACTTCCGAACCCGCACTTCGAACTTCGGAATTCGTACTTCGAACTTCCCCCCCCCGTCTCTCGACTTGCCCGGGGCGGGGACCCGCGTTCCGGATCAGGCGGGTTTGGGCGGAGGTTTCGGGGGAGGATGGGGAAGCGAGTGCCAGGTGGCGAAATCGAAGGCAGCCACGTCCCAAGCCGGGGGACACCAGCGCAGGGTTAATGCCGCCGTCGCGGGCAGTCCCAGCTCGAAGCGGTTCTCGAGACCGAGTTGAGGTCGTTGTTTCTCCTCCTGCTGGCGGCCCTGCTGTACGGCGTGACACAGCGGACAGGGATGCTGGCCGTCGAAGGTCATCGCGATGGCCTCCGCCAGCGGCGCCTCCTGCGCGTACCGGACGATCATGCTGCCGAAGGCCACCGCTTGAAGCGCGACCCAATGGCTGCCGTTCGCGAGGAGCACGGCCAGCAACGCGACCAGCGTGCCGACCCGCCGCCAGCACGGGCTCCAATGCCCGGGTTCAATAGCGCTCGCGGTCATGGGGGGATACTCCGATGTTGCCGGGCAGAAGCAAGCCGGGTAACGCGTGCCCCGGTCCCCCTCCCCATGAACTGGAATGCAGAAGGCAGAATGGAGAATGCAGAAGGGGCATCCAGCCTGGTCGGTTCATGGCCCCTGAGCAGATCCAAGAAAACCACGTCACTTCCCTCATCCCCTATGTTCGTAATCGGTGGAGACCCCCCCTACCCCTGGATCCTCCGCAGATTTCGAACATCGGGAATTGGGATGAGGGGATCTCCGGCTTCCCGTAATCCCCTATGTTCGCAATCGGCGGAGACCCCCCCTACCCCTGGATCCTCCGCAGATTCCGAACATCAGGAATTGAACCGAGGGAATCTCCGCCTCCCCCTAATCCCCTATGTTCGTAATCGGCGGAGAAACTCCCTGCCCCTGAATCCTCCGCAGATTTCGAAGATCGGGGATTGGGGGGGGAGGAGGGAATCTCCGGCTTCCCGTAATCCCCTATGTTCGCAATCGGCGGAGAAACTCCCTTCCCCTGGATCCCCCGCAGATTCCGAACATCAGGAATTGGGCGGAGGGGATCTCCGGCTTCCCCGAATCCCCTATGTTCGCAATCGGCGGAGAAACCCCCGCCCGCTGAATCCTCCGCAGATTTCGAACATCGGGAATTGGGGGGGGGGATCAGCGGCTTTCCGTAATCCCCTATGTTCGCAATCGGCGGAGATACCCCCTGCCCTCTGGATCCTCCGCCGATTACGAACATTGGGGATGGGGCTGAGGGAGGCGTGAACCCGGGGAGCGCAGGTGCTTGGCATCCCTCCGGGATGGGCTCGGCCGCGGAGGTCCGTCTCTGGGGGTCTCGCTCGCGAACGGGCTCCCCATCTGGCCAGGCTCTTGCTACCATCGCACCTGAGCTGTGCGAGATCGAAGTGCGAAGCCCGGGTGGTGGTTGGGAGGGGTGGTTGCCCTGGCCACGGGTGTGTGGGTTGGCGCGGCCGGAGTCGGCGACGCGGAATGGGCGTTGGACGAGATGTTCCGGCCGACAATCACGACCCGCCAAGGTGCCGTGTTGTTTGCTGTGGCGACGCAGCCCGATGGCAAGGTGTTGATTGCCGGCGACTTCGCGCTGGTGGGGGGCGTTCCGCGGGCCGGGGTGGCGCGCCTGGAAACCGATGGGACGGTGGATCTTGCTTTCAACGCAGGGCGGGGCGTCGATGGCCTGGTGTACGCCCTGGCCGTTCAACCAGACGACGGCAAGGTGTTGATCGCCGGTCAATTCACGGCTGTCCACGGAGCGCCACGTGCCGGGTTGGCACGGTTGCATCCGGACGGCAGCCTGGACCAGAAGTTCCGCCCCTTGCTCGAGGGGCCCACGGGGTCTTATGTCAGCGTGCTCTGGCTGCAGTCCGACGGACGGATCCTGGTCGGGGGGAATTTCCGCAGCGTGGCCGATCAGTCGCGACCCGGGTTGGCGCGGCTCACGTCCGAGGGGTATCTGGATCGCGGTTTCGATCCGGGGGCGGGCCTCGAGGGCGGGGTGGCGCATGACCTGGCGCAGCAACCCGATGGCCGCATCCTGGTGGGCGGCAGCTTCACCCATGTCGGCGGCACGCCGAGGGCGGGGCTGGCGCGGCTGCACCCGGACGGTCGCCTTGATACGACCTTTGTGGCGGATCTTGGCGCGGGCGAGGCACCAGGCCAGGTTTATACGCTGGGGGTGGATCCGGACCGCGGGATTGTGGTGGCGGGCGTGTTCGACCGGGTGGGATCGGTGGCGAGCGGCGGGCTGATGCGGCTCACCTTCGAGGGCGAGCCCGATCCGGGTTTCGAGGCGGATGCCGGCGTGGCCGGAGGGCAAGCGACGCTCTACGATCTGCAGTTGCTGCCGGGGGGCGAGGTGCTGGTGACGGGGAGTTTTTGGTACGCCGGCGGTGCGGAGCGGATGGGGTTGGCACGACTGACAACCGCGGGGGTGACCGATGCCACGTTCGTGCCGGGACCGGGTCTGGGGACGGACGAGAGCGCGTTCGGCAACATGCTGGCGCTGCAACCCGACGGTCAGGTCCTGGTGGCGGGTCAGTTCGAGGAAGCGGGTGGAAGCCCCCGCCATTGCCTGGCCCGTTTCAAAGACGATGGTCGCGTCGATCCCGGTTTCTCGGGTCCGGACATGCTGCTCGAGTTCGGGGGCGAGGTGCGGGCGATCGCGCCGCTCCCGGCGGGCGGGGTTCTCATCGGGGGCGATTTCGAGCGCGTGGATGGGGAATGGCGTCATGGGGTGGCGCGGTTGACCGATGAGGGGCGCGTGGATCGGGGCTTTGACGCGGCGTTGAACGCGGGGGCGGTGGTCCATGCCGTGGCCGTTCAACCGGACGGTCGCGTGCTCGTGGGAGGGTGGTTCGACCGCGTGGCGGAATTCGAGCGGCGGAACTTCGCGCGGTTGCTAGCCGACGGGCCCCTGGACGAGGGGTTCGGGGCGGCGGCGGCCGAGGCCTCGGTGGAGGCGATCGAGTTGCTCCCGGACGGTCGCATGCTGGTCGGGGGCGCCTTCCGTCAGTTCGGCGAGCTTCGCCGCTTCGGCCTGGTGCGGCTGAGTTCCGAGGGCGAGCCTGATCCGGGGTTTGAGCCGCGTTTCGAGATTGGTCTGGACCGGGCCATGGTGCTGGCGTTGGAGGTGCAACCGGATGGTCGCGTGGTGGTCGGCGGCTACTTTGACTCGGTGAACGGGCAGGCGCGCCGCTCGCTGGCCCGGGTGTTCGAGGATGGGAGTCTGGACCCTGACTTTGCGATCGGCCTTGACGTGGGGTCTGCGAAGCTGGCGTCGGCGCCCGTCGTGCAGGCCATCGGTCTGCGGGCCGACGGTCGTCTGTTCGCGGGCGGCGGCTTCCGGGCGCTCGACGGGCGCGTGCGGCTGAACCTGGCCCGGTTCTATGCTAACGGTTGTCTCGATGCGTCGTTCGATCCCGGCTCCGGTGGCGGGACGAGCCTGCCGGGCCGGGTCTTCGCCGTGGCCCTTTTGGGCGATGGTCGGGTCGCGGTGGCGGGACAAGCCACGGCCGCTGCTGCCGGCACCACTGGACAGCTCACCGTGTGGACTCCGCAAGGCGACCGCACCACCAGCGTGCCGTTCGAGGGGGCGGGGGGTGCCAAACCGCCCGTGACCGCGCTGGCGGTAACGGGAGACGGCACCCTGTTGGCGGGCGGGTCGTTCCGGTGGGTGAACGATCAGCCGCGTTGGGGTTTGGCGCGCTTTCATCTGCCGCCGGCAGGAGCTTTCCAGAACCGGCTCGCGATCACCGAGCGCCACGACGGGGTTCGCGTGCACTGGGACGGTCCCGGGCGACTGCTGGAAGCCGAGGCCTTGTCCGGTCCCTGGAACGAGGTCGAGGGAGCCTTCAGCCCGCTGGATCGACCGGCAGTTCTCGGCGCCCGCTTCTATCGGCTGGTCGAGTAACGGGATGCACCGGGCGAGCCTTCACACGGCGCGGCCGCGTGCCAGGGTGGCGGCGATCGCATCGGCATCGTAGACACAGCCCCCCCACGTTCCGCCGCCGGCCTGCTGCAATACGGCCCAGAGGCGAGTGTCTTCGGGCAGGGCCGGATGCGGCGACAGCCCCGGGTGGGACGGGCGCCGCGCCAGAATCTCGGCCCCCTCCTCCGGTTTGAAGACGCGATCCGTCTCACCGATGAAGTCGACTTGCCCCTCGAGGCGGCGTGGGTCCACCACCACCCGGATGAGGTCGCCGTCCCGCACCCTGCCCAGCGGACCACCCGCCAGCGCTTCCGGCCCCACATGCCCAAGACACGCCCCGGTCGAAACGCCGGAGAACCGGCCGTCCGTGATCAGGGTGACGTGCTTGCCGAAGTCCAGGTGTTTGAGGGCAATCGTGATCTGGGCGGTTTCCTCCATGCCCGTGCCGAGCGGGCCGATGCCCATGAGCACGAGGATGTCCCCGGCGCGAATCTCGCCCGCCTTCAAGGCCCGCATCGCTGCGGCTTCCGCGGTGAACACCTTCGCCCGGCCTTCGTGACGGAACACGCCATCGGCCCCCACGACGGTCGGGTCCAGCGCGGTGCTCTTAATCACCGAACCTTCCGGCGCCAGGTTGCCGCGCGGGAAGGTCACGGTACTCGTGAGGCCGCGGGCCCGGGCCCGGTCGGGCGGCAGGATGACATCGTCCGGATCGACGCCATCGAGCTCGCGCAGGAGCTGGCGAAAGCGCGTGCGTCGTTCGCTGGTTTCCCAGGCGTCGAGCACCTCGCCCCAGGTGACGCCGGCGACCGTGAGGGCGCCGAGTTCGAGCAAGCCCAGCCGGCGGAGGTGCAGCATGACCTCGGGGACCCCGCCCGCGAGGAACACCCGAACCGTCGGATGTCCCACCGGACCGTTCGGCAGCACGTCGACCAGCCGGGGGACGGCCCGGTTGATCTGGATCCAGTCCTCCACCGCGGGACGCGGGAGGTGGGCGGCATGCGCGGTGGCCGGGATGTGGAGGAGAAGGTTGGTTGAACCGCCGAACGCCGCATGCACCACCATCGCGTTCCGCACGCTGGCCGGGGTGAGCAGGTCCCGACCCTTCAGGCCCCGAGTCTCGAGTTGCCGGAGCGCGCGCGCCGAGCGGATGGCCAGCTGAGTCCACACGGGCTGACCCGACGGCGCCAGCGCGCTGTGGGGCAAGGCCATTCCGAGCGCTTCGGCGACCACCTGGGACGTCGCGGCGGTGCCTAGAAACTGGCAGCCACCACCCGGGGAACCGCACGCGCGGCAGCCCAGTTCCGCCGCCTCGTCCAACGTGAGTTCCCCCAAGGCAAACCGGGCCCCGATGGTCTGGACCTTGCCCGCATCCTCACCGCGTTCCGGTGGAAGGGTGACCCCACCGGGGACGATGACGGTCGGCAGGTCGCGCATGGCGGCCAGGGCCATCATCATGGCGGGCAATCCCTTGTCACACGTGGCCACGCCGAGCACCCCGGCGCGCGTGGGCAGGGAACGGATCAGGCGGCGGAAGACGATGGCGGCATCGTTGCGGTAGGGCAGGCTGTCGAACATGCCGGTGGTGCCCTGGGTCCGGCCATCGCAGGGATCCGAGACGAACCCCGCGAAGGGGATCGCGCCGAGCTGCTTGAGCTCGCGGGCCGCGGCTTCGACCAGCGCGCTGATCTCCCAATGGCCGGTGTGGTAGCCGAGCGCCACGGGCCGGCCGTCGGGTTCCCGCCAACCGCCTTGGGTGGACAGGACGAGGAACTGCAGGCGCCCGAGTTCAGCGGGGTTCCAGCCCATCCCCGCGTTTTGCGTCCAGCCGAAGAGGTCCCCGCTGGGCCGGTTGAGCAGGAGATCGGCCGTCAGCGGCAAGGCACCGGCCGGGCCAGAACCCTTGGTGCGCACCGAGTAGGTCTCGGGGCTGACCGGGTCGAACAGAGCGGCGTTCATACGCCCGACAGGGTGTCGCCGCCCGTCCGAGAAAACACGACGAAAAGCTGGCGCCCGCTGCGCGGGCGAGGGCGGAGTTGGCCGGACCGTAGGCGCCGACGTGAGGAGGCGTTGGGAGCCGTGGGCAACGACCCGTCGCCTCCTTACGTCGGCGCCTACGTCCGCGGAACGGTAGTTTCCGAATCAGGAACGGGCCGCGCGGCGACGACGCCAGAGGTGACTACCCACGGCCAGTCCGGCCAGCAATCCCGCGCTGGCCAGCGTGGACGGTTCCGGGATGGCCGAGAAGGCGAGCCCGACGATGTTCTCGGACTGACTGTAGGGGCCCACCAGCGCCGTGAGGCCGTTGGCCGTGTCGATGGTGTACAGGGAGAAGGTGCCGGAGTCGGCCAGGAACATCGTGTTGTCCTCCGGTCGCGACGCGATGTCGAACGAGAAGGACAGGGGCAGCGGCGCGATCAAGGCCCCGTTCCCGGTCGCCGTGCTGATGCTGATGAACTCATTGCTCTCGTCGGACACGCCGAAGAGCTGGCCCGCCTGGTCGAAGGCCAGCGCATAGACGTTATGGAATCCGATCCGCCCGATGAACGTGCTGTTGCCCGTGGCGGGATCAATCTCGTACAGCGCATCGAAGGGCGCCCCGAAACCCAGCGAGGTGTTGCCGTAGAGCCTGCCGCCGACCGGATCAAAGGCCAGCGAGACCATGTTATCCGGGCTGTTCAGCACGGCCCCCGGGGTGCCCGCGCCGGTGGCCGGGTTGAACTCGTACAGCCGGTTTTCCGAGATGCGAATGCCCCAGATCCGCTGGGATCCAGGCCGCGTGTCACTTGTCAGATCGCCGATGCCATCGCGTCCGGACGGGCCGATGGAGCTGAGGGAGCCCGAGGTTTGATCGAGCTCATAGAGGTCGGTCAAGCCAGCGAACCGGACGCCGAAGAGGACCGAGGCGGAGGTGTTGAGCGTCCCGCCGACGAGGAGGGTGACGAGGCTGGGAATGAGCAGAGTTCGTTTCATGTGTGTTTGGTCATGTTGTGACTGCGTTCACCGCTCCCTGAATCCCTTGCAGCGAATTGGTGCTTAATGTGTCCACGTAGTTGAAACTGTCAAGTTGCGCTCGTGTGCCTCCACCGGACCGTAGGCGCCGACGTGAGGAGGCGAAGGGGTGAATGAAACGCCTCCCGGCTTCGACTATCCGGTGAAACGGCTTACGGTGAACGCCTGTCAGCGCATGCACACCTCGCCAGGAAAGGGACGGTTGATCCTCGAGGCCCTCGCCCGCCACGGGGGACCGGACCCCCTGACGGCAGCCGTCGTCCAGCACGCGGACATGGTGTACGCCACCTGCCATCGCGTCCTGGGCAACGAGGCCGACGCCGCCGATGTCGCCCAGGAGACGTTCTTCCAGTTCTGCCAACGCGCCGACCGCATCCGCGGTTCCGTCGGGGCCTGGCTGCATCAGGTGGCGACGAACCGGTCCATCGATCTCGTGCGGCAGAACAGCTCGCGTCGGCGTCGCGAGGAGACCTACGCCGCGGACGGGGTTCCGGAGGCCCACACCTGGCATGAAGTGGAACCGCTGGTCGATGAGGCGCTCGCGGCCCTGCCGGCCGGGGCGCGGGAACTGCTCGTGGAACATTACCTCGAGCGCCGGACCATGGCCCAGATCGGGCAGCGACGCGGCCTTTCGCAGCCCACGGTTTCGCGGCGCGTGGCCGCCGCGCTGGAGAAACTGCGGGGCCTGTTGCGCCGCCAGGGCGTGCAGGTGGGTGGCACGGCACTGGGCGTCTTGCTGGGCGAGGCGGCCCAGGCCGCGCCGGCGCCGGCGGCGCTGATGCAGGGTCTGGGCAAGATGGTCCTTGCCCACGTCGCCTCCGGTGGGTCCGCTGCTGCCGCCGCCGGAGGAACCGGCCTGGTCTCCGGCGCGACAAAGGCGGGGGTGGTCGCGGTTGGACTGCTGCTGGTCGGGACTGGAGTTCTGACCTTCAAGCCGCGGCCGGCACCCGCCCCTGCAGCCATCGCCACGAACCTGCCACCAACCTCGGTATCCTTCGGCTTCGCCACCAGCGTGGTCCGGTTCACGGGTCCGGGCGGTGCCACCCGGGTGTTCACCAGCGGCACGAACTTTGTCGTCACCAACTCCACCGTTCGATGAAGATCCTATTCCAGCGAGAACAAAGGCGAGGCGGCTGCGCAGCGCGGCGGCCCGGCGGCCGTGGTCGTTCTTGGGGAATCACCGGGCTCATCCTTGCGGCCTTGGGCGGGCCCGTGCCAGACATCGCCGCAGCGCCTCCGTTGCCCCGGGTGGTGATCGTGAACCTCTCGCCTCCCGAAGCGGTGGCCGCGGGGGCCGGGTGGCGGTTGCTGGGAGAAGAGGCGTGGCGGGACAGCGGGGTGTCCTATAGCGACATCCCGCCGGGGAGCTACTTCCTCGAGTACCGCACGATTGCCGGCTGGCGCGCGCCGGAGCGGGACTTGCCGCTCCAGGTCGAGGTTTCCACCACCCACCATCTCTTTGTGTCCTATGCCGTCATTCCGCTGCATCCGGTCGAGGCGACGGCAACGGCGGGCGGCTTCGTGGTCGAGGAGGCCTGGAACCCGATGCTGTTTGATGCGCTCCGACCGCCCGGCTCCCTCGACCGCCCGGCGGGCCGCAACGCCGAGTGGCAGCGGGACCTGCGGCAGGGGCCGCGACCGCGTCCGATGCCCGCCAACAACACCGGTTGGCGAGTGCGGCTCCGGGCGCTGGCGTTTCCCGGTTACGAGTTTGTGGGCTGGAGCGGTGAGGCAAGCGGGACGCGCAATCCGTTGACACTCGTGGTTCAACAGCCCCGTCGGATCCAGGCTCACTTTGCGCGGCCGCTCACCTCGCGCCGGCTCACCCTCCGAGCGGAGCGTTGCCCCTCGCCGGGGGTCGCCCTGATCCACGGCCAGTTCAGCTTCCCGGCGGGTGACCGGCTCGACGTGCTGCGGTGCCGACCCGAGTTGCCGGCGGGTTGGCGGATCGTGAGCGTGGACGGCTTGGGCGGGCCGGAGTTGCGGGGAAGCGAGGTCGTGTTTGGAGGGTTGCTGGGGCAGAACCCGGTCCAGTTCAACCTTGGCGTGGAAGTGCCGGCGGGGGAGTCAGGCCCGCGGACCCTGGCGGGCGAGGTTGAGTTCCGGCTGGCGGGTGAGGGCGAACCCACCGTCCGGCCCATCGAGCCGTTGACGGTGACGGTCGAGCCGTCGGTGGGCGCGCGGCTGAGCCTTGAGTTGGCGCAAGGGACGCCGCTGCTGACGGTTCGCGGGGGCGCGGGGTACACGTACACCCTGGAACAGACGCCACTCTTCCTTGGACCGCAACAGGGGCGCCAGATGTGGGCCTACCTGGGCGATGTGACGCTGACGAACGCGACCCAGGTCATTGCCGATCCGTTCCCGCTGGCGCCGAGCGGCGGTGTGTTCTACCGGGCAACGGTGGTGGAATGAGGAGATGAGAGCGACCCTCCCGTTCCCTTGCCCAACCCCGGCGCCGCTTCCTCTCCCTCGATCAGCAATCGAGCGCAGCCCGCGTGGAGCTGCGCTCTACACTCTATCTATCGGAGCCAGGGAGGCGTACAAGCACCTCAAGAGCTATGGTTTAAGCGGTTTGCCCGCGGCGCAAGTCGCTCGCCTCCGCCGACATCTCCAAGGCCACAAGCCTGAAGAGGTCCGCCTCATTACCGACCTCGTCAACTCCCACCTCGACGCCTCCCAATGGCTGCAGTTCAACCGCCAGACCTGGGGCATCGAAGGCGGCTTGCATCAGCGCCCATTTCAGTGCAGACCACTGCCGCCGTGGCGCACGTTTCCTCCTCGTCAGGCGCCCGCACCTCAGATCCACCTCATGAATTGGCCGTGCGCTTGGGGTAAGTGGCCGAGAATTCCCTTGCCGCCCGGAAGGAGGGATGGCCTGATGGGGGTGCAGTATGCGCGATCAGAGCTGCCGATGCGAATGTTGTTCTCACCGCAGCGTGACGCCACCAACCACCGAACAAGGAGTCCATCTGTGCATACAATCAGAAGACAGGCGCGCTTCATCGAATCGCGCCTCATTGTCCTGTTAGCGCTCGGAGTGGTTTCCGTCTTGGCCGTTCAGGCTCAGGCGGCGGAACAGCCCAAGCCCGGAGCCGAGCACTCGAAGCTGGAGCGTTGTGTCGGGCGGTGGAGCTACGAGGGCACCGCCGAACCCTCCCCGTTCGCCGCTGCTGGCAGATTTAAGGGCAAGGCGACCACCCGGATGGTCCTGGGGGGGTTCTTTCTGGAGAACCGAGAGGAGGACAAGAGCGACAAAGGCTACATCTACCAAGGGGTCCAACTCCGGGGATACGATCCCGTGGCCAAGACCTATTTTGAGTACGCATTCGAAAATGACGGCAGCGTGACGTCGAACCGCGTTACCCTGAGTGGCAATACCTGGACCGCCACAGGCACGCGAACCGACGGCAAGGGAGTAACCTACAAGACGCGGAACGTGCTGACCTACGCACCGGACGGCCGCAGCTTCACGTTCGCGGCCGAGTACTCCGCCGATGACGGTAGGACCTGGCTCCCCCTGTGGAAGGGCAGCATGAAGCGGGTTGGAAAGTAGGCGTGACGTCTCTCCCGCGCTTCCCTTGACCACGCCTTCACCTTGATCCTTCTCGCAGGTGTCGGGAAGCGGGTCGTCGCCGTTGGGTGAGTTCTTGGCGAGCCATTCCTCGAGACCTCGCAGCCAGGGGAAGACGGTGTCGTTGAGAAGGGAGAAGGAGGCGTCCTACTTGATATGGCTCCAGCGGCAGCGGCTGTGATCAACCTCGGTCCCGTCCGGGCGCTCACCGGGGTCGTAGCGGCATGTTCTGCCTGGTGGCCCGGTCGAACTCGAGCTGGGTGGGCGACTTGGCGTCCGCTGCCTCAGGGCCGGATTCTCATTCTGAATTGAATCCATCCGGAAGCAGAGGATCGGCCTGAAGTTCCTGGCCAGAAGCGACTTGATGGATCTGGCGGAGAGGGGGGGATTCGAACCCCCGGTACGGCTTTTGACCGTACAACGGTTTAGCAAACCGAAAATAAACCGGCGCGAGAAACTCGCGTTTCACCCTTTGTTTTCAATGCTAAACAGGCATTTGACCCACCCGCTACGACAACAAAGAGCTTTACATTACGACAACATTGCGACATTATTCCGGCATGACACGGCGCGAATCGAAAACGAAGGAATGGCCAAGGAAGGTCACAGTCGGCAACGTGAGCGTGAAGGTCTACCGGCGCACGCGGGCGAACGGCTCTTACGGCTTCGAGGTTTCCGACTACTCAAGCGGCGTCCGCCGGCTGCGCGCACACCCGACCGCCGAGCGGGCACTGGCCGACGCGGAGAGAATCGCCCGGCTCATGGCCGCGGGTGAGTCGCACGCCGCCCAAGTGAACGGCCGGGACATGGCCAGTTACGGCCGCGCCCTTGAACTCCTCCGCCCGACCGGCGTCGCCCTCGAGGTTGCCGCGGCTTCCTTCGCCGAGGCCTTCGCCATTCTCGGCGGCAACCGCATCGCCGAGGCCGCCCGCTTCCTTGTCGAAAGGGACCCGCGCAACCTGCCCGAGAAGAGCGTGGCCGAGTGCGTTGACGAACTCTTGAAGGTCAAGGAATCCCGGGGGGCGTCACCCCGCTACCTTGGGGACCTGCGGAACCGGCTCCGGTTATTCGCCGACAGCTTCAAGGTCCCCATCGCCAGCGTCACCACGGGCGACGCGCAACGCTGGCTTGACGGGATGAAGGGCGCCGCGCAGACCGTGCGGAACTTCCGAACCGTGGCCGGGACGTTGTTCAGCTTCGCCGAGGCCCGAGGCTACATCCCGCGCGGGGCCAATCCGGTTGAAGCCACCGAAAACGTGAAGGCGAAGAATGGCGGGACCGTGGCCATCTACCGGCCGGAGGAACTCGCCGCCCTTCTGGCCGCGGCGCCCGAAGACTTCCGCCCGCTGGTGGCGCTGGCCGCCTTCACCGGCGCACGCTCCGCCGAACTCCTCCGCCTTTCGTGGCAGGACGTGGACCTTGCCGCGGGGGGATTCGTGACCCTCGCCGCGGAGAAAACGAAGACGAAGGCCCGCCGGCTGGTGCCCGTTTGCCCGGCGTTGCGCGCATGGTTGGCGCCCTACGCAAGCCAGACCGGGAAAGTCTGGAAGCTTGGGCCGGACTGCTACCACAAGCGCGCCGCGGCAACCGCGCGGGCCGCGGGAATCAAGTGGCTTCCGAACGGCCTGCGACACTCCTACGCATCCCACCGCTTGGCCGCCACCCAGGACGCCGCCCGGGTGAGCCTCGAAATGGGCAACAGTCCGGCCGTGGTCTTCAAGTTCTACCGTGAGGTTGTGAAACCGGCCGACGCCGAACGCTGGTTCAGCGTCACGCCCTCGGCGCCGTCAAACATCGTTGCCCTCGAGGCCGCCAACGCCTGACCCGCCCCGCCGATGAAAACCAAGCCCGTCCCCAGGAAGCACGCGAAGGCCAAGCCGAAGACCGCCACCCGCCCGAGCGCAAAGGGCCCGGCACCGAGCAGCGAGCCCCAGCGCAAGCAGCTTCCCTTGCCCCGCCCACCGCCCTTCCGCTGCCGGGGCCATGTTCTTGTTTACCGCACCCAAGCGGAGTCGCCCGCCATGGCCGCGCTGGTGGCAACGCTTCCCCGCGTTACCCAGTCGCCAGAATTCATTGTGCTTTCGGCACCGCCACAACCCGTCACCCCCGGCGCCGCCACGCCGCTTTCGGATGAACAGCTTGTGGCACAGTTCGCAGCTTTCGAGTCAAAGGCCGACCCCGCCGCGCACGCCGCCCAGGAAGCCCTCGCCGACCTTGACGCCCGAGGCGAGACCTTCGCCCTCGGCGCCCTCGCGCGCCAAGCCCTCGCCGCCCTCGCAACCAAGGCCCGCGCTGGCGACGGGCAAGCCCTTTACCACTTCGGCGCCATCGCGGTGGAAACATGCGAGGCTCTGAGCCAGTTTGCCGCCGCCAAGCCGGCCGCCTTGAAACCGCTGGCCCAAGAACTACTGCGCTGGCCTTTGATGCGAAGCCGCAACCCGCGCAACTCTGACCCCGAGGCCACCCTTGACGCTTTGGACCTCGGCGCCGCCACGCCGGTTCGGGCCGACCGTTTCACAAAGTGGAAGGCCGACGCCGCCGGCCAGATTGCCGCCGATTTGCTGGACTTTCTGCGCGCCAACTTCGCGCCGGAACCGCCGTTGAACGCTGACAACTGCGCGCGCTGGTGGGCCGTCGCCAAGCAAGCTTTCCTCCGAACCTATCCCGACCCCGCGGCCGTGGCAGACCTGCGCGCCCTTGTCACCACGCCCACCCGCAGACTCTCCCCAGGCCGCACGCGCGAGGCTATCACTTCCATGATCGGCGCCCGCTTCCGGGCCATGCTCATGGCTTACCACAGTTGAGGCGGTAGCTTTGGGAAGGTGTCATGCCGTACCTCCTACGGCATGTCTGATAACGCTCAGATTGGTTCGCCAAACAGTGAATTCCTCACCGAAGAGGAAGTCGCCCGATTCCTCCGCATCGAGCCGCGCACGGTCCGCCTTTGGCGCCGCACGCGTGGATTGCCTCACCTCAAGCTGACGCAAAAGTGCATTCGGTTCAGGTTGTCCGATGTCACCCGGTGGCTGGACGGCCGGCGCGTCTCCATCACGGTTTGACCCACAAAGCGAAAACCGCCGGTGTCCTCACTCAAGGGCCGGCGGCTCGCAGTCAACCAACGTGGACACCAAAGCACACCCGCGCGGCCGTGTAAAGCCCGGCGCGCCCCGGAAGCCCCCGCCTGACATAGCGGCCGTCGAAAAGTGCGTCGCCGGAACTCTGATTGCCTGGAACGGGGACAGCCTGCCACCTTCGCTGGCCGCCCTGCTACGGCACGCGCCAGGCTCTTTTCAAAGCCTCACGCTGGGCGAAATCGCTGCCGCCGTTCGCACGTTGCGCCAGAAGGGCGAACCCGTGCACGAACTCGCGGTCTTCGAGGCGCTGGGCCCAGATCATGCGGGCACCCTGATGCTGGGCGAGTTGCCCGACCTTGCCCTTGGCGCCGCAGCGGCCGAGCTTGAAGCGACCCGGCTGCTCGAGGCCTACAAGGTCCGGCGAACCATGACCGCGGCCGGGGAGATTCGGAACCAACTCGAGGCCGACCCCTCGGCCATTGACAGCGTGCTTTCGACCGCGGCCGAGGTTTTCGCCGACCTTGCCGGCGAGCGCGCAGAGGCCGGGAAAGTCACAGCCCTTTCACTGGCCGAACTGCCGGCTGCCGACGCCGCCGACCCAGGCGAGTTGATTCGTGACCGCTACTTGTGCCGCGGCGCAACCACGTTGCTTGTGGGCCGGACTGGCCTTGGCAAGTCATCCTTGGCGGCGCAACTGGCGATTTGCTGGGCGCTGGGCCGAGAGGCCTTTGGCTTCCGCCCGAGTGCCAGGTTGCGCTCTCTGATTGTGCAAAGCGAGAATGACGCGAACGACCTGGCCGAAATGGTGGCCGGCGTCTTTGCTGGCCTGGAATTGTCAGCCGAGGAGCGGGCCGAGGCCGCCGCCTTCGTGCGCGTGGCGACCGTGGACGATGCGACCGGCGAAGGCTTCGTGAACACGGTTCTGCGCCCGCTGGTCAAGCAGCACAAGCCCGACCTGATTTGGCTGGACCCGTTGTTTGGCTTCCTTGGCGCGGACGTTTCCGATCAGGCCGCAGTGTCGGCCTTCCTCCGCCTTCAACTCGCCCCGCTGCTGCACGCGCACAACTGCGCGCTTGTTTTGCTTCACCACACGCCAAAACCGCCGCGCGAGGAACAGCGCAACGGGTCGGCGCCCACCACCGACCTTGCCTATGCCGGCGCCGGATCCGCAGAGCTGGCGAACTTCCCGCGGAGCGTGCTTTACCTCGAGCCGACGCATTCACCGGAACTGTTCAAGCTCAAGCTGGGCAAGCGTGGCCGCCGGCTTGGCTGGCGCGAACCGGAGGCCGACCTTCCGGCCTACGAACGGCTGATCGCCCACGGCCGCGGCGGAATCTTTTGGCGCGACCCGGAGCCGGGCGAGGAATTCCGGGCCGTCTCGCCGTCCGGGAACCGTGGGGACTTGCTGCAACTGATCCCGAGCGACAAGCCCATTGCCAAGGATGCCTTGATTTCCTTGGCCAAGACCCGCGCCGGCCTTGGAGAGAAACGCGCGGCCGGATTGCTGGCCGAACTGCTGGACGCTGGCGAGGCCTTCGAGTGGAGAATCCGCCGCCCAGGCACGAACCCGAAGCGGTTCATCGCCCGCCACCCCCAACCTTTTGAGGCTGCCGCGTGAACCCCCTCGAGACTTCCGCAGAGACTTCCGCAAGACTTCCGCACTGCGCGAGTCTGACACCCCCAGGACACCCGCGCACCCCCTATAGGGTGCGCGGGTGTCTGTGTCTCGGGGAGAGTGAGACTCCGGCAGGTCTTTTGCAGGGAGAGAGGGGGATTGAATTCATCCGCCTTTCCAAGTCACTTGACCCCGCCGAAGCGGCCCGGCTCGAGGCCAAGGCTGACGCCCTCGAGGCATCCGGGAAACTGCGCGCCGTGGCAGAGCAAGAGGCCGCCGACCGCTGGCGCGCGGCACTGGTGGGCAGAGTAACAGCTTTCCTTGGCCAGAACGGCCAGGATCCCGACACGAAACCCCAAGCATAGGAGAACCCCAGACATGAGCCAAGAGACGACCGAGTTTGCCCGCGGGCTTGAATCCCGTTTGCGACCCCTGACCGCTGCCGCCGTTGCCGGCGCATCCGGCGGCCGAGACTCGCACGGCCACCGTCTGCGCGGACTCGACGAAACGTTGGCCGGAATTCCTGACCGGCTCGAAGACATTCGACGCTGGGCGGAGACTCATTGCCCGGCAGAGAAGCCGGGACGGCGAGGGGGGAGAGGATGACAGCGAACCCTTCCCGCATCGAAGCCGAGTGCGCCGCGGTCCGCCGCGCGGTTGCTGAACTGGCGGACTTGCTTGCCCGTCGGCGTCGGGCCCGCCTGGAAGTGGCCGAGGACCGCTGCGCCGACTGCCCGCATCGACTCGAATGCCACGAAGAGAAGCAAGAAACCAAGGCACTTCTGCAACCTGTTGCGGGAGAGCGTGTTACCAGAATTCTTAGAAAAGGGGGTCACGCAGGGGCCCGCGAGGCGCGGTCAGAACGCATGAGCCAAGATTTTTTCAATTCCCCCCCGACCGAATGACCTTTCAGAAACCCATGAAACCCATGAAAAGAAAACCATCGGACACCGAAACCACCACCCCCGACGGCGCCGCCTCTTGGCTGAAAGCGCCGACCCTCGGAGCCGCGGCCGCGAGGCTGAACGTCGCACCGGAAGTCTTGCGCGCGGCCAAGGCACAAGGCGCCGCGGGATTCTCGCACAACGGCGCTGTCAACCTGCTGCAAGTGGCGCGCTGGGCGTTGACCCGCGGCACCCCGCCGGCTGCTCTGAACCTGGACCAAGCCCGGGCGAAGTTGGCGACAGCGAAGGCGACCATTCTTGAGAAGCGGTCGCAAATCGAAGTCGGCGAACTCGCGCCCGTGGCCTTCGCCCTCGCCGGCTTCGACCGCGCGCACGAAATGCTGATGGAATTCGCCCACCGGCTGCCCGACGAATACAAGGTGACGCAACAAGGGCTTGGCATCCGGGACCAAGCCGAGCTGAGGCGACAGCTTGAAATCCTCGGCGCCGTGACCCGCCGAATCGTCGCCACCGCGCGCGAGGTATTCATCGACCACCTCCGCCGGGGGCCGACCGGCGAAGGCGGCGGATTGCTCGACGAGGCTTACCGCACCATCGAAACGGCAATGGCCAAGATGAAGGAGGTTGGCCAACGCTACCAGCACCTCGCGCCCGAGGCCTTCGACGGTTTCTTCCGCGAACTCAAGCGGCTTGCGCTCGAAGCCAGGGAACACCCGCTGAGGGGGGAGGATTCGCCGCCCCCACCCGGGACGGCGCCGACCGAGCCGGCGAAGGCTGGCAAACCCGCTCGCCGCCGCGCGTGAGCCAGGCCGCCGTCAAAACCGCGGATTGCTGCCGCGGGTGCGGCAAGGCGATTGCACCGCTGCCCGAGCCTGACAACTGGTGCACGCTTTGCCGCTACTCCCGGCCGACCCGCCGGCCGAGGCGGACCGCATCCGAATTCGAGGTGGCGCTGGGCGAGACTCCGGCGCCCGACGCCAACGGCCAGGACCTCGAGGACCTCGAGCCCGACGGGGACCCCGACCCCGAGGCCGGGGCCCCGGGCCAGGATCCCGCCGGCGCGGTCCGGGCCGGACGCGAACAGGCGATTGGCGAGCTAATCGGCTTCCTGCTGGGCGACGAAGCACCCGCTGCCGAGGTTGGCGCCCGCGTTCTGGCCTTGGCCTACGCCCTCCGCCTGCCCGGCGCCCCCGAAACGCAACGCGCGCTTGCCCGCCGCTGCGGCCTTGGACTGGCCACCGCGAACAAGCTTTGCCGCCAAAACGCTGGGCTTTTCGCGTATTTCGCCGGCCGACCCGAACAAGGGCGCCCTTAGTAGAGAGACGACGACAAAGACTATGATTGCACCGACAAAAGCGCAGATCGAGGCCGGCAAACCGGCCAAACCCACAACGAAGATTGAGCTTTCGACCATTGAGCGGACGCTGGGCGAAATCGCCAGCCGCGGCGTGGCGCCGAAAGACTTGCCGGCCCCCTCCGCGGTTGACTGGCGCCCGACGCTCGAAAGGCGGTTCAAGCTGACGGCCGACGAAAGGACCGCCCTCGAGACTTTCCTGACCGAGGAAGCAGCGTTGCAGGCGGAAATTTCCGCGTGCAGCCACGGGCAGGCCCGACTCGACTGGTATCAGCTTCAGCGTGACGCCGTCTCCGACCCCGATTTGCGCCCCACGTTGGGCGAGTCGAAACGAAGTGCCATTGAGGCTGCGGGACGGCAACGGCACGCTGCGAAACAGGCGCTTGGAGCGGCCCGGACCGCAATCGCGAAGACGCTGGCCCCGGCCGGCGCGCGGTTGCTCGCAGCGGCGGACGATGCCTTGCGCGAACTCGCCGACGCCGAGGCCCTCTTGGCGGAGAAGTTCGGGTGCCGCCGGCATATCACCCCAATGCAGTGGGCGCTTGCGCGGAGCCTCGGACAACTGCGCGAAACCGTCAGCCGAGGTTACTGCCCGGCCGACAGCCTCGCCCGGCTTGTTGGCCCGCTGCTGCCCCCGCCTGCCAAGTGAGCGAACCGCTGACAGTCTCGCAGGGGATCCTCGACGATCACTTCGGCGCCCGTGCGCGCGAGGTTGCCCGGGCCGCTGCGGCCGTGTCCCCCGGCGGACTGCGGGAACGGTTGCTCGCCCACACCCGCGGCTTGCTGGCGTGGCGCGGCACCGACCCGGCAAAGCTCGAAGCGTACACACGCCGCCCGAACTTGCGCGCCCAGGACCGCGCGGCGGCCGAGGCACGGCGCCAACGGGAGCTTGACGCTGCGTGCGCTGAGCTTGGGCGGATTGCGACGGCGGCCGGGGTGCACGTTGCCGACGGATTCCCCGACGGGAGCGCGGTTGTGACGATTGCGGGCGAGCTTCTGGCGGTCCCCGACCGCTGGGCGGAACGTATTGCCGCGGCCCGCCGGGTGACACTCAAGCTCGCCACGCCCGGCGGCGCTGCGGAGGTTGCCCTCGCAATGCTCCCGGCTTTGTGGGACGCCGACAGCACCGGCTATGTCCGCACGTTCGCCGCCTCGGCCGGAACTTGGCTGCTGCAAGGTTGCCGGCGCCGGTTGATGCACCCCGGCGGGAAACTGATGCTGCACGCCCCGACGGTTTGCTTGATCGCGCCGGCTGCGGAACTGCGCCGCGCGGCCGCCGAACTGGACCGCGGCAACCGCCAGCTTTGCCGCTGGCTCGCCGCCCGGACCGGGCAACCGGCCCGCCGCGTGGCGCGCTGGCTCGCTGGCCCCGACTTTGTTTTCGACGCCCGCCAAGCCCTCGAGGCCGGACTTGTTGACGAAGTGACCGCCGACCCCTCGCCGAAATGAAGACCCGCACCGTTCACCTTCGAGCCCGCCCGCGCGCCACGATCCGCGAGCGGGAATCCGTTGAAGCGATTCAGCCAGGCGAACTGGCGATTGTGGACGGCGTGCCGTACATCCGAACGCCAGCGGGCGATTTGATCGAGTTGGCCGTGGCGGGCGAGTGACTTTCCTTCACGCTGGCGGAGCGCACCCCGGCCGGGGTTATCCTTTCTCCTCGGCCGGGGTTTTTGCTGCCCAGGCCCCGCGCCCTCGCCGACCCCGCCCAGGATGTTCGCCCCAGCACCGCCCCGGCCGCACCCCTCGAAGCCGAGGCCCTCGGCGCCGAGGTTGCCCGACCCCCACGGGGACCGCCGACACCCGACCGCCCCGGACGCTTTCCCAGGCCGACCCGGACCCGCACAGATGGGACCGCCGGCCGCCCCCGTGCTACCGTCCGCCCATGCGTTACGCGAACGAAGGCGACGCTGGGACCTTGCTCGCCGGCTTCGGCACCGCCCGGCTTATGCGATACCTCGACGGGCGAGTTGAACTCGAAGGCGGCACCGAGGCCGACCGGGAGGCCGCCCTTGAATGGCTGGCCCGGTTCTGCCCGGAAACTCGACTTGGCGAACCGAAGCCGCCGTTGTGGCCGCGGCGGAAGTGACGGGACTCCCGCGGCCCTCGGCCCCCAGGCCTACGCTCGCCGGCCAGGACCGCCCCGAGGCCGGGGCCCGCTATCCTGACACCCTCCGCCCGCTTCCGACGTGCGGTGGCGTCAACGGCGCGCCGGGTGAGGCCGTCCCGCCCACGTCGCCCAGGGCGAGTGCAAGCCATGCGTGGCAGAGCGGACAGGCCCGCACCGGGCCCTTCACGAACAGCACCGGCCGGACCACCGCGAGCCGCCCGCACCCCTCGCACCGGCACAGCACCGCAATTCCCCTCCAAGCGACGAATGACAGCACGCCCCGAGGCTACGGCGGCCGCCGGCCCCCGAGACACGGGAAAGCCCGTCAAGGTCCGGGAAATCCCGGCAAGGCCCCGAGGCCCTCGGCCCCCGGCACCCCGCCCGCGCCGCCGGACGCCCGAGAGAAGTGCCGCGTGAGGCCCCCTTGAATCTGGCGCGGGACGGCCCGACACCCCGAGACACCGGCCGGACCCCTCGGGCCCTCGGCTCAAAGCCGGATCCGCGAAGGCCCCCGACCGCACCCCGACGGGGACCGAACCGCCCCGAGCTTGCCGCCGGCCAGGATGCCCGCCCCCCGACCCCGCGGCGCCCCCGAGGCCCTGCCCAAGCTTAGCCAAAAGGCGAAATGCTCCGACTCACCCCGACCGGCTGAATCCTGTAAACGGAATTCAAACTGCCCCGCCCAGGCCCCGACCGGCCGGACCCCTCGGCCCCCAGGCTGCCCGACGCGGCGCCATGCCGCCCCCGTGGCGCACGTTTCGACGCCGGACGGGTGAGGAGACACCCCTCGAGGATCCCGGCGCCCCACGGCGCCCCGAGGCCGTATGGCAACGGTATGCCAAACACGGCTTTGACGTACCGCCGGCCCCCACCGCCGGACGCCCTCCGCCTGGACCACGGCGCCGGACCGTCGCCCAGGACGACGCCCCGCGGCCGGGAAGCCGGACGCCCGCCGGGACCTCGAGGCTAGCGGTTACGACAGGTTACGACACCCGGCAAGGCCGCTTTCCCAGGCCGACGGTTCGGAAAACCGCGGTCTTGGTTACGACAGATTACGACACGAAACGCGCCGGAATAGCGTCACAACGTGCCGCGAAGGGAAGCGGGAAAGGGCAAGGATTGCAGAAGGGAGGCAGCGAGTTTCACCAATGTTTTCAAGGGTTTTGGCGGAGAGGGGGGGATTCGAACCCCCGGTACGGCTTTTGACCGTACAACGGTTTAGCAAACCGCCGCCTTCAGCCACTCGGCCACCTCTCCAACCCGCTCTTCACCAGCAGTTTTTAGACCACGCATTCGCTTGGGAGGTTTGGTCTTTTGCCACACCATTACCCCGTCAGAGCCAATACGAACCTAAAACTGCATCGCCGAGAATGGCCACGGATCCGTGAGCGGGTCAAGTCCGGGAATCGTCGCAGAAGTCTTGAGCGAGCGATGCGCCCTGGTCGGCAAAACCGCACCGGCGGCAGACGGACTTCTCTGCGGAAGCTCAGTTACCCAACCAGGACCAGTTCCCCGTATCAAGCAGATGTCCCTTTCTTCTTAGGAAATACCCGGCCTAAGGCCAGCGGGCGCGGAAGTAGCGGGGGCCGCCGCCCGGACGATGGCCCACCTCGACCGAGATGCGGGTCTCGGGGCCGGTCACGGTCTGGGTGTCCTGCCAGGTCCGCAAGTCGGTGCTCTCCTGGATGACGTACTCCATCCCCGCCGCGCCCAGGAGCCAGAAGCTGGGATCGCCCTGCCCCACCCGGCGCCATTCGAGGTGCGGGGTCAGATCGGTGCCCTCGACCACGGTCTGCACGGCGGTGAGGTGTTTGTCCGGATTGAACGGCTCGGCTTCTGCCCGCAAACGCATCCCATGCACAAAGGTGCCCGGCTGGGTCGGCATGAGGTGGAGCCGGATGGTCAGTCGGACCGCCTCATCCAGGCAGCCCAGGTTCACGAACAGCCAGGGCCCCACTTGTTCCCAGGAACCGTTGGCCAGTTCGACGTCCCGGACGTGCCAGCCGGGCGGCAGTTCTTCGACGAGCGTCACGCCAGCCGCGCCACAGGCCCCGCTGTGATCGACCGTGTATTCGTAGACCAGGACCTCGCCCACCCGGCCCGTGGCCGGGCCCTCTGTGGCGGTGAGGAGCAGTTCAAGGTTCTCGCAATACCAGCCGCGGAGCAGCCAAAGCGAGGTGTTCTTGAACAGGTTCTGTGAAGCCGTCGATTCCTCGACGCCGAAGGTCTGGGTCGCCAGCCGGGCCTGCCCCTCGTCGAGGTCGCAGACTGGCGGGGTCACGATCATCACCGGGTCGCCTTCGCCGCTCAGCTTGACCTGGAATTCGTTGGTGTCGATCAGCGCTCCTCGCTGGACCGAACCGACGTTGAAGTTCAGCGGGGGCACCACGAAGCCGCCGGGCGTGGTCTGGAAGATGGGATCGCCGTAACCGGCAGGATGCGCGGTGAGCAGGCCGGCGGACTGGAGGGGGGCGACGGGTTGCAGGTTGGCGAGGGCGGCGTACTGGGCCGCGACGGCGGGGCTGAGCCGGTTGGTGTCGCTGATCACCTGCGGGCCGATCAGGTACAAGGACTTGCCCGCCTCGCGCAGTCGTCTGAGCAACGCCACGTCGGCGTCGGTCAAGCCTTCCCCGGGACGGGACAGACCGGCCCAGATGATGAGCTTGTAGCCGAGGAGCCGTTCGAAGGTGGGTTCGCCCTGGGCGAAGACATCCACGCCGTTGCGGACGAAGGGGAGCATCCGCTCGGCGCGCAGGAGGTCCTCCATCTGCGTGATCTGGGAGTCATCGTAGTTCTTCAGGATGGCGACATCGCCGCAGACTTCGAGGACCTCGAAGGGGTGGGTGTAGGACCGGGCGCGCTCCTGACCCGAGCCATCGAGAAGTCGGGCGTGGACCCGATAGGAACCCGCGGTCAGGCCCTGCCGGCGCAGGACGGCGAAGGGTGCGGTGGTGGCGGTCTCGAGCAAGCCGTCGTTGGTGTGGAACTCAACGACGCTGCCGGGGGGCAGGTCACCGGAGACGGTGGCGGCGAACGCGATGGGTGCACCGGGGCAATAGGTGGTGTTGGTGGCGGGGCTGGTGAGGGTGATGACGATGCCTTCCCAGACCGTGATGGACACAGGGAGGGAATTCGTGAAGGCGCCGTCGTTGTCGGTGGCGCGGGCGACCAGGTCGTAGGTACCGGCCGTCACCCCGGCCCAGGTGAATTGGTAGGGATCGGTCGTGTCCTGCCCGATGACCCGGCCGTTGGCGAGGAACTCGACCTGCGCGATCTGGCCGTCGGGGTCGGTGGCGATGGCCTGCAAGGGAACGGTGGCTGGGGCCCGAAACACCTGGCCATCGAGGGGGGCGGTCAGGCGAACGGTGGGCGGTTGGTTGGGAAGGACGGTGACCCGGAACGAGCGCTGAACCTGGTCCTGACCGCCGCGATCGACGCCACCATTGTCCCGGACGGAGACGGTGAGCGTCGCGGTGCCCGCCTGACCGGATTTCGGTTGATAGGTCAAGGTGCCAGTGGCGGCGGGAGAACTGTAGTTGACCGTCGGTTCGAGCAAGGCCGGGTTGTCAGAGATAGCGGAGACGGTGAGGGACTGGATTTCGTTGGGTGCACCGGTGGTGATGCCGGTGAGGGGGACGGTCTGGGCCGCGGTGTTCGCGCGGTGGGAACGGTCGGCGATCGGGTCGAGGGTGGGCGGGTCATTGACCGCCTGGACCGCGAGGTTGAACTGGCGGGTGAAGGAGTCGAGGCCACCGCGTTCGGTGCCGCCGGTGTCGCGGAGGACGACGGTGACGGTGTTGGTGCCGAAGGCGTTGGGGGCGGGGTTGAACCGGAGCGTGCCGCTGGGGTCGAGGGCGGGCGCCTGGCTGAAGAGGCCGGGCGCGGAAGGGGTCAGCGTGAAGCTGAGCTGTTGGTCCCGCTCGTTGGCGGGGCCGGGAGAAAGCTGGGTGGCCCAGCCGGGGAGCGTGATGGCGCCGGCGTCTTCGTTGACGGACACCTCCGGGCCGGGAGTGAAGCGGGGCGGGTCGTTGACCGGGAGGACGGTGACCTTGAAGGTTCGGCCGACGGACTCGCTGCCATCGCTGAGCGCAACGAAGATCCAGGCGTCGCCGAAGGGGCCAGTGCTGAAGAGGTCGGCGGCGGGCCGGAACGCGAGGGTACGGTTGGTGCCGCTGCCGGCGAGCTTGAGTTCGGCTTGTGGGATCAGGGACGGATGCCAGGAGGTGGCCGTGACGACGAGTTGCTCGAGGGGCGTGTCGGGATCGCCGATGGTGAAGTTGACCGAGCCAGCGGCGTCCTCGTGGATCACCTGGTTGGGGATATCTGACAGCCAGGGGTCGTTGTCGAGGATGGTGACGATGGCGCTGGCGTTGCCGAGGACGGCGTTGAGCGGTTCGGCGAGGAGCAGCTTGAAGGTCTCTGCGGGGGGTTCGGACACGCGGTCGTCGAGGATGGTGAGGACGATTTCCTGTTCGGTCTGGCCCGGTTCGAAGGACAGCCAGTCGTTGGCGGCGACGTAATCGGAGCCGGCGAGGGCGGTTTGATCCTCGGTGGAGTAACGGACTCGCACGGGGCGACAGGGTGGTTCCGAGAGGCGGACGGTCAGGCGGACGACCCCGCCGGGCGTGTTTTCGGCAACGGGTTCTGGCTGCAACACACTGAGGGCAGGCTCGGTGGGGGCCTCGAGGCACTTGCCGGCGGCGCCAGCGTCGTAGATGGCGCGCAGTTCATCGGCGCTCAGGGCGCGGTGATAGAGGGACAGTTCATCGATGATCCCGACGAAGGAGAACCGGTTACCTTCGGCGGTGATGCCCCCGATCTGGACGGGACTGCGATTTGGCAGCGGCACGATTTCCCGCGGGTAGGCCACGTCCAGTGTGCCGTCGAGGTAGAGGCTGACGGTGTCGGGTCCAACCGTGGCCGCGACGTGCACCCACTGCCCGAGGGGCACCACGGTGCGGGAATGGAAGCCGTGATCGCGCACGCCGTCACTCAGGGCCAAGACGAGGGTGCCCGGGACATCAGCCCCCCAGACCTTCCCCTGCGCACCAACGGTGCTCGGCGCCCGGCCATGGATCACGAGGACGTAGGAGGTGGTGACATTGAGTCGGTTGGCTCCTTTGTACAGAATCACCCGGTTCTCCGGTCCGATTCCGTCGCAGCGGATCCAGGCTTCGATGGTGAGGTTGGTGAGGGCGAAGGAAGGCGAATCGGCGGTCTCGAGGTTGGCGGCGCCATCGAAACGCAGGCCGGTTCCGACCCGGGCAGGTGGGAAGGAGACCTGGCCCGGGCCGCGCTTCTCGGTGGGAAGGCCGGTGATGCGGTCGGCGAGGTCACCTTCACCGGACCACCACGCCACGATGCCACAAGGAGTAGGCGCGCACTCGTCGTCGTCGTCGCGGATGGTGGCGGTGGCGCGGTCGGTGGCGAGGACGACGTTCTGGGGCTTGGTCAGGAGGAGGAGGAAGGTCTCGTCGGGTTCAGGCTCGAGGTCGCCGACGATCGGGACGGTGACGGTGAGGTTGGTCTGGCCGGGCGTGAAAGTGAAGTTGGTGGGAGACAGCGGTTCGTAGTCGAGGCCGGCGAGGGCGGTGCCGTCGGTGGTGGACACGTCGACTGACGCGGGGTTTGGCAGCGGCCGGTCGAGCCGCAGGGCGAAGCGGGCGTGGTTGGTCTGACCCGGATGACCCTCGATGACTTCGACGTCGGCCACCGTCAGGCGTGCGCGCGGAATCTCGGTGATGGTCACCACGCCCGTGGGATCGCAAAGGGTTGCGCCGCGGGGGTTGCTGAGGTCGACGAAGAAGTGCTCGCGGCCTTCGTCGAGGGTGTTACCGCTGATGACGAGGGGGATTTCCTGTTTCGTGGTGCCGTTGGTGAAGGTGAGGGTGCCGGTGCGATGTTCGAAGTCGAGGCCTCCGATGGCGGTCCCGTTGCGGGTGGCGAAGTCGACCGTGATGTTCGTCTGGGAAGCGGAGGAGAGCCAGACGGGGACGAAGGCGACGGCCTGGCCTTCGACGCCGACGTTGACTTCAAGGTCGCCGATAATTAACAGGCAGGGCAGGTTGGTGTCGAGGATCCAGACCTGCGCCTCGGCGACGCTGATGGGGGCGCCGACGGGGTTGCTGAGCCGGGCGAGGAAGTACTCGTCGGGTTCATCCTCGTCGTCGCCGAGGGTGGGGATGAGGACAGACACCGCGGTTTGCTTGGGGAGAAACACCAGGTTGGTGGGCGACAGCGGGACGTAGTCGCGTCGGGCGGCCATGGCGGTGCCGTCGGCGGTGGAGAGGGTCACCGAGGTTTGGATATCGCGCTCCGGGTGTAATCGGACGGTGACCAAGGCGTTGCTTCCTTCCCAGGTGGGAGAAGCGCTGACGGAGAAGTGATCGGGGGGCACGACGCGCGTACGTGCGACGGCGGAGTTGTTGGCGAATTGGGGATCCACGTGGACGCCGCTGACCACGCTGATGAACTGGTGTTCCCCGACGGGCAGGTTGGTGACGGTGATGAGGACAGTGGCGTTGGATTGCGGGGCGATGGGCGGGAGGTCGCAAGTGATCAGGGTGCCCGCCACCGAACAGGTGCTGTTCGTTGGGGTCAGAATCCTATCCAGGCCACCGGCGTCGGGGATGCGGCTTTGGACGCGGACGCCGACGGCGCGTGACGGGCCGAGGTTGGACACCACGTTGGTGAGGGTGACGGGAAAGCCTTCAAGGCTCTCCCGCGGTGCCAAGGCCTGAACGGCGAGGTCGGCTTGGAGGCAACAGGCGGGCTGGCCGTTGACGACGGTGCCGAGGCGCATCGGGAAACGCGCGACGCCGGCGGGCAGGCCGTTGTCGGTAAGATCGAGCACGAGATCGAAGGTGCCACCACAGGGGCCATCGACTTGGAGTTCGAAGGCCTGGCCGACGCGTTGGCCGAGGCCGATGCGCCCGTAGGTGGCGGTGGTGGTGAGGGGATCAACGCGGACGCCACCGGTGGTGCCGCCGCGGAGGGTGGCGACGAGGTTGGTGGTGGCGGCCAGGCCGAGATCGCCGTTGCGGAGGAAGAGGCGGAGCGTGACGACTTCGAGCGGGTCGATGGCCTGGTTGGCCGGCTGGCAGTTCTCGGCAAGGACCTGGTGACCATCCGGGACAGGGTCAGGGAGGTAGTCGTCGTTGAGGATGGTACCGATGGCCTCACCCTGGCCGGGGGCAAGGGTGGCGTTGACGGCATTGGTCAGAACCACGCGCAACGCTTCATCGAGTTCGCGCAGGGCATCGCCGTTCACGCGGACGACGGCGTGGGTTTCGAGGGTGCCCGGGGAGAATTCGAGGGTTGTGCGGGCGACGGCCTGGTAATCCTCGCCCGCTTTGGCGGAACCATCGGCGGTGTAGTAATCCACGCGGACGGGAACGGTCGCCGGGTTGGAAAGGCGGACGGGCAGGCGCAATTCGGGGAACTGGCCGGGGCCGCCTTCGAGCACGGCGGCTGTGTCGATGGATAGCACGAGTGGCGTCAGGTCGTCGTTGCGGATGGTGCCCACGGCCTCGGTGCGGCGCACGGGGGCGCCCACGGCCTGGCTGAGGCGCGCGAACACGGTTTCGTTGGTTTCGAAACGATCATCACCGATGACGGGGACGAGGACGGTCTGGATATGGGACTGGCCGATGTTCCAGGTGAGGTTGGTGGAGACGCTGAGGTAATCACGGTCGGCTACGCGGGCGGTGCCGTCGGCGGTGTCGAACCGCACGCTGACGGGTTGGTCGGGGGCCTTCGAGAGGGTCACCTCGAAGGCCAGGAAGTTGGTCTGGCCGGTGTTGCCCTCGAGGACGCTCGTGTCATGGACTTCGAGGGCGAGGTCATCGTCCAGGATGGTGCCCGTGCCCGGTCCGGCGATGGGGAGGTTGCCGGTGGGGTTGCTGAGCACGACAGAGAACCACTCGGTTTCCTCCGCCAGGTTGTCGCCCCGGACGGGGACGGTAAACTCCAGTACCGTCTGGCCGGGGACAAAGGTCCGATTGCTACACACGTGGGTGTAATCGGCGGGCGCCACGGCGGTACCGTCCTTGGTGCACAGGGTAACGGTCACGGTGCTGGCCAGCTCGGCGGGCGTGCGGGCCCAGCGCCAGACCTTGAAGACGGCGTTGGTGACGGTCCCCGCGTCGCCTTCGACAACGGCCACGCTGTTCACGGAGAAGCCTACGGGCGGCTCAAGGCGCGTGGTGACGGGAACCACGTTGTCCGCCGGCGTTTGTTCGCTCTGGGCGCTTCCGGCCGAGAAGTAACTGGTGACCGTTTGCGGCAGTTCCGTCAGTTCGGCGGCGTTGCCCGCAGTGACTTCGAGCGTCAGACGGGCCTCGGCCTGAGACTCGAGGCGGCCGACCTCCCAGACGAGCAGGCCGCTGCGGTTGGTGAGGAAACCCTGACTCGGCGTGGCCTGCTGGAATCGCAGCGGGTCGGCCAGACGGTTCGTCACGGCGACGGCCGTGGCCGGGTGGGACCCCACGTTGGTGACGGCCACGGAAAAGACCAGTCTCGTCCCCACGGTCGCCGGGTCGGGCTGATCGGTGGCCTGGAGCCGCAGGTCGCCCGGCACGCAGCAGGCCAGGGTGCCATCGGGCTTCCGGCCGAGCGTGATGCAGTTGGTAAGCAGGGTTAGCGGCCGCGTCCCATCCCGAGCCTCCCAGCGGGCGCAGACGGTCTGGTCACAATCGCCCACGGCCTGGAACGTGAAGGCGCGGGTGACGGCCGGGCCGTGGCCGGGCATCGGGCCGAAGCGCGTGGGACCTTGCAGCGGGCGGAAGTGCTCGTCCTCGAGCAGGGCCAACCAGACGTCCCCGAGTGGCAGATGACTGGCGTTGGTGAGTGTGACGCTGACGGTGACCGTCTCGAGGGGGTCGATGGCGCCGTTGTCGGGCTGGCAATCCCCGCTCACGAACCGGAAGTCGAGGAGGCGGAGGTCCGGATCATCGTCCAGGATGGTGACCGGCACAACGGTGCGCCGGAAGATGGCGTTCACCGGATTTGAGAAACGGATTTCGAAGGTCTCATCCGGCTCAGGCAGGTTGTCGCCGATGACTGTCACGAGGAACTGGGCCGATTGTGCGCCGACCGGGATGTGGAGGTCGCCGCTAGTGATCTGGTAATCGAGGCCGCCGGTGGCCGTGCCGTTGTGGGTTTGATAGTGGACCGAGACGGGCGCGGGCGCGGGACGATCCAGGCGCACGGTCACGAGGACGTTCGTGGTGGTGCCGGCGTCGCCTTCGGTGACGATGAGACTGAGGGGCGGGTCGGCAATCGGAGTATCGTCATCCTCGATTTCACACTGAGCGCGAGCGCGTTGGATGCCGCGGGCGCCGGTAGCGTTGCGGAGGTCGAGGTAGAAGATCTCGTTCGTCTCGAGGTCCCGATCCCCGTTCACCAGCACATCAATGGTGGTCTGGGGCGAGAGACTGGGGATCGTGCGGGAACCGTTCGTCGCCTGGTAGTCTGTGGGGGCTTGGGCGGTGCCGTTGGCCGTGGCGAACTCAAACGTGACGTCGCGGCTGCTGGGCGTGGTGAGGGTGACGCGGAACGGGGCGGGGGTGGTGCCGGTGTGGCCTTCGACAACCGAGAGGGCATCCTCGATGCGGAGGAAGGCGAAGTCATCGTTGCGGATGGTGCCCTGGGCCTCGAGCGAGTCCGGGGTGGCGTTGACGACATTCGACAGACGCAGGAAGAAGGTCTCGTTGTCCTCATCGACGAGGTCGCCGTTCACCTTGACGATGACCGGCTTGGGGGTCTCGGTGGGTCTGAAGGTGAGCGGCGTTGAGTTGAGGGTCTGGTAGTCCGTGCCGGCGGTGGCGGTGCCGGGTCGGGTCTGGTAGATGAGCGAGACGGGGACCTCGCTGGCAGCGGACAACCGGAGGGTGAAGACGGCGTCGGTGGTACCGCTGTGGCCTTCGTCCACGGCGACGTTGGCGACGGACAGGACGGGTGGGTCGTCGTCGTTGGTGATGATGACGCAGGCCCGGGGCACGGCGATTTGGGCGTTCACCGGGTTGCTGAGCCGCACGCAGAATTGCTCGTCCGTTTCGAACGTGCGGTCGCCGTTGATGAGCACAAGGGCGTTGGTCACGGTCTGCCCGGCCACCAGGGTGACGGTGCGGGAGACCTGCTGGTAATCGCCCGAAGCGGCTTTCGCGGTGCCGTCCTCAGTCGTGTAGGTCACCTGGACGTTGCGCCCGCTGACCGGCTCGAGGGTGATGGGGAGGATGACCTGCTTCGTGCCGGTGGGCCCTTCGATGACCGCGGTGCCGCTGATGCGGAGAAACGGCAGCGGATCGTTGTCACGAATGACGCCGCGACCCTGCCCCTGCGCGATCGTCGCGCCCTGGGCGTTAGAGAGGTTGACGTAGAAATCCTCCTCGTCCGCTTCATCGAGCAGATCGCCCAGGACCGGCACGACGATATGTTGGATCTTGGTTCCCGGTGGAAAGGTGAGGTTGGTTGACACGGTTTCGTAGTCGAGCCCGGGGGTCGCGCTCCCCGCGGCGGTGGCAAAGTGCACGGTGACCTGGTTGGACACGGCCGGGTCGAGATGAACCGCGAAGACCGCGTTTGTGATCTGACCCACATCGCCCTCCGTCACGGTGACATTCGTGATGCTCAGCCGGGGCGGTACGTCGTCGTTCAGGATCCAGCCCTTGGCGCGGCCTTTCTCCCGGGAGATGGACACGGGAATGGAAGCCACCGGGTCACGCAGAAAGACCTCGAAGAACTCGTCCGGCTCGACCCGGTCGTCCGCCAGCACCGCCACCGGCACATCCACGCGAACGGCGCCGGCAGCGAAAGTCAGATTGGTCGAGAGCCGCAGGAAATCAACTTCTTCGGTGGCCGTCCCGCTGACGGTGGAGAGTCCGACCTTGACCTCCACGCTGACAGGCCGGGACAGGCGGACATGGAACACGAGGTTGGTCGGTTCCCCGGGCAGGCCCTCGCGCACGGCGGGCTCGTTGTCGATCCAGAGGAACGGCGGGATGTCGTCGTCCAGGATGAGACCGGTGGCGCGGCTGTTGAGGAGGCGCAAGTTGGGGGCTTCATCCAGCACCAGGAAGAAGTCCTCGGTGTTGCGCTCGCCCACGGTCTCGTTCACGAGGTCGCCCACCACCAGCACGTTGACCTGGGTGGTGAGGACGAGGTTCGTGGCCATGCGCTCCGGGGGGAGCACCCAGCGGTTGGAGACCGACAGATAATCCACGTCGGCGGTGGCCGTGCCGGGCTGGGTTTGATACCGCAGGCTCACCGGCTTCTCGGTGGCGCCCGTGACGGTGAGGGTGAAAGGCAAGGGCGTGGTGCCGGCATCGCCCTCGACCACAGAGCTGCCCACGACGGAGACGGTGGGGGGATCGTCGTCGTCCGCAATGATCAGGGTGGCGGTGGCGCTGCCCAGCGATGCGCCGACGGGGTCGCGGAGCGTGATCTGGACGCGTTCGTCTTCTTCGTCCACCAGATCCCCCCGCACTTGCATCGTCAACCCCACGCTGGGCACCCCCGGCGGGAACAGGAGCCGCCCGTCGAGCCGGCCGTCCGGTGGCACGAAGTCCACGTTGGTCAGGGCGATCGGTGAGGAGACCAGGTAGTCCACCGTGATCTCCTGGCTGCTGGCGGGGGAAAGCGTGACCGTGAAGCTGGCCAGCCGACTGCCGCTGTGACCTTCGGTGACCGTCAGCTCGGCGGGAGTAATGGTGAGCAGGTTGGGAAAGTCAGCGGGCGTACAGAGATCATCGACGGTGAGCGTGAGCGAGCCGACGTCGGGATCCGCGCCGCGGCGGGCACCGGCGTTTTGCAGGCCCAACCGGTCGAGATGGAGCGGGGTACCGGCCGGGAGGTTGGCTAGCGAAAAGCCGACCAGGTTGGTGAAGCCGGCGCCATCGAAGAGCTCGACCGACAGTTCTCGTTTGGCGGCGCGGTAACGTCCGACTGCCTGGTAGGTGCGGCCGAGTTCGAGGCGGACCGGGTCGCCGCCCACGGAGGGGGCCACGCCGGGGGGTTCGATGGTGGCCGAGGCGACGAGAGTGCCGTTGGTAGCCGAGAGCACCATGGCCAGGCCGTTGCCGCCGTCGCCGACATGCTGGGTGGTGAGGAGACCGATGGCGGCGGTGGGGGAGAACTGATCGTCGAGGGCCTGGACCCGGAACGTCACGGAGAAGCTGCAATCCACGGCGTCGGTGAAGGGCCCGAGCAGCGACGAGAGGTAATAGGCCGGGCTGGCGTCCACGTCGAGGGTGGCCTCGAGCCGCTGGGTGGGACCGTCCCAGCGGAACTGGGATTCGGTGCCGGCGGTGAGAGTCACAAAACGCCCGCCAGCGACGGGGTCGGAGGCAAAGGATTCGCAGAAGGGCTCGGCGGCGTGGGTATTGACGAGAAGGCCGAGGCCGAGCAAGGCCCGCCAGGGGCCGCTCCCAAACGTCCGTCCGTGTGTCAGTCTGTTCATATCCACAAAGGCTTGGCGGCTGGCAGCGCACTTCTCGCAGCGCTTTCCTCGGCAAGGTGCGTGGCTTGGCATGGCAGTATTCAGAAATCGATGCGGGCCCCCCAGAACCTGGCTTCGATTCGGTTATCCTCCGTCCAATCGAACTCGACCTCACCACGCTCCAGGCGCAGGCGGGGTGGGGCGAAACGGAACGCAACGTTGTCCATTTGGACCTCGCATGCCATCGCCTCGGGTCGGGTGTAGGCGAAGGTCAGATCGTGCAGGCCCGCGGCCGGGGGACTCGCAGCGTCGAGAGCGGTCCGGAGCGGTCCGCCGCTTCGAGGTGAGCTCGCAGCGGAGGCCAGGGCGGGGACCGGCCGGTCGTAGTCTGGCCCGGCACAGGCGGAGGTGGCCCGGTTGCCCCCCAGGGAATTCCACGGGAGGAAGTTGGGGGTACCCGGAAGTTCGTTCGCCCAATCCAGGTAGTTCGTCTGGATGTTGAGATGCTTGCTGGGGACACCGTGGCCTGGCAGGACGTGATCCCTGAAGTCGTAGGCCGCGCGGTTGGGGGCGCGGATGTCGAACAGGTGCAACATCTCCCGGACCCCCGCCGCCGGCAGCCAGCCCGAGAAGTCCGTCTTCATGAACAGGGTGACGTAGAGGGCCATCGCCTCGATCAGGATCTTGCTCTCTGGGAGGCCGCGATCCACGAGGTTGGCGGCGACGGCGGCCAGGTAACGCGATTCCTGACTCTTGGCGATGGCCACCAGCCTGAGAACCTGGCTCATCACGGTGGCCACGAGCACGTCGGCCGGCTTGCCGGCGATGAACGCGTTCCAGGCCACCGCCTCGCAGGACTTGGCGAAGAAGAGCGAAACAAAGGCGGGCCAAAAGCCGGAGCTGGAATCCCGCATCGTGACGTAGGGTCGCACGCGATGCTCGAGCGCCGAGCCCGCGACGGGCAGGGCGGCCATCTGCCCGAGAATGTCACGCGACGCCTGCCGGAACTCCTCCCACGCGGTGACATGATCGTCGCCCCAAGGATCGTAGGGGTTGAAACCGTGGGTCATCACCACCAGGACTTCGCCCACCCAGAAACAGGAGGAGACCGCCCAGGGCGTGGCCGACAGCGGGTCGGGCCAGCCAGACCAACCCGTCAACCGCGCCAGGACGCGGCGCGGGCCCAGGCCACCGCGAGCTTCCGATGGGGCCGCCGGGATGCGGAGCGTGAGGTCGTGGGACTGTTGGCCTCCCGCCGGCAGATTCACGGCCAGATCGAGCTGCTCCAGCCGGACGTCCTCGACCGACGGGACATCGCTCGAGGCCAGGTCCAGTTGAAACGTGCCCACGCCGGCCACCACGTCCGCCGATGGGTTGCTTAGGACCAACGTGACCGGCAGCACCGACCCGGGCAGCAAGGGGTCGGGAGGGTTGGTCACGACCACGGCGATGACCAGGGGAGAACCCACGGGCTCCTGTTCCTTGAGCACGATGGCATGCGCTACGGCCAGAAAGGCGGGCATCGAGGCGGTGCGGTCGTAAGACTCGAACCCCGGCTTCGCGACAGTGATTCGCAACGGTCCCGGCGCCACCCGGGTCACGCGGAACTGCCCAACGGCATCCGTGGTCAGCGGCGTCCCGGCAAAAGAGACTTGCGCGCCCGCGACCGGCTGGCCGCGGCTGTCCACGACCGCACCGGTGACCGAGCCGTCGACGTTCGCCGCGGTGACCGTCCCCGGGATCTCCCATACGTGGTATTCCTGGGGATAGCGGAAAGGTGGCGGCAGCCGGATCCATACCTCTGCCTGCGCCTTGGCTCGCGAGTAACGGATGGCATACACGTGCGCGTTCTCATTGGCCGGCGAGGAAGGCAGGCTTAGGAAGAACTCGTCCACTTTGCCGTCCCGCAAGGCCAGCCGGGCGTCGCATGGTGCCGGCGGGCCGGGCGCGCTGTAGAACTCGCCCAGGCTGTCGAAGTTGTGAATGGTCGTTTCGTGCCACAGCCAGTTCTCGCGGGTGGCCGTTCCCGGCAGGTGGGTATTCAGCTCGCAGTGTCCTTCCGTGGCCACCCATTGGTCCCCCTCGGCGCGACCGGGGCTGAGCGTCACCGTGCCCGTGATCCGCGTGTCGAATTCAAGGTGATCCTCATAAGGGAGCCCCTCGGGCGTCATCCAGCTCTCCGTGTAAGCCTCGAGGTTCAGGGTCAGAACGACCGGGGTCACCCCGCCTGCCAGCGTTGGTCTCGCGGCCGAAGGCTGTGGAGCGTCAGTGGCACTCTCGCGACGGCCGGCAATGGCATCCGGAAGATCGGCCCAGGAGTCGGTCGGGTTGGCGGTCGCCGGCGGAGCGAGCGTCGCCAGGAGCAGACACAGCAACACTCCCCCTGAACCGCCCGGTGAGGGCACCGGGCCTACAACGACCTGTAGGCCGGGTCCCCCGACCCGGCGGCGTGGGTTCATGGCCCCCGAGCAGGTCCAAAAGGAAGCGTGGACATTCCCTCTTGAAACGTAGCTCCGGTGAGGGCACCGCCCAACAACCTGTAGGCCGGGTCCCCTGACCCGGCGGGGAGGGTCTGCGTCCCTGTGCAGATCCAGGAGAGCCAGGCCACTTCCCCCATCTCCGATGTTCGTAATCGGTGGAGGGACTTCCCGTCTTGGATTCTCCGCCGATTACGAACATCGGGGATGGGGCGGAGGGAGGTGCTCCCTGAACCTGTGGTGCGGGCGTCCCGCCTGCACGCCGACGGTTCATGGTCCCTGGGCATGGCCGCGGAGGCCAAGGGAGCTTCCCACGGCGTCGTGGCTCCGCGATCGAGGAGATGCCGGTCGTGCATGCGGTTCACCTCTGCCCTGACACGTTGAGGCGGAAAAACTCGGCCGGGTGATCGCCGTTGATAATGCCCTCGAGCATCACCGGGTTGGTCTGCCAGGTGAAGGACCGTACCTCGGTCCAGACAGTCGCGGTGGCCGGGTTCTGCAGCGCGGCCGTGGCCTCGAGGCGGATCACTTGACCCGGTGTTACGTCCAGCAACGTGAGCTCCAGACGGTTGCCCGCGAGGCGGAGTTGCCCGATCCGCGGCGCGGTGGGGTTGACGTCGAACGGCCCGGCCCGGACGGTCCGCGTCGCGCTCACGCCGGTGTCATCGGTGACGCGAAGGATGAGGGTGTTGGTCTGGGCGGCTTGCTCGGCCGTGGGGATCCAGTCCAGCACGCCGGTCTGCGGATCCACGGCAGCGTTCGAGGGGGAGGGCGTGTCCAGCGAGTAGGTGAGGACCTGAGCCGGGCAGTCGGGATCGTAGGCGTAGCGGGAGACATCGAGAGCCACCGGGACCCCGGCGTCGATGCGGAGATCCGAGATGGTGCCGATCCGGGGCGCTTCGTCGACTTCGAGCACGATGACGGGCACTTCGAGGAGGTCCATCGGCTGGTTCTGCTCGTTGAACAGCGCCAGCGTGATGAAGGTCAGCGCCGGGCCCTGGCACTCCGCCGGGATCCAGGTGAACAGCCCGAGATCCGGATCCATCGCGGCCCCGTCCGGAGCGCCTTCGGCCAAGCCATAGCGCCAGCCAGGGAGTGCGCCCCGGGCCCAGAACGTGCCGGTGGTCAGCTCGTCCAGGACCAGTCCCTCGAACAGGATCGCCTCAGGTTCGACCCGCAAGAGCCCGGTACGGATCTCGAGCTGGTCCAGATACCAGCCGGGGGCCACGTAGGAACGACCGTTGCTGTTGATTTGGGAATGGAAGCGGAAGGCGATCTGAACGTCTTTGCCGGCATACTTGGCAAGGCTGGATGAGGCGGGGTACCACTTGCCGGCACTGTTCGCCGTGAATCGGCTCACCTCCTCCCAGGATCCATCGGGCGTGCGGACCTCGACCGCGCCGAAATCGTCCAAGCTGAAGTCATACCAGTGCTGAAAAGTGAGGGTGGGCGAGCCAGCCAGGGGCAGATGCAGCCAGGGACCGATCAGACGGCTGTCTCGACCGTAGTAGGCATCACAGTAGTCGCCGTCGAGAATGGTGCCGGCCACCCGGACCCCTTGGAACGCGTTGGTGGGTCCGTGACTGGGAACGCCGACCTCCCACACGCCGTTGTCGGTGTACCACAGATCCCAGAAGTCCGGTGCCTCGAATCCCTCCGGATTCCGGAACTCTAGGGGCGCACTGACGACCTCGACGTCATCCAGATACCAGCCTTCGGCGACGTACTCCTTCCCGTTGGAATGGACGCTGGAGTGAAAGAGAAAGGCGATCTGCAGCTCTTTGCCGGCGTACTTCGAGAGGTTCAGCGACGCCCGTTCCCAGCGCCCGCACGTCCACAGGACCTGCGGGTACGTCGCCAGCGTCTCCCACTCCCCTCCGGCCTCCCGCACCTGGACCTGGCCGTAATCGTCCCAGTAAAAGTTGAACCAGTGCCGGAACCGCAGCCGGGGGTTGGGCACGGCAGGAATCTGTGCCCACGCACTGATCAGGCGACTGTCCCGGCCGAAGTAGGCGTCGCAGTAGTTGCCGTCGATGATCGTCCCGGCGACCTGCGAGCCGTCGTGCCGCTCCGCCGGTGCCCCCGTGGGGACGCCCACCTCCCAGACCCCGTTGTCGGTGTACCACAGATCCCAGAAGTCTGGGGACTCGAAGTTCTCCGGGTTCCGGAACTCTAGGGGCGCACTGACGATCTCGACGTCATCCAGATACCAGCCTTCGGCGACGTACTCCTTCCCGTTGGAGTGGACGCTGGAGTGAAAGAGAAAGGCGATCTGCAGCTCTTTGCCGGCGTACTTGGCCAGGCTCAGCGAAGCCGGCTCCCAGCGCCCACAGGTCCACAAGACCTGCGGGTACGTCGCCAGTGTCTCCCACTCCCCTCCGACTTCCCGCACCTGGACCTGGCCATAGTCATCCCAGTTGAAGTTGAACCAGTGCCGGAACCGCAGGCGGGGATTCGATTCGGGCACCCGGAAGCTCTGCCGGCGGATTAGCCAGGTGTCCACGCCCTCGGGGCAATTCCCGTTCAGCACGGTCGCCGCCACATTCGTGCCTCCGCCGGGCGGCGGGGCGCCGGGGCCGGTGGTCGGATTACCCATTTCCCAGACACCCGCGGTGATTTCCCAGCGGAGTTGGAGGTTGAAGCCTTCGAAGCTGTCGCGCCAGAGGACCTCAAGACCCAGGGCGGCCGGCAGCCAGGTCAGGTTCAGGAAGAGCAGGGCGGCCACGAGTTGGCGCCGGGAACGGGGGTGCAGGCTGGAAGCCCGCACCACAACGCGGGATCCGAGCACGCCGGAGCGGGAGTAAGGGCGGTGGGCGAGAGGTGGTTTCATAGGCGGGGGGCTTGACGGTATGTGAGCCAGGGGACAGGTCCGGGGGCGTCAGGGAGCGGACAAACGCAGGCGGAAGAAACGGGCCGGTTCTGGGCCCAGGGCGACCGCAAACGCGGTCGGACCCTGGGCTGGCAGGACCTGCTCTTCGATGACCGTCCATTCGGCGAGGGGCGTCGTCACCCGTGGCGCGGCCAGCAGGGCGCAGCGCATGCCGGGGCTGCCGCCCTCGATGGTGAGACGGAGTTGGCCGTCTGCGAGGGTGGGGTTTGTCAAGCGCACCCACGGCAACGCCAGAACCTGGGCGGTGGCGCTGAGCGGGGGGTTGCCGTTGTCCGTAACGCGCAGGTTGAGCTGGTTGACGCGCGAGGCCTGCTCGGCGGTCGGCGTCCAGCGCAGTTCGCCGGTGCGCGGATCCATCGTCGCCCCCGCCGGGGAACCGGGTTCGAGCCCGTAGGTCAACTGTTGCGCCGGGCAGCTCGGGTCAAAAACATGGTCCGAGGCGCGGAACGAGACCGGCACACCCGCCTGGATCGCCAGCGGCGGAATGCTGCCAAAGACGGGCGGCGGATTGACATCGAGGACCTCGATGCGGTTGGTCAGGAAGGCCAGGGGCAGGTCCGAAGCCGGATCGGCCAGGACGATCTTCACCGCATACACACCCGGCCCCTGACAGGCATCGGGCAGCCAGGTGAAGATGCCAAAGTCCGGATCCACCACCACGCCGGGCGGGGCGTCGGGGCCCAGGCGATACTTCACGTTGCGACAGGCGCTGGCGAGGCTGAAGGTGAGCAACTCGCCCTCGGTGACGCGGCGATCGGGGAGCGGGTCGGCGACATTGGCTTGAATACGCACCTCGTCCACATACCAGCCAGGTCCCACCGACCCGTCGCCGTTGCCTCGTAGTCGGAAGGCCAACTGCACGCGTTTCCCGGCGAACGCCGCCAGGTCCAGAAACCCGGTCGACCAGTCCCCGCTGTTGCCGCGATACGTATCGCCCACGATCAGCCACGCGCCGCCCGGCACCTCGCGGACCTCGAGGGCTGCCCAGTCGCCCCCCCCGAGGCTGTACCAGTGGGCATAGCGCAGCCGCGGGGCTGCCTCGATGCAGGGCACGATGAACGGCGGGCTGATCAGGCGCGAGTCGGTGCTGGGATCGTAGGTGCCGTCCAACACCGTCCCGGCGCACCACGGTGCCTTGAAGGCCGCCGGCGGACCGTTGGTCGGCTTGCCCACCTGCCAGTGCCCCGGGACCACCTCCCAGTCGCCGAGGCCCGCCTCGAAACCTTCGGGGTTGTTCACCAGGCAGAAATCCGCGCGCCCGGTGACGACCTCGAAATCATCCACGTACCAGCCGGCATCCACGCTGCCGTCCGTGTTGGCCCGGAAATGGAAGCCGATCTGGACGGTCTGTTCCGCAAAGGCCGTGAGATCCACCGTGGCACGGGTCCAGGTGCGATTGGCCAGGGCATAGGCGGGGGAGATGATCTGCCAGCCGGTGGTGGAGTACGGATCTGCACGGTCCCGACGTCCCCCGGGCGGTGCTGCACCAGTGGTAGCGGAGGCGGGGTTTTCAGCGGCAGCGACGCGGAACTCGGGGGTGATCAGCCGCGTGTCGATGGCGACGTCGTAGTTGCCGTCCAAGACCTTGCCGGCACAGAGGGGATGGCTGTAAGGCTTGCCCGGTCCGCCGCGGGCGATGCCGACCTGCCAGTTGCCTCGGTCCACGTCCCAGTCCCCGAGCCCGCTGCTGAACCGCCAGGGGCGGTTCACCGGATCGAAGTCCACGCGCCCCCGCACCAGTTCGACATTGTCGATGTACCAGCCGGCGGCGACGTTGCCGTCGGTATTGGCCCTGAACCGGAACGCGATCTGGACGATCTGCCCGGCGTAGGGGCGCAGGTCGAGCGTGCTGCGGGTCCAGACCCGGCTGTCCCGGACGTAGGCGGCCGAGATCGGTTGCCAGACGCCGTCGAGCGGGCGGATCTCGACGACGCCGGGATCTTCCACCGGGTTGCTGTTCCAATGCCAGAACCGCAGGCGCGGGTGTTCCTCCACCGGCGGCACGACGAATTCCGGGCTGATCAGGCGCGAATCGGTGCTCGCGTCGTAGTTGCCGGCGAGCACCGTGCCGGCACAGCGGATGCCGGAGACGGCGCGGCCGGGGCCGAGATTGGTGGGATGAACGCCCACTTCCCAAGCGCCCCGTTCCACACTCCAATCGCCCAGGCCCTGCTCGAAATCCTCGAGCTCACGCAGGACGGGCTTCCCGGTGGCCACCTCGACGTCGTCCACATACCAGCCGGAGCCCCTGTCGGCGTCGCTGTTGGCCCCGAGGCGGAAGGCGATCTGAACGGTCTGGTCCGCGTAGGCCCTCAGATCCAGCGTCGCGCGGGTCCAGACCCGGCTGGTGTACACATAGGTGGGAGAGAGCCCCTGCCAGGCACCGTCCCCGACGCGGATCTCGACATAGCACGGGTCCTGCGGGCGGTTTTCGTTCCAATGCCAGAACCGCAGCCGCGGGTACTGATCGGCGGGGGGCACCACAAACTCCGGGCTGATGAGCCGGGCCGCGGCGTTCGTGTCGTAGTTGCCGTTGAGGATGGTCCCGGCGCAGCGCGTGCCGGAATAGGCCTTGCCCGGACCACGCGATCCCGGTGGCACGCCCACCTCCCAGGCGCCATATACCACGTTCCAGTCGCCCAACGAATCGAACCGCTCCGGCGAGTTCGGCACCTCGAGCGTCGAAGTCGGCTTGCCGGTCACCAGTTCGACGTCGTCCACGTACCAGCCGGGCGCCACTTTGGCATCGGCATTCGAGCGGAACCGAAAGGACAGGATGACCCGCTGGCCGGCGAACTCGCGCAGATCAAGCGTCGTCCGGGTCCAGGCGGAACTGTACCAGATGTAAGACGGTGAGATCGGCACCCAGCCACCGCCCAGCGGCTGAATCTCGACCGTGCACGGGTCCTCGGAGTAGTTGCTGTTCCAGTGCCAGAACCGAAGCCGCGGATACTCGGAAGCCGGCGGCACGAGAAAGGGTTCATCCCGCACCAGCCGCGCATCGGCTGAGGCCGGGTAGTTGCCGTTCAGCACCGTGCCCGCACATCGCACACCCGGCGGATGAGAAGTGGCAGGCCCGGCAGTCGGCCGGCCCACCGCCCAGACACCGCCCTCGACATGCCATTGGTCCCAGAACGCATCCGTCTCGAAGTTCTGCGACCACACGACGTCGGCGGCCCGCACGGAGATCGCCCCGGTCAGGGCTACCAAGACAACGCCCAGGGCGAGCGTTATCCCGCAGCGTCCCCGGGTGGAGAGTGCAGCACCACGCCTTGCAGAGATGCCCTCCCCCGATTCCCTATGTTCGGAATCTGCGGAGAAACCCCCGGCCCTCGATCCTCCGCCGATTACGAACATCGGGGATGGGGCAGAGGAGATCTTCGGTTTCCCTCCCCTTGATCCGTTGGTGCTTCCCTTGAGCTTTGAGCTTTGACCTTGGAGCTTCCCCCAATCCCTTCTGTTCGAAATCTGTGGAGAAACTCCCTCTCCTGGGATGCTCCGCCGATTACGAACATCAGGGATTGGGCTGAGGAGATCTTCGGTTTGCCTCCCCTTGATCTGTTGGTGCTTCCCTTGACCTTTGAGCTTTGACCTTGGAGCTTCCCCCAATCCCCTATGTCCGGAATCTGCGGAGAAACCCCCTACCCTGAATCCTCCGCCGATTACGAACATCGGGGATTGGGGAAGGGAATCTGGTGAGTCTTCGCGGGGCTCGGAGGCGCGGGGTGGGCCGCCCGCGGGCACGGTTTCAGTCGGATCCATTGAGCCTGCCTTCGCCTGTGATTTCATAATCGGTGGTGGGGTTGCGTGGGGGATTGGGCTTCCTCAGGGGGAAAGGCGGAACCGGAAGAAGCGGGCCGGATGCGACCCGGCGCCCCTCACGCCTTCGATCCGGACAGGATTGGATTGCCAGGTGAGGGAGCGGACCTCGGACCACTCAGTGGCCGTGGACGGCGTCTTCAGTGCGGCGGTGGCTTCCACCACCAAGACCTGACCGGCGGAGACCTCGTCCAGCCAGAGCAGGAGGTCCGGGCCGTCGAAGCTGGCCTGGCGGATGAGGGGGCCGGTCACGAAAGGTCCCGCCAGCATGGTCTGCGTCGAACTCAGCCCGGCGTCGTCGGTCACGCGGAAGACGAACGTGTTGGTCTGCGCGGCTTGCGCGGGTGTGGGAATCCACGACAACACTCCGGTCGCCGGGTCCAGGGTGGCATGGTCGGGCGAGCCCGGCTCGAGCGTGTAGGTGAGGGTCTGAGCGGGTTCATCCGGATCGAAGGCAAACGCCGAGAGCCGGAAATTGACCGGCACACCGGCGCGGATCGGGAGGGGGGGCAGGGCGGCGATCACGGGGGGTTGGTTCACCTCGCGCACCACGACCGTAAGGATCTCGGCATCAAGCGGCTGCAACGTCGGGTTGTGCGGGTCCGTGACGGTGAGCGTGATGATGTTGGTGGATGGCCCCTGGCGTTCGGTGGGGCACCAACTGAAGATGCCCAGGACCGGGTCGATGGTGGCCCCTTCCGGCGCCCCGTCTCCCAAGCCGAACACGGGCTGGGCCAGCCGGGAGGTGACACGGCACTGGACGCAGTCGTTCTCCGCCACTTCGAGGAACCAGTCACATTCGAGGCGCAGATCGTCCACCACCACGCTGACGTCGTCCACGTACCAGCCCGGCCCGGGCGTGGGCACTTCCCAGCGGCCGAAGCCGTTGGTCGAAACCTGCGCCTGCAGGAGGAAGCCCAGCCGCACGCGCCGGCCGGCATAGGGGCTCAAGTCCAGGGCGGGCCGACTCCACACGCCGCCGCTGTGTCCGGTGTAGGTGCCCAACGCTTCCCACTGTTGCTCGTCTTCCACCCACAGTTCGGCCTGGCCCAAGTCGTCGGCGCCGAAGGCATACCAATGACGGAACCGCAGCCGCGGCTCGCCTCCGGCGGCGGGCACCTGGAAGACTGCGCCGACAAGACGGCTCCGTTGGACATCGGGCGTTCCGTGCCAGCCGCTGTTGTACTTGATGCGTTCGACGTAATCGCCCGCCAGGACCGTGCCGGCGACGCGGGCCCCGCTCGACGCCGCCTCGGGCCCGCTGGTGGGCACGCCGAATTCCCACACGCCGTCCGTCACCAGCCAGCGGTCTTCCGCCCCCGCATCGTCGAAGTCGTCGGGGTTCCGGAAGGCCGTTGGGCCGCTGACCACTTCCACGTCGTCGAGGTACCAGCCAGGGCCGGGCGTCTCCACTTCCCAGCGGCCGAAGCCGTTGGTCGAGACCTGGGAACGGAACAGAAAGCCCAGCCGCACGCGTTGGCCAGCGTATCGGCTCAGGTCCAGCGCGGGACGACTCCACACGCCGCCTCCGTGCGTCGTGTACGCCCGCAACGGCTGCCACGCCTCCCCGCCTTCGGCCCAGACCTCGGCCTGGCCCAGGTCGTCCGCGCCGAAGTCGTACCAGTGCCGGAACCGCAGGTGGGGCGCTGCCGTGGCGGCGGGCACCTGCAACACGGGGCTGACCAATCGGCTTTCCACCACATCCGGGGTGCCGCGCCAGCCGCTGTTGTACTTCACGCGTTCGAGGTAATCGCCTGCCAGCACGGTGCCGGCAACGCGCGTTCCACTGGCCGCCCGGTCCGGTCCACTTGGGGGTTCGCCGATCTGCCAAATCCCGCCGCTCACCTCCCAGCGATCCGCCGCGCCGGGGTCTTCGAAACCTTCGCGTTCAAGGAAGGTCGAGGGACCTGTCACCACCTCGACGTCGTCCACATACCAGCCGGGTCCGGGCGTGGGGGCTTCCCAGCGGCCAAAGCCGTTCGTCGACACCTGCCCGTGGTAGAGGAAGCCGACCCGCAACCGCTGGCCGGCGAACTTGCGCAGATCCAGCGCCGGCCGGCTCCATACCCCGCTGCTGTGCGTCTTGTAGGTGCTCAGCGGTTCCCAGGTCTCTGCGCCCTCGCGCTGGACCTGGGCCTGCCCGTGATCATCGGCCCCGAAGTCGTACCAGTGTCGGAACCGCAGGCGCGGTTCGAGTCCGGCGTCGGGCACCAGAAACGGCGGACTGACCAGCCGGCTTTGCACCACGTCCGGCGCCGCGCCCCAGCCGCTGTTGTACTTGACCCATTCCGGGCAATCGCCAGCCAACACGGTTCCTGCCACGCGCGTCCCGCTGACTGCTCCGACCCGTTCGCCCTGGGGTTCGCCGATCTCCCAGAAGCCGTGGGTCACCTGCCAGCGGTCCTCGGCAGCCAGGTCTTCAAAGCCCTCCGCGCCGACTGAGCTCGAGGGCCCAGTCACCACCTCCACTTCGTCCACGTACCAGCCCGGCCCGCGCGTCTCGACCTCCCACCGCCCGAATCCATTCGTCGACACCTGGCCGTGGTAGAGGAAGCCGATGCGCAACCGCTGACCGGCGTACTTCCGCAGGTCCAGCGCGGGTCGACTCCACACGCCGCCGCTGTGGGCGGTGTAGGTGCTGAGGGTCTCCCAACCTGCGGCGCCTTCCACCCGGACTTCGGCCTGTCCACGATCTTCCGCCCCGAAGTGGTACCAGTGCCGGAACCGCAGCCGCGGTTCGAGCCCGGCCTCGGGCACGAGCAACACCGAACTCACCAGCCGGCTTTCCAGCACCTCCGGCGCTGCGCCCCAGCCACTGTTGTACTTGACGTGCTCCGGGCAATCGCCCGCCAAGACCGTGCCGGCCAGCCGCGTTCCGCTCCACGGCTCGCCCGGACCACCGGTCGGGACGCCGATCTCCCAGAAACCGTGCGTCACGTGCCAGCGATCCGCCGCCGCCGGATCGTCGAAGCCCTCGCCGCTGAGGAAAGCGGCCGGCCCGCTGACCACTTCTACCTCGTCCACATACCAGCCCGAGCCGGGCGTGTTCACCTCCGGCCGGCCGAAACCATTGGTCGAGACCTGCGAATGAAACAGGAAGCCCACGCGAAGCCGCTGGCCGGCGTAGGGGCGAAGGTCAAGGGCCGGTCGCGTCCACACCCCGCCGCTGTGCGCGGTGTAGGTGCTCAGCGGTTCCCACTGCGTGCTGCCCACCACCTGCACCACCACCTGACCGTAGTCGTCGGCGCCGAACTCGTACCAGTGCTGCAACCGGAGTTGCGGCTCACGTTCGGCCGGCGGCACCTCGAACGACGGGTATCGATAGAAGACCGAGTCGAGACCTTCCGGTGTCGCGCCGCCGAGCACGGTGGCGGCCACGCGGAGGCCAGCGAAGGCCGATTCGGGCCCGCTGGCTGGCTGGCCGATTTCCCACACGCCGCCCTCCGCCACCCAATCATCCTCCGCCGACGGTCCCTCGAAACCCTCGCGCCAGACGACCTCCGCCGTGGCCGTGCCGAGACCGCCGAGGCCGCCGGTAACGGCAAGGCACAGCGCCAGCCAGAGTGCGCGACCAGATTCGCAAAGCGTCTGGAGTGCGTCGCGCTTCAGCGCCGCTTTGCGTAAGGCCCCGCCCCCCGTACGAACAGCGCCGCATCGAATCGTCTCGAACGGCGCGCACCGGATTGAAGTGGAGCCGTCCCTGGCTGCTTTCCCTTCCAGCTTCATGGTTGACTTCATGGGCAATGGTTCAGGCAAACGTGTCCGTGTCTCGCTCGGTCATGGGGACCGAACCAACCGGAAGAACGCCTGCGGCGTCTCGCCGGTCAGCACGCCCGGCAGCCGGACCGGATTGGCTTGCCAGACAAACGGCGACCCGACCGGCGTCCACGCGGTTGCGGTCGGAGGATTCCTCAGCTCGCCCGCAGATTCGAGCGTCCATTCCTGGCCAGCGGTGACCTCGTCCAGCCAGAGCAAGAGCGAATCTCCCTCGAACGCCACCCGCGTGATTCGCGGACCCGGGATCACTGGACCCAGGGACACTTCCCGCGTGGCGCTGGCGCCGAGCTCGTCGGTCACCCGCAGGTAGAGGATGTGGTTCTGCGCGGCCTGCTCAGGGGTGGGCTCCCAGCCGAGGACGCCGCTGACCGGATCGATCGCCGCGCCGGCCGGTGAGCCTTGATCCAGGCTGTAGGTCAAGACCTGCGCCGGACAATCGGGGTCAAAGACGTACTGGGTCGCGTTGAACACGGCGGGTTCGCCGGCCGTCAGGCCGATCCGGGGGATAGCGCCGATGATCGGCGCTTCGTTCACCTCGAGCACGACGACCGTGATGGTCTCGTAGTCCAGCGGCTGCAAGGTCGGATTGTCCGGGTCCGTCACGGTGATGGTGATGAGATTGGTCGACGGGCCCTGGCATTCGGTGGGGATCCAGGTGAAGACACCCAGGATGGGGTCGATTGTGGCCCCTTCCGGCGCCCCAGGTCCCAATCCGAAACGGAGACCCTCCCGACACGCGTCGGCGCGAACACTCACCACCTCAGCCTCCTTCCGCTCAAGCTGCCTGGGGACACTCACGCAGCCGCTCTCGATCCGGACATCATCGATGTACCAACCACTGCTTTCGGATGCCCGGCCGACGCTGTCCCGCTCCGCCACATGGAGAAAACCCAGGCGCACCGTCCGCCCCGCGAACGGCCCGAGCTCGATGGACTGACGGCTCCAGACGCCCGAGGTACCGCTGATCACTTTGAGATCTTGCCACGCCCCCCAGAGATCCGCCGCCGGATCGTAAGCCGAGAGTTGGACTTTGCCCGAGTCCAGCGCGCCATACGACCACCAGTGCCAGAAACGCAACTGCAACATGCTGACGTCCGGCGGCCGGGGTAACTGCACGACCGGCGAAACCAGACGGCTGTCCTGGTAGCCGTCATAGTTGCCGCAGAGTGCTGTGGCTGCCACGGCTTGACCTGACCAGGCGTTGCCGGGCCCAACCTTCGGGCAGGTCACCCCGAGCTGCCAGATGCCCTGGGTGATGATCCAGTCCCCCAGTCCGCTCTCGAAATCCTCCGGGTTCCGGTACACGGGCACGCCGCGCCAGATCTCGAGATCATCCAGATACCATCCGCTGCTCTCCGAGGCCCGCCCCACGCTGTCCCGTGCGGCTGTATGGAGGAATCCGAGCCGGATCCGCTGTCCGGCATAGGCTGTCAGGTCGCCCTGGGCCGGTGTCCATCCCTGCGAAACGTGCGCCACCGTATGCAGGTTCGTCCAGGCCGTCCACTGCGCGGCGGCCGCATCCCACAGACTCACTTGGGCCTTGCCGTTGTCATAGCTCGAATACGAGTACCACTCCCAGTACCGTAGTTGCAGGGATTCTCCCGGTTCGACCGCTGGCAATTCAAGGGGACGGCAGTAAAGGCGGGTGACTTGAGAGGCAGGATAGTCGCCGGCCAAGATGGTGGCCCCGACCCGCTCGCCGCCGTGGGCGCCACGTGGTCCGCTGGTCGGAATGCCGATCTGCCAGACCCCATCGCTTGCCGACCAATCGTCCAGCGCGAAGTCGGTCTCGAAATCCTCGCGCCACACCACCTCGTCCGCCGTGGCCGTGGTGAAACCGCCGAGGCCGCCGATCAGCGCGAGACATAGAGCCAGCCAGAGCGCGCGACGAGATCCGCGCAGCGTGTGGAGCGCGTCACGCTTGAGCGCCGCTTTGCGTAAGGCCGGGACCGTCGTACGAAAAGCGCTGCTGGAAGACAGCGCACTCCAAACGCTGGCGCGCTCTTCGGTCGGCTCGGACCCCGCGCAGTCCCCTCGAGTGCCGTTCGCTGCCTCGTGGCGATGGGGCGTCAGATTCGATTTCATGGTCAAAGTGTTGGTTGGCGGGAGAAGGCCGTTCCGGCACTCAGGGCGACCGAACCAACCGGAAGAACGCCTGCGGCGTCTCGCCGGTCAGCACGCCCGGCAGCCGGACCGGATTGGCTTGCCAGACAAACGGCGACCCGACCGGTGACCACAGGGTCGCCGGGGGAGGATTCTTCAGCTCGCTCGTGGATTCGACGAGCAATTCCTGGCCTGCGGTCACTTCCTCGAGCCAGAGCAGCACGGCATCCCCGTCGGGGCGGATTCCGACGATCCGCGGACCCTGGATCACGGGCCCCACCAGCACTTCCCGCGTGGCGCTGGCGCCGAGCTCGTCGGTCACCCGGAGATAGAGGGTGTGGTTCTGCGCCGCCTGGTCGAGGGTGGGCACCCAAGTGAGGACGCCGCTGACCGGATCGATCGTCGCGTTGGCGGGTGAACCCTGGTCCAGGCTGTAGGTCAAGACCTGCGCCGGACAGTCCGGGTCATAGACATACTGGGTTGCGTTGAACACGGCGGGTTCGCCGGCCGCGAGGCCGATCCGGGGGACGGTGCCAATGACCGGCGCTTCGTTCACCTCGAGCACGACGACCGTGATGGTCTCGTAATCCAACGGTTGCAGGGTCGGGTTGTCCGGGTCGGTGACGGTGATGGTGATGAGATTGGTCGACGGGCCCTGGCATTCGGTGGGACACCAGGTGAGGATCCCGAGCAGGGGATCGATGCGGGCGCCTGCCGGTGCATCAAGACCCAATCCGAAAACCGGATGAAGGAGCGTGGAGGTGGCGCGGCATTCGAGGCATCTGTCTTCGGCCAGCTCAATTCGTGAGTTGCAGTTCAACTGGAGATCATCCGAGAGGATCTTGACATCATCAAGATACCAGCCGGGGCCCACGTAGGATCGCCAGGTACAACATCCTTCCTGGGTTTGCCGGGATTGAAACAAGAAGGCTAACTGGACCGTCATCCCTGAATACTCGCCGAGCGAGAACGGAGGCGAATAGGTCCACGCAGGGCTGTCTCCTGAATAGCTGGCGAGAGTCGTCCAATCGCCGTCCTCCACTCGAATCTGTACCCTGCCTCCATCGCTGGCGTTGAACTCATACCAGTGTCGATAGCGGAGGCGTGGATTCAAGGTTTTGGCGGGAACCACGAATCTGGGCGAGATCAGCCGGCTGTCATACCCCTCGGCGTAGTCCCCGGCCAGTATCGTCCCGGCCACCTGCGTCCCCGAGTACGCCTGGCCCGGACCGCTGGTGGGAACCCCCACCTGCCAGATCCCGTTATCCGCGTACCAGTGATCCCACACCTCCGCGCTCTCGAAACCCTCCGGGTTGGTGAACACCAGCGGCCCGGTGAACACCTCGACGTCGTCCACATACCACCCGCTGCTCACATAGGTCCGCCAGGTGCAGCACCCCTCCTGGGTCTGTCTGGACTGGAAAAGGAAACCCACTTGAACCTGTTGCCCCGCATACCGGCTCAGATCCAGTGAGGCCCACTCCCAGCCCCCTGAGCTGCTCCAGGTGAAGGTCTGCAAAGTCTCCCAGGCGCCGCCCACCACCCGCACTTGCGCCGAGCCCGCGTCGCTGTACGAGAACGAGTGCCAGTGCCGAAACCGAAGCCGCGGATTCTCCTCGGCCGGGGGAACAACGAAGGACTGGTCCCGCACCAGCAGGCTCTGCGCTGGTTCCGGATAGTCACCATCGAGCACGGTTGCGACCAAGCGCCGGCCCTCGAAAGCGCCTCCGGGTCCGCTCGTGGCTTCGCCGAATTCCCATACCCCAAAGTCGGCGTACCACCGCTCGTCGACTCCCGCATCCTCAAAATTCTCCCTCCAGAGCACCTCCGCCCGGGCCAGCAGACCCGCGCCGGAAGCGAGCATCGAGGCGACGATCAGGAGGCGCCCGGTCCAAAGAACCAGTTCCGATCCGGCGTGACTGCGACGGCTTGTCGTTTTCATAACTTCTCGGGTTCACCAGGTTGCTTCATGGGCCAGGTAATCTGCGTTCCAGCGTTTGCGGATTTCGTCGCTGCCGATCGTCCACCTTCCTTGGCGTGCGCCTTCCACATGCCCGTCCCCCAGCAGCATGTTGGCGCGGCCAAGGTGCCAGTCCCCGACGCCGAGGTGGTAGACCGGGCTGGCGTCATCCGCCGGGGCGGTTCGGAACGGATGCGGGAAAAGGCTGAAAACGAAGTCGTCGTAAGGGGTGACCTCGCCGAGGCCGGGGAAGGTCAAGGCGGCCAGCGTGTCGCCCGCGACAATCATCAGGGGAGGCACCCGCACGGCGGACTCGGGGAGGTTCACCATGCGCACCACCGTGCCGCTCACCTCCTGACTCCCCCCCAGTCCGAGGTTCGGCCCGTTCATCACCAGCAGGCCGCTGGGGGTCTGCCGGATGGACGCCGTCCCCCGCCAGTTGTAGCCGTAATGCGGATTCAACCGCAGCGGCCCGGACCCCTCCGGTTCGCCCGCTTGCTCGGCCGAAACCCACGCCCGTTCCGGACAACGAAACGCCGCGGCCACGTCCAGCGGTCGCAGCGCCTTCTGCAATCCTCCGCGAAACCCGGTGGAGATCCCGACCGGATAGACGCGCTCGTCGGCCAGATACAGCGCCAGCGCATAACCGATCTGCCGCAGGTTGCTCTGGCAGCGCGCCGAGCGGGCCGACACCACCGAGCGGGACACGGCGGGCAGAAGCAAGCCGGCCAGGACGACGATCACCGCCACCACCACGAGCAGTTCGATCAGGGTGAAGCCGGCCGGGGAACAGGGGGTGTGCAGGCTGGAAGCCCGCACCACATCGGACCTTGGA
>JABTUJ010000029.1 GCA_015075445.1 Verrucomicrobiales bacterium
GCTGGAAGGAGGAGCGCTCACTTGGGCAGGGGCGTGGGGACGGTCTCGACAAGCCGGCGGATGACGTCCTCGACCCGGACGCCTTCGGCCTCGGCGCGGTAGTTGAGCAGGAGGCGGTGGCGGAGAACGGGGGCGGCGAGGGTCTGGATGTCCTCGGCGGTGACGTGGGCGCGGCCGTGGAAGAGCGCGCGGGCCTTGGCTCCGAGGACGAGATACTGACCGGCGCGGGTGCCGGCGCCCCAACTGATCCACTGGTTGACGAAGTCCGGGACCCCGGGCTGATGCGGGCGCGAAGCGGAGGCGAGCTGGACGGCGTAGCGGACCATTTCGGTGGCCACAGGCACCTGGCGGACGAGTTGGTGGAAGCGCAGCACGTCTTCACCGGTGAACAACGCATCGATGGGTGCAGGCGTGCCGGCGGTGGTGCGAGTGACGACCTCGATCTCGTCGGTTTCCGGGAGGTAGTCCATCACCACGTTGAACATGAAACGGTCGAGCTGCGCCTCGGGGAGCGGGTAGGTGCCTTCCATTTCGATGGGGTTCTGGGTGGCGAGGACGAAGAAGGGTTCCTCGAGGGGATGACGCTGGCCGGCGGCGGTGACCTGGTGTTCCTGCATGGCCTCGAGCAGGGCGGCCTGGGTCTTGGGGGGCGTGCGGTTGATCTCGTCGGCGAGGATCATGTGGGCGAAGACGGGGCCGCGGACGAAGACCATCTGGCGGCCGCCGGCGGCGTCCTGGAGGATCTCGGTCCCGGTGATGTCGGCGGGCATGAGATCGGGCGTGAACTGGATGCGCTGGAACTTGAGGTGGAAGATCTGGGCGATGGACTTGACCAGGAGGGTCTTGGCAAGGCCGGGCGCCCCGGTGATGAGACAGTGGCCCCCGGAGAAGAGGGCGATGAGCAACTGCTCGATGACCTCACGCTGGCCGACGATGACCTTGGCGAGCTCGGCTTCGATCCGGGTGCGGCCGGTGGTGAGACGCTCGAAGGTGGCGCGTTCCTCCTGGAACGGGGCGGAGGCGGCGGGGGCGGAAGCAGGAGCCGGTGCGGGGAGGGGGGAAGGGCGGGCGCTCATGTCAGTGGGTCATGATGTAGTAAAGGACGTTGATGGCGAGGGGATAGGCGGTCTTCTCGGAGAACTCGCGGAAGTAATAGTCATCCTCGCCCTCGCGTTCCCAGCCATCGCCGTTGTCGGTGTTGTGGGTGGCGAAGACCATGAGGCGGTCGCGCTCGTCGAAGATGGCGCGGTGATGGACCTGGCGGGTGTCGGAGGGGCGCGATTCCCAGGTGACACCGGTGTAGCGGCTGGCGGAGCCGATGTTGACGGCGGGCACCTGGTATTTGGCCTTGATGTCGAAGACGCAGCGGTAGAGGGGGTGGTCGAGGGAGAGCTCGGTGAAGGCGCGGTTGGGCAGGACCTGGCTCATGACGTCGGCGCAGTTCTCCCATTCCTCCTCGCCCCAGAAGTCGTCGAGCCAGAGGAAGCCGCCGTTGTGGAGGTACTCGCGCAGGGCGAGGATCTCAGGGGGGGACAGGGAGAGGCCGCCGGGCTCGACGATGTAGATGAAGGGGTAGTGGCGGAGGTCGGGGGCCGTGAGGCGGAACCAGCGGGCGTCAGGATCCACCTTCATCGAGGTGAGCTGCTGGAGGCGGAAGGAGAGGTTGAGGTCGCTGTCGGGCAGGTCGGTGGCCCAGCCGCCGCCCCAGCCATAGCCGGTGCGATCGTAGCGGATGCGGGCGAAGGTAAAGACGTCGTGCTCGAAGCCGGGGGCGTTGGTCCAGGTGGGGGTTCCGGTGCTGTTGGAGGGAATCTCGCGGGCGGTGCGGACACTGTCGGGGCCGTCGCTGAACCCGGGTCGCCCCCCGCCCCGGCGGCGCTGGGCGAGGGCGGCGAGCGTGAGCGCGAGGAGGAGGAGGAAGCCGAGGAAGCGCAGGCGGTTCATGGCCGTGGGGGGGAACGTTCCAGGAGGAGGCGGAGGGCGGCGCGGTAACGCGGGGCCTCCTCGAGGGCCTGGAGCAGGTGACGATGGGCCGTGGGGTCGCGCGTCTGGTGGAGTTGACGGGCGAGCTGGAAGTGGATTTCGGCGGGATTGGCGGGGTCGAGGGCCAGCAAGGCGCGGTAGGCGCGGATGGCTGCGGGAGGATCGCCCAGGTGCTCGGCGGCACGGGCGAGGAACCGGTAGGGCGGCGGGACCAGCGGGTTGACGGCGAGGTAGCGACGGGCGTTTTCGGCGACGACCGGCCAGTCGCCGGCATCGCTGGCGAGCTCCATCAGGCGCAGGTAGGCGTCGAGGGCTTCGTCGTCCCGTTCGGCCAGGCGGGCGAGGGTCTGCCGTTCGGCGGCGGTGTTGCCGAGTTCACGGTGGACGCGGGCGAGCTGGCGATAGGCGCTGTCGGGGCCGGTGAAGGCGGGGTAGAGCGCGACGAGCTGTTCGAGGAGGGGTTGGGCGGCGGCCCAGTCCTGGGCTTCGAGGAACCGCTCGATGCGGCGGGTGAGGACGTAGAAATTGGTGGGGCGGGTCTTGGCCCAGAGTTCCCAGGTGGTCTCGCCGCCGCCCCGGAGGAGGGCTTCGAGCTCGGGCTTCTCCCAGTCCAGGCCAGGGGCGAGGTTCTCGGCGACGCGGCGGGCGTAGGCGGCGAACCCGGTTTCGATGTCGGGCAGGGGGGCGAGGTGTTTCTCGATGGCCTCGTGGATGGCGAGGCCCTCGCCGAGGTCGCGCAGGAGTGCGCCGAGGGCGGGGGCGCCGAAGCGGTCGAGGAAGTACTCGACGACGAGCGAGGCCTGGTAATAGGCAAACTGGAGGTGGGTGGAGGTGGGCGGGGACTGAAAGGCGGCGCTGAGCTGGGCGACGGGCGTGAGGTCGTCACCGAGGATCATCTCACGGTAACGCGGGGTGAGTTGTTCGCCCCAGGCGGGGTTGGCCTGACGCTCTTCGTACACGGAGATGCCTTCGCTGAGCCAGCGCGGCATCTTGTTGCGGGTGATCTGGAGGGTGATGACGTGCGTGAACTCGTGCCACAGCATGGATTCCCAGTTGAAGGCCAGGCCGGGACGGGAGGCAGGGCTGTTGGCGGTGACCACGTGGCCAAAACAGACGCCGAGAAAGCCGTGGTTCTGGGGGAGACCAAAGGTGCGCACGGCGAAGTCCTTTTGCTCAGCGAAGATCTCGATCCGCACGGGCCGGGTGAGTTCGGTGCCGTACCTGGCTGTGAGGTGGGTGCGGGCTTCTTCGAGCAACTCGAGGACGCGGTCGCCATAGAGCGCGGCCTCGTGCGGGACCATCCGGACGATGAAATGTTCGTTCGTGAGGACGGCGAAGCGCTGGAGGGCATCGCGGAGGGTGACGAGGTTGAGGGCGGGGACGTCGTAGCCGTCGAGTTCGTGGACGTGTTCGGCGAGTTGCCAGCCCTCGGCGTCTTCACCCAGGCGGAGGAGGTCGAGGGCGAGCTGGGCCTTTGCCGGGAGGTAGTGGCGGTCGAAGGCCAGGGCTTCGCGCTGCAGGGCGGCACCTTCGGCGAAACGGTAGTCGCGCGAGAGCTTCAGGCCCATGAGGTGAGGGACGCGCGGGTTGGTGGGCCAGTGACGGAGGGCCATGTCGCGCGCGGCTTGCTCGCGGGCGGGGAGGTTTTGGAGATGCGCGACCACGGCGGCGTAGGCCCAGGCTTCGGGATGCCAGGGGTTCACGGCCCGGACGCGGTCGAGGAGTTCGAGGGCGCCGGCGTAGTCCTCGGCATCAAGGGCGCGGTCGGCGAGGAGCAGGAGGCTGGGAAGATGCTGGGGGTTCCGTGCGAGGGCGGCTTCGAGGGAAGCGGCCATGAGGGTGCGTTCGCCGGATTCGTACGCGCGGGCAAGTCCGAAGTGGAGGTCGGGATCGTCGGGCAGGGCTTTGAGTCCGGCCTGGAACGTCTGGGCGGCGAGGGCGAAATCGCCCTTGTCGAGCGCGAGCCCGCCGGTGGCGAGATAGACGCTGCGCTCCTTGGGGTCGGCGCGGCGCGCGGCCCCGAAGACACGGTCGAGGACCTGCTTGGGATCGGCGCCTTCCCGGAGGGCGGCCTGGCCGAAGACGACGAGGTCGGCGGCTTCGCGGTAGGAGAAGGGACGGGTGGTGACCAGCTCGACGATTTCGCGCGACCAGGCGGCGGCGGTCTCGGCGCGGTTGTTCATCTGGAGGACGCTGCGGCCGAGCCAGCGCAGGCGGATGCTGCGGGTTTCGTGGGCGAGGGCGTTGGTCAGCGCGACGTGGGCCTCGGCGTAGCGGCCCAGGGTGAAGAGGGACTCGGTCAGCAGCAGGTGCCACTCGTGTTCCGCGGTGCCGCTTTCGATGCCTTTCTCGGCCGCGGCCACGCAGTCGGGATAGCGACCGGCGAGGAAGGCGCGCTGGGCGTCGCGGAGTTCGAGGCCGTGGGCGGGAGCCGCGGCCAGGAGGCCAGCGGCCAGGGCCACGAAGTCCCACCCCCCACGGCGGCGGGGCGACAAAAGGCGGTGCGGACCGCGGACTGGAATCGACCACGACATTGCTAGCCCGGACGTTCGGAGGTTAGGTCAGGGTTACAGCGGTCACAAGCGACAGCTGAAATTAAGGGCACGGTTGAAAACGAACGCGGGGACCTCACAATGGGCGCGGATGACTTTCCTGCCGATCGTGGCCCGGGAGCTGCGGGTGGCGGCGCGCCGGCGCGCGGCGTACTGGAATCGTGTCCTGGCGGCGCTCTTGGCGCTGGGCTTGGGGACGCTCGTGTACGCGAACTTCCACGGTCGCGGGATGGCCGAGCTGGGCCTGGTGTTGTTCGTGTCCCTGGCCTGGCTGGCGTTTGTGTTCTGCGCGCTGGCAGGCGCGCGGCTGACGGCCGACGCGGTGAGCGAGGAGCGGCGGGAGGGCACGCTGGGGCTGCTGTTCCTGACGGATTTGAAGGGGCACGATGTGGTGTTGGGGAAGCTCGCGGCGTCGTCGGTGAGCGCGTTCTACTCGCTGCTGGCGATTGTGCCGATCCTGGGGATGGCGCTGCTGTTCGGGGGGGTGAGTGGCACGCAGTTTGGGCGGACGGTGCTGGTGCTGGTAAACACGATGATGTTCTCGCTGGCGCTCGGGCTGTGCGTCTCGACAGCGTTCGAGAACGGGCGCCGGGCGGCTGCGGTGACGGTGCTGGCTCTGCTGGTGGTGTGTCTGGGACCGTGGTTGGTGGTGGTGGCGATGGAGGCGAGTGGCAAGGGGGGAGGCCCGCAGGAGGAGGCGGTTCTGCTGACGCCGAGCCCGGCGCTGGCGCTGGCGATGGCGGTGATTCCCGGGGCCCCCGGGTTCCTTACCAAGTTGTTCTGGCCGTCGGTGGCGACGACCTTCGGGCTGACCGTGGTGTGCCTCGCGGTGAGCAGCCTGGTGGTGCCGCGGGTGTGGCACGATCGGCCGATGACGGCGCGGCGGCTGCGATGGCGGCGATGGCGGGAGGGGCAGGTGTTTGGCGCGGGCGGTCTGCGGCGGGCTTTTCGCGAGCGGTTGCTGGCGGTGAACCCGTTCTTCTGGCTGACGTCGCGGGATCGGCTCCGGCCGTTTTACGTATGGACGCTGCTCGCGGCGGCGGCGCTGGTGTGGCTGTGGGGACGGCTCACGTTTGGCCGCGACTGGGAGGATTCGGGGGTGTTGTTGATGTTCTCGCAGAGCCTCTATGGGCTGCTGAAGCTCTGGATCGCGGCGGCGGTGGTGGTGCGGCTGGCGGAGGACCGGCGGAGCGCGGCGCTCGAGTTGCTGCTGACCACACCGTTGGGCGTGGGGGACATTCAGAGCGGGCTGCGGCGAGCGCTTTCCCGCCAGTTCCTCGGACCGTTGGTGGCCCTGGTGGTGCTGGACGTGTTCTTCTGCTGGCTGGCGATGCACCAGTTTTACTCGGACCGGGAGATGATGTTCGGGACCTATGCGGCGCGGATCAGCCTGTTGGGGATGGATGTGCTCACGCTGTGGGCGCTGGGGCCGTGGGTGGCGGTGACGGCCCGGCATGCGAACCAGGCGGCGGCGAACCTGCTGATCCGGGTGTGTGTTCTGCCGTGGCTGGCGTTCCTGGCGCTGGTGTTTCTGGCCGCGTTGGCGGCGGAGTGGCGGGGGCGAACGGGCGGGTCGTTCGATTTCGATGAACATACGGCGTTGTGGACGTGGTTCCTGCTGGGGCTGGCGAATGACCTCTTCTGGCTGGCCTACGCGCGGGTGAGGATGCGCCGGCACTTCCGCGAAGCCGCTGCGGCCCGGTTCGAGTCCAAAGGCGGCTGGTGGCGGGCGCTCTGGCGGTTGAGCTGAGGCGACGGAGGCGGCGCGAATCCCCATGAACTTCCTGCCCGTTGCCCAGCGCGAACTGCGCGTGGCCGCACGGCAGACACGGACGTACGGGGTGCGGTGGCTGGCGGCGGCAGTGGCGCTGGTGATCGTGGGGTACACCCGCCTCTACCTGGAAGGATGGGGCGTGGGCGGCGGGTCGGGTCGGGGCCTGTTCTTCACGCTGGTGGGACTGGCGGGGTGGGTTTGTGCGCTGGGAGGCGCGCGGCTGACGGCGGACGCGATCAGTCGCGAGAAGCGGGAGGGAACGTTGGGGCTGCTGTTCCTGAGCCACCTGTCGGGTTTGGAGGTGGTGTTGGGCAAGCTGGTGGCGCAGGCCGCGCTGGCATTCTATGCGCTGGTGGCGACGCTGCCGGTGCTGGCCATCCCGTTCCTGGCGGGCGGCGTCGAGGCCGGCGAGCTCTGGCGCGCGTTGGTGGGCTTGACCAATGCGCTGTTCTTCTCGGTCAGTCTCGGGTTGCTGGTGTCGTCGATGACGCGCGAGCCGCGGACGGCGTTGGGTTTGGCCACGCTGGGGGCGCTGGGTTTCTGGCTGGCGTTGCCGGCGGTGGCGTCGCTGCTGACCGCCCGCGGGACGGGCGGCGGCATCCCGGGCGTGGTGCTGGCGTGTCTGACGCCGGCGACGGTGCCGGGTTCTTCCGCCGCCTTCGGATTCGCCGCACCGAACCCCTGGGTGGCGCTGGCGGGATCACAAGGCTTGGCGTGGGGGTTCCTGCTTGTGGCTGCGCGTTTCACGCGGCGGAGTTGGCGTGAGCGACCGGCGGGGGCGGGCCGGGGTCGTTGGCGGAGCGGGTGGCGCGACCTGGTGCTGGGACGTCCGGAGGTGCGGGCCGCGCGGCGGGCGGAGGTGCTGGAGCGGAATGCATTTCTGTGGTTGCTGGTCCGCCGCCGCTGGAAACCGCTGTGGCCGGCGCTGTTTGTGGGAGGGGTCGTGACCGGGATGGAGCTGGGCTGGTGGTATTTCGGGCGAATCAACGCGGAGGGCTTCTACTGGAGTTGCTTCGTGCCGGGTTGCCTGCTGTTGCACGTGGTCATCAAGTTCTGGGTCGCGGGCGAGGCGGTGGCGGGCTTGGTCGCGCATCGACGCGAAGGGACGCTGGAGTTGCTGGTGACGACGCCCCTGGCGGTGGCGGACGTGGTGCGGGCGCAGTTCCTGGCGGTCCGACGGCAGTTCGGGCTGCCCCTGCTGGTGGTGGGGTTGCTGACGTTGGGAGGGGGCATGGTGCCGGTGTGGCGGGAGGGCGCTCGCGACGGCGGCTTGATGCTGGTGACTGCCGTGGCGGCGGTGCTGGCGCTCGGGGCGGACACGTTCACGCTGGTGTGGCTGGGGACGTGGCGGGCGCTGGCGGCGCGGCGGGTGCGGCATGCGGCGGGCGGGACGGCGTTCCGGGTGCTGGTGTTGCCCTGGGTGCTGTTCATCTTGCTGACGCCGTTTCTGGGGGTGGGCGGAGGCGGCCCGGGAAACGCGCTGTTGTTCTGGGGCTTTCTGGGTTTCACCTCGGACTTCCTCTGGTGGCAATGGGCCGAGCAGCAGGTGCGCGAGCGGTTCCGGAGCGAGGCGGCACGGCTGCATGAGGGGTTGAAGCCAGGCTGGCTCGAGCGGTGGACCGACGGGCAGGGAGCGAGGCGAGAGGCCGGCGGGTGATCGGGGGGAAGGTTCCTTGACCGCGGCGGCCACGCCCAGGGGCCATGAACCGACCAGGCTGGATGCCCTTCTGCATTCCGGTTCATGGAGACCGAGGCGTCCCGGTTCACGCCGGAGGCGTCCCAGACGGTAGCCGGAGGTGGGCCCGCCCCGGCGGCCCCCCGCCCCCCCCGGCCAGGTGGTGGCCGCCCCGGGGGGGGGGGATCAGGTCACGGCGTCTAGCATCCCTCCGGGGTCGTCGCCCGCGGACGACCGCCTCCGGGGGTCTCGCTCGCGCACTCGCTCGACCCCCGGCTACCGTCTGGCACGCCGCGGGCGTGGGCTCGCGTCCCGGATCCAGGCTGAGGGGAAGCGTCCTGTTCGCCTTGGACCTCCTCAAGGGCCATGAACCACGGCGGGTGCAGGCTGGCAGCCCGCACCACAGGTTCATGGGAGGAGCGGGCGTCAATCCCACATCGCCGCGCCGCGGGGGCTGGAGAGCTTGCGGGGCGGGGCTTTGGTCGGTTTGGGGGCGGGGGCGGGTCGTTCCTTGAAGGCGCCGCGGAGGAACCAGTGGCGTTTGAAGCCTTGGATGAGCTCGTCGGTGTGGAGAAGCAGGTCGTAGAGGGTGGTGACGAAATTGGTGTTCGCGGTCACCTGGAGGTTGAGGTTGCTGATGATGGTGGCGAGTTGCTGCAAGGGGGCGTCGAGTTGGGCGACGAGCGCGACGACGTTCGTATTGGCGCTGGTGAGGAGGGCGCTGGTGTTGGTGAGGACGGTGGTGGTATTGGTCAAGGCGACGTGGGCGCTGAGAAGGGTGACGTTGGCGTTGGTGGCCGTGGCGAGCGCCTGCGCATAGAGGTCGGGCGGCAGGGCCCACCGGCCAAGGGAGCCGTCGGGATCGCGCAGGTTGCCGGTGATGGCGGTGAGGTGGTCGAGGAGCGGACGGGTTTCAACCAGGGCGAGATTGGCGTTGGCGGTGAGGTCAGCGACGTTGGTGAGGATGATGGCGAGCTGGTTCGTGACGAGGAGTTCGGTTTGCTGGACGATCTCGACGAGGCGATCGGTCAGGGCCGGCGCCTCCTCAGGATCCAGCCAGTAGGCTTTGGTGTCCGGCTTGTAGGCAACGTAATCGCTCTGCTGGAGATCCCAGACGGCGGAGACGGGACGTTTTTTGAGCTCCCGGTCGGTGAAGGCGACGCGGTCGGCCAAGCGGAGGCGTTGGCGGCCCTGGGCAGCGAGGTGAGCCAGCAGCTCGGCATCGAGCGGGGCGAGGGTTAACCAGGGCGACGCGTCACGGTTGGTGAGCGATTCCGGGTTGCGGATCGAGTCCACGAGGAGCCGGTTGCGGTTGGTCACGAGGTTCTGGGCATCGGCCAGCGAGTATTCGCGGATGTCCCAGATCAGGTGGGTGGGGAGGTAGTTGGTGCCTTTGGTCACTTCGAGGACCCGTTTGCCGAGAAAGTCTGTGGGGCTCACGCGGACCTTGGATCCGCCGGTCCAGAGGTAGCCGAAGTAGGGGGCGCGGACGGTGAACTCGACATAAACGTTGAAGAACTCCTCGGGCGGTTGCCCGTCGATGCGAGTGATCTCGCCCACGGTGAAGCCCATGAGCGTGACGGGGTCACCCACCTTGAGCCCGGCCGCGCTGTACAGCGCGGTGCAATACCGCACCTTGGTAACGAACCAGCCTTTGCGCTCGCCGGCCTGGTACAGGTACCAGAGAAACCCCGTCAGCAAGAGTCCGGTGGCGAGCAGCACAAACACACCCACGGCGCGCTCGACGCGGCTCAGACGGGTGCGGAGTTGCGGGGTGAGGTCGGACACGGCGGAAGCCTAGCGGGACACGGGCGGTTCGGCGAGCAATTCACGGCGCAGGGACTCGGGTGAGGCGGCCAGTTGCTCCCGACCCCCGAGGACCTGCCAGCGACCGTCGTGGAGCAGGGCATACTGACGGTGATCGGCAAGCCACGGGCGCAGGTCATCGGTGGCCACGACGATCGTCGCGGGGGGCGACCGGAGATCCGTCGGGCGCGGAGGCGAGGTGAGCCAGTTCAACCACCAGTGGACCTGGGCGGTGTTCAGCTCGGCCAGGGGATCGTCCAGGAACAGGACCTCCGGCGCGAGGGTCAGGGCGCGGGCCAGCGCGGCCCGTTGCCGGCAGGCCCCGTTGACCTGGCCGGGCAAACGCAGCGCCAGCGGCTGCAGTTCGAACTGCGCCAACAGCCGGTCCACCTCGGCCTCGACCGCTTCCGGCCGACAGTTCCGGTGGTAGCAGAGAGGCAAGGCCAGATTCTGCGCGAGCGTCAGATGGCTGAACAGACGTCCCCCGGCACCATATACAAACCCGAGCCGACGTCGCGTGGCCCGGGCGGCGTCGGTGGAGAGCGTGTCTGCCCGCGCACCGAACAGACGCAACGTCCCGCTGGCCGGCAGGCGGAGTCCCGCGGTCGTCTCAAGGAGCCGGGTCTTGCCGGAACCCGCGCTGCCGCCCACGACCCAGAATTCGCCCGGACAAATGCGCCAATCGATGTCCCGCGGCGACGGGGTGGCCGCATCGCGACGTCCCTCGACGGCGGCATGCTCGAGCTCGATGATGGGAGGAGGCGCGTCCACGGGAGCGGAGCCGGAGTTCACAGCAGCAGGTAAAGGACGATGAACAGGGCGTCCAAGGCCACACAGCCCAGGAGCGACGCCACGACGGCCACCCCGGTAATCTGGGCCACCTCACGCAGCTCCAGCGCCCGCGAGAGTCCCTGAAAACAGGTCGCCAGCGCGATCACGAGCCCGAAGCTGACCGACTTGAGACCCAACAGCAGGAAGTCCTGCCAGGTCAGCGCGAGCGCGAGTTGGCGGAAGTAGTCGCCCGGGGTGAGCGGGACGTCCTGCAGGAACGCAAAGCAATACCCGGCCACCAAAGCCCCTACGACCAGGTAGGCCGTGAGGGCAAACACCGCCACCGTCATGCCCAGCACGCGCGGCACCACCAGGAAGAGGACCGGGTCGATCCCGAGCGCCTCGAGCGCTTCCACCTCCCCCAGGGCGCGCGCTGTGCCGAGCTGGACGACCGTCGGGACGCCGACGCGCAAAAGCACCAGCATCGCCGTAGCCAGGGGTCCCAGCTCGCGCACGACGGCCGTCACCATGGCCACGCCAATCAGACCCTGCACGCCCACTTGCGTCAGGAGCGCGACCGTCTGTCCCACGATCGCCCAGCCCATCGCCGCCGCGATCACCGCCGTGATGGGGAGCAGCCGCAAGCCCGCCGTGGCAACGTGCTGGAAAACCAGCGGCCGAATCAGCGCCGACGCGGACCGGTAGCGGGTGGCGGCCACGCCCAGCGTGATCAGGGAGAAGGCCAGGAGCCGACGGACCGTGTCGGCCGCCCCCAACAACCACCCACCCGCCCAGCGCAGGCGGGAGCCCGCTCCCGATCTGGCCGCGCCGGGATCCGCGCGCGGCCAGGCCGGCGCGGCAGCAATGCCCTTTGCCATGCCCGCAGGCTAGAAAACACGCTGCCGGGGGTCAAAAGCCAATTCCGCGGAGACAGGCTGCGGCCGCATCGGGCGGCCGCAGCCCCGGGCACGGAACGGTCAGGTCGCCGCGCGACGCGAGCGAACCAGGGCGAAGGCGAGGAGCCCGAGGCCGGCCATCGACGACCAGGCCCCGGGCTCGGGCACGGGGACGTGGGCAAGCTGGAAGTTGTCCAGGGCATAGCAATCGCGGGAGCCGGCGCCGGTGCTGGCCTGCAGGGCCACGAGACGAATCCAGAGCGTCTCGGGCTGGTTGTCCACGGCGGGCGGCAAGCTGAACTGCTCGGTTTGGCCACCCCAGATGTTGCGACTGAAAGTGCCCAGGCTGGCGAAGCTCGAGGGGTTGGCGCCCAAGGCGTAATCCGCCGTCCAGGTCGCCGTACGCCCCTCCTCATCAAGGACAAGGAAGTCGAAGGAGAAGGCCAGCGAGCGGACGCCCAGGGTGTGCGCGATCTCGAGGACGAAGGCGGCCCCGGGATCGCCGAAGGTGCCGCTCTGCCGGAGGCCGAGGGCGCGGTTGGCGGCGGCGAGTTGAGTGGAGGATGAGGCGCCAGCACTGGGTCAGCGCTCGAAATGGTGTAGTAGCCGGCGGTCCCTTTCAGTTGTAGCGGGAGGTGGCAGAAGCTGGCACTCGTCCCAGGCAGTACTGCTGGCACCGTACAGACGCTGCTCCAGTGGGGAGGCCCGAGTCGAGGCTGTCGAATGACTGGGTGTAGCCCGAGCCACTCAGTTGGAGTTGGGCTTGGGCGGTGAGGCACCCGGCGGCGAGGGCGCCGAGGGCGAGGTGAAACACAGGTCTGTTCATGTTGATTCCGTTGTTGGCAGGGGTATCCCTGCCGTTCGGAATCAGCATGCCGGCCCGATCCTGGACGTAAACGGGAGGAACGGGGAAAGCTCGGCAGGTCCGGGGGAAAACGCACAAGGGGCCGACCGGCGAGGGCGCCGGTCGGAGCGTGCGAGGGCGCACGCGGTCCCTCATTCAGGTCGAAGCGTGCGAGGGGGGCCCTACCGAGCCGGGATGCGCAAGCGCGCGGGTGGTCGCGGTACCGGTCCGGGCAAGCGAGGCCGCGCGGCGCTCGTGCTACTTCATCAGGAGCATCGGCCGCGCCTGTTTGACGGCGCGGGTCATCCGCCGCTGGTAACGCGCCGGGAGTCCGGTGTATTTCCGGGGGAGGATGCGGCCGGCGTCGGTCACGTATTGGCGGAGGAGCGCGACGTTCTTGAAGTCGAGGGAGTCGAGGGTGAAATCCACTTTGGGACGGGGGCGCGGGGTGCGGGCTTCGCCGGGGCCACGGCGCCGGGACTTGCGGCCGTCGGTCCGCTCGAGGTGGGTCTTGCGGGGCATGGGGGTTTACTTGATCTCGCGGTGGAGGGTGTGCCGGCGGAGGAACGGGTTGTACTTCCGGAGTTCCACCTTTTCGGTCTGTGTCTTTTTGTTGCGGGTGGTCTGGTAGCGGGAAGGGGGTTTACCCTCTTTCCGGGCTTCCGTGCACTCGATGGTCACCAGTTCGCGCGGCATAAAGTCATTCCTTTTCCTTGGTCGGTTTCTCGTCCTCCTCGATGTCCTCCTCGACGTCGGTGGCGGCGACGGCGTCGATCATGCCGAGGTTGCCGAGTTTGCGTTGGCGGAGGGCGCCTTCGCGTTCGAGTTGGGCCTGGGCTTCGACGGTGAAGCGGGTCCAGGGGATGGCTTCGAGGCGGGCTTTGGGGATGGGTTTCCCGGTCAACTCGCAGACGCCGTAGGTGCCGCGCTGGATGCGTTTGAGGGCCTCATCGATCTCGTAGATGGCGTCCTGGTCGGAGGAGAGCAGGCTCAGCGCGAAGTCACGATCGAAGTTATCGGTGCCGGAATCGGCCATGTGGAGGCTGTAGCCGTCCATCTCCTCGGCAGACTCCTTGGCGAGGCCGCTCATCTGGCGCAGCAGGCGTTCGCGCAAGTCCAGGAGGGTCCGATAATACTTCTCCCATTCCGGCTTCACCCGGATTTCCCCGTTGTGATCCCTTGCCGGCGTGGCGGCCAAGCCCAGGATGGACGCGGCGGTGGCGGCCCTGACCTGCTTGCTGCGCGTAGCTTTTGGCGCCGGCTTCGAGACTTTTGTTGGTTTCTTTGTCACAGTCCCACTGCTGTTGTTCGTACCCAGAACGACGTTCCCGGCAACCGCGGCCGAGAACGAAGGCCGGGCAAGCTAGCAAACAAACGCCGAACCGCCAGTAAAATTTTCGGGCTTTTCAGTCCGGGCCGCAGCGGCTTAACTGCGCGTCAGACCAACTGTCTACGCATGAACACATACCCCTCTCCCGTCTCCCGACGCGCGTTTGTGACCAGCACCTTGACCCTCGGCGCCACGGCCCTCGCTGTCCGGCCGGTCGCCGCCGCGGAAGCCCCCGGTTCCGGACCGGCGGAGGCGGTCCTGCCCCCGGCCGGCAAGCGGCTGCTGCTGTCCTGCAAGCTGGGCATGATCGCTGACAAGGCGGGGGACCGGAAGCTGAGTGTGACCGAGCGGCTTCAGATGGCGGCGGAAGCGGGCTTTGACGGAGTGGACTTCGACGACGCGGGCAGCTACACGGCGGCCCAGGCGCGCGACGCGGTCCGGACCTCCGGGGTGTTCGTGCATAACGCCATCAACCACGCCCACTGGGAGGTGCGCCTGACCGATCCGCGCCCCGAAACGCGGGCGAAGGGGCGGGCGAACCTCGAGCACTGCCTGCGGGTGTCGCACGCCGCGGGCGGGAGTGGCGTGTTGATTGTGGTGGGGCGGGGAGCCGATGGACCGGCGGAGGAAATCGAGGCGCGTTGTCGGGCGGAGATTCGCGCCTGCCTGCCGTTGGCGGCATCGCTCGGCCAGATGATCCTGTTCGAGAACGTGTGGAACCAGATGATGTACGACCACGACGGCGGGCCGGAACAAGGACCCGAGCGGTTCGTGCGGTTTGTGGACAGCTTCCAGAGCCCGTGGGTGGGGATGTACTACGACATCGGCAACCACTGGAAGTACGGCCAGCCGTCGGAGTGGATCCGGGCGTTCGGCCGTCGCTGTGTCAAACTGGATGTCAAAGGCTTCAGCCGGGCGAAGAACAAGTTTGTCGAGATCACGGGCGAGGACGACGACCTGCCGTGGGCGCAGGTGCGGGCGGCGCTGGCGGACATCGGGTTCGCGGGCTGGGCGACGGCGGAGGTGGGCGGAGGCGGAGTCGAGCGACTGAAGAAGTTGCGCGAGCAGATGCAGAAGGCGCTGCTGGGCTGACGGAGCCGCTCAGGCGAACAGCTCGCCGACCTGCAGGCGGATGCCCGGCAGACCGGCGCATTCAAGCGGGTCGGTCCCGCTCAGAAGTACGCGTTCCCGATACTGACCTCCCGCGGGCTGGCGGTAGGTCTCGACCTGCTGCGTTGTGCCCAGGACGATCCAGTACTCCGGAACTCCGGCCTCCGCGTAGAGGGAGGCGTTCTCACGGTCCAGGACCGGACTCGACACGGCAATTTCCACGACCAACTCCGCGGTCTGCGGGTGGGCGTTGAAGAAGTCCCTCTCGGTGCCACGCACGACGGCGATGTCCGGCTCCGGCTCAGAGTCCTTAAGAGTGAGGGGGTCCTCGCGCCGGACCACCCAGCCGGTTGGGAGCCTGGCCAGCAGGAGGTCGTACAACCGTTTGGCGAGGGCGGCGTGGAGGGGGGACTTGGACATTTTCTCGATCACAATGCCGCGGATGAGCTCCGTGCGTCGGCCGCGCTCGTTGTACTCGTCCAGCCGATGATACTCCTCCACGGTCAGGGTTGAAACCCGCTCGCGGACTTCCGGCAATTCCAGGATCGCTGGCATGTGCCGGCTACTTTAGTACCCGACCGGCGGTTCGTCGAACCCGTTCAGTTGCCCGGGGACGGGTCCGGAGGCGGCGGCGCGGTCTTCTTGAGCTGATGCCGGATGTCGCGTCCTTCGTAGAGATAAACCACCTCCTCGGCCATGTTCGAGGCGTGGTCGGCGATGCGTTCGAGGGCCTTGGAAATGACCATCAGGTTGAGGCAACGGGTGATGGTGGGGGGGCGCTCGATCATGTAGCTGGCGAGCTCGCGGTGGAGCTGCTTGTTGATGGCATCGACCTGCTTGTCACGGGTGACGACCGCCCGGGCCTTGGCGGAGTCGCGACGCACGAACGCATCCAGGGTGTCGTGGAGCATGTCGAGCGCGAGGTGGGCCATGCGGGGGAGGTCCACGTACGGTTTGAGCTGGGGTTCCTGGCTCAACTCGAGGGAGCGCCGGGCGATGGTGGTGGCTTCGTCACCGATGCGCTCGAGGTTCTGCGAGAACTTCATGGCGACGGTGATCAGGCGGAGGTCGGTGGCGAGGGGCGCCTTGCTGAGGAGGGCGACGCCGATCTCGTCGATTTCGATCTCGAGATCGTCCAGCTCGTTGTCGGCCTCCTTGACCTGGCGGGCGAGGTCATCGTCGCGCTGCACGAGCGCCTTGAGGGCGGTGTCGACGGCGTGGGCAGCCTTGCTGGCCATGGTGAGGAGCTTCTCTTTGAGCTCATCGAGGCTTTGTTCGAAGTGGAGCGACATGGGGGGAGGGGAAGTTCGAAGGGCGAAGGGCGAAGGGCGAAGGGCGAAGGGCGAAGGGCGAAGGGTGAAGGGCGAAGGGCGAAGGGCGAAGGGCGAAGGGTGAAGGGCGAAGGGTGAAGGGCGAAGGGCGAAGGGTGAAGTTCGAAGCTCGAAGTTCGAGGGGTGAAAGGTGAAGGGCGAAGGGCGAAGGGCGAAGTTGGGAGATCGAAGATCGAAGTTCGAAGTTGGGAGATGGAAGTTCGGAGGGGGTCAACCGAAGCGGCCGGTGACGTAGTCCTCGGTTTGTTTGCGGGCGGGGTTGGTGAAGATCTTGCCGGTGGCGTCGTGTTCGATGAGTTCGCCCAGATAGAAGAAGGCGGTGGCGTCGGAGATGCGGGCGGCCTGCTGCATGTTGTGGGTAACGATGACGATGGTGAACTGCCGCTTCAAGTCGAGGATGAGGTCCTCGATCTTGGCGGTGGCGAGGGGATCGAGGGCGGAGGCGGGCTCATCCATGAGGAGGATGTCGGGCTTGATGGCGATGGCGCGGGCGATGCAGAGGCGCTGCTGCTGGCCGCCCGAAAGGCCGAGGGCGCTGGCGTGGAGGCGGTCCTTGACCTCGTCCCAGAGGGCGGCCTGGTGGAGGCTCTGCTCGACGATGTCGGCGATCTCCGACTTGCGGCGGAAGCCCTGGAGGCGGAGGGCGTAGGCAATGTTGTCGAAGATGGTCTTGGGGAAGGGATTCGAGCGCTGGAACACCATGCCGACGCGCTTGCGCAACTCGATGACGTCGATATCGCGCGCGTAGATGTCCTCACCGCCGATGCGGACGCTGCCCTCGAGGCGGACGTTGTCGATGAGGTCGTTCATGCGGTTGAAGCAGCGCAGGAGGGTGGACTTGCCGCAACCGGAGGGGCCGATGAAGGCGGTGACCAGGCGTTCGGGAATGGCGAAGGAGATGTCGTGCAAGGCACGCGCGGCGCCGTAATAGAGCGACAGGCGGTCCACCTCGATCAGCGGGGGATGCCCGTGCGGGGTGGCGGGGGACGCGGCGTCCGGCGGCGTGACGCGCGCGAGGGGGGAAAGGAGCGGGGCAACCATGGCGCAAGGGAGATTCAAGCCAGCCGGCGGAGGTTCCGCCGCACACGGGCGCGGATGAGGATGGCGACGAGGTTCAAGGCAAAGGTGAGGAGGAGCAGGACGACCACGGTGCCGTACAGGATGGGGCGCGTCTTCTCGATGTCGGGCGACTGGGTGGAGAGCACAAAGACGTGGTAGGCGAGGTCCATGAACTGGTCGGTGAGCGACTGCGGGAGGGAGGCCATGTAGTAAGCGGCGCCGGTGAACAGGATCGGCGCCACCTCGCCCGCGGCGCGGCTCACGGCCAGGATGCCGCCGGTGAGGATGCCGGGGAGGGCCTGGGGCAAGACCACGCGGAGGACGGTTTGAAGCTTGGTGGCGCCGAGGGCCAGGCTGGCCTCCCGCAGGCCGAGCGGGATGGCCCGAAGCGATTCCTCGGTCGCGACGATCACCACCGGAAGGGTCATGACGGCGAGGGTGAGCGACGCCCAGATCAGGGCGGCCTTGCCCCAGACGGGCTTTGGGCTGTCCGGGTAGAGGAACACGTCGAGCGTGCCGCCGACGGCGCTGATGAAGAAGCCCAGGCCGAAGAGGCCGAAGACGATGGAGGGGACACCGGCGAGGTTGTTGACCGCGCCGCGGATGATGCGGGTGAAGGGGGAGAGCGCGGGGGCGTACTCGGTGAGATAGCTCGCGGTGGTCACGCCGATCGGGATGACGAACAGGGTCATGAGGATGACCCGGGCGGCGGTGCCGAAGACCATGGGCCAGACCCCGGCGCTGGCGACGTCGAACATGTCCTTGTCGGCGTTGCCGAACATGAAGCGCGGAGACAGTCCGGCGCCGCCCTGGAGGAAGATGTTGCCCAGGATCAAGGCCAGGATGGCGAGGATCAGGAAGGTGGCCAGCCCCGTCAGTCCGGTGCAGAAGAACGAGACCGGTTCGAAGGTGGAGGCCCGGAAGCGGCGGGCGGGCGGCGCGGGCGGGGCCGTGGGGGTGGAGGCGGTCATCGTTTGCCCTCCAGTTGGCCCTTGAGCCGGTGGATGACGAGGTCACCGACCAGGTTGGAGATGAAGGTCACCGCGAAGAGCAGCGCGCCGAGGAGGAACAACACGCGGTAGTGGTGGCCGCCGACGACAGTCTCGGCGAGTTCGGCCGCGATGGTGGCGGTGAGGGTGCGGGTGGAATCGAAGAGGTTCCCCGAGACGATGGAGGCATTGCCGCTGGCCATGAGGACGACCATCGTCTCCCCGATGGCGCGGCCGAACCCGAGGACGGTGGCGGCGAACACCCCGGGCAGGGCGGCGGGTAGCACGATCTGCCAGGCGGCCTGCCAGCGGGTCGAGCCCAGGGCCAGCGCGGCTTCGGTGTAGCTGCGCGGGACACTCGTGAGGGCATCCTCAGCGATGGAGAACACGACCGGGATGACAGCGAGGCCGAGGGCGAGGCCGGCCACGAAGGCGTTCAGCCGGGACGGATAGCCGAACAGCGCCTGGAAGAACGAAGCCATCACGATGAGGGCGAAGAAGCCGAGGACCACGGAGGGGATGCCGGAGAGCAACTCGATGCCGGGCTTGAGCCATTCGCGGGCGCGGGGGGGCGCGAGCTGCGAGACGTACAGGGCGGCGGCGATGGCGAGGGGGACAGCGAAGAGCAGGGCCACGAAGGTGGTCTTGAGGCTGCCGATGAAGAGCGGGACGAGGTTGTACTTGTGGATCTGGGAGACCGGCTGCCAGATGTAGGCCGGGCGGTCGTAGCCGGTCCACTGGTGTGGGCCGAGGAGGTAGCGCCACTCGGTGGTGTTGAGTTCGGCGTCCGGATCGTCTGGCATCTGGGCCTTGGCTTCGATGCGCAGGGCCATCAGATCCTTGAGCGTCTCTTCGTCCATCTGCTCGAACTGCTGGCGCGTCAGGCCGAGATACTGGCGGAGGCGGGCGGGGGGGACGCGGGCGAAGTCCTCGGGTGGGATGATCTCCTGGTACTCCTGGGCGAGGGAGCTGTTCGTGGCGCCGATCACCACCGGCCAGGCTTCGCGGCCGACGAACAGGAAGATGAGGAAGACGACGAGGATGGCGGTGAGCGAGATGAGCAGGATGATCTTCTCCGCCAGCCATTCGAGGGGACGGGCGCGGTGGCCGCGATGCAGGCCCATCCAGCCCACGGTACGCCGCGGAGTTGGCGGAGAGGGGGGCATGCGGCCGGGCAACGGGGCGACGGGGTGGAGGGCGTTCAGGCGGGGGACGGGCCGAGGTCAACGGGCACGCGCATCCGGGGGCAGGGGGTAGTAGCCCACGTCTTTGACGACCGCCTGGCCGGCGTCACTGCGAATCCACTTGAGGTAGGCGGCGAGGTCGCCCTTTTCGAGAGCCGGGTTCACGTAGATGAACAGGGAGCGGGCGATGGGGTAGGTGGCCGAGACGACGGTCTCCTCGCTCGGTTCGATGGCGGGGGAGTCGGCGTCTTTCTTGATGTGGAGGTGTTTGGCCCCGGCACCATAGGCGGCGCCGCCATAGCCGATGCCGTGGGTTTCGCGGGACACGGCCTGGAGGACTTGGGCGGTGCCCTGCAGCGTCTGGGCGTGGGCGGCGAAGTCCTTGCCCTGCAGGACATGTTCCTTGAAGAACTCGTAGGTGCCGGAGCTGTTCTCGCGGCTGTACAGGATGATGGGGGCGTCCGGGCCCCCCAGGTCTTTCCAGTTGCGGAGGCGGCCGGTGAAGATCTGTTCGAGTTGGGCGAGGGTGAGTTCGCGGATGGGATTGGCGGCGTTCACGTACACGGAGAGGCCGTCGAGGGCGACGCGGTATTCCTTTGGGCGCCGGCCGAAGGCCTTGATGCAGTTGGCAATCTCCTGGGGCCGGATGGGGCGCGAGGCGTTGCAGAGGTCGGTCTGCTGGTTCTGGAGGGCGGCAAAGCCGGTGCCGGTGCCGCCACCGGTGACCTGGATTTTGACGCCCGGATGCTGGCTCATGTAAACCTCGGCCCATTTCTGGGCCAGGATGACCATGGTATCGGAACCGCGGACGGTGATGTCGGCGAGGAGGGATCCGCCGAGGAGGCACGCGGAGGCGAGGATCAGGAGACGGGCACGGAGTGTTTTCATGCTCGATTTCGGTTTCACACGATGGCCGGAACCATCGCGCGCAAACTCGCCCCCGCGGGTTACGAGCCCGCGTCCGGCGTGTTACAATTGTGTGTCGAGCCCGCCGGGATCAGGCGTGGGCGGCCTGTTCTTCGCGGGCCTTCTTGGCCTCGGCGATGACGCGGGCCTCGAGTTCCTTGGGCATTTCCTCGTAGTGATCGAACTCCTCGGTGTGCGCGGCGCGGCCGCCGGTGAGGGAGCGGAGCACGGTGGAATACTGGTAGAGCTCCATGGCCGGGACCTGGGCCTTGATGACCTGGAAGCCGCCCTCGGAGTCCATGCCGAGGATCTTGCCGCGGCGGCTGGAGAGGTCGCCGATGACGTTGCCCATGCCGTCGTCCGGGACCTTGATTTCGACCGTGTGGATGGGTTCAAGGAGGCAGGGACGCGCGCCCTGGAAAGCTTCACGAAAGGCCTCCTTGCCGGCGATCTGGAAGGCGATGTCCTTCGAGTCGACGGGGTGCATCTTGCCGTCGTAGAAGTCGATCTTGACGTCGACGACGCGGTAGCCGGCGAGGATGCCTTCGGTGCAGGCGGCGTTGACGCCCTTCTCGACGGAGGGCACGAAGGTGCGGTCCACGTTCTGGCCGACGAGGGACTCGGTGAAATCGACGCCGGAGCCGCGCGCGAGGGGTTCGATGCGCATCCAGACCTCGGCGAACTGGCCAGCCCCGCCGGTCTGCTTCTTGTGGCGGTACTTGGATTCGCCGCGGGACTTGATGGTTTCGCGGAAACGGATTTTGGGGGCGGCGAGTTCGAAGTCGACCTTGTAGCGGGTCTTGAGGCGCTCGGAGATGACTTGGAGGTGGAGTTCGCCCTGGCCGGAGAGGACGGTCTGGTGGAGTTCGCCGTCGACCATGTAATGGAAGGTGGGGTCTTCGTTGGCGAGGGCGGCGAGGCCCTGGGCGACCTTGTCTTCCTCGCCCTTGGACTTGAGCTGGAGGGCGACGTGGAGGTTGGGGCGGGGGAAAGCCACCTTGGGCAGGCGGACGTTGCGGCCGGAGGCGCACAGGGTGTTGCCGGTGTGGGTGTCCTTGAGCTTGACGGTGACGCCAATGTCGCCGGCGGCGATGGTGTTGACGGCCTCGCGGGTCTTGCCGTTGAGGAAGGAGAGCTGGCCGATGCGCTCGGTGACGTTGCGGTCGGCGTTGAGCAGGTCCTGGCCGAAGCGGACGGTGCCCGAGTACACGCGGAAGAAGGAGACCTCGCCGATATGGGCTTCGTTGAGGGTCTTGAAGACGTAAAGGACGGTGTCGGGGTCGGCCAGGGCGACGTTGACCGGATCATCATTGCCATCGAGCCCGGTGACCTTCTGGCGGTCCACGGGGGAGGAGCCGTACTTGGCGATGAAGTCCATGAGGCGGGCCACCCCGATATTACTTTCGGCCGCGGTACAGAAGACGGGGATGATCCCGGCCTTCTGGAAGGCGGCGTGGACACCGCTCCGGAGTTCTGCCTCGGAAAGGTTGCCCTGCTCGAAGAACTTCTCGAGGAGGGAGTCGTCCGATTCGGCGATGATCTCGACCAACTGTTCGTGGAGGGTGCGGACCTTGTCGGCCCACTCGCCGCTGGCGGGGGTTTCGCCGTAGCGACCGGTTCCGTCCTGGGTATAGGTGATGATCTCGTTGCGCATGACATCGAGCACCTTGTGGAATCCGACGCCCTGGTCGAGGGGGATGGCCATGGGGAAGACCTTGGGGCCGTAACGCTCGCGCAACAGGGCCAGGACGCGGTCGAAGTCGGCGTGTTCCTTGTCCACCATGTTGATGGCGATGACCTTGGGGAGCTCGAACTGGGTGGCGTATTTCCAGACCTGTTCAGTGCCGAGGCCGGGGCCATCCACGCCATGGACCACGACGAGGGCGAAGTCGCAAACGCGCAGGGCCCCCAGCGCCTCGCTGATGAAGTCCTGATAGCCCGGCGTGTCCAGGAGGTTGAACTTCTTGCCCAGCCATTCGGTGTGCAGCAGGGAGGCGTGGATCGAGATCTTCCGCTTGTTCTCGGCCTCGTGGTAGTCGGAGACGGTGCTGCCATGGGCGACGCTGCCGAGGCGGCCGATCACGCCGCTGCAGGCCAGGAAACACTCGCTGAGCATGGTTTTCCCGCTGGTGGCGTGGCCGACGATGGCGAAGTTCCGAATGTCCCCGGACGAATACTCTTTCATGTTGCGCGTTGTCTAAGCTCTACCGTGCGTTGCGTGAACCCGTGTTGTAGGGGAAACTCCCGCCGCCGCCAACAACGTTTCTTCTTCCGCCGGGCTGTTCCCGCGCGGGCGCCGGCTTGGCGACCAGACCGCCTCTCCGCTATAACCCGGCCGTGTCTGCGTCACCCCAGCCGCTGCGGGATCAACCGGTGACCGCCCTGCGCGGCGTCGGGCCGGAACGGGCGGCGTTGCTGGCCCGGCTCGGCGTGCGAACCGTCGCCGACCTGGTGGCGCACCGGCCACGCCGACACGAGGATCGCCGGCACCTCCGGTCCATCGGACAACTGGTTATTGGCGAGTCGGCTATGACGAGCGGCCGGGTGGTGGCCGCCGGGGTGAAACGGTGGCGGCACGGCACCCGGTCGGTGTTCGAGCTGGTGCTCGAGGATGGCACGGGCCGGCTGCATTGTCGGTGGTGGAACCTGCCGCAAATGGAAGGCCAGTTCGCCGTGGGAGAGGAACTGGTCGTGTACGGCAAGGTGCGCTCGCACAAACCAACGGCCATCGACCATCCCGAGACCGAAGTCGTGGACGGGGGCGAGGACCGTTCGATCCATGTCGGCCGGCTCGTGCCGGTGTATCCGCTCACCGAAGGCGTGAGCCAGCGCTGGTTGCGAGGGCTGATCTGGCGCGCGCTGGCCGCGGTCGAACCGGAGCTGACCGAGCCCTGGCCGAACCTGACGGGTCGCCTGCCGCTGTCGCATGCGCAAGCCTTGCGTTGGCTCCATTTCCCGGAGCAGGAATCCGACGCGGAGGCGGCGCGGCAGCGGCTGGCCCTCGAGGAGTTCGTCGCCCTCCAGGAAATCCTGCAACGACGCCGCCAAGCCCTCGAAACCAAGGCGCGTGCCCTGCCCTGCGGAGGGGACAACCGGCTCATGCGACCCTTCCTGGCGCGGCTCGGGTTCAAGCTCACCGACGCGCAGACCGCGGTGCTGCGACAGATCCGCGCAGACCTTTCCGGGCCGCACCCGATGCGCCGCCTGTTGCAGGGCGACGTGGGCTCGGGCAAGACCGTCGTGGCGGCGTGCGCGGCGCTGATGGCAGTCGAGAGCGGGTTCGCGGTGGCTTTCATGGTGCCCACCGAGGTGCTGGCGGGTCAGCAATGGGCCCGGTTGCGGGCCTGGTTCGAGCCTCTGGGCGTCAGCGTCGAGCTCCACACGGGCAGCCGCCAGATCCGCGGCAACACGGGGGAACACGCGGCCGAAGGGACGGTTGGCTGTTTCGCCGCCGGCCCGCCGGCAGCCGCTCACACCGGAGGATTGACGTCAGGTTCGGAGCGCAACCCGACCCTCTACGTGGGCACCCATGCGCTCCTGGAACCGGGCTTCGCCCCCGCCCGCCTCGGCCTGGTGATCATCGACGAGCAGCACAAGTTCGGCGTGAGCCAGCGCGAGGAACTCGTCCGCAAGGGGCGATACCCCCACGTCCTGGTCGTGACGGCGACACCGATCCCGCGCACGTTGGGCCTGACGCTCTACGGGGATCTCGATGTCTCCGTGATGGACGCGGTGCCGGCCGGTCGGGGTCGGTTGCGGACCTTTGTGCGGACCGCGGACCGCCTGCCGCAGGTGTGGGAGTATGTGCGCGCGCAGCTTCGCCTGGGCCGCCAGGCCTTCGTCGTTTATCCGCGGGTCGAGGAAGCGGAGCCGGCCAGCGGGGTGAAAGCAGTGCTGGCCGAGTTCGAGCGATTACGGTCCGTGCTGACCCCGTACGCGGTGGGGTTGCTGCATGGCCGGATGTCGGCCGAGGAGAAGGACCGGGTCATGGCGGAGTTCGCCGGCCAGCGCGTCGCGGTGCTCGTCACCACCTCCGTGGTCGAGGTGGGCGTGGACGTGCCGAACGCGAGCGTCATGGTCATCGAGAGCGCCGAGAGCTTCGGGCTCGCCCAGCTCCACCAACTGCGCGGCCGGGTGGCCCGCAGCCCGCATCCGGCCAGTTGCATCCTGATCGCGACGGCCAAGACCGCAGATGCAAAGCGCCGCCTTGCCGTGCTGGAAGGCACGGCCGACGGGTTCCAGATCGCCGAGGCGGATCTGCAACTGCGGGGTCCGGGCGAACTCCTCGGACAAGCCCAGAGCGGGATCCCGACGTTCCGGTTTGGGGATCTCGCGCGTGACCTGGCCTTGATCCAGCAGGCCCGTGAACTGGCGCGACTCCTGGTCTGACCCGGCCGCCCCGATGACGGTCTCCTCCCCTGCCCCGCCGCCGCCAACGCCAAGGTCACCGTGAAGCCGCCCGTTCGGAGGCCGCCTCGGGCGGGGCGTTGAAGAAGTAGACCGGCTGCCGCTTGCCCTCACTGAGCGTGTAATAGCCCTGGCTGTCAGGCGCCCAGGCGATGGCCTCGCCGTTGGGTTCCGCGGGCGGACCCATGACTGCGGCGGGCAGCGGCCCCTTCGCGAGGGCGGCCGCCATCGGTTCCCCGGCCGCGCGAGTCCACATGACGGCCGCGTCTTCGCGGCGGAGCAGAAGGCGGCGGCCGTCGGGCGAGATGTCGCCCGCAGAGACCTGGGCGAACGGGACCTCGCTGAGAAAGCTCAACAAGACGACGCCGGGACACGTCCAGGCATCGGCGGGTGCTCGGTACACCCGGGCGCGCTTCTTCTGCTTGGTGACAATGTAGAGATCGCTGGTCCAGGGATCGCACAGGAGAGCCTCCGCGTCGTGCGGTCCATCCGGGTACCGCAGGGCGAGGGTCTCGACGTCCGTGAGAGTCGCGGGCTGCTTGGGTGACGTGCCCGGGCGAGGGGTGGGTTCGGGCACACGGTAAACCCGGATGGTCGCGCGCTCCTCCGCGTTGTCCCCGATGTCGCCCACGTAGAGAAAGTCGGTGCCGGCAGGGCCTCCTGGACCCCGGGCGATATCCTCGACGTCCTCGACGGGAAGCGGCAACCGGAAGACCGCAGCGAGCTGGCCGTTCGTGCGGACCGCGAACAGCCTCTGGTCCTTCCCGTCGTTATGGACCCAGAGGACACCGGGATGCTGCCGGCTCGCGGCCAGACCGGAGATCTCCTTGAGCTGGCCGCCGCTGAGCTGGCCCAACGCGAGCCCGTCCTGCGCCTGGGTGCGGGGACCCAGCGCGAGCCAGCCGGCGGTGAATACCACGAGTGTCGTGCCGCTAAACATGGGGCATGAACCTGCCGGTCAGGAACGCATCGCGCAAGCCCGTCCGCGGCCCGGAGGCTTCCCCGCGGGGATTCGCGGGCCACGGAACAACCCACCGGGGACCCTGGCACGACTGACGGTCCGTTGCGCGCCCCGCAAGCGGCGACGGGCGGCGACCACGCCAACGCTGAACCTGACCTCGCTCCCGGGGGGGGCACCGGCGGTGGCGGCAGGAGACGCCACGGAGCTATCGCAACGAGGCCTTGAACCAGGCGGCGCCCGCAGGACGTTCCTCCACGTGGACTACCGGCGTGCCGGTGCAAGGCCGATCCTCCCACCCCGGCAGAGCAACCCACGCGCGCCCGCCGTCGGTGGACCGCCACAACGTCACCCGTGTCGCGCCCGTGGTGGGACACCGCAACGCGATGGCACCAGTCGTCGGCTCCCGCGTGATTTCGAGCAGCGGTGTGGGCGGCGGCAGCGCCGGTTGGACCACCAGAAACACCTCGGTTTCCGCGGTGTAAAGGCTGCTGGAGCCATCGTGGGCACGCAGCGCCACCGCTGCGCCGGTCACGGCGTCGAAGGTGGTTTCGCTCCAGAAGACGCTGCCGGAGAGCCGGAACGTCACCCCGGGATGGCCGCTTTCCAGCCGCCCTTTCCAGTTCACCTCAACCCGGGCCTCGGTCACTGGATCCACATCAATCGTCTGGCCTGCCTCCAGCCTGAGCAGGCCAGCCACCGGCAGACACAGACCGGAGAGATGGTCCACCCCAGTGACGAGGGTGGCCTTGTTGATCGTGTCCGGTCCGACGCCGCCACCTCCCAGCGTCACCGTCTGGTCAAAGACGCACCACGGTCCGGACCGCTCCACAATCTCCACCTCGGCCGACAGGGGCAGGGAGTAGCGGCCGCTGCCCCACACGGTGACCGCTTGCGTTCCCTCGTACCGCAGTCGCTGCCCACGAGCGACCCAGGCGGGCAATGTTTCGCCGGCCCAGGGCAGCGCAAGCTGGCGGGTGCCCGCGAAGAACATCTGGGTGGCCAGCGTGTTGTCGCCGCTCTGGACGGTGCTGGCCCGGTAAACCAGATAACCGGTGCTCAGGTCGTAGGACAGGGCGTGCCGCGCCTTTTCCGTCTCGCGCTGGATACGCAGAACCGAATGGGTGGTGGTGCCGATCCGTTGCGGCATCCGAAGGATGGTCAGGCCGGATTCGCTGACGTCGCGTACCTTGGCCAGGACTTGGGGATGAACCCACCAGTCGCCGCCCCCCGCGTGACAGACCAGTCCCGCCTGGCCTCCGGCCACCGGCACCAGTGGCCCTGTGTAGAGGTGGAACTGCCAGGCGGTCACGTTCAGCCCCGCCACCTGCGGGGTCAGCCCCACGACGTCCACCTGGGTGTAGCCGTGTCCGGACGCACTGGGCGTGACCAGGCCGTTCTCATCCGGCCAGATCGTCAGGAACGACGGCGGCACACTCGCCACCGAGCTGGAGTAGCTCAAGCGCAGTCCCGCACGGATCGAGTCCGGTGCCGGCACGGTCTTGAGCTCCGGCAGAACTTCGCTCAGGTCCTGGGGATGGGAAGCGGGGGCCACCACGGCGAGGGTGAGGATTGCCACGACGCGCCAACCACTGCGGACAAGCGTGCAGGTATTCATGGGCTTGGACTGCTCCTCGTGAGCGCGCTGAAGTCTGGGTGCGTCCGGGCTGCGACCCGGACCGAGCATGGCGGGAACATGGCGCCACCGGAATCGTTTGCTCAAGCCAATTCTCGCGGGGTGAAAACCGGCGACCGGGGTGGAGAACCTGCGCCCGCCTTCCGTTCTCGGGTTCTTCGTTGCCTCGCGTGGTTGACAAAGTACCCCCGGGCGGCCGCCCCGGCGTCCGCGCGCCCGTGCAGTCCGGGCCGCTCGACAAGCTGGTTTTCGGTGTAGGCGTAGGGAATCACTTGAGAACCTAGCGTCCGGTCCTCAGCGTGCCCACGCGATTGACCAACTCAGCTTTCACCCGCGGGCGCAGCAAATCCATCGCTCCTTGCTTCGACACTTTCGGCGCCGCCCAGAGTTCGGACGGCGTGACGCCGCCGCTCTGGCCGAGCCGTTTCAGCCGTTGCTCCTGGCGCGGACGCAGCACCCGCTTCTCCCGCGCCGACGTCACCGAGAGTTGCCCCATCCGCTCCCACACCCGCTCCAGCGTTTGCTGCAGGCCTTCCGCGCAGTACCTCGACCGATGGAAGGGGACTCGGTAGAAGACCGTGCTTCCAACCGGGGTCTGTGGTCCCGCGAACATTGTCAAATGTCAATGTTTGACCCCATTGCGCGCGGTTCCTTGTCCCGCGCACTGAGGACGGCACTCCAATGCGTGGTCCGGAACTCCTGGTCTCTACGGAGAGGGGCGGCGCTCACAGCCCTCCCTCCCGTTCGGTCCAGTGATCGAGAGACCCGAAAGCTTCTTGCATGGCCGACGGGGAGGACTGTGCCCAGCCATGCGCAGCCGTTCAACGCGAAAATGACCTGTATGAAGGCGACCGGGCTGAACTCGCCACGGCCGGTTCCTGCAAATCCCTCACCTGGGGCCGGTCGCAAGCCGAAAGAAGCGGGTTGTACCCCCCGGTGCGAAAAGGAGGCAATGGGGTCAAACATTGACATTTTGACATTCGATCATTCTCGCACAGAGCACATACCGCAGACTTGCACATTAGAGTGCGCGTCTCCATTGCCTTTCGGCAGGCAGTGATAAGCACCCACTTGAGCGGGTGGGGGCCTTCGCGGGGCGGCGGTGCTGGCGGCGTGCACAGCGGGCCGAGCGGGTCTGGGAGGTTCTGACCTTTCGCGGTGTTGTGCCAGAGGCGGGCGAGGCGGAATTCACCTCCGAGGAGGAGCCACCCGCGCACACCGGATTCCATCCGCCCGCGCCGTCCTTCCCGTTTCGGAAGTAGTCCCAAGCCTTCTGCGCCAGGACCTTTTCGAGCGGGGGCGTTTTCATCCCACTCACCCACTGTCCCATGTCGTCGCCGTCCATGGCCAGGACCGCGTAGTAGCCACAGGACTGGAGTGGTTCGCCAGGCAGCGCGTCGAGGTCGCGTTCAATCACCGCGATGTCCTGGACGGACTCAAACCGCCGCTTCCACTGCTTCCACTGCCGCTGCTGTCCGAGGTAGGCGCGCGGCCAGAGGCGCTTGATGACGCTGACGGCGCCATCAAGCTGGCTGCCTTTGAAGTCGCCCTTGTCTGCGCCCCCATAGGCTTCGCGAAGTGCGTCCCAGAAGGCCGTCGATTCGGTTCCTCCAAGCGCTTCATCGCGTCCGTTCAGGTGGTCCTTAGGCGGAGCCGACTTCCCGGGGTTGAGAATGGGCCAAGCGCCGAACGCGCGGGCGTTCTTGGCGGCGGCGAACTTCCAGTCGGTGGTCGCGTAGTGGAGCGCCCAGGCGAAGGCATCGTTGCGGCTGCCGTGCCAGGATTCTCGGTGAGCGGACGGGATCATGTCGCGCCAGGCCACCGCGTGGCGGAGCGGGTGGCTGTCCCAGCCGCCGAAGATCGGGGGTGAGGCGCTGCCGTTCTGTCCGGCCCGCTCGACCGCGTCCCTTTCGGGGAGCCAGTCATGGACGGCCCAGTCCACGACCGGAAAGCGCTCCACCTGATGGTTCCAGTGGTCGTCCCAGCCGCGGAACTCGTCCCTCGTCAGCCGCTCCTGGAGGCGTTGACAGAGGTCGGCATGGACCGCGTCTGCTATCTCGCGCCAGAGTCTGCGGACGGCCTCCTCGGCCTCGGACGCGACATCCCGGGCTGCCTCGCCCGAGGGGACGAGCGCGAGGAACCGGTTGGGTAGACTCGGCACGAGCCGTTCATCGGGGTGCATCCGACCTTCACCTTCTTTGGAGTATCCGTCGGGAAAAAGACCGGCTTCCAGCGACCACCACCAGTCGAGCAGGGGCACGCCTCGCAGGTTCGGATACACCACGCAATCTGGACCGAATCGCAGGGACACCGTGGCAAGTGCTTGGAGATGAGGAAGCTGAGCAGGTAGCTGCCTGACCAGAGGTCCTGCATCTTGCGGGCTTGGGCGATGAAATCCTGCACGGGCCCAATCTGGAACAGCAGGAAGGCGGGCTTCGGGCCGGCCGCTTCCAGCGCACTCCCCAGGCCGTTGTGATGCCACAGGGTGTGGTCGGGGATGCGGGTGTCAGCAACAAGGTAGGCAAGGAGCGGGTTCTCTTCGCGGGCGCAGCGTTCCGGCCACAGCCGCCAGACACGGAAGAACTTCTCCCGCCACCCCCCATCACCGATTTCGACACCGCGCAGGGCATCCTCAACCCAAGTTTCGCCGGTGGCTGATCGATCGCGCGGCTGGGAAGGCGGCAAGAACCGGGTTCCTGCGAGCGGATGCCGGAACTCGAGATGACCGTCCCGCTTCCAGTCCACATGCAGCACGCCGCCGCGGGGGAACGGGAACCGGTCCGCTGCCACTGCTTGCCAGTCCGGGTTGGCCTGGCACCGTTCTTGTTCCCATCGCTCGATGGCTTCCTCGGAAAGGCCTAGGCACCGGAGCAGTGGCCCTCGCGCATCTTCATGTCCGGCGATCCGAAAGGGCTTGTGCGGCGGGTCGTGCAGGTAGGCGGCCAGTTTGGACTTCCAGTCAGTCATGGTGCGATCGTAGCGGTGAGGTTGTGTCCCACGGGCCCCAAGACGTCCGCAGACGTCCGTCCAGACGCCCGGCGTCGACGGGAATCAGGGAAACGCTTCGAAAGGCAGCGGGAGGGCCTGTAGCAACGCGCCCCCAGAATGACCTGTTCCCGAATGTTCAGAACCCGCCGGCGCGGCAATGCATCAACGCGCGCTGCCAGCAGATTGGGGACGCCTGGCGACGGGTCGATGACTTGCTGTCCCGGCGCGCCCGGATCCCCCGCCGGATCCCGGTGCAGTCGCTCACGCCCGAACCGGTCGTGAAGCTGGCTCCGGAGATCCAGCACCTCACCAATCGGGTCAAGATGGTGGCTTATCAGGCCGAGTGCGAGTTGGTGCGGACCATCTCGCCCCACTACCGGCGCGTGGCGGAGGAGGACTGAGAAAGAGTTCTGAGGCCGGCCGGGGTTTGACCCCTCGGGTCTGGCTGGTTAGGCTGCGGACATGAAAACGGTTTCGGTGTCGCTGGACGATGCGGAGTTCGCCGCGCTTGAAAAGCTGGCCGCAGCCGAATGGGGCACGGTCGGCACGCTGCTCCAGCAGTATGCGCGGAATCTCGCGTTCGGCCCCGGTGAGGCAGAGGCGGGGCGGCGGGCGCAGGCACGCCGGGAACTGGCCGCCTACGTGCGCTCGATGAGGACCGGACTGACGGTCGGGGAGAAACCCACCCGCGAACGGACCTACCGTGACCGCCGCTTTCATCGATACTAACGTCCTGCTCTACGCGGTTTCGGACAGTCCCGCGGAGGCCGACAAGAAGGAGAAGGCCCTGCAATTGCTGGAGCGGGAGGATTTCGCGGTGTCCATGCAAGTGGTGCAGGAGTTCTACGCCAACGCCACGCATCTGGTCAAAGGCACGATCTCCAGCGAGGAGGCCATGGCGTTCTTGGACCGGTTGGTCCGCTTGCCCGTGTTGCCTCTGACCTTCCCACTGTTCCGCAGCGCGGTGCTGCTGCAGCGCCGCTATCAGATTTCGTACTGGGATGCCGCCATTCTGGCTGCCACGAAAGCGATCGGGGCGACCACGCTGTATTCCGAAGACCTGTCGCACGGGCAGGTGTACGACGGTGTGCGGGTGGTGAACCCGTTTCTGGAAATGGGGGTTCAAGCGCCGCCTCCTTCACCGTAGAACTCCCAAGCGCCGCAGACGCCAAGGCCGAAGCCTTGCCAGCCGGAGGACGGCGTCCACCCCCTCTTCCCTCGCCCCTGTTCGACGATTCCGCTGCGGCCGAAACCTGCCCTGTTTCACCTTGCCTGACCTCGGTCGGAGGGGCAGGCTCCCGCCACTGCGAAAAAGCAAATGCCGATCGTTTTCATCAGTCACCCTCCTTCCCGCAAACCCCCGGCGGCCTGCCGTACCGATCCCTGCCATGAGCGCCCGGCCCACGCTCTTCCTCGCCCATAGTTCCGCGGACAAAGCGCTGGCCCGGGACCTCGCCCACGCCATCCAGCAGCAGGCAGGCTCGAGCTTCGACGTCTTCTTCGATGCCGAGAGCATCCCCCCAGGAGCCCTCTGGAGCGAGGCCATCGAAGACCACCTCCTCCACTGTGTCGCCGCCCTCCTGCTCCTCACCCCCAAGGCGTCCCTCGCCCCCTACATGCCGCATGAGGCCTACCTCCTCTCCCTCCGCCGCCGCTTCGATCCCCAGCTCCAGGTCTTCCCCGTCTTCGCCGACGGCATGACCGAAGCCGACCTCCCCGGTTCCCCCTTCCAACATGCCCGGCTCGACGCCCACCAGGCGCGCTTCCTCCCCCCCAGCCTCGACGTCACCCCCGCCGCCGCCGACATCGCCCGCCAGCTCAAAGCCGACGCCGATTGGCTCCCCTGGAGCAGCGTCGAACGGTACGCCGCCGATGCCCTCCGCGCCCTCAGCGACGACGGCATCGAGCAGGCCATCGAGACGCTTGTCCCCAACCCTCGCACCCTCGGCGACGTCAAACTCGTCCGCCAGAAGCGCCGCTGGCTCGCCCGCCAACTCTTCCGCATGACCACGGAGGAACTCGGCGAGTTCGCCTCTCGCATGGCTCCCTTCTTCCGCCAGGACCGCGGCGCCCTCGTCGAATTGCTGCGCACCATCCTCCCCTTCGTCTGGGTCCAATCCGACGACGCCCGCCTCCTCCAGCAAGCGGCGGAAGCCAAACCCCCGCGCCGCGCCCTGTGCCTCGCCTTCCGCACCGTCGCCACCCCCTCCCCCACGGGTGCACCCACGCCCCAGGTCCCCTTCCCCGATGTCCCCGATCTCTACGCCCGCCACGCCAGTTCCAGGATCCCTCCCTGGAAGGTCAAGTCCGGCGACTTCCTCACGTCCCATCAGGCCTCCGCCGACATTGCCGAGGCTCTCCTCACCCTCGCCCGCGAGGTGGTCGTGGACGTCTTCGGCGAGTACACCCCGGACCAATTGCGCGACGAACTCCGCCGCCTCGTCACGGACCAGAAGGAGACCATCCTCGTCGTCCTGCCCAAGAGCTTCAACGCCAGCGATGCCGAACTGCTCGACACGATGACCGGCTTCTCCCAGGCCTTCACCTTCCTCCTCACCAGCGAAGAACACCAACCCGACCTCGCCCGGCGCTTCCCCAACCTCGTCCTGCTCCCGGAACTCCCCCTCCCGCGACAACGCGAACTGCACCGCGCCTGCCAGCGCGCCCTGGAAAACCTCCCCCCGTGATCCCTCCCATGAGTTATTCCCCGCTCTTCGATCCCGCCACCGGCGCCGCGGCCGACCTCGAGTCCCGCTCCTTCCGCCTCGGCGACCGCACCCCGCACTCGGTGTACGTCTATGACGATGACCCCGCCACCGGAACCCGCGGCCCCATCCGCCTCGCCATCGACGCCTCCCTGGCCACCGGCCGTCCCATCCTCCTCTCCGGCGACCCCGGCACGGGCAAATCCTCCCTCGCGGCCGCCGTCGCCGACCGCTTGGGCTGGCGCTCTTACCGCCTCACCGTCTCTTCCCGAACTCAGGCCCAGGACTTTCTCTGGACCTTCGACGCGGTGCGCCGTCTCGGTGATGCCCAGGCCGGTGAGAAACATCTCAAACCCGCTGCCGCGTACCTTGAACCCGGCATCCTCTGGTGGGCCTTCCATCCCACCCTCGCCGAACGCCGCGGCATGGACGAGGCCGCCTGGGCTGCCAACACCCGGCTTGAGGACCGTGCCCTCGCCAAAGTCCCGCCCGCCACCGACCCCGGACTCCGCCCGCATCCCCGCGCCGTCGTGCTCATCGACGAAATCGACAAGGCCGACCCCGATGTCCCCAACAACCTCCTCGAACCCCTCGGTTCCCTCCAATTCTCCCTCCCCAACGGCATGCCGGTCCTCGCCCAGATACCGCCGCTCGTCTTCATCACCACCAACCGCGAGCGCGAGTTGCCCCAAGCCTTCCTCCGCCGCTGTCTGGCCCTCGAACTCCAGGCCCCCAAACCCGAGCGCCTGCGCCAGATCGCCCAGGCTCATTACCCCAGCCTCGATCCCTCCCTCCTCAACCTTGTCACTCAGACCTACCAGAGCATCCGCGCCGATCACGAACAACAGCGCCTGCCCAAACCCGGCACCGCCGAATACCTCGACGCCATCGGTGCCTGCCTCCAGCTCCGCGTCGCCACCACCGACCCCGACTGGGATCTGCGCTGGCAGGAAATCGCCGACCTCGCCCTCCGCAAGACCCCCAGCCGCCTCGCCTCATGACCTGAATGGACGCCCCCTCGCTCACCCCCGCCACGGCCATCTCCCTCGCTGACCTCCTCCGCGTCGCCCGTGCCCTCAACGCCCGCGGCGCCATCAACGCGCCATCCTCGCCGAGGCCGCCGCCGGCTGGGACCCCGTCGGTCCGCCCGACGTCGAACGGATTGTCCATCGCCTCGCCCGGGGCCGCGCCTTGACCTACCTCCCCCGCGTCCCGCAACGCACTCCGCGCCGCGGCGCCCAGGTCCTCCTCGACCTCGGTGAAGGCATGCAGCCTTTCCTCTCCGACCTCCGCCAGCTCCAGAGCGCCCTGCGCGATACCCTCGGCAGCGATGGCCTCCAGATCCTCCATTTCGCCGGCTGCCCCTCCCGGGGCGCCGGACCCGGCCCGCTCCCCACCTGGTCCGCCTACGCCCCGCCACCTCCAGGCGTTCCCGTCCTCGCCGTCACCGACCTCGGACTCGCCCCGGGCGGACTTGCCCACGATCCAGCCCAGCCCCAGGAATGGGAGCGCTTCGCCGAAGACCTCCGCCGCGCCGGTTCCCCTCTGATCGTCTGGCTCCCCTTCCCACCCCAACGCGTCCCCGCGCGTCTCCGGGATCGTGTGGCCATCGTGCACTGGCACCGCGCGGCCACCGCCCGGCGCGTCCGTCGAACCGTCGAATCCGCCTGGAGGCACCTCTGAACCCCATCCCACAACAACTCGCCGCCTGGCGCACCCGCCATCCGCGCCTGGTCGACCTCGCCGAGGTCCTCTCCCTCGCCTTGCGCTGCGAACCCGCCCTCGTCCGCCAGGCCCGCCTCTTCATCGGCCAGGACGATCCCGCCCTGGAAGCCGACCTCTGGTTCAGCAGCCTCGTCGAGTCCCGCTCCACGCGCGGCATCGTCCTCCTCCCGGAAGTCGCCGCCGAACTCCGCGCCCAACTCGCCCGCCGCGATCTCCCCCGCTTCGAGCAAGCCCGCGCCCTGGTCGCCACCCTCCATGCTGCCGAACCGTGGTCCCTCCGCGCCGAGGAATCGCTGTATCATCTCTCCGCCCGATCCGCCCCCGGCGACCCGGAGCGTTGCGAAGCCATCCTCCAGTCCGTCGGGGCACGCCTCCGCACCCATCAGAACCCCAAGGACCTCGCCCGCTGGATCCTTCGCGCCCTGGACCGCATGCCGCCCGAGGTCCTCACCCAGCACGCGGCCCGGGCCCTCAGTCTCGGTGCCGGTGTCCAACTCGACCGCCGCGTTCCTCCGACCGACCCCGGCGACCTCGCCCAGTGGACTTCGTGGTTGCCCCAAGACCTCCCCTCCACCCCCCTCCACGTTCGCCGTCAGGACGCCTTCCTCGACCTCGCCGCCCATCCCTTGCCGGGTGGCCTCGAATTCCCCGTCCCGCAGACCGATCCTCTCGTCGTCGACGTCGTCTGGCACGACGGCGTCCGCGATCACCTTGAACGCGTGCGCCTCCGTCCGGGCCAGTCGCGGCGCCTCCACCTCCCCAGCCCCAACGCCGAGCTCCGGACCCTCCTCGGCCAACGCCAGGCTCTGATCCCGACCCGAACCGCGGACACCGACTTGGTCCCGGGGTTCGACTTTGCCGCCCTCCGCGCCCGGCACCGGCCCTTCCACGCCCGCCAGGAGGAGTTCGCCGAACTCCAGAAGCGGGCCCGTTTTGCCCCCGACACCTGCCTCGCCCTCACCGGACCTCCCGGCGTCGGCAAGACTGCCTTGCTCTGCCGGCTCCTCGATGCGTTGGCGGCGGATCGCGCGCCTGTCGCCGTGCATTTCCTCGCCGATGGCCCGCCCCAGTGGTCCCGCACCAAGGTCCTGCAAGCCTCCCTCCGTCAGCAGCTCGAGGCCTTGCTGCCACCCAACAGCGCCCTCGAATCCGACACGCCAGACCTTCACGATCTCCTCCTTCAGGTCAGCCGCTCCTCCGAACACCACACCGCCCCCATCCTCCTTATCGATGGCCTCCACGCCGCCGAGGACGTCCACCAACTCATCGATTGGCTCGCCCCCAACCGCCCGCCCGCCGCCACCCTCGTCGTCTCGACTCGCGACGCGGGCCCGCTGGCTGCGTTGCGTCCCGTGGAGATCCCGGTGCGGCCGGATGCCGCGGTATGCCGGGCCTACCTCGAGCACTATGCGCGAGCGACGGACCTGCGCACCCTCCTGCGTTCCCCAGGCCCGGGCAGAGTGTTCGTGGCCCACGACAGTCAGACGGACGCGCAGCGCACCTTCGCCACGGACTTTGCCCGTGCCCTGCAACGCCGTGGCGTCAAGACCTTCCTCGACCTGCTCAACCTCAAACCGGGTGACTCCTTTCAGCAGGCGATCGAGAAAACTGTGTCCGCCTCGGACACGGTGGTCGCTCTCCTCAGCGAGGGCCCGAGGCAAAACTACGCACTCAGCCAAGCGGTGGAAATGGCGGCCCACCGTGGCCTCCGCATTCTTCCTGTCGCGCTAGGGGTCGGTGCCGCTGCCGCAATGGGTCCGCTCCGAGAGCGACAACCCATCCTCCTCGACCCCTCATTCGGCCCTGAGCTCGCTGCCGAACGCGTCGTCGCGCAGTGGAAGGCTGGTCAGATGGACCCAATCCGGGTCCTGCTGGATCATGCCGCCGGCGTTTGTGGCCGCCTCGTGGCCATGCTCGACTGGCTCACCGCGCAACCGCCCCATGCCCGGCAACTGGATCGCCTTCCGCCCACCCTCTACGACGGCTTTCACCCGACCTGGCAGAGGCTCGCCGAACTCCCCGAACTCACCCCCGAACTCCGCGACCGGCTCATGGCGCTGCTCGCCGCCGCACGCGAACCCCTCCCGCGCGCCCTGCTCGAACGTCTCCTCAAACCCGCCTCCGAACCGCGCCCTGCCAAGTCCCATTTCCCCCTGACCGAAACCCCCGCCCCACCTGCTCCCCTCGCCCCCGCCCTTCAAACCCTGGTCCGCGCCGCCCTCCTCCACGAAGTGACCATGGATCAGATCCCCGACGAAGCAGCCCACGACGGTCCGTGGTTCGAACTTTCCCACCCTTCCATCCCCCCCGCCGTCCGCGAGGCGCTCGGCCCCGAACCCCTCCGGCAAGCCCACCGCGACCTCGCCTCCCTCCGGCTGCAGAACTCGCTCGAACGCCGCGGAACCGCCTACCGCTACGGCCTCCGCCACGAGATCGCTCACCACACCGCCGCCGGCGACCTCCCGACCGCCCTCAGCACCGCCACCGATCTCGGCTTCCTGAACGAAATCCGCCACGTCCTCGGCAGCCAAGCCGTCCTCGACGTGCTCGTGGACTTCCAGCAAGCCCTCGACCAGGCCGCCGCGACCGCCGCTGAAACCGCCCAGCTCCAGGCAGCCGAACACGGACTGCCCGTCCAGTCCACCTCCACCGAGGTCTCCCATGACTTCGTCCCCCTCCTCCGTGACCTCCTTGCCCGCTTCCCAGCTCTGCCCCCTGACCTGACCCCGGCCCTCTACCACGGCCTCCGGGAACGCGGCTGGAACGACGAACGCCTCACCACCGCCTTCGGCCGCGTCTGGGACAAGGTCGAGTTGGCGCCCGTCCTCCGCATCACTTCCCGCACCGAACCCACCGTCGACGAACGCTGGCCCGCCACCGCCTGGACCCGCTTGCCCTCCGGCCGGTATTGCGGCGGCGATTCCCAGGGATCCCTCCACCTGCTCGAGCCCGGCGATTCCCACGGCTCCACCCTCTCCGCTTACGGATCGCCGATTTGCTCCCTCGGCCCCGTCGATCCCAGCAACCCGGGGATCGAGGATGTCCTGGTGGGTTACGAGAACGGTCATGTTGTCCGTCACCGCCTCCCTGAAGGCGCCCCGGTTTGGGACATCGAACCGCACGCCGGACCCGTCACCGGGCTGCTGCCTCTTCCGGATCGCCACGCCGCCTCCTGGTCGAAGGATGGCACCGTCAGTGTCTTCAACACCCGCACCGGTCAGGTCCGCACCCAACTCGTCGGCTCCGGTGGTCCCATTACCGCCTTCGTTGCACACGGCGCCACACTTGAAGGGGTGACCGAAACCGCGGGCTTCACCGCCAGTTCCGATGGGACCCTGCGGCGTTGGGACCTTCGGTCCGGACGCCTCCTCGACCGCGTCGTGGCCCATCACGGCGGCGTCCGTTGCCTGGCGCTCCATCCCTCCTCCAGATTCGTCCTCACCGCCGATGACGCGGGCATCCTCCGGCTCTGGGAAGTCGACCGCAGCCCCTCCTCCCACCTCGGGCTCCGTGAAATCGCCCAGCGGGTCGGCCACCGCGGCGCCATCCACGCCTGCGGCTTCCTCGACCCGCAGACCGCGATTTCCACCGGTGCTGATGGCACCGTCCGCATCTGGGATTTCACCGCGGAAATCGTCCACCCAGGCAACGTCACCGCCTCACCATCCACCCCTGCCGGGAAGGAACTGCTCCACGTCCATCGCGGCCCCGCGACCGGGTTCATCGCCGATCCCAAGGGCGGCCTGCTCACCTTCGCCTCGGATGGCTCCGCCCAACGGTGGACCCCAACCCTCGAGCCAGGCCCCGGTTTCGCCATCGACACCCCCATCATCGCCGCCTTCCACGACACCCTCCAACAGAGCTTCTGGGTCGGCACGTCTGACGGACGCCTGGTGCGCGTCTCCGAGGATGCCGACGACGCCCACGCTCCGCCTGCCCCAGTCGAGTCGTGCGCCATCCTCCCCCACGCAGACGTGCTCTTCTCCACCCGGGTCGGGGAAACGTTCCGCACCGTCCTTGCCGATCGCTCCCCCACCGGCTCACGCCGCATCCTCGAAGGCGGCCTGTGCACCGCACCCGCAGCCGGCGACTTCTTCGTGACGGCCACCTCTACCCAACTGCGCGTCTATCATCCCAACGGCGAGCTTGCTGCTTCGCACGGACTGGGTCGGGCTCCCGATGCCGGTCCGCCCTCCGGGTCCATCTCTGCCCTGGCCGTCTCCCCCTCGGGCCGCTGGATCGCCACGGGCCACGCGCCTGGCACGGTGGTCCTCTGGTACCACGAGACCGCCGAGGGCCACCTTCGCCAAGTCGCCCTCCTCCCGGCCGCCCGCGGCGCCATCACTTCCCTCGCCTTCACGCCTCGGGAGGACCTGGTCGCCGCCACCTCCCAGGATGGCACCGCCACCCTCTGGCGCTTCCCGGATGCGCCAAACGTCGCTGACGTCCCCACCATCCCTCGGCACCGATTCAACCCAGCCGCCGGGCCTCTCCTCGCCTGCGCCCTTGCCCCCGAAGCATCGCTGCTCGCCACCGGGGGTTTCGATCGCGCCCTGCGGCTCTGGGACCTCCGAACCGGCTCCCCGCACGCAGTCCTCTCTGGCCACCGTGAGGCCATCCGCGCCCTCGCCTTCACGCCCGACGGCCATCGACTCCTCTCCGCCAGCGAGGACGCCACCCTCCGCCTTTGGGACCCCGCCTCACTCACCCTCCTCGAAACCTGCCACGGACCTTCCGGATTCCATTCCCTCGCCGTCGCCTCCGACTCGCGCACCCTCGCTGCCGGCGAAGCCAACGGATCCGTGTGGCTTCTCGTACTGCGCCCCCCACCACAGGGGTCAGTAGATAGTATGCGCCAACCTGCCTCCTCACCGCAGTCCGCCCTCCCCTAGTCTCCGCCTCCACACACAGCCAGCCCCGGAAGTTCATCCGAACCGACCCGTCCACCGCCGGGAAGAGCACAATACTATTGACTGACCCCTGAGCGATCCGAAAGCTCGCCGCCATGCGATATTCCCCCACGGGCTCGGGATCACGCCGGACAAACCCCGCCATCCGGCCTGCGGCACGGTCGCACGCGGCCGCACTCTTCCTGGCCCTCGGCCTGGCCGGTTGCGCCGTCACCAGCCCCCAAACCGGACGCTCCCTCCCGCGCTCCGCCTACCCCGCCACGGCGCGCACCAACGTCGTCGAGACGCTGCACGGCGTGCCGATCGAAGACCCCTACCGCTGGCTCGAGGATGACAACGCCCCCGCGACGCAGGCGTGGGTGCAGAGTCAGAACGCCGTCACCTTCGCTTACCTGGAAGGGATCCCTGAACGCGGCCCCCTGCGGGAACGGCTCACCGCCCTGTGGAACTACGAACGCTACGGCGTCCCCTTCCGCCAGGGCGGGCACTATTTCTTCGCCAAAAACGACGGGCTCCAGAACCAGTCGGTCCTCTACGTCACCGAGTCGCTGGAGGCCGAACCGCGGGTGTTGCTTGACCCCAACACCCTGGCCGCCGACGGCACCGTGGCCCTGACCAGCTACGCGGTCAGCGACGACGGCAACCTCCTGGCCTACGGCGTCGCCGTGGCCGGTTCGGACTGGCAGGAGTGGCGCGTGCGCGATGTCCGCACGGGTGAGGATCGGAGTGACCGGCTGCAGTGGGTCAAGTTCTCCGGTGCCTCCTGGACCCCCGACGGCCGCGGCTTCTACTACAGCCGGTACGACGAGCCCACCGAGGCCCAGCGCCTCACCAAGGTGAACTACTTCCAGAAGCTCTACTACCACCGCCTCGGCGAAGCCCAGACCGAGGACACCCTGGTCTATCATCGGCCAGACCAGAAGGAATGGGGCTTCCGCGGGCACGTCACCGATGATGGCCGTTACCTCATCATCACGGTGACCCAGGGGACGGACCCGAAGAACCGCGTGTACTACCAGGATCTCACGACGCCCGGCAGCGCCGTGGTGGAGCTCCTGAACGATTTCGACGCCTCCTACGGGTTCGTGGACAACGACGGGCCGGTGTTCTGGTTCCACACCGACCTCGACGCCCCCCGGGGCCGCGTCATCGCCATCGACACCCGCGCGCCCGAGCGGGCGCGCTGGCGCGAAGTGATCCCCCAGGCCGCCGAGACCATTCAAGGCGCCTCTCTCGTCAACCAGCAGTTCTTCGTGAACTACCTCAAGGACGCCCGCACCCAGGTGAAGGTGTTCGACCTCGAAGGCCGCCCCCGGCGTGAGGTCGCCCTGCCCGGCCTGGGGACCGCCGGCGGCTTCGGCGGCAAGCGCACCGACACCGAGACCTTCTATTACTTCACGAGCTTCACCACGCCGGCCGTCATCTACCGGCACGATGCCGTGACGGGCGAGAGCACCGTGTTCCGCCAGCCGACCGTCGGGTTCAATCCGGACGACTACGAGACGCGGCAGGTGTTCTATGCCAGCCGGGACGGAACGCGCGTGCCCCTGTTTATCAGCCACAGGAAGGGGCTTTCCCTGACCGGCCAAACGCCCACGCTGCTGTACGGCTACGGCGGGTTCAACATCAGCCTCACGCCCAGCTTCTCCGTGGCCAATCTGGTCTGGATGGAACGGGGTGGCATCTATGCCGTCCCCAACCTGCGCGGCGGCGGCGAGTACGGTGAAGAGTGGCACCAGGCCGGCACCAAACTGCGCAAGCAGAATGTCTTCGATGACTTCATCGCCGCCGCCGAGTGGTTGATCACCCGGGGCTACACGCGTCCGGACCGCCTGGCCATCGCGGGCGGCAGCAATGGCGGGCTGCTGGTGGGCGCGGTCATGACCCAGCGACCGGAACTGTTCGGCGCCTGCCTGCCCGCGGTGGGCGTTCTGGACATGTTGCGGTTCCACAAGTTCACCATCGGCTGGGCCTGGACCAGCGACTACGGGTCGCCCGACGACCCCGACGAGTTCGCCGCGCTCCTCCGCTACTCGCCCTACCACAACCTGAAGCCCGGCGTCCGTTACCCCGCCACGCTGATCACCACGGCCGACCACGACGACCGCGTCGTGCCCGCCCACAGCTTCAAGTTCGCGGCGCGCCTCCAGGAACACCACGCCGGTGGTAATCCCGTCCTCATCCGCATCGAAACCAAGGCGGGACACGGCGCGGGCAAACCCACCACGAAGTTGATCGAAGAGGCCGCCGACCGCCTCGCCTTTCTCCTCCACACGCTCGATGTTGCCCCCGCTCCGCCCGCGAACTGAAACCCGCGTGCCGGCTTGGCGCTTGAATCGAGGGCGGACGTGTGGGATTCTGCCCACGCTATGAGACTCGTCGGGCTGTGTCTCCTGACCGCGCTAGCCGCGGGTTTGCTGCCGGATCTGCAAGGCCAGTATCTGGCGCCCCGGCAGTATCTGCGTCGGCTCCCGCCTGCCCAGCAACCCTCCCCACAACCGACTCCCGGAACCGCCGGACTGCCACCGGGCCCCGTGATCACCGCCCCACCGACACCCGCCCCGACGGCGTCCGCCGCCGAGGCCGCCAAAGCCGCGTCCCAAAAGGAAGCCACGACCAAACGGGTGATCGAGTTCCAGAAGAAGCGGGCCCTGGCCGGTTCCGCCGCGGCGCAGTACAGTCTCGCCGTGCGTTACCTCGAGGGGGACGGGGTCGAGAAGGACCTGGCCGAGGCCTGCAAATGGCTCCGGGCCGCCGCCAAACAGGACTACACCTGGGCCAAGCGCAAGCTGGTCGAACTCGAGAAGGAACACGGCCAACTCCCGCCCCCGGTCGAGGCAGACCCCGCCGCCTCTCCCGCCCCGGCGGCCGGCAACGATGCCGCCGCGCCACCTTCCCCTGAGGAATCATCATCGCCTGCCCCTCCCGCCGACGCCCCCACGCCCCGCCTTTGAACCTGACCCCAATGAAACGCAAGCGCCCGTCGGACTCCTTGGTAACCATCGCGGTCGGGCTCTGGCTGGGCCTGGCCACCTCCGGCTGTCAGAGCACCACAACCACCGAGACCTACGTGGGCAGGCCCTCGGGCAGCCTGGGGGATCTCAACTACAAGCTGCGCAAGGAACCGGCGGCCTCGAAAACACCCCGGTCGACCCCGGACCGGCCGCAAGTCGTGTTGCTGGTCATGCACGACGCCGACGGCCTTCCGGTCTACGCCGAAACCCAGAAGAGTTCGGGTGACCCCGCCCTGGATCGGCGGGCGCAGGACTGGGTCCTCAAGAAACGGCGCTTCCCCAAGGGCGTGGCCAACACGGTCGTCGTGACGGTTGACCCGAAGCAGGTCCCCAAGCCGTAGGCGCGTTGACCGATTCCACCGCCGGCGAGACTTTATAGGTGCAGCGCGACCTGGCCCCGGCTAAAAACTCGCCGTGCTCAAAACCTGGAGCGATCGGCCGTCGATGCGGCTGTCTGTCCCGACATGTCCGGGAACGGAAACCCTCCCCCCCGGCTCAGTGCCCCGTGGCGCGTTGTCTCAACTCCAGGCTCACCGAATCCATGTTCCACTCCTATTGCCATGAAACCCCTGTCTGACTCCACAACCTCTCCCTCGGTCGCCCTCGCCCCGCTGGTTGGGCCAGAAGCGCTGATTTCTCCGTCGCGGCACCGGCTCCGCCCACCGGCTCTCCTCCTGGCGCTGGGCCTGCTCCTTGCCGCCGCCGGACCCGCCCTCGCCGCCGAGGACACTGTGGACCTGAAACCCCAGTGGAAGGTCGGTCAGCGCATGGTCCAGCAGTACAAGACCACGCAAAAACAGAAGATCGGCATGCCCAATGCCGCCGCCCCCATGCAGCAGGCGACCGAGCAGACCCAGGAGGTGGCCGTCTCCGTCGTCAAACAGCGGCCCGAGGGCGGCCACGAGTTGAGCGTCGAGTTCCTCACCATGAAGATCGAGTCCAAGATGGGCGAAACCGTCATGCTCAAGTACGACTCGAAGACGGACAAGACCGCGACCGGGGAGAATCCCATGAGCGGGATCTTCCAGAAGCTGGTGGGCGCGAAGTTCACCCTCCTCACCACGCCCGAAGGCGAGGTCGAGAAGGTGGAAGGCCTCGAGAAGGTGCTCGAGAGCCTGGCCGCCGGCCTGCCCGAGTTGTTCGCCGGCATGGTGCAGTCCATGGTCAACAGCGACGCCGTCAAGCAGATGAGCGGCTTGCCGCCGAACCTCCCCAAGGAACCCGTGGCGGTCGGCCACGAATGGCCGGTCAAGACCGAGGTGGCCTTGGGACCACTCGGCACCATGGTCCTCGACCTTCGCTACAAGTACACCGGGCTCGAGCGCAAACGCGACTACTCCTGCGCGGTGCTCGACCACAAGGGCTTCATCACCAGCAAGGCAGGCAGCGGCACCGGGCCCGTCAGCTTCAGCGGGGTCAGCGGCACGACCTCCGGGCGCTCCTGGTATGTGCCCAGCGTGGGTACCATCATCGACTCCTTCGCGGATCAGAAGATGAAACTGAAGATGAAAGCCATGGGCCAGGACGTGTCCATGGACATGGACCAACGCGTCCTCACGAAGATGACCGAGGTGACAACACCGGCGGAATAGCCCCGGCCTCCGCCGCAACCTCAGCCGCCGGTGCCGGGTCCGTCTCCGGCACCGGCGCCCGCTCCGGCAGCGTGACGGTGAAGATCGAGCCCTTGCCCAGTTCGCTTTCGACCGTGATATCGCCGCCCAGCATCTGGCAGAACTTCCGCGAGATGGCCAGGCCAAGACCCGTGCCGCCGTACCGCGCATGCGTGGCAGCTTCACCCTGCGAGAACGCCTGAAAAAGTCGGGCCATCGCTTCGGGCCCTATACCAATCCCCGTGTCGCTCACCCGGAAACGAAGGAAAGCCCCCGCCCCACCGTCGCACCGTCCCACCGCCCCACCGTCGCACCGTCCCACCGTCGCACCGTCCTCCCGCCCCACCGTCCCACCGTCGCACCGTCCCACCTCCAACCGAACCACCCCCTGCTCGGTGAACTTGGCGGCGTTCGAGAGGAGGTTGTAGAGGACCTGCCGCAGCTTGGTGGGGTCCGAGTGCATGGAGCCGGCCTCGGCCGGACACTCCACGATCAGCCGGTTCCGGCGCTTCTCCACCAGCGGAGTGACGGTGGCGGCCACTTCATGGACCAGCCGGGCAACCTCGAAGGACTCGACCAGCAGGCCCATCTTGCCCGCCTCGATCTTCGACAGGTCCAGGATGTCGTTGATGAGACCGAGCTGGTACTTGGCCGCCGTGTGGATCCGCTGCAAATCCGGCACCAGCGCTGCGGCCCCGGTTTCCGGCGCCTCTTCCTCCAGCATCTCGCTGTAGCCGATGATGGCGTTGAGCGGGGTGCGCAGCTCGTGGCTCATGCTCGCCAGGAAGCGTGACTTGGCCTGGTTCGCCGCGTCCGCCGCCTCCTTCGCCTCGGCAAGTTGACGACGCTGGCGCTCGATCTCCTCGTTGGCGTTGCGCAACTGCTCGTTCGAGGCTCCCAAGGCCGTGGCCTGCTCCTCGAGCCGCCGGCTGGCCAGCGCGAAGCCCCGGGCCAGATGCACTGACGTGGCCCCGAAGAACAGGATCACACCCAACTGGCTGAACGTGATGCCGCCGAATCCCGGGATCTGCCAGCCGAACCCCGACAGCAACAACAGCGCGCCCAAACCCGCTCCGATCAATCGTGCCCCTTCCATCTGCGCCCGCCACGCCCGGAACGCGATCATGAGCGTCCTCGCCGCCGCCACCACCACCACGATCACCCCCGCCAACCGCGCCAGGCTGACCAGCGGTCCCGGCACAATCCCCAGAAACTGGTCCACCACCAGAATCGCCACCACCGCAACCGCCGCCTGCATCAGCCCCCGCAGCGCCACCGACGACTGCGACTCGAACAGTTGCTGGAACAAGCGCAGCACCAGCACCGCCAGCAGCGCCAGCCAGTGCCGCGTGAGCTGGTTCAACCCCAGCAACGCCCAGCTCATCGCCGCCCCCAACCCGCTGATCAACGCGAAGTACAGGTGATTGCGCGCCGTGCGCTGGAACGCAAACAGCAACGAGTGGATCAGGCAGAAGGCCGCCAGCAAGCCCGCCACAAAGCTGATCCCGCCCTGGTGCGCTTCCCGCCGCGGGAACACGCGCACCACGTCCGGCCCGGGACGCCGCAGCAACGCCTCGGCCACCGCCCGGACCGCCGGATCATCCGAACCCGTCACCGACAGGAGATGATCCCGGAAGGGCGAGCTGCCGTCCGGCCGGTGCTCCACCAGGCCCGGCGCCAATCGCAGCGTGCCCACCCCCACCGTGGCGCCCGGCTCCACATTCACCTCGGCGCCCTCCGGACTGGCCCCCCGCCAATGACGGACGTCCAATCGCACGCTCGTGGGCTCCGGCAGTCGAAACCGCAGTCGGAAAACCCCATCCCTTCCCGTCGCGGCGGCCGCCAGCTTCCGACGCTCCGCAACGGCCAGCACCAACGCGCCAGCCACCGGTCCACCGCCTTCATCCCGGACCTGCCCCGTCACCACCGCGTAAGCCTTGACCCCCTCCGCCCCCGGCAGTTCTTCCGGCACCAGCCGCGCCTCGCCCCGCAACCGGACGCCCTCGGCGTCCTCCGTCGGCCGGGCCTCGGCCTCCGGTTCAAAGCTCGCGGCGAACACCAGCCCGGGCTCGCCCCGCGTCACCCGCCGAAACCGGTCACGGCGGATTTCCTCCGCCGTGCGCGCGTAATTCCACACGCGGAACTCATCGATCAGCCCCTTGAAGATCGGTTCGCGATCAACCTCGGTCACCGACTTCCCCAGGTACGCCGGACCTTCCGGAGCCACCTGGCTGAAGCCGCGCGCGTAACGCTTCAACGGCTCCAGGGCCACGCCATCCAGGAACAACCGCATCCCCTCGCTGCCGGCCGTGGCGGCCACGTGATGCCATTCGCCGGCGCGCAGCACATCGCCGGCGTCCACCCACTGCAACTTCGCCTGCGGATCGCCAATCACGAAACCCAGCCCGTTGTCATTCCGGCTGCAGAGGCTGATGTCGCGTTGGGGCTGGCCGTAGTTGAACACCCGGCGAATGCTCCCGAACTCGTCCCAGCACACCCAGCACTCGATGGTCGCGTTGGTCAGCGAAGTGAACGGAATCGCCGGGAGCTCCGCAAACGCACCGCTGCCCCGCAATTCGAGCACGTGGTTCGACGCCGGCCTCGCCGGTGACGCCCCCGACGCGTCCTGCCCAACTCCCAGCCCGCCACACGCCCAGACCAGCCACGCCCACACCCACCCCCTCGCTCCCGCCCCTCGCCGTGAGCACGGTCGCCACCTCGGATACGTGAAGCGCCTCATGAAGACGAACGCACCATACCGCCACCCGCGTCAGCCCTGACGCAACATTTCCAGCATCGCCCGGTCAAGCTTGTGCCCCTGCCAATCTTCGTAATCCACATCCGTCCTGCCACTGTCCAGAACCCCGAAGCTGCCCCGGAAGTTCCACAAAGCCCAACCCCAGCCGGTCTCCTGCCACAGGGACAGGTAATCCTTCATCCACGCGAGCGCCACCCGATGCGGCGTCTTGTTGAACGCCCCCCACTCGCCCACGTGCACGCCCACCCCCTGCCGTTCGAGCTTCTTCCAGGGCTCGATGATCTCCCGCCGCAGCCGGTCACGGTCCCAGACATCCCCTTCCCGGAGCCGGAGGGGCCACGACGGTTCGGGCCAATCCTGCCCGTTCACCCTACTCGCCCCGTGGTGGCTGACCCGCATCGGGTCATAGCCCCGCGTGCTCTGCCCCAAGCCGAGCGGAATCAGTCCGGGCACCGGTTGCCGTCCCCAGCGCAAGCCGTCGGCGATGATCAGCCGCTGCGGGTCCTCGGCCCGGATCGCCTCCACCAGGCGCGTCACCACCCGGACGTAATCCGCCTCCGGCAGGTCCTTCGGCTCGTTGAGCAGGTCGAAGCTCAGCCGGGCATTCGGGATGCCCCGATAGCGCTTCGCGAACGCCGCCCAGTGATGCGCGCAGGCGTCGAGGGCCTCCGCGTCCTTCCACAAGTCCAGCGGCTCCGCCGGCGGATTCACGCAATAGCCGGGGGCCCGGTGGAAGTTCAGGTTCACGTGCACCCCGTGGCGACGCCCCAACTCAACAGCCTCGTCGATGTGCTTGAGCTCCGGTTCGCGCAACGCCCGCCAGTCCGCGGGATCCGTCCAGCACCGATACGACAGGGGCAAGCGCGCGAAATCGAAGCCCCAGCCAGCCATCCACTCGAAGTCCAACTCGCGGAAGGGCGGATTGCCGCCCGCCCGGTGCGTGAACTTCTCCAGGAGGTTGAACCCGCGCCAGCGCGGGAGCTTGCGGGCCGAGGGTTCCGGCCACGCCGGCTTCGGGACCTCGGCGCTTCGGACCGTGGAGGCGGTGAGGCCCGCCACGCCCAAACCGGCGGTGGCGGCGAGAATTCGCGGCGGTTCAAGGACGGGTGCATAGCGGCCCGAGCCTGTGCCGATCCGGGCCCGCTGGCCAGCGCAGAACGCGATCCGGGCTGCCTGCCGGCGTCGAACGGCGCAGCGGGGCGGCCCGGCGCTCGACCGATCTTGTCAGCCGGTGGCTTCAGTCTTCTGGTCTCCGCGGGTGCGCTGCCAGCCTCCGTGACCAGCGCCACTGGAAAAGCCCGTAGGCCAGGAAGCAAATGCCCAGGATGTTGTGGTCAATCAATCGGATGAGTGCGCGTGTGTCCTCCTCGCATAGGCCACGGCAAACCAACCTTGCGGAGATCCACGGCGCCCTCCGGGCAGAGTCCCTTGCCGCAGGACTTGCAGGTGTCCGCGGCCTCTCTTTCCTGGTGATAGTAACAGTGCATGGAATGTAATGGGGCGTTCAATGTCGGCTAACGCAAAGCTGACCGATGACGCGGAGCGCACCAAGGACGTTCAGTCTGCAACCGACGGCCGATCGCGCTCCTCGTCATTCGCTCGAGCGTCTTGTTGGCTGAGGTTGAGCCGTCTCCCGATCCAGTACTCCGGCTTCCGGTGTCCGTGGGCCACGGCCAATACCCAGATGGCCTCCTGATGAAGGACATATGCGACGTAGTACGGAAAGACCTTGAGGTTGACACGCCGGTAACCACCAGTCCGGATGCGGGGCAGATCGGGGTGCATGGCGATCCAGCGGATATGCCGGTCCACCTCGTCGCGATAGCGCTGTCCCAAGCCGGCCTTTTGCTCGTCGTAGTAATCGGCCGCGTCCTCGAACTCATCAGCCGCCTCGGGCAGGACGACGATCCTCATGGCCCCAGTCGCCGGTCCACCCGGGCGAGCACCTGCTCGTAGGGTATCCCTGCGGTGCGGCCTTCCTGCACCGCACGGACCCGCTCGGAAATCTCCTCATCCCAAGCCTGTTGTACGTCCTCGTCAGCGGCTGGATCGTCCATCTCAATGAGGAACCTCGCCAGCGCAAGGCGCTGATGACGAGGCAGATCAACCGCTTCCCTCGTGACCTTCTCCAGTGCCGTACTCATGGCGCAAGACTACGCCACCGACCGGCGCTGTCCAGCCCGTCCATTCAGCCAACGAAAAGGTCAGCGACGGGAGCCAGCCGCCACCGACGTCCGGTTCGTCTCAGAGCGAATCGGCTGGCTCCCGTTCGCTGGATCGACTGGTTGGCCGTCGTGACGTCCGTCCCGACTCCGGTCCAGGTAGTAGTGCATTTCGCCCAACGTGGGCGTGGTTAGAACCCGAAATGAGAATCCCGACTCGTACTGATCCGTGACTGGCTCGAATCGTCCGTCTTCCCGGCATCGGAGGAAAGCCAGATACCTGGGCGCCCCCTGGGCGATTACTGGGCCGTGCCGGCTCGACACGGCAGTACTGAGGGACAGCGGTGGAAGAGCAAAATATGCGAACACCGGAACGTTGAAGTCGAGGGGTGAGTCTCCGACGTAGGTGAAGTGCAGGACTGTCAGTGTGTCGGTTCGCCAGCCGCGCCAAGCCTGCGCGGCTTGGTTCCGCTTCAGAATCAAATGGATCTTGAACTGCGTGTTGAGCGCCTGATAATCCTGAGCGCGTGATATGGGAATAGCGCCGCCCCCAACAAGGTACGCATCGGTGGCGTTGGTCGTGGAAAGGGGCTCAAGGATTGCGACAAGATCCGCCTTTTCAGAGATTTCCTTTAAATCTGGCTCGGTAACTGGCCGAGCATACCCGTGGAACAGGTGCAGTAGGACCAAACAGGTCAGGATTGCGAAGCCCCGAGTGTTCATAGCCCATGATTCGGCCAACGCTGTGTAGGCAGACGAAGTCGACTCAGAAGAGATATTTGGTCTGGTTTGCGACGATTGACCGGATAGGCAGAAAGCGGTTGAGGCCGAAAGGAGCAGTCGTGGTGGTGGGTGAACGGGTGCTGCGAGGGACTCGGTGAGGTGCAAGTAACGGGAGGGTCGGTGCGACCGCGTCGTCGGGTTCTAGGGCGCGCGGTCGCGGACACCGTCGCTTAACCGCGAACGGGTTTCCGCCCGCCCCCCAAGCCGGAGAGATCCTGTCAGGTGCGTCCATGGGTGCCCCTGAGGCTGCGGCGAGCCTGCGCGCCCAACGACCAAAGTCAAGCCAACTCTCCGGGGTGGGAGCCCGCGCCGGCGCCGAGGAACGCGGTGACACTGTGCAGGATAGGCACTCTGTGAACACCCCACCCTTCCTCCGACGCGAACTCAGCCCGAACGCTGTCCCCACGTGCATCACGGAGGGTGTCAGTCCGTGCGCGGGTCGCCGTTCGCGAAGACCAGCAGCCGTGGCCAGATCGTCGATGATCTCCTCCGCCACGAAGCCCGGCGTGTCGGCCGGAGGTTGAGCGCCAGTCCCGCACAGCCGCAGCGCGAGGAAACACACGAGCCAGAGGCAGTCGGTCGTCATGGATGGCGCGAACCACAGGGCACTTGCCGCCCCATCACCCCGGCAGCCTGACGGGTCAACCGCGGGGATTGAGGAAGTGGCGTGGTGCTCTTGGATCTGCTCAGGGTCCACAAACCGACCTGGACGGGTACCGCCTCGGCCTGCTCCATTCTGCCTTCTGCATTCCGGTTCATGGCAAGGACTGAGTGGCCATGCGTAAGAAAGCCGGCATTCTGCCGTTTTCCTCAACACCCGGGTTGCGAGTTCAAGGTCCCCGCCCTAGACCATTTGGCAGAGCAAGTGATCCTGTATCACTCTCTATCGAACAGTAAGGTGTCTTTTGGAATGGCTCGACCATAGCTGCCCGCGGGCTGGCCGCGGCGACAGCCGGGAACGGTGATACCATGAAAACCCGCAACGCACTCTCCCTCTCCCTGGGTCTCTGGCTGGCGCTCCTCGGCCCGCGCGCCCACGCCGCCGTGACCATCACCACCGACCGAACGGTCGGCGCCGGCGACACCAGCCTGGAGAATCAGGCGGTCGTGGTCGACCGCGCCACGCTCACGTTGGCCGGACCCCACACGTTCACCAGCCTCGAGCTGCGCAACGGCGCGACGCTGACCCACCCCACCGGCACCACCGGCCTGGTGCTGACCGTCACGGGCAACGTCACGATCGCGTCCGATGCCGCCATCAGCGTGGACGGACGCGGCTACCCCTTTGCCGGCAACGGCGGTCCGGGAGCCGGCGTGCGCGGCGACTGGTCCGGCAGCGGCGCCGGCCACGGGGGCCTCGGAGGAGGAAGCGCCACGGGTTCTGCTGGCGGCAGCCATTACGGATCCATCCTTCAACCCGCCGGCTTGGGGAGCCAGGGGGGAAGCGGCAGCGGTGGCGACGGCGCGGCGGGTGGCGGTGCCATCCGCCTCCAGGTGGGTGGCACGCTGGACGTGCAAGGCCGCCTCTCGGCCAATGGCCTGTCGGCGGCGCCCGACAACGCGGGCGGGGGCTCGGGCGGCAGCATCTGGATCACCACCGCGACCCTCGCCGGGACGGGGCCGATCCAGGCCAACGGCGGCCACGGCGAGTGGGTCGATGGCGGCGGCGGGGCCGGCGGACGCATCGCCCTCTACTACACCCAGAGTCAGTTCACCGGACCGGTCACGGCCCTGGGCGGCAGTGGCTCACGTCGCGCCGGTGCCGGGACAGTCTACAAGAAGCGGGCGGGTGAGGCCGTGGGCGAGCTGACCGTGGCGAATGGAGACAACTGGGGTAACTCCACGCCCATCAGCACACCGGAGGCGTTCCGCCTCACCATCGCGAACCGCGCGGTCTGCTACCCCGAAACCCCGCTCACGGTGACCCGCCTCACGATACCCGGCGAGGCGGTCCTGACCCACCTGACCGGTCAATCCAACGTGACGCTTCACGTCACCGGAGATGCCACCCTGGGAACCGGCGCCCAACTCACCGCGGATGGTCGCGGCTATCCCGTCGGCGACGATCCCGGGCCTGGCGCCGGGAACCGCGTGGACTGGAGCGGGTCGGGCGGCGGCCACGGTGGCCTGGGCGGTTCGAGCCGGAGCGGAGCGGCCGGGGGGCAACACTATGGTTCCCTGCTCGAACCCACGACCCTCGGCAGCCAGGGCGGTCATGCCAACGGGGGACAGGGCACCGCCGGTGGCGGTGTCGTCCGCCTGGTCGTGGACGGCACCCTGACCCTGAACGGACGTCTCTCCGCAGAAGGCGCCGGTTCACCGCCCGACAACGCCGGAGGCGGCGCCGGCGGCAGCATCTGGCTCACCGTTGGGACCCTTTCCGGGAATGGTGTCATCTCGGCCAACGGCGGCCCGGGCGAATGGGTGGACGGGGGTGGGGGGAGCGGCGGACGCGTCGCCATTTATTACGCGGCCAACACGTACGCCGGGACCCTCACGGCCACGGGCGGCAGCGGCTACCAACGGGGCGGCGCCGGCACGATCTACACCCGGGCAGCCTCCGAGACGCGCGGCCACCTTCTCGTGGACAACGGCGGCACCTGGGGCAACTACACCCCGCTGCAGACCCCGCAAACCTTGCGCGCCACCCTCACCGGCCGCGCCTACCTGTATCCCGAAGGTTCCCTGACTTTCACGGAACTCGAACTTCCCGGTGAAGCCGTGCTGACCCACCTGGCCGGCCAGTCCAACCTCAACCTCCACGTCACCGGCAACCTCCGGATCGGGGCCAGCTCGGCCATCAGCGTCGAAGGCCGCGGGTATCCCATCGGCGATGACCGCGGTCCCGGCGCGGGCACCCGCGCGGACTGGAGCGGTTCCGGGGCAAGCCACGGCGGACTCGGTGGCTGGAGTCGCACCTCCGCAGGACCCACCACGCATTACGGCTCGATGCTCGAACCCACCCTCCTGGGCAGCCAGGGCGGCTCGGCGAACGGGGGTCCGGGGACGGCCGGCGGCGGGGCCATCCGGCTGACCGTGGCTGGCACCCTCACCGTCGAAGGCAGTCTCAACGCCAATGGCGCCAGCGCGCCCCCCGACAACGCCGGAGGCGGCGCCGGCGGCAGCATCTGGCTCACCGTCGGGACGCTGGCAGGAAACGGAGCCATCAACGCCAACGGCGGTCCCGGCGAATGGGTGGACGGCGGCGGCGGCGGCGGCGGCCGAATCGCCGTGTACTATGGCCGCAACGAGTTCACCGGCGCGATCACCGCGTACGGTGGCGGCGGCAACCAGCGCGGCGGCGCAGGCACGCTCTATACGCGCGCGCAGGGGTCAGCCTACGGTCAGTTGCTCGTCCACAACGGCGGCGCCTGGGGCAACTACACCCCGCTGACCTCGCCCGAACCCTTCCAGCTCATCCTCGCCGAAATGGCCTACGTCTATCCCGTCGAACCCTTGACCGTGCGCGATCTCGAGGTGCGCGCCAACGCGACGCTCACCCACCTCACCGGCCAGGACCGCTGCGAAGTCACCGTTCTCAACAACGCCACCGTCGCCGAAGGTGGCCACGTCAGCGCCGACGGTCGTGGCTATCCCATCGGGGCCGACCTCGGACCCGGTGCCGGGTCACAACGGGACTGCTGCGGCAGCGGCGGCGCCCACGGAGGGGCAGGCGGCCGCTCCGCCTCCGGCGCGGCCGGGGGAACTCCCTACGGTTCCCTGACCGGACCGCTCGAACCCGGCAGCGCCGGCGGTGCTGGCCCCGGCGGTCCCGGAGGCGCCGGCGGAGGCGTCCTGCGCCTGAACGTCGGTAACACCCTGACCCTCGACGGTCGCATGACCGCCAACGGGCTCAACGGCAGGCCCGACAACGCCGGGGGTGGCGCCGGTGGCAGCATCTACCTGACGGCGAAGACCCTGGCCGGCAAGGGCGCCATCCTGGTCGACGGCGGCGCCGGTGAATGGGTGGATGGTGGGGGCGGCGGCGGCGGCCGGATCGCGCTCCAAACCAGCACGCTTTCCTTCACCGGCGAGTTGTTCGCGCGCGGCGGCGGCGGCCATCAACGAGGCGGGGCCGGCTCGGTCTATCGGCAAACGACCGGCCAACCCGGCGGCGAACTCGTGCTGGATAACGGCGGAAACGCCGGCGCGCTCACCCCGCTGGAAGTGCCCCCGCAGACCCGCCTCATCCTCCGCGGCGGCTCCAGCTTCTACCCCGCTGGCACGCTGCAGGTGGTCAGTTTGGAACTCGAACCCGGCGCCTCCCTGACGCACCTCACGGGCCAACCAGCCCTCACCGTGCACGTCGACCAAGACCTCCGCGTCGCCGCCGGGGCCGCGCTCGTCGCCGATGGCAAAGGTTACCCGCTCGGGGACGATCCCGGACCGGGCGCCGGCGTCAATGGACCGGTCTGCGGTGGCGGCGGCGCGCACGGCGGAAACGGCGGAGTCGCGTGGCCAGGGGATGTGCTCGGCGGACAAGCGTACGGGTCCGTGCTTGAACCCACAGCCCTCGGCTCGAGCGGCGGCGGAAGCAGTGCGTCGCCCACCCGCCAACGAAGCCCGGGCGGCGGCGCCGTGCGCGTGGTCGTCGGTGGCAAGTTCACCCTGGAAGGCTCGTTGACCGCCAACGGTAGCAGCGCTTCCTATGACAACCAGGGCGGGGCCGCCGGCGGCAGCATCTGGGTGACGGCCAACCAACTCGCCGGCGAAGGCACCATCGCCGCCAACGGTGGCACGGGTGAATGGGTCGATGGCGGCAGCGGCGGCGGCGGCCGGATCGCCCTCTATCTCACGGAAAACCACTTCAAGGGAACAGTTACCGCCCGCGGCGGTGCCCCCGGACGTCAGGCCGGCGGCGCCGGCACGATCTACACCCGACTGGCGGCGGACCCCAGCGGGACCGTGCTCGTCGAGAACGGCGACCGCTGGGGCGCCCTGACCCCGTTGTGGACGCCCGAGGCCTTTGACCTCCGCCTCGCCGCGCGCGCCCAGGCGCACGGGGCCGTCCCCCTCCTCCTGCGCTCGCTCGAGGTGGCCACCAACGCCGTCCTGACCCACCTCAAAGGCGATGGCGGCGTCAACGCCGTCGTCCTCGGCGACATGTCCGTGGCCGGGCATGTCAGTGCCGATGGCCTCGGTTACCCCGTTGGGACCGATCCCGGCCCCGGTGTGGGGGGTTCCGGTTCCTGGGCCGGTGGCGGTGCCGGCCACGGCGGCGACGGACATAGCAGCCTCAGCGGTGCGCCCGGCGGTCTGGCTTATGGTTCGGCCCTCGAACCCACCACCCCCGGCAGCCAGGGCGGCGCCGGCAACACGGGCCCGGGCACCGACGGCGGCGGCGTGATCCGCCTCATCGTCGGCGGAACCCTCACCGTCAATGGCCGCCTCTCCGCCAATGCCCTGGGATCCCCCCGCGACAACGCCGGCGGCGGCGCCGGCGGCAGCATCCTGATCAACGCGCGTCGGTTCGCCGGGGCGGGCGAGATCCGCGCCCAAGGCGGTCCCGGTGAGTGGGTGGATGGTGGCAGCGGCGCCGGCGGACGCATCGCCGTGTACCGCGAAAGCACGACGTTCAGCGGCGTGATCTCGGTCGATGGCGCCGGTGGCGCACGACCCGGCCAGCGCGGCAGCCTCCACGAAAGCGCCACCTCAACCCTGGTCTGGCTCGCGCCCGGCGAACCCTGGCTCTTCGGACAGGTGCCGCTCGAGGTGGCCCTCTTTGTCCCCGGCACCGGTCCCTTCACCACCGCGTTCAGCGCCTGGCACGCCGGCGCCGCCACCCCCATCGCCACGGTCCCGGCGAACCTGACGGCGGGGACCCTTTGGGACACCTTCGACCTCCCCGACGGTGCGTACGAACTGCGGGCCGTCGTCCGTGACCCTGCCGGCACCGCCGTCGCCGAGGGCCGGCGCGCCGTGGCCGTGAACAACCATGTGACCTGGCACAATGGTCCCTTGACGACCTCCGAATCCTGGGCCGCCGGCCGCGTCCACGTCGTTCGTCGCGAACTCACGATCCAGAACGGTCAGACCCTGACGCTCGAACCGGGCGCCATTGTGAAGTTCCTGCCCGGCGCCCGCCTCAACCTGCAGGGCGGTGGCACCCTCCTCGCGCTGGGAACCGCCAGTCAGCCCATCCACCTCACCTCGTTCCGCGACGACACCGTGGGCGGCGACACCAATCTGGACGGGGACGCCTCCAGAGCCACCCCCGGTGCCTGGCGCCTCGCTGTCAACGCCAGCGCCACCCTCCAGGCCAACGACCAAACCCACTTCCGCTACCTCAGCCGGACCTTTGGCGGCGCCCTCGCCGGCAGCGAGACCTGGACCTCCGACAGCCTGCGCGAGATCACCGAGAACGTCACCGTCCCCAGCGGCGCCACCTTGACCCTCGAAGCGGGCGCCATCGTCAAGTTCCATCCCGGCACCGGCCTCAACGTCCTGCCCGGCGGCAGACTCCTCACGCGCGGCACCGCCGTTCAACCGGTCGTCTTCACGTCCTTCCGCGACGACGCCTGGGGCGGCGACACCAACGAGGACGGTACCCAGACCGCGCCCGCCGCCGGCGACTGGCGCAGCCTCCGTCTCGAAGACGGCGCCGAAGGCGATCTCACCCACACGCGCGTGCTCTTCGGCGGCAACTCCGTCGGCAACCCCTGGGGCGCTGGCGGCGCCCTCGAAACGCTCGGCGGACCCTTCGTCGTGCGGAACTGCATCATCGCCGACGCCCTCAAAGACGGCGCCTTCTGCTACGGCACGACGCGCTTCGAGAACTGCCTCGTGCTCCGCTGCGACCGCGGCCTCACCGCCGTGGGCGAAATGACCGTCCTCAACTGCACGCTCGACGCGAACAAGATCGGGCTCCTCGAACACGTCGGCCATCTCATCGTCCGTAACACCATCGTCTCCCACAGCCTGATGGCCGGCATCGAACATGACCTCGGCGGCTTCACCCCCACCGTCACCCAGTGCAATGTGTGGAACCCCGACGCCACCCGCGGCAACTACAGCGGGATGGCCGACCGGACCGGCCTCGACGGCAACCTCTCCGCCGCGCCCCGCTACAAGGACGCCGAGGCCGACAACTACCGTCTCCACTTCGCCTCGCCCGGCATCGATGCCGCCGACGGCACCCGCGCGCCCGCCACCGACTTCGCCGGCCAGGCGCGCTACGATGACCCGCGCACCGGCAACACCGGTGTCCCCGCCGCGAACGGCGCCATGCCGGACATGGGCGCCTTCGAGTTCGTTGAGACCGCCCCTTCCAACGTCGACCTGGTTGTGTTGGGAGTGTCCGGCCCCGGCCAGCTCACCGCCGGCAGCGTCGTCCACGTCGAGTGGACCATCGCCAACCGCGGGGCCGAGGCCTTCACCGGGCCGTGGCATGACGCACTCTTCCTGCGTCACGCCCTCACCGGCCAACGTTTGAACGTCAGCGAGGTGCTTGTCGGTCGCGGGGTGACGCTGGCACCCGGGCAAAGCCAGCTCGTCAGCGCGGACGTCCGCGGCCCGGGCGGCGTCACTGGCTACTACGCCTGGCTGGTAACCGCCAACAGCCGCGGTGACATCTTCGAGGGCGCCAACGCCGCCAACAACGAACACGCCGCCGGGATCGCCTCGTCCCTGACCGTGCCGGTGATCCCGCTGGACGGGACACCCCTTGCCGGCACCTTCGCCACGCAGGAGGAACCGCACTGGTTCCAATGCCTGGCGCCCGTGGGCAAGGGTGTTCGGTTCGAACTCGATCTCCTCGCGACCCAGGGCGTCACGGAAGTCTACGTCGGCCGCGGGTTCATGCCCACGCCCGAGAACTACAGCGCGCGCCAGCGCGAGTGGAGCGCCGCCGACACGAGTGCCGTCGTCACCGGCGAGGAGCAGACCACAGCGACCGATGGCACGAACGTTTTCTACGTACTCGCGATCGGCCGCGTCCTGCCCACCACCCCACAAGCCTTCCACCTGGGGGCCGTCAGCGCGTCCTTCAGCCTCGAATCCGCCTGGCCGCCGACGGTGGGCAACGCCGGCCTCGTGACCCTCGACATTCGCGGCGCGGCCCTCACCACCAACACCACGTTCGCCGTGCGCGCCGGGGGCGTGCACCGCGTCGCCCTCCGGCAGAGCGTGCGGGAAAGCGGACGTGTGTTTGCCACCTTCGACCTCGCCGGCCTGCCCCCGGGCCAGGCCGATCTCGTGGCCGAGGCCGCTGGCTTGCAGGTGGCCCTGGCGGACGCCGTCCAGGTCGTCGACGGCGGCACCCCCGACTTCTACCTCAGCCTCAGCGGACCGGGCACCACGCGCGCCGGGCGGTTCATGAGCTGGTTTGTCACCTACGGGAATCGGGGCCTCGTGGACCTGAAGCTCCCGCTGCTCAAGTTCAGCGCGCCCGGGGCAAGCGAGATCCAGCTCTACGACAGCACGCTCAACTGGGCGGACACGTTCACGTTCTGGGGCCTGAACCCGGAGGCTTTGCTGCCCACGCTGGGACCCGGACAGGAGGTGACGTTTGAGGTTCGCGTGAAAACCATGAACAGCGGCAGCATCAGCGTAAACATGATGACCGGCGAGCAGTTCGCCGCCAACTCCACCCTCTTCAACTGGTCCACACTCCCGCCCGCGGCCGGAGCCGATCCCGCGGCCTGGGCCAGCCTGGTGGGGACCCTTGACGCGCGGCTCGGCATCACGCTGGGCGAGTACCAGGCCCTGCTCGAAACCGACCTGGCCGCCCTGGCCGCCAGCGAACTGCGCTTCAGCTACCTCGCCAACATCGACGGTCAGTGGCTCTTCGGCGACGAACCCGACGGCGTCTCCACCGAGCGCCCGTTGAACCCCGTCCCCGAGAACTACCAGGAACCGGCCGCCAGCCCGGGCCTGCACGGTGGACCCGCCACACCGCCGGCCGATGGCATCCGCAAGACCTGGTGGCTCGTCATCTCCGTCGAGGACTACTCGGTCATGGACGCCAATGACCCCGTTTATACGTGGAAGAACCTCCCCGGGACCTACAAGGACGCCCTCGATCTCTACGATTACGCCAAGAATGAACTGCGGACGCCGGATGACCAGTATCTCCTGGCTCACGATACGCCCGGGGACGGCAAGAAAGTGCTTCGGTCCACCATGTTGAATGGCATCCGTGGCTTGAAAGGCAAGGTGGACGCCGACGACAACCTGGTGGTCGTCTTCAGCGGCCACGGCGGTCTCAAGGAAACGAGCGGCGCGCCCTACCTCGCTTTCAACGGCGATTTCCTCTCCCCGGTGGCCTTCACCCAGGCCATCGATGAAGTGGGCGCCGGCACCACCTACTTCATCAACGATTCCTGCCACTCCGAGGCCTTCAACGAGAAGGTGACTCCCGCCCACACCACCTTCGTCGGCTTCGCCGGAACCCAGAAGCACAAGATCTCACACGACACCGCCAGCGGCGGCGAGTTGATCAAGAACCTCAAAGGCCAGCTCCGCAAATGCCGCAGCCTCGGCCGCTCCATGGAAATCACCACCGACCTCGTGACCGCCAAGTACGCCACGAAGCCGGAGGAGCGCCGTCGGCAGCAGCCCGTGCTCACCAACGCCACCGGCGCCAGCCTCGACGGCAAGCCCTGGAACGATCCCTCCGGATTCCAGCAACGGCTCCGGAACACCTTCCGCAGCCCGCCCTTCCCCGGCCTGTTCGGACCGGCCCCCTTCACCATCGTCGGCAGCGTCGATCCCAACGACAAGTACACGCTCGCCGGCGCCGGCCCCGAACACTGGGTCAACGCCGACCAGCTCCTGCCCTACGAAGTGCTCTTCGAAAACCTGCCCACCGCCGCAGCCCCCGCCCAGGAGGTGCTGGTCACCGATGATCTCGACGCGAACCTCGACTGGTCCACGTTCGAGCTGAAAGCCATCGCCTTCAACGACGCCCGCCTCACCGTGCCCCCCGGCCGGCAGCGGTTCTATGGCACCGCCCACGTCGGCTCGGACCCGAACGAGGTCAGCGTCGACGTCAGCTTCGACTCGACCACCGGGCGCATCACCTGGCTGCTGCGTTCCCGAGACGCCGCCACCGGCGACCTGCCCGAGGATCCCTTCGCGGGCTTCCTGCCCCCGAACGACGCGGCGCATCGCGGCGAAGGCTCGCTCACTTACACCATCCGCCCGAAGCTCGACCTCACGGATGGCACCCGGATCCGGAACCAGGCCACGATCATCTTTGATCCCACCTACGGCGCCAATCCACCCATCCTGACCCCCGTGGTCACCAACACCATCGATTCCCTCGCCCCCACCAGCCGGTTGCTGCCGCTGCCCGCCGAGATCAACGGCAGCGTTACGGCGGAATGGGAAGGCCTCGATGCCCCCGGCGGCTCGGGCATCGTCTCCTACGATGTCTACGTCGCGCGGGACGCCGGCCCCTACCAGCTCTGGCAGGTCGCCACGCCGGACCGGTCCGCCACCTTCACGGGCGAGCCCGGCGCCACCTACCGCTTCTACTCGGTCGCCCGCGACGCCGCTGGCAACGTGGAAGCCGCACCCCTCGAAGCCGACGCCGTCACCACGGTCCTCGGCGGACTCACCTACGCATCCTGGGCCGCCGCTCAAGGCCTCCCGCCCCACGCCAGCGGCCCCACCGACGATCCCGATCAGGACGGCCTCGACAACTTCACCGAGTACGCCCTCGCCTGCAGCCCGCTCCACCCGGACCGCCTCACCGGCCTGCCGAAACCGGCCGTCGTTCAGGTCGGGGCCTCCCGCTATCTCGCGCTCACCTACCGCCGCCCGAAGACCGAGCCCAGCGACGTTCAGTACCGCGTCACCGCCTCGGACACCGTCCGGCCGTGGACCGGCGCCACCACCACCCCAGTCGGCTCACCCGTCGACCGGGGCATGTTTGTGGAAGTCACCGTCCGCAGCACCACACCCATGAACAGCGGCGCCCGCGGATTCCTGCGCCTCGAACTCACCCGGTAACCAGCAGCAACTGAAGTCTGGACGCACCCCCTGTAGGCCGGGTGCCCTCACCCGGCGATCTACGACCGGTGCCCTCACCCGGCGATCTACGACCGGTGCCCTCACCCGGCGATCTACGACCGGTGCCCTCACCCGGCGATCTACGACCGGTGCCCTCACCCGGCGATCTACGACCGGTGCCCTCACCCGGCGATCTACGACCGGTGCCCTCACCCGGCGATCTACGACCGGTGCCCTCACCCGGCGATCCACGTCGGGCGGAAGGGCAGACCGCCGTTCGCCCGGGAAGCCGTTGCGCGGAGTGGGTTCCGACGCTAGGCTGCGGCCATGGCGACGCTGAGCATCACGCTGCCAGCCCAACCGGTGCAGACCGCCTTCAACCTGCGCCGTTGGGAGGAGTTGCTCGCGAATCCCGAACTGGCCCGGATCGAGGGCCGGATCGAGACGGACCGGCACGGCCACATTCTCATGAGTCCTCCCCCCGCCCCGCGTCACGGCAGCCGCCAGGCCCGCATCGCCGGTCTCCTGCTGCAACTGCTGCCGCAAGGGACAGTCTTAACCGAGTGCCCGGTCTCCACCGCCGACGGGGTCAAGGCGGCGGACGTGGCCTGGGCTTCGAAGGCCGCCCTCCGCGGTTTGGGCAACCGTGCCTGTTTTCCGCGGGCGCCCGAGCTCTGCGTGGAAATCCTGTCTCCCGGCGACACCGACGCGGCAATGCAGGAGAAGGTGGCGCTCTATTTCGATGCCGGGGCGGTCGAGGTCTGGCTGTGCGACTTGACGGGCGAGATGCGATTCCTGGCAGCCGCCAGTGGCCAACCGCTCGAACGGTCGCGCCTTTGCCCCGCCTTCCCGCAGCAGGTCGAACCGCACTGAGCCGGGGCAATCCCCCTCGGTTCGATGGTAACCGTGCACCTGCTGGCTGAACCCTCGCCGCGCCCGAAACCGCGGATTGAGATTCCCCGCCGCCCTTCTATCTTACTGCCAGAAACTCAACCCGCATGGCCATGAACCCAACTCCTCCTCCCACACCCGGAGAAACCGCCGCCCCGCCCTCCGCCACCCCGCCCCCCTTCCCGCCGCAGATCATTCTCGTGCCGCTCGACTTCTCGGCGCGCGCGCGCAAGGCCCTGCGGTATGCCGGGGCATTCGCCCGCCAGTTCGGCTCCCGGCTGCAACTGCTCCACGTCACCGAACCGCTCGCCTATCCCACGGATCTGGGCTACGCACCGGTGGTCTCCGGGGAACTCGAGACCGAACTCCAGGAAGGCAGCCGCGAACGCCTGGTGGCCACCGTCGAGGATGTGCGCCGCACCGGCATCCCGGTCGAGGGCTGCCTCCGCGTCGGTCGGCCCCACACCGAGATCGCCGCCGCCGCCTGGGAGCTCAAGGCCGATCTGGTCGTGGTCACCACCCACGGTTTCACCGGCCTCAAGCACGTCCTCCTGGGCAGTGTGGCCGAGCGCGTGGTCCGCCATGCCCCCTGCCCCGTCCTGGTCGTCCGCGAGCAGCAACGCGAGTTTGTGCCACCCCCTGAACCCGCCGCCGGTGCCGAAGCCCCGCTGGCCGCGGAGGAACCGCTTCGCCTCGAACGTTTGCTCGTCCCGGTGGACTTCTCCGCGCCTGCCGGCGCGGCACTCGGTTACGCGGGACATTTGGCACGGCAGTTCCAGGCGCGGCTGCTGCTGGTCCACGTCACCGAACTCCCCTACCTCGACGCCCACCTGGCCGACGTCGACACCCGCGCCTTCGAGGAGAGCACCCGTCTGTCCAGCACCGAACAACTCGACCGCCTGGTGGCCGCACAGCGCGAGGCCGGCCTGACGGTCGAAGGCCGTTTGCTCACGGGCGCGGCCTGGCAGGAAACCGTCCGCGTCGCGCAGGAAGACCAGACGCAGTTGATCGTCGCCGGCACCCACGGCTACACCGGGCTCAAACACGCCCTCCTCGGCAGCACCGCCGAACGCATCGTGCGCCACGCCCCGTGCCCCGTCCTCGTCGTCCGGGCCCGCCACGCCCCGGAACCATGACCTTCGCCCTTCGAACTTCGCCCTTCGCCCTTCGCCCTTCGCCCTTCGCCCTTCGAACTTCGCCCTTCGCCCTTCGCCCTTCGAACTTCGCCCCTCCCCTTCGCCCTTCGCCCTCCCCTCCGCCAGCGTCGCTCAACGCACGACCACCCCACCGCCCTCGGCGACGGTGTTTCCGCACGGAGCCGCGGGGGGCCCTCCCAGACGTTCCAGTTCCCTTTCCAGAAGAGGAACGCTGGCGCGGACCAGCCGCTGGACGCCCTCAAACGCCGCCGCGAACTCCCCGGGATCACCCGCCCGCGCCGCCGTCTCCAATCCGCGCAGTCCCTCCTGCAGCGGCGCCAGGCCGAAGATCCCCGTGCTGCCCACGAGGGAATGCGCCATCCGCGCCCGTGCCTCCCCGGTGGCCAGTATAGGTAGACCCGCCAGTTGAGCCGGAACGTCCTGGAGGAACGCCTGCAGCAACTCCCGGGCAGCGTCGGTCCCCAGCTCCTCACAGAGCGTTCGCACTCCCGTCACGCCCGGATCGGGAGGCGCGGCAACCGCGTCACCGGCTGACTGCCGCCCCGCCGCCGCCTGCAGGGCTTGCTCCAGCGCCGCCAGGGTCACCGGCTTGGCAATGTAGCCGTCCATCCCGGCTGCCAGGCATTTCTCCCGGTCGCCGCGCATGGCGTGGGCGGTCATGGCCAGAATCTGAAGCCGGCCCCTGCCCGGGAGCAGACCTTCCGCCTCCGCCTGGCGCAACGCCCGCGCCGCGGCGTACCCGTCCATGACCGGCATCTGACAGTCCATCAGCACCACATCATAGGGCGTCGCGGTCGCCGCCTGAACCGCCTCCTGGCCGTTGCCCACAAAGTCCGCGCGATCGCCCAGCTTCTCGAGCATCAACATCGCCAGGCGACGGTTCACGTCGTGATCCTCCGCCACCAGGATTCGCAGCGGCTGGCGACGCACCAGGTTCCCTGCCGGCGAACGCCCGTTCTGCCCGCGGTTGGCGTGCGGCGAGGGCACACCCAGCAGGCTCACCAACTGGTTGAACAGCGGCGACTGGCGCACCGGCTTCACCAGCGTTCCGTCGAACAAACCCATCGGCAACGTCCCCGGCAGATGGAGCTCGGAGGGCGCCACCATAAGCAGGAGCTTCATCCCGGCCCGGCCCGGCTCCGCCCGCAGCACTTCCGCAAACCCGCGCCACTGATCCTCGCCCAGCCGCGTGTCCACCAGCACAACACGGTGGCCGGCGTTCTGGGCCCGCGCCTTGCGCAACGTCTGCAGCGCCGGCATCACCGCGCCAACCCCCGTGCCCGTGCCTCCCCACGCCGTCAGCCGCCCCAGCACCGACTCGCGCGTCGGCGCGCTCGGCGTCACCACCAGGACCCGCATCCCCGCAAAAAGCGGCTCCTCTTCCCCTCCGGGCGGGTCTCCCGCCACCGGCAACCAGAGCTCAAACCCGAAACAGCTCCCCCGCCCCGGCGCACTCTCGAGGTCAATATCCCCCCCCATCGCCTGCACCAGACGCCGCGAGATCACCAGCCCCAAACCCGTTCCCCCATGCCGCCGCGTCGTCGACGGATCCACCTGCGAGAACGGCCGGAACAGCCGCCGCTGATCCGTCGGCGCAATCCCCATGCCGGTGTCCCGCACCTCAAAACGGAGACGCGCCCGGCCCTCCGTACCACCGCGCGAGTCCACCCGTAACACCACCTCCCCGGTGTCCGTGAACTTGATCCCGTTGCCCAGCAGGTTCACCAGCACCTGCCGCAACCGGCCGTCATCACCCCGCACGCGCGCCGGCACCAAAGGGTCGATCACCGCCGCCAGCTCCAGCCCCCGGCGCCGCCGCGCGCGGGGCCAGCAGCTCCATGACCCTGTCCCCAAGCTCCCGCACCCCAAACTCCTCCTCCTCGAGCGTCAGGCGCGTCGACTCGAGCTTGGAGAAGTCCAGGATGTCGTTGATGATCTCCAGCAGTGCCTCCCCGTTGCGCACCGCTTCGACCAGCTCCCGTTGCCGCCCATCCAACGGGGTGTCCAGCAGCAACCCGGTCATCCCGATGACGCTGTTCATCGGCGTCCGGATCTCGTGGCTCATGTTCGCGAGGAACTCGCTCTTCGCGAGGCTCGCCGTCTCGGCCCGCATCGCCATCTCCTGGCTCCGGGCCAGGGCAGCCTCGAGCTGCTTGTTGGCCTCCCGCTCGTCGCGCACCGCCCGCTCCGCCTCCTCGCGGGCCGCAATCATGCCGGTGACATCCACGAAGGATTCCACCCGCCCGTGACCCGCCCTGCCTCATCCCGCAGGCACTCTGCGTTCTTGATCACCACCAACTCCCGCCCCTCCCGGGTCCGTAAACGCCCCTCCAGCCCTCGAATCTCCCCGGGGCCAGCCGGTTCGAAGACGGCGCAGTCCGCCGCGCACCCCCCCGCGCGAGCAGGGCGCAGGAGCGACCCACGACTTCCTCCGCCGCATACCCCGTGATCTCACAGAAGGCGCGGTTCACCGCCGTGATCCGCTGGTCTGCGTCCACCGTGAAGATGGCGGCCGCCGCCGTGTCAACAAGGGTCCGCAGAAGCCCGTCCGGCACCGAATGCTGCCCCAGCCCCCCGGACACAGCCGTTCGGTCCCCGTTCCATTTCCCCCTCTGCGCAACAGAGTTCATCGACGCATGACCGGCCTCCGCTCGCTACCGCGACCCCGGTCCTCACCATTCGCCCCCAGGCTACACCGCGAGAGACAGGTCGCGCAAGCCATTTGGCCTCAGCGTGTTTGCTCACGCATCGACGCGTACGTTGCCCCGCCAAGGGCCGGAGTGCAGAGGGAAGAAGGAAGAATGCAGAAGGGGAATCCAGCCTGCTGCTTCCTCCCCGCAGAGGCCGCGAGATGCCAGGACACGCCACGCGCCGCGTGTCCCGCCGAGGGCAGCAGCCTCCGCACCGTCCGGCAGACCGTCCCTCCTGGGGCCGGGTTAGCCCCCCCCTGCCATCCTGGTACTTCCCGCCTGGAACTTCCCGCCTGGTACTTCCCGCCTGGAACTTCCCTTGAGCTTTGAATTTTGAATTTTGAGCTTTGATCCGGCTCCCGGTCGCCCCCGGCTACTTCTTCCGGACGTACTCGATCGTCAGCATCGGGGTCGCCTGTCCGTCCGCATCCACCACGTGCATCGTGAACGTCTGGCGGTCTGCATCCGGAAAGTGCGTGACGTTCTTGTACTTCACCGGCTTGCCGTCGGGACCCGGCCCCTCCCCGAACATCGTCAGCGTCTTCTTCTCCGCGTCCATCGTGCCCTCCAGCAGCAGCGGCCGCGGGCTCATCGAGTCCACCCACACGCTCACGTACTTCTTCTTCACCGGGTCGTACCCGTCGAACCCGCGCCCGTGGAACTTCATGCCGCCGAACTCCGCCCGGAAGTCACTGGCCAGCCACAGGCCGCCACACTCCATCTTCAACGTCATCGTGCCCTTCGAATCGCCCTCGGGCGACTTGACCGTGGCGATCCATTCGCCCTCATGCCGCTTGAGCGCCTCGTGCTCGGGCCCCGGCCCGGGCATCTCCTGCGCCAGGCCCACCCCACCGCCCGTCACCAGCACCGCCGCCACAACCCCAAACCGACCGTGACTTCCCCGCGAATCTTGTCGTCATAAACAGTTGAGTTGATGTGATTGATTAAGAACAGTTCGCGCGCACTCTCCCGGGACCCGTCCCCAAAGTCAAGCAGCCTCCTGGCGGCCCTGCCTCAAACCGACTTCCGTTCATTGGGAGGCGGCTGCCTTGCGGTGCAGGCAGTCTGGACTTGCGCGACCGGCGGGCGGGCGTTACTGGCATCGGGCATGACCTCTTATTCCGCAACTGCCGCCGTTCCGACCGGGCATGGCCCGAATCCCTGGGGGGCCTGCTATCGGCTCTCGAACGGGCTCGCCGCCGGTCTCATCGCGGGCCTGTTGAGCCTGTTCCCGGTCCAAGCGGCCGCGCCCCCTGCCCTGCCGGGCACAACGCCGCTCACTGGGGCCGCCGAGCGCGACCTGGCCGCCGACATGGTCCATGGCATCAGCCGGTATCTGGACCGCGAACGCGACGCCCTCCCGGGGCAACGGGCGGCCCGCGCGAAGACGTCGGCGGCGGAACCGCAGGCACAAGCCGCCGCCGCTCCCTCACCACCCGTGGGCAACCTCTGGTTGGACCGGCTGTTGGCGCAGGCCGGGACCAATCGCGCCCGGCTCCAACACATCCTGGGCATCCGCGATCCGCGCGAGCCCGTCCAGATGCGGTTGGTGGCCGCGGTGCCGGCGCCACCCACCGACGCAGCCGTGGCGACGCCGGGCGAGGTGGGGCGTGGCCCGGGCTATCGCATCCTGGCGGTGGCGTGGAATGTCTTTCGCGGTGTGGAAGGCGAAGGACTCCTGCTGGTGCCCGACCGCCCGCCTCGCGCGGATGTCATCGCGCTGCCGGACTGCGACTGGACGCCCGAACAACTGGTGGGCCTGCAGCCTGGCCTACCCGCCGAAGAGCAGTTCGCCCGCCGGTTGGCCGAACACGGGTGTCGCGTGCTGGTACCCGCGCTGATTGACCGGAGCGACCGCTTTGCCGGCAACCCCGGGGTGCGCCAGGTCAAGCACAGCCAGCGCGAAACCCTCTGGCGCGCGGCGTATCAGATGGGACGAACGCTTGCGGGTTACGAGATCCAGAAGGTCCTCGCGGCCGCGGACTGGCTCGAGGCCACGCGCCAGGGAAGCGCGGAACCGGGCAATCTGGCGGACTGGCTGCGGCTGCGGGCCACGGCTCCGGAGGGCCTGCAGAGCCTCGGACTGGTCGGCTACGGCGAGGGCGGCATGATCGCCCTGTACGCGGCCGCGCTTGACGAGCGTTTCCGCAGCACGGTCGTGAGTGGTTACTTCGGGCCACGGGAGCGGCTGGCCGACGAACCGATCTACCGGAACGTGTGGTCGCTCCTCCGCGACTTCGGCGATGCCGAGATCGCCCGACTCATCTTGCCGCGCGGCTTGTGGATCGAGTACGGCCGGTACCCGGAGGTCACGCACACCGACCAGCACGGGGGTGCGCCCGGCCGGCTCTGGCGCCCCACCGCGGCCGCCGTGCGGGCCGAGGTCGAACGCGCCCGGTTCGGCGACGGCCCGCCCGACTTCCTCGATGTTGGTGGGGACGCAGTGGGTGATTGGGCGACGCTGAAGCGGTTCTACCGGCAACTGCAACCGCACGGCGAGTCCCTGCCCCAGACGCCGGGCGAAGCGCCCCGCCCCGCCGCCGCCCTGCCGGATCCCGCCGCCCGCACGTTGCGTCAGTACCGCCAGATCCTCGAAGACACCCAGCACTTGATGCGCGAGGCCGAGTACACCCGGCGCGAGTTCTGGCGTCAGGCCGACTTCAAGACCGCAGCCGGGTTCACGAACTCCGCGGCCGGGTACCGGGATTACTTCGCCCGCGAGATCGTCGGTCCGATCCCGCCCGCCTCCCTGCCGCCGGCCCCCCGCAGTCGATGGCTGTACGAGACCAACGGCGTGCGGGGCTACGAGGTGGTGCTGGACGTGCACCCCGACGTCTTTGCCTACGGGATCCTGTGCGTGCCGGTGGCTGCGCTGCCGCACCCCGCCACAGGCCGGCCGGCGGGACGCCGCCCGGTTGTCGTCTGCCAACACGGTCTCGAAGGCCGGCCGCGCGACGTGGCCCACCCGGACGTCCAGAACAGCGCCTATCACCAGTATGCGTTCCGGCTGGCCGAACGCGGATTCGTCACGTTCTCGCCCCAGAACGCGTACCTCGGTGGGACCCGGTTCCGGCAGGTACTGCGTCAGGCGCAACCGCTCGGCCTGACGCTGTGGTCCTTCATCGTCCGGCAGCACGAAGTGATCACGGACTGGCTGGCGTCGCTCGACTATGTCGATCCGGAGCGCATCGCGTTCTACGGCCTGAGCTATGGCGGCAAGACGGCCATGCGGGTTCCGGTGCTGGTGGACCGTTACTGCCTCAGCATCTGTTCCGCGGACTACAACGAGTGGATCTGGAAGAACGTGTCCGCCCGCGCGCCGTACTCGTATCTGTGGACCATCGAATACGACATGCCGGAGTTCGATCTCGGCAACACCTTCAACTACGCCGAGCTGAGCTGGCTGATCTTCCCCGGCCCTTCATGGTCGAGCGGGGGTCACGACGACGGCGTGGCGCCCGACGAATGGGTGGCCTATGAGTTCGCCAAACCCGCCGGCACTACGTGAAGCTCGGGTTCGGGGAGCGGGCCGCGATCGAGTTCTTCGACGGGCCCCACTCGATCCACGGCGTGGGCACGTTTGAGTTCCTCGCCCGGACGCTGGGCTGGCCCGCCGCCACGCCGCGCTAACTCACCGCCACCAGCGAAACACGCCGTCCCTGGTCGTCGCGCGTCGCCCCCATGGCGCGCGGGTCGGTGGTGAGGTGACCATCCACCAGAAACGCGTACCGATGATGGCCGTGGCGAAGTTCGGCCACGAGAAACCAGCCGCCGTCGGCCATCCGCTCCATGGGATGCGCGGTCGGGTTCCACTGATTGAAGTCGCCCACCAGACTGACGGACTCGGCCTGGGGCGTGGCACACGAAGTTGACGCCTCGCAGGTTGCGGTGGGCACTGTAGCGGTCGCGGTTCATCAGGGGTGGAAAATGCCCGGGGCAGCGGCGGGCTCAGGACAACAGGTTCTCGAGGAGGATGAGGGCGGCGCGGCGGACCTGCTCAGACTGGGTCTCGAGCCGGCGGTAGCGTTCGGCCCAGTCCGCCTGCTCGGCATGCAACTCGCGCCACACGCTCTTCAGGACGCGTTCGGTGCGTTCGACCTGCTGGACCGCGGAAGCGAAGGATTCGCGTCCCTCCTCCAGATCCGAGATGTTCCCCACGGAAAACCGCGTGATGCGCTTCCCGGTCTGGACCGCCCGCAGCAGCACGACCACCGTCTGCTCATAGGCATACCAGCGGCGGTGGAGCATCTCGCCCAGGAACGCATGGCGGATGGCAAAGAACTCGGAGCGTGGCCGCTCGGTGTACTGGCGGATCTCGCGCCCTTCGTTCGGGAACCAGTTGTACAGGAGCGCGAAGGTCCCATGCGTGTCGATCAACTGCTTCGGGTTGTTGTGGTCGGCCTCGATCTCCCCGACGCAGATGTCCTGCCCCAGTTCGATGCAGATCTCCGGCAGGTCATGCAAGCGACTCAACACCTCCTGTCCCACCGGGCTCCGTAGTTGAAGTCGCCGGGGATCAGCCAGTAAACGTCGTCAGGCCCGCCCAACTCGTAAGCCCGGCCCAGCCCGGCGTACCACATCTGGCACGTGTCCACACACCAGGCGTCCAGCACGTCCGAGCACCGGGCCACGATGTCGCGGTGAAACGCTTCAAAGCGCGGCTTCCCCTGCAGGCTGGCGTGGGTCTTCCGGTCCAGGACTGTGATCGGCCGGGCGTACGTCTCCCGTTGCGCGTCCAGGCGGGCGACCAGTCCATAGAGCGTCTCGAGATCCCCGTAGTCCTCCGGCGGACGGAACGGATAAACGACCACGGGATGAATCAGGCGCTTGGCCCCTCCTGCGGCCGGCGGTCTGACCTTGGTGGCTTGGCTTTTTTTCACGGTGCAACTCTCCGGCACAACCGTCTGTCCCACCGACCCGAACACGACCATCCGCGCCCTGGCTCGCGTCCTCCGGGACGCGGACAGATACAAAAGCAAAACCGGGAACCGCCGGATGGCTGCCCCCGGTTCGGGAACTCACTGGAACTCAATAACGCTCGCGCCGGCCACCGCCGCCGCCGCCACCACCACCACCACCACCGCCGTAGTCTCGTCGGGGCCCGCGGCGGAAGCCGCCACCGCCACCCGGGGGTCGCTCTTCCTTGGGCCGGGCGATGTTCACGGTCAAGGCCCGGTTATCCAGCATGGCGCCGTTCAGGGCTTGAACGGCTTTCTCCGCCTCTTCCGCCGTACTCATGGTGACGAACCCGAACCCCCGCGGGCGACCGCTGACGCGGTCCACCATGAGGTTGGCCTCGACCACCACGCCATGCGCGGCAAAGGCATCGTGCAGGTCATTCTCGGTGACGTTGTAGGACAGATTGCCCACAAACAGTTTGTTGTTCATCCGTGCTGAGCTGTCGTTGGGGGCAGACCGCTGATTCAGAATGTTCCCGACCGTCGGGTTTCAAATCATCACTGAACGCCGTTCAACTGAAGATTCACCATGCCGTGGAAGAGACAAGCTTGCCAAACGACGGTCCCAGATGCTGCGGATCAGCGGTCCGAAAGCAAGCCCGTTTTTCCCGCCCCGGTTGCGGCGGCTGCGGCGAGGGAACCGACAACCCCGGCCCGGCGCTTGCCTCCCGCCGGGGCCTTGGCTAGCGTCCGCCGCCGATGGCTGACTCCTACATCCAAGATCTCTTCGCCGAACGCATTGGCGGGCGGCAGTACGGCAAGTCGACCGCGATCTACAAGTTCGAGAAGATCAAGCGGGCCAAGCGCGCCGCGCTTGAAGCGCATCCGGGCGCGGAGATCATCGACATGGGCGTCGGTGAACCGGACGCCATGGCCTTCCCCGAGGTGGTGGCCCGGCTGTGCGAGGAGGCGCGCCGGCCGGAGAACCGCGGCTACGCCGACAATGGCGACGCCGCCCTCAAACAGGCCGCGGCCCGCTATCTCGAACAGGTCTGCGGCGTGCCAGGCATCAGCCCGGACACCGAGGTCATCCACTCCATCGGCAGTAAGGCGGCCCTCTCCATCCTGCCCGCCGCGCTGGTCAACCCCGGAGACGTCGTCCTGATGACCACCCCGGCTACCCGGTCTTCGGCACCCACGCGATGTACTTCGGCGGCCGGGTCTACAACCTCCCGCTCACCGAGGACCGGCAGTTCCTCCCCGACCTCGACGCCGTCCCCGCGAGGTTGTCGAGAAGGCCAAGGCGCTCGTCATCAATTACCCGAACACCCCACCGGCGCCTCGGCCACCCCGGACTTCTTCGCCCGGGTGGTGCACTTCGCCCGCCAACATCGCCTCGTGGTGATCTCCGACGCCGCCTACGCCGCCCTGGTCTTCGAAGGACAGCCGCTCAGCTTTCTGGCCACAGCGGGCGCCAGGGAGGTCGGAGTCGAACTGCACTCGACCAGCAAGAGCTTCAACATGACCGGCTGGCGCTGCGGGTTCGTGGCCGGCAACGAGCGGCTCGTCCGGGCCTACGGCGACGTGAAGGACAACACGGATTCGGGCCAGTTTCTCGCCGTCCAGCACGCCGCGGCCTACGCCTTCGACCATCCGAGATCACCCGGCAGATCGCCGCCAAGTACTCGCGCCGCATGGACGGCCTGGTCAGCACCCTCCGCGCCGCCGGCTTCGCTGCCCGTAAACCGCGCGGTTCCTTCTTCCTGTACGTCAAAGGCCCCCACGGCCGTGCGCCTGGCCGACGGCACGGTCCTGCCGTTCCGCACAGCCGAGGAGGTTTCGCAATGGCTGATCTCCGACCGCTTGGTGTCCACCGTGCCGTGGGATGAGGCGGGCGCCTACCTGCGGTTCAGCGTGACCTTCATGGCGCGGGACGAAGCGGACGAGCAACGCGTGTTGGGTGAAGTGGCCCGCCGCTTCGGGCAGGTGAAGTTCGAATTTGGCGCGTGAGCGTCGTCGCTCTTCGCTGGCCCGGACGGCTGCCCCGGGCCGCGGCTCAAATCTGGTAATCGAAGGCGTAAGCGCGCTCGGTCTTCGAGAGCACCTTGACGCGCACTTCCTCTGCCAGGACCAGCGAGTTCGCGGGCACGCTGTGCGTCAGGAAGACGTTGGCGCCCACGGTGCTGCCCGCCCCCACCACCGTGTCCCCCCCCATGATCGTCGCCCCGCGTAGATCGTGACGCGGTCGTGGATCGTGGGATGCCGTTTCTGCCCGCGCAATGCCTGGCCGCCCGAGAGCGGCGGGCCACCAGGCCCACGCCCTGGTAGAGCCGCACGTGGGAGCCGATCTGCGTCGTCTCGCCCACCACCGTCCCGGTGCAGTGATCCACGAAGAAGTGCAGACCGATCTCCCGCCGGGGTGCAAATCCAGGCCCGTTCGCCGGTGCGCCCACTCGGTCATGATGCGCGGGATCAACGCCACCTTGCGCAGGTAAAGCTGGTGGGCCATGCGCTGCACCGCGATCGCCTCCACGAACGGATACGCCACGATGACCTCGTCCTGGCTCAGGGCCGCAGGGTCGCCGCCATAGGCCGCCTGGACGTCCGTCTGCAACAACTCCCGCACCGCCGGCAGGGCCTCCACGAAGTGCATCGTCAACTCGCGCGCCAGCGCCGGCAGTTCGGCGCGACGGGTGGAAGCCGGCGGCGCGTACTCGAGGCTCTTGTACAGCTCACCCTCGAGACGCGGCACTACCGACTCGACCCGCTGCGTGGTGGTTTCGCGGATCGCGGACGACGGCAGCACGTGCTCGTCGAAAAAGCCGGGAAACAGCAGGCGCAGCAAATCGCTGGTGAGGGCGGCGATGACGCGCTGCGAGGGCAGGTTCTTGCCGTCCAGGTGATTGATGCCGCCCACCTGCGTATACGAGGCGAGGAGCGCATCCACCAACCGGTTGGCCGTCTCTTGCACGCGGCCAGTATCGGGCCGCGGCCGGGCAGGCGCAACGGTTCGTTGCACAACCCTCGGTCCGCACCCGCCGCGCCCCGGGCAGTGCCGTGGGAAGGAAGGAAGGAATGAGCGAAGCGTCCCTATCCATTTGGACCTGCCCTGGGGCCATGAACCGCGGTGGGTGCAGGCGGGACGCCGGCACCACGGGTTCATGAGGCACGTCCTCAGCCTCATCCCCGATGTTCGCAATCAGCGGAGAATCCAGGACGGGGAGTCCCTCCACAAATTACGAACACGCCTCCTCACGTCGGCGCCCACAAGGGGTACGAGATTTCCAGGCTAAGGGGTTGGCAGGCGACCGCCCAACTGCTTGGATGGCGCCCACCGCGTCACTCCACTGCCCGACCCCCGCACCATGCTCCCAATCACCCACCATCTCCCGGCTGCCCTCCTCGCCACCACCCTCGCCTGGGCCGCTGCCCAACTCCCGGCCGCCGCCCTGCCGGCCTTGCGCGTCGCCGACAACCAGCGGTTCCTCGTCACCGCGGACGGCGCGCCGTTCTTCTGGCTGGGCGATACGGCGTGGGAGCTGTTCCACCGCCTGAACCGCGACGAGGCCGATCACTACCTTCGCAACCGCGCCGCGAAAGGCTTCACCGTCATCCAGGCCGTGGCCCTGGCCGAACTCGACGGCCTCGGACCCCCAACGCCTACGGCCATCGCCCCCTCCTCGACCGCGATCCCACCCGACCGGACGTCAAGGAGGGTCCCGACAATGATTACTGGGACCATGTGGATTTCATCCTCCACCGCGCCGGTGAGCTCGGGCTCTATGTGGGTCTGCTGCCCACGTGGGGTGACAAGTGGCAAGCCACACGCGGGGGCAAAGGTCCGGTGATCTTCCACCCCGACAACGCGCGACGCTTTGGGGAGTGGCTGGGTCAACGCTACCGTGAGCACGCGATCATCTGGATCCTCGGCGGCGACCGCAATATCGAATCGGACCAGGACCGCGCCGTCATCGAAGCCATGGCCCACGGTCTCCGGGCCGGCGACGGCGGCCGCCACCTCCTCACCTATCATCCCCGTGGACCGGGCCGCTCTTCCGATTACTTCCACCAGGCCGATTGGCTGGATCTGAACATGAACCAGTCCTCCCACGGCGCGCGACCATGATAACGGCCTCCTCACCGCCCACGACTACGCCCTGGTTCCTCCCAAACCCACCCTCGACGGCGAGCCCCGCTATGAGCAGATCCCCGTCGCCTTCTACATGCAGGGAACCTCACGCGCCCTCCGCTTCGACGACTACGACGTGCGCCAGGCCGCGTACTGGTCCCTCCTCGCCGGGGCCTGCGGCCACACCTACGGTCACAACTCGATCTGGCAAATGTGGGCGCCCGGACGTGACCCCGTCATCCAGGCCGACATCCCCTGGCGCGAGGCCCTCGATCATCCCGGCGCCTTCCAGATGAGCCACCTGCGCCGGTTGTTCACTTCCCGTCCCTTCGCGCGGCTGACCCCGGACGAGGACTTCATCGTGGACGGGCCACGCACCGGCGGCGCCAAGATCGGGGAGCCCGCGCCACCGACGGGACGTTCGCCTTCGTGTATTCGCCCCGCGGCGAAGCCTTCACCCTCCGGCTGAACGTGATCGCCTCGAGCGCCGTCCAGTCTACCTGGTTCGATCCGCGCTACGGCACCGCGTACCCCGTCTATCGTGCCGGCAACGAAGGCCTGCAGACCTTCACACCACCCAGCCAGGGCCGCGGCCAGGACTGGTTACTCGTCCTCGACGACGCCCACCAGAACTACCCCGCCCCCGGCCAACCCCGGTCGGTCAGCGCCTCACATCCCGCCTCCCATGAACCGGAAGGCAGAAGGCAGAATGGAGACTGCAGAAGGGGCATCCCGCCAAGTCGCTTCATGGCCCCAGAGCTCCATCCCCGATGTTCGTAATCGGCGGAGACCCCCCCCTGCCCTCTGAATCCTCTGCAGATCTCGAACATCGGGAATTGGGAGGGAGGGGATTTCCGCCTTCCCCCAATCCCCTATGTTCGTAATCGGCGGAGAACCCCCCCTGCCCTCTGTATCCTCCGCAGATTTCGAACATCGGGAATTGGGCCGAGGGGATCTTCGGCTTCCCCGAATCCCCTATGTTCGTAATCGGCGGAGAACCCCCCCTGCCCTCTGTATCCTCCGCAGATTTCGAACATCGGGAATTGGGAAGAGGGAATCTCCGGCTTCCCCGAATCCCCTATGTTCGCAATCGGCGGAGAAACCCCCTGCCCTCTGGATCCTCCGCAGATTTCGAACATCGGGAATTGGGAGGGAGGGGATTTCCGCCTTCCCCTAATTCCCTATGTTCCTAATCGGCGGAGAACCCCCCTGCCCTCTGTATCCTCCGCAGATTCCCAACCCGGCGGAGCCGGAACCAAAAGGCAGATGAAGTCTGTTTGCGCTTGGGGTAGAGAGGAGCCATGAAAACCCAGACGCTGGTGGAACGACATGCCAAGGACATCAAGGGGGTGATCGAATGCTTTGACCGGGTGGTGCTGTTCGGAACCTACAAGGCCATCGGCTGGACAGGGGCCATGGAGCAGCATTTGCAGGGGCGCGGCATCAGTTTCATGGAGTTCAACAAAAGCTACGCCAACCAACTCCGGCTGGAAGTGGCCGATCAGGTGCGCACGCTGGCGCGGGCCGAGGACATTGAAATCCGCCAGGTCAACTACGGCGAGCGCAAGGAGGCCATCGTCGAGGAGATCCTCGCGGGGCGCGGACGACGCGAGGGGGTGGTCTGCATTCTCGGAGCCATCGAGCGCTGCCGCTGCTTCAAGGTGGGCAAGAATCACCAGACCGGTTTTCTCCAACTCCAGTGGAGTCCGGGCAAATGCCAGCACTTCTACGTTTACTTCCTGGACCCGGAGTTTGGCCTGTGCCACCTGCGCATTCCGACGTGGGCTCCCTTTCGCCTCCAGTTCTGCTGCAACGGGCACGACTGGCTGGAGCGGCAGATGAAGCAAGCGGGCATCCGTTTCAAGAAGGCCGACAACTGCTTTACGCGCATCAGCGACTTTGCGGCGGCGCAGGGGCTGCTCAAGAACTTCGAGCCCCAGCGGCTGCATCGAATGCTGGACCGGATGGCGGCGCGCTGGGTGGCGGTGCATGGACGCTTTGGGCACAGCCTGCACTGGAGTGTGTATCAGGCCGAGTGGAGCACGGACATCGTGTTCCAGAGTGACCGCGTGCTGCCGGAGCTTTACCGCGAGATCGTGCGCACGGCGGCCATCGAAGTGGGCTGCGCGGACCTTTACCGATTCATGGGCCGGAAGCCGCGCACCAACCCCAAGGCCGAGCCGAACAGCCGGCTGCAAACCCTCGTTCAAGGCACGCGGCTCAAGCACACTCTGGGGGCGACATCCCTGAAAATGTATGATAAGGCAGGAAGCGTCTTGCGCATTGAATGCACCACCAGTGACGTGACTACGTTCAAACACCGCCGCAAGGTGGAGCCGCGCCGAAGCGCGGGGACGGGTGCAAGCCGGCCCCGTGCGGGAAGCAGCGGAGCAAAGAAGTGGGCACCGATGCGGAAGACCTTCTACAGCCTTGGGGCGGTGGCCGAGGCGATGAGCGCGTGCAACCGGCGTTACCTGGCCTACATCAGCCAGTGGCGGGATCGGACGCGGGAACGGCACGCGCTGGGGGAGGTGACGGCATCGCGGCGGGATGAAAAAGACCGGTCGGTGCGGGGTCTGAACTTCTTTCGCGCCGACGACCTGCAGTTCCTACAGGCGCTACAACGGGGAGAACACCAGATCCAAGGCGTGCGCAACCGAACGCTCCAGCCGCATCTGCCCGACTGGAAACCTGCCCGGATCGGTCGCACACTGCGGCGCTTCCGAGTGCTCCAGCTCATCAAGCCGGTGGCGGGCACCCGCAAATACTACCCGACCGCCCGCGGCGAAAGTCTCATCATCGCGGGACTGCAACTCACCGAACGTCTGATCATACCCGCGCTCGCCGCATGAATTATCGTCGAAAACAGGTTCGTTGTTTGGCAGAGAGACACTAACATCGGGAATTGGGAGGGAGGGGATTTCCGCCTTCCCCTAATTCCCTATGTTCGTAATCGGCGGAGAACCCCCCCTGCCCTCTGAATCCTCCGCAGATTTCGAACATCGGGAATTGGGAAGAGGGAATCTCCGGCTTCCCCGAATCCCCTATGTTCGTAATCGGCGGAGAACCTCCCCCTGCCCTCTGAATCCTCCGCAGATTTCGAACATCGGGAATTGGGAGGGAGGGCATTTCCGCCTTCCCCCAATCCCCTATGTTCGCAATCGGCGGAGAAACCCCCCGCCCGCTGGATCCTCCGCAGATTTCGAACATCGGGAATTGGTCGAGGGACGATCGCGGCTCTGTCCATGGACCGGTGGTGCGGGCGTCCCGCCTGCACGCCCCCGGATTCATGGCCCGTGACCAGGTCCAGGGGGAACCGGCCGCTTCCCTTGCCCCCGCAGTCAGACCCCTTCTGCCTCTCGTCCCGCCGCCGTCGAAACTCTTTGTCGCCAGTTCTGCCCGCTTCCGGTACCCTCGCCCCCCGAATCAGCCGATGAACAACTTTGGCGAGAAGGTCAACTTCCTGTGGTCCATTGCGGAGCTCCTTCGTGACCGGTTCAAGCGGGGCAAGTACCAGGACGTCATCCGGCTCAAGAAGGGCACGGAGGAACTGGATCCGATGACGCCGAAGGACGAGGGCGGGGTCCGGCCCGAGGACCTGGAGCCGCTGTCGCAGATCATCCGGGAGTTGAACGAGCGGTTCGGCACCGACTTCACCGAGGAAGACAAGGTGTTCATCCGGCAGCTCGAGCAGCGGATTGCCAATGACCCGGCGTTGGCGGCGAGCATCAAGGTGAACCCGCCCGAGGACGCCCGTCTGACGTTCGAGCAGATCGCCAACGACCGGCTTCAGGAGATGGTCGACGCCAACTTCAAGTTCTACAAGCAGGTCACCGACAACCCCGACTTCGCCCACGATTTCCTCTCGTGGATGTTCGACCGGTACCGGCGGGCGAAGGCGGCGTGACTCGACGCTTGTACTCGCAGCCAACGGACGACTCGTCCGTCCACGCCCGCGGCACAAACCCCGACTTGACACCCTCGAGGGCGGGCGTTGCGATGGTCGCATGCACACACTCTGGATTCTCGGGGCCGGCCTTTGGCTTGCCGGCGCGGCGTGGGCCGCCGACTGGAAACTGGTCTGGGCGGACGAATTCGATCAGAATGGCCTGCCGGACCCGGCCAAGTGGTCTTACGAGGAGGGGTTTGTCCGGAACCGCGAGCTCCAGTACTACACGGCGGGGCGGACGCAGAACGCGCGGGTCGAAGGGGGCCAGCTCATCATCGAGGCGCGCCGGGAGCGCTTCCCCAACGCGCGGTATCAGGCCGATGCCCCGGAGCGGCGCTGGCAGCAGCACCGGGAACACGCGGACTACACCTCGGCGAGCCTGACCACGCGCGATCGGGCGGCCTGGACCTACAGCCGCCTCGAGGCGCAGGTGAAGCCGGGCCGTCGGGTCGCGGCACCTGGCGGCGTTCTGGACGTTGGGCACGAACATCCGGGAGGTCGGCTGGCCGGCCTGCGGTGAGATTGACATCCTCGAGTACGTGGGCCACGACCCCGGCGTCGTCCATGCCAACGTTCACACCCGCGGCTACAATCACGCGCGGGGCAGCAGCCGGGTGCGCGCCTTGCGGTCCCCGACGCCGAGAAATCCTTCCACGTGTACGCCGTCGAGTGGTCGCCGCAGCGGCTCGAGTTTTTCGTGGACGACCGGAAGCACTTCACCCTCGAGAACGACGGCACGGGGGTGGATTCGTAGCCGTTCGACGCGCCCCAGTACCTGATTCTGAACCTGGCGATTGGCGGGGCCTGGGGCGGGCAGCGAGGCGTGGACGACGCCATCTTTCCGCAGCGGCTCACCGTCGATTACGTGCGTGTCTATCAACGGGCAGCGGCGGGGGAATGACCCGCCTTCAAGGCGCGCACCTCCTTGATGCGCCGTGAGCCCCGGTGGCGCGTTGCCTGCGAAACGGTGAAACCCGCCGGTCGACCGCGCAGCCGGCCCCACTTGGCACGTTGGGGAGGCGACGGCGTAACCGCTCCCTGCCCTACTGCGCCAGGAGAATGCATCGGTTGGGGGGCCGGTTCCTGAGACTGAAAAGAGCCGCATGCAGGTGATCGGACCATCAGGGACGTCTTCTGAGGTGCTTGACATTCCTGGACCAAGGATACTACTAATCCCGTGTGTCAATCAAACGTATGGACGCTCACGGGGCCGAGCGATCCGCTGACGCATCAGGTCGTCCGCGGGTCTCGACGGGGAAGCAGCGGCGCTCAGGGCCCGCGCGCCGCGGGGGGAAGCGGGGTGTCCCGCGCGTGGCGCGATCGCCGGTTCGGGGGGAGCGGACGTCCGAGGCGACGGCCTGGGTGCGGGTTGCAGCATCGGCCGACGCGGCGGTCCGTTTCTGGAATCGGTTCTTCGATCTTCGGCAGGGAACCGGTCCGAGTGGCGCGGTGTTGAGGGAGGACCAAGTGGGGCGGATTCTGGCAATCGTCCGGGCCGTTTCCTGGGTGGAAAGCAAACACGGGACCGACACGTCGGCCCCGGGAAGCCACCCGTCTCGGGACCCCATGCAGTGCGGGGCGGATGCTTACTGGCAGGAGCTTACCAAGCAGTCGGGCAAGGGGGGACGATACATCGGCGGTCCCAACGCTGCCCAACTCAGTCCCGACCCCAAGAATCCGGGCAACTATTGGGGGAGCGAGCTTGCCGATGCGGTGCCCAGGGATCCGCGGTTCCCGGCGGCGGCCCGCCTGAGTGTGCTGGGGGACGCGAAGGCCGGCCATGACGACCCCGGCTTCAATCCCACGATGAGCTATTACTGGGGAGTCCTATACCTGATCCATCGCTGTAATACTGAGCCGGCCGTGCCCGGTGGACGCACGTATTCGTGCGGTGATCTGGGTCGGGAGCGGTTGGTGCTGGGAGCCGTCAAGTACAACGGTGGGGGCGATCCCGGTGGCGAAGCCGGCTACCGACGGAAGATCGAAGCAGCTCTGGCGCTCTTTGGCGGGCTGTCCCACCCCGCGGCTGGACCCGCCGTCCGAGGCAGCCGGTCGGCCCATCCCGGCTCCCGGAGGCGCTGATGCAATGGGGTTCGTTCCGTCGGCGGAGGGGCGCGCCGGGTAGGCGCGCCTCAGGGCTTCCTGCCGGGAAGTTCAGGCTCGGGATGCCGGCGTGACCGGCAACAAAGATCGGGACTATGGCGCGTCTGCTCATCACAACGTTCAACGGTCCGGGCTGGCGCACAGGAGCCGCGATCCGTTTCCGGTGCGCGCTGAATACTCCGGCAGCGCAGGGGTTGCTCACCGACGTGGTGGACGAACCGGACCCGCGGTTGGGTGGCCGCACTTTGTGGGAGGCCTGGCCCGCGCAGCTCCAGAGGGTGGTGGACATCAAGTACATCCCCGCTGCACCGCCAGACCTCCGGGCCGGCCGTCTGCTCGCCTTCATGCGTTTCGGTCCCAAGTGGCCGCAACTGCATAGCCTCGCGGAAGGCGCGCTCCTGCCCGAGTGGCTGGGCAAGCTCTACGAGAAGCCGGTGCATTGCTGGATTGTAGGAGGCCACCACCACGGCCATCTCGCGGACGCCAACACCCCGCCCGCGACGGCGCACCCCCGGTATGCGGCCATGCTGTGGGGAACGCATATCGAGGGGGCGGACACTCTCTACCGGCCCTACGCCGGATTTGGCCTCAACTACCGGACCCGGGAGTTGGAGTGGTTTGGCTATCGGCAGGCTAACCGCCCGGGGGAGCCACTCGTGCTCCGATTCCCAGCAGTGCAGGCTCCGCTCAGGCACTGTCGGCTCATGGTGATTCTAGGCTGCAACGGCATCCCGGCGGTATTCGACCCCCGCAGGAAGATCTGGCTCTGGACCATGGGCCGGACCTGGCAGGATTGGCTGACCGACGATTCGGGGCGCCGGCCGATGATCGTGGGGTGGTTCAACAGTAAGAGCATGCCAGCCGACGTCGATGGCCAGAACCCGGACCGGCGGTTTGCGACCGACCTCTTTGTGAACAAGCTGGGGAGGCTCGCAGAGGGTCTGCCCGGCGACCGGTTTCTGGCGTTGTTGGACGACTCGGCAAAGCAGGGACAGGTCGTCCAATGCTGGGGCGCAGCGTGCTGGGAGGCCTTTCACGATCTCAAGGGGTCTCTCGGACCACCGTACCGCAACCTGTGGACGGAGTGTGGCGCCCTCGCTCGGGACCGGACCGTCTGGCACGCGAACCGCAAGGCAAAGGCCGTCCAGAAAGACCCGCCGTTTGATCTGGACAACACCAAGACGTTGCCCCTGATGAAGAAGGAAGTGAAGTTCACGTGAACCCGATACGCATCACCGCGAACCGGCAGGGACCGGTGCAGCTCGAATTGGTCGGAGACTTTCCCCAGGACTTGATTGCACCCAACCGCCGCGGATCGGTGCGGGGCTTCCGCCGTTTCTGGTTGTGGGTGAAGGAGGAGGAGTGGTTGCGTTTCGATGTCAGTGCCCGATTCGACGAACTCCCGGGAGGAGGCACGTCCACCGGCTGGAATCACCTCCCGAGCATGCACTACGGGAATCTCGAGAAGGACGGGGACCGGTTCATCCTACCTCAGGGACAGAAGCTTACCTTCCAGGTCCACCTGCCCTCTCCGTTGACCCCCTACGGGCAGGGGCTTTGGATGCGACTCATCGTCCAGGCGAACAACAACCAGTTGGTGGTGTTGGTCAGCCATGACACCTCCAGCCTTTGGTACCGGGCCCGCAAGGAGCTGCCCCCAAAGGAGCTCTGGGCTTCCGCCCCCTTTCCACGAGCCGGGACTTCCCCGACGCTCACGATGCGCGAGTGGCTGGACGGGTGGAAGGTGGACTCGGAAGACCAGCCGGGGATGGGCTACACCGCGGACCACGGGCTCAAACCGTACGATGACTGGCGGGGTGATCTGCTCACCCCGGGGCCGAGGGACAAGCGCCCGCGGTGGCTGGTCGAGGTGCCGCAAACGCTCACGGCCTTTCGAGGATTCCGTTGCGGTTTCCTCCCCGCACCCGCTGTGGTTGAAGACTCGGCGACGGGCAAGAGGGCGCATTATCCCCTGGTCACCGGATTGTGGCTCGACGCAAAGGCTCCAGGACAGGCCCGGGTCAGCGCGCGTTCCCTCGGACTCGAGGACGTGTCGGGACGGGCTGCTGCACTCCGCGCGACGACGGTCAGGCTGCTCTGTGCTCGTCAGTTCAAGGAGGGCACGGGCGAACCGGCAGACCAGTGGTTGCTTGAGTGGCTGGGTGTGGATGGGAGAAGTAAGCAGTCAGACACGATCGCCTGCAACACGGTGTACGGTTTGCTGGCGCGTCACTATCCGCTGGGTCTGGCCGCCGCTCGCTCCCGCAACCGTGTCACCGTAGTGCCCACGGAGCTCTGGACCGACGACCCGATCCGACTGCGCTTCATCCGGACAGAAGCGGGCGTGCACCTCTTGGCGGTGCTCCTCGGGGAATCCAACCCTGCCAACATCCAGCTCGGGGGCATGGTGAACTGGGATGGCAGCATTCCGTTGCTGGAGTGTCGGGCGGGAGACGATCCGGAGAAAGTGAAGCCGATCGGGAAGGCCTTGAGTGACCAGCAAGGCGATCCCGTGCTGGCAGCGACGTTTCGGCCCCGGGAGGACCCCAGCGAATCTCCCACTCCCATGATCGCTGGTGTCAGCCGCTGGGTGCACACGCCCACGCTCGAGAGCGACGCCAGCGAATCTCCCACTCCCATGATCGCTGGTGTCAGGGTCCGCTGCGGCAGCCTGAGGGACTTCAACCTCACCCTCACGCGCGAGACCGGAATGGATCGGTTTGGCCAGGCACCGATCGGGGTGAAGCTGAATGCTGGGTTCAACAACGCGGTGCTCACCCCTGTCAGCCAAGATCCTGAGGTCGGATTCGAAACCCAATCCGCCTGGCTGCCGCGTGAGCGGCCCATGGTGATTGACCTCACGGACACGACAGTCCCGGCGACATTGGGCCTGGCGCTGAGCTTGACGGAACAGGCGACGAGCAGTCAGAGCCGGCGGCTCCGGTTGGAGCTGAGGGCGCCGGCGGGTCGGATCGATACGTCGGTCGTGGTCCTGGATCCCAGCCCCTTTCTGGTGGCTCGCGTGGACGCTCGGGCGGAGGTGGCGCAGGGCGAAGTGGTTGCCGAATACACCGACGACGCTGACCAGGCCGCCGAGTGGGCGTTCCGTAGCGATCAGGGCGGCATGGACCTTGTCCTGCCGCCCCAGGCGATTGGGGAGGAAATGATCAAGGGACGGCTCTATTTGCGGCCGCCCGGTTCCCCTCCGACTGAGGTTCCAGCGCCAGGCAAGCCCTTTGACTTCCGCTGGGGGATGCCGGCTTACCTGAAGCTGGACCGCACCGATGTGGACACAATGCGAGCGACCGCCCCTTGGGCCATTCGCCGGCTGTTGTCGATCCGGCGGGGCACGGTGGGTTTGAAGCTGGCCGAAGCGCGGTTCGAGCTGCTTTACGGGCTGATGACCACAATCAAGGCGTCCGGGCTGCGCGTTGCCGAGCTTGACGCGTTCGTGGGGCGGATGCCGTTCAGCGACGAACTCGTCAAGCACTTCCTGGCTGCGCAGGACTCGGACACGGAGGCAGCCGAAGAGGACCGTCGGAAGTACAGCAAGTACAGCAAGTTCATCGGCTTCTGGATCGCTGATTTGCTGTATCGCCCGAGCTGGTGGCCCTTGTTCCGCGGATGGGCGGAGCGCGAATCGCTGACCGTGTCCGACCAAGTGCGCTTCGATTTGCGCGGAAAGCGTCAGACGGCCAACCCTTTCGAACCGCACGCGTACGCCGTGCCGCAACCGCCAAAGCCGGAGGCGCCGCCGCCGCCGCTGCGAGGCGGAGTGGATTGGCCCTTCCAATCACGATCGGTCTATGATGAGTTCCTGCGATCCGAGCCGGGGGTCGGGTCGGTTACGGGGGTGGCGTTTGGCAGCCTGGGTGGTTCCGGCAGCCAGACAGCGGCCTTCAACAACGGCAAGACCCTCATCATCTCCGACACCAGTCAGGGCCGACTCAACTCCCTCACGCTCATCCGTCTGGGGCGCATCGCCATGCTCTGGAACCACGCCCGGCATGTCATCGTTTACGAACGCACAAGCCGGCGTGCTCCACGCTATGCGCGTCCGGATGAGCCACCGGACCAAACGGATTCACTCGACTGGCAGTCCGGTGCCTTCGATGGTTTCGGCGCGCTGCGCAAGGTGCGCGAGTATGTGGAGATCACCCTCCCCCGTCGCCGCTATCCCGATTACCCCACTGACTTCCCCCTCGGGGGACCGCTCGTGCAAAGCACCTTCGAGACCTTGACGATTCCTGTGAAGGCGGGTTGGGGTCGGGATATCCCCAAGGGATGGGTGATGCCGCTCCGGGGCCCGATCGAGCCGTGAGAAGAGGGCCACTTTCCGTTTCCGAATATCTTACTGGAACTGGCCCGCGCGGGCGGCAAAGGGGGTGGGTCGGTCGCGCATCAAGTGGCAGACCCGGCACAGCTCCTGTTCTTCACCTCGACGCGACCGGAGGATGGTGGGAATACCGATCTCTGGCCGGCGTGGCCGGATGTGGACTTCCCGTTGATCCGCCAGGCGGCCGCTCCCAACCTGCCGTACCGGTCTTCCTTCTCGGGTACCCGGAAGCAACCCGATGCAGCGGCCTTCGACTTCGGCCAAGGCCGGTTCACACTGGATCTCGTTCCGGCCGAGGAAGCCGTGAACTTGTTGCACGGGCGGGAGGGGACCGGCCTCGAGGCGAGCGTCCGCGCGGTCACGCTCGCGCGGGGAGAGCTGGCTGGCAGCGGACCCGCCCGACCATTGGCTGGCAGGCTGGCGCCGAGATTCGCCGGCGTGGAAGCCCGTTTGCACGATGGCTTTGCGGAAGTCCAGGAGCGCCTTGCCTCACTGGCCCGACAGCGTTCACCGGGGACCCAGTTAACCGAACTTGGCCCTCTGCGGCGGGATCTTCTGGGCGTGCTGACCGCACTGCTAGACGCCGCAGGAGAGGCCGGGACAGCGCTCGACGATGCCGAGAACCAACTGTCTGGTTCCCGATTCAGTTGGCCCGGGGAGAATGAACGGTGGCGTGCACGAGCACGGACTCGACTCGGGGAGTTCGCAGAGGTGGTCGCTTCCCAATTGGCGGTACCGGCTCCCGGCGACGCCAAGGCCTTGGCCGGCCTCCGCCACAACTTGGAGGCGGTGGCAGTGCAGGCCCGACAAGCCTTGGACGGAATCGGCTTCCTGCCGGCGGCGGCTCTGGAGCGCCTCCGGGCGGCAGAACGGGAGTTGCCTCAGCGCTTGAATCAACGCGTCACGGCCGTGCTGACGGACCTGCGTGCTTGGGTGGCCACGGCCCGAAGCCGGACGCAGGAGGCGGGAAGCGAGTCGGCCGGGGCCCTCGTGGACGATCTCGCCCGCCGGCTCCGTCTGGCCGCCGAGCGTGTTCGCAGCCTGGGCCATGACGCAGAGCCGTGGATCGCCCGATGCCTCGGTGAGTGGTTCAGTCCGGCGGCGTCGGGTGAAGTGAAGCCCTCCTTTGCTAGGCTGTTGGAGCCGGCGCAGGTGTGGGTAACCGCCCAAGCTGCCGGTCTGGCCGAGTTGGCAGACGAGTTGCCCCCCACGGGGCTGGAGGACGTGAGTTTCGAGCAACTCGACCACGCGCTGGCGTTGCAAACCGAACAACTCGGTTCTGAACTTCAGGAGGCATTTGGGGAGGTCGCCACGTGGGTCAAAGACCTGACCGATACCCTCGACCAAACAGGCTGGCGGGCACGATTGGAGGAATGGTATGGCTCATTCAGTGACGAAATCGCCGGAGCTCTCAAAGTGCTTGATCCCTACCAACCGGAGGAACTGAGGAAGCAGCTCGAAAGGGTGAAGACTCGAACCCGGGGATGGGGTCAAAATCTCTACGATCATCTTGGGCAATGCTCCGAGAAGCTCCAGGAGGCTGGTTCCAAGTGGAAGGCGCTGGAGGGTTCTTTTGAGGAGGCCGCCCAGTTCAAGGACGCGACCGGAAAGATCCTCAAGGAACTGCGCGACAAGATAGTCAACGGTACAACCTCGATTGAGGAACTGGCGGCGAGGTTCGAGCAGCAGGGAGCGGTGTGGTTCCGGCACCTCCGGGCAACAGGGGCTGAGATCGAGCAGGCGGTACGCACAGAGTTCGCCCAGGCAGGTGCCAACGTTGCGGACCAGGCCCGCGACGTTGGCCTGGAGCTTACCCGGGCAATGGCCAGTGGACCGGTCAACGATGCCCTGGCCTGCACCCGGGATGCCCTTGGCTACTACTACGACCGGGCAACTTCAGTGCTCCGGGTCACCCGCGCGAGCGCCGTGTTCAACGACCTGGTTCAGGCCGCGCTGAACGCGCTCAGCGCGGAGATCCCGTTCGACCGAATTCGCGACCGGTTGCTTCCCCAATTGGGGGGGCTCGATCTCAACCGGCTGCTGCCTGACTTCGGAGGCCTGAAGCTCGAGCACCTGTTGCCGGACTTGAAGCTCCCCAAAGACCCGCTGGCGGAATATGGCTGGCTCTCGGTCAAGCATGGCTTCGACAAAGACCGGCTGACCGCGTGGAGCGATGTCCGGATTGACAGGCAGTTCGAGGAGGATCCGGGCTTGTTTCGGCTGCCGCCGGTCGAGTTGCGGTTGCTTCGCCCACGGTTCACCGCCCGCAGCCGAATGGAGTTGTCAGCGGACGGCGGCAAGGCGCAGACAACCGAGGCCATGCTGGCCGCGGACTGGCAGATACAGGTGAGCCACCGCCCGCTGGTGACGTTGCGGGAGGCCACCCTGCGCTATGACAATCAAGGCGGGTTTGACTTCCGGTTCGACAGCGAGAAGGTCGAGCTGGCGGCGGAGTTGCAGTTCATTACCCAGGCCTTGCGCGCGCTCCTTCCGCAGGTGGAAGGCTTGACCCTCACGCCGCTTGCGCCTGGCGGCATGCGGGCCGAGCTTTGTCTGCCGCTGCCCGACTTGGGTGCCGGCGCCTTCACCCTTACCGGCGTCACCCTTTACAGTCACCTGGACCTGCTCATTGCGGGCGGCTTCGAGGTCCGGACCGGGTTCTGGCTGAGCCGGCCGGAACGTCCCTTCGGGCTGGCGATCTTGTTCCTCGGGGGCGGCGGTTGGTTTGGCGTCGAGGCCCGCTACCGGCCCCCGACGGATTTTGATACACGGGTGAGCATCGGGATCAGCGCGGGTGCCTTCCTGGCCCTGAATCTGGGGGTGGCTCGGGGAAGCGCGGGGCTGCTCTTCACCGCCGGTCTCGAGTGGAGTTCCGGCAAGGGGAGCACGGCCATCTCGTTGGGCCTGCTGGTCTGGGGGGAGTTCTCGATTCTGGGGGTCGCCAGCGCCGGCTTGCGCATGATGCTGACCATCACCTACCAGAACGGCGCGATGACAGGTCACGGGATGGTGGACGTGAGCATCAAGATCTGCTGGTGCTTCACGCTGACAGTCCGGCGGCCTTTCACCCTGCCGTTCGCCCGGCCGGGCGGAAGCGGCGGCGGCGCCCAGCGTGTGCGGTCCACTGCCGGTAACGCGGGGGCCCCGCCAACGGACGGTTACGGGGACGAGCCGGAGCCCGAGCACCTGGAGAAAGCCGTTGACCTGTACTTCCAGAACCTGCTTCTGAACTAAGGAACGCGCATTCTATGGCCAGCCTGCAGACCATTCTCAGCCTCACCTTCTTCGGTCCCCGGAAGGCGGCGGACAGCAACCCGCCACGCTGGCGCTTCTGCCTCCGCGTGTCGGCCTGTTACGATCAAGAGCCTGGCACAAGCGACAACGACACCCTAAGTGACTGGGCCCAAGCCTTGCTCCCTTGGAATCTGTTTGGATTGGCCTCCGCGGGGGCCGACACGCCCACGTCGCTCCAACTCAGGCCGATCACGTTTTCCCCCAACGACAATCCTCTACGGCCACGGTGTGATCATGGGCCGCTGGAGGTCAACGCCGGCAGCGACGGGCGGTGGCTGGATTTCCACCGTGCGAACCGAGCCGAGATCCACCAGCATCTGATCCAACTCGCAGCGAGCCCGGAAGTCCGCTTTGCCTGGCCACCTCCGCCCGCCCCCGCATCCGGTTCCGACCCAACGGAACCTGAGAATCAACTCCCACTCAGCATGCTGCTGGCCACGCTCGGGAGTCTACCTCCCCCGCTGGCCACGGGCCTTGAGGCCGCGTTCTACTTCGAGTTGCCCGCGGCGTCAGTCCAGGCTATCCGCGACGACCCGGAAGAGCGGCCGCTGCTGATCTTCGCACCCGAGGTTTTTCGCGATTCGCGACGCGACGCCGGGGGTGTGTGGCTCCGAAGGACCTGCACCCTGTCTGTCTTGCCCAGCGGCGACTTCCGGCTGGAGTATGAGAGCGAAGACAAGTCCCGGAAGGGCTTTGCCATCTTCAAACCGCTGGCCTGGGCTGAGTTGCACCAACCAAAGGTGAAGGCACTTGAGTCCTACTGGCTGCCGGTCGAAGACGCCCGGAGCCAGAGCTACGCCGACATTGACCAGCCAATCGCCAAGGGGCTGGAGGGGGCCAACCGCCTGAGCGCGGTGTCCGTGCCAGAACTGGCCGCCCGACTGGTCGTCAATCCGTCCAAGGAGAACCCGGACCCGGACTGCGCTACCCCGCTCGAAGTGGCGCAGCGCCTCGTGGAAAGGGCACGACAGGACCGGGAGCTCGTGCCCCCGGCGGCGGACACGTCCAACGAGGAAGCACAGAAAGCGGAGGTGGCCCGCCGCAAACGAATCCGGAAATTCCTTGCGAACCTGAAGCCCCGTCCGAACGAGTCGTTGACGACGCCGGTGGAGCGGCTACGCCGCGCCCTGAAGGACGATGTGGCTGACTGGTGGAAGTTCCACTGGCCCAGCGCGGACCTTCAGCCAGGTTCCTGGCAGGCCCGCGCGCTTGACCTTCTCCAGCGCGATGGGCTGCTGCCGGGAGTGAGCGAGTTGAAGCTGGAAAAGGGGCGTGCTGAGGAGCTTGCCGAAGCGTTTGTTGACCTCGTGCTGCCGCCCGAGCGCGGCACAAAGACCCGATTCGCTTCGGGGGACATCACTGATCTGGCGGTGCTGACCTCGCGTCTGCGCCAGCCGCAGGCCTCGGACGCGATGGCTGGCGCCGTGTGCGCCTGCCTGTCGCAGGACACCAGACAGCGACTCGAGGCGTGGGACAGCGGCGGGGCGGACGACTGCGAGCGGCGAGCCTTGTTGGTCTCAGAGCTAAACCGCCTCCTCGTTTCCGGCAGTGCGGACGCCACAGCTCTCGAGGCGGTAGCAGCCAGTCTTCCGCGGTGTGCCGAGGCCGTCGAGTTGCTCAAGCAGCCCCGCCCACCGACGGGTCCACGGCGCGCGGAGCTCCGGCGCCGGCTGTTGGAGGAGACCTTCAGCGAAGCTCTGGCCAGCCCGCCCTCCCCTTCTCCCACTCCGCCCAATGAAGCCCTCGAACTGCTCATCGGGGAGGCGGGGCAGCGCTTGGTTCACCAGGATGACCCGGCGATGGCGAACGCGGAGGAGCTGGCCCAGATGGGCGCGGTTGGCCTGCTGGTCCGGCGCGCGGCCACTGCGGCAGCTTTCGACGAGGACTCGCCACCCCCCTGGCAACTCGTTACCGCGGCCGTCGGCGTCCTGGATCCCCGGGACCACCTGGCGAGCCGGCCCTTCGGAATCGACTCGGCGGGATCGCTGACTTCGACCCCGGAGGCGTTGGCGGCGGGCTGGCCGCTTGACTTCATGTCTGGGGTGCTGCGCAGCGAAATCGGCTATCGCGGCGAGCCGCTCAAGGCGGCCTCCCCGCTGGACTTCGTGCATCGCCAGCGAGGCCCGAGAGAGGTCAATCGCTACCGGCTCTCCAGTCTTTCCTATCAGGCCGCCGGATCTCAACCTGACCTCCCCCACCGGAATTGCACTCTCTGCCCCCCCCTCCGTTACGGCGACTTCTACCAGTTCGCTGCGTTTATCGTGGATCGCGCCTCGGGCATGCCCGAAGAGTTGCTGGACGCAAAACCTGGAACGGCGGGGCCCAGTGGCTTCGTGCCGGAGTTTCGATGGGCACAACTTACGACCCTGAAACCGAAGGTCCTGCCCCTGGCTCTCCAGTTCACACGCAGGGTTTCGATCGGCGAGTTGAACCTCTTGCCGGGTTCTGCTGCTCGGCCGGAGAGGTCGCAGCCACCCGCCTGGCCGGCGGTCCCTGCTGAGGTTCACCTGCGTGCTCTGGAATGGCTCGAGCACCGCCTCAGGCGCCCGGAAGAGACGCCCGCGCTCCTGCTTGGCCATTCCGACCCTAACATCACGATCGGTGAACTGGCTCCCAAGCAGGCGTTTCGCGTCGCACTGCCGTGCCTGGACGAGTTCACCTTCACTCGCTGGTGGCTGCCGGCGCCGGGGGAACCGGAGGATAGGAGAGCGGGACGAGTGCAGGAGTTGGCGACCGCACGCAAGCGCATCTACCGGGACAGAGACGTGCTCATGGCTGGCTCCGACCCGGAGACCGCCCGCGTGGCCGCCAAAGACCTGCTCCCGCATGAGCCGGCCGTAAGCGCCATCGGCGTGCGCCTGGTGACTGTAAGTCATCTGGGTACCCAGGAGACGGAGGAGCAATTGGTGCAGGTCGTCCGTGTGTCGTTGTTCAACGCATTGCCTCTCCACGTCACCGCCGAGAGCGTGGCGTCGGAACCGTCGCGCAGGCTTAGCCAGGAGCCTGGCCGTTTACCGGACACCGCGCCGCAGCTCACTGTGAGCATGCCCGCCGGGTGGTTCGGTTGCCTGGAGTTCTTCCCCTTGGTTTCGGAGGCCGATTTCACCCGGTTCGACTTCGAGGCCGTCAGGCATCTCTTGGAGCCCCCCGAAACGCATCCCGCGTGGCAGGATCAGACCGGCAGACCGTATCGGGCATTCCGACCGTCCCGGGTGCTGGTGGAAGCGGTGAGTGACATCCTGCCCGACGCCCACGAGCTCTATGGTGGCTTCGAACTGGAAGCCGACGGATCGGGTGCGGTTCGTTGCCACCTCCGGGGACGAAATGGGGCGCCCCCGGCTAACCTGGTGTTCGTGGGCCGCTTCACCCTCTTGCGCCAGCGGTGGGTGTGGCGCAACCGCCCGCTGCTGTCCACGATGGACCTCGACTCGCGGCAGTTGGCCGGGGGGCTGCCCAAGGCGCTGTTCGATCCCGGCGTGCGGGACTCCAGCCCCGACGTCTTCGAGTTGGACACTCTCGCCTTGATTGATCGTGGCTTCGTAGATCGGTCCCCGATCAACAGAGGAGATCTGCCGCGCAAGCCGGGTGGGGAGCCTCTCGCGGACATGCTGCTGACCGTAGACGACCGTGACGGCGTCGGTGCGGGTGACTACCTGCGGTACGGCTTGGTCGTCCATTCCCGCTACGCACCCGTCTTGAAAGACCCGGCGAAACGCCAGCGACGCGCGACGCGCGAGGGTCAGGATCAAGGCGGGTGTCCGGACCCCGCCTGGCGCCGCATCGTCATGCCTTACCGCGGGCAACCCGTCGTCGCGGCAGGCCGGGATGTCGGCCCGCCGTCGGACGGACCTCGACTCAAGCCGCTCAAGATTCTCGCGATCCTCCCCCTCACCCGGGAACCACGGCAGGCGTTGCCCGGCCGTGCGGCGGCGTCCCCCAGGGCCAAGCCGTTCCTCGCGGTCCTTGATGAGGTTTGGTATCGCGAATACGGGCCCGGAGAAACCCTCGAGGCTTACGTGACCATCGAACAAAGAGAGACTGTCGGGCAAGACGCCGAACGCCTCCCGCATCGACTGGGACCGCTGCCAGACCATCACACCGAGCCAAGAGGCAAGGCCTTCGAAGACACCGACACGACCGAGGCGCCCTCCGAACCGAGGCTCCCACTGCGGGTGTTCGGTCCCTTTGGCTACACGCTGGACCGAACAGACAATGAGGCTCTGGCCAATGCCACCGCTTTCGTACTCTACCCACCGGATGGCGTGGACGCCCACTGGTGGCTCGGGGTCCGCCTGCGCCGGGCGTTGACGCATCTCGCGCCTTCGGGGACGCCTGTCACACCGGAAGCGCTGAAAGAGCTTACTTTGCGCAGCGCGCCTTCGGACGTGCATCACCTCTACACCCTGCCCGGTGACCTTGCCACCCAGCAGAAGGAAGGAGAGGGTCGGCTGAGGCTCGGCAGGAACCGCGAGCCTGGATCTTCCCCGGGCGGCGGACCGGTCGATCTGTCGAATCTCGAGCTCCATCTTTACCCGGTCCGGAACCCCCACGAGCAGGTGCGCGCCCAGTACCACTACCTCCTGCTTCTCGGTCGCCTGGTGACTGACGCTGCGGGTGGTTTCGAAGTCTTCCTGCCCGAGCAAGCGTGTTGGCTCGATCCGTTTCCGTCGCTCCGCTGGCGTACCCTCGGGAACGGGCAGGTCCCCGCGGACCGCAAGGACCTCATGAAGGACCTCAAGTGGGGGCGGATAATCGAGCTTCGTCAGAGTGGCCTCAGCCCGCAATCGAACGAGTGGTCCAAGGCCATCAACCTGCGGGGACTCTTGCGGAGTCTGTTTCCCGACTCAACGCCCGATCCCGCCGCCGACGCCCCGGCGGCCATTCGCCGGATCAGTGACCTCTTCGGGGTGGAAGTCGAATAGGTCGATTCCCGGTGTGGCTCGAGTGGTCGCCGCAGCGGCTCGAGTTTTTCGTGGACGACCGGAAGTACTTCACCCTCGAGAACGACGGCACGGGGGTGGATTCGTGGCCGTTCGACGCGCCCCAGTACCTGATTCTGAACCTGGCGATTGGCGGGGCCTGGGGCGGGCAGCGGGGCGTGGACGACGCCATCTTTCCGCAGCGGCTCGCCGACGGCCTGCCAGCGCTGGAATCGCACGCCGAGAACTCCGAGCAGGTCACCGACCACTATCTCGCGACCCTGGCCCACCGTCATGGATGCAAACTGGCGACACTGGATGGCAGCATCAGGCATCCGGCGGTTGAACGGATTGAGCCGACAGAAGCTGGCAGTCGTGGCGCCTCGTCCGCTTGAGGGCAGCCGAGAAGCCGGGAGACGTCAAGGGCGGTCCGAGAGTAATCAGCGCCGACCTGAATGGGCACGGTCAATTCGACTTCCGGCACCGGCGAGTTCGAGCTTTCCTGCCCCCCGCCTGTGTGCTCCCATCGTCCACGCATGGCTGCCGGAACCGATCTCGACTCGGACACCGCTTCCCCGGCCTCGACCTCGTTGCTGGGAACCAAATCTGGGCGCACGGGGGCCCCAACCGGTCGAGGCTTCGCCCGCACCCGGTGGAGCGTGGTTCTCAAAGCCGCGCAGGCGGTTGGCCCCGAGGCCGAGGCGGCTCTCGCCAGTCTCTGCGAGACCTACTGGTTCCCGCTCTATGCGTTTGTCCGCCGCCAGGGACACCCGCCGCACGACGCCGAGGATCTGACCCAGGCCTTCTTCGCGCGCCTGCTCGAACGGCGTTACCTCGACGGTCTCGAGCGGGAAGGCGGCCGCTTCCGGTCGTTTCTCCTGACCGCCCTGAAGCGGTTCCTGGCCAATGAGTGGGATCGTGTCCGGGCCGCGAAGCGAGGTGGCCGGCGTTCGATTGTGTCGCTGGACGGCGAGTCGGCGGAATCGCGCTACGAGGTTGAACCATCTCATGCACTGACCCCGGACAAGGTTTACGAGCGGCAGTGGGCGCAGGCCCTCCTTGACCGTGTGATGGGGCTGCTGCGGGACGAGTATGCCCGCGCGGGCAAAGCCGAGTGGTTCACCGCCCTCAGCGGCACCCTGGGTCGTCCGCGCGGGGAAGCCCCCTACCGGGAACTCGCCACTGGGCTCGGCACGACCGAAGCCGCGGTCAAGATGGCCGTGCAACGTTTGCGCGCCCGGTACCGGGCCGTGCTGCGGGCCGAGGTGGCCCACACCGTGGCCCGCCCCGAGGAGGTCGGGGAGGAGATCCGCCACCTGTTTACCGTGTTTGGGGGCTGACGCCGACACGCCCTGACCGATTCGCGGCAAGAAAAACCACGTTACTTTCGTCCCCGTTCGCTTAGGGAACGAGTGAACGCGAAATGGAATGGAGCACACGGCTATGAACACGAAACGCCAATGTTCCCGTTGCGGCACGGAACTCCCCGACAACACCCCGGACGGACAATGCCCGAAATGTCTGCTCGAGTTCGGTCTCGACACCCAGCCGGACCGCGCCGGCGATCCGTCGAACCCTTCGGGGCCGCGCCCCCCGCCGATCCCCGCCGCCGATCTGGCCGCGCGCTTTCCGCAACTCGAGATCCTCGAGCTCCTCGGCTCGGGCGGCATGGGCTTCGTCTACAAGGCGCGCCAGTTGAGTCTGGATCGGCTCGTGGCGCTCAAGATCCTGCCGGTGAAGCGTGGCGAGGAGCAGGGGTTCGCCGACCGATTCACCCAGGAAGCCCGCGCCCTGGCCCGCTTGAACCACCCCAACATCGTGGCGGTTTACGATTTCGGGAAGGCCGACGACCTCTGCTTCCTGCTCATGGAGTATGTGGACGGGCTCAACCTGCGGCAACTTGAGCGGTCCGGTGGCGTCTCACCCCCGGAAGCCCTGCGCATCATCCCGGCCATCTGCGACGCCCTCCAATACGCCCACAACCACGGCATCGTCCACCGCGACATCAAACCCGAGAACATCCTCCTCGACCAGGGAGGCCAGGTGAAGATCGCCGACTTCGGGCTGGCCAAACTCCTTCAGCGCACCGGGCCGGATCCGGCGCTGACGCGCGCCGAACAGGTGATGGGGACGCCGCATTACATGGCGCCCGAACAGATGGAGCATCCGCTGGAAGTGGATCATCGTGCCGACCTGTACTCCCTGGGGGTGGTGTTCTACGAGATGCTGACGGGTGAACTGCCTCTGGGCAAGTTCGCCCCACCCTCCCAAAAGGTCGAAGTCGATGTCCGCCTCGATCACGTGGTCCTTCGCGCGCTCGAGCGGGAACGGGAGCGGCGCTATCAACAGGCACTCGAAATCAAGACGGATCTGGCCCAGGCCGCCGCCGCCCCCCCGGTGTCCCAGCCCCCGCCGCCGCCGGATCCGGCGGTCGCCGGATGGCGGGCCGCGCAGCAGTCGGTCCACGGTCCCGCCGTCGGCCTGCTGGTGACCGGCCTCCTGAATTGGGTGCTGGTTCCGTTGATCGGACTCGTCGCGGCTTACTTCGCGTCCGCCCGTGACGCCACCCCGTCGCTCGCCTTGTTTGGGCCGCTGTTGGCGCTGCTGGTCCTCAGCAGCTTCATCATCTACGCCGCGCTGAAGATGAAGGCGCTGGAGGCCTGGGGCGTGGCCGTCGCGGGCAGCATCCTGGCCATTGTGGTCTCTCCGGGTAACTGGATTGGCTTGCCGATCGGCATCTGGGCGCTGGTCGTGTTGACACGGCCGCCTGTCAGGTTGGCCTTTGCCCAGAAGTCCGCCGGGCTGGACGCGTCCACGTCGGTTCCCAACCCGGCGACCGAACGTGCCGGGGATGCTCCCCGGCGCTGGTTCTTCACCACGGCCACCGTGGTATTGATCGGCGTTGGCCTGATCCTCCTCCTCATCGTGGGGGCGGGACTGGTGTTCACCACGCTGCCGGCTTTCGTGCGCGCCCGGCAGGTCTCGCAAGCGCAGGCCGCCCTGGCGCTGCGCGCCAATGCGACGGTCCTCCAGGCGTTCACCACGAACGATGTGCCGGTCGCCGGCCACCTGACCGTCGCGGACGACGCCTGGCTGCTCGATGCCAAAGGAAGCCAGCCCGTGACGCTGTACGAGCTCGCGGACCTCAACGTCGGGCCGGGCGCCCTCTTCTACGAGGCCGACCTCCGGACCGCAGACCTCGAGGGGCGGGTCTACCTCGAACTATGGTGTCGCGTGCCAGGACGCGGCGAAGTGTCGGTCCGCGGACGGGACCACACCCTCAGTGGCACCACCGGGTGGGTGTCGAGCCAGGTCCCCTTGCTCCTGGCCCCGGGGGCGACTCCGGATCGAGTCCGCCTGAATCTGGTCATCGAAGGCACCGGACGCGTCTGGATCCGCAGCGTGACGCTGTCCCATGCGCCCAGAGCACGGTGACCTTAGGCTGACCGATCACGTCGTTCTCCGCGCCGCTTGAACTTCCTGGTCGACCACCATCTGCCGCCGGCGCTCGCCCGCTGGTTAACGGGGCGCGGCCACCCCAACACCCACGCGTCCGCGAAGCCGGCTTGCCGCGGACGCCGGCGTCCCTGACCCTCCCGGGAATGACTGACACTGAGGCGCTGGCCGTGGTCCGGCGCTATCACGAGCAAACCAAGCATCATCCCGACCGCTACGCCCGCGGGCCGGGCCATCTCGACTGGGCCAACCAGCCGGAGCCCTTCCGCGAGTACCTCGGTGCTCCCACCCTCGATCTGCCCCTGGCGGATCAGGACGATTCGGCGCGTTTCGTCGAGACGATGGCGGGTCGTGGCTTGCCCGTGCGACCGCTGAATCTCGCCACGCTGGGCCGGTTCCTCGAGGGCTCGCTGGGCCTCGCGGCCTGGAAACAGGCCGGGGATACGCGCTGGGCACTCCGCGTGAACCCTTCGAGCGGGAACCTCCATCCCACCGAGGCCTACCTGCTCCTGCCCCCGCTTGAAGGCCGGACCGACCTCGCCGGTGTCCACCATTACCTGAGCCGGGACCATCGGCTCGAACAGCGCGCCCGGGCGACCTCACCCGCGTTCGTGCCGCCCGGCGGTTTTTGGGTGGCGCTGACCACCATTCCCTGGCGCGAAGCCTGGAAGTATGGCGAACGTGCCTTTCGCTACTGCCAACATGATCTCGGCCATGCGCTGGCGGCCCTGCGCGTGTCCGCCCAAGCCCTGGGGTGGGGCATGCGACTGGTGTGGAACTGGACCGAACCAGCCCTTGCCCGGTTGCTTGGACTCGACCGCGCCGACGACTTTGGAGCCGATGAACCCGAACATGCCGAGGCCCTGGCCTGGGTGTCGGTGGACGGGTCGCCACCCCCCCGCGGGTTGCCCGACCCGCCGAAGGAATGGCACGGCCGCGCCAATCAGCTCAGCCGTACCCAGGTCCGGTGGCCGATCATCAACGACGTCATGACCGCCTCGGCGTGGCTGGAGCCGGGCAAGGTCAGCGAACCGCAGCGCCTTGACGCGGGGGATATCCATGCGCCCCTGCCTTGGGGCGATCCGCAGCCGCCCCCCACCGAACTAACCACGGACCGCCTGGTCAGGCAGCGTCGCAGCGCGGTGGCGTTCGATGGCCGTACCCCGCTGAGTCTCGAGACCTTTCTCGCCCTCCTCGACCTGACTTTGCCCCGCCTTACGCTGCCGCCCTTTGACCTCGGGCTGGGGCCGGCGCGCGTGCACCTGATGTTGTTCGTGCACCGGGTGGACAGCCTCGAACCGGGGCTCTACGCGTGGGTCCGGAACCCGTCGGATCTGCCTGCCTTGCGGGTTGCCCTGCACGGCGGGTTCGAGTGGCTTCCGGTGGGTCCCGTCGTGGAGCGCTGGCCGCTGTATCGTTTGCACGCTGCCGACACGCAGGATTTTGCCCGGATGGTTTCCTGCCACCAGGACATTGCGGCGGACGGCGCGTTCAGCCTGGGCATGCTGGCGGCGTTCGACCCGGTTCTCGACCGGCACGGCCCGGCGGTGTACCGGCAACTGTTTTGGGAGACCGGGTTGATCGGGCAGATGCTCTACCTGGGCGCCGAGGCGGCGGGAGTGCGCGGCACGGGAATCGGCTGTTTCTTTGACGACCTCATGCATCGCGCACTGGGGTTGGCGGATGGGCGGTGGCAAAGCCTGTACCACTTCACGGTTGGGGGGCCGGTCGAAGACGCCCGGCTGATCACGCTCCCGCCCTATGCTCACCGCGCCCGCGATCTTGCCGAGGCGCCGTCGCGGCACCATGGTCGCCGTTGATTCCGACGTGGTCTCACACAAGCACGGTCCCATGCAATCGCCGATAGCCTTGTCGTTCCTGAACCGGTGGGTGCGCACCTGCCGGCTGATGTCCGTTCTGGGTTTCCTGATGTGGGGCAGCGCTGGAGACACTGCGCCCCCGCCTAATTCCGGGGACGCGTTCAGGGAACCGGTCGGCCTTTCCGGGGGCGGTGGCATGTTCACCCCGGCCATCTCGCCCGCCGATCCGAACTTGATGATGCTGAACTGCGACATGAGCGCCGCCTACGTTTCCGAGGACGGCGGCCGCCACTGGCGCATGATCCACCAGGCCCAGCTCCGCAGTGATACCCGCTGTCGCCCCGCCTTCCATCCCACGGACCCGGCCGTGATCTTCGCTTCGTCAGGCGGACGTCTCCGGATCAGCCGCGACCGCGGACGCACCTTCGCGCCGCACGGCGACCTGCGGGAATCCGTTCATGGCGAGATCGCCATCAACCCGGCCGATCCGACCCGGATGCTCGTGGGCACGGGCGGTGGTCGTTGTGCGCGGTCGGAAGACGGGGGCTTGAGCTGGCAGGTTTGCGCGGGACCGACCGGCCGGGTGATCGGCTTCCACTTCGACCGCACCCGCGGGGGAAGGACGGTGTTCGCCGCAACCGACCGGGGCATCTGGCGCTCCGACGACGCGGGGCAATCCTGGGTGGAACGGACGCAGGGCCTCCCGTGGAAGGAAGTCCAGGCGTTCGCCGGCGGCTCAGATCCGGGCACAGACGTGGTGTGGCTCTATTGTGCCGTCCGGAGCAAGACGGTCGAGGGGCGGTTCCAGGGCGGGATCTACCGTTCGGGCGATCGCGGCGAGAGCTGGGAATGGGCCATGAGATCCGGTCTCAACACGGACACCCGGCAGGCCGACCAGTGGGCGTATGGTCCCGTGGCGCAGTACAACCATCTCCTTGCCACGGACGCGCGCCCGGCGACGGTGTACGCCCTCAACACCGCCACCGGCTTCCATCCGCCGCATCACGATACCGTCTATCGCAGCGACGACGCGGGCGACACGTGGCGCGCCACGTACTTCCAGGATCCGCGCTTTCCGCAGTTCAACGTGGCGCACGACTACGTCACCGCCTCGACCGGCCAGTGCTTCAAGGGGGGCGAGACGCCCTTCGGGGTGGCCGTCTGCAACACCGATCCTGACCGGGTGCTGCTTGTCCGCAACGAGGCACACCTTACCCACGACGGCGGCGCCTCCTGGTTCGTGGAAGCGGCACCTACCCGGCGTCAAGGCTCGCCGGGTCCGACACCGCCTGGGTGCAACGGCCTGGTCGTTACCACCACCTGGCACTACTACGTGGACCCGCACGAGCCGGATCGCCACTACATCGCCTACACTGACATCGGGCTCGCCCGTTCTCTGGACGGCGGCCGGACCTGGCGGTGGTGGAACCAGAAGACCTGGGCACCGTGGCGGAACACCTGTTACGAGCTCGCGTTTGACCCCGAGGTGCCCGGGCGGATCTGGGGAGCGTTCTCGAGCATCCACGACATTCCAAACGACAACATCATCTCGGAGCGACACGGCCACCGCGGCCCGGGTGGCATCTGTGTTTCGCGCGATTTCGGTGCGTCGTGGAAGGTTGAGGCGGAAGACCTGCCCGCGCGGCCGGTCACCTCCATCGTGTTGGATCCGCGGAGCCCCCGCGACCGGCGGACGCTTTACGCCGGGGTGTTTGACGAGGGCGTCTTCAAGTCTACCGACGACGGGCGCACCTGGACCTTGAAGCGGCAGGGGCTGGGGCATCCGGACAACCGTCGGGTCTCCCGCGTGATCCTGCACGCAGACGGCACCCTGTTCGCGAGCATCTGCGCCAAGCGCCCGGCCGCCGGTGCGCCCCTCATGAGTGTCGGCGTGGGTTTGTACCGCTCGCGCGATGGGGCCGAGACGTGGGAACCGATGAACCGCTCGCTTCCCTTGCTTTACGTGAAGGACTTCTCGGTGCACCCGCGCGACAGCCGGCGCGTGCTGCTGGGCGCCTGTGATGCCGGCGGGCGACCGCTGGGGGCCTCTACCGGACCGACGACGGAGGCGAAACCTGGCGCCGGATCGGCCGGGAAGGACCCCAGACCTTCGGCGTACTTCCACCGCAGCGCGAGGGCTGGCTCTACACGACCCTGACCGAAGGTGCGCCAGGGCCAGGCCTGGCTCTCGCGTGACGACGGCAGACCTGGCGGCGGTTGGCGACCTGCCGTTCTGCCAACATCCAGCGGGTTGCGTTCGATCCGGCCGACCCTTTGCGGATCCGCGTCACGACCTTTGGCGGCAGTGTGTGGCGCGGCCTCTGCCCCTGGTAGTACGTTCTGCCATGAGCACGTCCCCAGAAGATGAGCCGGTCCAATCTGCCGGAGCCGACCGCTCTCCCCATCGCCGGCTCCGCCCCTCTGGCGGCTACCGCAAGACCGCCAGCTTCCAGACCGCCACGACCATCTACGACGCCACGGTCTGGTTCTGCGAGAAGTTCCTGGATTCCCGCTCCCGCACCGTGGACCAGATGGTCCAGGCGGCTCGCAGCGGCCGCCAGAACATCGCCGAGGGCAGCCGGGCCGCCACGACCTCCTCGCAGAGCGAACTGCACCTGCTCAACGTGGCCCGCTCCAGCCTGGAGGAGCTGCTCCTGGACTTTGAGGACTACCTCCGCCACCGCCACCTCGATCAGTGGGAGCCGGGAGCCCCCGAGGCGCGCGCCGTCCGGGCGGTGGCCCGCCGCGGCCGGGGGCCGGATCAGTCGGATCGGTCGGATCGGCCGAATCTGACCGATCTGACCGACCGCGAGCGCTGGGCGCTTTACTCTCCCTGGCTCGATCACCCGGAACCGGCCGTGCGGGCCAACGCCATCATCTGCTTGATTCACCAGGCCAATTACCTGCTTGACCAGCAGATCACCGCGCTGGAACGGGCCTTCATCGAGGAGGGCGGTTACCGCGAGCAACTGGCTGCCGCCCGCCTGGCCCGGCGGGAACAGCTCAGAAACCCGACGGATTCGGCGGAGCGGCCGGACCCCGCCAGGCTCATCCCGCGCTGTCCGCAGTGCGGCAAGGCGATGGCCCTGCGTACGGCCCGAAGCGGTCTGCATGCCGGCCGGCAGTTCTGGGGCTGCACCGGCTACCCGGAATGCCGAGGAACCGTGGAACTGTGAGACCCAAGAGCCACCGCGACCCGGCCTTCCCGATTGACAGCGCCGCGTGCTCTGCTCAGGTTTCGTCGACCGACACGAAACGCGACAAACCATGAAACCCACCTCCACACTCCCGGGCTTCGCGCTGCTCACCGCCGCGTGGATGGCCTTTGTGCCGATCGCCTCGGCCGCCAGTCCACTCATCGCCTTCGAATTCGACGAAGGGAGTGGCACGCGGGTGACCGACAGCGTCAACAGCCTCTCCGGCGGACCCGGCAATCCCGCCAACCCTCCAACCTTCGTGACCGACGCCCCTTCGGGCAAGCCAGGTGACACGGCCGTGGCCTTCGCAGCCGGCCAGTATTTCACCGTGGACGATCCCGACACGCGCGTGCAGCTCGATCCTGCCAATCCCTCGTTCACGCTGCAGGCGTGGGTGAAGTTCGCGGGCCTCCCCGCTGGCCGGATGGTGTTCTTCTACAGCAACGGACCGGGGGGCGCCCTCTCGTTCTCGGTGAACAACGACCGCACGGTGTTTGTGACCACGCTGGGCATCGCGGACGTGCGTTCGCAAGCGGCGATTCCGGACGATGACGCGTGGCACCACATCGCGGTCGTTCACGAGCCAGGCCTGGAACTGCGTTTCTATGTGGACGGCGTCCTTGGCGACACCGTGCCCTACACCAGCGGCGTGAACTTCACCCGCACCCAGAAGCTCTTCAGCATCGGCGCCGAGTGGAATGGGGCGCTGCAGTATGTGGGGTCGGTGGACCGCCTCAAGGTCCACAGCGGCATGCTCACACCGGAGGAACTGGATGCTCAGGCGGCGCCGCCCACGCCCCTGGTGGCCTTCGAGTTCGACGAGGGCGAAGGAACCCGCGTGACCGACAGCATCAACAGCCTGTCCGGGGTTCCGGGCAGCCCGGCCAATCCGCCCACCTTCGAGGCCGCCGCGCCCTCCGGCCAGGCCGGCGATACGGCGGTCCACTTCGAGTCGGGCCAGTACTTCACCGTGGATGATCCCGATACGCGGATCCAGTTCAACCCCAGCAACCCCCATTTCACGCTGCAGGCATGGGTGAAGGTCTCGGGTTCTCCCGCCGGCCGGATGGTGTTCTTCTACAGCAACGGACCGGGCGGCGCCGTCTCGTTCTCGGTGAACAACGACCGGACGGTGTTTGTGACCACGCTGGGCATCGCCGACGTGCGATCCCAAGCCGCCATTCCGGACGATGAGGACTGGCACCACATCGCGGTCGTGCACGAGGCCGGCCTGGAGTTGCGGTTCTATGTGGACGGCGTCCTCGGCGACACCGTGCCCTACACCGGCGGCGTGAACTTCACCCGCACCCAGAAGCTCTTCAGCATCGGCGCCGAATGGAATGGGGCGCTGCAGTATGTGGGTTCGGTGGACCGCCTCAAGGTCCACAGCGGCATGCTCACGCCCGAGCAACTGGACGCCCAGAAGGTGCCGCCGGCCGGTGCCGACGCGCTGGTCATCGGGCGCGCCAGCCTCACCCCGTTCAGCTACAGCGTGGGGGTGAACGAAGTGGGCGGCAGCGTGGTGGACCCCGACACCATCGCCCTTACCTTCGACGGGACAGCAGTGACCCCAACCGCAGTGAGCAAGCGCGGCCGGACCACCACCATCACCTACGACATCCCCAACCCGCCTCTCGCATCGGGTTCCTCGCATACGGCGAACCTCACCGTCAAGGACCGGAAAGGCACGGCCTACACGAGCACCTCGAGCTTTGTGGTGGCCACTTATGGCACCCTGCCAGCGAGCGCCGCCCTCCCGGCCAGTGCCGTGGATCTCACGAAGAAAGGCTTCAAGATCCGGACCTACCAGATCGAGGTCAGTACTCAGGAGGGCACCATTGCCTACAATGAAGATCTGCTCGCCGGCTTACTCGGAGACAACATCGCCTGGCTGGACGATGCCGGCGGCGTGGACGCCAACGGGTATTTCACCTGGACCGACGTGATCAACTTCGACACCACGACCGCCGCCAACGGCTACTTCAACGACCCCGAGTACCCGAACGTCAACTTCCCCGGCATCCCGGGCCTCTGGGGGACCGTCGATAACTTCGCCCTGGAAACCGTCGCCGCGCTCGAGTTCAAGACCACCGGGATGTACAGCATGGCCGTCAACACCGACTGGACCGGTTTCCCGAATTTCAGCGATGGCTATCAGGTGCGAGCCGGCACCGCCCCGCTGGACCCGGCCGCCAGTGTGGTGCTGGGCTTCTTCGACGCCCTCGCGCCCGCCGGACCGACCCGCGGGCTGGCCAATACGCCGTTCCAGTTCTATGTCCCGAAACCGGGCATCTACCCCTTCCGCCTCCTGTACTACCAGACGGCTGGCACTGCCAACCTGGAATGGTTCATCCTCAACCCCGATGGCACACGCACGTTGATCAACGACGCCGCGAAAGCCGATGCGATCGCCGCTTACTATCAATGGACGACGCCGCCCGCCGCGCCGGCCCTGAGCGTGGCGCGGACCACCGGCGGCGTCAGCGTCACGTTCGAAGGCACCTTGCAGGCGGCTGACCAGGTCGCGGGCGCTTACACGGACGTCGCCGGCGCGACTAGTCCGTACGTCACACCGGCCTCGGCCCCGATGAAGTTCTACCGGGCCCGGCGATAGCCGGCATTCCTGATGATCGGTGTCGGGCCGGGCGGTCTCCGCCCGGCCCGACGTCTTTTCAGCCCACAACGTTCAACGTTCAACGTTCAACGTTCAACGTCCAACGTTCAACGTCCAACGTTCAACGTTCAACGTTCAACGTCCAACGTTCAACGTTCAACGTTCAACGTTCAGTGCAGGCGGGACGCCCGCACCACACCACCCGGGGACGAGGTTTTGGAAACCCGCTCCTTACGGCAGCCGGGGCCTCCGCGGGGTCTGGTCCGCCGGGTTCACCGGGTAAAGGGCGTGCTGCTCTTCGAGCGACGCGATGAGGCGCTCCATCAGGCGCCGCAGTTCGTCGGGGCGGGCCGGCGCCAGGTTGGTTTGCTCGAAGGGATCCTCGCGGAGGTTGAAGAGCTGGTAGGACGAATGGTCGGATGCCGCCGAGGGAAAGTAGTGGTAGATGACCTTCCAGTCGCCATCGCGGTAGCTCGTCCAGTAATCGCTGCGGTGCGGCGCGTGCGGGTAGTGCATGAGAAAGGTCTCCCGCCGGGCGGGATCGCGTCGCCCCGCGAGCAGCACGTCGAGCCTCTGACCGTCCACGACCTGGTCGCCTGGCACCTTGACGCCTGCCAAAGCCAGCAAGGTCGGAAACACATCCGGGACAGACGCGACTTGGGTCTGCACCGCTCCGGGCGGAATGGGCAGGCGCTCCTGGACCGGGTGACCGGCGCGGGGCCTGGCCCACGCGGCGACGAACGGCACGCGCATGCCGCCTTCGTAGTGGGCGCCCTTCTTGCCGCGCAACGGCGCAGCACAGGCGACGGTGTGCGGAGGCCCGAGCGGCGCATCGGAGCCGTTGTCACCCAGGAAAACCACCAACGTGTTCTCCGCGACGCCGAGACGGTCGAGATGGTCCAGCACATCCCCCAGCGACTTATCCATGCCTTCGATGAGCGTCGCGAACGCCTGGGCCTCGCGGGATTTGCCGGACGGCGCGTAGTGCGGCGCAAAGCGCGGGTCGGATTCGAACGGGGCGTGCACGGCGTAATGCGAGAAGTAGAGGAAGAACGGCCGGCCGGCCTGGACCGCCTCACTCACCCGGGCGTTGGCTTCGAGGGTCAGCGCCTCGGTGAGGAAGGTGTCCGTGCCGTGGTATTTCTCCAGGTGCGGTACGGCCGCTGCCGCGCGGGTGGTGCCGTGCCCGTAGTTCTGCTGACCGTAATAGCTGCCCGGGGCGCCGAACGAGGCTCCGCCCACGTTGACGTCAAAGCCCAGGTTGAGCGGGTCCGCTCCCGCGGACGTGCGCGGCCCGAAGTGACCTTTGCCCACGTGGAGCGTGCGGTAGCCGGCCTGCCGGAGCAGGGCCGGGAGTGTTCCCTCGCCCGGCTTCAACCCCTGCCAGTTCCAGTCCGGCGGGCCGGCGGGACCGGCGTTGTTCTCGTCGGGATGGATCCAGTTGGTGGTGCGGTGCCGGGCGGCGCTCTGGCCCGTGAGCAGCGAAATGCGCGTGGGCGAGCAAACGCTCATGGCGTAGAACTGGCTGAAGCGGATGCCGCGCGCCGCGAGCCGTTCGAGCTGCGGCGTGCGGTAGGAGTCGTTGAGCGGATGGCGCTGCGGTACGCCGCCGGCGTCAGTGAGGAACGGCACAGACGTATCCATGACGCCCATGTCGTCCACGAGGAAGAGGACGAGGTTCGGCGGAGGCGGGACGGCCGCGCGGACACCAAACACGGCCCACAGGACGGCAAGGCAGAGGAAGCGCTTCATGAATCCCGGTTTCTGTGTCAGTGACGTTGTGGTGCAGGCTTCCAGCCTGCATTCCCCGTGTGCTGGCACCTACCGCCTGGGCATCCGCCGGCCTCGGCCGGTACGGGGCTGGTGCGCTCAGTTCGCGACGGCCCGGAAGTAGCGGATCGGCTTGCCCTCGGTCGAGTACAGCCGGGTGACCCGGTTGCCGGCGCCGGGGATGGACGGTTCGACGACGGTCCAGTTCTGGAGATCCGCCGAGCCCTCGATGCGGTAGTTGACCCCGGGGGCAGCGTAGAACTGGAACTCGACGGCGGTCCGGATGGTGGAGACCCCCGCGGGGGTGCTCTCGGCCGAGTTGGGGTTGAAGCCGGCACCGACCTCGACACCGTCGTTGAAGCCGTCCCCGTCGGTGTCGGCGATGTTCGGGTTCGTGCCCGTGTCCGTGGCGCTCACGAAGACGCCCGTTCCCGTCTCCACGCCATCGGCCAGCCCGTCATTGTCGGTGTCGGCCTTCAACGGGTTGGTGCCGGTGTCGGTGGCGCTCACGAAGAGGCCCGTGCCGGTCTCGACGCCATCGCGCAGGCCGTCCCCGTCCGTGTCGGGGTTGTTCGCCCGGGTACCGCGCTGGTACTCCTCGAGGTTGGTCAGGCCGTCGCCATCGAGATCCTGGGCCGCGTCGTTCACGGCGGGGTCGAGCCCGTTCTCCAGCTCATACGCGTCCGGAATGCCGTCGCCGTCCGTGTCGTCGATGTCGCGGATGGTCTCGATGATCACGCTGTCGAAATCACCGAAGGTGTTCTCGGGCGCGAGCGTGCTGTCCGAGCGCTGCTGGAAAAGGGCCACCGTGAAGCTGTTGCCGAAGGCCGCCAGCGTGAGGTTGGGGTTGTGCACGTCGAAGGGCGTGACGGCCAGCGGTTCGCCGGAGGAGGAGAGCGTCGTCAGCATCGTGCCCTCGGGCCCGATCTCGAGCACGAAGGTGCGGAAGGCCTCGGCGCCGCCGTTGGGATCGTTCGGCGGGAAGTGCAGGAAAGCGGCGTTCGCATCCGCGCTCCCTTCGCTGTCAAAATAGAAGTCACCCCAGTCGGGTGCCGTGGGCCGGTTGGCGCCGGCCGACGCGCGGGCGAAGGCCCCGGAGGCTCCGAGGATGGCCACGCCGGCGGAGGCATCGGACGCGCCCCCGTCCCCGGCCCCGGTCTGGTTCAGCGGCCGCAACCGGGCGGTGACGCGGATGGCGCGAACGCCCGTCATCGAGAACGCCGTGCTGGTCTCGATGCCAACGATCTCGCCCGCCGTGCCGGCGGCACTGCCCATCCGGAGCGAGAACCCGTCGACCCCGAACCCGCTTACCACGCTGAGCGCCAGGTCGGGAGCCCCGGCGCCATGGGCCTGCCAGCCGTCGCCCAGGGTGAAGGTGGTGAAATCGTCTTCGAACTCGAGGCCGCCTTGCGCGACCGCAACCAGGCCCAAGGCCAGGCCGGCCACGATGACGGAGCGATGGAGACGGTGATTCCAGGGAGTTGCGTGGGTGAGCTTCGTTTTCATAGGTGTGCGGTTCAAGGCTGCGCCGTGGGTTCCCGGACGCCGGGTTCCCCCAGCATCCTGCGCCGCATCGCGACCCTTGGGAAGCGGGGAACACGAACCGCGGGTTACCGCTCGCAGGGACCTTCCGTACGACATGGGGGATGGAACCAGCGCCAATTCACGCGTATCCCTCGGCGATGAGGCGATGAGAGTGCCAGGGTCCACACGAGCAGCCGTGTCATTCAGAGGGGCTGCTCCAGCACCGGTCCTCATCCGCGGCATCCGCGAAATCCGCGGTCAAGTGTCACAACGGCTACGTTGACCGCGGATTTCACGGATGCCGCGGATGGCTCGCAGGCTGGAATCCGCGGGGCCGGCACGCCGAGGCGAATCACTCGGGCAAGGGGAGCTACAGCGGTGGGGATTCGCCGTGGTGGACGCCAGCAGGCAGCCCACGGGCTGGCTGGGCTATGACGAGCCTGAGTCCACCGCGGACCTGGCCGGCTCGCGCCACAAGTTCATGGAGCGCCTCCCTCAGCCCCATCCCCGAGGTTCCTAAACTGATCGAAAACCCCTTCAAAAGCCGGTGATGGCCGTTACTGGTGCCTTTTGGTGCCTGAATTCAAACCTGCAAGGCAGTCCGCTTAGAGCCCGAGACGGGTCTGTTCGCTGCCTTTGCGGCTGCCGTGTAGCCGCGTCTGAACGCAAAGGTCAGCGACGGGAGCCAGCCGCTGATGTCGCTCGACCCGTCCCCGAGTGAACCGATTGGCTTTCGGTCGCAGTACCGAGTCGTTGGGAGCTGGCTACGGTCAATGTCTCCAGCCATAGCCGCTGCTGAACCTGCGGACTCCAGCCGTCCGTAACCCGATGGGAATAGCGACCATCGGCCAACCGCACCACCTGTGCCTTGGATGCGATACCATACTCCTCACACAGGCGCGCTGACGCCTCCAGAATCCGGTGCACCTCCGGGTCCGTGGCCAGTTGCTCCTGAAGAAACCCCTGGTGCAGATGCGCCTCGCGCCCGAGACGGCACTCCAGTGCGGCGATCTTGCTGGGCGTGAACTCGCCTGTCCGCGAATCCGTGGCGCCTGCGGGAGTTGAGTGCGATCCTTCGATGGACCCCTCGGTGGCGAATGCCCTCTTCTCCTGGCGCCAGAAGCGGTAACCGTCATCGAACGACGACTCCTCGATCTCGCGGATCGATAGTTCCGACCACGCAACCCGTTGCGCGCAGCCCAAAGAGGCCACCAGGACCAAACCAAGCCAGACGCTTCTCATAGTTCTCGTGTCCAACGATTCAGGTCACCGATGGCGGCCCCTCCGTGACTCCCGAATTGCCAAGCGGCGTGCCGGGGCCGCCATTCGGTGCAGCGACCTTGTTCGGCGCTGTAAACATGGTCACAATCATCGCGTTCGAGAGCGTCCCGGCGAGTGAGCTGCCAACAAAGTAAGCCAACCCCCAAGGCTCGGAACGGAGCGTGAGGTCTCCTCGGACGAAAACCAGGCCAACTCCTGCCCCGACCAGGGTGCCCATCAGCACAAACAGAAACCTCGGCCGGACAAGTCCCTGATGGTGGATGCCCAACATCAGCAAGACGAGCAGCATGATGATGAGTGCCATCGGCCATCCGGCGAGCGCCAGCAACGGCGAGAACAAGACGCTCCCAAGCACTGCATCGGGCTTGGCCCAACTCATCACCGCTGCCAGTCCCGCCGTTCCAAGGAGGTGGCAGCACACAGTGATGAAAAGCAGCTTGAGAAATGTCATGGGGCGTCGAATGTCGCCGAACGCAAAGCGCAGCCACGCCGGGCCACTGACGCCCGACTCGAACCGAGGCGCTCTCCCGGCGTTGGCTGACGCGTCTGGTTGGGCAGCATTACTTCCGAATCCTCTTGAGAATCACAATCGTTATGGGTTTCGTATGCTGGTCTGCAGGTAGCGTCTGTGATGAGGCAATGGCAAAACCATCTGCTCCCGCCTTGTTTAGCCGGTCCTCAAGATCGGGCGATTCTGGTGTGCCACGAACCACGCGATACTCCCAAGTGGTCGACGCGGAATGCGGAATGGCGCAGCCTGCCAAGACAGACAACGCGCCGGCTAGTACTATGGCGCTGAGTTGTGATGTTGTTCTCATGTGGTTGCGCATGCGATGCGAGATGCTGCCCAACGACACAGCTCACCGATCGCCGCCGGCAACGGGCACCGACGACGAATCGAGCGTCCGATCAACCCTGATCTTCCGAACCGGAAGCGCGGGGCGGCGGTTCTGGTGAAGCGACTGGTTCGACAATGTCATATACCCTTTCCTTGGAAACCTCATTCGTGCTGGAGATCGGCCACTTCCTCCAAAACTCGGTGTCATCACCAGTATCCTCACTCCACCCAACTAATCGGCCATTCTCGTCGAAGATATACGCTGGTGGGCCTGAATATGTGTGCCTTGTTCCTTTGGGTGGCTCCAATGTCACCACCACACTAACTGAACTCGCGTTGGTGACGAAAAACACCTCACGTATATCTGGTTTCAGCTTAAGCAGGTCACCAACATTCGCAATACCGTCAGGCTTGAGGAGCAGGGAGGCGTACAGCTCGTGTTCTTTGGCCATTCGTGACCGGTACACAGAAATCGGGACCACGATGGCGACAATGAAGATGGCAACCGCGACACCGACCGTGAAGGACACGCGCTTAATCATGTCGAACGATCAGGTCACCGACGGCGGCCCGTTCGAGGCGCTCGATGCGGGAAACGGCATAGCCGGGCCGCCGTTCGGTGCAGCGACTGGTTGGGTGTTGACATGACGTGTCATCGTTCTGTGTAGTAAACCCCCGCAATCAACTCAATACAACGGCGATTCGTCTGTCTCCTGTAGCTCGGTGAACCGACTTCAAGTGACCAGTAGAAATCGAAACTCCCGATGTAGCTGATGACTACGGCGCGATCGTCTTTAGGGGCTTGACGAGACATATTCACGAAGGGACCCGCGAAGCCGAATGATGGAATGCTCCGTACGATAGGTGGGAGATCCTTCATTTCGAAGGTGCGGCCAGCAGGGTACTCAGTGAGCATTCGCACCGCCCACTCCTGCAACATGTTGAGGTCAACCTTTTGCCGGATTGTCTCAACGCGCTTAGCGGTCTCCACATCACGGCAGCAAGTAGCAAGCAGGAGGAGCGCCACGGGAGCAGTGCGCGAAAGCGCTGCGATGACATAGGCTAGCGGGGCATACATGTTGTGGCCCTTTCCGGCACCCAACGTTGATTATGCGACTGGCGGTTCGTATATTGAAGGTGGAATTGGCGATTTATGACCACCACCCAAGCCCTCACCCGCCTGCGCGAGGTCCTGCGCCGCCAGCACAAAGCCCTGGCCACCGAGGACGCCTACGTCCACTGGCTGCGCCGCTACATCGAGGCCCTGCGCCGGATGCCTCCCCCCTGGCCGAGTGAGCGGAAGTTGGAACAGTTCCTCAGCGATCTGGCGCTCCACCGGCACGTCGCCGCCAGCACCCAGAACCAAGCCTTCAACGCCATCGTCTTCTTCTACCACGACGTCCTGGGCACCCCCTTGCGCGAAGTGGACGCCCTGCGTGCCAAGCGACCGGTTCATCTGCGTTACGCCCCTACTATAGCCGAAACCCATGCTTTGTTGCAAGCGGTTCGTGATCAGCCCGGCTTCCCGAACGGGCTGGTGGCTCGGTTGCTCTACGGCTGCGGCCTGCGGGTCAGCGAGCCGCTCAACGTGCGGGTGCGAGACCTCGATCTCCCCGGTGCTCGGGTGGTCATTCGCGGCGCCAAGGGCGGCAAAGACCGGGTCGTGGCGCTCCCGTCCTCGTTGCTTGGCCCCCTGGCCGAACAACTCGAAGCCGCGCGGAAGGTGTGGACGTGCGACCTGCGCGACCGGGTCCCGCTCGCCCTGCCGCACGCCCTGGCGCGCAAGTACCCCGCCTACCAGTACGCCTGGCCTTGGGCGTGGGTGTTCCCGGCCCAGCGCCCGTGCCGTGATCCCCGAAGCGGCCTGATCGTGCGCTATCGCCTGCATGAAGCCAATGTGCAGCGGGCGATCCGGGAGGCGGGACGGCGACTGGGGCTGACGATCTTGCCGCATGAGCTGCGCCACGCCTACGCGACGCACTGCCTGGCGCGGGGCGCCAATCCCCGGGCCATCCAGGCGGCGATGGGCCACGAGTGCCTGGAGACCACCATGGGGTACTTTCATGCCGAGAGCTTGAGCGTCGCCAGCCCGCTGGACATGGTGTCGGCTGACGTGCGGATAGAACCGGGGGAGGACGTACCGCGCAGCTCCCCCATGACCGGGAGCCCTCCGTGCCGAGGCACGCGCCCTGGCTACGCTTCCGTGGCATTTCGACCCCAGCGAGGGATGGAGCCAGTCCCCGGCGATTGTCCGGCAGCGCCTCTGGCTAGGCCGACGGCACCTCGCACACCCATCCGCCCGCGTAGCGCTTGATGTGGCCGGTGGCGACGCTGAGGATGGGCGGGCAAGTGCAACCTCCGCCGATTCACGCGTACTGCCCCCCGGTCGCCGTCGTTCCGGCCGAGTTGCCGGGGAGGAGGTTGACGCCGGCGCCGGCCGTCTGGATGACCCCGTTGGTCACGACGTCGAACCGCTTCCCCGTGGCCGAGCCGCTGAAGGTGCTGCCGTTCCACAGCATCAGAGATCCCTCCGATGCAGTGGCAAAGCCCGAGGAAAACGCCGGCGTTCCGCTGACCGTGATCGTCTTGTAGCGGCAATCATAGACCCCCTGGCCCCAGAGCATTACATGCGCGAGTCCGCCCGCCGTGATGGTGTAGTTACCGATCGCCCGGATGATGCCGCACCGCTGGGCGGTGATCTGAGGCTGCCCCGGCGCCACGGTGCCCAGGACGACGTTGCTGATGTCGATGATCCCGTTCAGTTGGGCCGTCACCAGGGCGTAGCCCGAGGCGTTCCCCTCGAGCTTGAGGTCTTTGAGGGTAAGGAACGCGCCCGCGCTGGCGGTGACCGTGGCGTTGAGGGTGGTCCCCCGCACGATGACGGCGAACGCATCGGCGGCATTTCCCTGGATGGTGACGGTCCCGGCGCCGACCAGGAGGCGGGCGTTCAGCGGTTGCTCATAGGTGCCGTCGGCGACCTGGACGGTCACGTTGTAGATGACGGTGTCTAAGGCGGCGGCGGCGTCAATGGCCTTCTGGATCGTGAGGAATGGAGCGCCGGCGGAGAGGCCGTCATTGCTGTCGTTGCCGGTGGTGGCGACGTAGTAGGTGCGGTTGGCGGTCAGGGCCTCGCGGCCGCCAGACCCTGATCCTGGAGGTCCTTCCGGTCCTTCCGGTCCTTGCGGTCCCTCTGGGCCTGTGGCGCCTGGGGGACCTTCAGGCCCCGTTACGGTCGTCCAAGAGTACCCGCCGGCATGGTACTTTAGGTGCCCGGTGGTGACGTTGAGGATCAGGTAACCCGTCGGGATCGTGCCGCTTGACGGGTCCGCGGTGACGGCCGCGGGCCGGATCTGGAGCCACGTGCCGGGGGTCCCGGCCCCGATGCACCGCCACTCCCCGCCCAGGGCATCCCGCCAGAACTCGTTCAGGACCCGGGCGCCGGAGGTCGGCGGGCCGATGATCGTGGTCGGGCTGCCGTTCTGGTACGTGGCCACGCGCTTGGCGATGTCCTCGGCCAGGATGGTGAAGTTGTCGGCGGTCAGTTCACGGAACAGGGCCGCGTTGCTGACGTCATTGAGTCGGCTCGGTGCGATGGTGCTCATGTCTTCGAGACGGTCACGGAGTCGTAATCCAGGCTGCGGTGCCCGCCCAGGGCGAGGTAGGCCCGGACGGTGAAGTCGGTCTCGGCACCCAGCGCGGCGACCAGGGCCGCGTTGGTCAGGGTGTAGGGACCGGCCCGGTTCACGTAGAGCGTCCCCTTCAGGACCCCGCCCGCCCACAGCTCGAGAACCGCCTGATCCGCGCGGCATTCGAGGTCAACCTCAGGCTCGGCCTCATCCCGGCCCTCGCTGGTCAGGTCCCAGTCCAGGACCACGTCCTGGCCGGTCGAGTAGCTTGGGGCCACGCCGTCCCCATTGGCGGTCAGGTTGGCCGGACCCAGGGGCCGGAGCGCCCGCAGCAGGATGGGATGGGTGATCTTCGCCACGTCCGCGAGGCTGACCTCGAGGTGGAGCATCCGGGGTTGGACCTTCAGGCCCACCGCAATCGCCCACTTCGGCGCGTCCCACTCGAGCGGGGACTGGTCCCCGAGCTGGACGCACCAGCACTCCGCCCCGAGGGCATGGGTGCGCCGCACGGTTCCGAACTGGGCACGGACCAGGCTCAGGGTGTAGCGGCCGGCCGACACCAACGTCGGGGACCAGCCAAGCAGGATCTCGTCCCCGAGGAAGATGAGGAACCGCCGGGCTCCCACGCCCTCCTCGAAGGGCATGTCATCGAGGTCATCGTCCGGGCTGGTGAACGTCAGGTCGAGACCGCCCTCGAGGTAGAACAGGCCCGTCGCGGACAGGCCGGCGTTCAGCTCGCCCCGGCGTCCGAACAGGCCACTTTCCCCCACGGCGGAGAAGCTGTTCGAGGACCGCTCCCACCAAAGGGTCCAGGCACTCGAGAGCGTCTCGCCCCGGGCCGGCAGCACGAGCAGCCGCGCGGCGGTCTTGCCGGTCCAGGCCAGGGGCAACTCAAAGACCAGCACATCATGGCTAGGCAGCGGGGTGTAGATGATCGGCTCGAGCGCGGAATCGGCCGGGACCGGATAGTCATTGACCATCAGGTGGGCGGAGTCTTCGCGCACGGTCAAGAACACGTCCGGCGCATCTGGTCCGGCCACCTCGGCCACGAGGACCCGGAAGCGCACGTCCTCAATGCCGGCCGTCGGGTACGTCAGGGTGACCACGTCTCCCGGCCGAAGACCGGCAGCCACGGACCACCTGGCCCGGAGGTAGCCTTCCAGCCAGGGCAGGCTGTGACTCTTGCCGTAGGCCATCGCAACCTTCCAGGCTACGGCCGGGTCGGTGATCCAGTCGCACTCGATCGCCTGGGTCAGCGGCCGGCCGGTGACGTTGAACGCCGCCGGGTTGCGCCAACTCACCGCGTCCGTCTGCCAGTTCCGGTCCCGGTTCTTGAACCGGACCACCACTTCATTGACGACCTCGGTCCACCCGTGCGCCGTCAGGTCGGGTGCTTCGAGCAGGTTCCCGGGGTCCAGGGCGACCGGCGACGCTGTCCCGCAGCAACCGCAGGCTGAGCTTCCCGGCCGGTGGTACAGGGCGGCGTCGAGGCACCGAGGAAGTCATTGAGCAGCCCGTCCAGGCGGGTGACCTGATCCAGGAACACCGAGAGGCTGAAGGCCGTCGGTGAATCAGCCGGTCGCCACCGCGTTCCAGCCAGTGTCCAGAGCCGAGGAGGGCAGGCCGGCGCCGAACCGGGTGTCGGTCATCAGCTCGCCCAGGGCGGTAACCGGGCTGACCCCGCCGTTCAGGCCGGCCGACACCGTGAGCCAGCTCACCACCGAGCCGGGTCAGCTCGAACCGAATGCCGGGCACCTGGCCGCGGTTCCCTGCGCCGAGCAGCCAGTCACAGACCACGTAACACTGGCCCCGGTGTCGTTTGACCCCGCCGCCGGCCAGCCTCGGCGTCCACCTGCGGCCGTGCCCCAGAGGGTGAGCTGAGCCGCGTCGACGGTGATCCTGCCGAGTCACGCCCCGCGTTCAGCGGTCCCTCCCAGGCCGTCTCATCGTCCACGATGATGGCGTAGGTCTGGACCGGCCTGACGCAGAGCATTCCGGCGAAGCTGGGCGAAGAGTTGTGGCCAACGGTCTGCCGCTCTGCCGACTTCTTCGACCGGACCGACCGGACAATCCTTGTGGTTCGCTGATCCAGGTCAGGCCCAGCGCGCGCCGGCCGGGTAGGGCACCGGGCTACCGTGCCCATCGGCAGCCAGGGTGGAGGGTCTCGCCCAGAGCCCTGGCGGCGGAGGATGCGCTGGCGCTGCTGAACATGATCAGTCATCCGGCGGTGAACGCGATGACGAAGCGCCGGGCGTAGGTCGGGTCATCGAGCCGGGAAATCAGGACCCCGTGCCCGCGCAGGCAATGGCAGAACCGCTGGTCCCCGAGGGCGACCCCGACGTGGTTGACCACCCGGCCGACCCGGAACAGGACCACGTCCCCGGGCGCGATGTCTTCGGCCGGGACCGCGGTCCACTCGGGGCGAGCCTTGAACCAGGCCAGGACGGGCGAGCTGTCGGCATGATCCCCGAAGTCCACGGCGTAGGGCGGGAAATCGAGACCCGCGGCCAGGCCGGCTTCCTCGAGGAGTGCGGCGGCCAGTTGGACGCAGTCCACTCCGGCGCCGCAGATGCGCGCGTGCTCGCGGAACGGGGTGCCCTTCCAGCGGAGGGCGGCCGTAAGAAGATGTTGTTCGTATTGGGAAGATGTTCTTCCCATTTGGGAAGAAAGGCTTCCCATTTGGGAAGAAAGGCTTCCCATTTGGGAAGAGGGGCTTCCCATGTGGGTGGTCGGGTTCACTTCTTGCCTCCGTTGACCTGCGGGACTTCGAGGGCCTTGATGGCGAGGTTGCGCAGGGCGAACCGGTGCCCGCCGTAGCGGGCGGTGTTGTCGAATCTCCATCGCACGTCCCCCACCGGCCATCACAGCCGGTGATGTCACCGGCATCGACGCCGCTGAACGTGAGCGGGCGTTGAGCGTGCGGTCAGGGCGCTCTCGGCCTCGTGCTTCAGGATCAGCCGGACCTCGCGCCCGATCCCGGACCCGACCTCGAGCCAGCCCTCGGCGAACCAGTTGGCGATGACGCCCGAAAGGGTCGGCCCCGCGACCGTCACGTCCCGACCGGTCAGCGCCGTGATCGTGGCCTTCTTCTCCCACTCCGCCCGATCCAGGCCACACGTCCCCGGCTCGAAAACCCGATACTGGCAGCGGGTGGAGAAGTAGAACGCCGGCACCCGGGTCTGGTCCCCGCCCCACAGCGTGACGCACCGGGCGCGCAGCTTCCGGCCCTCGGCCTGGACCGACGTGACCACGCCGCTGAAGAGGACCACCTGGGCGGTCGGGTTCGAGTAGTCGGCAGTGGCGATCTCGACGTTCAACGGCTGGCAGCCGTGCGGCGGGAAGGCGAGGCCGAAGGGCGAGTCTTCGAGGCGCTCGACCTCGATCTCGACCCCCTGCCGGACCCCGGTGGTGTCATAGCCGATGGTTTCGTGGGTGATCCGGCGGGCCAGGTAGGTCTGTTCGTTCACGTCCTCGAGGTCCCAGGCGAAGCTGGTCCAGAACCAGTCCACCCGTTCGGCACCCTCCCCGACCCAGAGGCGGTAGAGGAACACCGGTCGGGTGCCGGCCTCGATCTCGGCATATTCAGCCGGCAGCTCGAGGACCTTGACGGTGCGGACCTGACGGCCCTCGGCGGTGAACTCGCCCCGCTCGGTGTCCTCGGCCAGGCGCACGTAGGCCAGGGTCCACGGCTGCCAAGTCTCATCCACGCTGACCGATTCCTCGAACGTGACCCGTTCGGTGCCGTCGCCGTTTTCGATGACGCCGGTGATCTTCGCCCCCTTGCCGGCCTGGCCCGCCCGAGTGAACCACACAAAGGAGGAAGGATGGTCCGCCCAGGACGAAGCCAGGCCAGCAGAAGCGATGTCGCAAGCGGTGGCGGAGACGCCGGCCACGATGCGGAAGGGAGACACCGGCGTGGGGAGCCAGAAGCCGACTAGCCGGCCGCCGAGGGCCTTCGTGAAAGCATCCAGCTCGTCGATCCCCTCGGGCGTGTCCAGCCAGACGCGCAGGTCCCAGCCGTGCACGGCGTGTTCCTGCTCGCCGTAGAAGGCCTCGGCGCCGAACCCCAGGGCTACTTCGCGCAGGTCATACTCGATCCGGCCCGCGGGCAGCGCGGTCCAGTCCACGGTCAGCTCGAAGACGGGGCGGTCGCGGTAGGTCATCACCAGATCGAGTAACCGATGTCGTACACCTCCGCCGGGAAAGCGGGGTCGCAGGCGAACATCTCGACGTAAGGCACGCCACCGCCAGCGTGAGTGAGGGGAGCGTACTCGGTCGTGTGGAAGTAGATCAGCGAACCATAGGACCGTCCCCCGATGCTGACGCTACCCCCTGAGGCCAGGGCCACCTGGCTACGCAGGAGGTACAGAAGGTCCTCCCGGGTCTGGTCGGCTTCGGCGCATCGCGCCACGGTCAATGTCCCGTAGTTGGAGACATCGTAACGTCGCCAGTCGATGGCCCAGATTTGCGGGCGGCTTCGGTCCGCCCCCATGCCGGGGTTAAACTGAAGGCCCGCCGCGTTCCAAGTCGCCCCGACCTTGTAGATGTACGGGTAATTGGTTCCCTGGGAGAGCGAGAGCGTTTTGGTGGCGTCGGTGTAGGTCGCCGTGCCCGGGCGTGTTCCGTACCCGCCCCAGTAAAGGCAGTTGGATGCCCCCACCGGATTTGCTCCCTGGCTCAGCCCAAAGCCCCAGAGACGGTCCTGGGCGACGAAGTTCGCATTGCACGGGATGGCGAAGCGGACCGCGACCCGGAGGTTGCGGAAGCCCAACGCGATGATGCTCCCGGCGGTGACATCGACGGTGGTTTCATTCAGCGTCGCGCCGCGGGTGTAGCTCAGCCGATTGGGAAGGGAAACGGCGCTCACGACCCCGAGCGTGTGGCTGCTGGCCTCGTTGTAGGCCGCGTTCGTGAACCCGCCGACCAGGAACAGGTCCCCCACGTTCAGACCGTGGTCCTCGGCGAAGTAGAGCGTGCGGGTGGTGCCGCTGCTGCTGCGCTGAATGGGCGTGAGGACCCTGCGGCCGGGGAGGGTTAGGGCCGCGCGAAGGCTGTATTGCTGGAGGGTGAGGATGCCCACGTTGGCCTGCCCCGTCACGGTTCCGGTGCTCTTGGAGATCGGCATATCAAGTCATCACGGTTGGGACCCAGAGGGGCATCCCGCCCACGGTCCAGTCCGGGTTCAGATCGTTCTTCTCCCCGTCCCATGAGCCGGCGATCTCATCATCGGGCAGGTTGCGCCAGGTTTCGTAACCGCCGGCGGAGCCGAAGCTGACGGCGACGCATTCCTCCATCACGGTAGGGAAGCCGGGCGGCCATTCGATCAGGAGGGTCTCATTGGCGAAAGTGTAGCTGGCGCCCACGTAGGCGAAGTTGGCCAGCGTCCAGCGGACGGCCACGCCGCGGACGGCCCAGAAGGTGTAGGTCCAGGGATCGAGGCAGGTGTAAGCCTGTTCGACCAGGAGGGCTGAGTCGGGGTTGAAGGGAGCGGGGAACTGCTGGTCGGGCATGTTGCCCCAGGACTCGCAACCGCCCCAGGGATCGAGGAAACAGATGTCCACCCAGGAAGGCGGGTCCGGGCGCACCACCAGTTCGGACAGGGTAACGGTGACGCCCGCGTGCCAGTCGGTGCGGTGGGTGATGTCCGAGAACGTGAGCCGGCCGAAGACCAGCGGCCAAGCCCAGGTGCCTTCGCCCCAGGTCCCGACCAGGGCTGCCGTGAGCGTGAACGTGACGCCGTTGACCGATTCGACCTGGGCCAGCTCGAAGGCCTCGACCGCCTCGGCTGCGGTGGAACGTAGCAGGAGGTAGTCCTCGGCCTGGAACCACGGCCAGGCTTCATCCTCGGCATCGAGAACCAGCTCGGTGCCGGCGGCCGACACGACGCGCCGGCCTCGGCCCCAGTACGGCGCACAGGCCAGCCCCGACTTAGCTGCCGCTCGGAGTCGGGCCAGCAGCGGCGTCTGCTCGGTGACATCGAAGGGGATCAGCTTCCAGGAGAGGGATTCGCGCGGCTTCGGCCGAAGGCCTCGACGCTCCTCCGCCCCGGTCAGGACCCGCTGCACGTCGGTCTGCCAGAGCCGCGACCACTGCACCGGCCGCGACCAGTCGGGCAGGTGCGGCAAGAGGACGTGGCCGTTGACCTCGGTGACGGCCATCAGGTGGGGATGCCGACCTGCATGCGACGTTTGCGGATGATCTCGACCAACCGGGCTTCGCCTTCGGCCGACTCGAGGAACTGCCGGGCCTGGTTGCGCGAGTCGACCAGGACCAAGCTCAGGTTGACCTTGGACGGGTCGACCGGCGAAGACGCAGGCGCAGCGTCCCGAGAACCGCCAGTTACGGCGTCGAGAAGGGCGGTCTCGGCGGTTATCTGCCGCATCTGGCCTTCCACAGCCTGCAAGGCGGGTTGACCGTAGTCTCGCAGGCCAGCGACGTTCACGCGCCCCGCGGCCGCGGACGCCCGGGCCAGGGCGAAGTTGATGACGTCCTGCCCCTGGCGGATGCGCTCGAAGAACTCGGTGCCGTACTGGCTGACCCGTTCGGCCGGGATGACGTACTCGCCGGGGGAGAGTCGGGCCAGGACCCGGTCCTCCTTCGGCCCGCCGGGACCTCGCACCACGCCGCCTTGGGCGAACGCGCCCGACATCGCGGCGACGGCGGCGAACAGGGCTGCCGTGCCCACCAGGGCGGCGACGCCGTAGCTCGAAATGGAGGACATCAGGGCGCCGGGGGCCTTGGCCGCAGCGTCGGCGGCGCCCTCCTGCTGCGAGAACAGGATGTTCTTCACCGCCATCATGGCCCGGCCGACAAGCCACTCGGCGAACATCCTCGAGATGGCGTTAACCACCGCGGTGCCCATTGTCTGGGCGACGTTTCGCAGGGCGTCCGCCCAGTCCATCGTGCCCCGAATCAGGCCCGACATGCTCTCCGCGATTCCGTCAATGGCCGAGCCGACAACCGATGTGAAGCTGCGGGCGATCTGCTGGGCCAGGGTTCCGATCCGCCGCGCCATGTCATCAGCCGCTACCATTAACTGGTCCCGAATCGATGCCGGGTCACCCTGACTGCGCTGCTTGGCGATGTCGGTCCCGAGACCGGCCTGCTCCCGCTCGGCCTGCCGGATCTGCTGGATGAGTAACTGACGGGTCTGCTCATCCTGCTCGAGTTCGAGCCGTTCCTTGAGCCGGCGGATGTGTTCCTCGACCAGGGCCAGTTCCTCCCGTTTCCAGGCGAGCGTCTGCCGGAAACGCTCCGTGTCTGACGTGAACCGGTCGGTTTCGAGTCGGGCGATGGACGTGGTCAGCTCGAGACGCCGGTCGGCGAGGGTCTGGGCCTGGGCTTCGAGTTCGAGCTTGGTCCGTTGCCGCAGCACCACCGTCGAATCGAACTCGCCCGGCTCGAAGGCCCCGGCATCGAGCGCGGCGGCGGGCGGCATGGCGTTGTCCATTTCCCACTCGAACCGGATCATGGCCGTGCCCGCCACGTCGAGGGCTTCGGTCCACTTGCGCGCGGCCTTGATCTGGACCTCGGCCGCGTAGTCCGCGGTCTCGCCTACGGTCCCGACTACCCGGGCCACCCCACCGGCGATGTCGGCCGTCGCCTTGGCCGCCGAGACGGTCAGGTCCTTCAGGGCGGTCTCGGCGAGCCTCGCCGCCACGCCGAACTGCCGAGCGAACACCGCAGCCATGATGTTCCCGAGAGCTTCGAACTGCCGGAGCATCTCGCCGACGCTCGAGACCACGATCCCGGCCAGGTCCTGCAGCGCCCCGGCGAACCGGCCCAGGGCGAACAGGGGCACCGAGAGGTAATCGGTGAGGATGTCGAACGCGGTGGCCAGGACCTTCACGGCCTCGGCCGCGCCGACCAGGAACCACGCCACCTCCTTCAGAACGGCGGACAGCGCCCGGCCGACTACACCAAGGGCCTCGCTCGACTTGGCCAGGGCCACGATGCGGTCGGTCAACGCCACCAGCGCCGGTAGCAGCTCGGCGGCGATCTGCTGGAACATACCCCTGGCCGCATACTGCAACCGTTGGAGGTTGTCATTGAAGTCCCCGGCCGCCTGCGCTGCCTGCGGGGTCACCTCGACGCCGAAGACCCGGGCTTCCTCCTGCAACCCGCGGATAGCCGCGGCCCCCTGGTTCAGGAACGGGATCAGCTCCGAACCTGATTTCCCGAGCAACTGCATCGCCAGCGCCGTCTTCTGGGCGCCGTTGGGCATTTCGGCGAACCGGTTGGCGATGTCCAACATGACCTCGCTCGTGGACCGGAGCGACCCATCCTCATTGCGAACCGACACCCCAAGCTGGTTGTAGGCCTCGCTGTACTCCTTCGCCCCTTTCGCCGCCTCGAAGATGCTGCGGTTCAAGAACCGTAGGCCCACCTGCAACTGTTCGACATTGGCCTTCGAGATGGTGGCCGCGTAGCCGAGGGTCGAGAGTTCCTTCACTCCCACGCCCGCCTTCTGGGCCGCGGCGCCGGCGGCGTCCAGCGCCGTAACCGCCTCCTGCAGTCCCCGGGTCAGTTCCCGGACCGAGAACGCCGCCCCGACTACCGCCCCGAGGCCTCCGACCCATGACTTCACGCTCGATAGGACTCCGCTCAGCGTCTTTTGAACCGCCGACGCGCCCTTGGTGGTCAGCTCGATCTCGATGCGCGGCTTTGCCATATCAGCGGCGTCGGGCTTTGATGGCCCGGTTGATTTCCTTCAACCGTGCGAAGGTGATGCTGGCGAAGTGGAACAGTTGTCGGACGGTCATGCAGTTGATGTCGGTCAGCGAATACCCCTGGTGTACCAGCAGGTCAATTAGGGGTCCCCAGGAGGCTTGATCTGACCGCCGAGCGCTGTTCTGAGCGCCTGCCCGACCCCGCGGGCTTTTCCCAACAGGTCCTCATGGATGTTCACTTCGACCGCGGCCGCGAGCAGTTCGAACACCTCGACGGGTCGGAGTTCATCGAGGAACTCCCGCTCCTTGCCGGTGGCGCGCTCGAGCAATTCAGTCGCCAGGCTTCCGCTCCGGGCGATGACAGCTCCGAGCTTTGAGGGGGTAATAGACAGCCCGCCGTCAGGTTCGGTGAACTGGCCCATCATGCCGGAGAGCCTTTCGGAAAAGGCAACCGCGTCCTTCCACCGCATTTCGCGGACGGTGACGGTTTCGCCGCGAACGGGCACCTCACGGACGGGGTGGAGAATGGCAAAGTCGCTCATGGTTGGGAGAAGACCGGGGAGGGAGCACAGTCCCCTCCCCGGCTGGCAGCGTGAAGGGATGGCTGCTACTAGGCTGCCGAACGGCGTTTGATCGTCGGCTTGCTGGTGGCGGTCGCGCGGACCTTCCAGGTGCCAAACTCACCCGACTGGGTCGGGAATTCGGTGGCCCGAAGTACGCCGTTAAAAGTCGTGGTCCGGAGTGGAATCCGGGAGAACTGATTCGTCTCGAGGATCATGACATCCCCGCGCAGGGTCGGGACCGAGTTGCCGCCGGTGAACACCTCGAAGTCCACCGCGTCATTGCCGAAGGTCAGGCTGACATCGTCGCCGGCAACCAGCGTGCTGCCGTAGAACCGGATCAGGCCGGCATCCAGGTCCACGTCATAGTCGGTGCCCTCGACCAGCGGGGTCACCCCCTTCGTGGCAACCACGGCCTTGAGCCCGACCTTCCCGATCGGATGCCAGCGATTGAGCGCGATGTCTTCAATCGTCGCCGTGCCGGCCGGGGCCGTCGCCGCCGCCTGCTCGATCTTCGCGCCTTGGGTGGACGCATCCTTGATCTTGAGGAGTTCGGCGTCCAACTCATCCAGCGTGAAGTCCCAGGCGTAGCTGAGCACGTCGGTCTGCTCGTCGTTGGTCCGGCGGAAGCCCGCCTCGGCAACGACACGGGTCACGGCCGTCCGTTCGTGCGCTTCGCTGTACTCCTTGACGTTGCCCAGGTCCACGTAGGCCGACTGGCCGTTGGGCTTGAACAGGACGCGGGCGGTGAGTTTCTCGTGGGCCTCGATGTGGCCGAGGGTGATGGCACTGGGCATAGGGTTCGATGGGTTTCGGTGTTACGGATTCGGATTGGATTCAGAGGGGAGCGAAGGTTCAGGGGCGGCAACAGACGGCTTCGGGTCCGCCAGCTCGCCGACTCGGCAGTCCAGGATGATGGCGGCCGAGGCCGCAGACAGATTCACCACCCGGCCGGCTGGGAAGGTCTGGCCGTTGATGATGTGGGCGCGCAGTAGGCGCACGCGAATGGTGGGCGGAATCATGTCAGCGTCGAACTCGATCTGGCTGAGGGTGGGAATACTCCGGGAGGATGCACGGGCGGGTTCCCAGCTCCGCGCGGAGGTCCTGGAGCGCCTTGACCACCTGGGCCTGTTGGTTGACCAACTGCCGCACCAGCCAGGCCGAAAACCCGATGGCGACAATCGCCGTCGCCAGCGAGAGCCAGACCACGTCCTTTTCGCGGGCGATGTCGACGGCCTTGACCGCTTCGTTCACCTCCGGGGTGACCGCTACGGCCACCAGGCTAGCACCGTGCAACACCCACAGCCACATGGCTACCTTTGTCAGTCTGTTCACACTAGAGAGCTTGACCTGCATTGGTGGGGGTAATGGTTAGGAGCGTCGACGCGCAGACCATCAGGCGGTTGACTCCGTTAACCCGACCCATGTTGATGAACGGTGGGTCTTCGAGCGTGATTCGGTCCGGCCCCACGACGGCCCCGGATAACGCTTCCATGACATACTGCGTGGCGTCTTCGTGCTTGAGTCCAGCTCCTTGCTCGGACCGGCTGACCGCCACGCTTTCCTCGACGAACACAAAGATGAGCAGGCGCTCAACGAGGGCGCCAGTGCGCGAAACGTCGACAACGTCACCGCCCTCGACCCGCCACACGATCAGACACACGCCCGCCTTGCGCAGGAGAATCTGACGCGCAGGGTTCGCTTCTCCGGTGCCGTCATCGAGCACGACAGCAGCATCCGTCAGGCCCGGGTGAGCTTCCAGGAGGGTCTTCACGTGAGGTTGGACCTCGCTGATCTTCATGCCAGCCCCGCCTTCCGTGCCTGAGCCGCCAGGGCACCTTCAATCCAGCGGCGCATCCGCCCCTCCCGCCGGGTCATGGCTTTGCGAACGGTGATGTCCGCCAACCGACTGCCGGCCCAATGCGCATCATTCTCCATCGTGAGCGACGGCTCGGGTCGGTCGGTGTGGTCGATCAGCCGGCCGTAGCGTAGATGGGCCGTCAGCCAGTTTTGCACCCGCCGCCCCAGGGCTTTCTGTGACGCGGCCCAACCGCCCTTCGCCAGGCCCACCCTGGCCTTCATCCGCTTCACATAGGCGACGTGCTCAGCCATGTCGGGCGTCGCACGGCCCTTGTCTTTCTCGACCGCACCTTCTGAGCTGCGCGCCTCCTGATGCAGGCCGGGCGAGAACGGCAGGATGCGTAGCGGACTGAACCGGCTGAACGCCGTCTGCAGCGCCTCGACATTCTTGGAGCGGATCAGCTCGGCCATGCTGTCGGAAGTCCACTGCCGAGGGTCCAGCGGCCGGACCGCCCGGCGGATGTCCCGGCTGACGCGAGCTTCGCCGGCCTTCCGCGCGCCGTATGACTTCCCGGTAACCGTCCCGGCCTGGGGCGGCGTGTCCCGGACCAACTCGTCGGCTAACAGACCCGCCTGAAGCCGGAGGCCTTCGGCGAGCGTGAGCTTCTTGAGGGCGATGAACTGATTCATCGCCGCCTCGAAGGTGGACGTGTCCACCCGCACGCCGTCGGCCAATTCGCTCACGCCCCCTCCCGTTCACAGGTGAACCGGGCCAGGATGTCCACCCCGCCCCGTTCGATCCGCACCACCCGATAGAAGCCGTTCATGGTGTCATCGCGAAACACCGAACCGATCTCCACGTTCAGGCCCACCAAGGCCGAACTCAGGATTGCCAGGCGGACCGCCGTGCGCGTGTCTGCATCGACTTGGCGGGGGCCAGAGTCCGCCAGGGACCCGGGTAACGGACTCTGATACTGCTCGATGAGGCCAAGGAACGAAACCCCATCGGGCAGCAGTGTGAGGGACACCCCCCGCTGAGCCAGCAAAGCCTGAACGCCGGCGGCCCGTGCTTGTTGAACGGCGGTCACTTCTACACCTACACCCCCGCCTGAACAAGAAGCCAGGCGACATCGGTGTTGTATCGTGCCAGGGCGCGAAGGCGATGAAGCCGACCCGCTTCGCTCTGAGCTTGAGCCGTGGACAAGACCATCGCCGCCGTCATCGGAGGAGCCTTTGGGAAGGGGTCCACCACCGGCTTGAGAGGCGGCGCTTCCGCGACGGGGTCAGGCTGAACTACCTCCTCCGCCGGGACCGGAGTTCCTTTCTTCTGGAACCTCATGTCACCGATTGAGTGAAACGACCGCCGGGGCCTTACGGACCGCGGTGACCGTAATGTTCGTGACGGGAACGGTCGCTGCATTCGCGATCGAAAGCAGCTTCAAGTAGGCCGCTCCCGGGACGCTGATATTCGTCCAGACGGTCTGCGCCGTTGCGTTCGTGCTGGTCGGGATCGTGATGGTAACCGACCCCACCGTCTCGATTTCAGAATCGGACAGTCCCTTCGCGAAGGTGTAGACCACGTTCGCCTGGACGTTGGTGGCCGCCGGCTTCTGCGTGATGAGCAGGCCGATGTTGTCGAACCGCGCCACCGATAGACCCCCGCCGGCTGAGCCCGCAGTGATGGTCGTCTCGGCCGCCACGTAGTTCGTCCCGCCATTCACGACGGCGACGCGATCAAAGGACCCTTGGCCCAAGGCGGTAGCAGCGAAGGCCAGGACGGCAGACAGGATCAGGAGTTTGTGTTTCATGAGATTCTTGAGCTGAAGGTTGGCGGGGCAGCGCCGCGGCACGACGACGCCACCCCGCCTTGGCTGTGCAGACTACCCGTTGGTGCGAATGCAGATGCCGCCAACCCGGTTCGGCGTCTGATAGACCAACTCCCAGTTGCCGGCGGTTTGCAGATCAGAGTTCTCCGGGCTTTCCTCCTGGATGGTGCCCTTCCATCGCAGCCCGTTCAAGTGGAGCACAAACCGGGTCCGGTCATAGATGACCTCATTGTTCTTCGCCTTGTCCTGCTCGAATTGCAGCGCGGCCACATTGACGACATTTCCGGCAATCTGCGGCTTCTCGCCGTAGGCCAGGATCCCGGGGCCGAGCAGATAGGTGTCGTACACGTAGCCGCTGGTACCGCCGGCCCGGACGAGCGACTCGCTCACAAAGAATGGGATGCCCCGATAGGTTCGAATCGTGAAGGGTCCGAGCGATGCCTCCTTGAAGGCAATCACATCGGCCTTTTCGAGACCGGCGACCACGTTGGGGTGAATCAGGAGCGCCCCCGGAAACAGATCATCCATGAGTTCGCCCATGAGCGCCTTGGAGGTGATGAACAGGTCCACGCTCATCAACTGATCGGGAGCTGGCGTCGCTCCCGCTTCGCTGAACTTGTCCACCTTCAGCGCGTTCAGACAGCCGTCGGTGTTGTTCGGTGCGCCAGCACCCGAACCAAACGCCCCCCGCAACATCGCCAGGAGGGTCTTTTGCCGCTGCTTGAGTCGGCGCGTCGCCATCTGGGCAATCATTTCGCCCACAGGCTCACCGCCCGACACCGCCGCGGCCAGGGCCGTCGAGGAGTTCTTGGTCACCCGGTTGCACGCTACGGCTTTCATGACCCCGGCGGTGATCACGTTGTCCACCGCGGGAGCCGTGTCCTCTTTCTGAACCTCATCATCCTGGTCGGTGATGTCCTTCCAGAAGGGGATGACGGCGGTTTCACCCGGACCGTTGGCAAGTTCGGCGGCTTTCGGATTGGCCGAGACCACCGGGCTGTTGAATAGACTCGGGCGGGTGGCCAGCTTTTCGCGCATGGCGGCGAGCCATACATCGGGGACCCAGAGGTGTTCGATGGACGTGGGCATAAACTACGGCGTGTGTGGTGGTGGTTTCTGACTACTGACGGTTGAGTTCTTCGAGCGAGGAAACGCCCTTGGCCATCAAGACGCGCTCGGTGGGGGTGAGAGTCTTGGGGTCCTTGCCGGCAAATGCCGGGGCCGGCACCTTGCCCAGCCCCAGCCGATTCACTTCGGCGGCGACCCGGGTATTGAAGTCGGTGAGCTGAGCTTCGGCCGCGGTCTTCGCGTTGACGGCCGCGGTCCGCTCCGCCTTCACCGTCTCAAGCTGAGCCGCAAGGTGATCGCGCTCCTCCGTGAGCTTGGTCACATCCGCCCGCGCATTGTCCCGCTCCTGCGTCGCCGCGCTCAGGCGGTCCGCCGTTTCCTGAAGCAGGGCGCTTGAGGCTTCATGCTCGGTCTTGAGCGTTGCCAGCTCGGCTTTAACCGACGCCAGGGCCGTCTCGGTGGTGCCGAGGCGGGCCAGCAGGTCTGATTGATCAGGCAGATTCATGATCGTAAACGATGATATTTCGCACTTCACCAAAGGGGGAAACGCTACGATGCCGCGAATGGCCTGGCTGCGGTCACCGGAACTGATTCACGGAAAAGGCATGCTTCCGGACGCTACGATCTGGCGAACAGGTGCTTGGCCACCGCCAGCGCGTAGTCCAGCCCTCCAATCGCATCAATCAGGCCCGCCTGCTTAGCCTGCTGACCATCGAAAACCTGGCCCCTCATGGCTTCCGTCCCGATCCCGGGACGCGCCCGCAGCACATCCGCCCGGAACGTCTCGAACGCCCGTTGCGCCGAACGCTGAAACTCCTCGGCGTGTTCGCGGGGGATTTCGGTGCCGGGAATTCCCGCCGCTTTGAAGGTGCCCTCGGCATTGCGGAACACCTTCACTTCGATGCCGGCGCTGATGAGCATCCGATGGAAGTCCACCAGCGACACGTAAGCTCCGATGCTCCCAATCATCGCACTGCGGGCCGCCACCACCGCGTCGGCCTGGGAGCCGATCCAGTAGGCTAGGCTGCACATCATCCCTCCGGTCCAGGCCACCACCGGCTTGCTCGCCCCGAACACCGCGTCCGCGATCTCCGCCCCCCCGACCGAGAACCCGCCCGGCGAGTTCACGTTCAGGACGATGCCCGCCACCTTGGGGTTCGCTTCCAGGGAGCTGAAGGCCTCGGCCACGGCCGCACTGTCCTCGACGCCGTCAAAGATGATGTCCCCCAGGTCGGGCCGGTACGCCAGCGCCCCGGTGATTTCCAGGACTCCAATGCCGTCCCTGATGTCGGTCCGCGGGGCGAACAGTTCACGGGCCTTGCGCCACCGTTCGGGTTCTCCCGTCTGGGGGCCGATCTGAAGTTGGGACAGAATCGCCGCGGCCGCCCGCGGCTCAAGTAGCATCGTCTGCGCGGCCAGCATCGCCGGCATCTTCACTTCGTTCATCGCGTTTCTCCTGGGACTTGGTCGTCGACTTTATGCCGAACATCTGGATGACGGTGTCGACCGAAAGGTTGTGCTCAGCGGCCACCGCCTTGGCTCGGTCGAGGATGTAGTCCAGTTCCTCGTAAACCTGATCCGTCTCCCGCTGCCACATCTTGCCGCGCGCCCCGTAGTGGTCGCGCCGCGTCATGAGGCCGAAGGCTACGTCCTCGCGTTCCTGCGCCATCTCGCGCCCGACATCAATCGTCAGTTCCGCCGGGGCAATGAAGTCACATCGCTCCCACCCGGGGGCCGCCGGCAGCCGGCCGCTGTCGATTCCGGCGGCGATCACCCGCAGCCAGGCATCACGGCTCAGGCGACTGATGACCGCCTTGCGCTTGTCGAACCGCTTCTGGGCCTTACCGTTGACCGCCCGCTGATTGGGGCCGGTGAGCTTTTCGTCGAGATAGAAGGCCGGCGGCAGGCCCAGGCCGGCGACAAAGGACCCGGCCAGGAACTGGATCACCTCGATGTTGTTGGTCGGCGCGCTGGGCGTATTCACCTGCTTCAGTTCCTGCCCTTCGAGCAACACCGGGATGTCGCCCGCGAGCAGTTCGGCCACGGTGTAACTGCGCTGGGTCTCATTGTCCTCCGTCGTCGAACCTGCAGGCACAGCTTCGCCACGAACAATCGCGGGCACCCCAAAGGGACCTTCCTGAACTGGAATGCGGCCCTGGATGACGGCGGTCAGCGTAGTCGAGAGCTTGGACAGCACCTTCTGAAACCCCTTGATGTCCTGGCCGTCGCGCATGTCATTCGATCCGCGCCGAATCGGGCTCAGACCGCGCGACCCGGTGCTGCGATCCCATTCCGCCAGGTGAGTGATCGTGTTCCCGGGCAGCAGGGTCTTCTGGTCCAACCAGTACCCGACGGGCCGCCCGACGGCGTCAAGCTGAACACCGTCATCAATCAGATCTTGAGCCGATGAACGCTTGTCGATGCGCCAGCAGTCCACGAGCTGTACCTGGGGCAGACCGTCCAGATCGACCCAGTGGATGAAGGCCTCGCCGTCGGTGTCCACGTAGAAGGATGCCGCCCGCTGCAACCCGTAGAAGTCAACGCGCCCGTAGAAGTCGGCCCGGGCGGCCCACTCATCGAACCATGCGTTGGCGGCTTCGTTCCACTTCCGGTCCTGGGTCGACGCCCGCGGGATCATCGGAGTCGAGTAGTTGGCGATCAGGTCAGTGGCGTAGTACACCATGCCCGAGTTGTCCCAGAGCCACCGCGCAATCTGCCCCAGCCGCTGCCGGCTGTAATAGGCCAGCCAGGATGTGCTGCCCGCCGGCACCGGGGTTCGGTGGTCCGTGACGTTGAGCGCCTCGAAGTAATGCCGGAAGGGTTCGGCGGTCTCCTTCGGTACGCGGGCTGAAGGCTGAACGGGTCGAGCCGCACGACGTACCGGCACCGGGACATCAAGTCCCAGCATGCTGCGGATGGCGCGAATCATAGGACGGCGCGATGAAAGGTCGTGTGAACGCGGGTGTAACGGGCGACATCAAGCGGCGGGTTTTCCGGGTCGGCCAGAGTACTGACCCACTCCAGCGCCTCCTCCGCCATGACGGCGAGTTCGGCCGGGGTATAGGCGCGGTCGAAGGTGAATGTCACCGAACCGCCGGCCTCGGCCGCGGTCAGGATGGTCTGGCCGTTGACTACGTTGGCGGTCCATTTGGACGTGATCAGGCCCTGTAACGCACCGACAAGCGTCTGCGCACCGGTCAGTTGCAGCTTCAACGCGCGGACCAGCATCCGCACGGGAACGTGTGGGCGTGCTACCATTCACAAAAGGGGGGAACGCTACGATGCCGGCTCGGCTTCAGGCCCCTCTTCCTTTTGGGGGGCGAGGGTTTGCAGGGGGATGTGACGCAACAGGCCCGATGCAATCGCTGCGACGTGCAGCATGAGTTCACAATCCAGGTAGTGGTTGTCCTTCAGCTTGCGCACCCAGACGGTGCGCTGTCGTCCGAACGCATCCTCCTTGACCTCCCGGACTTCCGCCGTCATCTGGCGCAAGTAGTCCGCGCCGGTCTTCAGAGGAATGGTCCACTGACCGATGACGCCGTGCGTGAACATGGCCAGGTGATCCTTCACGCTGGGGTTGGACCACTGGATCAGCGGCAGCAGCCGCCGGGTGCGCCTCCTCGCGTCCCCCATACTCGGGTCAACCATGATGACGCGCCACACCTGGCGGATCGGTCGGCGGGTGCGCGGGTCCGGCAGCAGGAACCACTCCGCTGCATCGCCCTTCATCGCCCGCCAGGCCGTGGCCTGGCAAAACCGGTACACCTCCGAGGCCTTGAAGCCCGAGTCGATCATCGAGCGCTCCCGCGGGATGCCCAGACGTTCGCGCACTTCCTCGAGTTCCGAGGTGGTGTTGCACCGGCCGTAGCCGATCAACCGGCTCGCACCGCCGGCACCGTAGGCCCGCGCCACCCAGAAGTAATGCTCCCCGCCGCGGGCCTGCCGGTCGGCCGCCAGGAACCGGGCTGCTTCGATGGGCCAGGGGTCTCCGAAGTCATACCCTTCCCGCCGCGCCAGGAGGTACTCATCATCTGTGCTGAGGTAGCGGTCCAGGTCCCACGGTTCTCCGAGGGTCTCGGTGATGAAGGTGAACATCGGGGTAATGTCCGCCGCGCGCATGGCTTCGGTCGCAGCGAGAAACTCGGTGACCACCGAACGCCAGGACACCCAGGGCGCGATCAGCGCCGACCAGGTGAAGGACACGCACTCCCGCGACGCCAAGGGGTTGCTGGCAACAAAGCGCCCCCGGGTCGCGATGTGCCGGCGGGTGGTCGCGGTGTCGGACATCCGGTGCCCGCACCCGGCGCATTCGAACCGGATCGTCTCGGCGAGGGCATCAATGCGCCACTTGCCTTCGGGCTTGGTGAGGTCGTTGGCGTCCCACTTGAGCTGCTCGAACTTGAGCGGCTGAAGCTGACCACACTGGGGGCAT
>JABTUJ010000003.1 GCA_015075445.1 Verrucomicrobiales bacterium
GGCCGGGACGGATTTCACGCAACGGTCCAGCATGTTCCCCGCCGGGCACAGGGTGCCGGTCCCCTCCGCTCGTCAGAATCGAGAACGGCTCGAACGGGCGGCTTCAGGGGTTGGCGATCCCCCGGGCACGTTCCCAGGTGGCCATGTCCTCCAGCGAGGCGGAGGCGCGGATCTCCGAGTGGCCGTCCGCGAAAACGTAGGTTCGGCACAGCTTGCCGCGAACGCTGACCCAGGGCTCGCGTTCCCGGGCGACAATCGTGGTCGCGGTGTCGCGGATGTCCGCGAAGCGTCCCTGGAAAGTCAGTTCGACGGCGTCTTCGCCGATGGGATGAGGTTCCTCCCGCTCGGGCAGAAAGGGGCGCGCCGCGGCGAGGGTGGCGGGCAACTGATCGCCGTGGTTGCTGGCGTAGAGGTGCATGGCCAGGGCCCAGTCCTTGAACGCATTCATTTTCGCGATGGCCAGCGACTTCTCCGCCTCAGCGGCGACGGGGTCCAGGTCGGACGCCTCGGGGCCAGGTGCAGGGGCGGCGTTCGCGTGGGTGGCGCGGAGTGCCAGGAGCTCCCGTTCGAGGGCGGCTGCGCGGGTCAGGTCGGCCCGCATTCGGCCGATCTCGCCGCGAAGCCGCAACAACTCGAGGTGGTCGGCGCGCAGTCGCTCGAGTTCAGCGGCGTCGGCGGCTTGGCGGGCTTGGGCGGTCTCGTCGGGTAAGGACCGGGCGGCCTCGGCCACTTGTGCCTCGAGCGCGCGGTTCTCGGTACGGAGTTGGTTCAGCGTGACCTGCTGATAGGTGAGGGGCGTGGCCACGGCGGCCACGGCCAGGGCGGACCAGGCGATCTTGGTTTTCATGAGCACGAGGGTTTCGAGGATTCCAAGGGTTCCGGCAGCGGCCAGGGAAGCGACGGGAATGGTGGCGGCGAGCCCGGCCGGGGCGATTTGGGAGCCGGCCAGGGCCAGCGCGGCGGCCAGCGTGTCCGAGGTGGCCGCGACGCCGCGGCGGTCGAACCAGCGGCGCAATCGTTCGAGGGCGCGGGTGACGCGCTTGCGGGCTGTGTCCGGGTTCACGCCGAGGGCGGTTCCCACCTCGGCCAGGCTGCGGCCGGAGAGGAAGCGCAGCGCGATGGCGTCGCGGTCGGTGCCGCTCAGCGTCGCCAGGGCCGCGTCCAGTTGCGGGAGGAGGCGGTCCACCTCGAGGGCGGTTTCCGGCGGGGTTTGCGGGAGGTGGGCATCGTTCATGGCTCGCTCCTCGCGTTCGGCGCGGCGTCGGTTGCTGCGGTTGACCTTGTAGGCGGCCAGGCACGCCGCACGGTAGAGCCAGCCGGGCAGGATGGTGCGGGCTGGCAGGTGACGGGCCTTGCGGGCCAGGTCGGCGAAGACGGTCTGGGCAACGTCGCGGGCCAGGTCGGCGTCGCCGGTGATCCGCCGGGCAGCCGCCCAGGTCAGGTTGAGGTGCCGGCGGACGAGCTCGGCGAAAGCGTCTTCGGCGCCTTCCACGGCGTAGCGGCGGAGCAGTTCGGCGTCGTCGTTCATGTTCGTCATGAGGGAACACCCGCCGGACGAAAAACCGGACAGGGGCATCCGGCAGCGCGCGGGAGGCTCCCGGCCCGGATAGTCCATGGTCCGCAGGAAACCGCAACCGACAGCCGGCAGGGACAGACGAATGGGGTGGACGAGGAAGGACCGACGAATGGGGACAGGCGATTGCGGGCGGAGGGATGAACAGGCTTGAGATTCCCATGTGGCGGTCGCGATTTGCCTGTCGGATGGCCAGCCGAGGAGGTGAACCCACGCGCCGTGGGCCGCGCACCTGGCGCGTACAAGGCCTCCTGACGTCGGCGCCTACGGAGGGGCTGAGGGTGAGGCGGGCTGGAGCCAACGGGCGAGGGCGTTGGCCACCACCTCGGCTCCGCGTTGGTTCAGGTGCGTGTCATAGAGGCCGTTGTAGAGCAACTCACGGCCGGCGTCCGTCTTCGCGCGCAGGATGGGCGTCAGGTCGAGGAAGAGAACGCCCGTGGCCACGCAGCGTTGGGCGAGGTGATCCGGCAGGTCGGTGGGGGGTGTCGAGTTCCAGCCTTCCGGGGGCGCAGCGGCAATGGTGAGGTGGTCGCAGACGGTTTCTTTGGCCCGAAGATAGACGAGTCGGGCAGCGAGGCCATGGCGTTGGCCGAGGGCGGCGTAACGGGTGAGGAAGTCGTCAAGGGCGTTGAGGGTGACGGGGGGGAGGTCGGCGACGGGCCCGCGCGGGGTGCTGACGGTGACGGGTTGGGGGCCGGTGGGGCCGTTGAACCAGGCGTTCGGGGGGCTGGAAACCGGGACGGGCTCGGTGCGGTGGCGCTGCCAGGCGTCGTGGATGGCGCGGAGCAGCGGGGTTTGGGGGCGTCGGCCCCGGGGCGGGCGTTGGCCGGTGGCGGACCACCTGGCGAGGGCATCGTACTCGCGGGCGAGGTCTTCGGGATCGTTGCCCTCGAAGAACACGATCACCGCGTCGCGGGTGGCCGGGGTCAGGCCGTAGGTTTCGAGATAATGCAGGTGCGTGAGCGGGCCGGTATGGCTGACCCCGAGGTTACGCACGGGGCGGCGGAGTTCCTGACCCAGCCGGGTGGTGAAGAGCTGGTCGAACGGCAGGTGACCCAGTTCGGTGAAGGAATCGTTAGGCGACCGACACGGTCCAGTTGGTGCGACCGGTCTCCTCCCGGAAACCGAGGGCGTCGTACACCGTGATGGCTGGTTCCGCGGGGTAAGCGTCAGGACGGATGCCTTGCTGAGCGAGGGCGGTGGTGGACCCGTCCGTCCAGCGCTCGGGGCCGGCTCGACGAAAGAAGACCGGGCCCGTGGGCACGAGCAGTTTGCGGAAGAAGGGCGGGAGCTGACGCAGCCTGGCCCATCCGATTAGAAGTCGTACCAGCCCACGCGGAAGAGGCTTTCGAGGCCGGCGAGCAGCAGCATGAGGGAGGTCGACGCCACGCAGAGTCTTGTGCGAGTCCGGCGATGGGGGGGCGATGGGTGAGGAAGCCCGACAGGGCGAGGATGGTGCCGAGCGGCACGAGCCAGCGTGACCATCCCAGCCACGCCAGCGCGAGGTCCGGGAGCACGCGGGGACGAACGCGGTCCCCGCAGGAGTCCGTACGAGAAATACAGGGGCGAGGTGCAGTCGGCGGCTGTGTGACGGGGCTGGCATGGACGCCGGAGGTTCGCAAAGAGGGCCCGGCGAAAGCCGGCGCCGTCAAAATATTAAAGGTGGAAACAGGATTGGTTTCGGGCAGGCGCTTAATAGCGCTCGCGGCAGCCGCCGCCGCCGCCGTAACCACCGCGCCCACCACCGCCGCCGCCGCCACCACCGCCATATCCGCCCCGGCCACCGCCGCCACCGCCGCTGCGCTCTTCGCGGGGCCGGGCGATGTTAACGGTGAGGGCGCGGCCGTCGAGCTCGCGGCCGTTCATGGCCTCGATGGCTTTCTGGGCTTCCTCAGGGGTGCTCATGGTCACAAAGCCAAAGCCGCGGGGGCGATTGGTCATGCGATCCATCATCAGGTTGGTTTCGGTGACCGTGCCATGGGCGGCGAAGGCGTCCTGGAGGTCGTTTTCGGTGACGTTGAAGGAGAGGTTTCCTACAAACAGTTTGTTACTCATGTGATGTGTTGCTGTCCGACTAAGCCGCACTCCCGAGACGGTTCCCGAACGTCGGGTCTGCAATCATCACCAAACTCCGTTGACCTGATGAATTGCCCTGCCTAAGAGGAGACAAGCTATCTAACAGACGGGCGAAGCGTGCCTTTTTTTGCCTGCTTGGCAACAACTTTCGCAAACTATTTTGGGCGGGCGGTGGGTTTGTGGGGGGTGATTCCCTCGTCGGGTCGACGGAGTGGCGTTGATGGATCGACCACCCGCCGACGGGTGTGCCCTTGCAGGGCGCGGGTTTCAAGGAGCCACGGTCCAGGGGCGTTGCCCCTGTCTACGATGGTGCGGGCCTTTGGCCTGGGGCGTGGTCCCGGGGGCGTTGCCCCTGTCTACGGTGGTGCCGGCCTTCGGCCTGGGGCCACCCCCACGGCCCGGCATGCCGTGTTGCATGAGGAGGGTCCTGTTCCTTGCGGACCTGCTCCGGGGCGATGAACCCTCCCCGCCGGGTCGGGGGACCCGGCCTACAGGTCGTGGGTCTGGTGCCCTCACCGGGCGGTTCATGGCAGCTCCCTTGGCCTCCGCGGCCATGCCTGGGGACCATGAACCACGGAGGGAGCAGGCTGGAAGCCCGCGCCACAGGGGGGCTGGCTTTGGCCTTGGTTTGGACGCCGGGGGGCAGTACGCTCTGGCCACTGACAATCCATCCCCGGGCCAGATCCCGTCATGACTTCGACTCTATTCAACAGCTTCCTGCTGGCCGCGACGGCCGCAGTCTCCGCCGCGCAACCAACCTACGACGTCGTGATCTACGGGGGCACGTCGGCGGGGGTGGCGGCGGCGGTCCAGGTGCGACAGATGGGTCGGTCTGTCGTCGTGATCGAACCCGCGGGCCGGTTGGGGGGACTGACCAGCGGCGGGTTGGGCCAGACCGACATCGGCAACAAGGCGGCGATTGGCGGGTTGGCGCGCGAATTCTACCGGGCCGTCCGGAAGCACTACCAGGACCCGGCGGCCTGGAAGTGGCAGTCGTCGGAGGCGTATCGGGATGGGGGCCAGACGCGAACCGCGGCGGGCGAGGATGCGATGTGGACGTTCGAGCCGGGCGTCGCGCTGGGCATCTTCGAGGCGTGGGTCAAGGCGTATGGGATCGAGGTGGTCCGGCGCGAGCGGCTGGAACGGAAGAGCGGCGTGGCCCTGACCCAATCGATTCCGCAGCAGATCTGGTCGATCCGGATGGAGTCCGGCCGGACCTTCGCGGGTCGGATGTTCATCGATGCGACGTACGAAGGCGACCTGATGGCGGCGGCGGGGGTGAGCTACACGGTGGGGCGCGAGGCGAACGCCACCTATGATGAGACACTGAACGGGGTGCAGACCGGCCAGGGAGTGTACCACCAGTTCGTGGACGGGGTGGATCCGTACGTCGAGCCGGGCAATCCGGCGAGCGGCCGGCTGCCGTTCCTCGATCCCACGGGGCCTGGGGTCGAGGGGAGCGGCGACCGGCGGGTGCAGGCGTATTGCTTCCGGATGTGCCTGACCGATCACCCGGAGAACCGGATTCCGTTTCACCGGCCGGAGGGCTATGAGCCGCTGTGGTACGAGTTGCTGCTGCGGAACTTCGAGGCGGGCGAGCGGGGGATGCCGTGGATCAACTCGGCGATGCCGAACCGCAAGACCGACACAAACAACCGGACGGGTTTCTCGACCGATTTCATCGGCCAGAACCACGACTATCCCGAGGCGACGTACGCGCAGCGCGCCGCGATCGTGGCGCGGCATCGGCTTTATCAGCAGGGCCTGATGTGGACGCTGGCCAATCATCCGCGCGTGCCGGAAACGATCCGCACCGAGGTGGCGCGGTGGGGGATGTGTCGCGACGAGTTTGTGGAGGGCGATGGCTGGCAGGAGCAGCTCTATGTGCGGGAAGCCCGGCGGATGATCGGCGATCTCGTGATGACCCAGCATCACTGCCAGGGTCGCGAGCGGGCAGAAGATCCGGTGGGGTTGGCGGCCTATGGCATGGATTCGCATCATGTCCAGCGGTATGTGGATGCGGAGGGGCACGTGCGGAACGAAGGCGACGTTCAGGTGGGAGGGTTCGCGCCCTACCCGATCGGTTTCCGGGCGCTGGTGCCGCGGGCGCGCGAGTGCGCGAACCTGCTGGTGCCGGTCTGTCTTTCGGCCTCGCACATCGCGTATGGCTCGATCCGGATGGAACCGGTCTTCATGGTGCTGGGCCAGTCGGCGGCCACGGCGGCGGTGCATGCGCTGGAGGAAGACGTGGCGGTGCAGGCGGTGGATCCGGTGAAACTGCGTCGGCGGTTGTTGGCGGATGGGCAGGTGCTGGCGTGGCCCGTGGCCCAGGCGACCAACTGACGGTCGCTTTCCATGAATGCCCCATACTCCTACTCCTTCGGGATGCGATTTCGCGCGAGGAAGACCTCGACGCCGCGTGGGGGCACGCGGCCTACAGGAAGAGCGAATGGTGGGCCTCCGTGGCGGCCACCCGGGACTTCGACGCCGCGTGGGGGCACGCGGCCTACAGGTGAGAGGCTGGGGATCCTGATCCGGCGCCCGGCGCCTGGTTGGGGTGGCCGCCCGGGTTTGCTGGTCGCCGTCCTGACGGCGGTGCTGCTGGCGGAGGTCGTGGCGCAACCGTCGGTGAACCTGCCGGAGGGCGTTGCGGCGGTGTGGGACCTGGCCCGGGCGCATCGCGAGGCGACGCCAACGCGGGAGCGGGTTTGTCTGAACGGGCTGTGGCGCTGGCAACCGGCGACGCCGCAAGCCGTGACGGTGCCCGCGGAGGGCTGGGGTTACTTCAAGGTGCCGGGCAGTTGGCCGGGGATCACGAGTTACATGCAGAAGGACTCGCAGACGGTTCACGTGCACCCGGACTGGCGGGATGTGCCGTTGCGCGAGATCACGGCGGCCTGGTACCAGCGTTCGTTCAGCGTGCCCGCGACGTGGGGAGGACGGCGCATCGCGGTGGCGGCGGAGTACGTGAACTCCTATGGGGCGGTGTTTGTGGACGGGGAGAACGTCGGCGAACTGCGTTTCCCGGCAGGAGAAGTTGACGTGACCCGGTGGTGTCGGCCGGGGAGCGAGCACGTGTTGTCGTTGCTGGTGGTGGCGCTGCCGCTGAAGGGGGTGCTGGTCTCGTACACCGACACGGCAGCGGCGCGCGAGGTGAAGGGCGCGGTGGAACGTCGCGGGTTGTGCGGCGACGTGTTTCTCGCTGGCCGACCGGCGGGAGCGCGGCTCGATGATGCGCGGGTGGTCACGTCGGTGCGCCACGGGCGGATCACGCTCACGGTGGGCATGAGTGAACTGTTGCCGGATCGCGTCTACCGTCTGCACGCACGGATCACTGAGGAGGGGCAAGCGGTCCGTGAGTTTGAGAGCGGCTCGTTCCGAGGCGACGAGCTCCCGGAGGGGCGGTTCACGTTTGGGGCGGAGTGGCGGCCGACGAAGCTCTGGGACATCCACACGCCGCAACACCAATACGATCTGCATCTCGCGTTGCGGGAGGAGGGCGGGAGTGAACGGGATGAGCTGCCGCCGGTGCGGTTTGGCTTCCGTGAATTCGGCATTGAGGGGCGCGACTTCATGCTCAACGGCACGCGGCTTTTTCTGTCGGCGGTGCCGCTGGACAATGCCCAGGTGGGGGCGGCGGCGGCCACGTATGCGGCGGCGCGGGAAAGCCTCGAACGGCTCCGCCGGCTGGGGATCAACTTCGTTTACACGCACCACTATGATTGCCTGCCCGGCGCGCATCTGAGCCTGGCGGAGATCCTGCGGGCGGCGGATGACGTCGGGATGCTCGTGGCGCTGACGCAGCCGCATTTCAGTCACTACGACTGGGGGACGGCGGAGGCCGACCGGACGAATGGTTACGCGCGGCACGCGGCGTTTTATGCGGGGGTGGCCGGCAACCATCCGGCGGTGGTGATGTACGCCACGAGTCACAACGCGACGGGCTACAACGAGGACATGAACCCGGACCTGCTCGACGGTCGTTCCAGTCCGCGGGACAACTGGGCGAGCAACAACATGAAGAAGGCGTTGCGGGCGGAGGCCATCGTGCGGGCGCTGGACCCGGAGCGTCTCGTGTACCATCACGCCTCGGGCAACCTGGGGCTGATGCACTCGAGCAATTTCTACCCGAACTTCGTGCCGGTGCAGGAGCTGTCGGACTGGTTCGAGACGTGGTCGACGCGGGGGACGAAGCCGCTGTTCCTCTGTGAGTACGGCGCGCCGTTCACCTGGGACTGGGCGATGTACCGCGGGTGGTACGAGGGCCGGCGCGAGTTCGGCAGCGCGGTCGTGCCGTGGGAGTTCTGCCTGGCCGAGTGGAATGCGTCGTTCTTCGGCGACCGCGCCTTTGCGATCAGCGAGGCGGAGAAGCGGAATCTGCGCTGGGAAGCGCGGCAGTTTCGCGAGGGTCGTCGGTGGCATCGCTGGGACTACCCGCACCAACTGGGATCGAACGATTTCGCCGAGCGCGAACCGGTGTTCGCCCGGTATTTCACGGAGAACTGGCGCGCGTTCCGGACGTGGGAGCTGTCCGCGAATTCGCCCTGGGAACACCACATCCTGTTCAAGCTGCGGCCGGGGATGGTGCGCAACCGGCGCGAGGCGTTGCCGGTGGACTGGGCCGGGTTGCAGCGGCCGGGGTTCAGTCCGGACTATCTGGGCGAGCGCTTCGAGCGGATGGACATGGCGTACGGGATCGAGGACTGGGTGGCGACGGGCGGGGGCGAGGCGATCCTGCGGAACAACCAGCCGTTGCTCGCGTACGTGGCGGGTGGGCCGGAGCGGTTCACGAGTCGCGGCCACAACTCTCTGCCCGGCGAGACGGTGACGAAGCAGTTGGTCGTGATCAACAACGCGCGGGTGTCGGTTGCCGGGAGGGCGTCGTGGGTGTTGGGCTTAGCGGAACCATTGCGGGGTCAGGTGGAGTTCAGCGTCGAGACGGGGCAGCAAGTGCGGTTGCCCATGCGGTTCGAGCTCCCGCCGGACGTGGCGCCGGGCGAGTACGGGCTTGAGGCGGAGGTGGAATTCGCGACGGGCGAGGTGCAGTCGGATCGGTTCACCTTGCACGTGCTGCCAGCCCATCCGGCCCGAACCACCTCGACCGAAGTCGTGTTGTTCGACTCGGTCGGCGAGACGGCGGACTGGCTGCGTGGCCGGGGCGTTCGTTTCCGGTTGGTAGGAGCGGAGGAACCTCTGGGTGTCGGCGACGTGTTGGTGGTGGGCAAGGGCGCGCTCAGCGTCGACGGGCCGGTTCCGAACCTTGAGGGTGTGCGGGAGGGGTTGCGGGTGCTGGTCTTCGAGCAGATGCCGGCGGTGCTTGAGCGGCGCTTCGGGTTTCGGGTGGTCGAACACGGCCTGCGCCAGGTGTTCCCGCGGGTGCCGGATCATCCCGTGCTGGCGGGGCTGGCGACGGAGCATCTGCGGGATTGGCAGGGGGCGGCGACGCTGCTGCCGCCGCGGCTGAAGTACGAGTTAAGCCCGCGTTACAACGGGGCGCCGACGGTGAAGTGGTGCGGGCTGGAAGTGCCGCGGGCGTGGCGTTGCGGTCACGAGGGCAGCGTGGCCTCGGTGTTGATCGAGAAACCCGCGCGGGGCGATTTCCTGCCGCTGTTGGACGGCGGGTTCAGCCTCCAGTACAGCCCGCTGCTCGCGTATCGGGAAGGGAAGGGCGGAATGGTGTTCTGCCAGATGGATGTCACGGGTCGGACGGTGACGGATCCGGCGGCGGCGCGGCTGGCGGACAACTTGTTGGACTACGTTGCGAAGTGGCAGCCGGCCCCGCGGCGCTCGGCGGTTTATGTGGGTGCGGAGAACGGACGCACGAGCATGGAGGCGGCGGGTGTCGGGTTCGCCACTTTGCCGGTTGCGGGGTCATGGCGGCTGGACCCCGAACAGGTGTTGGTGGTGGGAGCGGGCGGAGGGCGGGAACTCGCGGGGCATCGCGAGGGCGTGGCGGCGTTCCTTGAGGCGGGCGGTCGCGTGTTGGCGCTGGGGTTGGACCAGGCGGAGGCTGACGCGTTCCTGCCTTTCGGGGTGACGTTTCGGGAAGCGGAGCATATCGCGGCGTTCTTTGATCCACCCGGGCTGGGATCGCCGTTCGCTGGCGTGGGGCCGGCGGACGTGCACAACCGGGATCCGCGGACGATGCCGTTGGTGGGGGGCGGCGCGGCTGTCGTGGGGAACGGTGTGTTGGCCATGGGACGGGAGGGGACCGTGGTGTTCTGCCAACTCGCGCCGTGGCAGTTTGATTACCGGAAGAACTACGGGCTCAAGCGCACGTTTCGGCGCACGGGCTTTCTGGTGAACCGGCTCTTAGCGAACCTGGGCGTGCAGGGCGAGACGCCGTTGCTGGCGCGATGGTCGACTCCGGTGCGGGCCGAGAAGCCGGGTCGATGGCGGGAGGGGTTCTACCTGGATCAACCCGAGGAGTGGGATGATCCGTACCGGTTCTTTCGCTGGTGAGGGGAGGTGGTGACCGGGGGAGGGGGACATCAGGTGCCCATGTGCAGGCTGGAAGCCCGCACCACAAGGTCGACCGAGGGCCGAAGTGCGGGTCAGTCGCTGCTGCGGCCGGCGTAGAAGAAGAGCTCGATGCCGCCGATGTTCATCTTGGGTTTCTGGTGGAACTTGGCGCCGGGGACCCACTCGACATGGCCGTCGAGGTAGCCTTCGTTGGAACCGGCCGGCACCTTGCCGCCCTGATCGAAGTGATTCACGCCGCGCACGAGCGGGTTCGGGTCGCCGGGCCGCATCCAGGAGCCCTGATGTTTGCGGTTCATGTCGGACCAGAGCAGGGGATAGTGCGGGGCGTCGGTGGACTTGACGGCGAAGATGGGCTGGTTGGTGATGCGCTGCGTGTGGAGCGCCTGGGTGTTGTAGCTGGGCTCAGCCACGTAGTAGATGTAGCCGAGGACGACGCTGCGGCCATCGGGCCAGTTCCAGAAGTCGTCGCGGTTCCAGAGGCGGTTGGAGGGGCAGTAGAACTGGGAGCGGGGAATGCTGTAGTTGCTGGTGTAGGTGTTGCGGAAGGGGACGGTCACCCAGTGCGGGTCGTCGTCGCCATCGTTCTGGAAGGTGCTGTTGTGGTCGTCGGCGTACATCAATGTGGCGTAGGTGAGCTGCTTGATGGCGTTGATGCAGGAGGTGCGCTGGGCGCGTTCCTTGGCCTGCGACAGCGCCGGCAGGAGGAGGGCGGCCAGGATGGCGATGATGGCGATCACCACCAGCAGTTCGATGAGGGTGAACGCTGCCGAACGCCTGGAGACGGGCGGGAGGTCGGGGTGCTGGGCATTCATGGCGTGCGAAAGTGGGTCGGTTCAACGGTAATCCAACTGCGCGGTGGCCACGGTGTCAACCGGGCTGGTCACGCGCAGCCAACACGCCTGGTAGGCGGCGGGGAATTCGTGGACGATCTCGACACCCGGCGGCACCGCGAACGTCCGGTAGGTGACCCAGGCACCGTCGGCGGTCAGGTCGACCTCGACCTGCAGGTTCACGGGGTGGTCGGCCTGGTGCGCCAAGCGGAGGGTCTTCCGGTCGAACCCGGTCATCAGGTAGGGATCCGACGGTAGTCCGGCGCGCACCGGGGTGTCGCGCCACGGGCCCCCGCGCCCGACGGCCTTGCCGAGCTGCCAGAGGTCGTCCACAGCGCCGACCCACACCGCCGCGCGGCCGTCGTCGGAACGCCGCACATGCCGGTTGTCGGCTCCTCCCTCGATGCCGGTCAGGACCAGCAACCCGCGGTACGAACAGAAATCGGTGATCCGCCGATTGTGGGTGGTGAGGGGGCGGATTTTGGCGAAGCCGCCGGCGTTGATGGCGGGCAGTTCGTAGAAGATCCCGTGGGCGTTGAACAGGTCGCGCTCGGTGACGACTTCGCGGGCGATGCGGGCGAGCCCTGGCTCGATCCAGTCGTCGAAGCTCGGGTCGCCCTTGGGCAGGCGCCAGCGACGCCCGTCGTCATCCACGTACACGACGGAAGCCGTGTCTGCGGCGAGGATGCCGGTGGGGAGAGCGGCGTTCTGGCGGAGCCACGTGTGCGCCGCCGGGTCGTCCACGCGACGGAGCTGCAGGTCGGCGTCGAGTTCGTAGTAGCCCACCTCGGTCACCGTGCGGCCGGCGATGGAGGTGGCAGCCAGGTGGAGGGTGCGGTGATTTTCGCCGCGGGCGCGGACGAGGCCGGCGTCGAACACCGGCGCGTCGATGGATGCCAGGCCGGCGAAGCGGGGCGCGGCGGCGGGGGGACGCCGGTCGGCGTTGGTGCCCACGAACACCACGGTGGCCGCGGCGCAGTCGCGGTCGGTGCGGACGGACACCCATTCGCCCGGTTCATCGGGCTCGAAGTCAACCCAGGCATAACCGTTCGCCGGCACGGTCACGAGGCGGAGCGGTTTGCCGGTCTGGTTGCGTCGGTCCCGATCGGCGGCCAGCACGAAGGTGACGGGCCCGGGTTCGGTGTGGGCGAGGTGGACGCCGCGGCGTTCGGTGCCGGCGAACAGGTAGGGGTCGGACCATTCGCCGGCGGTGACGCGGTCGCGGAGCCAGACGGCGCCGCGGGCCAGGACGGGGCCGAGGTGATCCGGGCGGTCGGGATCGGTGAACCAGAGGTTGGATTGTGATTGGCCGGGGCCGGCGAGCTGGCCTTTGGCGCGGCGTTTGTTAAGGAACTCCGAGCGGGCGGCGTCGTCGCAGCCGAAGACGAGGCGGTCGTTCCAGCGGCAGAAGTCGCCGATGACCTTGAGGTAGGTGGAGCGCGGTCGGATGCCGGTGGTGTTCGTGGAGGAGAAGGTGCGGGGGAACCGCCAGAACATGCCGTGCATGGTCATGAGCAGGTCCGGTTCGCCGACGTCGCGGATGCGGGGCCATTCGGTGTTCCAGCCGTGAGCGCCGTCGTAGGCGTGGCTGGCCTTTGGGAGCCGGAAGAAGTGCCAGCGATCGGGCTCGCGCAGGGCGAGGAGGAGGGAGCGATGGTCCCAGCCAATGCTCCAGATCGGGTCGGTGGCGGGGTGGGGGTTGCCTTCGAGGCCGCCCGGTCCGGTGACTTCGGTGAACTGGTTGCGGCGCACGACGTGCCAGGTGGTGCCGTCCCACTCAGCGAGGCAGCCGGAGGGGACGTCGGGCTGGCGCATGGCCTCGGGGGAATGTTCGCCGTTGTTGGCGTAGACGAGGCGGCCCTGACCGGAATAGAGACCCTTGCCGTGGTAGCCGGGGAGGAGTTCACCGGCGGGGCTGCCGAACTGGTTGGCGTCGGGATACAGCTCCTTGACCTCGAGGGTGTGGACGTTCACCTCGTAGAAGCCTTCCTCCATGCTGGCGTAGTAGAGGAGGTGGGCGGGGTCGGTGAGGTGCCGCGCGTTGCCGGTGGGACGGCCGGGCATGCGCTCGTAAGGGATGGCGCGCACCTGGCGCTGGCGGTCGATGGCGTAGGGACCGATGAAGAGCTGACCAGACTCGCGATGAATCATCCGGTTGGCGGGTGTGCCGCCGATGCTTTCCGGGCGGATGGTGATGCGGAGTTGATCGTCGATCTCGTAGAGCTTGTCGGTGGAGCCGCGCGGCTGGTGAGGGGAGTAGGTCAGGGCCCAGAGGCGATCGGCCCAGGGAACGACGGCGCCGGTGCCGCACTCGGCGCCATCATTGAAGAAGGCGAGGTGCGGGTAGATGCCGGACCATTCGGGGAAGGGGGCGGCGGAGGCGGCGCAGCAGGCGAGGGTGAGGGTGAGGGCGGTGTGGAGGAGGGCTTGCTGTGCGCTACGAAAAGCGGCGCTGGAAGACGCCGCACTCCAGACGCTTCGCGCTCGTCCGGCGGTGTGGGTGGCGTGGCGCGTTTGAGCGGCTACTTCCGCGCCGCTGGCGGGTCATCCAGCCCGCGGAATCAGCCGATATCTGTAACACCTTGCCGGGGCGCAGGGGCACTCGCGGCGCCGGTTTTCGAACCAGACCGGGCCGCCCCACTGCCGGTGACGACCACGTCGATGTCGCCGTCGCGGTCGAGGTCGACGGCGCAGAGGTTGACGCCGGAGCCGATGCCCTGGTCGTAGGAGATGGCGTGCTTGGTCCACTTGGGGTTGGGGCCGCGGCGGAGTTCGTACCAATAGACGCCGAGCTTGCCGTACTCGTCGGGGTCGCTGCCGTTGTGGGCCATGAAGCGTTTGCCGGTGATGAGGTCCGGGGTGCCGTCGCCGTTGATGTCGGCGAGGGCGAGGCTGTGGGCCTGGCTCCAGGTATCATCGATGAGGTGCTGTTTCCAGGCGGTGCCGGCGGCGGTCTGGGTCTGTTCGTACCAGAAGATGCCGTGGTTGTGGGCGCTGCTGGTGATGACGTCGGCGCGGCCGTCGCCATTGACATCGTACACGAGGATCTGGGGGGTGTGATCGGGCTTCCCGTCCTTGGCGCCCAAGGCCCAGGGATGCTCGATCCAGGTTCCGGTGCGCGGATTGGCGGGGCTTCAACCAGGCGTCAGGCGAAGGACATCGGGGCGCCCGTCGCCGTTGAGGTCGCCGACGCCGCAGCCGAAGTTCATGGGTTTCTCGGAGATGACGTGCTTGACGAGCGCGCGCGAGCCGTTGGGCTGGGGAACGGATTCGAACCAGAAGGTGGGCTGGGCAGCAGGCAGGATCTCGCGGGCATGGCCATCGCCGTCGATGTCCACGAGTTCGCCGCATTCTGAAGTTGACGCTGGTGTCGGCGATGGTCTCGGCCACTCGCCGTCGCGGTCGCCGAGGTTGCGGGTACCACCGGACGCACTTGCAGAACCAGCCGCAGGAGACGACATCGACGAGGCCGTCGCCGTCCACGTCGAGGGGCAGGTCAGAAGTCGTCGAAGTAGCCTTTGCCTTCGTCGTTCACCTCGCCGGCCAGGGAGCGGATCTTCACGGCGCGCCAGTCGGGGCGAGGTAGACGTGGAGCCGCGACGATGTCCAGGCGGCCGTCGCGGTTGAAGTCGGCGACCTCGACCGCTTCGCTGCGCACGTGACCGAGGCGGTGGGTGACGAACGGCACCGAAGATCCGAAGGGATTGGGGTGGTGCGGGTTCGGGCGGCGGTGGCGATCCCGGCGAGGGCGCGGCAGGCGGCGGTGCAGATCCCGGCTGTGTGCCATGACATGAACTGGAAGTTGCGGCGCAGTCTGGGCACTGCGAGCGCGGATGCCAGACAGTTTCAGCAGCGCTGGGAAGGCACCCGGTTGGCGGCCGCCGGTGCGGAGGATCGGGTCGGTAAGGGGCGGTGAGCGTGAATGAACAGCGGCGCTGGAAGACGCCGCACTGTGCGCCCGTGAGGGCGCCCAACTGCGGGTGGAAGTCCCCGTCAGGCGGCACATCTCACCCGCCTGTGACCGAAGCCTACGCGTCGGCAACACGGGTGGAAGCTGCCGAGGTGAAACCACCGGTCCGCAATACGAAGCATTGAACCCGCAACGTAACGATTCGGCCACGCCGACCGGCGAGCCTGCGAGTGCTGCAAAGCCCGCCATGACCCGCGGAACGCTCCTCGGTCTCCCCGGAGATCGGGTCCGCTGGCTGGCGGTTACCGGCAGACGAAAAGGTGGATGGACGCAAATACCGGGCCGGGCGGCGGGGGCTGACGAACGGAGGGAAGCATGGGCAGAAGTAAGCAGGAGACCTGTCGGGGCACAGAACGTGTTCATGGCCAGGAGGCCCGAAGAGCGCCCGAGGAGCCAGAGCGTCCGCAGTAGCGTCGAAGCGGGTAATGCCCGGGAGCAGGGACGCAGGAAAGTGGAGACGGAAACGACCATGACGAACGACGAACGGAAAGAACGACCGGCGATAGTGACTCGGGCGACCCAGCTCTAACAGCCGGAGAGGTCCACGACTCCGAGGTGGATCGAACGTTCGGTGTGGACGACCGGATGCTAACGCGGCTCGCCCAAAGCGGGCCGACAACGGTATGTCCGGACTCTGGGACAAAGTGCGTGCCTCGAATCTGCAGGCCGCCTGCCGGTATGGCGGAATCGGGGAGCACCGAGTGGATGAGCAAACGGTGCAGGAGTTTGACCGAGAGGCGGCGTCCAACGCCCGACTGGAGTGAAGAACTCGCACCCGCGTTACCGCCGTCAACCGGCACGACGCGTCTGGATCGAGATGGGCACGACTGACAACGGCCGTGGATCCGCGGTGCGGGATCGGACCGTGGAAGCAACCTTGCGCAACGTTCTGGAACCGATCTTCGAACAGGACTTGCCGAGTGCAGCTATGGGTTTCGACCGCGCGGGCTGTCGAGGCAGTGGAATGGGTGAGGAGCTCTGCGCCGAGGCTACGTCTGGTGCGTGGACGCGGACCTCAAGAGCACTTTGATACGATCCCGCACGAGGGCTGATGGCGTTAGTCCGGGCGCGTATCGTGGACGGCAGCGTCCTGACGCCTGGTGGAACAATGTCTCAAAGCCGGCGTGTTGAGAGCTCGGGCTGCAGCCGACCGAACGCGGGACCCCGCAGGGGCGGTGATTAGTCCGATGCTGGCGAACCTCTACCTCAACCCGTTGGACCACGAGATGGGACGGCGGGCTGGGCGATGGTGCGCTATGCGGACGACCTGGTCGTGCTGTGCCAGAGGGGAGGAAGCCGAGGCGGTACTGAGCTTGCGGCCCGGACCACGGGGAGCGGCTGACCCCGCACTCGACCAAGACGCGGATCGTGAACGCAGCCGAGGTCGCTTCGACTCCTGGGCTGCACTTCGCGGCGGAAGAAGGCCGCGGAAGAAAAGCCCAGAAGCTGCAGGAACGGCTGCGACCGCTGACACGGCGGACCCACAGGCAAAGTCTGGCGAGACATCGCGCAGGTGAACCTGATCCTGCGGGGCTGGCACGGTTACTCGGGAACAGTCACTGGACGCCTGCGCGACCGGACGCTTCTTACGCGCCGCCGCTTGCAGGCCCGCTGCGCAAGCGGAAAAGCGGATACGGGCTGAGGAAGCCGATGCCGACGCTGGCCGAACCGATGGTTTGCGGCGCAGGGCCTGTTTAGTCTGAGCATGGCCTGCGCTTACGGTTAGTCGCAGAACCCCACTGACCGGAGAGCCGTATGCGGAAATCCGCCGTACAGTTCGGAGGAGGGCTAACCCCGCCATCCCTACCCTATCATACGCTTCGCGACGTCCGGTGGTGGGGCCGCGGCGCGTCTGGATGCGTTGCGCCTGAGCGCCGCTCTGCGTGGGGATGAACGAAAGCGGCGCTGGAAGACGCCGCACTCCATACGCCGCGCTCGTCCGGTGGTGTGGGGGGGCGCGGCGCGTTTGGAGTGCGGCGTCTTCCAGCGCCGCTTTGCGTAAGGCGGCGGGTGATTTGGGGTGGAGGCTTACTCCGGTCGGTCCAGGCGGTAGCGGTAGTCGGGCCAGAGCGGGCAGTTGAGGTCGATCCAGGCCTTAAGCGCGTGCGTCTGATCCGCCAGCAGGCGGACCTCGGCGTGGTCGGGATCGCGCAACACCTGCCAGAGGCGGCTGCGGACGGAGCCGAAGGTGAGGGGCTCCGCCTTGTAGTGGCGGGCGCCGTAGGACCAGTCGAAGTAGTGCACCCATCCGCCCTGGATGAGGGAGCGGTAGGAGGCTGGGATGCGCTCGCGGTCGCGCTGGCCCCGGAGGTCGAGGCCGCGGCCGACGTGGCCGTCGTGGCAACGGACACACTGGGCGTTGAGGACGGGTTGGACGACCTGCTGGTAGTCGAAGGGATCGGTCCCCCAGGGCGGCGGTTCGAGTTTGCGGGCGGCGGATCGCGCGCCGGGGGGAGGGAAGGCGGGAGGCGGGGTGAGTTGGCGACCCTCATGGCAGCCGATGCAACTGCGCCGTTCACCGGGCTGAAGTTGAACAACGCTGCGCATCCGCTGCAGTTCAGTGAAGTCGGCGTCGAGCAACTGGAAATACAGCACCTTGCCGGCGGGGGCGAAGAAGCGTGCGGAGCCGTCGGGGGCGACCGGGACGGTGCCCACGATGCGTTTGGCGACGTAGCTGGGCCAGCCGTGGTGTTCGGTCACGAGGAACTCGTCGGGGCCGAGCGGCTGCACGTCGCCGTTGCGGGGGCGCGGGTGGGGGGCGTTGCGGGTCTGGGTCCGGTAGTTCTGGCGCGGCCCGGCCACAAGGTGAACCGGACTGGCGTAGTAATCCTGGAACGGCGGGTGATCGTCCCGGTATTCGCCGCAGGCAAGGAGCTCGAGTTGGGAGGGGACTTCCTCGATGACGCGCAGGTAGCCAGCGCGGCCGCGGGCGACGACCGGTTCGAGACCTTGATAGACATCCTGAACGAAGAACTCGCCCCGGCCACGCGCGGCCAGGTCGGGGTCGCGACTCTCCGGCAGGACAGGCGGGCGCGGTCGGGGGCGGAGGAGGGAGGGGCGTTTGCTGCTGATGGCGGGGTCGAGGTAGAGGAGTTCGCGGTTGCCGTAGCGGTCGATGAGGTAGAGTCCCCAGTGATCCTGTTGGCCGGGGTTGTGGCTGACGAGGAAATGGTCGCGGGAGACGGGATGGGGATCGCGGAAGGTCTCGGAGTGGGAGCGGTCCATCTGGTACTGCGGCCGGGTGTCGGGCGTGATGAGGGTCACGGCGTCGGGACGGAACGGGCCTTCGCTGAGGTTCAACAGCGCGATGGGGCCCTGGTGATCGCCGTGCGACATGATGGTGCACACGATTTCCTGGCTGTCCGGGACCTGGTGGGCGTGGCCGTAGCCGTTGGGGGTGTCGTTGCCGAAGACCAACTCGGGATGGGTGCCATCCGGACGGATGGACCAGAGGGTGTGGCCGAAGTCGGCGCCCTTGTCCTGGTATTCGGAGCGGGTCCAGAGGATGCGGCCGTCCCGGGTGATGGAGGGATTCCACTCGCTGAGGTTGGCGAAGGAGAGGCGTTGGAGGTGCGAACCGTCCGGGGCCATGCGGTGCAGCACATAGGCCTGGGGACGCCAGCACAGGAAGCGGACGTGGCACCGGGTGCTCATGAAGCCGAGGTCGCCGTCGGGCAGGACGACCGGGTCGAAGTCGTGGTAGGGCCCGTCGGTCAACTGCCGGAGGCCGGTGCCGTCGGCGTGGATTGCCATGAGGTGCCAATAGGGTTTCCAGCCCTCGACGGCGGGGGCTTCCGGGCGGAAGGCGAAGTAGATGGTGCGGGCCTCATAATCGGCGACGGGATGGCGGGCGATGCCGTGGCGGCCGTCGAACAACTGCTCGACCTCGGCGCGGGCGGGATCCAGGCGGCCGTCGGTGTCGCGCGGGAGGTGGAGGACGTAGATGCCGCCGCCCGGTTCGAACAGCGAGTCGAAGTGATCGCTGTAGTTGTGGGAGGGCTTGAGCGGATGGCGTTTGGCGAAGAGCACGCGTTCGAGGGGCGCCAGCAGCGGGTCGCGGAAGAAGAGACGTCGCTTGGCGAGGCGCGCGGCGAGGTAGAGATCATCCGCGCTGGTGGCGGCCGTTCCGAGATTGTGAGCGCGGCGTTGGAGGGTCAGGAGTTCCGCGCGTTCGCGGGAGACATCGAGGCCGCGACTGGCCGAACGTTCAATCAATTCCGCGAAGAGGAAGAGCACGCGGTCGAGGGGTTCGAGGCGCGCGAGGCGACCCCAGTAAGGCGCGCCACCGGGGTTTGCGGGGCGCTCGCAGCGCAGGGGCGAGAGCGGGTCATCAGCGGGGAGGCGTCGCCACGTTTCGCGTTCGCGGAGGAAGGCGTAAGCGAGGGCACCGTCCCAGGTGGGCTGGGGGACGAGTGCGGGGGAGAGGGTCAGGCCGGTCCGTTGATAATCGGCGGCGCGGCGGGAGAGGCGGGCGACGGACTGCCAGGTCTGGCCGTCGTCGGAGAGCAGGACCTCGACGTCGAGGGGGATACGATCCTGGAACTGGCCCAGGCGGTCGCGCGACAGGACGACGCGGGCGATGGACGCGGGTTCGGGCAGGGCGATCTGGGCCCATTCCACGCCGGTGGACGCGGCGATCCAGCTTCGGGCGTTGCCGTACTGGCCGTCGTTGAGGTGGGCGATGGCATGGATGGCGTAGCCGGGGAGGACCGAGGAGGCGCTGGCGATGGCGCCGCGCGAGGCGAGGGCGAGGTTGACCTGGCTCTCGGGCCCGAACACCTCGAGCTCGTCGATGCCCGGTTCGCCGCCGCTCGAGCGGTGGATGGTGAGGCGCAGGAACCGGGTGGTCTGGGCAGGAAAGACAATGCCGTCCAGGTCGGTGCGTTTGCCGAGTTGCGCGAAGTGCTGCGCGGTTTCCTCGGCGGTCACGATACGGGACGGGGCGGCCTGCGGGGCGAGATTGGCGCCGATCAGGGCGACGAGGCAGGCGGCGAGGCGTTCGCGGTGGCGCGGCTTGGAGCGGGGTGTGGGGACCGTTTCTTTGGCCGCTGCGGTGATGCCCGGCGCCCATGAACCGCAGGGGTGCAGGCTGGAAGCCCGCACCACAGGTTCATGGGAAGCGGCCTGTTCCTGCCGGACCTGCTCAGGGGCCATGGACCGCAGAAGGTGCAGGCTGGAAGCCCGCACCACAGGTTCATGGGAAGGCAGGCTGGCGCGCCGGTTGAGCTTCATGGCGCCTTCTTTAGCGGCTTTGTGGGCGAAGGAAAAGCTCTTCTTTCTCAGGCCGGGCGGCGGCGCAGGTCGGCGACGCACTCGACGTGCTGTGTTTGGGGGAACATGTCCAGGGGTTGGACGAGTTCGAGGGCGAAGCGTTGGTCGGTGCAGAGGGCTTTGAGGTCGCGGGCCAGGGTGGCGGGATGGCAGGAGACGTAGAGGATCTGGGCGGGTGCGGCCGCGTGGAGGGCCTCGATGGCGGGGCGGGCGCAGCCGGTGCGGGGCGGGTCCAGGAGGACCGTGGTGCGGGTGGGATCGCCGCGGCGGAGCAGGTCGGCCAGTTGCTCCTCGGTGCGGCCGACGACGAACTCGCCGTTGGTGATGTGGCGGGTGGCAGCGTTGCGGCGCGCGGCGTGGATGGCGGCGGTGTCGAGTTCGACGCCGAGGAATGATTCCACGGCCGGGGCGAGTTCGAGGGCGAAGAAGCCAATGCCGCAGTAGGCGTCGAGGAGGTGGCGGGTGCCGGCAGCAGACGGGCGCGGACGGTTTGAACGAGCTGGGGAGAAGGTGGAAGTTGTTCTGGAAAAAGGAATCGCGAGGCAGTTCCCAGTCGAGGCGGGAGGCGCAGCACGACTGAGTCCGCCTTGGGAGGCGGATAGGCGCGGACCGCAGCGCAACTGGTCGTTCAGGGCAGGTTCAGCGATGGCGCAGCTTTCGAGGTCGACGACGAGGCGGTTGTCGTAGCGGAGAAGCCGAGGTTAAAGCGTTGCTCAGGCGGTTCCACTGGCTGCGAATCATGATGCAGTTCCAGTAGCCGTAGGGCTGGGGGCAGGGATGACAGGGCGACGACGCGGGGCGGGAAGCCGCCCAGGCGGTGGAGGAGGTCGGCGACCTGTTTGTGTTTCCCGCGAAGCTGTTCGGGGTAGGCCACGTGCTGGTACTGGCAACCGCCGCATTCGCCGAAGTAGGGGCAACGGGGCGCGACGCGGTGGGGCGAGGGCTGGCGCACGGCGAGGAGGCGGGCGCGGGCAAAGTGGCGTTTGACCTCGGTGAGTTCGACCTCGACCTCCTCGTCCACGAGCGTGAAGGGGACGAACACGACGAAGTCGCCGAGGCGCCCGACGCCTTCGCCGCCGAAGGCGAGGTCCCGGATGCGGAGCACGTGGCGTTGGCCGGCCGCGAAGGGAGGGCCGCTGGGATTGGGATCCTGCATCGGGAGTAGGTTTCCAGAACCGGGGGCGGGGTGCACCTGAAAGTCGCCGGTCAAAGTAACCTTGCGTTGAAGGGGGGCTTTGTCTTCAACTGGGTCGACCACTGCGCATCGCTATGGATAAGACAGAACGACCCCGGCTGGGATTTTCCCAGACCCGGCTGCCCTGGGTGGCGGCCGGGGCTGCCCTGTTGTTGTACCTGGTGACGGTGAGTCCCTGGGTGCGTTTGGACAGCCTGACGGTGGTGGCCAAGATCACGGGATGGGACTGGACGCCGATGTTGGCGGGGTCGGTTCATTACCTGATCACGCTGCCGTTCCGCTGGCTGCCGACGTCGGTGCAGCCGCTGCTGTTGAACGTGCTCTCGGCGGTGATGGGGGCGCTGACGGTGGCGTTGCTGGTGCGGTGCGTGGCGCTGCTGCCGTACGACCGGACGCGGGAATCGCGGATGCGGGAGCGGAGCGAGTGGGCGTTGTTGAGCATTCCGCTGGCGTGGGTGGGGCCGGCGGTGGGGGCGGTGTTGCTGGGGCTGCAACTGACGTTTTGGGAGCACGCGACGGCGGCGACGGGGGAGATGCTGGATCTGCTGCTGTTCGCCTATGGGGTGCGGTGCCTGTTGGAGTACCGGGTGGGCGAGCGGGAGTCGTGGCTGTTGCGGGCGGCGTTCGTGTACGGGCTGGCGGTGACGAACAACTACGCGATGGTGGCGTTTGTCCCGTGCTTCTTTCTGGTGGTCTTTCTGCTGAAGGGGCTGGGCTTTTTCAACCTGGCGTTTCTGGGACGGATGGCTTTGTGCGGGGTGGCGGGGCTGTTGCCCTATCTGGTGCTGCCGTTGGCGGCGGTGTTGACGGACGGGAGCGACGAGGTGGGGTTCTGGGGTTATCTGCGGGCGGTGCTGGGGGGACAGAAGGTGGCGCTGACGAGTTTTCCGCCCTACGTGATTTTGCTGGTGGCGCTGACGTCGCTGCTGCCGGCGCTGCTGATGGGCATTCGGTGGCCGGAGTCGGAGGGTGACACGAGTCGGGCGGGGGTGTGGCTGGCGGCGTTCATCACGCGGTTCATGCACGTCGTTTTGCTGGTGGCGACGGTGTCGGTGTTTTTCGACCCGGTGTGGAGTGCGCGGCGGCTGGGGTTTGGCATGGCGCTGCTACCGTTCTATTTCCTGGCGGCGCTGGCGGCGGGCTACTTCACCGGGTATCTGCTGCTGGTGTTTCGCGAGTTGACGCGGCCGCATCGGCGGGTGGGGGCGGGGGAGCGGTTGCTGAACCGGGTGGTGCCGGTGGCGGGGCTGGCGGGTCTGGTGGTGGTGGCGGGCGTGCAGGGCTGGCGGAACCTGCCGGCGATTCGCCAAAGCGACGGCCGGCAACTGCGGGAGCTGACCCGCGTGTATCTGGATGCGCTGCCGGCGGCGGGGGCGTACGTGTTGAGCGACCAGCGTGCGGAGGTGCTGCTGCTCGAGGCGGCGCTGGCCCGTGAGAAGGCGGCGGACCGGCACGTGTTGCTGGCGACCCGGCTGATGCCGTTCCGGCGTTACCACGAGGAGCTGAGCCGGCGGTATGGGCCGCGCTGGCCCTACCAGGAGCAGGCGGCGGCGGCGGGGGAGATGTTGGACACGGGGCTGCTGGCCACGTTGCTGCATGATCTGGCCCGCTCGAACCAGGTGTATTACCTGCACCCGAGCATGGGGTATTATTTCGAGCTGTGTGAGCTGCAGCAGCAGGGACTGGTCTTCCAGGTGATGCCGCGGGGCACGAACTCGCTGGCGACGCTGCCCGCTCCGCCGGAACGGATCGAGGCGAATGAGCGGTACTGGGCCGGGTTGCTTGCCTGGCTGGAGCGGCGCCCGGTGGCAACGCCGGAGGCACCGTTGGAAGTGCGGTACGTGAACCAGGTGTTGGCGCGGGCGCTCAACGCGTGGGCGGCGGCGCTGCAACGGGCGGGGCAGGTCGAGCCGGCCCGGCGTTGGCTGGAGTTGGTCCTGCGGCTCAAGCCGGACAATGCCGCCGCGCGGCTGAGCCTGGCCTTCAACGACGACTTGCGGGCCGGCAAAGCGCCGTCCCTCGATGCTCCGGCTACGAAGGTGCTGGAGCGGGAACGGCGGGATTTTGACCAGTTGATGCTGCAGGACGGGCCGTTTGACCAGCCGCAGAAGGCCTTCCTGCTCGGCCAGGTGTATGTGCGCAACGGCTTCTTCCGGCAGGCGCTGGACCAGTTCCAGCGGGTGCGGGAGGTGATTCCGGATGATCCGCAGGTGGCGATGTGGACGGAGACGATGGAAGTGATGGCGCGGATGGGCCTGGGAGAAGTTGCTGCGGCGGAGGCGCAGGCGCTCGAGCTGAAGCAGCGACACCCGCAGGAGGACATTGTGCTCGAGGTGCTCACGCAGTTGTACCTGAGCACCAGTCGCTACACCAACGCGCTGGCGAGCATCGAGGAGCAACTGCGGCTGGATGCCAGGAATTCCCGCGCGTTGCTGAACCAGGCGGCGATCCTGATCCATCTCAAGGAGTACAAGAAGGCCTTGGCCCCGCTGGACACGCTGCTCCAGCAACAGCCGGACAATCAGGCCGCCTTGATGAACCGCGCCATCGCCCATCTGCAAGCCGGCGAGCTCGACCTGGCCGAGCGGGATTACGAAGCGCTGCGGAGACTCGCGCCCGAGTACCACGCCGTCTATTACGGCCTGGCCGAGATCGCCTCCCGCCGGAAGGACAGCGCCGCGGCGCTCCGGCATTACGAGGATTACCTGAAGTACGGCGACCGCGCGTCGGAGGAGTATCGGGCGGTGGCTGACAAGGTGACGCTGCTCAAGGGGGGCGCCCGGTAGCGGCCGCCCCATGCGTGTCGCCCACGTCATCACGCGGCTGATCGTCGGTGGGGCACAGGAGAACACCCTGGCTTCGGTCCTTGGCCTCCGCGGCCAACCGGGGATGGAGGTCGAGCTGCTGGCCGGACCCACGACCGGACCCGAGGGATCGCTGGAAGGGCGTGCCCGGGAGGTGCCGGGACTTCTGACGGTCGTTCCTTCGCTCGTGCGCGCCGTCCATCCCTGGCAGGATGCCCGCGCCTACCTGGCCTTGCGGCGGCACTTTCGCGTGCGGCGACCGGACCTGGTGCATACGCACAGCGGGAAGGCGGGGATTCTCGGGCGGTGGGCGGCGCACGCGGCGGGGGTACCGATCATTGTGCACACGATTCATGGGCCGTCCTTTGGGCCCTTCCAGGGTGCGGTGCCCAACGCGGTGTATCGCACGGCTGAACGGCGGGCGGGACGCGTGACCACGCACTTCGTGGTGGTGGCCCAGGCCATGCGCGACCAGTACCTGGCGGCGGGCATCGGCCGCGCTGAGCAGTACACCCGGATCTGGAGCGGGTTTCCCCTGGAAGCCTACCTGGCGGCCCGGTCGGATCCCGACTTCCGCGCCCGGCTCGGGTTGGGTCCGGAGGATGTGGTGGTGGGGAAGATGGCCCGGCTGTTCCGGCTCAAGGGCCATGACGATCTGTTGGCGGTGGCGCCCCGGTTGTGGGCGGCGCGGCCGAACCTGAAGCTATTGCTGGTGGGGGATGGCGAGTGGCGGAAGCGATTCGAGGCGCGGGTTGCGGCGTCCGGGTGGTCGGGCCGCGTGGTGTTTGCCGGGCTGGTGCCGCCGGAAGCGGTGCCGCAGTACGTGGGCGCCATGGATGTGCTCGTGCATTTGTCGACGCGGGAAGGGTTGGCCCGCGCGCTGCCGCAGGCGCTGGCGGCGGGCAAACCGGTGGTGGCGTATGACTGTGATGGGGCGCACGAGGTGTGTCTCGAGGGGGAGACGGGTTTCCTGGTCCGGCCCGGGGATCTGGCCACTCTCGCGCAGCGGTTGGTGGCGTTGGCGGATGATGCGGGCTTGCGCGCGCGGTTGGGTGCACGCGGGCGGGCGCTGGTGGCCGAGGCGTTTCCGGTCGAGCGGATGGTGACGGACCTGGCGGCCCTGTACCGGCGGTTGGCTGGCGACCGGAGGGGCGGGGAGGCCGCGGCATGACTTTTCCCTTCAACGTTTATGGGCTGGCGATTGCTGGCGGTTGGCTTGCCACGTGGCTGAGCCTGCCCCTGTGGCGGGCGTGGTGTCGCCGGACGGGGTTGGTGGACGATCCGGGACACCGGAAGATCCACAGTGAACCGGTGCCGTTGGCGGGCGGGTTGGCCGTGTTCACGGGGATGGTCGGGCCGCTGGTGCTGGGGGCGTTGGCGGTGCAATGGGGCTGGCTGGATCTGCCGACCTCCGGGGCTTTCGGCCATGGCTATGCGCGTCGGGCGCCGCAGTTGCTGGTGGTGTTGGCGGGTGCCCTGGCCATGGTGGTCTTGGGCTGGCTGGACGACAAACACGAGCTATCGCCCCGGTGGAAGCTGGCGGGGCAGGTGGCCATTGCGCTCGCCGTCGCCGCGAGCGGGGTTCCGTTCACGCTGTTCGTGCCCAGCCTCGTGTTCAGTGTCGTGTTGACGGTGCTGTGGATTGTGACCGTGACCAACGCGCTGAACTTCCTGGACAGCATGAACGGGCTCTGCGCCGGGCTGGGGGCGATCGGCGCGTGGTGTTTCGGAATCAAGGCGGCGTTGGCGGGGCAGCCTGGTGGCGGCGCTGGCGCTGCTCGCGGCGGCGGCGATGGCCGGGTTCCTGCCATACAACTTCCCCCGCGCGTCGGCCTTTCTCGGGGATGCGGGCAGTCACCTGGTGGGGTTTCTGTTGGCGGTGCTGGCGATTCTGCCGGACTACTACTCGAGCGAACATCCGGTGCGAACTGCGGTGCTCAACCCGCTGTTGATTCTGGCGGTGCCGTTGGGGGATCTGGTCTGGGTGGTGATCCTGCGCTGGCGGCTGGGCCGGCCGGTTTACGTGGGGGACACGAACCACGTCTCGCATCGGCTGGTGCGCCGGGGGCTGAGCAAGTCCACGGCGGTGCTGGTCGTCTGGTTGCTGGCGGCGGCGGCGGGTGCCCTGGCTTTCTGGTGAGGCCGGTCGTTAGGGCGCCGACACAGGCGGGCGCAGCGTCACGGAAGGCCCCGCCAGCCCGGCGGTGTGGACGGATTGCCTTCAATCCGGCCAGCGAACTTCGCACTGGCGGACTGCCAGACCTTCACCCAGCCCGAAGACCAACGCGCTGCCGGATTGGGAGAGGTGGCCGTTCCCGGCATAGACTTCGGCGGTCTGCTGGCGGCCGTCCGCGAACTGGACGGTGACGCGCGCCCCGACTGCCGCGGGGTTGGCGGGGCTGCCGCGCAGGCGCACCGTGAGGAAGTGATGCGGGGGTGCAGCGCGGTTCAGGAACGCCTGGAGTTCGCCGTCATGCACGCCAACCAGGACGTCCGGGCGGCCATCGTCGTCCAGATCCGCGTGCGTCACGCTGCGTCCTTCGCCGGGCACGAGGAGCCCGCTGCGGTCGGGCCAGACCGGGGTGAAGGTGCCATCGCCGTTGCCGCGGAACAGGAGGCTGACGCCCCCCGCCTGGCGGCCGGTCTCGCGTTGGGGGCTGAAGGTGTTTTGGGCCAGGTAGAGGTCCACGCAGCGGTCGCCGTCCACGTCGAGCAGGACCGCGCCGTAGGCCGGGGCGATCTGCGCGAGGGGCGGGAGGGGCAGGAAGGTGAACCGGCCCTGGCCGTCGTTCCGGAGGAGACCGGACTCGAGGGTGTTGACTTCGACCTGGTACGCCGCGTCGAGGGCGGACTGCCCGAGGAGCTCCGGCAGCGTGGCGGTGGCGAAGGCGCGGTGGGTGGGGAAGCGGGCGGCCAGGCTGGGAAGCGCGTTGACGAGGGCGCTTCGACCCCGGACCGGTCGCAGGCCCTCGCGGGTGACAAGGGCTTCGATGAGCTGGGGTTCGCCACGGCCCTCGAAATCGCTGTGGTAAAGGCGGAGCGGCTCCTCGGGCGTCGGCTGGTAGCGGCTGTTGCGGCCGAAGTTCGTCACCACGTAATCAAGGTCGCCGTCGCCGTCCACGTCCGCCGCGGTGATGCCGTTCCACCAGCCGAGCCGATCCGCGAGACCGGCCGGGCGGGTTTGTTCCTCAAGACGTCCGCCGACATTGCGGAACCAGCGCACGGGTCCCCAATCGCAGGTGATGAGTAGATCCAGCCAGCCGTCGTTGTCCGCGTCTGACCACAGGGCACCGGTCACCAACCCGACGCGCCGCAACGCGGGCGCCACAGCGTCGGTGACGTCGTGGAACTTCCCGGCGTCGTTGCGCAGCAGCAGGCTCTCGGGTACGCGGGGGTATTGCCCAGGGACGGACCGGCTGCCCACGAACAGATCCAGATCGCCGTCACGATCCCAGTCCGCCGCCACGACGGTGCCGCCGCTGTGGCAGGCGTCGGGTAGCGTGCCCGGGAGGGCGGGGAGCAGCCGGCCCTTGCCATCGTTGAGGAACAACCGGTCCCGGAGTACGGGTGAGTTCGGTTCGGTGGCGACGCCGCCGCAGACCAGGTAGAGGTCCGGGAAGCCATCCCCGTTGGCCTCGAAGAACAGGGCAGCCACTTCCTCGATGCCCAGATCGATCAACGGTTCCGGATCCGGGGTGAACCGTCCCTGGCCCAGGTTGCGGAACAAGCGCCCGGGTTGGCTCGGGCTTCCGGTCACGTACAGGTCGTCGCGGCCATCTCCGTCGACGTCGCCCCACGCGAGGGCGGGTCCGGCGCGGGAGAGTTTGAAGGGGAGGAGCGGCTGACGTTGGAAGTCATCCAAGGGCACGGCCTGGTGCCGAGAGCCCGCGAAGGCGGTTGCCGGGAGGAACAGCGGCGAGGGTGCGGGGTCAGCGGAAACAGCGCTGGCTTGCGCGGTCGAGTACAGGGACGGTGAACCGCGGGGGTGGAGGCTGGGAGCCTGCAGCACAGACGCAGCGCGAGTGCCCGGTTCCTGGGGGGCATGGTTGCTGGTTGATGAGGTGGGAACTGCAGGGGAGACGCCTGCGCCACCAGGTTGGGGCGGACGGGCGGTTCGAGGCGGCCGGGGTTCGGTCATCGTGTAGGCGTGGTCGGCGGGGAGGTTCGTGAAGACTTGGACCTGTCCCTGAGGCCAGCGGACGCTGAGCTCTTCGATCCGCGTCGCGTCGCCCAGGCCGAAGTGGACCCTGGCGTCGTCGGCGGACATGAAGCCGCGGCTGGGCGTGACGTACCGCATCTGGATCCCGGCGGTGGTCAGGAGGCGGACGGTAGCCCCGATTCCGGCCGGGTTACCGCCGGCGCCTTCGAGACGGATCGTGACCCGATGCGTGTCCTGGCCGGTGTTGCGGTACAACCGGGCGGGCGCTTCAAAGTCATTGATGACCAGGTCGAGGCGGCCATCGGCATCGAGGTCGGTCGCGACGGCACCGAAGCTCGGGCCGGGGTGGTCGAGGCCCCAGGCGGGTGCGACGCTCTCGAAGGTGAGGTCGCGGCGGTTGCGGAAGGCGAGGTTGATGTCGCGGCGCACCGGTTGGGCACGCCAGAAGCGCACGAACTCGGCGGGAGACAGGTCCTTGGCGCGGGCGGCCAGGTCGTTGTCCATCCAGTCGCGGGTCATGCCGTTGGGGACGAAGACGTCGAGCCAGCCGTCGTCGTCGAGGTCGGCGAAGCGGATGGACCAGGTCCAGTCGGTATCGGCCAGGCCGGCGAGGTGGGCGAGTTCGAGGAAGCGCCCGAGTCCGCTGTTCAGGAACAGGGCGTTGCGGAGGTACTGGCGGGGTTCGGCGAGGTCGAGGAACCAGCCGCTGCGTTCCTGGTCGCCGAGGGCCACCAGGCGCTGGAAATGCGTGGTGCCCGACATGTCGGACGTGATGAGGTCGAGCAGGCCGTCGTTGTTGAAGTCGCCGACGTCGGCACCCATCGAAGTCCAGGGCGTGTGTGGGAGCAGGTCGCGGGTGACGTCGGTGAAGGTGCCGTCGGTGTTGTTGCGATAGAGGCGGTCGGGGCCGAAGTAATCGTTGGCCACGTAGAGGTCCGGCCAGCCATCGTGGTTGTAGTCCCACCAAAGGACGGCATTGCCGAAATCACAGCCGACGATTCCCGCGGCCTGCCCGACTTCGGTGAAGGTGCCGTCGCCGTTGTTGCGGTAGAGACGGTCGAACTGGCCGGCCTCGACGGCGGCGGCACGGTCGCCGGGCTGGTAGATCAACTGCCAGAACTCCTGCAGTTCTTCGGGTACCACGGGGCGGCCGTCGACGAACTTGACCCGGAACCGTTGCGACGCGTTCGGGATCATGCCGGCGGTCAGCAGATAGAAATCGAGGTCCCCATCCCGGTCGTAGTCGGCGAAGGCCGCCATCACGCTGGCGCCGTGGAAGTCGACGCCGGCGGCGGCGGCGGCTTCCTGGAAGGTGCCGTGGCTGCGGTTCAGGTACAGCCGGTTCGGGCCGTCGTAGCAGCACACGAACAAGTCAGGCCGGCCATCGCCGTTGACATCCGCGAAGGTGGCGCCGGTGGTCCAAGACGCCGGATCGCGCACCCCGGCCTGGTCGGTGACGTTGGTGAACCGGAGGTCCCCCGTGTTGCGGTAGAGTTGGCCCCCGCCCGCGGGGCGGGTCAGGAACAGGTCGGGTCGGCCGTCGCCGTCGTAATCGCCCACAGCCACGCCGCCCCCCACCATCGAGGAGTTGAGGAGGCGTTCATAGCGCGCAGCGGTGTTCCAGCGGTGGACGAAGTCCAGGCCGGTCGCCGCGGGCGTCAACGGTTCGAAGCGAAGCCCGGCGGGGCCGGGTCGGGTGGCGCGCAAGGGGGTGCCGCGGAGGGGTTCCGGCGCCGCGGCTGCCGCATCCGGCGAGCCGGCGGTGTTCGCGACGGTCGTCCAACTGAGGACCAAGACCCAGCAGGCAGCGTATTGAGAGTACAACGGCGGCACGGTAAGGGACACGCGTGGCGGTGCGCAAGCTGGGGCCGGTGGGGGGGGCGATGCCCAACAGGCGGGTTGGAACAGGCGAATGCGGGAGGGTGAATCGGGACAGACGAATGGGGACTGGCGAATGCGGGGGGGGGGGGGTGAGTGGTGGGGACAGGCGAATGGGGACTGGCAGATGGGGGATGGGTGAGTGGGGACAGACGAATGGGGACTGGCGAATGCGGAGGTGGGTGGTGGGGACTGGCGAATGGGGACTGGCGAATGGGGGATGGGTGAGTGGGGACAGACGAATGGGGACTGGCGAATGGGGGTGGGTAAGTGGGGACAGGCGAATGGGGACTGGCGAATGGGGGGTGGGTAAGTGGGGACTGGCGAATGGGGGGACTGTCGTTTGATCGATTGTGGTCGATGGGATGGGGTCGTTTGGGCTCGCGCGGTCACGTGGTGGGGGGCTTACCGTGGATTCGGGCGGCTGAAGGCGGTTCTTCGCGGGGCTTGCGCAACGGCGGGTGCATGGCACAATGCGCGACCCGCGGGAGGCCGAACCGTCCTCGCCGCAGCGACAACGACCGCACCTGAACCCTCGGATGCAGCACATTCGTAACATCGCCATCATTGCCCACGTGGATCACGGCAAGACCACGTTGGTGGACTGCTTGCTCAAGCAGTCCGGCACGTTCCGCGCCAACGAAGCCAAGGCGAGCGAGGAGCGCATCATGGATTCGATGGACCTGGAGCGAGAGAAGGGCATCACCATCCGGGCCAAGAACGCGGCGTTCCAGTACAAGAACTACCACGTCAACATCGTGGACACCCCTGGCCACGCCGATTTCGGCGGCGAGGTCGAGCGGATCATGAATATGATCGACGGGGTCCTGCTGGTGGTTGACGCGTCCGACGGGCCGCAGGCGCAGACCCGGTTCGTGTTGCGCAAGGCCCTGGAGGCCGGCGCCAAGCCCATCGTCGTCATCAACAAGATTGACCGCGACAACGCCGACCCGAAGCGCGTGCTCGACCAGGTGTTCGAGCTGTTCATCTCGCTGAACGCGACCGATGAGCAACTGGATTTTCCGTTCGTCTATTGCTCGGCCAAGGAAGGGTTCGCGAAGCTGGACCTGAGCCATGTCAGCGGGACGATGGAGCCGCTTTTTGACGCCATCGTGAAGCACATCCCGCCGCCGCGCGCGAAGGCGGGGGATGGGTTCCAGGTGCTGGTGGCGAACCTGGATTACAGCGATTACCTGGGCCGGATCGCGTTCGGCAAGATCGTGGAAGGCCGCGTGCGGGTGGGTGACCCGGCCGCTTGCCTGCATGGCGATGGCCGCGTCACCCCGGGCAAGATCACGATGATCTACCACTTCGTGGGCCTCAAACGTATCGAGATCCCGGAGGCGCAGGCCGGGGACATTGTCGGGCTCACCGGGTTCGACGATGTCTTCATCGGGGAGACCCTGGCCGACAAGCCCGAGCGCGGCGCGCTGCCCTACATCCCGATTGATCCGCCGACCATCCAGATGGAGTTCGCGGTCAACGACGGGCCGCTCGCGGGTCAGGACGGCAAGCTCGTGACGGCCCGGCACATCTGGGAACGCCTGCAGCGCGAGGTTCGCACGAACGTGGCGCTCCGCATCAAACCCACGGGGGACCCGAAGATCTTCGAGGTGGCCGGGCGCGGCGAGATGCAGATTGCGATTCTGGTCGAGCAGATGCGCCGCGAGGGCTACGAGGTGTTGGTCAGCCGGCCGGAGGTGCTCTGGAAGCAGGGCCCGGACGGTCAGCTCCTCGAGCCGATTGAGAAGCTGTTCCTGGAGATCCCACAGGAGTTCATGGGGACCATCCTCGAGAACCTGGCCTTCCGGAAGGCGGAAATCAGCGCCATGAACCACCACGGCGGCCACGTCACCATCGAGGCCCTGATCCCGATGCGCGGCCTGATCGGGTTCGAGACTGACCTGGTGAACACCACCCGCGGGCTGGGCGTGATGAGCCACCTGTTCCACGAGTACGGACCGGACCGGGGCGAGATTGCGGCCCGCAAGAACGGTTCGCTGGTGAGCATGGAAGATGGCGAGGCAACGGCCTATGCCCTCAACGCGATCCAGGAACGCGGTCGCCTGATGGTGGTGCCGGGGGACCGGGTGTACCGGGGCATGATCGTGGGCGAGAACGCCCGCGACAACGACATCCCCGTCAATCCCACCAAGAGCAAGCACCTCACGAACATGCGGTCGCAGGGGGATGGCAAGGGGATCCAGCTCAACCCGCCGTTGCTGCTCGGCCTCGAGCGCGCCCTCGAGTACATCGGGTCGGACGAGTTCGTCGAGGCTACCCCAAAAAACCTCCGGCTCCGGAAGCGGATCCTGGATGAGAACGCCCGCAAGCGTTCCGAGAAGACGCGGGCCTACAAGATCATCGCCTAGCCATGGCCACGATCCGCCCCTTCGCCGCCCTCCGGCCGCGCCCGGACCGGGCCGCGCGCATCTGTGAACCGCCCTATGACGTGATGTCCGAAGCGGAGGCGCGGCGGATGGCCGCCGGCAACCCGCTGAGCTTCCTGCGTGTCAGCCGCCCGGAGGTCGGGTTGCCGCTGGGCACTGATCCGCACTCGCCGGCCGCGTATGCGCAAGCCCGACGGGCGTTCGAGGCGTTGCTGGCGGACGGCTCGCTTTACCGGCAAGCGCAGCCGGCGTTCTATCTCTACCGGCAGATCCTCGGCTCGCATCACCAGACCGGGATCGTGGCCGCGTCGAGTTGCGCGGAGTACCTCGCGGGCGTGATCCGGAAACACGAGTTGACCCGGCCCGACAAGGAACTGGACCGGGTGCACCACATCGAGGCCGTCGAGGCGCAAACCGGACCGGCTTTTCTGTTTCATCGGGCCGTGCCGGCACTGGCGGCCTTCGCCCGGGAAATCGAGGCGCGGACTCCCGATGTGGATTTCGTCGCGCCAGACGGGGTTCGGCATACGGCGTGGACCCTGGCTGAGCCGGACAGCATCGGGTTCGTCGAGGCGCAGTTTGCGGCGATTCCGCGGTTGTACATCGCGGACGGGCACCATCGTTCCGCGGCCGCGGCACGGGTCTTCGAGGCGCGGCAGGGGGCGGGGGGCAGCGGCGGCTTTCTGAGTGTGATCTTCCCCCACGACGCGCTGCAGATCCTGCCGTACCACCGGGTGGTGAAGGATCTGAACGGGCTGTCGCCCGCGAGGTTGCGCGATCGGTTGGCGGCGATCGGCGAGGTGGCGGGTGACGGTTCTGGCCATCCGCCGCGCCCGCACGAGTTCGACCTATACCTGGAGGGGCATTGGCAGCGGTGGCGGGTTGGCGCGGCCCTGACGGCGGTGGCGGATCCGGCCGAACGCCTGGATGTGGCGCTGCTGCAGCGGCACGTGCTTGCGCCGCTGTTCGGCATCGAGAACCCGCGGACGAGCGAGCGGTTGGGGTTTGTCGGCGGCATCCGCGGTCCGGGCGAGCTGGAACGGTTGGTGGACGCGGGGGAGGCGGCCTGCGCGTTCGCGTTGCACCCCACGGGTATCGAGGAGTTGATGGCGATTGCGGATGCCGGCGGGATCATGCCGCCCAAGAGCACGTGGTTCGAGCCGAAGCTGCGGGACGCGTTGTTCTGTCTGCCGCTTTGAAGGCGCCCTTCGTCCCTGCTGGCGCGGTCGAGGGTCGCTGAACCGCGGAGGGGGGAGGGGCGAAGGGCGAAGTTCGAGAGCCGAAGGGCGAAGTTCGAAGTTCGAAGTTCGAAGGGCGAAGGGCGAAGGGCGAAGGGCGAAGGATGAAGCACAAGGGAAGCGTCCGGTTCCACCTCGACCTGCTCGGGGGCCACGAACCGACCTGCGTGGGTACCCCCTCTGCATTCTCCATTCTGCCTTCTGGATTCCCGTTCATGGAGAAAGGCGTCGCGGTTAACGCCGGAGGCGTTCCAGACGGTAGCCGGAGGTCGCCGCGGGGCGGCGACCTCCGGCCCCGCGGGCCAAGTCGAAGGCACCCCGGAGGGGGTGCCAGAGGTGCGGGGTCACGGCGTCTGGCATCCCTCCGGGATGCGCTGGCCCGCACACGACGACCTCCGGGGGTCTCGCTCGCGAACTCGCACGACCACCCCCGGGGGTCTCGCTCGCGAACTCGCTCGACCCCCGGCTACCATCTAGCACGCCGCCGGCGTGGGCTCGCGTTCCGTACCCAGGTTCATGGAGAGCCACCTGTTCCTTTTGGACCTGCCCAGCACCCATGAACCTGAAAACCGTAAGTGGTTGGAAATCAACGGAACGGTTTTCAGGTTCATGGGAAGTGGCTTGTTCCTGTCGGACCTGCCCAGGGGCCATGAAACCTCCCCGCCGGGTCGGGGGACCCGGCCTACAGGTTGAAGGCCCGGTGCCCCCACCGGGCGATTCATGGACATGGGAAGCCGCGGCTCAATGGGTGCTGGTGTAGAAGATGATGTTGATGCCGAGCGGGTAGGCCTTGGGCTCGGAGAACGCGGAGAAGTAATAGGGGTCGGTCGATTCCTCCTCCCAGCCGTCGCCGAGGTCGGTGTTGTGGCAGACCAGCACGATGAGCCGCCCGCGGTCGTCGGTGATGCCGCGGTAGTGCGGGGTGCGGCCGTCGGGCGTTTCCCAGGTGATGCCGGTGTGGCGGTTGCGGACGGCGAAGCCGACGTTCGGGATCTGGGGCTTCTCCTTGAGATGGAAGACACAGTGGAAGATGGGGTGGGTGAGCGGGAGTTCCTCCGGTTCGCGGCCGGGGAGCACGCGGCGGATGACCTCGTTGTAGAAGTGGTCCCAGTTCCGTTCGCCCCAGAAATCGTCCACGAGCAGGAAGCCGCCGTTGAGCAGGTAATCCCGCAGGACGCGCACTTCGCGATCGTTGAGGACGATGGCCGGGACGCCGCTCATGAAGACGAACGGGTAGGGAGCCAGGCCCTCGGGGGTCAGTTCGACGACCCGTCCCTCGGGATCGACCCGCATGGAGGTGACCTGCTGGAGGCGGTAGGAGAGGTTGAGGTCCGCATCCCGGAAATCGGTCCACCAGGCGTAGCTGCTGCGGTCCTGGGTCGAGCGGTACTTGACGCGGGCAAACGTGAAACAGTCAGCCTCGAAGCCCTTCGGCAGTTCCCACTGAGGCACGTTGCCGCGGACGGTGGGATCCGGCGGGCCGCCGCGGAAGCGACGCCCCTGAGCCATCGCCAGCAGGGCGAGGAGGCTGAAGCCTGCCAGGAGGCCAAAGGTCCAGGAGCGACGCGTCATGCGAAGGAGCGGCTTCCGTAGTCCATTGCTCATCCTGTTGGTTGCAGTGGCGGTTCCGAGGGCACCGCGTCAACCGAAAAGGACGAAGCCGTGAGCGGGTGGTTACAGGCTTTCGCTGCGGACGGGCGCCGAGACGATCGGCGGGATCGGCGTCCGCGGAGGGAGGGGTGCGCGATTTGCCGGGGTGCCAGGAGGCGACGACGCGACCCAGCAACTGATCGCGACCGACCACCGCGTGGACGGATTGTTCGGTGGGCAGGCTGCGGTTGTCGCCGACCAGTGCGTAGCGTTCAGGGCCGAGGGTGCCGGGGGCGATGGTAAGCGGGCCGGGGGTGAGGTGGTGTTCGGCGGGGAGGGGCGTGCCATCGACCCAGAGCTGACCGTCGAGGAGTTCGACGCGTTCGCCGGGCAGGCCGACGATGCGTTTGGTGATGTTCTCGTTCCCGTAGCGGGCGACGACGATGTCGCCGCGGCGCGGAGGGCGGCGGTGGTAGGCGCGTTTATCCACCAGGAGCAGTTCGCCGCTTGCGAAAGTGGGCAGCATGCTGGGACCGACCGTGAGGATCAGGGCGTAATGGAACCGCCAGACGAGCACCAGGGTGAAGAGCAACCCGACGCCGGCGAGGCTGCGGGTCCGGTGCGGCGCCGTGAGCGAGGGCAGGGGACGGAGGCAGCGGTTCGGGGAGCGCATGGCGGGCGCGAGAGGGAGGCGGACGGTCTGACTCAAGGCAGCGAGGGAGAAGGCGGGGAGACACCTGCCAACGCGCCTCCGCCCAGGGCCAGCAGGACGAAGCGTTTGGCGACGAAGTCGAAGGGAATGTTGCTGACGTGGCGGAAGGCTTCGAACAGTTCCTCCTCGCGGTTCGCGGAGCGGGCCAGGGTCAGGGCGTGCTTGGCTTCCTGGCCGACGAGATCGGCCGTGGGGTGGTGGTAAAGCATGTCGAGGTAAGCGTCGAGCCACCGGTCGGCGAGCTGCTCCTGGCGCAGCAGGGAGAGGAGCGCGTGGGTCAGGGTGAGTTCCTCGCCCGTGCCCCGGAACTCCTCGAGGCTTTGTTCGAGCGCCTGGATGGATTGGGGGAAGCGCTGGCCGGGGGGTGGCTCCGGTTCGTTGCGGCTGCGCCGGGCCTGGAGGAGGTGGAGGCGTTCGAGGTATTGTCGGTACAGGAACTGGCTGCTGAGGGCGTGGAGTTGGGCGCGGGCCTGTTCGACTTCCGAGAACGAGCGCGGGACATAGAAGAGCTCGAACGGAGGGATTTCCTGGAGGGACGAGGAGGTGACCTGCGGGGGCAGGAGCCCGCGGGCGGCAAAGCCGAGGTAGCCGGTGGCGGCGACCAGGAGGAGGTGGGGCAGGACGGTTATGATTTTCATCAGTAACAGTGCGGCACGCGGTGACCGCCTGGAGGAAATACGCCGGAAGGCGCCGGCTGGTTTCAAAAACCTGAGCGCGCGGACGCCACTCAGTCCACAAACGCGAACTCGTTCGAGAGGAGAAGCACCTGGGCGAACTGTTCGAGCGGTGTCAGCGACGGCTGGGGCGGCGCGGTCTCGAGAGGTCGCGCCAGGAACTCCCGACCCAACGCGAGTTCTTCGGGTTCGGGAGCGCGTTGCAGGGTGCGCGCGAACAACGCATGGAGGAGGTCCACGGTGTTGGCGCTGGCCGTTTCGGCCGCCGCGGCCGCGGCGCGGGCCTGGTCGATGACGAACGCGCTGTTCATCAGGAAGAGTGCCTGCTGGGGTACCGTGGTGGTGAAACGGCCCGGGCTGCTCACGTCCGGATTGGCCAGATCGAACGTGCGGAAGACGCCGGGCAGGTTCTGGCGATCAATGAAACCATAGACCGTGCGCCGACCCGAGAACGGCGCGCTGAGGATGTCCACCGGCTGGCCGCCCGCCGTGAGGTCCAGGTTGCCTGACACCGCCAGCAACGCGTCGCGCATGGTCTCGAAATCGAGCCGGCGCCGGGGGAAGTGGGAGAGGAGCGGGTCGGTGGGCGGTGCGACGGTAGACGGTGCGACGGTGGGCAGTGCGACGGTGGGCGGTGCGACGGTGGAGGCGGACGCCATCCGGTACGTGCTGGAGAGCAGCAGGTGGCGGTGCAGTTGCTTCACCGACCAACCCTCGCGCATGAAGGTGGCGGCCAGCCAGTCGAGCAACTCGCGGTGTTCGGGGGCGGCGGTGCGGAGGCCGAAGTCGCTGGGGGTGTTCACGAGCGGCGTTCCGAAGCGCCAACCCCAGACGCGGTTGACGAAGACGCGGGCGGTGAGGGGGTTGTCGCGACTGGCGATGGCCTGCGCGAGTCCGAGGCGTCCGCTGCCGTCCGTGAAGGGCGGCGGGTCGGGACCGGCGAGCACGGTGAGGAAGCGGCGGGGCACTTCGGGGCCGGGATTGCGTGGGTTGCCGCGGATGAAAACGCGCGAGTTGCCCGGGGCGGGCGTGTCTTCGAGGGCCATGGCCCGGGCGGGGGCACCGGGATGTTGCCATTCGAGCGCCGCCAGTTCCTGGCGATGCTTGACGGTCTGGTTGTCGAGGTGGCGGGCGATGATGCGGCGAACTTCGGCTCCGGACAGGTCGGGAGGCGCGTCGGCGACGGCGCTGGGGCTGGGGTCCTCGGGGCGGTCCTTGAGGAGCGCGATCCAGAGTCGCAACCATTCGACCGTGACCTGCTGTTCGCCGGCGAAGGTGTCGAGGTTGGTCTCGGCCGGCAGTTCCAGCGTGGCCCGGGCGGCGCGGAGGTAGTCCGCGGCCTTCTTCCGCTGTTCGGCGAGCCATTGCTGGACTTCGGCTTCGATGACGGCCTCGCGTCGTGCCTCGATTTCGGCGCGGGCATCAAGGAAAGCCTGGTGTTGCGCCGGGTCGAGGGGGCCGCCGAGGAGGGGTTTCTCCTCGGGTTCGCGCGAGGAGGCGAAGACGCCGTGCAGGGCGTAGTAGTCCGCCATCGAGATGGGATCGAACTTATGATCGTGGCAGCGGGCGCAACCGACGGTGAGGCCCTGGGTGCCGCGCATGACGACGTCGATGCGATCGTCGATGATGTCGTTCTGGTTATTGAGGAAGCGGCGGCCGAGGGTAAGAAAGCCGAGCGCGGCCAGGGCGTTGGAGGGAGCGACCTGGGGCGGTGGCGAGGAGGCTGCCGGTTCTGGGGGGAGGCGGTCCGCGGCGATTTGCTCGAGGAGGAACCGGTCGAAGGGCTTGTCGCCGTTGAAGGCCGCGATGACGTAGTCGCGATAGGTGTAGCTGAAGGCGAACCGGCGTTCTTCCTGGAAGACGTAGCCCTTGGTGTCGGCGTAGCGCGCGACATCGAGCCAGTGACGCCCCCACCGTTCGCCGTAGCGTGGGGAGGCCAACAGGCGCTCGACCTCACGCTCGTAGGCGTTCGGATCAGGGTCCGCCAGGAAGGCCGCCATCGCCTCGGGAGCGGGTGGCAGACCGATGAGGTCGAAGTAGACGCGGCGCAGGAGGGTGCGTTTGTCGGCGGGGGGGGCGGGGCGGAGTCCGTGGGCTTCGAGTTGCGCCAGCACGAAGGCGTCCACCGGGGTCCGGATCCAGGCGGTGTCCTTTACCGGGGGGAGGGCCGGGGTTTCCACGGGCTCGAAGGCCCAGTGGCGGCGGGCGGTTTCACCATCGACGGCGTCGGGCGCTGCGGGGGTGGCAGCCGCCCCGGTGCGCGGGTCGGGTGCTCCCATGAGAACCCAGGCTTCGAGGTCAGCGATCTGCTCGGGTGGAAGCTTGCCGCCCGCGGACTCGGGGGGCATCTGCAGTTCCTTGTCGGTGAACCGGATCGCCTTGATGAGCAGGCTGGCGTCGGCGTTGCCAGGGACCAGCGCGGGGCCGGACCCGCCGCCTTTCAGGAGGGCGTCGCGGGTGTCGAGGGAGAGCCCGCCGCGGGAGCGTCCGCTTTCGGCGCTGTGGCAGCGGTAGCAGGAGTCGATCAGGACGGGACGGATGCGGTTTTCGAAGAACGCGATCGGTTCGGGGGCGGGGCCGGCGGGTGAGGCGTAGCCGATAACCGAGGGCCAGGCGCCCAGCGCCGACAGGCAGAGTCGGAGCCAGCGCCGGGTGCGATGGCGCTCACCTTGAGGCATGCCGGTCATCATCACGCCAGAATCGCGTGGACCACCTTCCCGTGCACGTCCGTGAGGCGGAAGTCGCGGCCGGCATAGCGGAAGGTGAGGCGGGTGTGATCGAAGCCGAGGAGGTGCAGGATGGTGGCGTGGAGGTCATGGACGTGGACCGGGTTCACGGCGGCTTGGAAGCCAAAGTCGTCGGTCGCGCCGTAGGCCGTGCCGCCTTTCACGCCGCCGCCGGCGAGCCAGATGGTGAAGCCGTAATGGTTGTGGTCGCGCCCGTTGATCTTGCCCGCGTTGGCGCCGGCGGTAGGGAGTTCGACGACCGGGGTGCGTCCGAACTCGCCCGCCCAGATGACCAGGGTGTCTTCGAGCAGGCCGCGCTGTTTGAGGTCCTTGAGGAGCGCCCCGATGGGCTGATCGCATTCCCGGGCCAGGCGGCGGTGGTTGACTTCGAGGTCGTCATGGTTGTCCCACGGCTGACCTTCGCCGTGCCAGACCTGCACGAATCGCACCCCGCGCTCGAGCAGGCGGCGGGCGATGAGGAGTTGACGGGCTTGCGTTCCCTCGCCGTACAAGGCGCGGATGGATTCGGGCTCGCGGCTGATGTCGAAGGCGTCGCTGGCGTCCATCTGCATGCGGTAGGCGAGTTCGAAGGACTGGATGCGCGCCTCCAACTGGGCATCGCGTTGGCGCTGCCGGGCATGGCGTTCGTTGAGCGCCCGCAACACGTCGAGTTGGGCGCGCTGCTCCGGGGCGGCGAGGTGGGGGTTGCGGATGTGCTCGATCAGCTTGTCGAGTTCGCCGTGAGCGGTGTTGATGTAGGTGCCCTGGAAGATGCCCGGGAGGAAGGCGCTCTGCCAGTTCTGGGATTCCTGGATCGGGTAGCCGCCCGGGCACATGGCGATGAAGCCCGGCAGGTTCTGGTTTTCCGTGCCCAGGCCGTAGGTGATCCACGAACCCATGCTGGGCCGGGGCAACCGCGATTCCCCGCAGTTCATCAGCAACAGCGAGGGCTCGTGGTTCGGCACATCGGCGTGCATGGAGCGGATGACGCACAGTTCGTCGGCGCTTTCCGCCACGTGCGGGAACAACTCGCTGATTTCGAGTCCGGACTGGCCGTGCCGGGTGAACTGGAAGGGCGACCCGAAGGCGGTGCCGGTCTGTCGCTCAGTCTTCAGCTCCAGGGGCAGCTTCTTGCCATGCCATTTGGTGAGCTCAGGCTTCGGATCGAACGTGTCGACGTGCGACGCCCCGCCGTTGGCGAAGATGTGGAGGATGCGCCGGGCTTTGCCGGGGAAGTGGGGTGCGCGGGGAGCGAGGGGTGAGGCCAGTGTGGTCGCTTCGCCCCGGGCCGGCCGCCCGAGGAGGGTGGCGAGTCCGAGCGTGCCGAAGCCCAGCCCGCAACGGCGCAGGAACTCACGTCGGGTGAGGAAGAGATGGTCGAGGGCCGGGGGATGGAACGAGGTGGCCATGCGGTTCAGGCCGGGTGGGACCGGGGAAGTGGGCATGCTGGGCGGTGGGCGGGCAGCCGCGCTACGGGCAGCTCCCAACTTGTGGACGGCAGTAACATGACTGATCGGAAAGTAGGGAGCGCCCCGGGCGGCGTCAACCGATCACGACGCCGTGACAGCGGGGTGTCTCGTTTTGGCCCGGGGAGAACGCCGGGTGATGGCACCCGGTCTACAGGAGTGCGGGTGGGCGGAGTTTTGCCCGGGGGGGGGAGCGCCGGGTGAGGGCACCCGGCCTACAGGAGTGCGGTCGGGCCAGGCTTTCGCCCGGGTGAGGTGAGAAGAGCTCGCGTCCCGCCGCGCGGCGTTGCTAGCCTGCGATGGACGACAATGACCACCATGACCTCAGCGCGTTTCTTGCTCCGGAGGCGCCGCCGCCTCCTCGAATCCGCCGCTGCCACCGCAGTCGCACTCTGGACGAACGTGGTGCTGGCGGCGTCGGCCGCCCCGCTCAAGCCCGTGGACGCGAGCGGGTGGCCCGATCTCTTCCTCTGGACGGACACCTGCAACGTGTACGTGGTTCGGGAGGGTGACGCGGCGCTGCTGATCGATCTGGGGGATGGGAGCGTGCTCGATCATCTGGGGGAGTTGGGGGTCAAGCGGGTCGAGTGGGTGCTGTTCACGCATCATCATCGGGAGCAGTGCCAGGGGGCGGTGCGGTGGACGGGGGCGGGGGCGGCTCAGGAGGTGCGGGCATCCCGTCCGCGGTTCGCCGGGCCGGCCGCGGAGCGGGAGTTGTTCGAGCGACCGGCGGACTTCCGCAAGCTGGAGGTTCGGTTGGGGGACGCGTTCACGATTCACGGGGCCAGCTACGTGCGTCCGCCGGTCCAGCCGATTCCGCTGGATCGGGCGTTCGGGACCAATGACACGTTCGCGTGGCGCGGGTACGAGTTCCGCTGTGTAGCCACGCCGGGCAACAGTCCGGGGAGCCTGACGTACGTGCTGGAGCGGGACGGTCGGCGGGTGGCCTTCAGCGGCGACGTCATGCTCGACGGGGCGCGGATGCACGCGTGGTTCGACACGGAGTGGGACTACGGGTTTGGGGCGGGGATCCGGGCGTTGCGCGCGTCGGTGGGCCGGTTGCAGTCACTGGAACCGGCGCTGCTGCTGCCGTCGCATGGGCCGATGGTGCACCGGCCGGGGGAGCAACTGGCGCGCTACGCGGAGAAGTTGGCCACGCTGGAGCGGCTTTACCTGCGGGGTTACGACGTGGAAGGCGGAGCGGCGGCGTATCAGGACAAGGTGTCGGTGCCGACGGTGGTTTCGAACGTCTGGCAGGTGACTCCGAGCGTGTTCAAGTTCAAGCGGCCGAACTTCTTTGGGAACTTCGGTTTGATACTCGCCCCGAGCGGCCGGGCGCTGGTGGTGGATTGCGGCTTGCTGGATGAGCGGTTTCTCGACACGGCCCTGGAGGGGATGCGCCAGCATTTCGGTCTCAAGGCCATCGACGCCATCGTGATCACCCACATGCACGGGGATCATTTCCTCGAGGCCCCGCATCTGCGCGCGCGCTGGGGGGCACCGATCTGGGCATTGGACAACATGGTGGACAAGCTGGAGCACCCGGAGTGGTTTGATTACGCCGCGCCGATTCAGGCCTACGGGAAGCGGAACCCGGATGGCTCTCCGATGAACGGCGTGCGGGTGGACCGCGCGTTCCGGCCGGGAGAGACCTTTGTGTGGGAGGGTTACCGGTTCACGGTGGACTGGATGCCGGGGCAGACGGAGTTCGCGCTGTGTTTGCACGCGGACATCGACGGTCGTCGGGTGGCTTTCACCGGCGACAACATTTTTGGGGATCCGGAGAACCCGGCGCAAACAGGGCACGAGGCGGTGGTGGCGCACAACAGCGCGATTCTCGAAGAAGGGTACATCTATGGGGCGGAGTACCTCACGCGGCTGCAACCGGACCTGCTGGTGGGCGGCCACTCGTTTGTGATGGATCGGCCGCGAGCCTTCATCGAGCGCTATCGTCGCTGGGCTTACGAGATGCGGGACGCCTTCCGTGAGCTGAGTGCGGAGGACGACTATCGGTACGGGTTCGACCCGTTCTGGGTGCGCGCGGAGCCGTATCGTGTGAAGGTGGCGCCGGGCGGGAGCGCTGAGTTGAAGGTGTGGGTGCGGAACTTCCGTTCTGTTGAGCAACGGCATCGGGTTGCGTTCGCCGCGACGGCTGGGCTGCTCATCGAGCCTGCCGTGCTTGAGGGGACGCTGGGGCCCGAGTCGCGTCGGGCCTTCCCGGTGCGGGTGCGGGCCACGGGGGAGGCGGTGGCGGGGGTGCATCTGGTGGGTTTGGATGTGACACTGGATGGGCGGCGGTACGGGCAGTGGTTTGACTTCGTGGTGGGAGTCACGGCGGGCGGAGATGGGGAGACGGGTGGGGCGGTGGGGGCGGGTGAGCGTTGAGTTGTCGGATCCTGACCGCAGCGGAGCCCAGGAGGGGCGGACGAGAGCGCAGGCTGGAAGCCTGCACCACAACGAGGGGAGTAGGCGCGACACGACCCGGGGCCGTGCCGGTCTAACCCTGGGTGCCGAAGCGAGGGTGAAGATTTAGCTGGTCCCTCGCGTGCCGTGGGGCAGGATGCGTCCCTAGATCAGAAGACTTGTTATGAAGATAAAGCAATGTTTTGAGCGCAGTGTGGCGTGGATCTTGGCCGGCGTGTGCAGTGCGCTGGCGGTGGGTCAGGATGCCGTGGGGCGTCCGGCGGTGACGTCGGCCGAACCCACGGTGTTTCGGGAGGTGACGGCGAAGCTGGATCCCGGTGGCAGTCTTTATGCCTACCTGTCGACGGCGCAGTTCCTCGGGGGTCTATCGGCCCGGGTGGCGGAGTTGCGTGGGTTCGTGCTGGGGATGGCGGGCGCGGGCGATGAAGGGCGACGGTCGGTGGAGCAGGTCTTCACGGGGGTCGAGAGCGCGGTGCGGCACAGCGGTCTCGAACAGTTGGCAGGCATGGGGATGAGCGGGATCGCGGTGGAGCCGGGGTTGTACCGGACGCGGATGGTGTTCGAGCGGAAGGGCGGTGCAGACGGCTATATTTGGCGGTATTTCGGGACGCAGGCCCATCCGCTGGGCGCCCTGGAATGGTTGCCGGCCGACACGGTGTGGGCGGCGTTTGGCGATGTGGATCTCCCGGGGATCTGGGGCGCGTTGAAGCAGGAGGCCACGCGGGCCGAGTTCAGGCCCTTGCTGGAGGGAATGGAGGAGCTGAACGCGAACGTGCGGCAGGCGACCGGGCGTTCACTTGAGGAACAACTCACGTCGCATGGCGGGGAAATCGGTGTGGCGCTGACGCTGGACACCGCGCGGCGATTCGAGCTGACGCTTCCCGGCGGTGGCGAAGCGATTGAATTGCCCGAGCCCGCGCTGCTCGTAGCGATCAAGGTGAAGGACGATGCGCTGTTCGGCTGGATCGAGACGATGCTGAGCGAGCAGCCGGAGTCGGTGCGGGGCCAGACCGAGACGGCGCGCTGGCGTTCGGTACCCGTGCCGGTGCCGGTGTCTTTCCCGGTGCGGTTCACGGTGGCGCGCTCGGGCGATTATTTGCTGCTGGCGTCGAGTGATCGGCTGATCGAGCGGCTCGACCAGGTGCGGGCAGGCAAGGCGGCGGGGCTGCGGACCTCGACGGAATGGCAGCGGCTCGCGAAGGGTTTGCCGGCGGCGGGCAACAGTTTTTCGTTCGTGAGCGCCCGGTTTGGGGAGACGCTGGTGCGTGTTCAGAGGGCGGTGATGGAGCAGGCCGCGAGGGAAGGAGCGGGGCCGGTGCCGGACGTGACGGCGTTGCAGCGGTTGCTGGGGCTTTCCCCCAACGCCGCGTCGTACGCGGTGAGCTGGGCGGAGGCGTCGGGGTGGCAGGTGGTGAGCCAGGGCACCCAGGAGCCGGTCTCGATGGTGGTGGGGTCGGCGGTGGTGGCACCGACGGCGATGATGGCGGCGATGGTCCTGCCGGCGTTGGCCAAGGCGAAGAGCCGCGCGCAGGACGTGATGTGCATGAACAACCTGAAGCAGATCGCGTTGGGCATGATCATGTACGCCGACGATCACGACGACGCGTTGCCGGCGGATTTCGGATCGATCAAGGAGTACGTGGGGACGCCGAAGGTGTTTCAGTGTCCCGCGGCGGGCCCGTCCAGCGGCGTGGTGACGTGGGAGGATTTCGATTTCGAGAACTGCGCCTACGAGTTTGTGGCGCCGGGCCGCAAGGTCACGGAGGGGAGTCCCGCCGAGACCGTGATCGCGCGGTGCAAGTTCCACGGGACTCGCGCGTACATGGATGGCCATGTCGAGCGAGGGGCGCACTGACGGGTTCGGACGCTGCCCGCCAAACACGCCAAAGGGCGCGAAAGAGAGGCGCACAGCGGCCGCTGAGCGCGGGGGACCGCCCACATGGGGCGCGATCAAGGCTCGGCGAGCAGACCCAGCTCAGCCAGCGATGCCCATGGGCCGTTGGCGTGACCCGAGCGAGCCGTCAGGCGGACGAACCGGGCGCTCACGGGGTTGGCGAAGCGCACGGTCTTGAGGGCGGCGTCCGCGGCGAAAGTGCCGGCGGCGATCGGCTCGCCCCAGGCGTTGCCGTCCGGGCTGGTGTGGAGGGTGTAGTCCTTGATCCAGCCGTTGCGGTTGTTGTCCTGGCGCGGGAGGAAGGTCAGGCCGTGCAGGCGCGTGAGGCTGTTGAGCTCGAGGGTGAGCTCGTGGGGAAACGACGGCATGGGTTCGCCCCAGGCGGTGTGCCACATCGTGGTGGGATTGCCGTCGATAGCGAGGGCGGGTTCGTGGCCGGGCTGATGACTGCTGGCGCGTAGGCGGGCACCCAGGTTCTCGAGCGGGGACGGCGGGGCCGAAACCTGGCGGGCCTGCTCGAGGGTGATCGGGATCAGGGGATCGAAGCGGTCGCTGGCCAGGTAATCGAGCAGGCTGCGGCGGAACTGACGGCGCACGGGATCCGACTCGAGTTGGCTGGCGAGATCGACACTGCAGACGAGCAGTTTCCCTGAACGGACCCTGGCCTCGAACACCAGGCCGAGCTTCCGGTTGGTGACCCAATCATCGATGACCTGCACGGTGGGGCGCAGGCCGCGGGGGAGGTCGTCGAGGATCATCGCGCCGGCGCGGCTCACCAGATACCACCACTGCCAGTTGCTGTAGGCCTCGGTGGGGAAACGGCGGAAGAGAGGATGATCCGGCTCACAGAGGATCCCCAACGTGTGCGGCGGCTGGCGCCCGGTCCAGGCGGTGTTCCAGAAGATGCTCGTGAAACCGAGAGCGACCTTGCCGAGCTGCGGGTCAGGCTTTACGCGGCTGGGGGGCAGCAACCACAGGACGGTGCCGCCGGCGTTCAGGACGGATTCGGCCTGGGCATCCAGGTCCTGGACGACCGTGATGCCGGGCGGGACGTCGATCGAGACGCGAGGCGGATAGACCCAGACATCCCAGTCGTTGACGAAGCCGCTCGGTCCGAAGCCGCGGGGGAGCGCCGCCGTGGAGGGTTTGACGCTGACCACGAGCCGGTAACGGGCAGGGGCGGGCACGGGGCCGAGATCGATTCCGATGTGACCGAGACGATGGGCGTTGCCCACAGGCAGGAGCGCGGGAGCGAAGTCGCCGCGTGCGAGGACGCGGTCGTCGTCGTTCCGCAGTTGCCAGGCGACCACCGCGTTGGTGAGCGGGGCAGGGCCGAAGTGGGCCACCTCGAGGTCGGCTTCGAGGCGTTCAGCGGTGGTGAAGACGCGTTTGGGGAGGCGGGCCAGCGGGACGGTCGAGTTGCAGAAGCGGCGGTATTCGTCGGGGGTCACATAGCCCTTGCTTTCCCAGAACGGATCGAGCACGCCGACGAGGGCGGTGCCTTGCCCGGGGAAGTCGTGGAGATCGAGCAACTGGAACCCGGCCATGCCGGGCGTGCGGAGTGCAGACTCGATGTCCTCCTTGTAGCAGACTGTTTGGAGCCTGCCTGAGGCGAAGAGGAAGTTGCGGGCCTGGTCGAGCATGCCGCGGGCGCGGAGGGAGTCGCGGAAGATCTCGAAGTTGCGCGGCTTGAGGTAGCCGGTGTACTTGGGGATCTCGTCGAAGTTGGGATAGACACACCACTGACCGATCTCGTGGCTGACGACGGGCACGGGTCGGGCGGCGATGTAATCGCGGTAATCGGTGACGGTCTCGGGGGGGCGGGCGTTGAGGCGGGAGGCGAGGCCCTGGCCCCAGCCCTGGACGCGCGGGTCGGGAGAGACGTGGAGTTGGTTTTCCGGGATCTGCGGCCAGCCGGCGCCGCTCGAGTAGAGGCGGCGCGTGTCTTTCAGCTTGTAGTGGTCGACCCAGCGTTTGAGGAAGGGGACGTGGTGGGGACCGCCGGGTTCGTTGCCATGCAGGAGGATGACGAACGACGGGTGATTGCCGTAGGCCTGGAGGATGCGATCGGTTTCCCGGTAGAGCCAGGCGTCCACGGGCTTGCCATCGCCGAGGGTGGTGGACTGGTTGGGCCAGGTGCCGCATTCGACATGAAGGTACATGCCGAGCTCATCGGCGGCCTGGAAGGCGGCCTCGGGGGGACAATGGGAGTGGAACCGCAGGTTGTTGAGGCCGTGCGCCTGGGCGGCCCGGATCACGTGGCGCCAGGATTCGACGTCAGTGGGGGTGTGGCCGGTCCTGGGGAAGATGGCGCACTCGAGGGTGCCGCGAAGAAAGGTCTTGCGGCCGTTGATGGTGAACTGCGTGCCGTCGGCGGCGAAGTCCCGGAAGCCGAAACGGGCGACCCTGGCCTCGAGCGGGCCCTGGAGCCCTTCGATCCAGGCCAGGGCGTCGTAGAGCGCGCGGTGGAACTCGTCCCAAGGTTTGGGGGAGGCGACCGGGAGCGTGCACTCGAAGCTCGCGCCATCGGGTTCCCACTGGACGGGGAACTTGTGCAGGGCTGGCGGCGGCGCGGTGCTGGGCAGTGAGGCGGGTTCAATGCGGAAGACGAGGGTACCATTGCCGGCCTGGCCCGTGGCGTTACCGAGCCGGCCGCGGAGAGTGACTTCCTGGCGGGCGAAACTGGGATGGACCTGGAGGTCCTCGATCCAGACCGGAGTTGTCGAGCGGAGTTCGAGTTGGCCGACGATGCCGTTCCAGTTGCCCTGTGTGTGGTCCGAGATGCTGTGCGAGTTCTCGCCGATGTCGATCACCATGCGGTTGTCCACGCGGATGGTGAGGCGGTGGGTGCCGGCGGCGAGGTCAACGCCGAGGTCGTACTCGTGCGGTGTGAGAGGCGTCGTTGGAGCCGATGAAACGGTCGTCGAGCCAGACCCGTGTTTCCAGTGGGGACGTTCGAGGCGGAGCACCACGCGGCGGCCCTGCCAGGCCGGGGGGATTCTGAGGTCGCGCTGGTACCAGGCGACGCCGGCGTAGTGGGTTTCGGGCTGGAGCCAGAAGGGGATCCTGACGTTACCGGGCACGCGGTAGGGGGCGAAGGCCGGGGCGGTGAAGAAGGACTTGTCGACGATGCCGCCGATCCAAGGGGTGTTGGTGGTGATCGAGTCGCCGTACCCCTGCCCGGGGAGCGAACCGGGAAGGTGGATGGAGGCGTCCTCGGGCAGGGGGCGGTTGAACCAGCGTTCGGTGGCGCCGAGGTCCTGGCGGTCGAGGGCGAGCCGCCAGGAGCCGGCGAGCGAGAGCGGGCCGTGGTGGGGGAGTGGTTCGCCGGCCAAAACCGCGCCGAGGGTGAAGCAGGCGAGCAGGAGGGCGAGGCGCCAGCCGGGACGGAGGCGGGGTGAAGTCATGGGGCGAGGGTAGGGAATCCAGGCCGCGCGATGCACGCAGGAAATCGGGGGAGGCGGTGATCAGCGGGCGAGCGCATCCCGCCGATACCGTGACCCTGGACCTCTGGCACGCCCTCCGGGGTGCCACGATTCGGCCCGCGGGACCGGAGGTCGCCGCGGTGCGGCGACCTCCGGCTACCGGCTGGAACGCCTCCGGCGTTGGAAGGAAGCGGCTGCGGCGTTGGAAGGAAGCGGCTGCGGCGTTGGAAGGAAGCGGCTGCGGCGTTGGCGGTGGGGGGCCAACCAGGGGAAGCTCGAAATCTCTGGGGAGAACGACAAGCAGCGACGACCGTCAGCGTTCTGGAGGCGGCTGCGACCTAGCCGGACCGAGTGCCCGGCGCGCGAGGTGCAACTTCCCGCTTGCCTGGAGGGGGGCGGTTGTTACCGTCCCGACACATTTGCGCTGGCAGTTGCCCTGCGGGCAGACGGCGCCTCGATTCGCCAGCGTTCAACAACCCTATTTCGTGAAAGTTTTCAGCGGCACCTCGAATCGTCTCTTGGCGGAGGCCATTTGCCAGGCCATCGACATCCCGCTGGGCAAGTGCACGGTGAGCCAGTTCCCGGACAGCGAGACGTTCGTGAAGATTGATGAGAACGTGCGGGGCGAGGACACGTTTGTGGTGCAGTCCACGAGTCCGCCGACGAACCATCATCTGATGGAGTTGTTCATCATGATTGATGCGCTGCGGCGGGCGAGCGCGAAGCGGATCACGGCGGTGCTGCCGTTCTACGGGTACGCGCGGCAGGATCGCAAGGACCAGCCGCGGGTGCCGATCACGGCGAAGCTGGTGGCGAACCTGCTGGTGGCGGCGGGCACGAACCGGGTGTTGACGATGGATCTGCACGCCCAGCAGATCCAGGGCTTTTTCGACATCCCGGTGGATCATCTGTACGCGGCGCCGGTGATGTTCGACTATTTGAAGCAGAAGGACCTGGCGGATCTGGTGGTGGTGAGCCCGGACGTGGGCGGGCTGAAGATGGCCCATGCCTACGCGCAGGTGTTGGCGGCGGGATTGGCGATCGTGGCCAAGCGGCGCAAGAGCGCGACGGAGGTGGAGCACGACACGGTGATTGGCGAGGTGCGGGGGCGCAACGTGTTGATGGTGGACGACCTGACGGAGACGGCCGGGACGCTGACGTCGGCGGCGAAGCTGTTGAAGCGGCGGGGGGCGAAGCGGGTGCTGGCGGCGGTGTCGCACGCGGTGCTGTCGGAACTGGGGCTGGACCGGTTGCGCAAATCGAATATTGACGAACTGATCACCACTGATAGCGTTGCCCGCCCTGCGATCCGCGGTGTGAACCTGACGACGCTGTCGGTGGCGGGGTTGTTGGGCGAAGCGATCAAGCGAATTCACACGAATTCGTCGGTCACTTCGCTCTTCGAGTTCAAAGGTGGGCGGCCGGAATAAGCCTGGCGGTCCGCCACGCGCGGTGAGAGTGAAATGAAATCGTTGCCTTTGACTGTGTTTCCGCGGACGGCCCGGCGCCGGTCCGCCGTGAAGAAGCTGCGGACCGACGAGCGGGTGCCCGCGGTGATCTATGGCCGTCGGCGTGCGCCGCAGAGCCTGGAACTCAGGCTCGAGGAACTGGAGAAGCTGGTGCACCAGTCCGCCTCGGAGAACATCCTGGTGGATCTGACCGTGGAAGGCGAAGCGGCCGACAAGCGGCTGGCGCTGGTCCAGGAGATCCAGCATCACCCGCTGCGTGGCGACATCCTGCACGTGGACTTCCATGAGGTGGCGGAGGACGAGCGGGTGGTGATCACGGTGCCGGTGGAGACGACCGGCGAGGCGGCCGGCGTGAAGGCGGGGGGCATCCTTGAGCTGATTCTCTTCAAGCTGAAGGTGCGGGCGCTGCCGAAGGAGTTGCCGGAGGTGATCCGCCTGGACGTGTCCCACCTCGAGATCGGCCAGGCCATTCACATCGGGGACATCACCCCCCCGCCGGGCAGCGAGATTCTCGGGGACAAGCACATTTCTGTGGTCGCGGTGGCCGCGCCGGTGACGGAGGAGGAAGAGAAGGCGGCCGAAGCGGCGGCAGCCGAGGGCGGTGTGGCCGAACCCGAGGTGCTGACCGAGAAGAAGGAAGAGGGGGCCGAGGCGGCTCCGGCCAAGGGCGAGAAGGGCGAGAAGGGCGAGAAGGGCGAAAAGGCCGAGAAGAAGGCGGAGAAGCCCGAGAAGGCCGAGAAGCCGGAGAAGAAGTAGCCGCGGCGGGCGGTTCCCCGTGAAGCGGGGTGCGGCAGCGGCGGGTGACGAGCCGGCGTGCAGGATGCAGCGCTCATCGTGGGATTGGGGAACCCGGGAGCGGAGTACGCGCGGACGCGGCACAACGCGGGGTTCATGCTGACGGACCGGCTGGCGGAGCGATGGAACGGGACGTGGCGGATGGAACGGCGCTTCGGCGCGCGGCTGGCCCGGGCCAGGTTCGGGGCGAAGGTGTGCTGGTTGTGTCAGCCGCAGACCTTCATGAATGCCAGCGGCGAGTCGGTGGGCGCCGTGCTGCGGTACCATCGGCTGTCGGCGAGCGGGATGCTGGTGGTGGTGGACGACGCGGACCTGCCGCTGGGGGCGCTGCGGCTGCGGCCCGACGGGAGCAGCGGCGGGCATCGGGGGCTGCAGTCTGTCGAGCAGCACTTGGGCACACGGGCTTACGCCCGGATGCGACTGGGGATTGGGCGGCGCGCGGAGGCGGGTCGGCAGATCATCGGCCACGTGCTGGGGGCGTTCGAGGCGGTGGAGAGCGAGTGGTTTGCCCGGGTTTTGGACCGGGCGGTGGAAGCGGTCGAGTGCTGGCTCGAAGCCGGCCTGGGCCAGGCGATGAACCGATTTAACGGGGCCGTGGCGCCCCCTGAACAAAGGCAAGCAGAGTGAAACGTTACGAAGGTCTGTTTATTCTGAACACGGCGGGGAAGGACGAAGGCGTACCGGCGCTGGTGGAGAAGATCGCGGCGGAGATCGCCGCGCAGGGCGGCCGGATCGAGACCACGCAGAAGATGGACAAGCGGCAGTTTGCCCGGGCGGCGGACAAGAAGGTGACGTCGGGGTTCTACGTGAACATCATCTTCGCGGTCCCGCCGGCGGCGCTGGACACGCTGCGCGCGCGTCTGGCGCTGAGTCCGGATGTGTTCCGGGTTCAATTCTCCCACCTGCCGGCCAGCGCGCCCACGCCGGCCGTGGCCGTGTAGCCTATGGCCAGCTTCAATAAGGTGATTCTGGCGGGGAACCTCACCCGCGACCCCGAGCTGCGCTACACGCCGAAAGGGACGGCGATCGCCAAGCTGGGGCTGGCGTTGAACCGGACCTTTACGACGGAGGGTGGGGAGAAGCGGGAGGAGGTCACCTTTGTTGACGTGGACGCCTTCGGTCGACAGGCCGAGGTCATCAGCCAGTACCTGCGGAAAGGCCGGCCGATCCTGATTGAGGGGAGGCTGCGGCTGGATCAATGGGAGGACAAAAACACCCATCAGAAGCAGAGCAAGCTCCGGGTGGTTCTCGAATCGTTCAGTTTTCTGGACTCCAAGGCTGCGGAGACCGGTGCGCCGGGGGCTTCCCCGGTGGGATCACGACCCGCGCCGCCGCCGGGAGCGCCGCCACCGCCTGCAGCCGCCGAGCCCGAGGTTCCGCCGCAGGAAGAGGACGATGTGCCGTTCTAGGGCGCGCATGCTGGCGTGTCCGCTGTTGTTTACCGCTGCGAATTCCGATTGCTCCGATTGTTATGCCAAAGACCGAAGTCATTCTCGTACAGAACATCGTCGGCCTCGGCGGTGAGTCCGACCAGGTGAAGGTGGCCGCAGGCTACGCGCGCAACTACCTGTATCCCCAGCGCCTCGCCATCCCGCTGAGCGCCTCCAACAAGAAGCAGCTCGAGGCCCTTCGCAAACGGCGCGCCGAGCGGGAAGCCGCCGACCTCAACTCGATGAGCGAGCTGGCGGCTTCGCTCGGAAAGCTCCTGCTCAAGATCGTCGTGAAGACCGGCGATGACGGCAAGATGTTCGGGGCGGTGACCGCCGGGACGATTGCGGATGAGCTCAAGAGCCAGTTCGCCATTGCGCTGGATCGCAAGAAAATCCACCTCGAGCAACCGCTGCGTTCCCTGGGTGAGCACGAGGTGGAGATGCGGCTGCACCCTGACGTTCACGCCAAGCTGAAGGTCTTGATCGAGAGCAGCACACCGCCGGCTCCCGTGGTGGAGGAACCGAAGGAAGCGGCCAAGCCCGAGGGGCGTGGGCGGCGATTTGAGCGTCCGGCGCGCGGGCCGGCCGGAGCCCGGACGGGGGACAAGCCGGCGGCCGCTGCGGAGGCCAAGACAGGGCCTGCAAAGCCGGCCAAGCCGGCGGCCGAGAAGAAAAAGTCGTGATCTCTTCGCTCCTGCGTCGCGAGGCGATGCGGCCCTGCTGCGCGGGGTCGATGCGCGGGAGCACGAGCGTTCATTCGCTGGCCATTAGGCTGGCGCTCAGCGGCCGTCGGGTGGAGTGACGGAACGACCGCGGGCAGAGAGGCTGTCACGGCGGGGCGCTTACGCTCCGCCGTTTGCTTTGGCGGGGGGCTGAAGAAACGGTGGGGCGGCGCGTCCAACGGCTGAATCTGTTGAGAATGCAGGCTGACCATATGAAACAGCAAAACCGTTCTGAATTCGGTGGGCGGCTCCGTGCAGGTGCGGGGATGTGGATCTTGGTGGTGGGTTGGTGGATGGGAGGGGCGGGCACGATGTCCGGCTGGGCGGCCGAGCCGCCGCGGCTGGCGGAGCCGGAACTCGAGTCGCGCCTGCGCCGTCTCGAGGCCGCGGGGAGCGACCTCGAGCAGTTGGACGCGGCGCGTTCGCTGCTCTCGCGGCACGCGGTGTCGAGCCTGCAGGTCAAGGCGCTGGCCCGGAAGATCCGGAGCGAGGAGGCGCGCCTGGAGTTTGCCTTGGCGGCGTATCCGCGCACGGTGGACCCGGAGAACTTCTACGAGGTGTATGACGCGTTTCAGTCCTTTTCGAAGGTCTTCCGGCTGCATGATCGGATCGGGCGCCTGTCACCGGGAGAGGGACCGCCGGCGGGCGGCATGGTGCCGGCGCCCCTGAGCAAGGCGGAGTGGGCGGAGCTGCTCCGGGTCGTGCGCAAGGAGAGTTTCGACAACACGCGGCTGGCGATTGCCCGGCAGGTGGTGGCCGGAGCGCGGGGACGGATTACATCGCGGCAGGTGCGGGAGATGCTGAGTTCATTCACGTTCGAGGACGGCCGCCTGGAGCTGGCCAAGGTCGCCTACGACAGCGTGGTGGATCCGTGGAACTACCACGTGGTGTATGACGCGTTCACGTTCGCCGCGAACCGGGAGAAGCTCGTGAAGTATCTCGAGTCGCGGTCGCTGCCGGCGACTCCGGAAATGCCGCAACCGAACCCGTGAGTTCGGCCCGGGCGTGATCAGATGGCGAAATCCTCGAACTCCGGTTTGTAGAGTTCGCGGGGCGGTTCGAGGAGGCCGGCGGCGACGGTGTGGTTGGAGCCTTCCTCGATGAGGATGAAGGAGCCGGTGAGGCGGTTGCTGCGGTAGCCGTCGAAGACGAGCGGACGGGTGGTCTTGAGGCGGACCCGGCCGATGTCGTTCAGGCCGAGTTGGGCGGGCGGGTCGGGTTCGACGTCGAGGTCGGCGAAGTTGACGCGGTTTTCGAGGGCGGTGACGACGGCGCGGCAGAGGGTGGTGGTGTGCTTGAGGTGGAACTTGCGGCCGGGCGTGAGGGGTTTGGGGTGCATCCAGACCAAGCGGGCCTCGAGGTCGGTGGCGCAACCGGGGAGGGCGTCGGGGCTGACCCAGACATCGCCGCGGCTGCAATCGATCTCGTCCTCGATGCGGAGGGTGACACTCTGGGGGCAGAAGGCTTCGGGGAGGGCGCCGTCGTAGGTCCAGATCTCCCGGACGGTCGAACGCAGACCGGACGGGAGCAGCAGGAGGGGTTGGCCGACTTTGACGATGCCGCCGGCGATCTGGCCACTGAAGCCGCGGAAGTCATGCCAGACCGGGTGGTCGGGACGGGCGGGGCGGTTGACCCATTGAACCGGGAAACGGAAGGCGCTGAGGTTGTAGTCGCTGGCGATGTGGACGGTCTCGAGATGGCCGAGCAGCGCGGGTCCCTGGTACCAGGGCGTGCGGGTGGAGGGGGTGACGACGTTGTCGCCGTCCTGGGCGCAGAGCGGGATGAACTTGACGTCGCGCAGGACGTCCAGGCGGGGGAGGAAGGCCTCGCAGTCCGCGCGGATTTCCTGGAACCGATCTTCGCTCCAGCCGACGAGGTCCATCTTGTTGACGGCGATGACGAGGTGGGGGATGCCGAGGAGGGCGGCGAGGAAGATGTGGCGGCGGGTTTGCTCGACGACGCCTTTGCGGGCGTCGACGAGCACGATGGCCAGGTTGGCGGTGGAGGCGCCCGTGACCATGTTGCGGGTGTACTGCACGTGGCCAGGGGTGTCGGCGATGATGAACCGGCGTCGGGGGGTGGCGAAGTAGCGGTAGGCGACATCGATGGTGATGCCCTGTTCGCGCTCGGCGCGCAGGCCGTCGGTGAGATTGGCGAGGTTGATCTGGCCGCCGCCGGTGATATCGGCGCTGCGTTCGAGGGCCTCGATCTGGTCCTCCATGAGCGACTTGGAGTCGTAGAGGAGGCGGCCGATGAGGGTGGACTTGCCGTCGTCGACCGAGCCGCAGGTGTTGAAGCGGAGGATGTCGATGGGAGGCGTGGGAGTCATGCGGGCGGGGCGGCTGGGGGGGGAAGGGACCGGAGGCGGTGGAGCAGGGGAGGTTAGAAGTAGCCTTGTTTCTTGCGATCCTCCATGGCGGCCTCGCTGGTCCGGTCATCGGCGCGGGAGCCGCGTTCGGTGACCCGGGCGGCGGCGATTTCGGTGATGATGTCGGTCACGGTGTTGGCCGGGCTTTCGACCAGGCCGGTGCTGATGATGTCGCCGATGGTGCGGACGCGGACGACGAGTTCACGAACGGTTTCCGCGTCGCGCGGCGGGAGGAGGGGGGTGACGGGGAGCCACTGGCCGTGGCGGCGGACACAGGAGCGGCGGTGGCTGAAGTAGATGCTGGGGACATCGAGACGTTCGCGGTCGATGTATTCCCAGACGTCCATCTCGGTCCAGTTGCTGAGCGGGAAGACGCGCATGTGTTCGCCGGGGTTGAGGCGGGCGTTGTAGAGGTTCCACAGCTCGGGCCGCTGGTTCTTGGGATCCCACTGGCCGAAGGCGTCCCGGAAGCTGAAGAAGCGCTCCTTCGCCCGGGCTTTCTCCTCGTCCCGGCGGGCCCCGCCGATGGCGCAGTCGAAGCGGAACTCCTCGAGGGCGGCGAGGAGGGTGGGGATCTGGAGGCGGTTGCGGCTGATCTCGCCCGGGACGGGAACGGCAATGCCGGCGGCGATGGCGTCTTCGACCTTGCGAACGATGAGGCGGGCGCCGAGTTCGGTGGCGCGGCGGTCGCGGAACTCGTTGAGTTCGGGGAAGTGATGGCCGGTGTCAACGTTGAGGAGCGGCAGGGGGAGGTCGGAGGGGCGGAAGGCCTTCTCGGCCAGACGCAGGAGGCAGATGGAGTCCTTGCCGCCGGAGAAGAGCAGGGCCGGGCGCTCGAACTCGGCGGCGACCTCGCGCAGGACGTAAATGGCCTCGGATTCGAGGTGATCGAGGTGATCGAGGTGGTAGTTGCTCACGGGGAGGGAGAGGCGGGCGGAGTGCCCCAGGCGGCGTGCAGACCGCACTCGCGTTTTTCGCTGGCTTTGGCGGGGTCGAAGTAATCCCACTCGTTGGGGAGGTGATGTTCCTCGAGATAGGCCTCCATCTGGGCGTCGCTCCAATGGCATAGGGGAGAGGCCTTGAGTGTGCTGAAGGCGGGATCGAAGCCGACGATGTCGAGCTGAGCGCGCTGCGGGTTTTGCACCTGGCGCAGGGCGGTGAACCAGACGCGCGGGGCGAGTTCGCGCATGCCGCGCTCGAAGGGCTCAAGCTTCATGACCCGGCTGAAGGCGCGGATCTGCGGCTCGTTTTCGGGGGTGGGTTCAGGCGGGCCGCCGTGGAGGGCGTCGTAGTGCGCGGCGGTCAGCGTGGGGACGTAGCTCTTGAGGTTGAGGTTGAGGCGCTGGCGGAGGTCGTCGGCATGGCGGTAGGTGGCAGGGCGGTTGTAGCCGTGGTCCACCCACAGCACCGGGATGTCCGGCTGGACGCGGGTGACGAGGTGGAGGAGGACAGCCTCGTAGGGGCGGAAGTTGGTCGAGATCAGCGCGCGGCCCTCAGCTCGGGTGAGGGCCCACCGGATGATGGCCAGCGGCGGCGCGTTCCGGAGTTCCGCGTTGGCGAGTCGGAGTTGGTCGGGGTCCATGGCGGATCAGGCGTTGAGGGCGGTGGCATCCCACAACGTCCGAGCCGCCCAGTCGCCGAAACGCTCGCCGGCTTGCCGCTCGCGGCGGAAGCGCTCGAAGAGGGGGCGCAGTTCGTTCTCGATCTCCGGTTCCTTGACCATTTCCTTCCACAACCGGTTGAGCCGCGTGCCGGAGGTGTTGCCCCCCAACCAGAGCTGGTAGCGGCCAGGGGCCTTGCCGACGAACGCGATTTCCGCCAGGTAGGGTCGCGCACAGCCGTTCGGACACCCGGTCATGCGAATGATGATCTCTTCGCCGGCCAGGCCGGTGTCGGCCATCAACTCCTCGATGCGGTCCAGGATGCCGGGGAGGCAGCGTTCGGATTCGGCCAGCGCGAGGCCGCAGGTGGGCAGGGCCACACACGCCATGGCGGCGGCATGGAGCACCGAGGCCTGTTGGGCGGTACGAACACCGTGCTCGGCCAGGACGGCGGTGATGGTGTCGCGCTCGCCGACCGGGACACGCGCCAGCAGGACGTTCTGGTTCGCAGTCAGCCGGAACTCAATCGCGGAGAAGCGCTCGGCGATTTGACGCAAGGCGGACTTCAAGCGCCGTTCGCCATCGTCCTTCACCCGCCCGTTCTCAACAAAAAGCCCGAGAAACGACGTGCCGTCCGCGGCGGCATGCCAGCCCAGCAGGTCGTGCGTGGTCGTAAACGAGTACGGTCGCGGCGGTTCCAGTCCGACCCCGGCGCGCTTCTCGATTTCCGCCCGGGTCCAGTCGGGCCCCCGCTCCTCCACGACGTACTTGAGGCGCGCGTGCTTGCGATCGGAGCGGTCGCCAAAGTCGCGGTGGATGGTCAACACGGCTTGGGCGATGGGCACGAGATGTTCGGGCGTGAAGAACCCCAGCACATCGGCCAGACGCGGGTAGGTGGCGTCGTTGCCATGGCTTCGCCCAAGGCCGCCACCGACGCAGAGGTTGTAGCCGAGGAGTTGGTCCCGCTCGACGATGGCAACGAAGCCGAGGTCGTTGGCCAGCACGTCGAGGTCGTTCACCGGCGGTATGACGAAGGCGACCTTGAACTTGCGGGGCAGGTACGTGGCGCCGTAGAGGGGGTCCACGAAATCCTTGTTTGCCGGGTCTTCGAGGTTGAGTTGGACGCCGTCGACCCAGATGGCGTGGTACGCCCGGGTGCGCGGTCGGAGGGCATCGGCCACGCGGACGCAGTCGGCATGGACCAGGTCACGGGCGCGGGTGTAGGCGGGAGTCGGGGGCGCGAGGACGTTGCGGTTCACATCACCGCAGGCGGCGAGGGTGGACAGCAGGCAATCATGGATGCCCCGCATGAGCGGGCCCAACTGGTTCTTGACCACGCCGTGGAACTGGATGCTCTGGCGGGTCGTGATCCGCAGCGTGTTGTTGCCGTGACGGCTGGCGAGGTCGTCGAAGGCGATCCATTGGGCGGGGGTCATGACGCCGCCGGGGATGCGCCCGCGGATCATCATGATGTACTTCTTGCCCGTCTTCCGCAGGTCGCGATCGTCCTGCTGATAGATGCCGTGGAACTTGAGGAACTGGGCGTCGTCATCGGAGAACCGGTCGGCGGCGGGATCGGCCAGGGTGGCGGCGATCTGACCGGCCAAGGTCGGCACAGCGGCCTTGATGACCTCGTTGTGGGTCACCTTGGCCGAAGCCGTAGCACTCTCTGTTGCAATCATAAGTAAGTCACTTGTGATACTATTGATCCGGCTCGGTGCGGGTGTCAAACCCAATTCTGCTTTGGGTTCGGTCGCCGCCACTTCGGCCAGGCACCAGGCGGTCAGCGGCGGATGCCGACCGCCCGGATGTCGATGGGTTCGATGCCCAACTCGAGCGCCGGCGAGTTCGTGCGGAAACGGAAGTCCAGGCTGGCCGGGTCGACCAAGAGCGGGTCGGCCATGATGGTGTCGCCGGGTGGGCCGAGGAGCGTTTCCCGGCCCGTGTACTGGTCAAGGCGGGCGCGCTCGATGCGGTTGGCGCCGCTGTGGAAGAGGTTCTTCGACCAACGGGTGACCGCATTCTCGCCTTCGATCCGGATCTTGCCGGTGGCGCTGAGAATGTTGCGTTCGAGGGTGAAGCCGGTGGAGCGCGGGAAGGTGAGCTTGGCGTCGCCTTCGACGAGGAACAGGTTGTTACGGATGACGTTGTTGGTGGCCATGTGATTGTGGGCTGGCCACCCGACGCGGAGGGAGACGTTATGTTCGACGACGCAGCCGGAGCTTCGCTCATCGAGGTAGTAGGCCGAGGCGCCATAACCGCCGGTGTCGGTGATGTCGCGGGCGAAGTTACCGCGGAGGATGCAGTTGGTGGCAGCGAACATGTAAATGGCGGCGCCGTCATGGAGCACCTTCATGCAGTCGTAGAGGAGGTTGTGGGAGACGACGTTGCCGCGGCCGCCGTAGTTGATGGCGGAATAGCTGCAGTCGTGGACTTCGTTATGCGTGACGAGGCAATCGGTGCCGCCGTTGTAGATGCCGATGCCGCTGGGGTAGCTGCGCCCGATGCCGTGGACGTGGTTGTCGCGCAGGATGGCGCGCTGGCCACCCACATAGAGGCCGCCGGCGCCGCAGTCATGGATCTCGCAACGTTGGACCACGATGTCCTGAATTCGGCCCGTGGCCTTCACGGCATGGCCGCCGACGCCGCGGATGACGAGGTCCTCGAAGGTGCACCGCTCGGCGCGATCCAGGCTGATGGCCCCGCTGAGGCGGGTGGCGGCGAAACCGCCGGCGACCAGCGGAACAGTGGTGGCGCTGAAGGTCAGGCCACGCACCACCACGTCTTGCACGGGAGCATCCGGGCGTCCCGCCAGGCGGAGCAGGGTGAAACGCGCAGGAGCCACTGCGACCAGGGTGCTTGGATCCTCGTCGGCCAGGGGCCAGTAGAGGATGCGGTTCCGCTCGCGATCGTGGAGCCATTGGCCGGGCTGGGTGAGGCCGGCACGGAGGTTCCAGAGAACATAGCGGCGGACGCCAAAAGCCCCGGGCGGATGGCCGCAGGGGGGAGCGAGTGTGAGGCGGTGGTTGGCCGGATCGTGTTGGGCGACGCCCACGCATGATTCGTCCCACATGTGATAGGCGGTGATCTCGGCCTGCGTGAGGTCCGGCCAGTCGCCCAGGTCGCCGGGTCGGTATTCCAGGGTGGTGAGCTCTTCCTGGGTGGGCGGTCGTTTCCAACCGCCGCCGGTGGTGCTCATCCAGGGCACGTCGAAGCGGGTGGTGTGTTCGAGTGCACCCTGGGCCGGGAACCGGGCGCGCGGTCGGGTCTGGCCGTGAACCAGCAGCAAGCGCACCTCCCAGCCGGGGCTGGCCAGGCCCGCCTTCACGTCCGCTTCACGTGGGGACAGAGGAGGCAAAGGCGCAGACCACCAGGCAGTGCCGGTTTCACGTTCCCAGCCGGTGAGCCGGTGTCCGCCATAGAGCACCGGACGCGCGCCGGGCGCGGCGGTGATTTCCAGCCCTGAATCCTCGGGCTCGAGCGAGAGGCCGACATCGTAGTAGTCGCCGTCGTGAATCAGGATCCGACGCGGCTCTGTCGTGGGAACCTGGCGGGCGGCGTCTCGGGCTTCGCGCAGAGACGCGAAGCGGTGGGCGGGATCGATGTTGGGGGGCGGCGAACCGGGCGGGGCCACGTGGAACTCGGCGGCGGTCGCCATGCAGCATTGGGCCGCTGCCATCAGGCTGCCGATGGCGCGGAACAAGCCGGGCGACTTGTCCCGGTTCGCGCTGCGCAGCGGCCATGAAGAGGGTGGGGTGAGGCGGTTGCCGAGCCGGTGGCGGGTGGGATGAAGGTGGTTCTGGGCCGTGGCTCGGCAGCAGCCTCGCCCCATCGGGAAGGACGGTTTCATGGAGATTCAGGCGGGCCCACCGAGGCGTTGGCGTTGGCGCCACAGCTCACGCGGTTTGAAGATGCCGACCGGCGTGATAATGCCGGTGATGAGCTCGGGCGGAGTGACGTCAAAGCCGGGGTTGCGGGCGTGGCTGGACGGGTTGGCGATGCGGACGTAAGCGGGTCGGCCAGGGCGTGAGGTGGAGGCGGAGGTGGAGGCGGAGGAACGGAGGCCGGGTGTGGCAACGGCGCCCCAGGCGCCCAGCACCTCGTCCTCACTGCGCTCTTCGATGGGGATTTCGCTGCCGTCACGCAGCTCCCAATCGAGGGTCGAAAGCGGGATGGCGACGTAGAACGGGAGGCGGTGGCGGTGGGCAAGAACGGCTTTCGTATAGGTGCCGATCTTGTTGGCGACATGACCCGTGCGGCCGAGCACGCGGTCGCTGCCCACGATGACAAGGTCAATCTCGCCGCGCTGCATGAGGTGGCCGGCGGCGTTGTCAGCGAGCACGTGATGCGACACGCCCTGGTGGGCGAGTTCCCAGGCGGTGAGGGAGGCCCCCTGGCAGCGGGGCCGGGTTTCGTCGCAGAACACGTGGAACTGGCGGCCGGCAGCTTGGGCGGCGTAGAGCGGGGCGGTGGCAGTGCCGACGTCGACGCAGGCGAGCCAACCGGCGTTGCAGTGGGTCAGGACGCGGGTGCCGTCCTGGATGAGGGGGAGGCCGTGTCGGCCGATGGCTTCGCAGTGGGCGACGCTGGCGTCGGCGAACGCGCGGGCCGCGGCGAGGGCGAGGTCTTGCTGCTGGGCGACGGTCCGGCCTTCGCGCATGGCCTGGAGCACCTGGCGAAGGGCGTTCACGGGATCCACCGCGGTGGGGCGGGCCGCTTCGAGCGTGGTGCGCACCCGCTCGAGATGGGCGGTGAAGCGTGCGAGGTCGCGGCCGCGAAAGGCGCGCGCGCCCTGGGCGAGCCCATAGGCGGCGGTGGCAGCGATCGCAGGTGCGCCACGGACTACCATGTCCCGGATGGCACAAGCGGTTTTCTGGTAGTCGGTAGAGGAAAGGATGACGAAGCGGTGCGGCAGGAGGCGTTGCTCGATCAACCGCACGGTGTTCGTGGCGGCGTCGAAATCGACGGTGCGGCAGGCTTGGCGATGACCGCGGACGGTGACGTTCATGGCAGGAAGGCGGGCCGGACCGGACGTACGGAGGCGATTAGAAGATCTCGATGCGGAGGGTGCGGATGCGGGAGCGGAGCTGGCGGTAGAGCGGGTGTTTGCGGAACCCGGCGAGGTCCGGATCGCGCGAGATCCGGCGGAAGTCGCGATAGCCCACGTCGAGGGCCCGGTTTAGCGCGGCGTAGGCGGCCTCGGGTCGATTGGTGAGGGCGTAGCTGCAAGCCAGGTTGTACTGGACGGACGGGTCGTCGGGTCGGAGGCGAGCCACCTGCTCATCCACCGCCGTGCCCTCATGGAGCTGGCCGCGCTGAATGTAGTCATCCCCCAGCAACTGAAGGGCTTCGACGAAAGCGGGATCGCGTCGGGTCAACCCGGCGAGGAAACTGATCTCGATGTCGAGATCGCGGCGTTGTTGGGGACTGAGGGGTTTGTTGGAGCCACGCGCCATAACTGCGGGGGGAATGATGGTCACCGCCCGTTCCAAGTCAAGGGGTCGCCGTGGTGTCCGACGCGGCCACCGGAAGCACATGCCCGAGGAACCAAGGGCCTGATCGAAGCGCCCCTCGGGACTGATCTCCGTTACGGCTTTCCCAGGTTGATGTCACGAAGCGCCCACCCGGGTTCCTGCGGCTCCGGCGTGTTGGCCCCCCCTGTCGGTGAACATGATGGCGGCGAGCCTGCGGTGTTCGGTGGCGGGCTTTGACATGAGAAATCAATCCAACCAATCCGAGGCGGGCTGTACTCGGATGCTGCGGCCTTCCTCCTTGAGCGCGTCGCGCTGGTTGAGCGTGAGCAGCAGCAGTTCGCGCTTGCGACCGCGGGCGCCGGGCAGTTCAGCCGCGGCCAGCAATCCGCGCAGTTCGCGCTCGCGGTTTTGCGGCGTCAGTTCGGCGCAGACCTGGATGGCGGTTTCCGGTGTCACGAAGTCACATTCCCAATCGTGGGGTTCCGCCGCGTAAGCTGGCGCAGCACCCTGGCGGCGCAAGGCGAGCAGGACCGCGTTCTCCAGGCGGCGGCCCACGTCGGGCGTGGGGTTGGGCGTGTTGGCGGCGCGAAAGCCGGGATCAATGGCGTAGTATTTCGGCGGGCTGACGACGCGCCGTTTGAACGAGGCGCTGAACTTCGGCACCGCCAGCAGCAGCCACGCGTCCTGCAGATACTCGACGTAGCGGGCGGCCTGCGCCACCGAGGGGATCGCCAGCCCCTTGGCCAGCGCCTGCAAGGACAGCGGTTGGCCGGTGTGCGCCAGCAGGTGCAGGACAAGGTTCATCAGGTGGCGCGTGTCGCGCAGCGCGTAGCGCGAGACGATGTCGCGCTGCACCACGTCGCGCAGCAGTTCCCGCAGCAACGCCGGGCCGGCCTCGCCCTCGCGCAAGGCACCGGGAAAACCGCCTTCCTCCAAGTAGCTGGCCAGTGTCGCCGGCCCGCGCTCCCGGCCGCGGAACTCCAAGTATTCGCCGTAGGAAAAGGGATAGACCTCGGCGGAGATGTGGCGACCGGTGAGCTTGGCCCCCAGCTCCCGGCCCAGCAGCGAAGCATTCGAGCCGGTCACGCAGACACGCCGCCCGGCCTCGAGCAGGGCCCGGACGAGCCGTGGCCATTCCGGAACCTCCTGCACTTCGTCGAGGAACACCGCCGCGCCGGGATGATGCTCGTCCAAGACCGAAAGCAAGGAGGGGAAATCGTCCGGCCCCAGCCCGTAAAGCCGCGTATCCTCCAGGTTGCCGAAGACCGCCGGGCCACCTTCCCGCCGGCGAAGCTGCTGCTGCAGCGTGCTCTTGCCGCAGCGCCGCACCCCGGTGAGCACCAGCGCGTGGTCCGCCGGGCGCCGCAACGAATCCAGCACCGCCCGGGGCACCTCGACCTGCGGCGGGCGGGTCACAGCGGGCGCGGCCAGCACCTGGACCAGTGTTTCTCGTAGTAACATGTCGGTGTTCTATCGTGAAATACACTCGTGGCCAATCGTAAAGTTCTCCCGCTGTCGTTACTCTGGTGAACGAGATGGTCGGCGAGTCGGCGGTGTTCGGTGCCGGCGCTCATGGCGCGGCCAGGGCGAGGGTCACAGTTTCGGCACCGTGCGGCGAGGGGTCGGGATTTTCGTTGCCCCCGCTTGTGCGTCGACCGCATAACGCGGCGCATGCTTTGTTTTGTCACCGGGGCCACGGGTTTTGTTGGCGCCAATTTGGTGCATGAGTTGAACGCACGGGGCCACGCAGTCCGAGCGCTGTTGCGACCAGGGGCGGACACGCGCGGACTGGTGGGTGCCGAGTACGAGCCGGTGACGGCGGCCTTGACCGATCGCGGCGGGTTGGCGCGGGCGATGCGAGATTGCGATTGGTGCTTTCACGTGGCCGCGAGCTACCACCTGTGGCTGCCGGACTACGCACCGCTGTACGCCGCCAACGTCGAGGGGACGCGGGCGGTCCTCGCGGCGGCCGGAGACGCTGGCTGCCGTCGGATCGTGTACACGAGCACGGTCGGGGTTTTACGGCCGCCCCCACCCGGGGTGGCGAAGCCTCAACCGGTGGACGAGACGGCTTCGGCGACGCTCGACGAAATGACCAACCCCTACAAGCGGTCCAAGTGGCTGGCCGAGAACCTGGCGCACGAGCAGGCCGAGCGGGGATCGCCGGTCGTCATCGTGAATCCGACGGCGCCGGTTGGGCCGCGCGACGTGAAGCCCACCCCGACCGGCCAAGTGGTGGTGGACTTTCTGAACAGGCGTCTACCCGCCGTCCTGGATACAGGGCTGAATTGGGTGCACGTGCGGGATGTGGCCGCCGGGCATGTCCTGGCTGCTGAGCGGGGTCGGGTAGGGGAGCGTTACATCCTGGGGAGCACCGTGGGCAACTGGACCTTGCAGGAAGCGCTGTCGGTGCTGGCGGAACTGAGTGGACAACCGGCTCCACGCTGGAAGATCCCCTATGGGGTGGCCCTCGCGGCTGCCTACATGGACGAATTCAAGTCCAGGTTCACGCGGCGCCCGCCCCGCGCCCCGCTCGCAGGGGTAAGGATGGCTCGGTACAAGATGTTCTTCACTCCCGCGAAGGCAGTTCAAGAACTGGGTCTGCCCCAGACGCCGCCGCGGGAGGCCCTGGCTGACGCGGTGGAATGGTTTCGGTCCCAAGGGTATGTCACGCCGGTGCGGGCCTAGACCCAAGGCGCGAAGGCGCACCCGCCCCTCTCACTGCACGCCCTCCTTGAGCCGCCCGCAGCGGGGCGAAGCCTGGCACATGACCCCCCTCGCCCGGCGAGCCGCATTCCCGGCTCTGGGACTCGGCGTTGCCCTGTCCGGGCCGGCGCGGCTCACGCGCTGGTCACCGGCCGGTTGGAAACCGGCGGCGGGAGGCGGGGGGGATTCTGCGCGTAACTACGCAACTCGTCGACGAGGAGTGCCAGTTTGGGGACGTGCCGTTCGTGGGGGGCCTGCTCGACCAAGTCGAGCATTTCCTCGACGCAGGCTTCGATGACGGCGTTCGCTGAGAGGCGCCCCAAGTCGGTGGCGATTCTCTCCGCTCGCGCCGCGAGGCGTGCATCGATTCGGAAGTTCCGGTAAGCGGCCCTGCGCACGCTATCCTACTACACGGACGGACTAAAAAAAGTCAAAATAAAGTTCGCAGTGCGCGGAAGTGCGCGGATAATGCGCGGCCAAGGACCCGGGCGAACGTCAGCGTGCAGGGCCCCACCCAGGCCGCGAGCTGTTCCTCCGGCCAGGGTGGACCGTTCGGAGGACGGGGACAAACTCTGGAGCGGACTGTGGGAGGCGACGCGTTGACGACCGCCGGGTGCCGAACATAAACAAGGAGAGACATGGTATGAAACGCCCCTCTGGTCCCGACCCGCGGAGGTCCGTAGCCAAGCCCGTCAATGGGTGGCCCGTGCGTTGGGAGCCCTTCCTCGAGAGCCTCAAAGGCTTCGGGTTGCTGAACTCACAGATGAACGAGCATCGCCTCTACCTGCCAGTCGAGCTGCGCCGGCGGTTGGGAGGGTTGCTCGAGGTTCCGTGGATCATCTCGTATTGGTGTGAGGGTTGCCTGCGAGTGGTGCCTGAGCACCTCTGGCGGGATTACCTCGAACGCGTCTGTGCCCAGCTCCAGGAAATCCGGCTGCAGGGCTGGGTCGAGGAAGCGATCGTCCAACCGGCCGCCACGATCACGCTCGAGCAGGGCGGACGCTGGAACCTCCCCCCGGCTCTCACGGCCCTGAGCCGGATCGGCGGCGGGGCATTGTGCGTGCTTTGTCCCAGCGAGGGGGGAATCGAGATCTGGGAGGCGAACGCCAAACACCGCCGCCTCCGCGCCATCACCGAGGAGATTCTGCAGCGCCGCTCGCTTATGCCACCCGGGGGAACCAGCGCCGCTCCGCGGGTCAACGGCGAGACACCGGGCGGACCTGGCACAGCCCTGCCACCGGCCGCGACCGACAAGCCACCGGGTCCGCCGATCAACGGCCGGCCCGCAGGGGATCGTCCGGTTTCTCCCCCGCCACCCCCGCCCCAGGAGCCGCCCGGAGCGCCGCCGTCTTAGCCTGGATATCTCCTGCCCGCTGTAGGCGCCGACGTGAGGAGGCGTTGTGAGCCAGGGGCAATACCCTTCGCCTCCTCACGTCGGCGCCTACAGTCGGTCGCGGGTTGATGCCGAGCATGAAAGAGGCGGGTCAGGCGGAGGTTGCCGCCGGCCGGGCGGGATCGTAGGCCAGGTGCGGGCCCAGCCAACGCTCCGCTTCCGCCAGGGGCATCGCCTTGCGGCGGGCGTAGTCTCCGACCTGATCCCGTCCGAGCTTGCCGACCGCGAAGTATTTCGCGCCGGGGTGACCGAAGTACAGGCCGCTGACACTACTGCCCGGCCACATCGCGAAGTTCTCGGTCAGGTGGATGCCTGCCTGGCGCTCGACATCGAGCAGTTGCCAGAGCGTGCGCTTCTCGGTGTGGTCGGGACAGGCCGGGTAGCCGGCCGCGGGCCGAATGCCGCGGTACTGCTCGTCGATGAGCTGCGCGGGACTGAGGTTCTCGGTCCGACCAAAGCCCCAGTCCTCGCGCGCACGCCGATGCAGGTACTCGGCGAAGGCCTCGGCCAGCCGGTCCGCCAGCGCTTCGGCCATGATCGCACGATAGTCGTCGTGGTCGGCACGGAACATCTCGACCAGTTCACGCAGGCCCAGGCCGGTCGTCACGGCAAACGCGCCGACGTAATCGCCGCTTGACCCCGGTGTCCCTGGCGCCGGCGCGTCCGGCGATCGCGGGCGGGGGGCGACGAAGTCCGCCAAACACCAGTTCGGGGAACCGTCGCCCTTCTCGATCTGTTGGCGGAGGAAATGGAAGCGGGCGACGACTTCGGCGCGACCTTCGTTCGCGTACACCTCGACGTCATCGCCGGTGGCATTGGCCGGGAAGAAGCCGTAAACGCCGCGGGCGGTGAGGAGTTGCTGGCGGACGATTTCGTCGAGCAACTCGCGGGCGTCGTCGTAGAGCTTGCGTGCCTGTTCACCGTATTTCTCGTGGTTCAGAATCGCCGGAAACACGCCGCGCAGTTCCCAGGTGTGGAAGAACGGCGACCAGTCGATCAGCGGCACCAGGTCCGCCAGGGAGAAGCGGCTCTCGGGGCCGCGGTGCCGTGTGCCGGCGGAAGCGAGATCGGGGACACCGGGGCTGCCGGGCGTGCCGACCTCCGAGGTGAGGGTCCGGATGCCGACAAAGCAGGGCACGGGCGGGGCGTACTCATTCCAGGCGAAGGACGGGTGCCGCGCGCGGGCTGTGTCGAGTGGGAGCAACTGCACGCGCTGGCCCGCATGCTGGGCGCGCAAAGCCTCGTAGTCCGTCCGGATCTGCTGGACGAACGCGTCGCGGTGCTCGGGGCTGAGCAGGCGGCTGACCACGGGCACGGCGCGACTGGCATCCAGGACGTGAACCACGGGGTGAGTCCGCGCGGGGGCGATCTTGACGGCGGTGTGGGCCCGGCTGGTCGTCGCGCCGCCAATCAACAGGGGCAACGCGACACCGGCGCGTTCGAGCTCGCGCGCCACGTGGGCCATCTCGTCCAAGGAGGGCGTGATCAGGCCGCTCAACCCGATGACGTCCACGGCGTGGTGCCGCGCGGTTTCGAGGATCTTCTCGACCGGCACCATAACGCCCAGGTCGATGATCTCGTACCCGTTGCAGGCCAGCACGACCCCCACGATGTTCTTGCCGATGTCGTGCACGTCCCCCTTGACCGTGGCGAGCAGGACCTTGCCGGCGCTGCGTGCGCCCGCCTGCTTCTCCGCTTCCATGAACGGGTGCAGGTAAGCCACCGCCTTCTTCATCACGCGCGCTGACTTCACCACCTGCGGCAGGAACATCTTACCCGCGCCGAAGAGGTCGCCCACGATGTTCATGCCGGCCATCAACGGCCCTTCGATCACCGCGAGCGGCCGCCCGTACTGCACCCGCGCTTCCTCCGCGTCCGCTTCGACGAAGTCGGCGATCCCCTTGACCAGCGCGTGTTCGATGCGCTGCTCGACCGTGCCCTGGCGCCAGGCCAGGTCCTCCGCCGGCGCGGCGGAGGAGGAGGACGCGGGGCGTTTCAGGCCTTCGCCGTAGGCGACCAGGCGTTCGGTGGCGTCCGGACGGCGGTTGAGGAGGACGTCTTCGACCCGCTCCCGGAGCGGCAGCGGGATTTCCTCGTACACGGCGAGCATGCCGGCGTTGACGATGGCGAGGTCCAGGCCGGCGCGGACGGCGTGATACAGAAACGCGCTGTGCATCGCTTCGCGGACGGTGTTGTTGCCGCGGAAACTGAAGCTGACGTTGCTGATGCCGCCGCTCACCTTCGCGCCCGGGAGATGGCTCTTGATCCACTGGGTGGCCCGCAGGAAGTCCAGCGCGTAGTTCGCGTGCTCCTCGATGCCGGTGGCCACGGTGAGGACATTGGGGTCAAAGAGGATGTCCTCCGGGGGCACGCCGGCTTCTTCCGTGAGCAGTCGGTAGGCGCGGGCGCACACCTCGACGCGCCGCGCGAAGGTGTCCGCCTGGCCGCGCTCGTCGAAGGCCATCACCACCACGGCCGCGCCGTACCGTCGAACCAGCCGCGCCTGCTCGAGGAACCGCGCCTCGCCTTCCTTGAGCGAGATCGAGTTGACCAGGCTTTTGCCTTGCAGGCACTGAAGCCCGGCCTCGAGCACCGGCCACTTGGAGGAATCGACCATGACGGGCACGCGGGCGATGTCCGGTTCGGCAGCCGTCAACTGCAGGAACCGCGTCATGGCCGCCGCGCCGTCCAGCATGCCCTCATCCATGCACACATCGATCACCTGCGCGCCGTTCTCGACCTGCTGCCGCGCGATGCTGACCGCCGCCTCGAAGTTCCCGGCCTTGATCAACTGGGCGAACTTGGGCGAGCCCGCGACGTTGGTGCGCTCGCCGACCATGACGAGGCTCTGAGCGGCGGAAAGCGCCTCCGGACTTTCCGGCGAACCGGCGCCCTCCTCCGCGGGGGCGCCCCGACTCGGAATGGTCAGCGCTTCCAGCCCGCTCAGCCGCAGGTGGGGTTCGACCCGGGGAACGGCCCGGGGCGCGCACTCGCGCACCGCGCGGGCCAGGGCGCGGATGTGGGCCGGGGTGGTGCCGCAGCAGCCCCCGACCACATTGAGCCAGCCTTGTCGCGCCCATTCGGTCAACTGGGGTGTCAGGGTCTCCGGGGTTTCCGGAAAACCGGTGGGCGAAAGCGGGTCGGGCAGGCCGGCGTTCGGATAGAAGCAGGTGAAGGTCGGGGCGAGGCCGACCAGTTCCTCGACGAACGGCCGCATTTCCTTCGGCCCGAGCGCGCAGTTCAGCCCGATGGTCAGGGGTCGGACGTGGGCCACCGAGTTCCAGAACGCCTCAACGGTCTGGCCCGTGAGCGTGCGCCCGGATCGATCGGTGATGGTACCGGAGACCATGACGGGCAGGCGCGACGGCGACGGGGGCGAGGCGGCGGGTGTCCCGGTGGCGCTGCCGGCGGTGGCGGCGTCGTGGCTGAGGGGTGCCCGTCCGTGGTCCTCGAGCACCTCGAGGATCGCGAAGAGGGCGGCCTTGGCGTTGAGGGTGTCGAAGATCGTCTCGACCAAGAGGAGGTCGACGCCGCCTTCGAGGAGTGCCCGGACCTGGTCGGCGTAGGCCTGGCGCAGTTGGGCGAAGGTGACGGCCCGAAAGCCGGGATCCTGCACTTCCGGCGACAGGGACGTGGTGAGCGGGGTGGGGCCGAGGGCGCCCGCGACGAGGCGAGGGGCGCCGGTTTGGTCGCTCACCTCGTCGGCTGCCTGGCGGGCCAGCCGGGCGGCGGCGAGGTTCATGTCGCGGACGGTTTCGCGGAGGGTCGCGTCGTTGAGCACGGCGTCATAGAACGCCGGGTCCTTGCGCGCGCCTGCCGGGGCGGGGTACAGGAAGTCGTGTTGACCGAGGGTGGTGGCGGAGAAGGTGTTGGTCTCGATGATGTCCGCGCCGGCGAGGAGGTATTGGCGGTGGATGTCGGCGAGGAGGGAAGGCTGGGTGAGCTGGAGCAGCTCGTTGTTGCCCTGGAGCGGTTTGCCGCGCCAGTCGGCGAAGCGGGTGCCGCGGTACTCGGCTTCGCCCAGCTTGAGCTGCTGGATCATGGTGCCCATGGCGCCGTCCAGCACCACGATGCGCTGGCGGAGCCAACCCTCGATCAGTTCGCAACGGTTCAACATCATCCTGTGGTTTGCGGGGGCGCCCTGCCGGGGCGCCGGTGGCCGCGCACGGGCGAACCATCGAGAAGGTGCCGTGACTCGGCAAGCAAAAAATCATCGCATCATGATTCACTGATATGAAGTTAAGTTCCCGTCGTTCAGGCTGACCGGCGCCTCGTCCAGTAACACGAACAACCCCGCAGGCGTCGGTTCGATCATGTCGGCCAATCGTCCGTAAGTCCGCCAGGGTCGGTTGTGAAAGTTGCCGTGGAATCCGTCCAGCCACCCGCCGTCCACCGCCGTGGTTCCGTCCTGCTTCGTGCCCACCGCCAGGTTCATGCTGTTCCGACGACAACGGGTACGGCGACATCTTTGTGCGGGACCTGACAGCGAACCGCACGATGCTGCTGAGCGCCCTGCCCACCGGGGCCTCGCCCAACCACGGTTCGCTCTCGCCCGTCCTGGCCCCCGATGGCCGCACCGTCGCTTTCCTGAGTTGGGCTTCGGACTTCGGCCCCGGCGACCGCAACCGCGCTGCCGACGTCTTCGTGCTGCGCCTTGGCTCTGGTCCGGCTGCGGACGCGGATGAGGATGGCCTGCCCGACGACTGGGAAGTGGCCTATTTCAACAGCCTGGTCCGTGACGGTGCCGGGGACTGGGATGGCGACGGCCTGAGTGACCGGGACGAATACCTGGCCGGGACCGATCCCACCAATGCGGGTGCCGTGTTGCGCGTGTTGACCCTGGTGGCCGGCGGTGGCGACGGCGTGACCGTCTTCTGGAGCGCCACCCCCGGCCGCAGGTACGAGGTGCACTTCAAGGACAAGGTGGAAGCGCCTTGGGCCGCGCTCGCGGGAGACATCGAGGCCACCGGGGAGATCGCGAGCAAGCTTGACACGACGGCCGGTGCCAACCTTCAGCGCTTCTATCGGGCGGTGATCAAGTGACGGGCACGGTTCTTTTTCGTTTCATGGCGTTTCGTTGCCCGGCAAAAGGTTTGACACTTGGGGGCCCGTGCCTAGAGTGCGTCCGTCTTTTGGCTGGGGTCGTAGCTCAGTTGGTAGAGCACCACAATGGCATTGTGGGGGTCAGGGGTTCGAATCCCCTCGGCTCCACCAGTCTTCCGGAGGTTGAAAGCAGTCGCCAAGTCGCGGCCAACGCGACCTTCCTTGGCAGAGCACTCCGATGTCATGCCTCCGGTGAGGCCTCCCGGTTGCCCGCCGTTCCCTGGCCGGTTTCACCGCTGCGCCCGTGCCTGAGCTGGAGCAGCCCGCCGACCGCCGTTTTCGGCGCGGCGCATTCGGGCACCGTGGCTTGACAGGGCGTTTCGGATGTCCATTATCCACCAATGAAGAACAACTACTCCACGCGTGGGGCAGGACCGGTGACACGCATTCCCGGCAACCGCATCGCTGGCCGCTGATCCAGGGCCGCCATTCCAACCACACACAACCGCATGGTGACCAACCGGGCACGCGAAGGCGGAGGGCAGAACGGCAGTCCGCCCTGGGTGCTGATCATGGGCGCCGTTTTCGGCGGGCTCACCCTGCTGTTCTTCATGGCGCTGGTCGTTGTCACCATGACCGGTGCCAACGGCGACTTAGGGCGAGGAACCAGGCAGCTTATCGCCGTGGTCATGGCGTTTGCCACGGCGCTGTCGTTCAGCTTCATCGGCGGAAGTGCGGCGGCAAATGGCCATCTGTCTCTGCCGTTCGTGAAGAGCCATCCCGTTGCTTTTGGCGTCAGCGGCGGTATCGGCGTGTTTGTCATTGTCTTGTTGCTTGGGCTTACCGTTTTCGTGGGCCGACCCGACGATCCGAGGAAGTCTTCACGGCACGAAACGCGCCGCCCCGGCCTGACGCGGTCCGCGGTTCTGCAGCCCGCCATCGTCGGTGGATCTGTCGCGTGCGCGACGCCGACCGCGGGTCGATCCGCGTCGGCTTGAACGGCGACGTTCCAGCCGGTCGCGTCCTGTTCGATGTCCCAGCGCCCATCCCAAGGCCGACGCCGAGCACTCGGACCGGCTTTTCCGGGCGCTGAGAGGCGACCCAGGATGCACTGGGTCGGGGTCACCGGGGCGCTCTTTGCCGGTTTCACGCTGCTGTTCTTCGCCGTGGTGGCGTTGCTCGCCGCCTTGGGCGTGGTCCGGAACGTCGGCCGGGAGGCGCAGAAGTTGATAGTGGTGGTGCTGGCTTTCGGCGCCGCTTTGTCCTTTGGCTTCATCGGCGGGCAGGTGATGGCCCGCGTGAGGCTGCTGCCAGCGTTGGCCAGAGGACCGCGTTTTGTCTTCAACTTGAGTGGGGGAATCCTGGTGCTGCTGGTTGTCCTCCTGGGTGGCCTCAAGTTCTATGTCGAGCCTGCCGATGGCCCGCGCCGGCGTCAGCACTATCAATCGGTGGAAAGGCAAACCGACAGGATTCAGACGGTGCTCAATGCGAACATCGACGTCGTCCTGAGCTTCCCCCAGGGAGGCCGGCTGTCCGCCGACGAAGATGCCACGAGGATGGAAGCGGTTGATCGGAAGGACGCTCAGGCGCTGATCGCGGAGCTCAAGGACGATGCCTCGCGACTCGCGGTGCTGATCCGCGAGTGTCCCGCCCCGGCCACCTCGGAGGAGTCGCGAATCCTCACGGTGGCCCGCGATGCGCTGCTCTACGCCACTGGCGGAGATCCGAGGCAGGCAACCCTGACGCAGGCCATGGTCGACGAGCAGTTCCGGGAGTCCAGCGAGCAACTCGCCCGAGCGCTACGCTCGAGTTTCTTCCTGGCCGAGCGGCTGATTCGGGAAGCCCGCTGGGCGGAGGCGCTCGAGGTGTACTCACGGTACCTGAAACACAAACCCGAAGACGCCGACATCTTGCTGAAACTGGCCAACTGCCACATTCAGTTGGCCCATCAACTCCGCGCGGAGGGCAAGTCGCTGGAGGAACAGCACCATGCGGAGCAGGCGAACCACCGTTTCCTGCAATTCCTGTACGCGGGAAGGCGGACCGAACGGGAGTTGCATTTTGACGGCAGCGAGGAGAACGCCCACGCGGTGGGAGACTGGAGGAAGGTGGTCTATTTCTGCCCCACGAATTACGCCCGGTTCCGGATGGCCAGAGAGCCGGATCCGACGCACGGCACGATTCTGACCATCGAGACCAAACGAGCCTCAGTCGCCGCCGCCCGCCTGAACGTGATGGACCTCTCCAAGGACCCGACACTCTCCTGGACCTGGAAGGCGGAGAAGCTCCCGGTGGAGGGCGATGTGACCTTCGGCATGGGTTCCGACTTCGTGCCCACACTCTCGGTGCGGGCGGTCTTCGATTTCTTCCGGACGGGCGGCCCGCCCCGACGCGATGATCAGGCCTGCCAAGTGGTATTGGGCTTCGCCTACGAAGAGCCGGATGAGCCCCGGCCCCGGCTCACCAAGTCCCCGATCATGTTGAACTACGTCTGGGACACTACGGCGAAGGTGGAAACGCTCGCCTACCACCTGCAACCTCCCCAAAATAGCCCGAATGTCATGCTCTACGTCGTCGCCACGTCCTCCACGAACAGTCTGGACCGGTGGGTCCATGTCTCGCGGAACCTGGTCGCGGATCTGCGCGCGCTGCGCGATAAGTTCGGCGAGGTCCGGGTTCGAGAGGTGGGAGGGAGCCGCCGGAAGATGCGGGACATGTTGGACCCCTTGGTCGAGGCGTCGGGTGGGCGCACGTTCTTTGTCGCTGTTCAGGCGAACAGCCAGTGGACTCAGAGCGAGTCGAGGGGTTCGTTCGCAAAGCTCACCTTTGGCCCCCCGGAGTGAGCCGCTGGCTCGGTTCCCGGTGACCGCGAGCGTCAAACCATGCTGAACCTCACCCCTCGATGGACGGGCAGGATCCTGGTCGTGGCCGGCTGCCTGCTGCTCGGCGTGACGGTCGCTGCGTCTTACTTGGGCGACGGCATTATCGCGATTCTGCTGCGGCCCGGCCCCAGTACCTTCGAGCGCCTCGAACTCGTGCGGGCGTATTTCGCGTCGTGGGGCGCGGTGGCTCCGTTTGCCTATGTGGCGATTGTCACGGTGGAGGTGATCGTGGCCCCCATCCCCGGGCTCATGCTGTACGCGCCGGGCGGCGTGATCTTCGGTGGGTTCTGGGGCGGATTCCTTTCGCTGGTGGGCAACGTCTTCGGAGCCGGGATCGCCTGTCAGTTGATGCGCGTGGTGGGCCGGAAGCGCCTCGAGCGATTGTTCGCCGGCGGGCGATTCGAGCGGTACGATAAACAGCTCGCCCAGGCGGGCGTTTGGGTCATTCTGGCCTTGCGCATCAACCCGCTCACCTCCAGCGACCTGGTTTCGTACGCGGCCGGCTTGACGGCGATGCCGACCTGGAAAGTCATGGTCGGAACGCTCCTGGGCATGGCGCCGCTCTGCTGGGCCCAGGCCTATCTGGCGGACGAACTGCTCAAGGCGGTGCCCTGGCTCATCTTCCCCTTGCTGGTACTTTGCATCCTCTACGCGGTCGTCGCCGTCGTCATCGGCCGCAAGGTGTTCTCGGCAGAGGCCGGGACTCGATGAGCGCGGCCGCGACTCCCACAGGAATGCTGCCCGCAACCAGACCATGCCACTCCAAGAAACACTCCGATTCCTGTCGTCGTTCTTCAATCGACCTCACGTCGTCGGCGCCGTCGCCCCCAGTTCGGCCGGGTTGGCGCGCCGCATGGTGGAATGGATCGATTGGCCCAACCTGCAGGCGGTGGTCGAGTACGGCCCTGGCACCGGTTCCTTTACGCGCGCGATCTTGGAAGCCAAGAGGCGGGAGTCACGGTGTTTCGCCATCGAGTTGGAACCGGCGTTTGTCGCGATCCTGAAGCGACGGTTCCCCGGAGTCGTGGTGCACCAGGACAGTGTTGCCAATGTGCGAGCGCTGTGTGACCGGGAAGGCATCGAGCAGGTGGACGCGATCATCAGCGGCCTGCCGTGGGCGGCGTTTCCCGAGTCGCTGCAGACGCAGTTCCTGGATGCCGCGATGAGCGTGTTGAAACCCGGCGGCCAGTTCGTGACGTTCGCGTACCTGCAAGGGCTGTTGCTCCCGGCGGGCAAACGGTTCCGGCGAATGTTGCAGCGCTACTTCGCGGAGGTGGGCACCAGTGGTGTCGTGTGGTTCAACCTCCCGCCCGCGTTCGTTTATCGGTGCCGACGCTGAAGCGCACACCCTTCGAACTTCCCCCTTCGAACTTCACCCTTCACCCTTCGCCCTTCGCGCTTCGAACTTCGAACTTCGAACTTCACCCTTCACCCTTCGCCCTTCGCGCTTCGAACTTCGAACTTCGAACTTCGAACTTCACCCCGCCCTTTCCTCACGGCCAGACGCAACGTTGCTCACGTCCACCCCGGCCAGCGACGCCGTCCGCCGAAGCGCAGATCCCGCATGGGCGCTCCGAGGAGCGGCACGTGCAGCAGTGGGATGCCCGTGCGTACGTCCCAGCACTGCAATGCTCCGAAATCGTCGGTCGTGACAAGCCGGCGGCCATCGGGCGTGAGCGCCCCCGCCCGCAGCCTTGCCGCGGTCGGCTCGGTTTGAGCGACCAGCGTCAGGTCGGGTAATCGCCAGAACCGTGCGCCCTCCCCCCGACTCACCGTCACCACGAGGCCTCCGGAGGCGAGGTCGAAGTCCTCCACGGTGGCGGGCGGGGTGATGCCGTTGGCCGGGTCGGCCGCCTCCAAGGGCCACACGACCAACCGTTGGTCGGCACCGCTGCAGAGCACATGGTCTCCGTCGGGACTGAACGCCACCCGGGCGATGCGGTTGGGACGAGCCGGAAAAGCCCGCACCACTTGGCCCGTCTCAAAGTCCAGCACCCGCAACACGCGATCATCACCGCCGACCGCCAACAGGTGCCCGCGCGGGTGAAACGCCAGTGCGCGAATGGCTCCCCTTCCGGGCGTGAGTTCGCGGTTCAGATCCCCCGTCCCGCTTGATCGGACCTCCAGCCGCCCGGCGGACCCGCCCGCGACCACCCAGTGGTCGTCACCGGAGATCGCCAGGGCGCTGATGCGATCCTGGGCGCTGCGCACCGCCCAGTTCGTCGCGCCGGTTCCTGCGTCCAGACACCACAGTTCCCCGCGCACGCCACCCGCCACGAACCAGGATTTGGAATGCGCAAACCGGACGCGGGTCACCCCCGTGAGCCAGGAGGTCCGGGTCGCCCGTTGGGCGGGCCTGGGCGCCACGTCCCAAATCGACAGGTGGCGATCGCGACCGCCCCCGACCAGGCGGTGTTCCGATCCCAGGAAGGCCACGGACCACAGCGCGCCTTGCCCATGCGTCGAGACCGGGGGAGCGGCGGTGCCGTCGGCCGACCACACGACGGGATTGCCCCCTCCGGTTGCCGCCGCCACCCACACACCGTCGGCGCTCCAGGCGAGCTCCCAGAAGGCACTGCCACTGTCTTGCAGCACCCGCACGGACTCTCCCGAAGTCGGGTTCCACAGGTGCACCTGCCCGTTCACAGCGCCGCTGGCCAGCACGGTGCCGTCCGGGCTCCAGGCCAGGCTCGAGACGGGTGCGGAATGGGCCTGCCAGGTGTCCTTCCGCACCGCCCCGTCCTCCGTCTCCTGTGATTCCGCGGAAGACTCCAGCTCGGCTCGAATCCTGCCGACGTGGACCCGTCCCAGGTCGTCGGCCGCCGCGTACGCCTTGAGCCCGGCATGCCAGTCCACTGCCAGGAGCCGATTTTGGCGGAGCAGCACCAGCCCGGGCGGGCCGTTCGTTGTGCCGCGCCAGTGTTCGAGTCGTCCGTGGTCTCCCACCGTGAGCAACTCAGTTGTGTCTCCGCAAAACACGGCGCCGTTCAAAGCGGCCTTTGCCTGGTGGCGGGCAAGCACGGTCCCCGTCTGCGTTTCCAGCACGCACGCGTTGCCGTCGGCGCCGCTGCTCGCCAGGTACCGGCCGTCTCGCGAGAAACGCAGGGAGTTGACCCGCCCCCGGTGCAGGAAGTGATGCTGGAGCAACTGCTGCGAGGCGGCGTCCCAGACCCGCACGTGGCCCCGCCCGTCCCCGCTGGCGATGCGATCCCCCGTGGCGTTCGCTGCCACGGCAGTGATGCCGTGGGCATGGGCGGACCAGGAGCGCTGATCGCTCGCCGGTTGGCCGAGCAGGAAGCGGTGCTCCCACCCCCGCAGCGACACGGGCGTGGCGTCCAGCCGCTGCCGGGCTTGAACCGGATCCTGGGCGGCGAGGGCCCGCCAGGCTTCGGCCAGTTGGTGGGCGTACGCGCGAAGCTGCTCCCGTTCGACGACCTCCTCGGCCGCGGCCATCTGGGTGCGAATGGCGGTCATTCGTTCCCGGATCGCCAGGGTGACGCCGGTTCCCAGCGTTGCCATCAACACCAGCCCCAGCCCCGCCGCGGCGGCTTCAGCGCGGTGGGACCGGGCCCAGCGACGCGCCCGCCGGAGCCAGGGCAGGGGCCGAGCGCGAATCTCCTGGCGTGCCAGGAACCGCCCCAGGTCCTGGGCCAGTTCGTCGGCCGACGCGTACCGGTCGCGCGGTTCCTTCTGCAGGCATTTGAGACAAATGACCTCGAGATCGCGGGGCACCAGCGGATTGAGCGTCGAGGGGGCGGGCGGGAAGTCCCGCGCCACCTGCTGCAGCAGCGCCGCGGCGGAGCCGGCCAGGAACGGCGGTCGCCCGGTCAACAGGTGAAAGAGCACGGCGCCCAGCGAGTAAACGTCGCTTGCCGCCGTCGCTGCCCGCGAACCGATCGAGACCTGCTCGGGAGCCACGTAGGCCAGGGTGCCCAGCACCTGGCCGCTGCGGGTCAGTTCGGACCCGCCGGTGATGGGTCGGGCCAGACCGAAGTCCGTGATCCGGATGCGGTCGTCCGCATCGAGCAGCAGGTTGGACGGCTTGAGGTCGCGGTGGAGGACGTTGCCCTGGTGCGCCGCCTGCAGGGCGTCGGCGGCGGCCTTCACGTGCCCGGCGACCTTCTCGGGTTCGGTCAGCCATTCACCGGTGCGATGGGCGAGGTTCGTGCCCTCGACGTACTCCATGACCAAGTACGGTTGTCCTTCGCTCTCGCCGAAGTCATGCAGGGCAACGATGTTGGGGTGGCGAAGTCGAGCCAGGGTCAAGGCTTCCTGCCGGAACCGTTCCCGCGCCTCGGGCACCTCGAACCAGGCTGGGGGCAGGAGCTTGATGGCCACCCACCGTTCCAGGTCTGTTTGCCAGGCCCGGTACACCACCCCCATGCCCCCCGCTCCCACCAATTCGTGCAGCTCGTATCGCCCCACGCGCCGCGGCGCGCCGCTTTGGAGCGGAAGATCATCGAGGGCCAGCGGCGCCGTGTTCTGCGCGAGCCCGCCCTCTTCGATCAGTCCGGCGGCGGCGTCCTCCAGGGCGCACACAGGACACAACCCACCGCCCTCCGGTTCGAGCACCCGCCCGCAACCGGGGCAGCGTGGCGGTCCGGTTTCGCCGGGCGACTTCACCGTATCAGCCATGAGGAGTCCCCATCTGGGTTAGCGGCCGACTCAAGGCTGCTGTGCAGAAAGCCCGCACCGGATTTCGTGGCATCATGTCCACACTGAGAGAAAGCGGTTTCGCTCCTCCACGTTACGTGCCGGCTTCCACCCTTCTGCCTCTGCGTTCTCCTCGCCTCTGCGCTGGAAGGGGAAACGTAGGGTTGGTTCCACCGCCGCGACCGGAAGATCGTCGAGGATGAGCGAAGCGGGGTGGGACCAGCGAAGACATGGTGCTTGCCTCAGCTCCGCGCGAGGATCGCCCGCAGCTCGCGCAGCTCCGCTTCGAGATCTGCCCGGTCGCCCACCGTTGCCGCCAGCTCCTCGAGAATCAGCGCTCGCAGCCGCTGCCGAACCCGGTGCAGCGCCGTCCGTACCGCGCCGGGGGTCATGCCCAGACGCGACGCCAGTTCGGCCATCGACTCCGCTCCGTCACGATCGTAGAGCGCCGGCAGGAGGTGCTGCACGAGGGCCCGCTGAACCGGCAGGGCCGTTTCCGCGACGAGCCGGCGCGCCGCCGCCGTCAGCAACGCCAGGACCCACGCCCGATCAAAGGCCTCATCGGGTCGCAACCCCGGATCGCGAATCAGCCCGCCCACCCCGACCGGACCTTCTTCGAGCGGAACGTGCACGGCGCGGCCTCCGGACTTCCACCGGTTCGCCCGTGCCTGCGCGCCGGCCCAGTGGTGTCGCAGGCAGGCAAGCAGGAACGAGCGGAACCGGCCCAGGGCCGGATCGACGGTCTTCAGCACGTCCGGGCGCAGCAGATGTCTCAGGAAATCCTGGGTCATATCCTCCAAGTCCGCCGCGGGGCATCCGGCCTGCCGGAAAAACGCCCGGATCGGTTGCTGGTAGTTCTGACACAGCTCGCCCAACGCGGGCAGCGCCTGTTCCCGGGCCGACAACACCATTGTCCAGTCCGTGGCCGGAAACGCCACACCGCCCTGGTGGCCGGGGGAGCGTGGGCCGCGTGGTCGTCCGGGATTCATGCGCGGATTGTTGGCCGACCCGAATTCCGCCGACAACCGGAAACGGCGGAGACCTCGGTCCGCCAAACCCTTCCACGCAGTTCCATGCACTCGCCTGCAGCCCGGCGGGTCCCTGCCCGCTGTAGGCGCCGACGTGAGGAGGCGTGGTGGACGAGCGGTACCCACCACGGCAAGGCGTCCGCGCGCCAACCCGTTCATCATGAGCGCGAAGCGTCTGGAGTGCGGCGTCTTCCAGCGCCGCTTTTCGTCCTTAACCTTCCATGCCACGTACCGGCCTCGCTTGTGCCCCTACGCCCCGGCCTCCGCCGAGCTCACTCCACGACTTCGCCAAACCCTGTAACACTTCGCGCCATTTCTCGTTTCTTTAAGCATGCTCCGCAGTGTCGGTTTGTCCCAGGGAGGTGGCGCGAATGCAGCGCGCTTGCCGGGGACCCGACTTGCGGCTCTCCCGCTGCGAGGCGATGGGCTCCCTCCGCGCTTCCTCGCGCTGTCTCACTGCCAACCGCCCCTTGTCGTGGCCTCGCGACGTCCGAGAATATCTCCACGCTCATGAAACCCCGTCTGTTCATTACTCCCCTGGTCGCCGCCGGCACGGCCTTGGCGCTCCAACTGACCGCCAACGCCCAGACCCAGACCTTCGACATCGCCGTTGGGGACACCAAGCCATGAAAACCATCTCGACCTTCTGCCTGGCTGCCGCCCTCCTTGCCGGCGCCAGCATCCACCTCAACGCCCAGGCCTCGACGACCTTGCACGAGCGGCTCAAGGTGCTCGCCCCACTGCTCGGGGAATGGAACGTCACGTGGACCGACGAAGCCGGGCAGCCGTGGCGGGGCAGGTTAAGCATCGCCCCCGCCGCTGGCGGCACGACCTGCACCGCAGACTACCAAGACAGTAACCCCCAGGGCCAGGAGCAGGTGATCTCTTGGCAGGCATCCAAACGATGAGGTTCTCAACATTCAACCACCCACGCAATGTTATGAAACAGCAGACAGCTCTATTCACGATCGGCATTCTCCTCGGTATCGTCACCACCGCGTCGGTGCTTCCTCCGGCTCCCATCTCACGACCCGGAGTCATCTGCAAGACTGGATTTGAAAAGAGCGACTTCGCCCCTGGCCCGCTGGTCGGACAGCAGGGATTTGAGGAGTGGGCGGGCCGTTCCGCACCCGCGGCGGTGGTGATCGGAGAAGCGGCCACAGGCAAGCAAGCCGTGATGATCGACGGTCGTTTGGCCACGGACCACGATCCGGAGCCGGACCTGGCATGGGAGTACTACTATTTCCACGGCCCGACCTACGGTTTCGACGTGGCTGCCGCCAAGGCATCGGTGGTGACATTCAAGTGTGACCTGATGCTCCGGAATCGTGGGGAGACGCCCGACGATTGGATTGGTTTGGCGATTTACACGGAGTCGGGATTCCGGGTCGCCTACATGACCATCGAAACCAGCGGAACCTTTTGGTTCGAGAACGGCTGGTTTTCTCCCGGCCCACCATTCTACATCGTGCCCGGGGCGGAGTGTGACAGATACTACTCAGTAGCGCTGGAATACGACTTTGCGGCCGGCGTTGCCCGCTACTGGGTGGACAGCAAGCTGGTGTACACGTCGGCGCCCTCCTTGGAGCCCGAGTTGATTGACTGGGTGCTCGGCGATGTTGATATGATCATCGGTTCCCAAGACCGCAGTCGTCCCGCCCACGTGATCGGGTTCTTCGACAACTACGAGATCAGGGTTTCTGGGCGCAACGCGGGCAAGTAGGAGAAGAACTCTGGGCGCGATGCTTCTCGTGTGCGTCCTGCTGGCCGCTTCAGTGCCCCTGGGCGCGCAAGAGTGGTCGGCGGCGCAGAAAGAGGTGTGGGAGAGCGTCGAACGGTACTGGGAGGCCGGCCGCACCAAGGACCTCGACAAGGTGATGGCCTGCGTCCATGAGGATTACCTCGGCTGGGATAACCGGGATCCGCTGCCGATAACCAAGGGAGATCTGGGCAAGTGGCTGAAGCTCCAGTTCGAGACTGTCGAGGTACTCCTGATGTTCCAAAAGCCTGTGGGCATACGAACCGGTACGCAAATGTGCCGTCCTTGAACAGGTCCACCACGCCGTAGCCGCCTTCGAACTCGGGCCGGTAGGTCAACGGGCCTCGCCAGTAGTTGGCGCACACCGCACCACCGCAGATATGATGGACGCCCAGATACTGCACATGATCGACCTGATGGTAGTGTCCGCTTTGAACTCATCCGCGGTACAGCGCCGCGATCGCGAGCAGGCACAGCAGCGTCAGGCCACAAGGGACCAGGAAGATCTGTCGCCAGCGGAAGGTCCCCTCCGGGGTCTTGAGCTTGTCCATGACGATGCCGGTGAACTGCGTGCCCAGGAGGAAGCCGAAGCCGAAGAGCACCACCGTGTACAGCCCCTGGGCCGAGCCGCGGATGTCCGGCGGGGCCACCTCGTTCACGTAGACGAACCCCACCCAGATGAAGAAGGTGTACGCCAGCCCGTGCAAGGCCTGCGCCAGGATCACCGGGACACGGCGGGGCATGAGGGCATAGATCGCGTACATGGCCAGCCACAGCGCGATGCCGAGGGAGAAGATGCCGACAAATCCGATTTGGTCACGGATGGTGGTGGTGTGGAAGGCCAGGACCGCCGTGGCGCCCAGTTGGGCGACCTGGGCGAGGGTCATCACGGCGGGGATGCTTCGTCCCGGTACGCCCAGTTCCGACAGGTACGGCGCCGTGCCCAGGAAGAAGAACTGGAGCTGCGTGGCCAGCAGGAAGGCGACGATCAGGAAGATCAGGAAGTGGGGGTTGCTCAGCAGGCCGAGGGCTTTGAGGAAGGGCAGGACGTCGCCGGCGCGGCCGGGCGGGGGCGTGTGGGGCAGGGTGAGGCAGTAAAGCCCCATCGCCAGGGACAGCGCGCCGGCCAGGACCAGGCAGTCCGCGCCGCTAGCGCTGCCTTTGCGCTGCCGCCAGAAGGTGAGGCCCCAACCGGCCACCGCCCAGCCGATCGTGCCCCAGAGGAGCACGCCGAAGGACTGGTTGGCCGGATCGGTCAGGTGGGCGAACATCAGGGAGTTCACCAGGGCCAGCGTCGGGGCGAAGGCCAGGGCATAGAGGAGCATGACGGCGAACAGCGGGGCGAAGCGTTGTTGGCGGGCCGCGGCCAGGAGCAACAGCCCACCGGCCAGGTGGGCTGCGGCCAGGAAATGTTGCGTGGCCACCCAACGGTCGGCGATTTGCCCGGCAATGAGCGGCGCGATGATGCAGCCGAGGTAGATCGTGCCGTAAATCCATCCCGTCTGCTTGCCGCTCAGCTTCAGCGGCCCCAGCAGCCGCGCGGCCAGCACCGGCGACCACGCGCCCCAGACAGCGAACTGGAGGAACATCATCAGGCTCAACTGCACGTAGACTTGCCAGCTCATGTCGGTTTCTCCCGGTAAATGGATACAGGTTCGCTCCTGGGCCGCCCGCTTGGACCTGGACCGGGCACCGGACGGCTGAAGGAGACTCGGATCTCGCTGTTCTTCGCGGTGGCCTCATCCTGCCAGACGGGGCGGCGGAGGCAACCGGCAAATGGGGAGGGGAAAGTCCCAGATGGCCGGGAGTGATGCTCCAAGACTCGAAGGCCCACGGAGCGAGGGGGGAATCGGGTGGGAAGGGATCCCTTGACGTCGGCGCTGGGTATCTTCATTGTATCTACGTCATGAACGCGAGGATTCAGAAGTGGGGTAACAGCCTTGCCTTACGTCTGCCCAAGGTGTTGGCGGACGAAGTCAGGCTGACGGAAGGCACGCAAGTCGAACTGCTTCGAACCGCGGAAGGTCTGTTGCTCAAGGCCCGGGGCAGGCCGCGCTATCGGCTCGCGGACCTTGTGGCGGGCATCACGCCCGGCAATCGCCACTCGGAAACCCAGTGGGGCCCCGCGCGCGGTCGGGAGATCGTGGCATGAAGCCGCCCGAGCGGGGCGATCTGATCTGGATCGACTGCGATCCGCAGTCGGGCCATGAGCAGGCGGGAAGGCGACCGGCTTTGGTCCTCAGTCCGTATGCTTACAACCGGGTGTCCAGGCTGGCCATCATCTGTCCCGTGACCTCTCGCGCTAAGGGCTACCCCTTTGAATGCCGCTTGCCGGAGGGACTTCCGGTGCAGGGGGTCGTGCTCAGCGATCACGCTCGATCGCTCGACTGGCAGTCGCGGCGCGCCGCCTTCATCTGCACCGCCCCCGCCGAGGTCGTCGAGGACGCGGCGGCCAAACTCAGTGCGCTGATCGGAGCCGAGGAATGACGAGCTCAGGAATGAACCCGGCACCTCCCACGACCGGTATGCCGGGCTGTTGACGTTCCAGAAGGGAGGGAGTTCGGGGGAATCGGTGCTTTCGATCACGGGTCCGGGCGGTGAGGTGCTGGAGCGGCGGCGGTTTGCGGCGGTGGATCAGCCCGGCAGCCTGATTACCAGTTCAGTGCGTAGGCGACATCAGCTGCGGCTCGTTCTTCGATCGGCGGATCAGCCCCGCCGATGGTGACTTACGGCCGGGGACGGGCGGGTGACCAAAACGGCAGTAAATCGCCGGAACCAAGTCTGCAGGCGCGACGTATGGCGGCGATTGATGACTACGTAGCCAGGTAGCGAGCGGCGTCGTCAGTATGGGGCAGCAGGGGGGCTGAGGCGCGCGTGGTGGTGAGGACTGGCGAAGACGCCGCCTCAAACGCTCCGCGCGTTCCGCCTGCAGTGTGGCCCTCGCGAAGCGTGCGGCGTCTTCCAGCGCCGCTTTACGTTGCCGGAAGCCGAGGAGAAGACAAAGCCCCGGCGCCCCCAGCGGGCTATGCGAAACGACTCTGCTGAATTCAGCAGAGGATTCAGCAGAGTCAGCATGGAAGCACCGGGGCGGCGGTATTCCGGCTGACGCGACGATCCAAACCACCGACGGGCTGTTGAGCAGCGCGCGCAGGTGCGGAGGCAGACGGCGTTGACAGGGCGACCAAATGGCGAGTCTTCCAGATGGTGGTTGTACTTCACCTGCAAGCAGTGGCGAGGGGGAAAGGAGGGCCAGAGTGCCTTGGAAGGGGCAAGCAGCGAGGGGGGTTGCCGATGGCGGGAAGGTCTGGCTCAAGCAGTGGCGTGGGTCAAGGGTGGGGCGCAGTGACGGGTTGGCACGCCGGGTGCATCGGGTGTTGGCGATGCGATCAGGCAAGTAGCCAGAAAGAGCCAAGAACACCCAGCCAAATGACACGCAGCAAAGAAGGACCCCGCGATGAAGACCCAAATCCAGTTGGCAATCCGGCGCCGGACCGGTGGGACCGGAGTTCGCCATCATTTACTGGCGGCGCTGACCGTCGCCGTCGGGTTGGCCGTACCGCTTTCCGCTGAGTTGATCGATGACTTCAGCGGCGGGCAGCAACGGGCATTCAACGCGTACCGGGGTGTACCCGAGTTCAAGATCGTGGACGGGCAAGGTCAACTGACGTTGCCGTCGCCGGAGGCCTACGTCGGTTGCTTCCATCGCACGGGCACGTACGATGTGCTCGAAGGACAACCGGTTGAAGTGCGGAAGGATGTGGTGTCGCTGAACGGCGATGACGTGTACACGAGTATCAGTGTCGTGTTTATCGGAGCGCCCGGCGTCGCGGTCAGGGCTTGGAACCCTGACTACAATTTCTATTGGCTGAGGAGTCGCGTGGGCCTATACCGGACCGTGGGCGTGGGTGTGGAGGTCCAGACGTTCTTCGACACAACGATTCCCCGGACCGTGGATCCCGTCACGTTGTCGTTGACCCTGACCCGGCAGGGGACCCGCATGCTTCTGAGGGCGAAGGCGGTTCAGCGAGACAACCCAGCGCAGGTGGTGTTTGAGCGTGAAGTGATCGATGTCGCGCCGCCGGGCGGGCCGGTGTATGCCGTCGGTTTCAAGTTTGGGACCGTAGGCCCTTCCACGGCGCGGCCGCGATTGGTATGCGATAACCTGGCGATCTCCGCCGAACCGATGCCGCGGGTCCTGGAGATGGCCCCGGCGGCGGATGGCCAGGTGAAGCTCCGGTGGCGCAACCAGAGCGTCCTGCTGGAGTCGGAGACTCTCGACGGCCCCTGGATGCCGCGTACCCGGATCGTCGCGTGGGATGGAACCGCACTCGGTGTGTCGCTTCCGGCAAATGAACCGGCCCGGTTCTTCCGGCTTGGGCGAGGGTCAGAAACCGTGGAGGCGTTCGACACCCCTGGGGAGGGCATAGCCGGTTGGAAGACCGCCTCACCGGTGGTGGGTCAGGTGCGACGGCCCGTGTTCGTCGTGTCGATGCGACGGGGTCGGGTATATGGAGTGGGTGGCAACAACAATGACTTCGTGCTTTTCAGGGCGCTAAGCAGCGTTCCCAGCGGCGACGCGCTGGCCTCAGTGGATATCGTGGACTGGAACGAATCCAACATCGAAGACGCCGAGTTTGGTCTGCTGCTGCGGGTTCGTTCCACCCAACTGACCTGGATGTGCGAGACGGAGGGCTTACCCCACGACCGGTATGCCGGGCTGTTGACGTTCCAGAAGGGAGGGAGTTCGGGGGAATCGGTCCTCTCGATCACGGGTCCGGGCGGGGAGGTGCTGGAGCGGCGACGGTTTCCGGCGGTGGATCCGGCCCGGCAATACCGGTTGCAGTTCAGTGCCGTGAGCGATCGGCTGCGGCTCGATTTCTTCGATCGGCAGGATCTGGCCACGCCGATGGTGACTTGCACGGCCAGGGACGGGCGGGTGACCGAAGGCAACGATGCGTTGTACGGAACCAAGTCTGCGGGCGCGACGTATGACGTGACGATTGATGACTACTGCATCAGCCAGGTATGGCGGTGAGCGGCGTCGTCGGTTATGGGGCAGCGGGGGGGCTGAGGCGCGCGCGGTGGTGAGGGAGAGGAAAAGCGGCGCTGGAAGACGCCGCACTCGTGCGCCTGTGAGGGCGCCCATACTGCGGGGTGGAAGTCCCCGTCAGGCGGCACATTCACCCGCCTGTGACCGAAGGCTACTGCGTCGTGGCAACACGGGGTGGGAAGCTGCCGGAGGTGAACCACCGGTCCGTAACAATGCGAAGTATTGAACCCGCAACGTGAACCCGATTCGGCCACGCCGACCGGCGAGCCTGCGAGTGCTGTGCGAAGCCCAAGCCATGACCCGCGTGGGAAACGCTCCCTCGGTCTCCCCCCGGAGATCGGGTCCGCTGGCTGGCGGTTACCGGCAGACGAAAAGGTGGATGGACGCAAATGCCGGGGCTGGGGCGGCGGGGTGGTTGGGGACGGAACGGAGGGAAGCATGGGCGAAGTAAGCAGGGAGACCCGTCGGGGTACAGAACGGTGTTCATGGCCGCGGAGGCCCGAAGAGCCGCCCGAGGGGAGTCAGAGCGTCCGTAGTAGCGTCGAAGCGGGGTAATGCCCGGGGAGCGAAGGGACGCAGGAAAGTGGAGACGGAACGACCATGACGAACGACGAACGGAAAGAACGACCGGCGATAGTGACTGGGGCGACTCAGCCTAAACAAGCCGGAGAGGTCCGCGACCTCCGAGGGTGGATCGAACGTTCGGTGTGGACGGACCGGATGCTAACGCGGCTCGCCCAAAGCGGGCCGACAACGGTATGGTTCGGACTCTGGGACAAAGTGCGTGTGCCTCGAAATCTGCAGGCCGCCTTCCAAGCGGTATGGCGGAATCGGGGAGCACCCGGAGTGGATGAGCAAACGGTGCAGGAGTTTGACCGAGAGGCGGCGTCTGAACTGGCCCGACTGGAGGAAGAACTGCGCACCCAGCGTTACCGCCGTCAACCGGCACGACGCGTCTGGATCGAAAAGATGGGCACGACCGAGCAACGGCCGCTGGGGATCCCGGCGGTGCGGGATCGGACCGTGGAAGCGGCCTTGCGCAACGTTCTGGAACCGATCTTCGAACAGGACTTTGCCGAGTGCAGCTATGGGTTTCGACCGGGGCGCGGCTGTCGGGAAGCGGTGGGACAGGTGGAGGAGCTCTTGCGCCGAGGCTACGTCTGGTGCGTGGACGCGGACCTCAAGAGCTACTTCGATACGATTCCGCACGAGGGGCTGATGGCGTTGGTCCAAGCGCGTATCGTGGACGGCAGCGTCCTGACGCTGGTGGAACAATGTCTCAAAGCCGGCGTGTTGGAGGAGCTCAAGGGCTGGCAGCCGACCGAACGCGGGACCCCGCAGGGGGCGGTGATTAGTCCGATGCTGGCGAACCTCTACCTCAACCCGTTGGACCACGAGATGGGACGGCGGGGCTGGGCGATGGTGCGCTATGCGGACGACCTGGTCGTGCTGTGCCAGAGCGGGGAGGAAGCCGAGGCGGTGCTGAGCTTTCTGCGGGCCTGGACCACGGGGGCGGGGCTGACCCTGCACCCGACCAAGACGCGGATCGTGAACGCGACCGAGGTCGGCTTCGACTTCCTGGGCTGGCACTTTCGCGGCGGGAAGAAGTGGCCGCGGAAGAAGAGCCTCCAGAAGCTGCAGGAACGGTTGCGACCGCTGACGCGGCGGACCCACGGGCAAAGTCTGGGCGAGATCATCGCGCAGGTGAACCCGATCCTGCGGGGTTGGCACGGTTACTTCGGGAACAGTCACTGGACGGGCCTGCGCGGACCGGACGGCTGGCTGCGCCGCCGCTTGCGGGCCCTGCTGCGCAAGCGGGAAAAGCGGCCCGGATACGGGCTGAGTGAAGCCGACAGCCGACGCTGGCCGAACCGATGGTTTGCGGCGCAGGGCCTGTTTAGTCTGGAGCATGGCTCATGCGCTTACGGTTAGTCTCGCAGAGACCCCACTGACCGGAGAGCCGTATGCGGGAAATCCGCCCGTACGGTTCGGAGGGAGGGGTGGCGCTAACCCCGCCATCCCTACCCCTATCAAACGCTCCGCGTTCCGCCTGCGGTGTGACGCTCGCGAAGCGCGTGGAGTGCGGCGTCTTCCAGCGCCGCTTTTCGATGCCGGAAGCCGAGGAGAATCCAAAGCCCCGGCGCCGCCAGCAGGCTATGCGGAACGTCTCTGCTGAATTCAGCAGAGGATTCAGCAGAGTCAGCAGCGGGGCGGGAGGGCGACGGTGGCGGGGCGGGCGAGAGGACTGTGCTGGTTAAACAGGCCCAATAGGTTAGGGATGTCCTTGTCGTCAGGGGCGAGCGCTGAATCGAACTGGCACGACGGATGCATGGAGGGTGGCGAGAGTAGAAATGGACATGCGAAACCAGAAGCCACGACGGAAGGAAAGGAAGACCATGAAGACCTCAATGCACCTTGTTCACGGCTACGGGAAAGGCCGCGGCGGGCGATGGCTCACGCTGCTGACCGGGCTCACCCTTCTGGGCGGGTTGGGCTATCCGGTCGCGGCCGATGTCATTGATGACTTCGAGAGCGGCAAGCGGTTTGGCGTCTATAGTGGGAAGGCGGGGGTGTCATACGAACTCGTCGATGGCCATTTGAAGGTGAGCCGCCCGGGCGATGAGGAAGTGGTTGGTGTGTACTACTATCGAACCTACGAACTTCCCGAGGGGGAAACAGTTACGTTCACGACGGATGTGCTGAGCCTGCCGGGCGGCAACGCCTACGCCGCCGTGTTGGTCGTCTTCTCCGGGATCGCGGAGAAAGCACGCTATGAGGAGTCCGGTTACGGGGCGTTGTTGGGACGCACCGTCCAACTGATGAAATGGGGGCTAGGCCAAGGCAGCTACTTCAGGGACGATCCGGTGGCGGCGATCAGGGAACCGGTGGCGTTGACCCTCGCGTTAACGCGTCAGGGACAGAGCCTGAAGCTCGGCGCCCGCGTGGTGCTGCGGGATCAACCGGATCAGGTCCTGTATGATCGGGAAGTAACGGATGGTCCGGGCCAGGACCCTGTCGCCGCGGGCGCGGATAGCGGCGCCCCGCTTCGAGGCCCGGTGGCGGCCGTGGCTCTCTGGCTTCGCAGCGATCCTAGTGCCAACCCGCGGGCCGAGGTGGTGTATGACAACTTTGTCTGCTCCCATGATCAGACCGCGCCCAGGCTCAGTCTGCTGCGCCGGGGTAATCAACCCGGGGCAGCAATCGAGTGGGAGGGATTCTGTGCTTTGCTCGAGGCCGAGTCGGTGCAGGGCCCCTGGCGCCCGTGCCTTGAGGCACCCACCGGCGCAGATAGTCACTACGCCGTCAATGTGCCGGTGCAGAGGGGGGGCCGTTTCTACCGGTTGACGCGGGGGTTCTTCCATCACGATGCCTTCGTCCCGGGCGAGTGGAGCTGGAAGACCGGCTCGACGGAGGTTGGCAACCGTTACAAGCCAGGCATCGGTTATGTTTCATCGGAGAATTGCGGTCGGATTCGCGGCGTCGGCGTGATCAACGCCGATTTCGTGGCGCAGAACGAGATCCTCACGCACATGTGGTCTGGGGATTGTGCGGCCTCGGTGGATCTCAGCGCATGGACGCCGCCCATGGAGGACGCCTCCTTCGGCATCATCCTGCGGGCCCGACCGGAGAACGTCGTGTGGCACTGCCCGACCGAGGGTTTACCCCGCGAACGGTATGCCGGGCTGTTGACCTTCAGCAAGGCGGGCAGCCCGGGGGAATCGGTCCTCTCGATCACAGGTCCGGGTGGGGAGGTGCTGGAGCGGCGACGGTTCCCGGCGGTGGATCCGCAGAAGCGGTATCGGCTGCAATTCCGGGCGGTGGGCGACCGGTTGACGCTGGAGTTGTTCGATCGGGAACAACTCGAGACGCCGCTGGTGAGTTGTGCGGCCAACGACGGCCGGATTGCCGAGGGGATGGTGGCACTGCACGGGACGCGGGCGGCCGGCGATCCGACGGAAGCCGTGTATGACCTCAGGATCGGCCGGTTCCTCTTCAACGGAACGCTCACCTATTGTCTGGGAAAGCCGTGAACGGTTCGGGATCAGGGGGCGGAGCTGTGGGGAGTTCCGGCCGCTCCGGCCCCCGGCCAGGACGGGTTCGAGGATGGCGAGGTGCATCATGAAATTGATGACAACACCAGAGTTGCGGGATGGGCTCCGGCGTTCCGCCGGCGGTGCGTGGAGGGGCGGGACGCGGGTGCCCGCGTTCACTCTGATCGAGTTGCTGGTGGTGATTGCGATCATCGCGATTCTGGCGGGCTTGCTGTTGCCGGCACTGTCGAGGGCCAAGGGCAAGGCGCAGGGGATCGCCTGTCTCAACAACCTGAAGCAACTGCAGCTCAGTTACCGGCTCTACACCGATGACCATGGCGTCATGCCCTTGAACGTGGTCACCTGGGATCCGGGGAATGCGGAATCGGTCCCGGGCTCGTGGGTGGTGGGTAATGCCCGAACAGATATCAGCACGACAAACCTGCGTCGGGGCACCTTGTATGCGTATGTCCAGGCCGACGCCCCCTATCGGTGTCCTGCCGAGCGGGGGCGGGTGCGATTGCCTGGTGGTGGCATGTGGGTGCCTCGATCGCGGAGCTACGCCGTCGATGTGCCGTTGAACGGCGGCTTTGCCGGGTTCCTATCGCACCCGTATCGGGGCTGCATGTGCAACCTGTTGGGTCGGGAGACGGCCGCCCGGCTGCCTGCCCAGACGATGGTGTTCCTCGACCTGAGCACTGAGAGCATTGACAGCGGGATGTTTGGCTTCTTTGACTTCACGGGCTCGTACTACACCCCGGGCACGGCCATCGGCTGGCGCCCTTGGGGGCATGTGCCATCGGATCGGCATGCGGGCAGCGGGACGTTGAGCTATCTGGACGGGCATGCCGAACCGCATCGCTGGCGGCAGACCCCCAAGGGCGGGCGTCCGTTTCGTTCGCCGTTCATGGGGGAGCGGGACGTGGAGGATGCGCGTTGGACCGTGGCCCAGTCCACCTGGTATCACGACTTCTATGCGCTGCAGCGTTCGGAGCCGTGAGGGGAGCATCCCTCAGCACTTCAGCCCATTCTCTGCAACGCGGGTCGTGTCCGAGCACCGTAGGGCGACGAAAGAAGCGGCTTTTCGCGGGAGGGCAGAGGAGTAGAGTGACGTTGAAGCCAGTGCCGGGAATCCTCAGCCATCCGAGGGTCGTGACGATGAGGGCCTTTAGCCCAGCGGGCGAGAACGGACTGCACCGAAGCGCAGCGAGGTGCGTTTGTCCCGGCGGTTGGTCAGGACGTGGCTTGGCCTTCCCCGCTGGCGTTCAGGCGGGCGCGAAGCCGCAAGCGGCGAGGTGCGTTGAAACAGAGCACTTCCACCGTGGTCCGGCCGATGGCTGTGCGTCCCTCGATGCGCGCCTCATCACGACGGAAATGATCCTCCCAGCGGTGCCGACGCGGGTGGAAGAGCGGAGTCACGGCACCGCTATCCGGGTCCACCCCCGTGAGGTTGGCACCCTTGTGCAGGTTGCACCGGTCACACGCCAGCGCCAGATTCGCGAGGCGGGTTTGGCCCGCGTGTTTTCGAGGGATGACATGTTCGACGTGGAACGTGGCAAAAGGGGCGTGCTCTTGGGGCAGTTGGCAGTACTCGCAACGGAAGGCCGCTCGCTGCCGGACGGCGGCGCGGAGGGCGGCGTCCATCACCGGAGAGACGGGGACGCCAGCGAAGCCCGTGCCTTGGCCTGCAGGAGGCCCACCACATCGAGTGCCTCGACGTACGCTGCGTACTCCTCCTGCTCGGCCCCGTTCAGCAGGCCCTCAGCCGCCTTGTCGGCCAGCTCATCCAGGCGCGCCTGCGTCACCGGGTCGGCGCGGAGGCCCGCAATGCTCCGCGCCACCTCGGGGGTGAGGCACGCGGCGACGGGATCGAGCAGCCGGTCGAGCACTGTCACGGGTGATGCCACATCAGCCATGCGCGTACCTTAACCATGCATCGGACCTCAAGCAAACCCCAGTTAGTGGAGCCGGTTCCGCCGAGCGCGGTTGCTCCCCAGCCCGGTTCAGGGTTCGCCTCCGCGCTGCCGTGGCGCCGCCTCGGGATGGTCTGCCGCCGCTGGGTGCTGGGGCTGGGGGTGGCTGGCTTGGCGCTGTTGCCCGGGGCTGCGGGTTCGAGCGCGCACGCCGCCGAGCACGGGCTCGCGCTGGCGTATCCGTTGGAGGGAAACCTGATCGTGGTTGACGGGGATCTGTCCGATTGGCCGGCGGGGTTGCCGCGTTATCCGATTGCCGGACCGTCGCCTGGGGTGGTGGAGGAGGGGAGCGGGGTTCGTTCCGCCGGGTTCCGGGTGGCCTACAGCGAGGTGGAGAATGCGCTTTACGTGGCCGTGGAGGTCCAGGTGGCCGCCCGGGGCGATCTGGCGACCCCTCCGACGCTCACCGTGGGCCAGTACCTCGCTGCCGTGTGGCTGCAGTTACGGGCGGCGGAGACGAAGGATGCGGAAGCGTTCGGGTTCCTGTTGCAGCCGGCCCTCGAACGCCGCGCGGTGCTACGGGCGATCGGGTCGTGGCACAGCCGGCCGACGCCGCCCGCCCATTTCATCGCCGAGGCGCAAGCGCGTGGCGACACCTGGACGGGCGAGTACCGGATGGATGTGGGCAGCCTGACCGAAGGGCGTCACCGCATGCGGGCGGAGGACGTGCTCGAGCTGAATGTGTTCGTCGGATGGGAGGGGCCCTCGGTGACCCAGCCCAGAGATCTGGGTTGGATCACCACCGGTTTGCCGCATCAACCGGACGGGCGGGGACACGTCTGGCTGATACGAGCGGGGGTGGCCCGCGGTCAGCTTGCGGGAGAGGTGATGCTCGGGGACGGTCAGCCGCCGGGGACGACGAAGAAGGTCCGCATTCAGGCCGTCGAGACTCCCGCGAGTGAGGTTCGGGTGAGGACGGATCGGGCGGGGAGATTTGCGACGGAGCTGCCGGCGGGGCAGTATCGGGTGGCGGTCGCCCAGCGCGGTGTCGAACCCGGGACGGGCGCGGTGGTGGAGGTGACGCCGTCGAGGTCAACCACGGTCAGCCTGGTGGCACCACCGGTGACCGGGCGCGTGGTGCCGGCGGGGCCCGGGCGGGAGCAACCGGCGGGACGGGGTGTGCAGCGGGGTGCCTGGCTGACCTACGGCGTGCGGGAGGGTCTGCCGAAGGCGACGGTTCACGCCATGCTGCAGGATCGGGAAGGGGCGCTGTGGTTGGGCACGTACAACGGAATGTTGACGCGGTTTGACGGGGCTCGCTTTACGAGCTGGTCGGCGGCGGACGGTCTGCATGACCTCCGGATCATCCATCTGGCCGCGGATGGGGAAGGGAATCTCTGGGTCGGCTATGGCGCCTGGGGGCGGCTGGGGGTCACGTGTTTTGACCGCGGGCAGCAACACTTCATCCACTTCGATTCGCAGGACGGACTGGCTCTGGACACCGTCGAGCAGGTGGTGGCCGCTTCGGACGACCAGATCTGGTTGGCCACGCAAGGCGCGCCCAGTTGCTGGGACCCCCGGCGGCGGCAGTTCGTGCATCACGCGCGGCCGGATAGGTTGAGCGGGGCGATCGTCACTGTCTTGGCCCGCGGCCCGGGCGGCCGCGTTTGGGCAGGGACGCGCTGGAGTCCGACGCTTTACAGGTGGGACGGCGATGGCTTTGAGCCTGGCACATCTCCCGGCGATGTACCTGGTCACTGGTTCTTGCTCGAAGACCGTCGTGGCGGCGTGTGGAGTTGGGCGAACAGCACGGTGGAGCGGGTGTGGCCCCCGACCCTGGGGCGGTATGATCCGGAGAGCCGGGGGTGGAGGCATTTTGGGGAGGCCGACGGTTATCACGGAGAGAAGGTCGGCGGCATGCTGGAGGACCGGGAAGGGCAGATCTGGGTGGGGACGGAGAGGGGTTTGTTGCGCTGGGACGGAGAACGGTTCGAACCCTTCGGGGCGGCGACAGGGCTGGGGGAGGATGCCGTTCTCTCGCTGCTGGAGGATCGGGATGGGCGGCTGTGGGTCGGAACCGCGAACCGTGGTCTCTGCTGCTACGACCCGGACTGGAGCGTGTATGGGATTCAGGACGGGTTGCCGGCCGACGCGGTGACGGGTTTGGTCGATTGGGGAGGGCGCCTGGCCGTGGGGACGCGGCGGGGATTGGCCCGGCAACGGGTGTCCGGGGAACCTCGATTTGAACGGCTGTCCGAGAAGCCGAGCACGCCCTTGGGTGCGGACCGGGAGGGTCGGCTCTGGATGTTGGAGGGAAGGCAACTTCGGGTGCTGGGACCTGAGGGCGTCGAGGTGCTGACGAACATCACCCGGTGCGCGCTCGAGGGGTTTGGTGCCTCCCATCCGCAGGGCATGGCGCAGGATCAGGAAGGAACGGTCTGGATCACGTTCCAGGTGGGAGGCCTCCTTCGGGTGCGAGCGGAGGCGCTGAGGGAACCGGACTTGATTCCGCGTGATCCGGACGTTTTTAAGGCGAATTCCGGGAGTTGGACCAACCTGGTCTGGTTGCTGAGCCTGCACGACGGACTCCATTTTCCCGACACCACGGCTCCGAGCGTAGATGCTGCAGGGCAGTTGTGGCTGGGGTGTGGCGACAGGGGGCCTTTGCGCTATGACGGCCGGCGCTTTCACCGTTATGGCCCCGACCAAGGCTTGGCGGTTCGCTATGTCCGTTCCAGCGCCAGCGATCGCGCCGGGAATGTCTGGTTTGCCACCACCGAAGGACTGTTGCACTACGACGGTGAGCGGTGGCACCGGTTCGGCCGGGAGAACGGACTCCGCACCGAGGGGCTGTGGCGGGTGATGGTGGCGCGCAACGGGCGGATCTGGATCGGGTCCGTGGGCGCGGGCGTGGCCGTTTATGATCCCGAGTTGGGGATCTTCCAGACCCTTTCCTGGCAGGACGGCCAAGGTCACGACACGGCCAATGGGCTGGTCGAGGATAGCCGGGGCGACTTCTGGTTCGGCACCGAGGGGGGATTGCACCGGTATCGGCCGCGGACGAATGCGCCCGGGATTCGGATCACCGGCCTGGTGGTGGATGGCCAGCCATGCGGTGGCGACCGGGTGGTGTTGGCGGGAAGGCCGCGGCGGGTGGTTGCCGAGTTCGAGGGGGTCAGCCTGGGAACGCACCCCGAGGACATGGTGTATGTCTGTCAGTTGGAGGGTTACGAAGCGGCCGAACGGACGGTGTACGCCCGGCCGATCGAGTACGCCAACCTCCCCTACGGGACCTATCGGTTGCGGGTTCGGGCGCTGGATCGGGATCTGAACAGCTCGTCGGTGGCCACGCTGCCGTTCGTGATCCGCTGGGACCGCGGGCAGGCGGCTCTGTGGGGCGGCCTGATCAGCGCGGTTGGCACCGGGCTGATCACCTCGGGCCTGGCGATCCGGCACCGGCGGGAACGCAACCGGGCGTTGCTTGAGCGGAACCATTCGCTCGAGGAGGCCCGGAGTTCGGCAGAGGCGGCGCGTGAAGCGGCAGATGCCGCGAACCGCGCGAAGAGCGCGTTCCTGGCGAACATGAGCCACGAGATCCGGACGCCGATGAACGCCATTCTGGGTTACGCGCAGATCCTGCGGCGGGCGGACGGCGTCATGCCGGTCGAACGGCAGCGGCAGGCGCTGGAGACCATCGAACGGAGCGGCACGCATCTGCTGGGGATGATCAATGACATTCTGGATCTCTCGAAGATCGAGTCGGGTCGGATGGAGTTGCGGGAGACGGTGTTTGAAGTGGGCGATCTGCTCGAGGGGTTGCGCAGTCTGTTCCAGCGGCGCTGCGAGGCGAAGGGGCTTCGGTTCGGGGTGGAAGGCCGAAGGCCGAAGGTCGAAGGGGAAAGGGAGGAAGCCGAGGGCGAGGCCGGAGGGGAGTGGTGGTTGTCCGGCCGGCGGGGTTGGCGGGTGCGGGGGGACGAAGGCAAGCTGCGGCAGGCGTTGATCAATCTGCTCGAGAACGCGGTCAAGTTCACGGAGCGGGGGGGTGTGACGCTGCGCGTGGGGCAGGCAGAAGGCAGAGGGCCGGGTGAAGAGACCTGGAGGCGGGTAGGAGGTCCTCCGCCGGTGCTGCATTCTTCATTCTGCCTTCTGCATTTCTCGGTGAGCGACACCGGGCCAGGGATTTCGCCGGAGTTGCAGGCGCGGTTGTTTCAGCCGTTTCAACAGGGGGAACTGGCGGCGATCAAGGGGGGGACGGGGTTGGGGTTGGCGATCACGAAGCGGTTGGTCGAGTTGATGTGCGGCCGGATGGGGGTCGAATCGGTGCCGGGCCAGGGTGCGGAGTTCTGGTTTGAGGTGCCGGTGGGGTTGGTGGCGGGGGAGGAGGAGGAAGGCGTGCGCGCTGGCCGGCGAGCGGGGAGCGAGGACGGGACGGGGGGTTGGCGGCCGCGGTTGAAGGCGGGTGTCCTGGTCCGCGCCCTGGTGGTGGACGACGTGGCGGAGAACCGTGAGATCCTGTCCGAGATGTTGCGGCAGATGGGGATCGTGGTGACGGTGGCGTCGGGTGGGGTCGAGGCCCTCGAAGCCGTGCGACACGAGGTGCCGGAGATTGTGTTTCTGGACATTCGGATGCCGGGGATGGACGGGATGGAGACGCTGCGGCGATTGAAGGGGAACGGGGCGGAGACGCCTGACATCCGAGCGCCTGCACGTGGGGAGGAGTGCGGTTCGGTCGCGGCGGGGGCCGCCGCGGCGACCGGCGGTGCGAAGTTCGTGGCGGTGTCGGCTTCGGTGCTGGGGCACGAGCGGGAGCGTTGTCTGGAGCGGGGATTCGACGCGTTCTTGGGGAAGCCGTTTCTCCTGGAGGAAGTGGCGGGGGTTCTGGAGCGATTGTTGGGCGTGGAGTGGGAGGCGGAGGCAGCTTCGGCCGGCGAGGCGCAGGGCGTGCGGCTCCCAGTCGAGTTGCTGGAGCGGCTGAAGTCCAGTGCCCAAGGTTACCGGGTGACGGAGTTGAAGCAGCGATTGACCGAGCTCGAGGGACTCGGTCCGGGGCCGGCGGCGCTCGCCCGCCGGCTGCGGAGACTGGCCCAGCGGTCCCAGATGGGCGAGGTCGCGGCCTGGCTCGAGGCGATGGAGAGATGTCGTGCCCAGGAGGGCGAGGGGGAGAAAGCGATCGGCCGGGAGGGAGTGTTCCCGCCAGACGGAGGAGGACTATGAACGCATCGAAGCGAAACCCGGGGGGCTGGATCTTGATCGTGGATGATGTGCCGGCGAATCTGAGCCTGCTGGTGGACACGCTCGAGGCCGCGGGGCACCGGGTGGTGGCGGCACCCAGCGGGGAAGTGGCCTTGCAGATCGCGGCGGAGGCCTGCCCGGACGTGGTCCTGATGGATGTGATGATGCCGGGGATGGACGGGTTCGAGACCTGCCGCCGGCTGAAGGAGATCGAGGCGCTGCGGGAGGTTCCCGTCCTCTTCATCACGGCGCGGGATGAGCCCCAAGACGTCGAGGCGGGGTTTGAGGCGGGCGGGGTGGATTACATCGCCAAGCCGTTTCGGCTGGAAGAGGTCGTGTTGCGGGTGGAAACGCATCTGCGCTTGCGCCAACTGACGCGGGACTTGCGCGACAAGAATGCGGCGTTGGAGGCCGAGATCGAGCGGCGGAATCGGGCGGAGCGCGAACGTGACGCCTCGAACGCCCGCCTGCGGGTGTTGCGGCAGCAGGACGCCGAGCGTTGGGGGATTTCGGGACTGGTAGGGCAGAGCCGGACGTTCCGCCAACTCCTCGATACGATCAGCAAGGCGGCCGGGTTCGAGGCCTCGCCGGTGCTGATCCTGGGGGAGAGCGGGACGGGCAAGGAGTTGTTGGCGCGCGCCATTCACGACACCAGCGCGCACCGCGAAGGGCCGTTTGTGCCGGTGAATTGCTCGGCGATTCCGGGGGAGTTGGCGGAGTCGCTGTTGTTCGGTCACGTGAAGGGGGCTTTCACCGGGGCCATGGCCGAACGTCCCGGGTATTTCGAGTTGGCGGATGGCGGCACCCTCTTCTTGGACGAGATCAGCGAGCTCCCCCCGGCGCTCCAGCCCAAGTTCCTGCGGGCGCTTGAGGAAGGCGAGGTCCGGCCGGTGGGGGCGAGTCATGGCCGTGCCGTCCGGACGAGCATCATCGCCGCGAGCAACGCCAACTTCGCAGAGCGGATTGCCCAGGGGCGATTCCGACCCGATCTCTACTTTCGCCTGGCGCGGTTCACGGTCGAGGTGCCGTCGCTGCGGGATCGGCGGGAGGACATCCCGCTGTTGGCGCATCACTTTGTCCAGGTCTTCGCTCGCGAGATGAATCTGCCGCCGCCGCCGATCTCGAACACGGCGTTGCAGGCGCTGGTCCGCCACGAGTACCCCGGCAATGTGCGGGAGTTGAAGAACCTGATCGAACGCGCCCTGATGGAGAGCGAAGGCGGCGAGTTGCGCCCCGAACACCTCCGCTTCTTCGGAATCCCGGTGCTGCCGTCGGGTCCAAACTGCCTCACGCCGGGTCCCGGAATGGCGGTCGGGGCGTCGTCCGCGTCTGATCTTCCGGCGAGCGGTGGATCCGAGGAGGCCCGGGTCCTGGGCTATGTGCGTGCGCATGGCGTGATCACGAACACGCTGGTGCGCGAGGTGTTGGGCGTCGACCGGAACCATGCCAGCTACATGCTGCACAAGCTGAGTGAGCAAGGCCTGCTGGTGGGCGAGGGCCAGGGGCGCTGGGTGCGGTATCGGCTGCCGTGAGCCGGGCGGGGTCCGGTTCGGGTTGGTGGGGTGGGGCGACACGGTGGGAGGGCGGGGGAAGGGCGTTAAGTATTAAATTAAGGGCTGACCCCTGGGGAACGGACTTGGCAGGACCCACCCTTCACGCTAAAGAGCGCGCGTGGCCGAGGCCCTCGCCAAACCCCTGTCTGCCCGCACGCGTTACTGCGGCGTGCTGGGACACCCCATCCACCACTCGGCTTCGCCCGCGATGCAGAACGCCGGGCTCGGCGCCCTCGGCCTGGACTGGCGGTACCTCGCCTTCGATGTTCCGCCGGCCGAACTCGGCGTGGCCCTGGCGGGGGCCAAGGCGATGCGCTTCCTCGGCTTGAACCTTACCGTGCCCCACAAGTTGCTGGCCTTCGATCTCGTGGACGCGCGCGACCCGAGCGCCGAGACCTGGGGCGCCGTGAACACGATTCGCTGCGAGGTCCAGGCGGCGGATGGGGCCTGGCGCCCTTTGCGGGAGTTCGACGTGCCGCCCGCCGGCCCGATCCGTGCGCAAGGCTTCAACACCGACGCGGAGGCCCTGGCCCAGGCCCTGCGCGAGGACCTGGGCCTGCCCCTCGCCGGGCAGTCCGTCTTGCTCCTCGGCGCCGGCGGGGCCGGTCGCACGGCGGCGCTCAAGCTGGCAAGCGAAGGGGTCGCACGGCTGTGGTTGCTGAATCGCACGACCGACAAGGCCGCGGCCGTGGCGCGCGAGATCGAACAGCGTCACCCGACGGTGTCGGTCCGGCTGGGTCGCCCCGAGGCGGACGTCGACCTGGTGTTGAACGCGACTTCGCTGGGGCTCAAACCCGAGGACCCGCTGCCGCTCGCACCCGCGGTTCTCGATCTGCGGCGCGCGACGGCGGTGTATGACATGATTTACCGACCGGCGGAAACCCCGCTGCTGCGCGCGGCCCGCGCCGCCGGGTGCCGGACCGCCAACGGCCTCGGCATGCTCTTGTACCAGGGGGCGAAGGCGCTCGAGATCTGGTCGGGACAACCCGCGCCGGTGGTGGCGATGCGGGCGGCGCTGGAAGCCAACGTGTACGGAGCCCCCTGATGCCCGCCCTGTTTGCCGCTCCGCTGTTCGACGCCCAAAGCTGGGGGATGTTGCCGTTCCACTTCTGGACGGTCGTGTTCGCGGTGGTGGGCGGGATCGTGGGGAGTTTCCTGAACGTCTGCATCTACCGGTTGCCGCGCGGGGAGAGTGTGCTGCGGCCGGGCTCGCATTGTCCGCACTGCGGGCAGGCCATTCCCTGGCGGTTCAATCTGCCGGTGGTGAGCTGGCTGTGGCTGCGGGGGCGCTGCGCGTTTTGTGGCGGCCCGATAGCGCCGCGCTATGTGGTGATCGAGGCGGTGACGGCCGGGCTGTTTGCCGTGTGCTGGGTGTGGTTCGGCGAAGCGTCGGCTGGGCTGGCGCTGGTCTATTGCCTGGTGCTGGCGGGCTTGCTGGCGGCGACGGCGATCGACTGGGAGCACTTCATCATCCCCGACGGGATCACGATGGGAGGGATCGTCGCGGGTTTGGTTTGTTCGTTTCTGGTGCCGGAACTGCAGCGGGCGGATTCGCCGGTGGCCTCGCTGGGCCGGTCGTTGCTGGGGGCGGCGGTGGGCGGCGGGTTGATCTACGGCGTGGTGCGGTTCGGGAAGCTCCTGTTCGGCCGGCACGCGATTGGGCTGACGCCCGGGACGAAGGTGATCTTTGCGGAGACGTCGCTGGTGTTGCCGGACCGGGAGATTCCCTATGAGGAAGTGCTGTACCGGCGGACGGACTGCATCCGGTTACACGCCCGGCAGGTCGAGTTGGTGGATCGGTGTTACGCGAACGTGCGGGTCGAGGTGACGCGCGCGACCGTTCGCGTGGGCGAAGCGGAGTTTGCTTTTGCGGAGTTGCCGGGGTTTGAGGTGGTGACCGATCGGGTGGTGCTGCCGCGTGAGGTGATGGGGCAGGGGGACGTGAAGTTCATGGCCGCCATCGGGGCGTTCCTGGGCTGGCAGGCGGTGCTTTTCAGCCTGATGCTGAGCGCGTTCGTGGGTTCGGCCGTCGGGTTGACGCTGGTGGCGCTCCGACGGCACGCCCGTTCCGCGCCGATGCCCTACGGTCCTTTCCTGGCGATGGGCGCGACGGTGTGGGTGTTTGCCGGGCCGCAGATTCTGCGGTGGTGGCTCAGGCAATGAAGCTCCAGTCGTAGGGCCGGCGCATCGGGCGTCGGATCATCCGGGCGGCCTCGCGGTCCTCGAGGATTTCCTCGTGCAGCGGATCCCAGCGGATGGGACGGCCGAGGCGGACGGAGATGGCGCCGAGGTGGGCGACGCTGATCGAGCGGTGTCCGATTTCGGCGGTGCAGATCGGGTCTTTGCGGGAGCGCACGCACTCGAAGAAGTTGGCCATGTGATTGTCGCTCTTGTAGAGGCGAACGGCGTTGGCGGGCAATGGTTCCTCGATGATCTCCGGCCGGCTGGCCTTGATCTCGCCGCGGTTCACGAACACCCAGCCGTCGCTGCCCAGGAACTGGACGCCGTTCGGTGTCTTCTGGCGGTCACCCACGACGCTGCGGTCGCTGCCGGTGTTCTCGTCCAGGAGCGACATGGTGACGCCGTTGGCGTAGCGGCACTCGATGCGGTAGCGGGCGGCGGCGTCGTAGCCGCCCGGGATCATGTCCACCAGAGACTGGCCGTCGAAGTGGGTGGGGCCGGAGAGCTCGGTGCCGTTGCCCCATTGGGCGATGTCGTTGTGGTGGGCGCCCCAATCGGTCATCTGGCCGCCGCTGTAGCAGTACCACCAGCGGAAGTTCCAATGGGTGTTGTGCCCGTTGTAATCCCAGTCGGGGGCTTGGCCGTTGTAGTAATCCCAGTTCAGGTGGGCGGGTACAGGCTGCTTGGTGAAGGGGCCTTCGCGCGGGCCGGTGGGCAGGCCGACGATCATGTGCTGGAGCTTGCCGATGCGACCGTTGCGCACGAGTTCGCAGGCGAGGCGGAAGCGGCCGTCGCTGCGCTGCTGGCTGCCGACCTGGAGGACGCGCTGATGGTGACGGACCTCGCGCACCAGACGCCGGCCTTCGTCGACGGTGAGGGTGAGGGGCTTTTCAGTATAGATGTCCTTGCCGGCCCGGACGGCGGCGACGTTGACGAGGGTGTGCCAGTGATCGGGTGTGCCGTTGATGATCACATGGATGTCGTCGCGTTCGAGGAGCTTGCGGAAATCGGTGTAGTGCTGCTCGGCCGCGAACTGCTTGCGCGCTTCCTGGGCGTGGTTTTCATCCACGTCGGCCACGGCGATCACCTGGCCGAAATTCTTGGCCCAGTTGCAGTCGCCGCGGCCCTGGCCGCCGCAGCCGATGAGGCCGATGCCGGGCTTGTCGTTGGCCGAGCGCGGGACGGGTTCGGCGGCGCGGGCGCTGAGGCCTTCGTCGACGAACCAGTGCGGTAATCCGGCCAGGGCCCCGAGGATGGCGGCGGACTTGACGAAGCGGCGGCGGGAGATCTGGAAGGGCGTGACGTTCATGGGCGTCATTTCAGACCGGGTTCGGCGGCGCGTCAATCGGGAACACGGTGTGCGGGAGATGGAGGCGGGGACAAGGGAGGGGAAAGCGGCCTGCTGCTGTTGGACCTGCACAAGGCTCGTGAGCCGGATGCGGGAAAGGATCAAGGGGGGACGAAGCTCAAAGCGCAAAGTTCAAAGCTCAAAGCTCAAAGTTCAAAGCTCAAAGCGCAAAGTTCAAAGCGCAAAGTTCAAAGCTCAAGGGAAGTTCCAGGATTCCAAGGGGCCTGGCGCGACGCGTGTGGAGTGCGGCGATTTCCAGCGGCGCTTTGCGTTGGCGGGCTCGGGGTTCACGAAAAGCGGCGGTCAACCGCACGCACTCCAAACGCTTCGCGACCTTCCCACGGCGGTGGCCGGCGCAAGGCGTGTGGAGTGCGCCGATTTTCAGCGGCGCTTTGCGTTGGCGGGCTCAGGGTTCACGAAAAGCGGCGGTCAACCGCACGCACTCCAAACGCTTCGCGATTTCCATTACGCCTGGTTGGCGCAGCGCGGTCGTCCGCGGTGAGGGCGGTTCATTTCCGTCTAACCAACAAGCGACACACATGAAAACGTCTCTGCTGCCCTCATGGTTGGTGGTGGTGGTGCTGGTTCCCGCGTGGGGAGGCTCCGCCGGTGCATCCGAAGATTCTGCTGCGCCGTCGGCACGGTGGGTTCTGTGCTACACAAGCCGGGATTCGGAGATGTACTACGCTCTGGCTTTTCCGGACAAGGCTCACGGGTGGATTGTGGGGGATGCCGGCAGGATTCTGCACAGTCGCGACGCCGGCTCGACGTGGGCGGTGCAGCCGAGCCTGAGCACGAACCGGTTGAAGTGCGTGCAGTTCGTCAGCGCCTCCTTGGGCTGGGCGGCGGGCGAGAACAACACTGTGGTGGGTACGCGGGACGGAGGCGGTACGTGGAGCCTGGTCCATCCGCCAGGTGGGCCCTTGCGGAGGACGTTCATGGCCCTGCATTTTGTCGATGAGCAGGAGGGCTGGCTCGGCCACAACCACGGCGGTCTTGTGCACACGCGGGATGGAGGTCGGACATGGACGGCGCGCGATGGGTTGGCCCGGGAGGCGCTGGTGGCGGTGTGGTTCCTGAATGCGCAGCGGGGTTGGGCACTGGGCGTTAATGGTGCGTTGCTCCGGACGGAAGACGGTGGTCAGAACTGGGCTTCGCAGCGGCTGTCGACCCAGCCGCATGCAGTGGCCAGTTTCAGCACGCTCCGCTTTCTCGACGGCTCGCGCGGCTGGTTGGGCACCGATGCCGCGATCAGCTCACGGGCAGGGGAAATGCCGCCGCGGTTCGGCACGACGGATGGAGGGCGGACATGGTCGGTGGAGGGGCATTGGCCGGGGACGTCCGTGCGGGCGATCTGGTTCGGGGACGCGCAACTGGGTTGGTGCGCCGAAACGGGCGGGCTTTACGCGACGGCGGACGGCGGGCGTTCGTGGGTCAGGGAATTGAACAGCGGAGGTGATCCGGTGGTGGCGATGGTCTTTGCCGACAAGTCGCGAGGCTGGGCTTTGACGTTCACCGGGGACGTGTATTGCCGGAACGAGTGAGGGGCAGGGTTGCCGGGCGGTCGGGTGAGTCTCGTTACCTCGACTCCTACGGGTTTATGGGGGGGGCGGGGGAGCCGCGCGATGGGGTGAGTCTCGTTACCTCGACTCCTACGGGTTTATGGGGGGGCGAGGGAGCCGCGCGAAGGGGTGAGTCTCGTTACCTCGACTCCTACGGGTTTATGGGGGCGAGGGAGCCGCGCGAAGGGTGAGTCTCGTCACCGACTCCTACGGGTGGCCGGGGGGCGGGGCTAGGGATCCATCTTGTTGGCTTCGGCGGCGTTGACGGACCAGGAGCCGTCGAGCGAATGATCGTTGTTCCAACGCCGATGCCACATCTCGTTGGCGGGATTGATGACGTCGTTACGCCGGGGGCTTTCAGCGTGGCCGTCGCAGAACATGACCACGGTGCGGCGGTTGTGGCGGTTGGAAGGCCACTCCGAAGGGGTGGTGGGGTCGATGTTACCGTCGAAGAGGCCGCGGGTGGGTTTCGCGCTGCTGCCGTCGCCGGGTTTGCTGTCGGCGAGCATGATCATCTCGGTGGGGACCTTGACGGAGGACTCCTTGACCTCGTACTGCGCGGAGTCCACGTCGCCGCCGAGGCCCTTGTCGGAGAAGGCCGGGAAGGCGCCCCAGTCGTTGTACCCGATGGAGAAGAGGGAGGTTTCGCTGATGCCCTGGGGATCGCGGCCGCCGCCGTAGAGGTTGGGGGCGCCGAGGGTCCGGTTGTGGTTGGTGGACCAGCGGCTGTCGACGCGCGCGGAGGGGCACCAGAACACGTCGCGGTTGGTACCGATCTGAGTGAAGAGGCGGGGGGCCCAGACGTAGCGGAAGCCGCCGATGGCGAAGAGGCAGCCGGGGTATTTGCCGGCGTCCTGCACGTACATCACGGTGGCGATGCCGAGCTGCCGCATGTTGTTCATGCAGGCGGTCATCTTGGCCTTGCCCTTGGCGCGGGCCAGGGCGGGCAGCAACATGCCGGCGAGGATGGCGATGATCGCGATCACGACCAGCAGCTCGATCAGGGTGAAGGCCGCCCGGCGGCGGGTGGGAAGGTGCGCAGCTTTCATGTCAGTCTTCCGGCGTGTTGCTGGGGCTATTGCTACCCTGTGTTGCGGGTCGCGGCAAGGGGTCTTTGGCCGCACAGGTTCCGGTGGATTGAAGCTTGCCTCGGCGGGTCGGGGACCGTTTGCTCGGGTCATGAACACACCGCGTGCCGATCTGGCTTCGAACCGTCGTCAGTTCCTTCAAGTCGCCGCTGCCGGCATGGCCGGTCTGGGTGTCGGGCTGCGGCCTGCCGTGGCGGCCGAGGCGTCCAGCCGTGGCGCGGGCCGGTCCGGGATGCGGCTGGGGTTGGTGACTTACAACCTGGCCAAGGACTGGGATGTGCCCACGGTGATTCAGAACTGCACCCAGGCCCGGTTCGAGGGGGTGGAGCTGCGCACGACCCATGCCCACGGGGTCGAGGTGACGCTGAGCGCCGCCGAGCGCACCGAGGTTCGGCGGCGGTTTGCCGATTCGCCCGTGGAGCTTTTCGGGCTGGGCAGCGCGTTTGACTACCACACACCGGACGCGGCGAAGCTGCGGCGGGACATCGAGGCCACCAAGGAATACATCGTGCTGGCGCACGATGTCGGGGCATCCGGGGTCAAGGTCCGGCCCAACGGCCTGCCGAAAGAGGTGCCGGTCGAGCGGACGCTGGAGCAGATCGGGCGGGCCTTGCGCGAGTTGGGGGAGTTCGCGGCGGGGCACGGCCAGCAGATCCGGCTCGAGGTGCACGGTGCCGGCACATCGTCGTTGCCCCACATCCGGGCGATCATGGACGTGGCGGATCATCCGAGCGTGGGGGTGTGCTGGAACTCGAATCAGACCGACCTGGAAGGGGACGGGTTGGATGCCAATTTTGACCGGGTCAAAGAGCGGATCATCGCGGTGCACATGCGCGACCTGTTCCTGGAGGAATACCCGTGGCGCCGGTTGCTGGCGCGGTTGAACGGGATCGGTTTTCGCGGCTTCTGTCTGGCCGAGATTCCGGAGAGTCGCGATCCGCTGCGGGTGATGCGGTATTACCGGGCGTTGTGGCTGGCTTACCAGGGCGTGAGTTAGCGGAGTGCGGCGGCACGGGGGCGAACACGGCACGTGGCGGCGTGTCCGCGTGTCAGGGACGGCAGCTTCGCTTCACGCGGGCATCTTCGCTCTTGCCAGCCGGAAGGGGGTCGCGCAGGGTTGCCCATGGCGAACCTGCAACCGCTTTCGGATCTCGATTCCCAGTTCTACCGGCGCGCGGACGAGTTCTTTCCGGCGCACCGGGACACGGCCCTGACCTTCGATGATGTGACGCTGGCCACGCGTTACTCGGAGATCCTGCCCCGCGACACTCACTTGGAGACGCGGCTTGCGGAAGGGGTTGAGCTGAACGTCCCGCTGCTGTCCGCGGACATGGATACCGTGACGGAATCGCGGATGGCGATCGCGATGGCGTTGAACGGCGGTTTGGGGGTGATTCACTACAACCTGACGGAGCGGCAGCAGCTCTCGGAAGTCAGCCGGGTCAAGAACCACGTGCACGGGCTGATCCAGGACCCGATCAAGGTGGCGCCGGAGCAGTACATCGGGGATGTGCTCGAGATGATGGAGGAGCGTCGCTTCGGCTTCAGCACGTTCCCTGTGGTCGACGCCCGCGGCAAGCTGGTGGGGCTCCTGTCCAGCCACGTGGTGAAGCCGCGGTACGCGCGGCGGCAGGTGGCCGAAGCGCTCACGCCCCGCCACCAAGTGCATACCCTCCGGCAGGAGGAACTCGGGGACGACCCGATTGCGCGGGCGGACCGGTTTTTCACCGACCATCCTGGAATTCACAAGCTGCTGGTGGTGGACGGCGACGACCAGTTGCGGGGTTTGTTCACGATGAGCGACATCGAGCGGATCACGCAGGAGCGGGAGGCGCAGTTCCGTCCGGCGCGGGACGGCAAGTTCCGTCTGTTGTGCGGGGCGGCGGTCTCCGCGACCCGGAATGCATTTGGGGAACTGGACCGCGAGCGGATTCTGGCGCACGTCGGGGATCTGGTGGGTCGCGGGGTGGACCTGGTGGCGGTGTCGACGGCGCATGGCTTCAGTCGCGGGGTGGGGGATGCGATCCGGATGATCCGGCAGGCCTTTCCTGCATTGCCGATCCTGGCGGGCAACGTTACGAGCGCCGCCGGGGTGGCTTACCTGGCGGAGTGCGGAGCGAACGTTGTCAAGGTGGGGCAGGGGCCGGGTTCGATCTGCACGACGCGCACGGTGGCGGGGGTGGGGATACCGCAGATGACGGCGCTTTACGTGTGTTCGCGGGCGGCGGCGGCGTGCGGGGTGACGCTGGTGGCGGACGGGGGCGTCACGAAGTCTGGCGATCTGGTCAAGGCCCTGACGCTGGCGCAGGCGGTCATGTGCGGCGGCTTGTTTGCGGGTTGCACGGAGGCGCCGGGCGAGGTGATCGAGATCGATGGCAAGCTCTACAAGCAGTACCGGGGCATGGGCAGTCTGGCGGCGATGCGGGCGGGTTCGGCGGCGCGCTACGGGCATACCAGGGAGTCGGCGCGGAAGGTGGCGGCGGAGGGGGTCGAGGCGCTCAAGGAAGCCAGCGGTTCGCTGGACGCGGTGTTGGCGCCGTTGATCGGTGGGATGCAGTCCGGTCTGGGTTATCTGGGAGCGGCGAATCTGGCGCAGTTGCGGGAGAACGCCTGCTTCATCCGCGTGACGGAGGCGGGCCGACGCGAGGCGGCGCCCCACGATATTGTCGAGATCCGGGCGGGGGGCGCGGCGGCGCGGCCGGTGTGAATCAGGGGCAGAGGTGGTGGAAGAGGGCGTCGAACTCGAGGCGCTGCAGTTCGCGGGCCTGGAGGACACGCGGCTCACTGGGGGCGAGGTCGGCCCAAAGGTGGCATTCGTCTACGAACGCCAGGGGATCCCAGCAGCCGTTGGGAAGGAGTCGGCGGGCAAGCTCGGCCTGGCCAGCTTGTTCGAGGAACTGGCCGGCGGAGGTCGCGAGGAGGCGGTAGCCGGGGTGGGCACCCACGCGGCGGTACCAGTACTTGGCGTTGGCGTAGTCCGGTTCGCGGCGGTGCATCAGGGCGTGGACCCAGTGGGCATCGGGGTGTTCCAGGTCCTGGACGACGCGGTGGGCGGCCTCGAGGTGGTCGTGCCAGAGCAGGACGGCGGCGCGGATGGTGGCGGCCTGCAAGGGAGGCCAACCCCCTTCGCGAGCCAGATCGCCGAGGGCGAGGTTGAGGGTGTCGGCGGCTTGCGCGTGCGGGCGCACTTCGGGGCCCAGAGCGGGAGGCTCAGGGGTGTGGAGAAGGGCGCGAACGCGGCTGAGCACGGGAGAGCAGGTGAGGGCGGCGTTGCGGCGGGGCTATCTTCTCGCCTTCGGTTTGGGCCAGTCGCCGGTGCCTTGGGTGAGGGTGCGCACGCGGGCGAGGTACATGTGCGCGGTGATGTAGAGGGTGGTGCCGTCGGCGTCGCCCCAGGCGCAGTTGGCCGTGGCCTCGCCGGTGTTGATGATGCCCAGGAGTTGACCGCGGGGTGAGATCACCAGGACGCCGCCGGGGCCGGTGGCGAAGAGGTTGCCCTGCCGGTCGACCTTGAGGCCATCGGGGAGGCCTTTGCGGCCGTTCATGAGGGGTTGGGCATTGAAGAAGACGGTGCCCGGTTCCACGGTGCCGTCGGGCAGGATCGGGTAGGCCATGATGACCGGGTTGTTGGGGTCGGATACCGCCACGTACAGGACCCGTTGCTGGGGCGAGAGCGCCACGCCGTTCGGGAAGGTCAACTCGCGGGTCAGCAACACGACCTCGCCGCTGGGGCGCAGGAGGAACACGCCGCTGAAGAGGAGTTCCTGACCCAGCAAGCGGTCGGCTTGCTCGCGGTCGCGCGGCAGGCCGTAGGTGGGGTCGGTGAAGTAGAGGTTGCCGCGGGAGTCGTAGACGAGGTCGTTTGGGCTGTTGAAGCGCAGGAACTTGTAGTATTCGGCCAAGGTCACAAAGCCGCCACCCGGTACCCAACGGGCCACACGGCGGTCGCCGTGCTGCGCCAGGACCAAGCGTCCCTGGGCGTCCAAGGTCAGTCCGTTGGAACCCTGTTCGCGATCCATACCTTCACGCGGTCGGGCGCCGGTGTAGCCGCTGGGGAAGAGGAAATCGCGGGTACCGACACCTTCCTTCCACACGAAGATCACGTTGCGGGGCACGTCGGAGAAGAGGAGCGTCTGGGCCTTGGGATTCCACACCGGCCCCTCGGACCACTCGAAGCCACCGGCGAGTTTCTCGATGACGGCGTCCGGAGCAATGAGGGCGTCCATTTCCGGGGCGAACCGCTCGATGGTGCCGAAGACAGGTATTCCTTCGGAGGCGGCGGTTCCTTGGCGTTGACAGACCGGGAAGGGTCAGCAAGGCGGCGGCGCAAGCGGTGATCCGGAGGACGTTCAGGCATTGCTCTTCATAACGCGGAAGACGTCGCGAGCATCAAGCGCACCCACGGGAGGGTCAAGGCAAAAGCCCGAAACCGGCTGCGCCCGAAGATTTCCCGGTCGCTCCGGGAGGGCCTAACCTGGAAATCTCCTACCCGCTGTAGGCGCCGACGTGAGGAGGCGTTGGGGGTGTAGGCGCCGACGTGAGGAGGCGTTGGGGGTGTAGGCGCCGACGTGAGGAGGCGTTGGGGGTGTAGGCGCCGACGTGAGGAGGCGTGGTGGTGTAGGCGCCGACGTGAGGAGGCTTGCGGATGCCGTTCAGTGCGGGACGGGGTCGGTGCGGTGTACGGGCGTGTCTTCCCAGCGCGCCTGGTCGGTCGCGGGATCATAGGTGAGGATGCGGTGGGCACTGCCGGCGGCTGGGGGTTGGTCGATCTTCGGCAACCACTTGCGGTGGGCGGCGAGGACTGCGACGTGGGCCGGGTCGGCGGCCAGGTTGGTCCACTCGTGCGGGTCGGTCTGGTGGTCGTAGAGTTCCTCGGTGCCATCGGCATACTGGATGTAGCGCCAGCGTTCGCTGCGCACGCCGTGGTTGCCCTGGTTGTGGGTGGTCAGGGCGGGGCGTGCGCGGGGCGTCGTGGGGTTGCGGAGTTGCGGGGCGAGGCTGAGTCCCTCGAGGTCGGTGCGTGGGGTGAGCCTGCACAAGTCGATGAGGGTGGGGTAGAGGTCGAGAAGTTCGGCGGGCTGCACGCAGCGGCCACCGCGGGTCACGCCGGGGCCGGCGAAGAGGAGCGGGACGCGGGTGGACCGTTCCCAGAGCGTGTTCTTGCCGCTGATCCCCTTTTCGCCGAGGTGAAAGCCGTGGTCGCCCCACACGACGACGATCGTGCGATCGGCCAGCCCGGTGGCATCGAGGGCGTCGAGCAGGCGACCGATCTGGGCGTCGACGAAGCTGGTGCAGGCGAGGTAGGAGCGGACGAGGTTGCGCCACTGGCCGTTCGCCTGGAGCCATTCGAGTCGGGGTTCGGGCAGATGCCAGTGGAGGTACCAGGAGAAGCGTGGGGTGTCGGCCCGGTCGTCGGGACGAATCGGAGGCAGGACGGTGTCGTCGTCGGGGTAGAGGTCGAACCATTTCTGGGTGGCGTAGCAGGGCACGTGCGGGAGGAAGAAGCCCACGGCGAGGAAGAAGGGTTGGGCGGGGGGCATGGCTTCGAGTTGTCCGATGGCCCAACTGGCGACGCGGTAATCCTGCTTGTCCTCGTCCCGATGCGGGAACACGCCCCAGTCCATGAGAGGATGGTTGCCCATGGGGGTGGCCGGGATGAGCTTTTGCGGCGGGGTGGCGCCGATGCCGCCTGGCGGGCCCCAGACATCGAACTCGACGGCTTGTTGCGCCGGGCCGCCGACGCCGCCGTGGTAGATCTTGCCGGTGGTGAAGGTGCGGTAGCCGTGCGCCTTGAAATGCTGCGGCAGGGTCACGCGGTCCTGCCAGTCGGGGAGGGTGCGGAACCACGGGGCGAGGCCGTAGATCCCGGTGGTGGTGGGACGCAGGCCGAGCATCAGGCTGGTGCGGGACGGATTGCAGAGGGGGCTTTGGATGTGCGCGTTGAGGAACGTGGTGCCGCGCTGCGCCAACCGGTCCAGATGCGGGGTGCGGGTGAGGGGATGACCGCCGAGGGGGCCGACCCAGTCGTTCTGGTCGTCGATCGCGATGAAGAGCACGTTGGGGCGCGTGGGTTCAGTAGCCGCGGCGGTGAGCAGGGCGAGTCCGGAAGCGCTGAGGATGAGGAGACCGAGGCTGTTCATGGCGGAGAGCGTTGTCTGGTCGCGTGTTCGGGTCAACCTGCCATTCTTGTTCCGCAACGGAGTGCCATTGGGGTCAGTCCCTGAAACCTGAATCCGCCCTTCGCCGAGCGGGTGAAGAACGGCGGCGGGCACGGTCGGCCGTTCAGTGGCCTGGCGCTCAGGTGGGTGGCCCCGGCAACCCTCCGGCGGTGGCCACCTTCCACGTGCGATAGCCGCCGGTCAGGTTCCGTGCGTTGAACCCGCGTTGCACGAGCATCCGGGCGGCGAAGTAGGAGCGCTGGCCGCTCTGGCAGGACACCACAATCTCGCGGTCGCGCGGAAGTTCACCCAGGCGGGAGCGGAGTTCGGGCAGCGGGATGTGGACGGAGCCCGGGATGCTTCCTGCGGCGCGCTCGCCGGGGTTCCGCACGTCCAAGACGAACGGTGCGGTGGTGTCCGGGGGGGTCAACTCCTGCCAGTGGGCCAGGTGGACGTCCCCGTGGAGGACGTTTTGCGCGGCCATGCCGGCGAGGTTCACGGGGTCCTTGGCCGAACCGAAAGGCGGGGCGTAGGCGAGTTCGAGGTCGGCCAGGTCCGCCACGCTCAGGCCGGCCTTAAGGGCGGTGGCGAGCACATCGATGCGCTTGTCCACGCCGTCGCGTCCCACGACCTGGGCTCCGAGCAGTCGGCCGGTATCGGGGGCGAACAGGATCTTGGTGGCGAGGGGTGAGGCGCCGGGGTAATAGCCGGCGTGGGAGCCGGGGTGGAGGTGGAGGATTTCGAATGGGCGGCCGGCGCGGGTCAGACTTCTGGCGTTGGCGCCGGTGCAGGCAGCGGTCAACGAGAACAAGCGGAGGATGGCGGTGCCGTAGGTGCCTTCGAAGCGCGAGGCGCGGCCGAACACGTTGTCGGCGGCGGTGCGTCCCTGGCGGTTGGCGGGGCCGGCCAGGGGCAGCAACTGCCAGTCGCCGAGCACGGCGTGGCGCACCTCAACGGCGTCGCCCACCGCCCAGATTCGCGGGTCGCTGGTCCGCATCTGAGGGTCTACGCGAATGCCGCCGCAGGTGCCGAGTTCGAGGCCGGCGTCGCGCGCCAGTTTGACCTCGGGTCGGACGCCCATCCCGAGCACGACCAGGTCTGCGGGCAGGCGTGTTCCACTTTGGAGGCGCACCACGGAGGCGACGGCGGATTCACCGGCGGCGGGGGCTTCGAAGCCGGCCACCGGATCCGCGAGGTGGAGGGCGACGTGGTGGTCCCGGAGTTCGGCGTGCAGCCAGGCGGCCATCTCGGCGTCCAGCGGGGCCATGACCTGGGGGAGGGCTTCGACCACGGTGACTTCGAGTCCGGCATGCACCAGTTGCTCGGCCATCTCGAGGCCGACGTAACCGCCGCCGACCACGACGGCCCGGCGGGCGGCCTGTTCCCGGATCCAGGTCTTGATGGCCACGGCGTCGGGCACGTTGCGGACGGTGAAATGCCCGGGGCGATCGATGCCGGGGATGGGCGGTCGCAGCGGGGCGGCGCCGGGGGCGAGGATCAAGGCGTCGTAAGGCTCCTCGTATTCCCGGCCGGTGGTCAGGTCCCGGGCGCGCACGGTGTGTCGGGCGCGGTCGAGGGCGAGCACTTCGGTCTGGACGCGCACGTCGAGTTCGAAGCGGGCCCGCAGGGCGGCGGGGGTTTGGAGCAACAGGTCATCCGCCGCCGCGATTTCGCCGCCGACGTAGTAGGGCAAGCCGCAGTTGGCGAAGGAGACATGCGGGCCGCGTTCGAAGACGATGATCTCGGCGTCCTCGGAGAGGCGGCGGGCGCGGGCGGCGGCGCTGGCTCCGCCGGCCACGCCCCCGACGATCAGCAGGCGCAGGCCGCTCATGCCGTGGGGGGGACGGGGTGAAGTTGGCGCCAGCGTTCGCGCAGGGCGGCATGGAGGCGTTCCCGGCAGGCCGGGGGCAATTCGATGGGCTGGCCCTGCCGGTAGAGCGTGATGGTCTGGCGGAGGTTGTCCACCACGACCTGGCAGGGATCGCAAGCCGCCAAGTGCCGCCGCAATTCTTCGCAGATGGCGGGGTTTGCGGTGCCGTCCACGTACTCGTTCAGGGCGGCGAGCAATTCGTCGCAGTGCATGCGCTTCAACAGTTGCGGGGAGTGAGCCGCCAGGGGCGGCAAGGTTACACCGGCTGCAGAAACGTCATGACCGAGTCGCCGTGCCGCAGCGATTTCACCTCGGACCAGGGGGGGGAAACGGTCAGGGTGTCGCGGTGGGTGTGGCCGAGCACGAACCAGCCTTGGGGCGTCAGCAGCCGTGGGAGTTCGGCCAGGTCCAGGAGTTGCTGGGAGCACGATTCCGAGCGGCGTCCGATGTTCTTCGCCCCAAACGGCGGATCGGCCAGGATCAGATCAAAGACCTCGCCCGCGACGGCCAGTTGGCGGACGGCGGCGAAAGCGTCCTGGGTGCGGAGCTCGAACCGTTCCACCGGCAAGCCCGCGGCGAGCAGGTTCTGCCGGATCATCGCCGCATGCCGTGCGGATCTTTCGACGCTCACGACGGCGGCGGCGCCGCGGCTGAGGCACTCGAAGCCCAGCGCGCCTGAACCGGCGAACAACTCGAGCACCCGCGCCCCCACCACGCGATCCCCGAGGCGGTTGAACACGGCCTGTTTGACCACGTCGGGCGTGGGGCGCACGGCCCAGCCTTTGGGCACTTTTAAGACTCGTCGCCCCATCTCGCCGCCCGTGATGCGCATGGGCGTCACTTAACCGTGCCGTCGCCGGCGGGGGAAGCCGAATCCCCTCGCAGCCAACTCCCCCGCCGTGCTGGAGTGGCGGGGCGTCGAACGCAGCGTCGAACGCAGTTGACAAAACCCCGGCGAATCCTGCTTGTCACCCGGACATGTCTGTCCGTTTCCTTGCCAGGCTGATCGTCGGGATCGCGCTCGCGCTGCCCGCCGTCGCGGACGCCCTGGACTGGCGCGAAGGGGAGGGGTTTCGCTCGGCTCCGCTCACCCCGCGACCGGGGGGGCGGCCGGTGGGTTTCACGCTGCTGCCGTCAGCGGCCACCGGGGTCACCTTCACGAACGCCCTCGCCCAGTCGCGCTACGTGACCAACCAGATCTACCTCAACGGCGCGGGTGTGGCGGCGGGCGACTTCGACAACGACGGCCACTGCGACCTGTTCTTCTGCGGGCTGGACCGCCCGAATGTCCTGTACCGCAACCGGGGCAACTGGCGGTTCGAAGATGTCACCGCGGGCTCGGGCACGGCTCTGCCCAACCGGAGCTGCACCGGCGCGGTCTTTGCGGATCTGGACGGGGACGGCGATCTGGACCTGGTCATCAACACGGTCGCGGACGGGACGTTCCTTCTGTTCAACGACGGTCGTGGGCGCTTCACGGACCGCTCGGCCGGTTCGCCGCTGAACTACCTGCGGGCGGGCATGACGTCCGCCCTGGCCGATGTGGACGGCGATGGCGACCTCGACCTGTACATCGCGAACTACCGCACGACCACGATCCGGGACATGCCCAACACGCGGATGCGCCTCCGCGAGGAGCAGGGCGAAGTTGTCGTGGTGGCCGTCAACGATCGCCCTACCACCGACGCGGACCTCGTCGGTCGCTTCATCGCCAGCCGGGACGGTCGCATCATCGAGAACGGCGAGCCCGATGTGCTGTATCGCAACGACGGCCAGGGGCGCTTCACCGTGGTCCCGTTCACGGGCGGCGCCTTCCTGGACGAGGACGGCCAACCCCTGCCGGGCCCGCTTTACGACTGGGGCTTGACCGCCACGTTTCGGGACCTTGATGGCGACGGGGCGCCGGACCTTTATGTCTGCAACGATTTCGAGTCGCCCGACCGCGTCTGGATGAACCGGGGCGACGGGACCTTCCGGGCCATCCCCCGGCTGGCGCTCCGGCATACCAGCATCTTCTCGATGGGCGTGGACTTCGCCGACATCAACCGGGACGGTCACCTCGACTTCTTCGTCTCCGACATGCTCAGCCGCGACCATGCCAAGCGCATGCTCGAGAACGGCGAAATCCAGCCCACGTTCCTGCCGGTGGGGGCCATCGACAACCGCCCGCAGTACTCGCACAACACCCTCTTCCTGAACCGCGGCGATCTCACCTTCACCGAGATCTCGCAGCTTGCCGATGTCCATGCCTCCGAATGGACGTGGTCCCCGAACTTCCTGGACGTGGACCTCGACGGTTTCGAGGACCTCCTGATCACCACCGGCCACGAGCTCCAGATGATGAACACCGACATCATTGACCGGGCCGAGGTCCTCAAGACGCAGAAGGCCATGTCCAACCACGAGCTCCAGCGTCTCCGCACCCTCTTCCCCCGCTACGCCATCCCGAACATCGCTTTCCGCAACCGTGGCGATCTCACTTTCGAAGAAGTCAGTGCTGCGTGGGGCTTCGATTTCCCCGACGTGGGCAATGCGGTTGCGCTGGCCGACCTCGACAATGACGGGGACCTCGACGTCGCCATCAACAACCTCAACGGGGTTGCCGAGCTGTGCCGCAACGAAACTGCGGCGCCGCGCATCGCCGTTCGCCTCCGTGGCCTGCCCCCGAACACCCAGGGCATCGGCGCCCGCATCATCGTCCGGGGGGGGCCTGTCCCGCAGCAGCAACAGGAGATCATCGCGGGCGGGCGATACCTGTCGGGGGGCGAAGCGATCCGGGTGTTTGCCGCCGGTGCCGCCGAGGCCCGCCTCACCCTCGAGGTCCGGTGGCGCAGTGGCCGCAGCAGTGTGGTCACGAACGCCCTCCCCAATCACGTTTACGAGATCGCCGAGGAAGCCGCGGTGGCGCCAGCACCCTCCCCGGCCGAACGACCCAGCCGCCCGGCTAACGACGGTCACTCGACGTGGTTCGTGGACCAGAGCGCGCGTCTCAACCATCGGCACGTCGAAGAACCCTTCGACGACTTCGAACGTCAGCCGTTGCTGCCGCACAAGCTGAGTCAACTCGGGCCGGGAGTTGCCTGGACCGACGTCGATGGGGACGGCTGGGACGATCTGGTGCTCACCAGCGGCCGGAGCGGCCGCCTCGAGGCCTTCCGCAACCTGGGCAACGGCGACTTCGCGTCGCTCACAAACGTCGCGTTGTTGAAGCGCGCGGCGCGCGACCAGACGACTGCCCTGGGGTTCGGCGCGGCGTTGCTCGTCGGTTCTAGCAACTATGAGGACGGTTTGACCAACGGCGGCGCCATCCGGGTTTACGACCTGGGCGCGGGTGCGAGCGGCGAGAGCGTCCTCGGCCCCACCTCGAGCACCGGCCCGCTGGCTGCGGCGGACTACGACAACGACGGGGATCTCGACCTCTTCATCGGCGGGCGGGTGATTCCCGGCCAGTACCCCGCTCCTGCGACCTCGCTGCTGCTGCGCCGTGAAGGCCCGCGGCTCGTCATCGACCAACGCTTTGAGGAAGTCGGACTCGTGAGCGGCGCGACCTTCAGCGATCTGGACGGCGATGGTATACCCGAACTGCTTCTGGCCTGCGAATGGGGGCCCCTGCGGATCTTCCGCCGTCGCGATGGCCGTTACGAGGAATGGAACCCACCGCTTCGGGTAGCGCCGCCCGAACGTTCGCCATCGGATCCTGCCTTGCGCCACCTCTGCGGTGTGCCCCTGGCCGAGGCGGCGGGGTTGCCGCCTGGCGGCGATCAATCGCGTGGTGGTGCAGGCTTCCAGCCTGCCGGGGCCAGACCTCGGGATGGTGGTGCAGGCTTCCAGCCTGCTGGGGCCAGATCCCGGGATGGTGGGGCAGGCTTCCAGCCTGCTGGGGCCAGGGTTTCCGCGACGCTTCGCGATCTCACGGGCTGGTGGACCGCCATCGCCACGGGCGACCTCGACGGCGACGGGCGCCTCGACATGGTCGCGGCCAACTGGGGTTTGAACCACCACCATCGCCCGTCGCGCGCCCTGCCGATCCGCATCCACTACGGCGATCTGGACGACAACGGCATGGTCGATGTCATCGAGAGCACCGTGAACCCCGCCAACGGTCTCGAAGTCCCCACCCGCGGGCTCCGGGCGATCCGTGCCGCCATCCCATTTGTCCAGGGTCGCGTCACCACCTTTGAGGCGTACGGTCGGGCGAGCCTGACCGAGGTGTATGGCGAGAGCCTCGCCGGGGCGCAGCGGGTCGAAGCCGTCGAGTGGGCCAGCCTGGTCTTTTTCAACCGCGGCGATCACTTCGAGGTGGCGCCTTTGCCTTTGGAGGCCCAATTCGCCCCCGCCTTCGGTCTCGCGATCGCCGACTTCGATGGCGACGGTCACGAGGACGTCGTGCTCAGCCAGAACTTCTTCGCGGTCAACCCCGACGCCTGGCGGCTCGATGGGGGTCGCGGCCTGCTCTTGCGCGGGGAGGGCAACGGGCGCCTCGTCCCGGTCCCCGGGCAGGAAAGCGGCCTCAAGGTCTACGGCGAACAGCGCGGTTGCGCGGTGGCGGATTACGACGGCGATGGCCGCACGGATGTGGTGATCACTCAGAACGCCAACGTCACCGTCCTTCTCCGCAACCAGCAGGCCCAACCCGGCCTGCGTGTCCGCCTGAGCGGCCGCGCTGACAATCCGCATGCCGTCGGCGCCACGCTCCGCTTGAAGACGGCGGAGGGCTACGGCCCGGCGCGCGAGATACAAGCCGGCTCGGGCTATTGGAGTCAGCACAGCACGGTGCCGGTCCTCGCGAGCCGCAGTAGACCCTGCGCTGTCTGGGTGCGGTGGCCCGGCGGCCAGGTCACCGAAAGCCCGCTGCCGGCCGAAGCCCGCGAGGTGAGCGTCCGTCCCGACGGCACGGTGACGGGGCTCAAGTGAGCCGCCCCGGGAACGTCTCCTGGATCGCCTCCCGCAGCGCCGTCACCATCCCGCGCATCTGCCGTCGGGTCATGCAATAAGGCGGCATGAGCACGACCACGTTGCCGATGGGCCGGGTCAGCACGCCGCGACGCGTCATGGCCTCGCAGACGCGGATGCCGGCGCGTTCCTCGAGGGCGAAGGGTGTTCGGGTGCGCCAGTCCCGGACGAGTTCGATGCCCGCCACCGATCCGACCAGCCGCACATCGCCGACGTTGGGCAGTGCCCAGAGCTCCTCAAGTTCTGCGCGTAGCCCCGCCTCCAGCCGCGACCGCGCCTGTTGTGATCTTTCGCCCTCGAGCCACCTGAGGTTCGCCAGGGCGGCGGCGCATCAGAGCGGGTTGGCCGTGTAGCTGTGCCCGTGAAAGAACGTCTTGAACTCCGCGTACTCGCCAGGAACGCGCCGGAACACCGCAGGTGGTGAGGTCGCCGCAGCGGCAGATAACCGCCAGTTAGTCCCTTGGCGACGCACAGAAGTCAGGTTGGACGCCTTCGGTTGGGAAGAAGCAGGCGCCGCCCGTTCGTCCCCAGGCGGTCTGACCTCGTCCGCCACCAGTAGGGTGCCCTCGTGTCGCGCGAGTTCGGCCACGCGCGCCAGCCAGCCGGCGGGTTGTGGGATCATCCCCGCCGCCCCCTGCATCAAAGGCTCGAACACAAACGCCGCGTACGGCGTGCCGCGTCGCCGCTGCCGCTCCAACCGGCGCGCGACCTGGTCCACGCATTCCCACCGGCAACGTCGATACTCGCGGGCGTCTTGTCGCTCCGGCGGCGCGCGGTTGTAGGGGCAGCGGTAGCAGTACGGCGCCATGACCTGGTCCGACGGAAACAGCAGCCCGCGATAGGCCCGGTGGAACAGGTCGATGTGGCCGAGGCTGACCGCGCCCACGGTGTCGCCGTGGTAGGCGCCTGCGAGTGACAGGAACCGCGGCTTGGCGGCCAGGCCGGTGCGTCGGGCGTATTCGTAGGCGAGCTTGAGCGCCACCTCGACCGCGGTGGAACCGTCGTCCGAGAAAAAGACCTTCTCGAACTTCGAACTTCGAACTTCGAATTTCGGACTTCGCCCTGCGCCCTTCGCCCTTCGCCCGGGGTTGGCGAGGGCCACGAGTTGGGCGGCGAGGAGCGAGGCCGGTTCGTTGGCCAGGCCGAGGGCGGAGCAGTGGGCCAGGCGGCGGAGTTGGGCGCGGATGGCAGCGTTGATGCGGGGGTGGTTATGCCCGTGGAGGTTGGTCCAGATCGATGCGTTGGCGTCGAGGTACTCCCGTCCGTGAACATCCTGCAGCACCGCACCCCGACCCGCCACAATCACGATTGGTTCCTGCCGCAACCAGTCGCGCATTTGCGTGAAGGGATGCCAGACGTACCGGTGATCGAGTTGGGCGAGGCGATGCATGGTCGAGAGTTCAGGCCGGAACGGCATTGCGACACGCCGCCAGCACCGACAGGAAGGTCGCGATTTCCGCCTCGGTATGGGCGGCCGAGACCGTTACCCGCAGACGCGCGGCCCCGCGCGGCACCGTGGGGTAACGGATGGCCGGGACAAACACGCCGCGCTCGCGCAGCGCCCCAGCCAGCGCGACCGCCGCGGTTGCTTCGCCGACGACGAGCGGGAAGATGGCCGAGTCCGCCGCGGGAGGTGCTGTGTTCGGCGCGTTGCCTGGGCCAGGCACGTCTGCTGCTGAGTTCCACCATCCCTGAGCGGCCAAACCTTCGTGCAGTTGGCGGACGCGCTCCTGCAGCGTGGCGACGCGTTCCCGCCCTACCGGTCCGCGCACCAGTCCGACCGCGGCGCGGGCCGCCGCGGCTTGTGCGGGCACGGGAGCGGTCGAGAACAGGAAGGACCGCGCGCGGTTCACCAGCAGATCGATGAGCTCGCGGGGGCCGCAGACGTAGCCGCCCGCCGCGCCCAGGGCTTTGCCCAACGTCCCCATCTGCACGTCGATGCGGTCCGCCACTCCCAACGCCTCGGCCAGTCCGCGTCGATGCGGCCCGTACAACCCCGTGGCGTGGGCTTCATCCACCAACAGCCAGGCGCCGAACCGGTCCTTCAAGGCGGCGAGCTCGCGCAGCGGCGCATGATCTCCGTCCATGGAGAACACGCTCTCGGTGACGATCAACACCTGCCCTATGCCCTCCCCCCTTCGCCCTTCGTCCTCCCCCCTTCGCCCTTCGTCCTTCGAACTTCGTCCTTCGTCCTTCGAACTTCGTCCTTCGTCCTTCGAACTTCGTCCTTCGTCCTTCGCCCTTCGCCCTTCGCCCTTCGCCCTTGCTCCGCCGTCCTTCGCCCACTGACAGATGGCCTCGAGCTTGGCGAGGTCGTTGTGCGGAAAGACGCGCAGTTGGGCCCCGCTGAGCCGTGCGGCATCCACCAGGCAGGCGTGGGCGCGCTTGTCGAGCACCACCACGTCACCGGGTCCCACCAGAGCCGGAATGGCTCCCAGCGCGGCGGCGTACCCGGTGGCGAAGGTGAGCGCGGCCTCGGTGCCCTTGAAGGCGGCCAGCGCTGTCTCGAGTTCGTGGTGGGGGGCGAGCGAACCACAGATCAAACGCGACGCGCTGGCTCCCGCCCCGAACCGGGCAGCGGCTTCGGCGGCGGCGGCTTTCAGGGCCGGGTGTCCGGCCAGACCGAGGTAGTCATTTGAGGAGAAGTTGAGCAGTCGCTGGCCGGCGCACTCGATCCGCGGGCCCGCGTCGGAATCGAGCCGGCGCAACTCCCGCCACAACCCCTGACGCCGCAGCTCTTCGAGCCGCTGACGCAGCACTGCCACAAACGCACTCAAGACAGGGCGCAGCCTACCCGGCGCCCGCGCCCGCGGAAAGACCGGACGTCGCCTGAGCGGGGGACCCCGCGTCGGCCAGCTCCCTTGCCGCGGTTCCGGTGCCTTGGCACATTCACCGCGATGCGCGACACGATCCGGGCCATGACGGAAGCCGTCGAGACTTTCGTCCTGGAGGTGATCCTCGAACAGCGGCAGGGCAAGCGGGCCACGCTGTTGCGGGGCTCGCTCTTCGCGCTTTCGAAGATCTTTGCGCTCGCCGTCAAGGTCCGCCGGCGGCTGTACGACTTCCGCATCCTGCGGGACGCGACCCTCGGGGTGCAGGTGATCGCCATTGGCAACCTGACGGTGGGCGGCACCGGCAAGACACCGGTGGTGGAGAAGTTTGCCCGCGAACTGCAGAACCAGGGCCGCAAGGTCGCGATCCTCTCGCGCGGTTACCGCTCGAAGCCCCGCCCGCTGCACGAGCGCCTGCGCAATCGCCTCCTCTTCCGCCAGGACAAGACGCCGCCGCGCGTGGTGTCCGATGGGAAGGCGTTGCTGCTCGATTCCGAGAGCGCGGGTGACGAGCCGTTCATGCTGGCCTCGAATCTCAAGGATGTGGTCGTGCTCGTGGACAAAGACCGCGTCAAGAGCGGCCTGTATGCCATCGAGAAGTACGGGTGCGACACCCTGCTGCTCGATGATGGGTTTCAGTACTGGAAACTGGCGGGGCGCCGCCGGGACATCGTGCTGATCGACTGCCAGCAGCCTTTTGGCAACAACCATCTCCTGCCGCGCGGCACGTTGCGCGAACCCCCCAGCCACCTGGCCCGGGCCAGCAACGTTTTCATCACCAAGAGCAACGGGACCACCGACACCCTGCGCGAGCGGCTCCGCAAGCTCAACCCGAAGGCCGGCATCATCGAGTGCGTCCACCAACCGCTGTATTTCGAGGACCTCTTCACGGGCGAACGCCACGGAATCGACTTCGTCCAAGGCGCCCAGGTCGCGTCCCTCAGCGGCATTGCCCAGCCCGAGAGCTTCGAGGATAGCCTCATCGAACTCGGCGCCGAACTGGTGGCCAGCAAACGGTTCGCCGACCATCACCGCTTCAGCCAGCAGGAGGTGCTCAACATCATCAACCGCGGCGTCAAACGCGGGGCCACGCTCGTCATCACCACCCAGAAGGACGCCGTCCGGTTTCCGAAGCTCGACCGCCGCGATCTCCCGATCTACTTCATGCGCGTGGAGATCAAGATCATCCGGGGCGCCCGGAACTTCGAGGAGTGCGTGCGCCAGATCTGCTTCCGCTGACCCGGACCTCCGGCATGCGCGCGTTTCACCCCGGACTGGAATGCAGAAGGAAGAACGCAAAGTGCAGAAGGGGCCTCCACACTGCTTCGCAGCGTTCGCGGTCGCCGGACAGGGCGGCAAGGCAAGCGCACGCTCCACATCCCGCGTGTCACTGACCCGGCTCACCCCCCAGCGCCTGATCGTGCGTGGCGTCAACTGGCTCGGCGACGCCGTCATGTCCACCCCGGCGCTGCTCCGGCTCCGGGAACGGTTCCCGCACGCGCAGATCGCGCTCCTCACACCCAGCAAGCTGGCCGACCTCTGGCGGCAGCATCCGGCCGTGGACGTCGTCCTGCCTTTTGTCCGCGGGGAGAGTCCCTGGCGCATCGGTCGCCGTCTGCGCCAACACAACTTCGAGGTGGGCCTCCTCTTCCCCAATTCGCCCCGCTCGGCCCTGGAACTCTGGTGCGCGCGCATCCCGGTGCGGATTGGCTACCGGCGTCCCTGGCGCACCTGGTGGCTGACGCATCCGGTTGCGCCGCGCGCGGACGAAGTGAAGATGCACAAGCGTGCGAAGGCCGAGATCACCCGCTTGTTGGCGGCGCCCGCCGTCGATGACCAACCTGGTGGTGCTGGCATCGCGCCGGCCAGTTCCGACCCGCCGCCCATCGCCGCCTCGCTCCTTTCCGCGGCACATCATCTCCATCTCTATCTCGAACTGGTGCACGCCCTCGGGGCCCGACGTGACCCGCTGCCTCCGTTGCTGCGGCTTTCGGCCGCCGAGCAGGCTGCCGCGCCCGACCTTCTCGAACGTTTCGGCGTAACGAGGGATGCGACCGTCGCGACACGCTGGTTCGGCCTCAATCCCGGCGCGGAATACGGACCGGCCAAGCGCTGGCCTGCCGAGCGTTTCATCGCGGTGGCGAAGGAGGTGCAGGCCCGGATCGGCTGCCGCTGGCTGGTATTCGGCGGCGCGTTGGATCGGCCGCTGGCGGAGACGATTGTTCAGGCCGTGCCCGGGGCAGTGAACCTCGCCGGGCGCACCTCCCTGCGCGAGTTGCTGCAACTGCTCGGCGTGTGCCGGCTGCTGTTGACCAACGACACTGGCCCGGCCCACGTCGCCGCGGCACTGGGCGTGTCCGTGGTGGCGCTGTTCGGCAGCACCTCACCCGAGCTGACGGCTCCCGGTTTGCCCGGCGACCCTCGCCATCGCATCCTCCGCGCGCCGCCGCCTTGTGCGCCGTGCTTCCGGCGGGAATGCCCGGTGGACCTGCGCTGTCTGCGTGCCCTCGAGCCGGCGGGCGTGGCCCGAACGGTGCTCGAGATGCAGGCGGCGGTCCGCTAAGCCGGGTATCTCATCCTCCTCGCCGAACGGCGAAAGACTGTAGGCGCCGACGTCAGGAGGCGATGTGGCATTGCCCTCAGCCTACTTCGCCTCCTGACGTCGGCGCCTACAGCGGGCATGAAGTATCTGTTAAGCCCGACCGGACCCGAATAGGGCGTCGATGCGCTGCGGCCGCCTAACGGAACCTCGCCGGATCCATCCGCTTCCGGGTCTCCTCGTCCGGCCCGCCTCCGAACTGTTCCCAATACGCGGTCTTGAAGGGGTTGACGCTGGGGCCGATCACCAGCTCGTTCTCGAGGGAGGGCAGCACCGACGCCCACCAGGCGTCGTACGCTGCGCGCAGAGTGGCCGCGACTTCCGGATGGTCAGCCAGGACGTTCTTCGTCTCGCCGGGATCGGCCACGAGATCGAACAGCTCCGCGTCCTGGACCAGGCGGAAGCGGGTGTTCCGGATCGCGCTCTGTCGGTGCTTGAACTCGGCGACCCGCCCGCGTGGCCACCGGCCCACGTGCGTGACCAGGAGGCGATCCGGCCAGGCCGCGTCGGCATCGGCGAGCAAGGGCAGGAGACTCCGGCCCTCGACCTGGGCATCGACCTCCGGGCTGAGGCGGGCCCCGGCGAGGTCGGCGAGCGTCCGGAACACATCCACGTGCGCCGTGAGTTGGCCGCGGTCGCCTGGAACGAGCTTGCCCGGCCAGCGCCAGAACGACGGCACCCGCGTGCCGCCCTGGTACGGGCTGCCTTTCGTACCGCGCATGCCGGCGTTGTACACCTCGCGGACCGAGTGACCGTTATCGGTCAGGAAGATGACCAGCGTGTGGGTTTCGAGCTCCTGCTCGTGCAAGGTGGCCAGGAGGCGGCCTATGTTCTCGTCGATGTTGGCGATCATGGCGTAGTAGGCGACCGCGTTCGTCGACAGGCCCTGGCCCGCGTAGGGCTGTTCGTAGCGCGCGCCGGGACTGATGAATGGGTCGTGCGGCGCGTTGGGCGTGAGGTAGGCGAAGAACGGTACGCGCTCGGCCTTTCGGGCGGCGATCCAGCGTTGGGCCTGACCGAAGAAAACGTCGGTGCAATAGCCCTGGGTTTTGACGAACCGGCCGTTGTGCCGGATGACCGGGTCGAAGTAGCGGTTGCCGGGGGCATCGCCGCAACTGCCCGGGTAGGTCTGGCCGATGCCACCCGCGCCGTGGATGAAGACCTCCTGGAAGCCGCGCTGGCCGGGTTGGTAGGCGTCCTCGTCGCCGAGGTGCCACTTGCCGAAGATGCCGGTGGCGTAGCCGGCGGACTGCAGCACCTGTGCGAGGGTGGTGGCTCTGGGGCTGAGGCGTTCGCGTTCGAGGATGGTGTGGGTGACGCCGTTCTTGAACTCGTGCCGACCGGTCAGGAGAGCAGCGCGGGTGGGGGCGCACGTGGGGCTGACCTGGAAGTCCGTGAACCGCACGCCCTCGCGGTGCAACCGGTCGAGGTGCGGCGTCTGCAGCAGCGGGTTGCCGTGGGCGCCGATCTCGCCGTACCCCTGATCGTCGGTCATGATCAGGATGATGTTCGGGCGGCTGCCCGCGAGGTCGGCAGTGCCGGCGTCGGGGGCGAACCCGAGGCCGAGGGACAGCGCGAGCCTGGGGAACAGGCCGCCGAGGGGGAGCGGTCGGGTGGACATGCCGGTATCCAACGGGGCGCCGGGCGGGCCGTCAAGTCCCCAGGGGTCAGCCCTTAATTTAATACTTAACGGTTGCCCTGGGCCCGTGTGGCACGGGCGGCCCGCCTGCGCCCCCTTCGCCAAGCGCAGGAGCGGGATTCTGATCAGTAGGCGCCGACGTCAGGAGGCGTTTCGGTCGAGGTGCATTGCTACTCCGCCTCCTGGCGCCGGCGCCTACAACCGGGTCGAAGGCCGGTCGTCGATCTCAGTCGGTGCGCCAGCGGCGGAGCCCGTGGGGGACGAGGCGGATGGGTACGTTGCGGAAGTCGGGGTGGGCGGCCTCGATGGCGGCGATCAACGCGTGTTTCTCGAGGGCGCCGGGGCGCAGCAGCAGCGTGACGGAGCCGCCCGCACCGCCCGCACCGTTGACTTTGTAGCCGGACACACCGTGTTCGCGGGCGAGGGCGAGCACCTGTTCGGCCCGCGAGCCGACGAGGTCCGGATGCAGTTTGCGTTGCGCGTCGGTGTTGGTCTTCATCGCCTCGCCAAACGCGGCCAGGTCGCCTCGCAGCAGGGCCTGCTTGCCAGCCGTGGCCGCCTCCCGCAACGGTTCGAGGTAGCGTCGGAACCGGGGCGATTCCTCGAGGCGACGGATGACCGACTCATGGACGGCCGAGGAGCTGTGGGGCTTGCCGAGGTAGATGAGCAGCAGCCGCGACTCGAGTTCCCACGCCCGTTCCTCCGGCAGGAGGATGGGCGACACGGACGCCTCAGGGTAGCGGGTCATCTCGATGTAGTTGATGCCGCCGTACGCGGCGCAGAGCTGGTCTTGGATGCCGGACTGGAGGTGGAGGAGCTCGGACTCGATGTAGTGCGCCTTGGCGGCCAGTTCGTTGCTGGTGAGGGAGCGTTCGCCGAGCAGGTCCAGGGCACCCAACACCGCCACGGAGACGGAGGCAGACGTGCCGGTGGACGCCCCGGCGGGGGCGGAGGAGAAGATGGTGACCTCGAGGTGGATTCCCGGCGGCAGATGGAAGAGGCGGAACCCGGCTTCGATCAGGGGATGCTTGGTCCAGGACCGGGCGCGGGCGCTGAGCGCATAGACGTCCCCGTAGTTTTCGGCGCGGATTGTGATCTGCGGTTCGCCCCGTTGCTTGCGGCGCGCCACCACCGAGACCTCGACCGAGGGGAACACGGCAATGTTGAGAACCCGGCCAGACCCGGCGAACCAGGTATCGGTCCAACCTCCCAGGTCACAGATCCGGATCGGCGCGGAACATTGGATGATCATAGGGCACGACGCACGAGCCGGGCGTCTGCCGGGAAGGAACCGCGAAGCGGCCGGGCGCGTCAAGGAGCAGCTTGCGGGGGGGAACGGCCGACCATCGCCCTGGGTTTCCGGAGTAGTGCGGGCTGGCGACTACGGGGATTCGGCTTCTTCCGGCACCGTTGTGTGAGCTGCCACCGGCGCGTCGGAGGCATCGTCCCGGAGGGCGGTCAACAGCCAGGCGGCACGGTCGGCGCAGGTGGGGCACTCGCGGACGACGCCGTCGATGAACTCGGCCGGGGGCACCGTGAACTGGCGGCCGCACCCACACTGGACGCGTGCGTTGTTCCCCAGCCAACGGACGAACTTCAGCATGCCTTCCGAGTCTACGAGCAAGGTCTGCCGGGGGTACGGGAAAGGCGGGGCCGGGACGGGAATCAGCGAAAGGCGTAGGGGGCACCTGCCCCAGAGTTCCCTCGCGCGCTGCGGCGGTGAGGTGGTGGCGAACCTCCGCGGTTCGTAGCTTCAGGCCCGGGCCGCAAAGGTCGCCGAGGCTCCTGGGGCTCCTCAGGCGTCCGGCGTGGCTCGCCCCGCTTGACAACATTTCGCTTGTTGGCGAATAGTCGTTTCGTGCGCGCGTTCATGAACCTCACCAAAGCGCTGGCTGACCCCCACCGGGTCCGCCTCCTCCTCGCCCTGCGCGGCCGGGAACTCTGCGCGTGCCAGATCACCGAGCTCTTCGGCCTGGCCCCGTCCACCATGTCCAAACACTTGTCCATCCTCTACCAGGCCGGGCTGGTGGATTCCCGCAAGAACGGTCGTTGGGTCTACTATTCCCAACCGGGCAAGGACGCACCGGTGGCCGTGCGCAAGGCCATCGAATGGGTCGGCGACGCGCTGGCGGCCAACGCGCAGGTGGTCGAGGACGCCCGCCGGCTCAAGGAGCTCTTGAAGGTGAATCCCAGCGAGTTATGCCGGCGACAATGTCAAAAATGAAGATCCTGTTTCTCTGCACGGGGAATTCCTGCCGCAGCCAGATGGCCGAAGGGTGGGCGCGCCACCTGAAGGGTGACGTCCTCGAGCCGTATTCCGCCGGGATCGAGAAGCACGGGATGAACCCGCACGCCGTGAAGGTCATGGCGGAAGCCGGCGTGGATCTCGCTGCGCATTACTCGAAATCGCTGGCGGACCTGCAGGGGGTGGTCTTCGACGCGGTGGTCACGGTGTGCGGTCATGCCAACGAGCACTGCCCCTTGTTCCCCGGCAAGACCCAGGTGCTGCATGTGGGCTTTGAGGACCCACCCACGCTGACGAAACACTTGCCCGACGGCGAGGAGAAGCTGGCGGTCTATCGCCGGGTCCGCGACGAGATCCGGCGCTTTGTGGAGACGTTGCCCGGCGCGCTGAACTTGCCGCCATCATCTGCCTATGAAGACACCCATGGATCCTGAAGCGGTGCACCAGACGGTGCGCGCGGGCTACGGCAAGATCGCCGGGGGCGGTGGCTCCTGTTGTGGACCGGCACCAGCCTGCTGCGGTTCAACCCCAGTGGCTTCGGACGCCCTCGCCAAACACATCGGGTACAGCGCAGCAGAGCTGGCGGCTTTGCCGGAAGGCGCCAACCTGGGCCTCTCCTGCGGTAACCCCAATGCACTGGCCGCCCTCCAGCCGGGGGAGCTGGTGCTGGACCTGGGAGCCGGAGCCGGCTTCGATGTCTTCATCGCCGGCCGCAAGGTCGGGCCGACGGGACGCGCCATCGGCGTGGACATGACGCCGGAGATGCTGGCGAAGGCACGCCGCAACACCGTCACCTACCAGCAGCAGAGCGGACTGAACAACGTCGAGTTCCGGCTGGGGGAGATCGAGCACCTGCCGGTCGCGGACCGCTCCGTGGACGTGGTCATTTCCAACTGTGTGGTTAATCTCTCGCCGGACAAGCCGCAGGTGTGGCGGGAGATCGCGCGGGTGCTCAAGCCGGACGGGAGGGTAGCGGTGTCCGACCTGGCGTTGCTGCAACCGCTGCCGGCGGCGGTGGCCGAATCGGTCGAAGCGCTGGTGGGCTGTGTGGCGGGGGCGGTGCTGGTCTCCGAGACCGAGCGGATGGTCAGGGATGCCGGGTTGGTGGACATCGAGCTCAATGCCAGCTCGACCTACATCGATGGCATGGTGGACTGGCAGGACCCGCTCTACCAGAAGATCGTGGCGGGACTTCCCGCCGGAGCCAAGCCGAGCGACTACCTCACCAGCCTGGAAATCACCGCCCGCAGGCCGGTCCCGTCTCTTGGAGAGCCCGCTGGGAGACCGCCTTCGACCCGAGCGACGGTAACGCTGGAGGTTTATGATCCGGCGATGTGCTGTCCGACAGGCGTTTGTGGGCCGACGGTTGATCCGGCATTGGTCCGGTTTGCGGCAGACATCAAGTGGCTCCAAGAGCAGGGAATCGCAGTGCAGCGCTATAGCCTGTCGCAGAATCCGGCAGCGTTTGTGGAGAACGAGCGAGTCAAGCAGGCTCTGATGGACCGGGGCGAAGGTGCGCTGCCGCTGCTGTTTTTGGACGGCCAGGTGGTAGCGAGCGGGCGATATCCGGACCGCGACCAACTGACTTCTGCCGTTGGCCTCCCCGGCAGTGAAGACAGTCTCTTCCGTCCCGCGGTCGCGGAGCTCGTGGCCCTCGGGGCGGCCATCGCGGCGAACTGCGAACCGTGCCTCAAGTACCATTACCGACAGGGCCAATTGCTGGGCGTGTCCAAGGCGGACATGGCCCGGGCGGTGGAGCTGGGGGCCAAGGTGAAAGACACCCCGCATCAGTCCATCCTCCGCCTCGCCGGCAGGTTGACCGGTGCCCGCCTCGGGAACCCGGAGGTGGCTTCCGCGGCGTGCTGTGGGGCCGCCAACGCCCGGGAGGCCGAGGCGGCGAGCCCGTGCTGTGGTTAGGGATTCCAGGGATGAACGGATCTCCTGAGCCGAACGCGTTGAGTTTGCTGCTCCCAGCGGCCACGCGCTTCCTGTTCTTCACGGGCAAAGGGGGCGTGGGCAAGACTTCGCTGGCCTGCGCCACCAGCATTGCTCTGGCCGACCGAGGCCGGCGCGTCCTGCTCGTTAGCACCGATCCGGCATCCAACCTTGACGAGGTGCTCGGCCAGGAACTGAACGGAACGCCCACGCCGATTCCGGGGGTGTCGAATCTGCTGGCGTTAAACCTTGATCCCGAGGCCGCTGCTGCCGCGTATCGCGAGCGGCTCGTCGGCCCGTATCGCGGCAAGCTGCCCGACGCCATCGTGCGCGGGATGGAGGAACAGCTCTCGGGCGCCTGCACCACGGAGATCGCCGCCTTCGATGAATTCTCGCGCCTGCTGGGCCAGCCCGAGGCCACGGCGGACTTTGACCACGTCATCTTCGATACGGCGCCCACGGGCCACACGTTGCGGCTGATGACGCTGCCCCAGGCGTGGACCGGCTTTCTCGATACGAACACCACGGGCAATTCCTGTCTCGGACCGTTAGCGGGTCTGCAGAAGCAGCGTGCGATCTACGCTAACGCTGTCGCGGCCCTGGCCGACGGCCGGCGCACCACGCTGCTGCTGGTGAGCCGCGCCCAACCAGGGGCCCTTGCTGAAGCCGAGCGCACCAGCAGCGAACTGGCAGCCGTCGGCGTGCGCAACCAACGGCTGATTGTCAACGGCCTGTTTAAGGCGTCCGGCTCCGACCCGGTGGCCCTGGCGCTGCAACGTCGCGGCGCGAAAGCCCTGGACGCCAGTGCGCCGTTTCTTTCACTGCTGCCCGTGACCGAAGTCTCTCTACGGTCCCACAACCTCATCGGACTGCCGGCATTACGGACACTGGCGCAGGATCGAAGCGAAGCGCTGCAGACATCGGCTCAGGCCAGCGCAACGGTGTCTCTCCCGCCCCTCGGGTCGTTAACCGAATTGGTCAACGACCTGGCCCACACCGGCCGCGGTGTGATCATGACCATGGGCAAGGGCGGCGTCGGCAAGACCACTCTGGCGGCGGCCATCGCCACGGAGCTGGCACGGCGGGGGCACCAGGTTCATCTGAGCACCACCGATCCGGCAGCGCACGTGGCTGCGGCCGCGGGCCATTTGAAGGGCCTGCACGTCAGTCGCATTGACCCCAGAGCCGAGACGCGCGCTTACGTCGAGCAGGTGATGAATACCACAGGTGCAGACCTTGACGCGGATGCGCGCGCGCTGCTCGAGGAAGACCTGCGCTCACCCTGCACCGAGGAAATCGCTGTTTTCCGTGCCTTTGCCCGCACGGTGGCACAAGGCGAGGACGCCTTCGTCGTACTCGACACCGCGCCCACCGGGCACACCTTGCTCCTGCTGGACGCCACGGAGGCTTACCATCGCGAAGTGGCGCGCAAGGCGAGCGAGACCCCGGCAGAGGTGCGTGCGCTGCTTCCCCGTTTGCGCGACAGGGCTTTCACCCGCGTCCTGCTCGTGACGCTGCCCGAGGCCACGCCGGTGCACGAGGCCGCGGCACTCCAGGAAGACCTGCGCCGGGCTCAGATCGAGCCCTTTGTCTGGATCATCAACCAGAGCCTCGCGACCAGCGGCTCGCGCGACCCCTTGCTCCTGGCGCGCGGGCGCAGCGAAGTCCCGTACATCGGCGAAGTCGCCGAAACGCTCTCGGCGCGGACTGTTCTCGTGCCCTGGGTTCCCGAGGAACCGGTCGGGCCGGACAAACTGCGGCAACTGTTCTCAGCCAACCACGCTTCACAAACCCCACCTGCCCTATGACCACCTACGTTTACGAAACCATCCCGTCGAAGCCCGCCGAGAAGCCGCGTTACTTCGAGATCAAGCAGGCCATGAACGACCAACCGCTGACGAAGCATCCCGAGACCGGCCAGCCCATCCGGCGCGTGGTGCTGGGCGGATTCGGTGTCCTGTCCAGTGGCAGGTCGTCCGGCGCCTCGCCGTCGTCAGGAGCTTCCTGCTGCGGCCCCGCCTGCGGCTGCCACTAACCGGTTGGCCCGGGGCCGCTTGGTCGCGTTCGAGATCAGAACCGCCATCACCTCGCCTGGATCATGGACTCTCCGAAACGCCTCGATTTCTTCGAACGGTACCTCTCCCTGTGGGTGCTGGTCTGCATGGTTGTCGGTGTGGCCTTGGGGCGCCTGGCCCCGGAGGCAACCCGTTGGCTGAGCCACTGGCAGTTCGGTCAGGACTCGCATGTCAACGTGGTCATCGCCGTGCTCATCTGGCTGATGATCTATCCGATGATGCTCAAGATCGACTTTGGCGGCATCCGCGCGGTCTTCGCCCGTCCCAAGGGCCTGTTCATCACGCTGTTTGTCAACTGGCTGGTCAAACCCTTCAGCATGGCCCTGCTGGGCTGGCTTTTCATCACCACCCTGTTTGGCAGGGGGCTTGGCTGGATTGATCAGGAGACCGCCCGCAACTACGTCGCTGGCCTCATCATCTTGGCCGCCGCCCCATGTACCGCCATGGTTTTTGTCTGGAGCTATCTCACCGAGGGCGACGGTCCGTACACCCTGGCGCAGGTTGCCATCAATGATCTCATCATGGTGTTTGCCTTCGCCCCGATCGTGATGCTCCTGGTCGGCATCAGCGGCGTGACTATTCCCGGACAGGTGCTCCTGGTTTCCGTGCTGGTGTTCATCGTGATCCCGCTGGCCGCCGGTTGGATCAGCCGCGTCGTACTGATCAAGTCCCATGGCCTGGCCTGGTTCGAGTCGGTTTTCCTTCCCCGGTTTCGACCGGTAACGGTCGTCGCCCTGCTGGCCACGCTGGTGCTGATCTTCGCCTTTCAGGCCGAGAATCTGTTGACCAACTGGGGGGCGGTCCTGCTGCTGGCGGTGCCGATCCTGATCCAGGTGTATTTCAATTCGAGCCTCACCTACGGACTCATGCGGTGGTTCGGGGTGAAACACAGCGTGGCCACACCCGGCGCGCTGATCGGTGCGAGCAACTTCTTTGAACTCGCCGTCGCCGTCGCCATCACGCTGTTCGGTCCGACCTCGGCGGCGGCGTTGGCCACGGTGGTAGGCGTACTCGTCGAGGTCCCCGTCATGTTGAGCGTGTGTCGGTTTTGCGTGCGAACGCGGCCCTGGTACGAGCGGGCGGTGGCCGCTGGAGCCGGCTCGCGCCAGCGGGATGCTCGCGGAGACGTATTGGCCACGCTTCCTGAGTGACCGTCCGTGTGCCGTCGTTCGGAAGCTGGCTGCCGTGGGAGAGGATCGAGTTCTGCGTTGCGAGAGGTCCCATGCACGGGTAGCGTCGGATGCATGAAGTTCCGCGTGTTGATCGAGCCGGACGAAGATGGTGTCTTTGTGGCGGAGTGCCCCGTCCTTCCCGGCTGCATTTCGCAGGGCCAGACCCGGGCGGAGGCGGCGGCCAACATCCGCGACGCGATCCAGGGCTACCTCCACAGTCTGGAGAAGCACGGGGAGCCCGTTCCCTCACCCATCACGGAGGAGATCGCGAAATTGCCCGCGGAACCCTTCGCGCCCTCATCCGCCAGGCCGGGCTGACCAGGGAGCAGTTCAGCGTACTGTTGTAGGCATCGCGGTTCATCCGACCGGTTTCACGGGTTCACTACCACCCCCGCAGCCCGTCTCCGCGCCATGGTCCGTGGCGCAGCCGCGCGTCGGCGGCGACGGCGACGCAGCAACCGTGGCGAGCCCCACATCGACGAGTAGGGTCTATCTTGGGCGGCAGCAGCCGCGACTCATTTGGGACTCCGCGAAAGTGAGAACGGCTGCCGCCGCGGACAAACGAACCGCTTGACACGCTTAGCCACTTGGCTAAAAGTCTCCCCGTCATGGTGGCTGCTACGCGAAAAGCCGACTTCGCCCGCTACAAGGCGCAGGCCCAGGTCCTCAAGGCCCTGGCGCATCCTTCGCGTCTCCTCATGGTCGAGGAGCTCTCCCACGGCGAACGGTGCGTCTGCGAGCTCGCCGGGATGGTGGGAGCTCAGATGCCCACCGTGTCGCGTCACCTCGCCCAGCTCAAACACGCCGGGATAGTCGAGGACGACAAGCGCGGCGCCCAGGTGTTTTACCGGCTGAAGACGCCCTGCGTGATGAACTTCTTCCAGTGCGTGACCTCGGTGCGGGAGAACGCGGACCGGTAACCCGGGCGTGCCCCTCTCTTTTTTCCTTTGAGTTACGGTTTTAGCTAAATGCCGAAGACGCGTAGAACGGAAACGACATGAACGGTGCAGGTACCATGCCCGCTGACCCGGCCCCGGCCCGCCGCGAACTCAAGGTCCTCGGCCTGTTCGTGGCGGTGTTCGTCGGTCTCTTCTTCCTGCCGGTGGGCCATCCGCGCTTTGACAAGGCGCTCAAGGAGGGGCTCGAGCTGACCAAGTGGTACGCCCAGGAACATGTCCTGCTCTGTCTGATCCCGGCGTTGTTCATCGCTGGCGGCATCAGCACCTTCGTCAGCCAGGCCGCGGTCATGCGCTACCTGGGACCCCGGGCCAACAAGGCGATGGCCTACGGGGTGGCCTCGGTGTCGGGCACGATCCTGGCCGTGTGTTCCTGCACGGTCCTGCCGCTGTTCGGGGGCATCTGGATGCGCGGAGCCGGGTTGGGGCCGGCCACGGCCTTTCGCTATTCCGGCCCGGCCATCAATGTGCTCGCCCTCGTGATGACCGCCCGGATTCTGGGGCTGGAGCTGGGCGGGGCGCGCGCGGTGGGGGCGGTGCTGTTCAGCGTGGTGGTGGGCCTGGCCATGCACGGGGTTTTCCGGCGCGAGGAACGGGCCAAGGTCGAAGCCGCGGCGGAGCTGCCGGAGGTCGAGGTCAAGCGGCCGCTCTGGCAGAACGTGGTGTTCTTTGCCTCGATGGTGGGCTTGCTGGTGTTCGCCAACTGGAGCCGGCCTGCGGAAGCCACGGGGCTTTGGGCCGGCATCTTCGCCTGGAGATGGCCGGTGACGGGAACGTTCGCGGTGGTGTTGGCGATGGCGCTCGGGCTGTGGTTCGGGTTTCGGTGGCGGGATCTGGCCCTGGCGGCGGTGCCTGTGGTCCTGCTGAGTCTGGCCTTCTCCCGGGAGCCCCTGATCCCTTTCCTGGCGGGTTGCGCAGGACTGGTGCTGCTCTGCGCGCGGCATCCGGACGAAGGCCGGGAATGGCTGGACGCCACCTGGACGCTGGCCAAGCAAATCTTCCCGCTGCTCATCGGGGGGGTGTTCATCTCCGGCATGTTGTTGGGTCGCCCCGGACAGGAGGCCTTGATCCCGTCGGTGTGGGTGAGCGAGTCGGTGGGGGGCAATTCGCTTCTGGCCAACGTCTTCGCGTCGCTGGTGGGCGCCTTCATGTACTTCGCCACGCTGACCGAGGTGCCGATTCTCCAGGGTCTGCTGGGCTCCGGGATGGGCAAGGGACCGGCGCTGGCGTTACTGCTGGCAGGCCCTGCCCTTTCGCTGCCGAGCATGCTGGTGCTGCGCAGCATCATGGGCACCCGAAAGGTCGTCGTCTATGTGGCGCTGGTGGTGGTGATGGCGACGATCTCGGGGTTGGTTTATGGGGCGGTGTTTGGGTGAGGAGTGAGGCGTGAGGCGTGATTCGTGATTCGTGATTCGTGATTCGTGATTCGTGAGGCGTGATTCGTGAGGCGTGATTCGTGATTCGTGAGGCGTGAGGCGTGAGGCGTGAGGCGTGATTCGTGAGGCGTGAGGCGTGAGGCGTGAGGCGTGAGAGGGCGATTTGGCGGACTGAGAGAGACGGAAAGTACATCACTATGAACATCCTCGTTATCGGACCGGGCTGCTCGAAGTGCAAAACCCTGGCGCAATTCACTGAACAAGCCGTCAAGGAACTCGGCGTGACGGCCGAAATCAACAAGGTCACCGACCTCAAACAGATCATGGCGCTGGGCGTCATGATGACCCCGGCGCTGGCAGTCAATGGCACGGTCAAGTTCGTCGGCAAGGTGCCCAGCGTGGCGGAACTCAAGACGCTGTTGAGCCAGACGGTCGAGGCCGAGAAGGCGGCGACGTGAGAGGTGATTCGTGAGAGGTGATTCGTGAGAGGTGATTCGTGAGACGTGATTCGTGAGACGTGATTCGTGAGACGTGATTCGTGAGACGTGATTCGTGAGAGGTGATTCGTGAGAGGTGATTCGTGAGAGGTGATTTGGAGAGAGCACAGGAGAACGCATGCGCCATCAGAGCATCGGATTCATCGGCGGCGGGCGGGTCACGCGGATCATTCTGGAAGGGTGGCAGCGGGCGCAGAAGCTGCCGGCCAAAGTGGTGGTGAGCGATTGCCAGGTGGAAGCGCTCGCCAGGATCAAGGCCAGGTTCCCAGGCGTGGAGACGGCCGGCTGCAGTGCGGCCGCGGCCGCGCAGGACGTGGTGTTCCTGGCCGTGCATCCACCCGTGATGGCGGAGATCTGCGCCGGCACTCAGGGCGCGCTCAAGCCCGAGGCCATCGTGGTGTCCCTCGCGCCCAAGTTCACTGTGGCCAAACTTGGCGAGTTGCTCGGCGGCTTTGTCCGGATTGCCCGGGTGATTCCCAACGCGCCGTCGCTCATGGGTCTGGGGTACAACCCCGTGGCCTTCGGGCCGTCGCTTCCGCCGAACGACCGGGCGGAGGTCAAGGCTTTGCTTGAACCGCTGGGCGAGTGTCCGGAGGTCCCGGAGGAGAAACTCGAGGCCTACGCGGTGTTGACCGCGATGGGGCCAACCTACCTCTGGTTCCAACTGCAGGCGCTGCGGGAAATGGCCGCGGACTTCGGACTGAGCGAGGCCGAGATGGCCCCGGCGCTCAAGCGCACAGTGTGTGGCGCGACGCGCACGTTGCTGGAATCCGGCCTGACACCTGCCGAGGTCATGGACCTCATTCCCGTGAAGCCGCTCGCCGAAATGGAGACTCAGGTCACCGAGTTGTACCGGACGCGGTTGCCGGGCGTTTACCAGAAGATCCAACCCTGATGTTGTCTCCCTAAATCCTCAAACCTACCCGAGAGCATGAAGACCCCTCTGAAAATCCTCATCGTCGCTGTTCTGGCCGTGGTGGTCGTGGGAGCCGTTGCGCTGAAGAAGGGCAAGACCCCCGCCGACGCGAACGCCGCGGCGCCGGTGGCGGCAGCGAGCGTACCGAGCCCAGCACCGGCGGCCGATCCTGCACCAGCGGCCGATCCCCCCCTGGCGACTGAGACCATCGCGGCCGTTCCCGCGCCCACGGCAAGGCTGCCCCGCCTGGTGGATCTGGGGGCGGACCGCTGCGTCCCCTGCAAGATGATGAAACCGATTCTGGACGAGTTTCAGCGGGACTACGCGAACCGGTTTGTCACCGAGTTCATTGACGTCTGGAAGAACCCCGACGCCGGCAAGCGATATGGCATCCGGGTGATCCCCACCCAGATCTTCTATGACGCCGAAGGGAACGAACGGTTCCGCCACGAGGGTTTCTACGGTAAGGAGGACATGCTGGCCAAATGGCGCGAGTTGGGTGTGGATCTGCCCGCCGCCGCGCCCGCCCCAGCCACGAACTGACCCGCTGCTCTGCCCGTGATCGGGAGGGAACCGGCTTCCCACCTCAACCTCAGCCCAGCGAATGACACGATGAAAACGCCTACTCCCTCTGCTCACGGCCTTCCCGTCGGCTGGCGTCTGGTCCTGGCCGGGGCCGTCGGTTGGACGGGCCTGGTGCTGGGGCGCGCCGCCCTGACCCCGACCGGGTCCAAGGTGGCGGAGCCGGCTGCCCGCGCGGTGCGGGTTTGTCCGCCTTACCCACTGAAGGATGAGCAGGGCAACGTGATTGACCCGGTGCGCGGGATCAATGCCACGGTTCCCTATTCGCCCAAGCAGACCTGTGGCGCACTGGGCTGCCACGACTACGACAAGATCACCGAGGGTTACCACTTCACGCAGGGCAAGGGCGAGGCCGTGCCCGCGGACATGGCGGCGCGGTACCAGTGGGTGTCCTCGCCCGGCAATTACGGTGGCACGTGGTGTTCGCCGGCGCCCCTCTATCGCTACCTCGCGGCCAAGACCAACACGTCGGCACTGACCATTGACATGACTTCCGCCACCTTCGTCACCGCCGGCTGTGGCAACTGCCATCCGGGCGGCGGACCGCTCGAGTATGACCGCGACGGGCGGCGTTACGATGCCTGGATGCAGGATCCGGCCAGCGGGCTGACTCCCGGCGGCGACAATCATTTCGACGGGGATTACTTCAAGGCGCGCTGGTCGGAGACCGGCGTGGTCGAGGCCGATTGTCTCCTGTGCCATCTGCCCGAGTACGACTTCAAGAAGAGGAACGACCAGCTCGCCCGACTGAACTTTCGGTGGGCGGCGACCGAAGGGGCTGGCTTCGGCCAGGTCACCGGCATGGTGGCGAGCAACCAGGTGCCGCAGGTCGCCTACAACCTGAAGCACTTCGATGCCAGCGGCCAGGTGAAGGTCCGGGTGGTCACCCAGCCCCGCAATGAGACGTGTCTCAACTGCCATGCGCAACCCGGCTGGAAAAAGCGGGGCGCCGATTACCGCGCGCGGACCGATGTGCATCTCCGCGCCGGGTTGCGCTGCGTGGATTGCCATCCGGCCGGCAGCAACGCCGAGGATCCGCGCATCCACGGACGCGAGGTGCACCAGTTCGGCAAGGGCGACGATCCGGGCGGGCGGGTGCGCGATGACCTGGACAACACGGTGCGGGATTGCTCGAGTTGCCACACCACCGGCCAGTTCGGCGCGCCGCTGGCCACGCACCCGTGGTTGCCGCCGTTGCACCTCGAGCGGATCGCGTGTCAGACCTGTCACACCCCGTTCAAGCAGGTCATGCCCATCCAGGGGCAAGCCAGCGACGTGTTCAATCGCGACGCGTGGATTGACCCGGGCGGCAAGCAGCTCTGGACCTTCTACGGCGTGGACGGCGCCTATCGCAACCACTACGGCGTTCTCAAAGTCATGGGCTACGACGACAAGCCCACCGAGACCTTCCGACCCGTTCTGGCGGACTACCAGGGCAAGATCTATCCCGTCAACCGCGTCCACTCGACCTGGCCGGGGATCGAAACGCCCGGGCAACCGGGCCTGATGCAGCCGCGTCCGCCGGACATCCACAAGATGTGGAAGGCGCACTTCGACGACCCCAAGCAGTCGCCCGAGCTGGCCCGGATCAAAGACGACGATGGTGATGGCGCCATCGAGATCAACCGCCCGGAGGAGGTGGATGCGCTGATCGCGGCGGTAGCGCGGCATCTGACCGCTTCGGGCTACGATCTCAACGGCAAACGCGTGGTGTGGGTTTCCAACGAAAGAGTGTACTCGTCGGGAACCGAGTATCGCGCCCTGACCAAGGCAGAATGGGAAGCTTCACCCTATGCCAACGTCCACAAGTACAACCACGACATCGCTCCCGCCCGGGCCGCGCTGGGATCGGGAGGGTGCACAGATTGTCACGCCGCGAAGGCGGACTTCTTCAACCAGGCGGTCCTGCGCACGGCGTTCACGCCGGATGACCAGGAGCCGCGCTGGGTGCCGAACTACACCATCCTGGGTTACTCGGCGGCGTCGGTGCGGCTGGGGGCGTTCCGCGAGGCGACGTTGAAGCCCGTCCTCTACGCGCTGCTGGCTTTGCTGGCGGGGTTGCTGGTGATTCTGGGCCTGCGCGAGGTGGCCGTGCGTCATGACGCGGTCGCGCCACCGGCAGCGACCGCGTGGTCCTGGTTGGCCCTGGCAGCGCTAGTGGTCGGTGGGGTGCTGGTGGCGCGCTCGCCCGAGTTGGCCGAACATATGACGGCGCGGCGATTCAGTCTGGATGCAGGCCACTTTTGGATCGGTACCGGCATCCTGCTCGTTGGGTTGGTGCTCGCGCTGCAACGGCGCGTCCACGGGGTGGCAGGCGGGACGCCGTCCGGGCTCGCGGGTTTGATGTGGCTGCTGGTCGTGTTCACGGCGGCGTGTGGAGCGCTGGTTTTGCTCAAGCCTGGCTGGCTGGCGACGCTGACGCGCTGGGCCTACACGGGCTTTGACGTGGGGTTGGTGTTGTTGGCGCTGGTCAGCGTGCTTGTCCTGCTCGGGCGATTGGGCCGCGCACCGATGTCAGGGGCACGATTCGCGCAGCCTCAGCCTGCCATGACGTGAACCGGACTTGGACGAAGGTGGCGGCCGGTCCGGATGAACGAGCGGGCGGCGAGTCGAGCATGGTGATTGGCCGTTGGCAGGCGAACCAAGGACTCGATCTGCTGGTCGGTTGCGCCCGCTTCTTCGCCGGGGCTTACGTCCGCGGCACGCGGAGTGACGCCCCGGATGCAAACCGGGCTTTCGCGCAACTCACGTGGGGGTTTTGAGGCGTGACAGGTGAGGCGTGAGGCGTGATGCGTGATGGGTGATGCGTGATGCGTGATGCGTGATGCGTGACAAGTGATGCGTGATGCGTGATGCGTGATGCGTGATGCGTGACAAGTGATGCGTGATGCGTGACAAGTGATGCGTGATGGGTGATGCGTGACAAGTGATGCGTGATGGGTGATGCGTGACAAGTGATGGGTGGATGGGCTGCAATATGAACTATCAGGAATGGCTTAGATCGGTGCCGACGTCACTTCAGGGCGATCCGCTGTGGACGGTGGAAGCGTATCGGCTGGCGCTATTCGCGACGGACATCGCGTGGCATGACGTCACCAAGCTCATGCAAGACAAACGCACGGTGGGCCTCGCTAGCCAGCTTTATGAGGCCGTGGGCTCCGTGGGTGCGAACCTGTCCGAGGGATACTCCCGCGGGACGGGCCGGGACCGCGCCCGGTTCTACGAATACGCGCTCGGTTCTGCTCGTGAGAGCCGGACCTGGTACTTCGGCGGCCGCCATGTGCTCGGAGACGCGATTGTCGGTCACCGACTGGCTTTTCACACGCAGGTCATTCGCTTGTTGTTGACGATGATCCCTGACCAGCGTGGACGATCGCTCCGCGAGGAGTCCGCCCCCTACGGTGCCGCCGTACACCCGCAAGCCGACAGCGGACTCCGGGACTTCGAACAGCAATGTCTCCTTACCAACATCCCCCTCCCCTGATCACTTATCACGTATCACGCCTCACGTATCACGTATCACGCCTCACGCTTCGGGCATGGAACAACTCTTTACCAACCTCAGTCACGCGGTCGAAGGCGCCCCGCTGGTGGCGCTGGCCGCCTCGTTCGTTTGGGGCATCCTGAGCATCATCCTCAGCCCCTGTCACCTGGCCAGCATCCCGCTGATCGTCGGGTTCATCAGCGGGCAGGGGCCGGTGACGACGCGACGGGCCTTCTGGACCTCGACGCTGTTTTCCATCGGCATCCTCATTACCATCGCGGCGATTGGGGTCATCACCGCGGCGGCCGGCCGCATGATGGGCGATGTGGGGCGTTACGGGAACTACTTCGTGGCGTTGATCTTTTTCGTGGTGGGCCTGCATCTGGTCGGCGTGATTCCCCTGTCCTTTGCCGGTGCAGGGCCGGTGAACCTGAAGCGCAAGGGCATGCTGGCGGCGTTCGTTCTGGGGCTGGTGTTCGGCATCGCTCTGGGGCCCTGCACGTTCGCCTACATGGCGCCGATGCTGGCGGTGACTTTTAAGCTAGGCGGCGAGGCACCGTTATATGCCGCGGGGCTGCTGCTGGCTTATGGGGTGGGCCATTGCGGGGTAATTGTGGCGGCGGGGACGTCCACGGAGCTGGTCGAGTGCTGGCTCAAGTGGAACGAGCAATCCAAGGGCGTCGCGGTGCTCAAGGTGGTGTGTGGTATCCTCGTCCTGCTCGGTGGGGTTTGGCTGATCTACACGGCGCCGTGAACCTCTCGAAGCGGTGAACCATCCTCTTTACGACAATGGCGCTGGCTTCCGTGGGCGGTGCTCGCGGCTACGAAGGCTCCGGCCTTCGGCCGGCCAGCGCCTCCCGTTGCGCCGGGTGGCGGTCGCCGGGCGGATTCGTTGTCGCGGATTCGCTTGCCATGGACTCTTCCGGGTGCGCATTTCGTGGGCGCACCGTGAACCGTGAACGCATAACCACAAACCCCGAACGAAAGGACCTGCGATGAACGATACCGTGACCCGACGCAACTTCCTCACCACTGCCAGTGTCGCTGCCGTGGCGGCCACTGCTGCCTCGAGCTCCGCCCGCGCTGCCGAAGCCGGTGGCCCCGGGATGCTGAAGATCCTCGGCGTGTCCTGCAGCCCGCGCCGAGGCATGACGACGGCCCAGGCCGTGCAAGCCGCCCTGAACGCCGCCCAGGCCGTGGATTCACGGATCCAGACCGAACTGATTGACCTCGGCGGCCTCAGTATCGCCCCGTGGTCGCCCAAGCCGCCGGAGGACGACATGAAGGCCATCCTGCCGAAGTTCCAGGATCCGGCGCTCGCCGGCCTGATCGTGGGTTCGCCCAGCTATTTTCGCAGCTTGAGCGGTCTGGCGAAGTGTTTCCTGGAACGACTGGCGCCGCTCCGCGAGCCCAAGATGGTGCTGGCCGACAAGCCGTTTGGCGTCGTCGCGGTGGGGGCGTTCCGCAATGGCGGACAGGAACTGACGATCGAGCAGATTCAGGCCATCCTCCTCTGCTACGGCATGATTCCAGTGGGCGGTCATGCGCCGGCGTTCCAGGGCGCCACCGTGCTGTCCGCCAATGACAGCATTGCTCAGGACGATCTCGGTTTGAAGACGGCGGCCCAACTCGGCAAGCACGTGGGTGAAGTCGCGGTCAAGCTGGTCGGCCGCTGAGTCCGCAAGGAACTCCGGCGGGAGACAATCAGGGGGAGCGGCGGGCGTCCCTGCTTCATGCCGTTGACTTGCACCCCAGCCCCCAAGGCTCAAGAGCGCCCTGACGAGACATCTGCGACAACGTCTGCCGCACCCAGTGCCCCAGCTCACGGTCCCGGTACTCAATCATCAATCATGATTCGCATGGAAGGACGGAACCTCCGTCAGGTCGACACCGCTTTGGTATCGCACGCACTAAAGCGCGGGTGTCCAATACGTGGCGTTGTCGCTCACGGGAAGTGACCCACCTCGTGGGCGGGGGATTGCCTTTTCCGGCGGGCGGCGGGACCGGGGCGTAAGAAGATCCCCTTGCCCTGCCTCGACCGCGCGGGACCGTTTCGGTAAGACAGCTTCCGACTGTTGGACGACATGCCCCGGGTCGGCGCGCGGGCTCAGCACCACGCCGGAGCGCTCACCGATCTTCCCCGCCTTGTGAAAGGCCGGCCCATGGCTGAGACGCCCCTGTCTCACGGTGGTGGCAGCTCGCCGCTCCAGGAAGTTCACGGCCTTTCGATGACCGGCGCGCTGGCCACGCGGGGACGGATGGGCAGCCGCTCGATGCCGGGGAAATCCGGGTCGCCCAAAGCGCGCAGTTCCACGTCGCCCAGGAACGGGCAGCAGGCATCCACCCACGCGATCAAGCGGTGCAACTCCGCCGCGGGCACCTTGACCTGGTAATGTTGGCCGCTGGAGGCCAGCTCAATCAGCCGGCTGGCGCGCGAGAGGTACTGCATGGGCGGGAGCGTCACCAAGGCTTGCGGATCATTCGGATCGTAATTCTCCACCGGAATCGCACCCGCGATGCCGTAGCCGGGCTTGCCGCCAGGCACCGGATTTCCCCAGCCGGCCGGGCCCACCAGCGTCAGGTAGGGCTCCTTGAAAACGTGGTGCCCCGGACGCAAGACGAGGTTGGGCTCCGCGGAATCCGGGTCGTCGCGGTGGCATGGGACGCAATGCCGGTCCAGCACGGGCTGCGCGAATCGCTCGTAGCTGATGCACTCGTCGCCCCACGGCGGCGGGGACAACGGCGTCGGCGCACGCCGCAGGGCCAGCGCCGCGGCGGGGCGGGGCGACACGCTCTGCCCCTCGTGACAGCCGGTGCAGCCGCGCACTTCGCCCGGCATCAGGCCGGTGAAACTCCGCATGGTTTGCAGGCAGCGGCGCTCCGCGTCGAGCAACTGGAAGAACAACGCGCGACCCGCCGGCGCCTGGAAATACACCGAGCCGTCGCGCTCCACCGGCACTTCCGACAGGATGCGCTTTACGCCTTCTTCCTGCACGATGGATACCGCCGGGCCGCTGTGGCGATAGGTCTTGTTCCACGTGGAGTAGGTCTTGTAGTCGAGCTGGAAGACCCGCAGGAACTTCACCATGTCGTGCGTCACGCCGGGTACGCCCTGGCAGACATCGGCGCTGTAGAACACGCCCGGCTCGACGCGCTTCCGGTCCTTGCCGGTGCCGGGCCAGGCGACGCGGTCCGGTGGCGCGGGCGGGCGGGCCCGCGGCTTCACCGGCAGCGCGTGCCAGACGTTGTGGCGCCCTTCATAGATCAGGTCGCGGTTGCCGTGAACGTCCATCAGATAAAGCCGGAACTTCCCGCCCTCGCCGCGCGCCGACACGAGGAACTCCTCCGCCGACACCGGATAAGGAGTCTTGTAGCCGGTGTAGCGGCCCGCGGCGTGGTAGTCGGACGCTTCCGGGGTGTCCTGCGGCGGAAGGGTCACTTCCGGCCAGCGCAAGTCGGCGGTGACTTTCGTCAGGCCGTGCGGGAAATCGCGTCCTTGGTCGGGGTCAATGATCCCAATCGAGCCGGACCACCAGTCGTGATGCCCCACGCCGGAGAACATCACCCGCCGGCTGCCAGGCATGGGGCGGGGCTCCGACAAGTGATCGGGCCAGACCGACTGGTTGCCCCAGAAATGGGCCGTGCCCGTGCCGTCCTGGCCCGTGGTCCACAACTTCTGCAGACGCCAGAGCGGTTTGTCCGAGTATTCCCAGCGCGAGTAGATCACCCGGCCATCGTGCAACAGGGCCGGCACGAAATCCGGCTCGCCGTTGTGGCTGATCAAGTACACGTTCCGCCCGTCGGCGTCGCAGCGTGCCAGCGTGTAGGAGTAGATGAACGGCCCGCAGCGCACGTAACTGTTGCCGCGCGTGGTGGTGAACAGGATGTGCCCGCCGGGCAAATAGATCGGATCAATGTCGTCGTACTCGCTGTCCGTCAACTGCCGCCGCCCGGTGCCATCGAGGTTCATGTCATACAGGTGAAAACTCTTCTCCTCCGCCGGCTTGAAGCAGAATAGAACTTTGGTCGCGTCAAACGACAGGTCCGGCCGCCAGAAACTGCCCGGCTCGTCGGGGGCCAACTGGCGAACCCACCCGCCCGGATGCAAACCCTCCAGGACGACCAAACGCCCACCGGGCACCGCCATGATCCCCAGGCGATGAATCGCCTCGTGAAGCGACTCCGGCCCCTGCGGCAACGGCTGGTCAATGAACAGGAGCCGGGTGAAATCCAGCGCGGGATTCTTGAAGAAAAGGCTGCGCTTCACGCGGCGCACCGCGAAATGGAGTTCCCTCACCGCCGACGCCTCGCCCGCGTAGGCGAGGACCGGACTCTCCAGGACGTCTTCGGCTCCGAAGCCGGGGATCTGTCCCCACGGCCCCTGGCCCAGCGGCGCCGCCACGGCGGCTGACGTCCACCCCGGGCCGTCCAACGCAGGCTGTTCACCGGATTCCTCCCCCCCGCTCGCCTGCCACGAAGTGTCCGTGACGATCTCCACACGCTGCCCGTTCTCGAGCAGCATGACCAGACGCGCGATCAGCCCCGCCGGGTTCTTGCCGGGCGCCGGCTGGTTGACCGCCCGCACCGCCAGCACATGACTGCCCGCTGACAACGATCCCGTGAGCGAAAAGATGGCGGGACGCTGCCAAGTGCCATGCAATCCCACCCGCCGCCCATCCAGAAAGACCTCACCGGCATCATCCGTCGCCACGCGTACTTCCGCCGCGCGCACGCCGTCCGGGGCCTCGAAACGGCGGAAGAACCAGCGTGTCGATGCCGGCGCGTCCTCGCTGGGACGCCCCTCCGGAAACCAAATCCACTGCGGCGAGACGGCGACGCTTCCACCCCGCGACGTCGGCGTGGCCTCGCGCGAAAGCTCCGCCCAGCGGTGTTCCAACGCCTCGAGTTCCCTCCCTTCCGCGTCCAGGGCCAGGGCCGGATGGCGCGCCCGCAACCGCGCCGCCAGTTCCTGCGCCCAGCCGATTTCCTTCGCCGTTCGGGCCAGCAAGGGTTCCCCCATCGCCTGAAAAAGCCAGTCGCGCTCGAGCGCGTCGCTGGCCTGTTCGGTGGTCAACCGTGTCGTTTCTGGCGCGCGCGGATGGCGGTCACGGGTGGCGGCGACCGGCGCGGCGTCAGAAGCACGCGCGCCGAGTGGCAGCATCGCCAAACCGGTGGCGGACAGGGCGACCAGGAGCCTTCCGTTCAGGATTCTCATGCGGATGGTTGGGTTACGCCCTATGTCGCAGGGACGATCGTAGCCTTTCCCTATCGGGGCAGCAGTGCCGTGAGGTCGTCGTGCGGTCGGGCGATGACGTGAGCGGCGATGAGCTTGCCCAACTGGCCTACCGCCCGCGAACCGGCCTCCACCGCCGCCGTTACCGCCGCCACGTCGCCGCGCACGATGACCGTGACGTAGGCGGCGCCGATCTTCTCCTTGCCGACCAAGGTGACGTTGGCCGCCTTGAGCATGGCGTCGGTGGCTTCGAGGATGGCCGTCAGGCCCTGGGTCTCGAGGATTCCTAGAGCTTCTTGTTTCGAGTTCATAGCCGGGTCTGGTGCTGGCGGAAAGTCTGTGGGCAAGAGCTGGTCGCGCCCGCCGTAGAGGGGATTCGGCGCATTGGGAAAATGCAGCAACGCACTCAGAGCGGACTCGGGTCGCGCCAGGCATTTCACCCGGGCCGTCCCACCGAGTTCCTGCGTGCGACGTTCCGCAAATCCCAGCGCAGCTTCCACCGCCGCCACGTCGCCTTCAAGGCGGAGCATCAGGTTCTCGTTGCCCGTCGTCTCGATGCCCAGGAGCCGCACGGGCGCCGCTTTCACCACTTGGTCTGCCACGACGGCCGCCAAGCTCAGAAAGGGGATTTCGGCGAAGCCCAGGGCCCGGGCGCCGGTCAGTTGGCCATCCCACGCCACTGGTTCAACCACCGAACTCATGGTCCGGAGGCTATAGCTCGGACGCGAAACCAACAAGTGAGTAGAATTCTCTCTTGCCAAGCGCTTGGTCAGCCTTCGGGGAGCTTGCTGACGGTTGGCCATCAGCCGCCCAAAGGCGTGCCATTCGGGTCAGTTTTTGACTTTGTCTGCTCCCGCTCCGACCGCCGGCGCCGAGAGAGCAGTTGGCTCAGGTAGCCCCGGCTGCCCATCCCCAGTCGTTCAGCGACCCACCCCATCGTCATCGTGGTTTCCGCCCGCAGTCGGGCCGCCAGAGCCAACTTCTCGGCCGCCCCTTTGGGACGCGCCCGCCAGTCTTCGGACGTCCCCTTCCGACGTCTGCCTTCCTCGGCGATGATGCGTTCGGCCTTCGCCAGCTCGCTTTCGGCGCGCTCCTGACCGTAGTGCTCGGCGCCCAGGCGCTCGCTCATTTGGGCCAGCAATTCCTGGCGGAACGCGGGTTCCCCCAGACACCAGCCGCGCCGGACGGCCCGGAACTCCCCGTCCTTCTCTGCCCCGCGACGCGTTTCGAGCGCCCGCTCCAGTTGCTGCCGCCCGGCCGTGCTGTCCTTGGGGATGCGATACTCCCCCAGCAGCCGGTCCACCCGCAGCCAGCCGGGGCGGCGCGATGGCGAGCCCAGGTAGGCGGGCCAACTGCCCCAGCGGTAGTGCTTCAGGGGCTGGTCCGGTGTCAGGAGTCTGGCCCGCGACGGATTAAGGTGGACATAGTCGCAGACGGTCCTCAGGTAGCCGTTGCCCGAGCCATCCACGATCAGGGACTTGTAGCGTCCGGCGAAGAGATGGCCGCAGACCCGGTGTCGACGATTGAACCGGTTGGTGTAGGTGCCCAGCAGCCATTTCATGCCGGCCACCAGATTCGGCTGTGGGGTTTCGAGGACCAGATGAAAGTGGTTTGGCATCAGGACGTAGGCGTGAACCTGCCACCCCGCCTTGTCACACGCCTCGTCGAGCGTCTGCAGGAACCGTTCCCGATCCAAGTCGTCGCGGAAGATGGGCTCGCGCCGGTCGCCGCGGTTCATGAGGTGGTAGATCGCACCGGGATACTGGAGTCGCAACTGGCGGGCCATGCGCGCAGCGTGAGGAGCGCGGTCGGAGGTGTCAATATGACAATGTCAAGAACTGACCCCTTTGCGGATCAAGACTTCCCAGGCGGATTCCGGTGTCTCCCAGCCGCTGCTGAACCGCACCACGCGATCGGCGTTGTCCCGGCTCCTTCCCATGGCTTCGAGAACGTGCGAAGGGACATCGCGTCCGCTGCTGCAGGCGGAGCCGGAAGCGACCGCGAAGCCCAGCCGGTCGAGTGCGACGACCCAGCGGCGTCCGTCGGCGCGCGGGGGGAGTTGCAGGCTGACCGTGTTCCAGAGGCGGGGCGCGTCAGCGCCCAGGAGTTCGGTCCCGGGCAGCGCCTGCTGCACCCTGGCGACAAAACGGTCGCGCCAGACGATGCGCTGCTCGGCGCCGCCCACGGCCAGCTCCCGCTCGCGGGCTTCCAGGCTTGCGACCATGGCGAGGATGCCCGGCAGGTTCTGGGTTCCGGCGCGACGCCGGTCCTCTTGTGGGCCGCCGCGCAGCAGCGGTCGAAGGGTGGTCGGGCCCTTCAGAAAGCCGACGCCGGGTGGTCCGCCGAACTTGTGAGCGCAGCCGGTAAGGAACGCGCATGCGCCCAGGCCGGCGGCCGGCAGCTTGCCCAGCCACTGAGCGGCGTCGCAGCCGAACCAGACGCCGTGTTCCCGGCACCGGGCGGCGACTTCACGCCACGGCTGGAGGACGCCGGTTTCATTGTTGGCCGCCATCAACAACACCGCCGCCGGCGGCCGGGTGCGCAGGCGGTTCTCCAGCCACGGGAGATCCACCACCCCGGCAGGCGTCGCGGGGATGAGTTGCCGCCGCTCCGCCAGCTCGTGGCGCGTCGGCTCCAGCACGGAAGGATGCTCGAGGCTGGACACAAGCACGGTGCCGGTCAGGGCGTGCGCCAGGTGATGGACCATGAGGTTGTTGGACTCGGTGGCGCCGGAGGTGAAGATCACTTCGCCTGGCGAGCAACCGAGCATCGCGGCCAGGCGCGCGCGGGCACCCTCGAGGGCGCGGTCCGCGCGGGCGCCCAGCCGATGCAAGCTGGACGGGTTCGCGGGGAACCGCGTGGCGGCGTCGAGCCACGCGGCCCGGGCGACCTCACTAAGCGGATGCGTGGCGGCGTGATCGAAGTAGTGCACGGCGGAATCCTTGCCATCAGGACGCCGCGACGCCAGTCTCGGCGCGTCGCCGTGGGTCCGGTTCGGCCTGATGCGGCGGGGCGATGAGAGACGAGCGAGGCGATTCGGCTGGAGGGAAGGCCATGGAACGTCAGCGCTATCAGCGGGGCCATTTCGTGACCTGGTTGCCAACTGCGCACCGGTACACGACGGACCACGCCTGGCTGGTGCCGGCGCCGGACGCGGCGTCGGGGCGAAAGTGGCGCGTGGGCTTGACCGCGTTTGCCCTGCGCCTGCTGGGGGATTTGGTCGAGTGCGAGTTCAGCATCCCACCGGGTGGTCGCGTTGCGCCGGGCGACATCCTCGGAACGCTGGAGGGTTTCAAGGCCGTGACCGACCTTTCCTGTGCTGGCCGGGGCGTCTTCGTGGGGGGCAATCCCGCCTTGGCCGACGGGGTCGAGGTGGTCGAGCGTGACCCGCATGAAGCGGGCTGGCTTTACGAGTTTGCGGGCGAACCCGCACCGGGCAGTCTGGACTTCGAGGAGTATTGCCGTTGGCTTGACCAGACCCTTGACCGGCTCCGTGCAGGCGAGGCATGGCCCGAGGAGCCGGGGGGCTGAGACGTCGCCGGGTTGGGTTTGCCGCCGGGTCAGGACCCGCCTACAGGGGCCAGTGCTCACCGGGCAGTTCATGAAAAGGCGGTAGGAGACCGGAGCGCTGCGATTCAGGCAATCCGGAAACAAAGAGGCGGGTGCGGAAGAGGCTCCGCGCCCGCTCTTGGTTGGCCCGATGTGGGTGTGGGGTTGGGCCGCTAATACTTCAGCCGGTAGAACCGCTGGGCGCCCGTGGGGGGGGTCACATACGGACTGGCGGCGGTCGGCATGCGCGTCCAGGGACCCGCTGCAACATCGGTCGTGGCTTCGAGTTCGGCCGCCCCGATCCACTCGAGCCGGACCTGGTTGGCGGCGGGCCGCGTGACGCCGGTGAAGACCGGGGTGGTGGGAGGCGGTCCGAGGACGGGGAAGTCGACGGTGATGCTGGGCAGGCCTTCCGCCTTGATGAGGATGTAATCGACCTCGAAGTTCCCCACGCCATCGATGGAGGATCCCGTGATGCCGGCCAACCCGCTGCGCTCGGTGCGCGTGGGGATGTAGTTCCACGTCAGTTGCCAGGCGCTGGGTTCGGGGGTTTGGCCGTCGGCCAGCCAGACCTTGCCGAAGACGTCGTTGGTGCCGCCGCCGGCGTCCTTCTCCTGCCGCAGACGCAGCCAGTACCAGACGTTGGTCTGCCAATCGAGCTTGAGCCCGGCCGGGCCCCAGGCGCGGGCGTCATCGAGGAGCTTGAATTGCCGACCCGACACGTTGTCCTGCGTGAAGTTGCGGAAGTGAAGGTTGATGCCCTGGCTGTTGGTATCGGCGACGCCGACCGCGATCCCGGCTCGCGGACCGTCGGCATTCACGCCGAACGCGGTGATGCGCATGCGCGCGAGCACCTCCTGGACGGTGGAGTTGTAGTCGGCGACATCGTCGTAGAGCAGGTGGTTGGGATCGCCCGTCCGGACGGTCACGGACAGCAGCCCGTTCGCCTGTCGATAGAGATCTCCGCCGGGACCGACGGGCTTCCAGTTCGGGTTACGCGTCTCGCTGGTGAAGTCGTCCTGAAAGCCGTTGACGACCTGACCGCGGTCGACCGGATCGCCGGATGGGGCGGCCGCGAACACGATCTGTCCGGCGCCGCCGTGGGTGAGGCGACCGGTTGAATCGATGATCAACGGAAAGAGCATGGCGAGGTACTCCTCGTCCTGCTGCTGTTCCGGGGTCAACTCGGCCCACGTCGTCGGGTTCATGCCTTGGTGCCGCGCGCGGTTGGCCCAGAAGTACTGGATCTCGAGGTCCTGGGTGCGGCTGGCGTTGCCGTTGAGCCCGGGCCCCTGTTGGTCGTCGTCGTCGAGGCCGATGTTGAAGCCCATGACATAGCCGTTTTGGAGCTTGTTGCCGGCCGCGGGATCCTCGAACAACGATTTCTTGAAGCGCGCCTCGAGCTTCCAGCCGGTGGGCCCCTGGGCGCCCACGCCGAAGATCTCGCCGTCGGGCCCGTACTTCCAGTCGACGGCCGACGACCAGGTTTGTCCGTTGATCGTGCCGGTGGCGTCATCCCAGCGGGAGAAGCGGCCCTCGAAGTTCACATAGCAATGGCCGCCGTAGGCATCGTTCGAGTTGTCCGTGTTGACATCGAAACGGTCGTTGAGGGCGTCGATGATGATCTCGATGGAGTCGTCCTTCCAGAAGGCGCTGTTGGGATCGTCCGTGTTGACGACGTCGTCTTTCACGTCCACGCCGACGTAGAAGTAATCCTCGTCGTGGGCGAGCCAGAAGGTGAAGCTCGAGTCCTCCGGGCCGTCCCAGACGCGGTCCGGCGGGTAGTCGAGGATCCAGGCATTGTCGCCCGGCGTGACGGTGATGCCAGCAAAGCCGCCGTACTCGGCGGGGGTGGGGTTGGCATCGAGCTTGATCGAGCCCTTGGGAACCATGGGCACCTGAAGGGTGGTCTTGTCGACATCCGACCAGGGGCCGGGTGCCGTGGGGTCAAACGTCAGGATGTCGTACGGCTGGGACCAACTGGATGTCGATCCTAGGCTTACAACGCATGCCAGCAGGAGCAGGCTCCGCATAGACCGCGTGTTGGGTTTCATGGTTTGGGTGGCGCGCGCCGGAGGTCACCAGGACTTGCCAGGGGATTTCGGCTGCACGCGTGAGCGTTGGTGTTTCTTGGGCTACCTGGGGACTTTGGGAAGGCAGCTTTACCAAGTCAAGTCTGGAAAACAGCGGCTCTCATCGCCTCCTCGCCGCCCTCGGCGCGGCCCCAAGCTGCCGCTCCGACCGGATCCGTCGGGCGCGTCTACTCGTATTCGCTGATCCCGGCGGGTTGGGCGCGGCCTTTCCGCCAGCCTTCCCAGAACATCCCATCGGCGAAGTCCCACAGGACATAGGCGTGGAACCGGAAGTCGTAGGTACGCTGGTTGAGGGGGATCTCAACCCCGGCCGCGGCCCGGACGTGTCCCCGCCGGCTCAAACCGAAGTTGAACTGGGGCAGGAGAGTCCACTGAACCTCGTCCTGGTCGCCCGGTTGGAAGGGTGCCCGCGCGGTCAGTTCCAGTCCGGGAAACACGCCGCGCGGCCAGGGGGTGGGCATCCAGTGCACGACCGATGCCCACTCGAGGTCGCCTCCGCCGGGGTCGCGGAATGGCAGGTGGGATTTCAGGCTGGTTTGCAGGGTGAACGCCTCGCCCAGACCTTTGGCGGCCGCCAGAAACGGGATGGCCTCGGCCTCGTTGCCGCTGCGCAGCGACACGGCGAAGTCGGCGCCCCCCGAGAGCAGGAAGGTGCGGGGGAGGTGGTCGTAGAGCACGTACTTGGCACCGGCCTCGACCTCGTCCCACTGGCCCTGGCCCCCCTCGAACTCGTGCACCAGCTTGAGCTCGGTCTGCCAGCGGGCGAACCAGCGCTTCTCGAACTCGAGGGCATTGGCGACTGCGTCCTCGCCGTCGGGACGACGCGTGAAGCGGTTGAAGTACACGACTTCATCCTCGATCCAGGCCTTCTTGGTGCGGAAGGCGAGCAGGTAATTGAGGTCGCCGGGCGGGTAGTTGTGCTCGCCCGCCAGGGTCTTGAGGTGGGCGATCATCTCCTCGATCTCGGCGTCCGAGAAGGCATCTGTGAATGCGGGCATGGCGGCGGAGAACCCAATGAGGGCTCCGCCGTGCTTAGTGACCATGAACCAGTCGCCGGCCGGTTCGCGGCTGTTGAAGAGGGGATCGCTGAAATCGGCGGGTTTGGGGTCGAGGGACTGCACGCCGGGCAGGGCGGGATCGTAGCGCCCGTGGGGGCCATGGCACGCAGCGCAGGCGGCCAGGTAGTTCCGCTGTCCGCGCAGCAGGTCCAGGTCCTGCGCGGAGGCGGTGCTGGCGAGGAACCCCAGCGCGACCGCGACGGCGCGCCATGGCGCGCCGGGTCGTTGACGGCGAGTTGAGGACGGCCGGCGGCACGGTGGGATGCCGGGCTGTGGAGAGCGCGGCGGGCGAGAGGCAGGCGATGCAGACATAAGCCGGTCGGGGACGTGTGGCGATGAGCTAACACGCTGGACCGGGGCAGGGCAAGCCTCGTGCCGAAGGGGTCAGTTCTTGACTTTGTCAACTCACCCCCGCGCGGACGCGTCGAGATGACAAAGTCAAGAACTGACCCCTTTGGGATGGTGAATGGAGCAAATGATGAACTGACCCCTTGGGGTTAGGGTTGGCGCATCAGGAGCACCTTGTCCACGCGGTGGCCGTCCATGTCGATGACCTCGACCCGGTAGCCGCTCCAGTCGAAGGCTTCGCCCTCGGCGGGGACGCGGCCCAACTGCTGCATGATGAAGCCGGCGAAGGTCTGGTAGTGGCGCCCCGCGGCGGGGGGCAGTTGAAAGTCCGGGACGGCCCGGGCGAATTCGTCGAGCTCGATGATGGCGTCGACGAGCACTGAACCGTCCTCGCGACGTTTGGCCCGGGGCTTGAGACGCTCGTCCGGCGAGGGGAGCTCGCCAATGATCGCCTCCATGATGTCGTGGAGGGACACGAGGCCGACGATGCCGCCGAATTCGTCGGCCGCCAGGGCGATGTGCTTGCCGGTGCGTTTGAAGGTCTCGAGGAGGGCGCTGGCGGACTGGGTCGCGGGCACCACCAGCGGCGGGGTCATGAGGTCCTTGACGCGGGGCGGGATGCCGGCGGCGAGGTTGGCGTAGATGGCGTTGACAGTGACGACGCCGACGACGTGGTCGAGGTTGCCGTCGTACACGGGGTATGTGGTGTGGCCGCTCACCACGATCTTGTGCCAGATGGCGTCATGGGGTTCATGGACGTTGACCCAGATGATCTTGGCGCGCGGGGTCATCAACTCGCCGAGGGTGAGCCGGTCCAGCGCGAGCACGCCTTCGACCATGGCCGGTTCGCTGGGATGGAAGACGCCAGCCCGCATTCCCTCGCGCACCAGCAGTCCCACCTCTTCCTCGGTCACCTCAACCACCGGTTTGGCCTCGATGCGGAACAGTTTGAGGACGGCATCGGTGCCCCAGCCCAGCAGGGTGACGAGCGGCGAGACGATGCGGGACAGGGCGCCCAGGGGGCCGGCGATGAACGCCGCGATGCCTTCGGGGTTGGCCAGACCCAATCGCTTGGGGACGAGTTCGCCAATGATGAGGCTGGCGAGGGTAATGGCGGCGACCACGAGGCCGAAGCTCAGGGGCTGCGCATAGGGTTCGAGCCAGGGCACCTGCGTGAGGAAGCCCGCGAGGCTCCCCGCGACCCGGGCGCCACCAAAGGCAGCCGCCAAGGTACCGACCAGCGTGATGCCGACCTGGACGGTGGCGAGGAAGCGGTTGGGATTTTCCGCCAGTTCGAGGGCTGCCCGCGCGCGGGAGTTCCCGGCCTCGGCGCGCTGGCGCAGTCGCGCCTTGCGGGCGGACACCACCGCGATCTCGCTCATGGCGAAGAGCCCGTTGGCGAGCAACAGGGCGAAGATGACGGCGATTTCCAGGGTCATGGCACTCATAGGTCAGTGTCCCGGGGCCAGGCGTTTCCGGCGAACCACGCCACCCTAACTCGCTTCGGGCTCAAGTCACGCCTTGCCTCCGGCCGTGGGCGCTGGCGGGGTTCCGCTCCCTGCGGTGAGGCCGGCGAGCTGGCGAAGGCGTTCACGCTCGGCCGGGGGGAGCCCCTCGGGGTCGAAGCGAAGCCGGTAGTGGAGGCGGAGGGCTTCCTGGACGCGATCGGCTGTGGGCGAGTCGAGCAGGCCGACGCGGCGGGTCCAGGCCGGCCAGGTTTCGTGGGGCGACCGCGGCCCGTGGATGGTCTCGAAGGAGCGCGCCAGGCCGTAGAACTCCGAGTCCAGCCCGGGCGGGGGCCGGCGCGGCATCGACGTGCTTCGGTCGCGTCGCGTCCGTCGCCAGCGGCTGCCGCGGACCTGGCGCCAGGCGAGCCAGGCGAGGACGACCATGCTGGCGGCGAAGAGATAAAGGCGACCGTGGCCGGCCTGTTGGCGCCACTGGGTGAAGCGATACCAAACATCGGAGAGACGGTCGCTCAAGGCCTCCCACCAGCGGGCGGCGTGCTGCTCTTCCGCGTGCCAGGTTGCGGGCGTGGTATCTACATCCAGCCAACGCCCGTCGAGGTAGGCCCGCACCAGGCATGGGCGTCCGGCTGCAGGCGATCCACGCTTCGCGCGACGCTGGGTAATGCTGTACCCGACGGCGTACCGGTGGGGATTCCGGCGGCGCCGGGCAGGGCACCGTGGCGGTGGCGAAGCATCACCAATGGTTACGCGGGTTTCGCGGAGGAAACGCTCGAGGATGCCGGTGTGTTCCGAGCGGGCACCCGCGCGTTGCCAGAGGGAATAGCGGAAGGCCGAGGCGAAGTAGCGGGTCAGGCTCTCGACCGCGGCGTGGGGGGGGAGGGAGGGCAAGCCGAGTTCGTCGGCCACCGCCCGGATCACGGCCTGGTCCTGCCAGGGAAGCTGATCCAGGTCGGTGTCATCCACGCAGGGGGCGCCGTCGAAGCCGCCGCCCGGGCCGTGCTCGACGGCATAGGTGACCAGCGGCAGGGCGAGCTGGCATCGGGCCGCGCCGAAGACGTTGGTCTCGAGGACCTGGGCGGTGAGGTTGCGGACGGCGAGGGTGTCGGGGGGCAGGGACAGCGGGGCTTCGCCGTTGACGGAGTAGGTGGCGATCTGCATCGACTCGCCGCGGCGGCGCTCGGGGCTGAGGGGCCAGAGGAGGCCGTCCAACTCGGGGACCACCGGTTGGAAGTCGCGCAGCGCCACGGTCCAGGTGTTGCCCCGGAAGCGGTTGAAGGCGGCTTCGCGCAGGAGTCCCGGGGCGCGGTCCGAGTCGGTGTGTACCCGCAGCACGATGCGACCGGACTGTTTGATCCGGCCCACACTGCCGAGGGCGGTGAGGTTGCGTTGCTGGTCGAAGCGGCCCTCACCGCTGCCTTCGGCGAGGCGGCTTTCGAGTCCCTGCCAGGCCGCGCGCAGCGCCAGGAGGCCCTGCTGACCGGCGAGGGTGGCTGCGAGCACGAGCAGCAGCAGGCCGGCCCAGGTGGGGGCGCGGAACCGCCGGTTGCGCCACGGCCAGAGCGCCCAGCTCACCATCGCGGCGCACAGGGGCAGAAAGAACGGGGAACGGGTGGCCGAAGCCCCGGAGGCGAATAGCACCAGCGCGAGGTACGGAAAGCCGGGATGGACGCGCGGCTCGCTCCAGACGGTCGATGTTCCCTCGGCTGGAGCATTGGCCGTGAGCCGGAGCCCGCGGGCCGAGGAGGAGGACAAGGCGGGGGTGGGGAGCGAGAACCCCAGGCGTTCCCGGGCCGCGCGCGCGCGGAGCAGGAGTGAGAACGTGGTCCAGGGCAGGGGGCCGGTGCGGCTCCAGGCGTGCGCCAGGACAAAGAGGAACAGAACGAACGGAATGGCCCGCAGAAAGGCGAGAGCCGTCTGCGAGAGCTGGCGAAGTCCCTCGAGGCGCGTCGAGGAGGAACCGGTGTCCACCAGCGACCCGACCGAACCGAGGCCTTCGCGGGCGAGGAAGAGGTACAGTCCGACGCCGAGGAAGAGGAGCGTGGTGAGGTTCCAAAGCCGGTTGAAATCGTCCTGCCCGGGGTCGAGGCGGAGGGACGAGAACCGGGCGACTTCGATCAGTGTGCCCATGGCGAGGGCCCACGGCAGGCAGTCGGCCTGCCAGCCCCACAACGCCAGGGCCGCCGCCACGGCCAGGGGCGGAGGTGCTGGTGGGGCGCCTGGCAGGCGGGCGACCCCGGCTCCACGTTCGGGCAAGGGTTCACGCATGGCCGCGTCCTGCGTTCATGGCCGGCCCTCCAATCGCTGGAGGTCCTGCCCGACGCGCCCGGCCTCGAGCACCAGCAGGCGGTCGGGTTGATCCGCCGGCGGGCCCGGCTCAAAGTGGCCGGCCTGGCCGTGGGGGACGAGCACCATGGCCAGGGTGGGCAGGCGCAGGGTCTTCAAGCGTCGCACGAGGGCGCGCCGCGGTTCGTCCCAATCCATGAGGACCAGCAGGCATCCGCTGAGCGAACCGCGGTGTTGCCAGACGAGGGCTTCGAGTTCGCTGAGGCGCGGCTCACGGCAGGGCTTCACGGCGGCCAGGACTTCGAGCATCTGCTGGGTGTGTCCCACGCCGCGACCGCTGGTCACGCAGACCGTCTGGGGCCCGACGAAGAGCAGGTCGAGCAGCGATTCCTGGTCGGGCACGGTGCAGGCGAAGGAGGCGGCCACGGCCACGGCCTCTTCGAAGACGGCATCGCGTGCGGCTTCGCAATGCGTGTCCAGGACGAGGGCATGACGGGTGAAGTACTCGTCCTGGTACTCCTTGACGATGGGTTGCCCGAGGCGCGCGCTGCTCCGCCAGTGGACGCGTCGCAGCGAGTCGCCCCGGCGATACTCTCGCAGCGCCACGAACTCCTCCGACTCGCCCACACCCGCGGCCAGGGCGACGCCGCCGCGCTGGTATTGGGCCGAGCCGGGCAGCGCGAGGGGTGGGAGCAGGTAACGGCGCGGCAGCACCAGGACGGTGTGGGGCGAAGGCACGCGCCGGAATGCGCGGAAGAGCCCGAACGGATCCGGGCGCGCCACCCAACCGCCCGCCAGCACCAGCGGGCCCCGGCGATACGCCACCACCGCGGTTTCGATCTCGACCTGGCCCCGCGCCGGCAGGGGCGGCACCGGGGCGGGCCGGGTACGGGCTCGGCGGATGGGGGGCAGGGGACCGCCGAGGCGAAAGCTTCGGTTCTCGCGTCCGGGCCGCAGGCGCGCCGCGAATTCGGCCACGGTGACCGGCGGGTCCTGGAGATCTTCGAGGTATTCAAGGCCGGTCTCCGTGCGTGCCGACAGGTTACGAATTTGGACGCGGACGGTGAAGGGATCGCCGGCGGTGACGAAGCGCGGGGCTTGGCGTTCGAGGGCGAAATTCCCGCGGAAGAACGGGGCGGAGAGCAGGGCAAGCGCGAAGAAGGCCAGCAGGACCAGGAAGACCTGGATCCCGACGGTTTGCTCGGGGTCAGCCGAGCTGACGGTCAAGGCCAGTCCCACCAGGACGAAGCCCCCGGCCGGCGTGAACCGTCGCCGGATCGAGGCGGCAAACCGGCGTCCGCCGGTGGAGAGACGATGCAACCAGCGGATCAGCATGGCGAGGGGGCCGGGCGGGGCGGGCGGCTCATGCGGGGACGGGCACCTGGCGGAGGATGGTTTCGACGACGCTGCGGTTGCTCTGGCCCGAGTACTGGGCCTGAGGGTCCAGCACCAGGCGGTGGGCGAGGACGGGCACGGCCAGTTCCTGCACCTGGTCCGGAGTGACGCATTCCAGGCCCTGGAACAGGGCGAGGGCCTGGCTGGCTTTCATGAGGGCCAGCGAGGCGCGCGGGCTGGCGCCGAGCCGGACGCCGACGGTTTTGCGGGTGGCGCCGACGAGGTCCACGATGTAGCGGCGCAGTTCCTCGCTGACGCGGACCGCCTGGGCGGCCTGGCGCAACCGGAGGACGTCGTTCAGGTTCGCGCAGGCGGTGATTCGCTCCAGGGGGTGGACCCGCATCTGGGCGGCCAGCAGTTCGGCTTCCGCCTCCGGGTTCAGGTAGCCCAACGCCAGTTGCATGGCGAAACGGTCCATCTGCGCCTCGGGCAGAGGATAGGTGCCGCGGAACTCGACCGGGTTCTGGGTGGCGATCACGAAGAAGAGATCGGGCAAGACGCGGCGCTCGCCCTCGACGCTCACCTGGCCTTCGGCCATGGCTTCGAGCAAGGCCGACTGGGTGCGGGGGGAGGCGCGGTTGATCTCGTCGGCCAGCAGGATGTTGGTGAAGACCGGGCCTTCGTGGAACTCGAAGTCGCTGGTCTTCTGGTTGAGGATGGCGACGCCGAGGATGTCGGAGGGCAGCAGGTCGGGGGTGAACTGCACGCGGGTGAACCGCGCCGCCAGCGCCCGGGCGAGGGCCTTGGCCAGGGTGGTCTTGCCGGTGCCGGGGAAGTCGTCCAGCAATACATGGCCGCCGCTGGCGAACGCGGCCAGGAGCCGGCGCACGGTGTGGTCCTGGCCCTGGATCACCTCGCCGATGGTCCGGTGCAAACGCTGGTAAACTTCCCGGGGAGCAGCAGGAGGCGCAGTCATGGCGTCGCAGCGTTCGCGTAGCGGTCGGTTGTGAGGCACATCCCGGGCGAGCCTTGCACGGAAGCCGCCTGTCGCCAAGCCTGGTCTTTGGGAGTTCCACCTTGATCCCGGCTCCGTGCGCCGGTAGCATCCCCCGTCAAGCAGCAACCGCGACCTCCCTCACCCATGACCAGAAGGACACTCGCCACGTTGGGGACCGTGTTGGTGGCGGCCGTGCTGGCCGGCCGGCCCGCTCAGGCGCAGCAACACACGGCCACGCGCCTGGGCAACCCGGCCACGCGGTTCGCCAAACCCCTGCGCAAACCCGCGGACTTGCGGGCCCTGTTCCGGGCGCCGGAACTCCAGGCCGACATCGCCGCCATCCTGTTCCAGTCCCAGTGGCCCGGGAACCTCGCCGACTTCCGCCGCGCCGCCGCCGAAGCGACGATCACCGAGATCGAGATCCCGCCCGGCACGCGGCTCCCGGCCATGTCTTCCCGCGAGCGGGGCAAGCCCGTCCTGCTCCGCGATGTCCTCTGGGCCGGGAAGAAACCCATCGACGCGTACGAGTTCTTCTTTGTCTCCCAGGGCCGTCGCTACCGGGTGGTGACGCCCAAGGCCTGCAGCAACTTCTGGATCGAGGATCAGGGCGCTCACGTCCCGCCTCCGCGGCCGGAGCTGCGACTGACCCTCGGCGCGCCGGCCGAGGCCAGTGGTTGCGCGGAATTCCCCGTAAGCGTCATTGTCCACAACCGCGGCAATCTCCCTCTGACGCAGGTGCAATTGAGCGCCACGCTACCGGCGGGCCTCGCCCGGGTCGATACACAAACCGCGCCGGGGCTGGACGCCGGCGTGCTCGAGCCGGGTGCCAGCCGGGAATTCGCCATTCCCGTGACGGCCACGGCGGCTGGGCGACAGGCCCTGCACGTCCGCGCGACATCGGCGGAGGGGACCACTGCCGAGGCCACGGCCACAACGTTGGTCCGGGCCGCACGACTAACGCTTCAATGTCAGACTCCTGCCGAGGTGCCGGTCGGGCGACCGGTCCAGGTCTGCCTGACCGCGGGCAACACGGGGGACGCGACCGAATCGCAGGTGCGCGTCACCCTGGCGCTGCCGCCAGGGGCCACCTGCACCGCGGTCACGGCGGGCGGCCAGGCGGCGAACGGGCAGGTGGTGTGGGAATTGGGTGATCTGGCGCCGGCGTCCAGCTACCGGGTGTGCGCGGTGTTCACCACGGACGCACCGGGCGGGCTGAGCTTCGCCGGCACCGTCCAGGGGGCGTGCGCGCCCGCGGCGCGGAGCGAGTGCCAGGCCCAAGTCGCCGGGATTCCCGCCATTCTCCTCGAAGTCGTGGATCTGGATGACCCGATCGAGGTGGGCAGCGACGAAACCTACGTGATCACGGTGACCAACCAGGGGTCGTTGCCCGACACCAATGTCCGGCTCGTCTGCACCCTCGAGCCGGCGCAGCAGTTCGTGTCGGGGAGCGGCCCGACGGCGGTGCAGGCGGAAGGGGCGGAGGTGACGATGGCGGCGCTACCGGTGCTTGAGCCTAAAGCCCAGGCCGTGTGGCGGGTGGTGGTGAAAGCCGTCGAAGCCGGGGATGTGCGGTTCCGGGTCCAGCTCGAAAGCGACCAGATCACGCGTCCGGTCTGGGAGACCGAGGCCACCCACCAGTACTGATCTTTTCGCTCCGCCGTCGCGAGGAAACAGCCGGTCAACGGGCCGGGCGAAACTCCTGGCGCGCCTGGGGGAGGTACTTCTGCAGGTTGGCGATGCGGTCTTCGTCAAGGGGGTGGGTGCGCAGGAACCACATCGTTTCGGAGCCTCCCTGCTGGCGGTTGAACTCGGCGAACCGCTGCCAGAAGCCGACGGCCGCCTCGGGATCGTATCCGGCCCGCGCCATGTAGATGAGCCCGATTTGATCCGCGCGTGCTTCCTGGCTCCGGCTGTGCGGGAGCACCCGGAGCAGTTGCGAGCCGACGCCATAGGCGGAGGAGAAGTACGGTTCGAGGTCGGGCTTCTCGCTGCCGAGATAGCTGCTGGCGACGCTGCCGACGGTGCCGAGGGCCATGGCTTCACTCATGCGTTCGGCGCCGTGGCGGGCGGCGGCGTGGGCGACTTCGTGGCCGATGACGGTGGCCAGACCGGCCTCGTCGCGGGTGATCGGCAGGATCCCCGAGTAGATGCCGACCTTGCCGCCCGGCAGACAGAAGGCATTGGGAACCGGGCTCTCGAACAGGACGAACTCCCACTGGGCGTTCGGCAGATCCGCCACGGCAGCGATGCGGTTGCCGACTCGCTGAACGAGCGCCTGGTTGGCCTTGTCTTTGCTGATCGGCACTTCCTTTTTCATCTTCTCGAACTCGGTCAGGCCGAGTTGCAACTCCTCCGCGGCACTCACCAGAATGAGCTGGCGCCGGCCGGTGACGGGTTCGGTGGCGCAGCCTGCCAGGTAGAGGAGCGCCGCGGCGGCGCCGGCGGTCAGGGCGAGCAAGCATCGGGCTTCTTTCATGCGTCGAGTGTAAGTCGGCCGGCGGTTTGGGCAAGCCGCGAGCCGAAGGGGAGGGAAGCTCAAAGTTCAAAGGTCAAAGCTCAAGGGAAGCTCAAGGATCAAAGGTCAAAGCTCAGGGGAAGTTCCAGGATCAAGGGTCAAAGCTCAAGGGAAGTTCCAGGATCAAAGGTCAAAGCTCAAGGGAAGCTCCAGGATCAAAGGTCAACGCTCAAGGGAAGTTCCAGGATCGAGTCAAAGCTCAAGGGAAGTTCCAGGATTCCAAGGGCAAAGCTCAAAGGGAAGTTCAGGATCAAGGTCAAAGCTCAGGGAAGTTCAGGATCAAAGGTCAGCTCAAGGAAGCTCCGGATCAAAGGTCAAAGCTCAAAGAAACTCAAGGATCAAAGTTCAAAGCTCGAGGCTCAGGATCCAGGGGCGAGAGTCGGTCCAGCGGTGGCGGGGTGGCGCGGAGCGTATGGAGTGCGCCGACTGGCAGCACCGTTCCACCGCCCCCGCCCTCACATAAGCAACGGTGAACCACACGCACTCCCGACGCTCGCGCGAGGTCCGCAGCGTTTGGCAGACGCGGAGCGTATGGAGTGCGGCGACTTCCAGCGGCGCTTTTCGTTCACCACGCCCCCCGCCCTCCATAAAGCGGCGGCGAACACCTCTCCCGACGCTGGCGCGAGGTCCGCAGCGTTCAGCAGGCGCGGAGCGTGTGCGAGTGCCAGCCAGCTGACGCGCACCGTTCTACGCCCTCAACTCGCAAGCGGCGGTGAACCACTTACCTCCAAACGCTGGCGCAGCGAGGTCCGCAGCGTTCGGCAGGCTGGCAGACGTGTGGTGCGCCGACTTCCAGCGGCGCTTTTCGTTCACCACGCCCCGCCCTCACGCAAAGCGGCGGTGAACCGCACGCACTCCCGACGCTGGCGCGAGGTCCGCAGCGTTCGGCAGGCGCGGAGCGTATGGAGTGCGCCGGCTTCCAGCGGCGCTTTTCGTTCACCACGCCCCCCCGCCCTCACGCAAAGCGGCGGTGAACCGCACGCACTCCCGACGCTGGCGCGAGGTCCAACAGCGAGGGTGGTGGGGCGGGTCAAGGAACCTGCCCGGCATCGGCCGGTTGGCCGTCGAGACAGGTGCGGAGGGTGGCGAGGAGATGGGCGGAGGCAAAGGGTTTCTGCAGGAAGTTCACGCCTTCCCGGAGGCCGAGGTTGCGTCCGGCGACCTCGTCGGAATGCCCGCTCATGTAGAGCACCTTCAGGCGGGGCTGCTCGAGTTGGAGTTGTTCGGCGAGCTGTCGGCCGGAAAGGCCCCCGGACATCACGAGGTCGGTCAGGAGCAGGTCCACGGCGCCGGCGTGTTGTCGCCACAAGGCGAGGGCGACCTGGCCGTCGGCGGCTTCGAGCACGCGGTAGCCGGCGCGCTTGAGGATGCGCGAGGTTACCGACAGGAGGCCGGGTTCGTCTTCGGCGACGAGCACGGTTTCGGTGCCGCCACCTGGGCGGGGGGCGGTTTCGGCGGGGCGCGGGGGCGGGAGGGGCGCGGGCGCAGTGGCGAGGCGGGGGAGGTGGACGTGGAAGGTGGTGCCCTGGCCGAGGTGGCTGTCGACCTCGATCCACCCGCGGTGTTGCTCGACGATGCCGTACACCGTGGCCAGGCCGAGGCCGGTGCCCTGGCCGGCGGGTTTGGTGGTGAAGAACGGCTCGAAGAGCCGTGGCAGATGTTCGGGCGCGATGCCGAGGCCGGTGTCGCGGACGTTCAGGCAGAGGAAGCGTCCGGGTTGGACGCCGGGGGGGAGGATGGCGTCGGCCCCGAGGGGGGGGGCGCTCAGCTCGAGGGTGAGCTGGCCGCCCTGGGGCATGGCGTCACGGGCATTGATGACCAGGTTGAGCAGGACTTGTTCGAGCAGACCGCGATCGCCGTGGGTGGGCGCGCCGCCGGGGAGGAGGAGGGTGCGCAGTTCGATGGATTCGCCGATGAGGCGGCGGAGCATCTGGCTCATGGCGGTGACGACCTCGTTGAGGTCCAAGGGTTCGAGGTGGAGGGTGGCGCGGCGACTGAAGGCGAGGAGGCGGCGGGTGAGGTTGGCGGCGCGTTCCGCGGCGGCGGCGATCTGGGCGAGTTCGTCGGTCTGGCTGCCGGTGAGGTCCGGGGAGGCGCGCAGGAGGCCGGTGTGCATGAGGATGACGGAGAGCAGGTTGTTGAAGTCGTGGGCCACGCCGCCGGCCAACTGGCCGAAAGCCTGCATTTTCTGGGCCTGACGGAACCGGGCTTCGAGTTCCTTGCGGCGGGTGATGTCCTGCTGGATCGCGATGAAGTGGGTGAGGTGGCCGCGGGCGTTGCGGAGGGGGGTGATGCTGAGCTCGGCGGGGTAGAGGCTGCCGTCCTTGCGCTGGTTGACGATCTCGCCCTGCCACAACTGGCCGGCGAGGATGGTGTCCCAGAGGGTGCGGTAGAAGGCCTGGTCTTGCTGGCCGGACCGGAGGAGGTCCCGGGGATTGCGGCCGCGCACTTCGTCGAGGCCGTAACCGGTGGTGGCGGCGAACGCGGCGTTGACCCAGAGGATGGCGCCGGTGGGGTCGGTGATCACGATGGCGTTGGCGGCAGCCTCGAGGGCGGCGCTTTGCAGCGAGAGCCATTCGAGGGTCCGTTTGCGCTCGGTGATATCGCGGGCGAAGCAGAACCAGCGGCCGCCGGCGTGTGGCAGCCAGTTGACGCTGAGCTCGACATCGACGCGTTGACCGTCGTGCCGGGTCAGGCGCCATTCACAGCCGGGGGGGCTGGATTGGCGGAAGCGGCCGAGGAGCGTCGCCGCGTCGGTCGGGGCGCCCTCGGGGTCCAGTTCAGCCAGGGTTCGGCCGAGGAGGACGGACCGTTCATAGCCGGTGAGGCGGCAGAAGGACTCGTTGACCTCGAGGAAGCGGCCCTCGCGATCCAGGAGGCAGAAGCCGTCCATGGCCGTGCGCAGGATGGCGGCCTGTTCCTCGTAGCTCTGGCGCAGGCGGACCTCGGCCTGGTGCCGGTGGAGGGCCATCTCGATCGCGGTCCGCAGATCGAGTTCCGAGAACGGCTTGACGAGGTAGCCGAACGGTTCGGCGAGCTTGGCCCGGCCCAGGGTCTCGGCGCCCGCGAAGGCGGTGAGGAAGACGACGGGCAGGCCGAACTGTTCCCGGATCGATTGCGCAGCGACGATGCCGTCCATGGCACCCTGCAGGCAGATGTCCATCAGAACCAGGTCCGGTCGGAGTTGTCCGGCCAGGGCGACGGCGTCCTCCCCCCGGGCGGTGGTGGCCAGCGGTTCATAACCCAGCTCGGCCAACTGTCGCCGGATGTCCAGCGCCACGATGGCCTCGTCCTCAACGATGAGAATTCTCGACGTGCTCATGTCGTCAGGCTGCCTGGGCGTGCCTCCGCCCGCGCTTCCGGCTCCCCGGCCGGCCGGAACGTGATGGTGAAGCGTGCTCCGGGTCCTCGCTCGATGGCCAGGGTGCCTTCCAGTTGGCGCGTCAGGTCGGAGACCAGTTGAAGTCCCAACGACCGCAAGCGGTCGGGCTCCAAGGTCGCGGGCAAGCCCACGCCGGTGTCCCGGACAGACAGCCGGAATTCCGGGCTGGGGGGGAGGGGTTGGAGCTCGACGTGAACCGCCCCGCCCGCGCCACCTGGGAAGGCGTGCTTGAGGCTGTTGGAGACCAGTTCATTGACGATGAGACCGCAGGGAATGGCCTGGGCGGGGTCCAGTCGGACGGGGGCGATGTCGAGGTGGAGTTGCACGGCGCCCGGCTGTCTGAGGAGGGAGCGGAACAGTTGGGCGCAGAGCCGCTCGAGGTAGGGGCGCAGGTGGACGCGGGCCAGATTGTCGGAGCGGTACAGGGTCTCGTGCAACAGCGCCATGGAGCGGATGCGATGCTGCATGTCCTGGAGCACGGCGCGGGTGAGGGGATGATCGATGCCGGCGGCCTCGAGCCGCAGCAGGCTCGAGATGATCTGGAGGTTGTTTTTCACGCGGTGGTGGACTTCCCGGAGCAGGGCCTCCTTCTCGTGGAGGGAGTCGCGCAACGCGGCCTCGGCGTCTTTGCGCGCGCTGATGTCCGTGTGCGTGCCGAGGAGTCTCAGCGGTCGGCCGTCTGCCGAACGCGCGGCGAGCCGGCCCACGGAGAGGAGCCACTTCCACTGGCCGCCGGCGGCACGCTGGCGATACTCGATCCGGTGTTCGCTGCGGCGGCCGGCGACGTAATCCTCGTAGGCCTGGCGCACCGCAGGGCGGTCGTCCGGATGCATGCGGGCCACCCAGGCCGCATAGTCTTCGCGGAAGGACGAAGGATCTTCGCCCAGCAAGCGGGCGTACTCGGGGCTCACCACGCACTCGCCAGTTTGGAGGTTCAGGTCGTAGAGACCCTGGTGAGCGGCCGCGAGGGCCAGGCGCAACCGCTCTTCGCTCGCCCGGAGGGCCCGTTGGGCCGCCTGCTGCGTGGTCTGGTCGCTGAAGACCAGCGCCACGCCCTGGATGGCGCCGATCTCATCCCGAATGGGGGCGGCCGTGTGGGCCACGGGACGGCGGGTGCCGTCGCGCGCCACCAGCAGGGTGTCACTTCCGCCCACGACGGCGCCGTGCCGCAAGACGGTCTGAGCGAGGCCGGTCACCGGCGTCGCAGTCCGCTCGTCCAGGAGGGAAAACACGGTATCGAGCGGCTGCCCGCGGGCCTCGGTTCCCGTCCAGCCGGTGAGCCGTTCGGCTTCCGGATTCAGTTCGACCACGGTCGCGTGGAGGTCGGTCGCGATGACCCCTTCGCCGAGACTCGCGAGGGTGGCGCGGAGTCGCGAGACTGTGATGGTGTCGGGCGGGGCGGTCATCCGGGACCCCCGGGGTGGGCGGGTGATTTCGCTTCGGGCGCGGGGGGCGGCGGCGTTTGCCCGGCATTCGCCTCCGGCAGGTAGAGGGTGAAGACGCTGCCCCGGCCGGGTTCGCTGGCGACGGTCACGGCGCCGCGATGGGCCTGGACGATGCCCAACACCACGGAGAGCCCCAGCCCGCGTCCGGTCAGTTTGCGCGAGAAGAAGGGGTCGAAGACCTGGTTGAGGTCGGGCGCAGCGATGCCACCGCCGTTGTCGCGGACCTCGAGTCGCACGTACGATGGTTCCTGGGGCTGCCATTCGACGGGAAACCGGTGGGCGGTCGGGATGGCGGTGGGTGCGACGCGGGAGAGTTCGAGGCGGATGGCGCCGGGACGTTCCCCGGAGGCTTCAACGGCGTTGGTCACCAACTGGCCCAGGACCTCCTGGAGTTGGTCGGCGTTGGCACAGACCACCAGGCGCGCATCGGGCAGGACGGCGTCGAGGGTCTGGCCACGACGCAGCCCGGTGCGCAGCGAGGGCAGGCCCTGGCGCACGAAGTCGACCAGTTCCAGCGGGTCGTAGGGCACCGGGGTTTGTCCGAGGTAGGTCAGCATCAGGCCGCTGATATCGGCGGCTCGTCGGGCGGCCTCGAGGGCTTCGGTCAAGAAGACGCGGGAACCCTCGTCGCGGAGGCCATCTTCGAGGGCGAGTTCGAGGTTGCCCATCACGGCGCCGAGGAGGCTGTTGAAGCGGTGGGCGATCGCCCCGGCCATCCGGCCCAGGCTGTCGGCCTTCTGGAGTTGGTGGTGGCGGCGGTCCGCTTCGGCCTGTTCCGCGTCCGCCTGTTTGCGGCGGGTGATGTCGCTGATCACCATGCGGCGGAGCGAAGGACCGGGGCCTGGGAGGTCGGCCCGGTTGGTCTCGATCTGGGCCCAGCGTGGGGCGGCGTCCTCGCTCACCAGCCGCACTTCGCACACCTCCGGCCCCCCCGAGGCCGCGACGCTTTGCCAGTGCTGTTCGTAGCGCCGCTGATCGGCCAGGGCAACCCGGTTTCGGAACGACTGTCCGGGCAGCGCGTCGCGGCGGGTGCCGAGCAGGGTGGCGGCGGCCAGGTTGGCGTCCTGGATGAGGCCATGTTCGTCGAGAATGAGGTAGCCTGCCGGAGCCTGTTCGTAGAGATCCAGGTAGCGGTTCCGAGAGGTCTCGAGGGCGGCCTGCGCACGCCGCAATGCCTCGATCTCCTGCTTACTCATGGCTCGCGTTGGTCACTGCTTTGCCGTCGGGCTCCTTTTTGCCGGTCCAGATTCGCGGATTCCCTCGCTCCTGAGTCGCGAGAGAATCCAGGGCCTTGCCCGCCTGCCCGCTCGCCATGCTGCCTCCTGGACCCGCGCCAGACGCGCTATGTGTAATGCCGGACGAAGGCCAGGTCAATCCCGCTCGCTTTCTCGTTGCCCCGGGCCGCGGCGGCGGACCAGTATCCCCGCGTTCCTCCACTGCCCCACCCCGTGGGGTGGAACGAGGGTCTTGTCCTCAAGCCATGAACCCGTCTCGATTCCGATTCGCGACGTCGCTCCGAGGGGTGGCGACGGTCTGGTTGATCAGTCTTGCTTGCCACACCTTGCACGGTGCTCAGCCGCCGGTGGTGCCGGACGGTCGGGCGTACACCGGCAAGAAGATCGTCGCCCGGACCTTCAACTCCGGCTTTCCCCTCGGCCACGACACCTACAACGGCATGGGCACGGCCAGCGACGGCCGCATTTATTATGTGCTCAGTTCCGAGAGTATCGATCAGGGCGCACGGATGTTCCGGTTCGATCCGCGGACGCAGACGATCCAGGAGCTTGCCGACCTCACCGAGGCGTGCGGGGAGAAGGGGCGGAAGGCGATTCCGCAGGGCAAGAGTCACGTGAACTTCGTCGAGGCCGACGGACACCTGTTCTTCGCCACCCACGTCGGGGTCTACAGCATCGTCGAGGGCAAGGAAACGCTGGGCATCCCGCCGGCCGGGTACCAGCCGTACCCTGGTGGTCACCTCCTCAGTTACGACCTCGCGTCGGGACGGTTCGACGATCACGGGATCGCGCCGGGCCGGGAAGGCGTGCTGACCTTCAACATGGACACGCGGCGCGGGCGGCTCTTCGCGTTGACATGGCCGAGCGGCATCTTCTACCGGTACGACCTCGCGACGCGCACCAGCAAGAGCTTCGGCAAGATGTGCGCCGAAGGCGAGGATGGGGTGGGCCCGACTTACCGGACGGTGTGTCGCTCGATCGCGGTAGATCTCGCGGACGGCGCGGCCTACTTCACGACGTCCGAGGGTGCGATCCTCCGGTACGACGCCGGCCGGGACGAGGTCGCGCCGGTGCCGGGGGAGGACCTGCGGAAGGACTACTTCGGCCTCTACGACCCGACTTCACCGGGTCACATGGGGTACAACTGGCGGCAGACCTTCTGGCGCGTGGCGGACGGGATGATCTACGGCGTGCACGGGAACTCGGGCTATCTGTTTCGGTTCGACCCGCGCCGGCCCCGGATCGAGGTGCTGGACCGGCTGACCTCGGAACCTTCGAAACGCTCGGGGATGTTCGACCAGTTCAGCTACGGCTACCTCGGGTTTGCCTTGGGCCCGGACGGGCGGACGATCCATTACCTCACCGGGGCGCCGATCTATGTGGAGGGTCAGCGGTTGGCCGGAAAGGCCCAGACCGCGATGGGGGAAGCGAAGGGTCTGGAGAACCTGCACCTCGTCACGTATGACCTGGTCGAGGGCCACACGACGGATCACGGTGCGATCTTCTACGAGGACGGCCAGCGACCGCTCTATGTGAATTCCATCGCGCTCGGGCACGACGGCATGGTCTACACGCTGGCCCGCATCACGGAAGGGGGGCAGACGCGTTCGGACCTGGTGGCGTTTCCGGGGCCGCTGAAGCGTTGACCAGACCGGCCGTTTCCTATGAAACCGCGACTCACCGTAGGCGCCGACGTGAGGAGGCGAAGAGGAGATGCCCTCCGCCCCCGGTACCTCCTGACGTCGGCGCCTACGATGGGTGGGGGACAGGCGGGTTGCGTGCGACGCTGAAACTCATGTCTCGCTCTTGTGCCAAGTGGGGATTGCGACAGGCGGCCCGGATCTTCGGAGTCTGGGCCTTGGGCGCGGTGTGTGCCGCGGCGTCGCTGCGTCTCACGCAATTGCGGTGCGAACACCTCGAAGATCCGGCCGGGATTGATGCGGCCGAGCCGCGCCTGAGCTGGGTGCTCGAGCCTGGGGATCCGGGGGTGCGCGGCGCGCGGCAGACCGCTTATCAGGTGCAGGTGGCGAGTGCGGCGGCCCGGCTTGCGGCTGGACAGGCGGACCGCTGGGACAGCGGTCGGGTGGCCTCCGATCAATCGGTGCTGGTCCGCTACGCCGGTCGACAGTTGGAGTCGGCCCAGGAGTGCTACTGGCGGGTCCGGGTCTGGGATGAGCGAGGCCAGGCGAGCGATTGGAGCACCCCGGCCCGCTGGACGATGGGGTTGCTTCGAGCTGAGGACTGGCGCGGAGTCTGGATCGGCAAGGATGAGATCGCCGGCAGCACGGCGGTCGCCGGCACGTCGTGGATTTGGTATCCCGAAGGCGATCCCGCCACCGCGGCGCCAGCGGAAGAACGTTTCTTCTGCCAGCGCTTCGAGATTGCCAAGGACACCACGGTGCAGTCAGCCCGGTTGCTGATCGCGGCGGACAACGAGTTTGTGGCGTACGTCAACGGGCGCTTGGCAGGCCAGGGAGGCAATTTCAAGGTCGCGGCGGAGTTGGATGTCGCCGGGCTACTTGCGCCGGGCCCCAACGTGCTGGCAGTGAAGGTGAGGAACGTGGGAACGGCGCCCAACCCAGCCGGGTTGCTTGCCCGGTTGGAGGTTGTCGCCGCGACGGGCGAGCGGGCGGAACTGGTGACCGATGAGACATGGCGGACGACGCGGGTGGCCGGCCCCGGCTGGGAGCGGCCGGAGTACAACCACGGCGGCTGGCAACGGGTCAGAGTGCTCGGCCCGGCCGGCATGGCGCCCTGGGGTGAGATCAGCGGGCCCGAGGACCGTCGGCTGGCGGCGCGCTATCTCCGCAAGGAATTCAGGGTCGATAAGAAGGTGCAGCGCGCGACCGCGTACGTCAGCGGACTGGGTTGGTCCGAGCTGTACCTGAACGGTCGGAAGGTGGGCGACCACGTGCTGTCCCCCGGGCTGACGGACTACGCGAAGCGGGTGTTCTATGTCACGCACGACGTCACCGACGCGTTGCGGCGGGGAGACAACTGTGCGGGCGTGATCCTCGGTAACGGCCGGTTTTTTGCGCCGCGCCTGACGGTGCCGACCGAGACGCGGACGTTCGGTTATCCGAAGCTGCGGTGCCAACTGCACCTCCAGTACGCCGATGGGACGGAGGAGGTCGTCGCCAGCGACGGGACGTGGAAGCTCACGGCGCAGGGGCCGATCACGGCGAACAACGAGTATGACGGGGAGGAGTACGATGCCCGGCGCGAACTCGAAGTTTGGGCCGAGCCAGGTTTCGACGACGGCGCGTGGGAGACTGCGCAGACGGTGGCGGCGCCCGCCGGGCGGTTGGTGGCGGAGATGATCCCGCCCCGCCGCGTGATCGAGACCCGGAAACCGATCGCGCAGCACGAACGTTCTCCCGGCGTCTGGATCTTCGATTTCGGCCAGAACCTCGTGGGCTGGTGCCGGCTGTCCGTGCAGGGCAGGGCGGGCACCGTCGTGGTGTTGCGACACGCGGAGACCCTCCGGCCGGACGGCACGCTCGACTTTGAGAGCTTGCGGAGCGCCAAGGCGACCGACCTCTACACGCTCAAGGGCCGCGGCCGGGAAACCTACGAACCGCGGTTCACCTGCCATGGTTTCCGCTACGTCGAACTCCGCGGCTACCCGGGTGCGCCGGGCCCAGACGCACTGGAAGCTCGCGTGGTGGGGGACGCGCTGACCGTGGCGGGCGAATGGTCCAGCTCGAATCCGCTCTTGAACCGCATTCACCAGAACGTGGCCTGGAGCGTGCGCGGCAACTACCGCAGCATTCCCACCGACTGTCCGCAGCGGGACGAACGGCAGGGTTGGCTGGGCGATCGGGCGGAGGCTTCCCGCGGCGAGTCCTTTTTGTTCCACAACGGCGCGCTCTACGCCAAGTGGGTGCAGGACATGGCGGACGCCCAACTCGATACCGGCAGCCTGCCCGACGTCTGCCCCCCCTACTGGCCGGTGTACACCGACAATGTCACCTGGCCGGCAGCCTTCGTGCTGCTTCCCGGTCATCTGTGGACCCAGTTCGGCGACGCGGACGCGGTGCGCGATCACTTCGCGGCGATGCAGCGGTGGGTCGAATACATGGCGGGCTTCCTGCGGGACGACCTGATGCCCCGCGACACGTACGGAGATTGGGGGGTGCCGCCGGAGGGTCCGGGCCTTACCCACGCCCAGGATCCAGGCCGCATGACGCATCCGGTCCTGCTCGGCACCGCGACGTTTGCCCACTGCCTTACCCGCCTGGCGGACTACGCTGACATGCTCGGCCAGACGGACGACGCCCGGGCTTACCGCGAACGCGCGGGCCGTCTGAAGACGGCTTTGAACGCGCGGTTCCTGGATGCGGCGCGTGGGGTTTACGAGAACGGCTCGCAGACCTCGTCCGTGCTGCCGTTGGCCTACGAGCTGGTTCCGGAGGAATCGCGCAGCCGCGTGGTGGCGCAATTGGTCCGGCAGATCACCGACGGGGCCAACGGGCACCTCGGCACGGGCGTGGTCGGGGGGCAATGGTTGTTGCGGACGCTGACGGCCCACGGTCGCGCGGACCTGGCGTACCGGATGGCCTCGAACCGCACGTATCCGAGTTGGGGTTACATGGTGGAGCAGGGTGCCACGACGCTCTGGGAACTCTGGAACGGCGACACCGCCCGCCCGGCCGTGGGCTCCGGCAACCATGTCATGCTGGTGGGCGATCTGGTGTTGTGGATGTACGAAGATCTCGCGGGCATCCGGCCTGACCCGGCGCGGCCTGGCTTTCAGCGCATTGTCATGAAACCCCATCCGGTCGGGGACCTGACGCAAGTCCAGGCCACCCATCGGTCGCCCTACGGCTGGATCCGGAGCACCTGGCGGGCGGAATGGCCGACCGGCGGCGCGCCCGGCCTCCGCCCCGGCAGTGCCGCGAAGGACCGCGGTGCGGGTCCGGTCCGCTTTGCCTGGGACATCGAAATCCCGCCCAACACGACGGCGACGCTGCACGTCCCGGCGGCAAGCCAGCAGGCGGTGACCGAGAGCGGTCGACCGGCGGCGGAGGCGGTCGGGCTGCGGCTCCAAGCCCGGCAGGAGGATCGGATCGTGTTCGAGGCGGTCTCGGGCCGGTACACCTTCGACGTGCGCTGAGCGGTCAATGGGGTCAAACATTGACGGTTGACAATTGGAGCCCATCGCGCAGGTCGCCCCCGGCTCAGGTTTCCAAGTGTCGAATGTCGATGTTTGACTCCATCGGCGCTTCTTTCTCCTTCCGGTATTGGGAGTGACATCGCCAGAGCCAACACAGCCAGGCGGGCAGAACGATCAGCGGATGACGGAACGCGGACTCGAGCGATGCCCAGACCACATTCGGGATTGCATAGCCGACGACGCCCACCGTGGCCCCGCCGAGCAGGACGAAGAGGATGAACGGGCCCGCGGCGCGAACCTCGCGCAGATGGACCGGGCGAGTCAGTGCGTGACGGGGGATTTCCAGGATGGCAGGGAGCCCGAGGACCAGGCCGACCTCCGGCAAGGGAGCCTCGAGCAACCAGAGGAAGGCGGCGGCGGTTGCCGACCCCGCCCGGATGCCATATTGGGTCAGAGGTTTCATGAGCGGAGTTGGATGCCACGAGCTGGGGTTCGAACCGTCTGAGCGTATTCGAGACGCTCCACGTTGCGTGCCGCCCCACCACGAACGTGAGCCGTCACCTGCGGGGCAGAGAACCCGTCGGCTCCGGTGCCTTCGCGGCACCGTGGGGAGTGAGGCTCCGTTCGCGAACCATCGCCCAGACCCACCCGGGTTCGCGCGATCCGGAGGCTCGCTTCCGCGTCCTGCGCCACGTCCGTGCCCGCGAACCGTTCGCGGATGGCGGCGTACTCCGCCAGCGCGAGGGAGACGTGTCCGGCCCGTTCCAGTCGCATGGCGTCCGCCAGTTGGGCCCGGCCGTTCTTTCGCAGGTCAGGGAGGATCAGAAGAATGACCAGTCCGATGAGGCCGACCAGTCCCACCAGCCCGACCCATTTGTTGTGACCTTTGCCTTCGGCATAGTTGACGCAACCCCAGACGAATAGCGGGAGGCTGCCCAGCGCGATCAGACAACCGACCCCGCTGATCGGCGCTTCCGGATCGCCGAGGAAGCCGGCTGCGATCTGGAAACCTAAACCGATCCCCACTCCGAGATTCGCGTTCCGTTCCTTGTCAGGGAGCATGGGTCGTGTTGGAGGTCGCCGAATGGGCCCGAAGCCTGAATAGCCGTTTCATGGAAGGCGCTTAGCGGGCGGACAGATATGCCGGTTGCTGTGGTGGAAAGCTCGGCCGCGGCGGCGGAAAAGTCGGCCGCTGCGGTGGGCGACCGTCACCGATCAGGGCGGCACTGTGGCCATGGCCCGCCGCGATCCCCACCACGTTCCTGAGCCCTGGCGGGACATCGGTCTGGCGGCGATCGTTCCATCCCCACGCGACCACGGTTCCGTCGGTCTTCAGGGCCAGGTTGTGCCAGCAGAAGGCGGCGATCATCACCACGTTGGTGAGTCCGGACGGGACCTCGTTCTCGCGGTCCGCTTCTGTGCGGCCGGTGTCTGAATTGCCCTCTCCCCAGGCGACCACCGTGCCATCCTCCCGCAGAGCCAGGCTCTGGCCCCAGCCGGCGGCGATGGACACGGCGTTGGTGAGATCCGCAGGGACTCGCGTTTCGCCGCGGAAACCATCGCCCCAGGCGACGACCCGACCGTCGGCCCGCAATGCCAGGCTATGTCTGTAACCCGCGGCAATGGCCACGACGTTCGTCAGGTCTGGTGGGGGCGTCAAAGATCCCCACCCGACGATGCCATCGCGGCCATCGTGGTACCCCACATTGAGGCCCCAGCTCGTGGTCGTGCCGTCGGCTCTCAAGGCGAGCACGTGACTCATACCCACGGCGACTGCCACGATGTTGGTCAGGCCGGACGGGACACTCAGTTGCCCGGAGGCAGCCTTGCCCCAGGCGACCACCGTGCCGTCGGAGCGGAGCGCCAGGATTACATCCCAGCCCGCCGCGACGGCCACCACGTTGCTCAGGCCGGGGGGCACGACGTCGCGACGCGGGAACCGGGGTGTGGATTGCGGTTCTCCGCGCCCGTCCGCCCAAACCACGACCGTCCCGTCCGCGCGCAAGAGCACGGTGTGCGACATCCCCGCTGCGATCGCTTTCACGTCACTCACCACGCTGGGCGCTCGCAGCGCGGGCGCCCTCGACCAACCCCACTCCACCGCTGACCACGCCCGGGGCCCGGACGGCGGCAGACGTGGCGTGGCCGGTGGTTCCTGGCAGGCGGTGAGCAACGCCATCGCCACAGCGAACGGCAGACCGGCCTGGCTTCGTTTCATCATGGTTCGGGTTGAACGGCTGCTTGGCGCAGCACGGCCTCGGCTTCCGGCGTGCGCATCTCCTGCAACGCCCACTGGGCCCTTATCCGAACCTCGGAGTTGGGGTCTTCCAGAAGACGGGCCAACGGCTCGAGAGCCGTGTTTCGGGCTGCCGGGTCTTGGAAGCGCGGCAGGACGCAACCCAAGGCCGCCGCGGACGCCCGGCGCATCCGATGGTCCGGGTGGGTCAGGGCGCGGATGAGCGATACCAGATCCGGTTCGCGCATCTGCCCGAGCGCCGCCGTGCCGAATCCCCAGATGCTGTCCTTCTCCACCGTCGCCATGAGCCGAAGGAGGCGATCTGTCACCGTGGTATCGGACGGGCCGTGGATCCGTTCTTGGGAGGGCTCCGCTTGTTCGATCGCCGTGACAACCATGTCCAGCGGCAGCCCGGTGTTGAGCAGGGCGGCGGTCGCGTACCCACTCACCTCCGCGTTGGGGTCATCGAGGGCGTGCACCAGCGGTCCAAGGGCCTGTGCGCGGAAGGTGGGGTGTTTGACCACCCGGAGCAGTTCCTGCATGGCGATCGCCGCAACTTTGCGCAGCTTGCGATCCGCGTCGCCCAGCGCACGCGACAAAGGCTCCACAGCGGAGCGCCCCATTCTCCTCAAGGTGAGCACACCGAACCCGACCATCGTCTCCGACGTGGCCATCAGGTGAATCACCCGCTCTGCCGGCGATTCGGGTTGGACATGCTCACGGAGGAGGCCGGTTGCCGTCTCCGTCTCGAGGAGGTCGAGGACCATCTCCAAGTCCGACGCACCGATTTGCGCCAGTGGCTCGGCGAGGATCGGTGCGACGGCCTGCTCTTTCACGGCCTGGACCAGTGCCTTGGCGATCAAAGCGCGTGTCGCCGGCTCGTCGACCAAGGGTACCACGTGCTGCATGCCGAAGGCAGCCGCCTTGCGGAGCTCCAGATCATCATCCCGGAGGCAGTCAAGGAAAGGTGCCACCAACTGTTCGGCCAATAGCCGTCTGGCTGGCGTCGGTACAGGTCCAGCCAGCAACAGGTGTCTCAGAGTGCTCACCGCATGGCGGCGCAGTCGCGGCTCATCAGCGCTTGCGGGAGCTGTCGTCCCAGGCGGGGGCCTCTCGCCGGGCTTCAGCGTCGCGAGGAGGGCGGCGACAACATCGTTCCGGACCCGGGCATCCTGGAGGGAAGTCACCACGGGATGCAGGGCGACGGCGGCGGCCTCCCGCACGCACAGATTATGATCGGCCAGGGCAGCGAGAAGCGGTGCCGCAACGCGCCGGGCCAGTGCTGGCGACCGGTGCGCACCCAGAATCTGCCCGATCGTCTCCGCCGCATTGGCTCGGACCTTGGGGTCGGTATCGCGGAGCCAGTTGAGGTAAGGCGCCAGTCCGGCCTCGCCCGCCCTGGCCAGCGCGTCGGCCAGAACAGGCGTGCCGGGATAGTTGCCGAAGGCTTGAATGATCCCTGCGACCGCCTGCTCTGCGAGGCGGCGGGCCCGCATCGCGTCGACCGCCAGCAGCGTGCTCACCACCGCGCCGGCAATCAGAACCACCGCGATCATGGTTACAGCACCCAGCAGCACCCGGTTGCGACGGGCGAACTTCCGGATGCGATAGAGCCGACTCGGTGCCGCCGCAAGCACGGGTTCCTGCTGCAGATGCCGTTGGACGTCCAACGCCAGCGCGTCCGCCGTCTCGTACCGCTGGTCGCGATCCTTCTCCAGCGCCTTCATCACGATCCAGTCGAGGTCACCCCGGACCAGGCTCAGCAGCTTGGGCGGTTCGCTCTGGCGGAACCGGGCGATCCGGGCGAGATCGTCGTTGGCGAGGGTAGTCAGTCGCGTGGAAGGTTTCGGAGGATCCACTTCACGAAGGATCCGCCGGATCTCGTCCAGGCCCGCACGCAACAAAGTGTCAGGTTCGAAAGGCGGGCGGCCCGTGAGCAATTCGTAGAGGAGCACGCCCAGGGAATAGATGTCGCTACGAGTGTCGATGTCCTCACTGGCGAGCGTCGCCTGCTCCGGGCTCATGTAAGCGGGGGTGCCGATCATCTGGGCGAACGCGGTGAACAACGTCTTCTCGGTCAGGCGCTGGGCGATGGCCTTGGCCACACCGAAGTCGATGATCTTGGGGACCGGCACGCCGTCGTGGGCGGCGACCAGGATGTTGGAGGGCTTCAGATCGCGGTGAATGATCCCCTTTTGGTGCGCGTGCTGCACCGCGTGACAGACCTGCTGGAAGAGTTGCAGCCGCTTTTTGGCCGGGAGTTGATGCTGGTCGCAATACTCGGTGATCTTGAGGCCCGGGACCAGTTCCATCACAAAGTAGGGCCGGCCGGTGTCCGTCGCCCCGGCGTCCAGGACCTTGGCAATGCTCGGATGATCCATCAGCGCCAGCGCCTGTCGCTCCGCCTCGAAGCGGGCGATTACCTGGCGGGTATCCATCCCTTCCTTGAGGATCTTGAGCGCGACGCGGCGTCGGACGGGTTCCTCCTGTTCGGCGAGGTAGACGACGCCGAAACCGCCTTCGCCGATCTGTTGGAGCAGTCGATACCGGCCCAGGCGTGCGCCGACGCCAGGCAGCCGCAAGGGGGTCGGCAGCGCCGTCGCCCCGGGTCCCTCCGGTTCCGCCGGTTGCGTCAGAGGCGTCTGGTCGGGGGTCTCGCGCAGGAGGCATCGGGGGCATAGCCCCTCGAGCGTGTGCGGTGTCAGCGGTGTCCCACAGACGGCGCAGGATCGAACAGGCTGGAGGTCGGCATTCACGCTCAATGAGGTAGAACAGGAAGTGGCGCTCCGCCTTACATTCTTTCCTATCCGCCCAGAATCGCCCGGAGGTCCCGGAGTTCGAGGTCGACTTCCTTGGGGTCGGCAACCGTTTGGGCGATCTGGTCGCGAAGACACTCACCGTACCGGCGTCGCAATCGATGGATGGCAACCGCCACGGCCTCGACGCTCTTGCCGAGCCGGCGGGCCAGTTCGGTCTGGGAGGCCGGGGCACTGCCCGGGGTCAGGCATTCCTTGAGGGTTTCGAACAGCTCCCCTTTCCCCGCCACGACGTATTCCTCGCGCAGTTGCCGCAGGCTGTGTTCCAGCAGGCGCAGCGCCCAGCGCCGGTCGTAGAGGACGTCCGGGGCATTCCCGTCCACGGGTTCCTCGGCGTATCGCTTCTCCGCGGCCAGGGCGTCCAGCGACCAGAAGGTGCAGTTGCCACCCCGTTTGAGCGCGCGCCCTTTGTCCCATTCGTTGCTCAGGAAGTTCTTGAGGGCGGCCAGCAGGAAATGGCGGAACCGGCCTTTCGACGGCTGAACCTGCCGCAGACCATCCTTCGCAATCAGGCGGTGGAAGAACCCCTGGGTGAGATCCTCCGCGTCCTGGGGCGAATAGCCCCGGCCGCGCACCAGCGCGTACACGGGATACCAATAGAGCCGGCAGAGCGTGTCCAGGGCTGACCTTCCCTCCGCATCGCAGCCATCCCGTGCGGCCAGCACCACGCTCCAGTGCGTGTCCGCAAACCCGCTGCGGCGGGCGTCGGGGCACCGGGCCGAGGCCATATCAGAGTGCATTTTGGTGCATATAAAACAAAGTCCTCAACTCGACAAGGCGGTTTTCGGGGACGGGGTTCGGCCTGGGGAGCGCGGCGAACGGCAGGCGAGGCGCCTGCGCTCCCCGGACGGAGCCGAGCCAAGGGGTCAAATGGCGGTGGTTAACCCCAGGGACCGCTGTTGCGACCGGAAGCGGGCGATGAGGGTGGCGGCGGCGGTGGCCAGGCCGGTCGCGAGCCCGACCCAGACGCCCACGGCGCCCCAACCGGCGGCAAAGCCCAGCAGCGCCGCCAGCGGCAACGCGATGACCCAATAGGCCAACGCCACGAGCCACGCCGGCCGTCGGACATCGCCCAGGCCCCGAAGCGCCGACAGCGCGACGACCTGGAGGCCGTCGAACACTTGAAACAGGCCCGCCACCACCAGCAACTGCGCGGCCAGCGTCGCCACTTCGACTTCGGGCACAAACGCGCGGGCGATGGGGCGGTTGGCCAGGAGGAACAGCAGTGCGAAACCGCTCATGAGCACCACAGCAAAGCCCAGCCCGACCCAGCCGGTCCGTCGCCAGCGGGCGTGGTCCCGGGCGCCCCAGGCGTGGCCGACGCGGATGCTCACGGCCATGCCGAAACCGAGGGCGAAGATGAAGGTGGTGGCGGCGCAGGTGATGGCGATCTGGTGGGCGGCGAGGGCTTCGGCGCTTAGCCAACCCATCATGAATGCCCCGAGCACGAAGGCGCCCACCTCGAGCAGATGCTGCATGCCGACGGGCCATCCGAGCTCGAGTTGCCGCCGTGCCACCTGCCAGTTCAGGGCTTGCAGCCACCGCCGGGGGAGCCACTCCGCCAGGCGGCGGTCCCGGACCACGAACCAGGCCAACCCGACGAGGGTGGCCACGCGCGCGGCGAGGGTGGCCAGTCCGGCGCCCTCGAGCCCCAGGGCGGGAAAGCCGGCGTGGCCGAAGATCCACAGCCAGTTGAGGAGGACATTCAGCAGCACGCCTCCGAGCATGATCAGGGTCGGCGGCCAGGGCCGGTTCAGTGCTTCGCTGAACTGCTTGACCACCAGGGTCACCAGGGCCGGCACCAGCGACCAGCCCACCCAGCCAATGTAGGCGCGCGCCTCGGCCACGACGTCGGCCGGCTGTCCCAACCATGTGGACCGGTCGCGGAGGACAAGGAGGAAGAGGGCGGAACCTGCCCCGGCCAGGGCGGCCAGGCCCACGCCATGTCGCAGCGCTTCCCCCGCCGCCGCGCGGTCGTGGCCGCCGTACGCGTGGGAGGTCATCACGGCCACGGCCGAGACGAGGCCAATGGCGGCCACGAAGGGCAGGTGGATGAGGCTGCCCCCAAAGGCGGCGGCGGCCAAGGGCAGGGTGCCGAGTTGGCCAACCATCAGGGTGTCCGTCAGGCCCATGAGCATCTGGCCGACCAACCCGGCCATGATGGGGAGAGCCAGCCTCAGCGTGGCGCGGAGTTCGTCCCATGCCCCGCGCCAGCCCGGGGTGCCTTCATCGACACCGGTCATGGGTTCGGGTGCGGGCGGCGAAGGGGTTTCCACGGTGGCGACGGGCGGGGAGGGAGGCGCGGCGGGAGCGGAGCTAGTCCGGCTGTTTCATGCCCGCGGTGGGCGCCGACGTGAGGAGGCGTTGTCGGCCAGAGGTATCGACACTTCGCCTCCTCACGTCGGCGCCTACGGTTTGTCGCGGTTTCATGCGGAGTAGGGGTGTCCGAGTTAGTCTGCTTCGGGCGCGTGATTGCCGTGGCGCTCGGCCTGATCGCCCAGCGGGCCGTCGTCGGGCTTGGCCGGTGGGGCGAGGGTGTGGGGCAGGCGGGTGAGGATTTGGAAGAGGTCCGCCCGGCGGTCGAGCCGGGGGGTCACCGTGCCGGCGCTGCGCGAGGCGTGCAGGGCATCGAGATCGACATCGCACAGGAGGACGGTTTCCTCGTTGGCATCGGCCTCGGCCGCGACGCTGTCGCGGGCGAAGGCGAAGTCGGAGGGGTGAGGACGGCGGCCTGGGCATACTGCACGTCCAGGGTGGGGACATCAGGGAGGTTGCCGACGTTGCCGGCGAGGGCCACGTAGATCTGGTTTTCGATGGCGCGGGCGGCGGCGCAGTGGCGCACCCGGAGATAGGCCTGGCGGTTGTCGGTGCAGAAGGGGACGAAGACGATTTCGGCGCCGGCGTCGGCGAGGTGGCGGGCGGTCTCGGGGAATTCGATGTCGTAGCAGATGAGCACGCCGATGCGGGCCTTGGGGGTATCGATGAGCTGGAGGGAGCTGCCGCCGGAGAGGCCCCACCAGCGGCGTTCATTGGGGGTGATGTGCAGCTTGGGCTGCTCGACGATCTGGCCGCTGGGGAGGCAGACGTAGCTGAGGTTGAGCAGGTCCTTGCCGGTGCGGACGGGGTGGCTGCCGCCGATGAGGGTGAGGCCGAACTTCATGGCGAGGCCCTGGAGGAGGGCGACGAGGCGGGGGGTGTAATCGGCCAGCTTGCGCATGCCTTCCTGGGGCGACCGGGCTTCGAGGGCGGAGAGGAGTTGCACCGTGAACAGTTCGGGGAAGAGGACGTAATCGGCGCGGTAATCGGCGGCCACGTCCGTGAAATAGGTGACCTGCTGGGCGAATTCGGCGAAGGACTTGACCTTGCGCATCTGGTATTGCACGCAGGCGAGGCGGACTTTGCGGGGTCCGCGGGGCCGGGGCTGGTAATCCGGGTTAAGCCATTCGATGAGGCTGGCCCAGTTGTGACTGCGTGGGTCGCGGAGGTAGTGCGGCATCACCCCGCGCAGTTGGAAGCCCTCGCGCAACTGGAAGCTCAGCACCAGATCGCGGTATTCGCCCGCGGCCACGCGCTGGGCGTACTCGGCGGCGGACATCTGGTCGGCGCGCTCGGCGTAATTCCACAGCCGCCCGCCGGCGAGGATGCGGCGCTTGTTGAGGCGGCGACACAATTGTCGGCGCACCTCATAGAGGGCGTGGCCCACGCCCAGGCCGCGGGTGTCCGGGTGCACGTAGATGTCCGCGCCGTAGAGGGTGTCGGCCTCCGGGTCGTGGTTGGTGAAGTAGCCGCTGTCGGTGATGCCGGCCCAGGTGTGCGGCCGGAGCGGGTCGCGGCCGAGGTCGACGATGAGGGTGGCGACGGCGCCGACGATCCGGCCGGCGACTTCGGCCACCCACTGGCCCTCGGGAAACACGCGTTGGTGGCTCAGCAGGTGGGCTTCACCCCAGACGACGTTCTCCGCCGCCAGCCCGGGGTAGGCGGCGCGGTTGAGCTCGGCGAGTCGCGGCAGGTCCTTTTTGGTGGCCTGTCGGACCTTGACGGGTTTGCGGGGTTTGGACATGGCACCGTGACGCTTCACGGGGGACGCTTCGACCGCCGCGCTTCCGCCCGCCCCGACAGCGTAGTGCGGAGCGGTGCCCTCGAACAAGCCTTGCCCGCCGGTATTCCGCTAATCTCCAGACGCGTTGCGCGTGCCAGGCGGCGTGGGGGGTCGCGGAGCGTCGGGAGTGGGTGTGGTTCAGCGCCGCTCGGAATGCCGGCCATGGTTGAGCCGGTTCCGCCCCCTGAATCCTGGGGCTTTCCTTGAGCTTTGAGCTTTGAGCTTTGAGCTTTGAGCTTTGAGCTTTGAGCTTTGAGCTTTGAGCTTCGAACGGGATCGCCCGCTTCCCAGGCGGCAGGCGGGGGGGTAGGCTGGCGGGCATGGCAGGCGCGTGGCGAGTTTGGGGACGGTGGGTCCAGCGCGGTTCCGCTGCGGCGGTGCTGGTGGGGCTGGCGGCGGGTTGCGCACCGCCACCCGCGGCCCGGGCGCCGGGGGAGGTCAACGGCCTTGTGGTCCACACCGTTGCGCCGGGGACGCCGCTCAAGCTCGCGCTGGTGCCGAACAGTGCTTCGCGGTTTTGGGACCTGGCGCGCAGCGGTCTGAACAAGTTCGAACAGGAGACCGGGATCGAGGTGCGCATGGTCTGTCCTCCGCATGGCACGCTCGAAGAACAGAAGCGGATCATCGAGGGACTCGTGGCCGAGGGCTGTCATGGACTGATGGTGAGCGTCGTCTCGCCGGAGGAGCAAACGGCCTGGCTGAACGAATTGGCGGCCAGGATCAACATCGTCACGGTGGACTCGGATGCCCCCCGGTCGCGTCGCCTCCTGTTTGTGGGGCCGCAGCATTATGATATGGGCCTGGCCACCGGCATGTCGATCGTCCGGTTGCTGCCCAGTGGCGGGAGGATCGCCGTGTTCTGCGGCGATCTCACGGCGGAGAATGCCGTGCAACGGCTGCGCGGCATCCAGGACGCGATTGGCCGGCAGCAGATCCAGATTGTGGCGCTCAAGGAGGATCACACCGACCTCGCCCGGGCGCGCCGCCAGGTGGAGGAGGTGTTGCGCGAGCATCCGGAGATCGATCTGCTGACGGGGCTGTGGTCGTACAACGGCGGCGTGATCCGGCAGGTGCTCAGACACGCAGGCAAGGCCGGCGCGATCAAGGTGGTGGCGTTCGCCGAGGAGGAGGAGACGCTGCAGGGCATCGAGGAAGGGACGATTCAATGCGGGGTGGCCCAGACGGCGTTTGACTGTGCCTATCTGGGCGCCACGGTCCTCCGGGACCTGGCGCTGAAAGGGGCCGGGGCGCTGCCGCCCGGCGGGGCCATCAACACCGGGTTCATCCTCGTGGACCGGTTCAACCTGGCGGAGATCCGCGAGACAAGAACCCGGCAAAGCAGCTATTGAACGGCGCACAGCGATCCTGTGCCGCACCCGGCCCGATGCCTCTGCGACTGGCCAACCCACGATGCCCACCGCGCCTGCCGCCGATTGACGGTCTGCCGGGGTGGCTGACGCGCCTTGTCGCCGGCCTGGGGCTGACGGCCGCGATGTTCGCGTCCGACGCGGTGTTCACACCCCGCCAGCATCTCGAGAAGTCCTGGGATGTGCGCGACGGTCTGCCGGACAATGGCGTCAACGCGGTGCTCCAGACGCGCGACGGTTATCTCTGGATCGGCACGGAGAAGGGGTTGGCCCGTTTCGACGGCGCGCAGTTCCGCGTTTTCGATCCGTGGAACACGAAGGAACTGCACAGCGAACGCGTCTCCGCCCTGTGCGAGGACCCCGGCGGGGATCTCTGGATCGGGACCAAGGGCGGGGGCGTCACGCGGTACCGGGAGGGCGAGTTCAAGCACGTGGGTTTGTCCAGCCAGTACGTCAGCGCCCTTTGCGCGGACCGGCAGCAACGGGTCTGGATCGGGACGTCCGGCGGCGGGCTGTTTGCCTTTCGGGACGGGAGTCTGCAGAGCTTCTCGGCGACCGGGGGGATGCCGGACTTGTTTGTGCTCGCGATTCACGAGGCGAGTGATGGCCGGATCCTGGTCGGCACGCGTTTCGCGGGGCTGGTCGAGTATCGCGACGGGGAGTTTGGACCGCGGGCTGGGGTGGCGGGTACGGCGACGGGGCCCGTACATGCGCTGTACGAGGAGGGGGCCGGGCGGCTGTGGGTGGGCACCCCGGCGGGCTTGGTGCGTCTCGACGACACGGGCAACCGGGTGCTGACGACGCGGGATGGGCTGCCCAGCGACCAGGTGCTGACGATCGGGCGGGACCGGGCGGGCAATCTGTGGGTGGGAACGAAGGCGGGGGCGGTGACGCTGCCGCCGGGTCGCGACGAGGAACCCCGGGTGGTGCGGTCCTGGTTGCGTGGGGAAACCGTATCGGCGTGTTGGATTGACCGGGAGGGCAGCGTCTGGCTGGCCACGGCGGGCAGCGGGCTGAGGCAACTGACGCCCGTGGCGTTTGCGGTCCTGGCAGCGCGCGAAGGGCTCAACCACGACGTGGTCACCTGCGTGATGGAAGACCGGGTCGGTCGGATCTGGCTGGGCACCTACGGCGGGTTGAACTGCTGGTGGGCGGGCACCCTGACAGGTTGGGACACGCGGGACGGACTGGCCAACGCCATTGTCACGGCGCTGCTTGAGGATGCCGCCGGGGCGATCTGGATCGGGACCCAGCAGGGTTTGAATCGTCTGGTGCAAGGCCGGCTCGAGCGCTGCCGTTCGGAGGAGGGCTGGCCGCCGGGCAGTGTCTGGGCATTTCTCGAGGATGCGGAGGGCACCTTGTGGTTGGGCACCGCGGACGGGCTGTACGAGCACCGGGAGGGCCGGATCACCCGCCACGGCGTGGAGAGCGGGCTGCCGAGCCAGGACATCCGGGCGCTCGCGGGGGGGCGGGAAGGACGGTTATGGATCGGGACAGCGCACGGGCTGGCGTTGCGTCACGGCGGCCGCTTGCGTCCGCTGGCGCTGCCCTCGGGTTCGCTGACGCGGATCATCCTGTGCCTGCGCGAAGATCCTGATGGCGTGCTCTGGTGCGGCACGCTGGGTGGGGGGTTGATCCGCCTGGAGGCGGGAACCGCCACGGGCTTCACGATGCGCGAGGGTTTGCCCGACAGCACGGTCTACCAGATCCTGGACGACGGGGAGGGTTGTCTCTGGCTGACCTGCAACCGGGGAGTGTTCAAGGTTCGCCGGACGGAACTCGAACGGCTGGCGCGGCGGGAGCTGACGCGACTTCACCCGCGGGTGTTTGATCGGACGGACGGTCTGCCCAGCCCGGAGTGCACCGGGTTTGCCCAGCCGGCAGGCTGGCGATCGACCGATGGCCGGCTCTGGTTTCCCACCCGCCGGGGAGTGGCGGTGATGGACCCGGCCCGACCGCTCCGGGACGATCGCCCGCCGCCCGTGAGGCTGGAGCAGGTCGTGGCCGACAACGAGCGTCTGCGGCCGGGGAACCACGTGACGGTGAAGCCCGGTCGCGAGCGGCTGGAATTCCATTTCGTGGCACTGAGCTATGCGGCGCCGGAGCGGGTGCGGTTCCGCTATCTCCTCGAAGGGTTCGACAAGGAATGGACCGACGCCGGGGCGCGGCGGGTGGCGTACTACACGCGGGTGCCGCCGGGGCGGTATCGTTTCCGGGTCACGGCGGGACTGGGCGAGCAAGCGTGGAACGAGATTGGGGCCATCGTGGCGGTGACAGTGTGGCCGGAGTTCTGGCAGACGGCGTGGTTCCGGGGCGGGGTGGTGGGCGTGCTGGCGCTGGCGGCCCTGGGCGTGCACCGGTGGCGGCTGGGTCGGGTCCGGGCGTTGGACCGGCTCCGTTTGCGACTGGCCCAGGATCTCCACGACGACCTGGGCGCGAGCCTGACGGAGATCGCGCTGATGAGCGACCCGGAGCACCCGGAGTTCGCGGAGCTGGTGCGGGCCCGCTCGCATGCCGGGCGGATCTCGCTCAAGGCACGTTCGGTGGTGCAGACGCTCAACGAAATCGTGTGGGCCGTGAACCCGCGCAACGACAACCTGCCGCGGCTGCTCGACTACCTGTGCACGTTCAGCGAGGAGCTGTGTGAAGCGGCGGGCGTGCGTTGCTGGCACGAAGTGCCGGTCGGGCTGCCCGCGCGTCCGCTCAAGGTCGAGTTCCGCCACCATCTCCTGCTCGCGGTGAAGGAAGCCCTCCAGAACGTCCTCAAGCACGCCCACGCCACCGAAGTCTGGTTGCGGGTCAGCGTCGCGGGCGATCAACTCGAGGTGGTCCTCACGGACAACGGACGCGGCTTCCCGCCAGGGGCGCCGCGGCCCCACGGGTGTGGGCTCGAAAACATGCGGGCCCGCCTCGAACAGATCGGCGGATGGACCGAGGTCCTCGACGCTGGCCGGGGCACGACGGTGCGGTTCCTGGCGCCGCTGGGCGGAGGTCGGCTCCGCCGCCCGCGGGGCGGGCACGACCCGATCGGCCCGGGAAAGGAATGAGCCTGCCGTGATGTCGCCGTCCATTCAGGTTGCGATTGTGGAGGATGATGCGGGCCTGTGCCGGGAGTTGGAACGGCTGATCAACGAGACGGAGGGTTTCGCCTGCCAGAGCACCTACCCGGATGCGGAGACGGCCCTGGAGGGCATTGCGCGGCGCCCGCCCGATCTGGTGCTGATGGATATCCGGCTGCCGGGTTTATCGGGCATCGACTGTGTTCGGCGGCTCAAGGATGCCCAACCCGCGCTGCCCATTGTGATGCTCACGGTTTACGAGGACAGCGAGACCTTGTTCCGGTCGCTGATGGCGGGAGCCAACGGCTACCTCGTGAAGCGGACACCGCGTGCCCGGCTGATCGAGGCGTTGCGGGAGATCGTGGCCGGCGGCGCGCCCATGTCCCGCAGCATCGCACGGAAGGTGGTCGAGTTCTTCCATCAGGTCAGCCAGGTGCCGGTGCCGACGGGACCCGCGGCCGGGCTGGAGCATCTGACGCCGCGGGAGCAGGAGATTCTGGCTAGCCTGGCCCGCGGGCATTCCTACAAGGAGATCGCGGTCGATCTGGGGATCAGTGGCGACACCGTGCGCAAACACATGGGGCGCATCTACGAGAAGCTGCACGTCCATTCGCGGACGCAGGCGATCCTGAAGTATCTCGGGCGCTGAGGGCGGTGGGCGGGGCGCGGGCACCCTGCCCGAGACGCGACGGAGCGCCGGCATCTGCCGCGGGAGGGCACGCGGGTTTCGGGAGCACCCCCCCTAAAATGCGCCATACCACCTCGAGCGCGATCCGGGTAAGAATGGGGCTCAACACCCCGGCCTTTGCCCCTGAGGCGTGGCGGGAGAGACCATTGAGCAAAGAGACCACGATATGAACCGCAGCCCCTACTTCCGGATCGGTGTGCTGGCGCTCCTGGCAGGTGCCCTGCCCGTCCAGGCTACCGTGACGTTCGTCGGCAACGATCTGACCACCGATGCGCGCTGGCGCACTCCGACGGTGGCGAAGACCTATGACATCGATGAAGACAACATCTACGGGTCGGCGGGCTACTTTCTCGCCGCCGGGCTCCGGGCCGGGTACGTCGACCCGTTGCTGGCGGACGGGAACGTCATTACGGGCCATGCTGATGCGGTGAGCACGCTCCCCGCCTACATCGTCGATCTGGCCTTCACGAACCCGGACGAGCGCGGTCGGTCCTGGGGCGGTTCGGGCGGCAATTTCGGCACACTCGACGTCGTGTCGGGGAGCACCGGCATGACCGGGGCAGCGATTCTGAACCGGACCGCCGGGCCGGAGCCCCTGATGCTGACGTTGCGCCGGGCCGACTCGCCGGCGTTCCGGCTGACGCTCATCCTGGGGAACAACCCCAATGAAGGCCATTTCAACGATCCCAGCGGACAAATGGTCACCGTCGATGATGGCACCGGGCCCGTCACGCAGATGAGTGGCGACTTCAACCTCATGCCGATCGCCGGGTACACGACCTACCAGTCGTGGGACATCAGCGCGGGAAGCAGCGACATCACGCTGGTGCTACTCGGCTTGCCGGAAGGCGACGGTTTTGCGCGGCTGTCGGGCATTGCCATCGACGTGTCGGGGATGGTCCCGCCCTCGATCCTGAGCCAGCCGGTGGGCGGCACCTATCTGCGCGACATTCCGCTCACCCTCTCGGTCAGTGCCGGGGGCACGAAGCCGTCCTTCCAGTGGTTCAAGGACGGCGTGGCCATCGACGGGGCCACCGCGGCGAGCCTTGCGATTGCGAAACTGGCAACGACGGATGCCGGCTCGTACCACGTGGTCGTCTCGAACTCGGCTGGCACGGTCACCAGCGCCGCCGCCGAGGTGGTGGTGGCCAGCGAGTTGCCCACCCGCCTGGCCAACTATCAGGCCGCCGTCAAGGGAGAGCCGAGCCTGATCTCGCTCTACAGCTTTGATGCGCTGGACGGCCGAGACGCCAAGGGGACAAACCCGGGGACGCTGGAAGGGACCACGCCTTTCGGCGAGGGCGTGGGCGGGGGGCCTGCGAAAGCCCTGGTCCTGGGCGGCGGTGGCCACGTGAACCTGGGGATGGTGGAGGCCTTCAACTTCTCCACCACCGGCTCCGGCACGATTGAGGCCTGGCTGCGGGCCGACTGGTCGGGGAGTCCGGGCTACAACCCGACGATCTTCGCCGACCGCGACGGCGGCCAGACGGACTGGAGCATTCACTTGATGGCACCCAAGAACCAGATCGCCCACTGGAACGGTTCGGCCGTGGCGTTCGTGAACATCCCCGACGCCTCCACCCAGTGGCACCACTTTGCCACCACCTTCGCGCCCTCGGAGGATGGGATGTCCACCGAGTGGTCGGTCTATTGGGACGGCCAATGGGTCGGCGGTACCCAGCAGATGTTCGGCTACCTGCCCGACTTACCCACGCAGCTCGGTTCCGCCTCGCCGGCCGGACAGGAGCGATGGGTGGGGGCGCTGGACGAGGTCGCCTTTTACGGCACGGCGCTGAGCGCGAGCGCGATTGAGGCGCATTACGCAGCCTTCGTGGCCGGCGAACCACCCAACATCACCGTCTCTCCGCAGGGTGGATCGTTTTTCCCCGGGGCGGAACTGACAATGTCGGTCATCGCCCAAGGCGTCGAGATGAGCTACCAATGGTTCAAGAACGGGGTGGCCATCGCTGGCGCCACCGCGGCGACCTACACGGTGGCGTCCCTGGCCACCACCGACGCCGGGACTTACTTCGTCCGGGTGTCGAACAGTGCCGGCAGCGTGGACAGTGCCTCCGCCGTGGTGAGCGTTCGCGCGACCGACCTCGCCAAGTACCAGGCGGCCGTTCGCCAGGAAGGAAGCCTGGTTTCGTACTACACCTTTGACAGCGGCGATGCCACGGACACGAAGTCCGTCAACCACGGGTACCCGGTCGACGAGATCGGGTTCGGCAAGGGCGTGGGCGGCAAGACCGACCAGGCCTTGGTCCTGACCGGCGCCGGGCATGTGGGCCTGGGCTGGGTGGACGCCTTTGACTTCGCCAATCAGACCGGGACGTTCGAGGCCTGGATTCGCCCCGACTGGGACACGCCGCCGCCGTACAACCCGACTATCGCCGCGGACCGGGACGGCGGGCCGACGAGCTGGAGTCTGCACATGATGCAGTCCAAGGCGCAGATCGCGCACTGGAACGGCTCGGCCGTGGCGTTCGCGAACATCCCCAACGCCGGCAAGGGCTGGCATCATTTCGTGTCCACGTTCGACGGTTCAACCTGGTCCGTCTATTGGGACGGTGAACTGGCGAATTCCACCACCCAGGACTTCGGCATGGCGCCGGAATCACCCACGCAACTCGGGTCGGCCTCCGACTACGGACAGGAGCGATGGGTGGGGGCGCTGGACGAGGTCGCCTTCTACAGCGCGGCCCTGAGCGCGGACGTGGTGCGGGCGCATTTCCAGGCGCTGGTTGGCGTCCCGACAGAACCGCCTGTGCTCAGCCTTACGCGGGCGGGCAACCAGATCACCTTGTCATGGCCGGCCGAGGCCACGGGGTTCCTGCTGGAGTCCACCGACGCCCTGCCCGGCACCACCTGGAACGTCGTCGAGGGCGTGGTGAACAACAGCGTCACGGTGAGCACCTCAGCCGCCACGCGTTTCTACCGTCTCCGTCATCCTTAGCGGAGGCTCCGCCGTCGGGCAGAAGCCTCTGGCCTGGAAGGCTCCTACCCGCTGTAGGCGCCGACGTGAGGAGGCGTTCGAAGCGTAGGCGCCGACGTGAGGAGGCCTTGTGGGCCAGGGGCGATACCCTGCGCCTCCTCACGTCGGCGCCTACAGTCGGTTGTGGTTTCATGCCGAGTACGAAATATCCGGGCCAGTTGCTCGGGGGTCGCGGTGAGCCGCGGCCCCGGGGCCATGTGTATGGAAAGAGATTGATGCAATGAAAGGTTCCATGGTGATCCGTTCGTCCCGCCGGGTGCCACGTCGTGGCCCCCGCCGGCTTCACGCTGATTGAACTGCTGGTGGTGATCGCGATCATCGCCATCCTGGCCTCGATGCTCCTGCCGGCGCTTGGCCGGGCCAAGGAGATGGGAAGCCGGACCTCCTGCATGAACAACCTGCGCCAGGTGGGGCTGATGTTTCAGTTCTACACCGACGAGAACCGGAGGTGTTCCCGGCCCACATCAGCGACGATTACAGCACCAACCGGTTCTGGGCGACGTTTGTCACCAGCGGCATGAAGGACTATCCGACGAACGCCTTCGCGCCCTCCCTCAAGGGAAGCGCACGGATGACGGCGTGACGTGGAGGCTTCAACGCGCGCCGCCTGGGCTATGGGTACAACGCCTTCCTCGGCCTCGCGCCGCATCCCAGCCCCGAGACCGTGGCGGCATCAGCAGCGACCTGGTTCAAACGCACCAGCATCATCCGTCCCACCGAGAATCTGCTGGTGGGCGACACCAGCCCGAAACGGGACCTCGACTGGTGCTTGAACATCTGGTGGCCGTTCGCCGGGATGCGCCGCCACGACCTCAAGGAAGGCGTCGATTTCTACCGGCACAAAGGCGTGGGCGTCGTCGTGTTCAACGACGGCCACAGCGAGGTGCGCAAGGACCAGAACATCAACCCGCCCAGTTCGCCAGCCACCACCGGCACGATGGTGAACAGCCGCTACTGGGATCCGCTGCTCCGCGGCGGAGACCGGTAAGACGCCACCGCCAGCCCAAGTCCATGCCCCCTTCTCATGAGTCTGGTGGTGCAGGCTTCCAGCCTGCGCGCCCCGCCGATTTGGACCGTCGCCAGTTCCTGGCCGCGACCGGCCTGGCGTGTTCGAGCCTGGCCTTCACCAGCCTGCCCGCCGTGGCGGGTCCGTTCGAGGCCCAGGATTTCGAGAAGCTGGTGCCGCGGGACAAGAAGCTCCGCCCCGAGTGGCTGGCGTCGCTCACCCAACGCGGGGAGCCCGAGGTATTTCGCGGTCGGGCGCTCGACTACCTTGGCATGCCGGTGGGGGGCATCGCCTGCGGTCAACTCTATCTCGGCGGCGACGGGCGGCTGTGGTACTGGGACATCTTCAAGTCTACGACGACCACGGATTATGAAGGCCGCGTCTGGGCCGGGCCCAAGTACGCCCAGCCGGTGCCGGCACGGTCGTCGGTCGCGCAGGGATTTGTCCTGCGCGTGCGGGCGGGGGACCGGACGGTGGTGCGCCGGCTCGACCGGGAGGGCTTTCCGGAGATCACCTTCCGGGGCGAGTATCCGATCGGTCGTGTGACGTACCGCGACGCCGCGCTGCCGGTGACGGTGGCACTCGAGGCCTTCTCACCCTTCATTCCCCTGAACGTGGACGACTCGTCGCTGCCGGCGACCGTGCTCGAGTTCACCTTGCGGAACACCGGCGCAGCCCCGGTTGAAGTCACGCTGGCCGGTTGGCTCGAGAACGCGGTGTGTCAGGGAGCCGAAGCGGGACTGCCGCTGCAGCGACGTACGGTGGTAAGTCGCCCGCCGGGCCGCGTCAGCCTGTGCAGCACGGTCGAGGCCCCGCCGGACCGTGCGATCCCAGCCCGGCCGGACATCGTGTTCGCGGACTTTGAGGGGGCGGACTACGGGGCGTGGCGCGTGGAGGGAACCGCCTTCGGGTCGGGCCCCTTCCGGCAGGAGGAACTGCCGCCCCGCCAGACCCTGACCGGTTCGGTGGGCGCTGCGTTCGTCAACACCCACGAGTCCCGGGCCGGCGAGGATTCCGCCCAGGCGGACACCCACACGGGCCGGCTGATCAGCCCCGCGTTCACCATCGAGCGCGGTTACATCCTCTTTCGCATCGGCGGCGGACGACATCCCGGCCAGACCGGGGTGCACCTGGTCGTGGACGGCAAGGTCGAACGACAGGCCACCGGGGCGAACGACAATGCGATGCGCGAGGCGTGGTTCGACGTGACGGCGTTGGCGGGCCGCACGGCGCATCTCGAGATCGTGGATACGGCCACGGGCGGCTGGGGCCACACGACGGTTGATCACATCGTGTTCTCGGACCGTTTGCCGCTCACCGACCTCAAGCTGGTGCCCGGCTTCGGTTCCATGGCGCTGACACTGGCCGGCGCGGAGGGAATTCCGTTGGCCGTGCCCGACATCGGTTCTCCCGAGGATCTCGCCGGCTGGTTTGGGCGGCTCGCCCAGCCCGCCGGGGCGGAGGGCGTCCGACCATTCCCGCAATCGATGGTGGGCGGGATCGGTCGCTCGTTGGCGCTGGCACCTGGCGCGGAGGTCCGGGTGACCTTTGTCCTTTCCTGGTGGTTCCCGTACTACGGCCGGGTGACCGGCGAGATGGCGGCCATCACCGACATCGCCCGCCTGCGCCGGCGGTATGCCGGGCGTTTCGATAGCGCCGAGGCGGTCGCGCGTTATGTGGTCGAGCACCTGCCGCGGCTGGTTGCGGACACGCGGCTTTGGAACCGGACGTGGTACGACTCGACGCTGCCCTACTGGTTCCTGGACCGCACCTTTGTGACCGTGGACTGCCTGGCCACGCAGACGCTGCACGCGTTCGACAACGGCCGCTGGTGGGGCTGGGAGGGCGTGGACTGCTGTCCCGGCACCTGCCAGCACGTGTGGCAGTACGCCCAAGCGGTCGCGCGCCTCTTCCCTGCCATCGAACAGGACTGGCGCGAACGCGTGGACTTCGGCCTCGCCTGGCGCGAGAACGGCGCCATCGATTACCGCGGCGAAAGCGGACGCGACGTCGCCCACGACGGCTTCTGCGGCACGCTGCTCCGGCTCTACCGCGAGCATCAGATGTCGCCCGACAACGCCTTCCTGCGCCGCATCTGGCCGCGGGCCCGGAAGTCGCTTGAGTTCATCCTCCGTGAGGACCGGGATGCTGATGGCCTGCTCGAGGGCCGCCAGTTCAACACGCTGGATGCAGCGTGGTTCGGACCGATGGGCTGGATCAGTTCGCTCTACCTGGCCGCCCTGGCTGCCGGAGAAGCCATGGCGACCGAGATGGGCGACGCGGACTTCGCCGCCCGCTGCCGGGTCGTGCTCGAGGCCGGCCGGGCGAACCTGGTCAAGCAGTTGTTCAACGGCGAGTACTTCATCCATCGGCCGCCCGACCTGAAACACACCAACACGAACGACGGCTGCCATATCGACCAGGTCATGGGACAGAGCGTCGCGTTCCAGGTCGGCCTGCCGCGCATCGTCGCTGAGCCCGAAGCAAAGGCGGCCCTTCGCTCGCTCTGGACCTACAACTTCACGCCCGACATCGGCCCCTACCGGGAAGGGATGAAACCGGTCCTGCCCGCGGGGCGCTGGTATGCATTGCCGGGAGAGGGCGGCCTGTTGATGTGCACCTGGCCGCGCGGGGGGGCGGACAAGGCGGCCGGCGGGGGCAACCCGACCTTCATCGGCTACTTCATCGAGTGCATGACCGGCTTCGAGTACCAGGTGGCGGCGCACATGATTTGGGAAGGCCTGGTCACCGAGGGCCTGGCGATCACGCGCACCATCCACGACCGCTACGCGGCGACGAAGCGCAATCCCTACAACGAGATCGAGTGTTCCGACCACTACTCGCGGGCCATGATGAGCTACGGGGTGTTCCTGGCCGCCTGTGGCTTCGAGTACCATGGGCCCAAGGGTCACCTCGGCTTCGCGCCGCGTGTGGGGCCGGACGACTTCCGGTGTCCGTTCACGACTGCGGAAGGCTGGGGCACGTTCCGCCAGCAGCGGAGATCGGACGCCCAGACCTTTGCGGTCGAGGTTCGGTGGGGGCGGTTGCGCCTGGAACGGGTCGCGTTGGTTCTGGCCGACGGGGCCCGGGCGAAGAGCGTGCGTGTGCTCGTGGGCGCCGAACCTGTCGACGCCCGGTTTTCGCAGGTCGGCAGCCGGGTGGAAGTGGAGTTGCTTCAACCCGTCGTCGTGCCCGCGAACGGCGCGTTGCAGGGCACCGTGCAGATCTGACCACCGCCGGTCACCCGTCCAAACACCGAGCACGGGGTCAGGCCCAAGCTGTCGGCGGTTGATGGGCCGCGAATAGTCAGGTGGGGCGCCAGCGCCACGGGGTGTAACCAGAGAGTTCCGGGGTCCGGGGCCTCGGCGGCCTTCACGTCTCTGCGGTGGACGCCGTCGGGTTTCAACCGCCGAGTCACGAGGATCGCGGAGGAGCGGGCGGTGGTGAAGCCCCCTTGACCTGGCTGCCATGTCGAGTGACCGTGGACCCGATGTGGCAGGGTGATGAATACGGATCTGAGGACCAGAAAGGTGTGCTTCCTATGAACCGCAAGGATCGGGATCGCATTAAGCTGCCCCACGAGTGCAGCGCGAGGTCTGGCCGGCACGGGTTTCCGCTCCGCTCGCTGATCGTGCTGGTGGCGGCCAACGCAGCCTTTGTTGCCGCCGATGAAGTTGTCCTGTGGAACAAACTCGGCAGTGTGGCCGAGGTGCTCCACAGCGAGGTCGGCCCAGGCGGCACGATTCATGGAAGTGAGTACGCCTTCGAGCCGGCCCAGTTCGGGCTGGGATACGTGCGGAAGGCCACGGGGCCCAACTACGTGAGCTTTCCTGGTGCCCTGCTGGGGCAGGTGACGCATCGCGGGACGGTGGAGGTGTGGATCAACCCGAAAGTCCCGCGTCCGGTGCCGTTCGAGTACGGCATCTTCGACTTGGTGTGTGGCCCGTACGGAGCGGACGGGAACATCATGTTGACGTGGGGCGATGGCGTGAGTGGCCAGGGTCTCATGGGTGATGTGGTCTTCCGACTCGATCGCAGCGATGAGGCCTATACCGGTCCGGAAGCGCAACAGTTCGTCGCGACGCCCGGGGTCCCGTTTCATGCGGCCCTGTGTTGGGATATCCAGGGGATCGCGGGGACGACCGACACGGTCCGGGTGTACCGGGATGGAGAGTTGGTAAACCGCTCCACCATGCGGTGGGATCCCAGTGGTACTGACCGGCGCGACATCATCCTCGGGTTCAGTCCCGATGGTCAGGGCCAGGACAAGTTCATCACGGACAACATCGTCCTCTGGAACTACGCGAAGACGGTTTTCACCGACCGCTTCCTTGAGGCCCCCGGCCTGCGGGTGAGCGCACCGGTGAGCCAGGTCAGTTGCCTGGGGCAGTCCGTCGCCTTTGCGGTGGCGGCCAGCGGCCTGCCGCCCTTCACCTACCAATGGTTCTTCAACGGTGCGGCGATCGCGGGGCAGACTGACTCCACTCTGATGCTGATACGGTTGCAGACGGGGCAATCCGGGTCTTACTGGGTCGAGGTCACCGACGCTTCCGGGCGCCGCTGCACGAGCGAGCCGGCTGCGCTGATCGTTGGAGATGCCTGCGTGGATCTCCACCTGTACGCCGGCATGAACATCACCGGCGAAAGCGGCCGCACCTACGAGCTCTGCTACACGACCGATCTCCGCAACACCAGCCTGAGCACCTGGACGGCGTTGGCCACGAACGTCATGAGCGATTCGGGCTGGTTCTACGTCGACCCGGCATCAGCCTCCTCCCCCCGGCGATTCTATGGTGTGAGGTTGCTGCGTGATAGGGGTCAGTTCCACACATGTGACATTGGCCGCCGCGCATGCGTCGGGGATCACAGCGGCCACACCAGCCAGAGCAGCGGGATGCTGAGGCCGATGATGAGCAGTTCGAGGGGCAGACCCAGCCGCCAGTAGTCGCCGAAGTGGAATCCGCCCGGTCCGAGGATCAGGGTGTTGTTCTGATGGCCGATCGGCGTCAGAAAGGCGCACGAAGCCCCGATGGCCACCGCCATGAGGAAGGCGTCCGGGCGGGCTTCGAGCCGGGCCGCGGCACTGATGGCGACGGGGCACATCACGGCGGCGGTGGCGGCGTTGTTCATGAAATCCGAGAGGGTCATGGCGACCACCAAGATCAACGTGACAGCGAGCAGCGGGTGACCACGGGCGAGGTTGTCCAGCAGCACGCGGGCGATGAGGTCAGCGGTGCCGGTCGAGGCCATGGCGCCGGCCATCGGGATCAGGGCACCCAGCAGGACGATCACCGGCCAGTCCACGGCCTCGTAGACGTTGCGGGGCGACACGACGCGGAACGCGAGGCAGGCCAGCACCCCCATGGCAAACGCGATGGCCGCAGGCAGCAGCCCGAGCGCGGCCACAGCCACCGTCGTCGCCAGGATGAGAGTGGCGGTGAGGGCCTGCCGCGGGTTCGGAATCCGCAGGGCGCGGGGTGCGAGCGGCACGCATCCGTACTCGTTGGCGAAAGTCAGCACTGAAGCCGGCGGGCCCTGGACCAAGAGGACGTCCCCTGCCTGGAAGTGTTCCGAGCGTAGCCGCCGGATGGAGCGTTTGCCCTGTCGGGACAAGGCCAGCAGATTGATCCCAAACCGGGTGCGCAGCAGGACGTCGGTCGCCGAACGGTTGATCAGGTCGGTCTCGGGTCGCACCGCTAGCTCGATCAGCGCCACGTCGCCGGCGTCGGTGGTCTGACTGCGGGGTTTGGACTCCGCGGTGTCGGTTTCGCGGCGCGCCCCTTCGGCGGTTGCGACAGGCGACGGAGTGCCCTTGTCCGGGGGGGTGACCGGCACGTCCTCGACCAGCTTGAGGCCAAGCTGGGAAAGCACGGTGGCCATGGATTTGGGTTCCGCTTCGATCACCAGGATGTCATCGGGTCGGAGCTTGCGGGCCGGGCTGGGGACCGCGAGGCGGAACTCCCCCCGCACGAAACCGACGATCTGGGCATCGGCCTTCTCGAACTCCTCGCCCAGTTCGCGCAGCGTCCGTCCGGCGGCCTTGCTGTCCTTGGTCACGCGGGCCTCGGTCAGGTAGGCGCCCGTCTCGAACTCCTCCGCGCCGGCCCGCTCCCGGGCCGGCACCAGCCGCCAGCCCACCAGCGTGATGAAGAGGACGCCGCACACCGCCAGGGAAAGCCCCACTGGCGTGAAGTCGAACACCCCGAAGTGCCCGGCACCCGTGGTGGCGCGGAAGCCCGACACAATGAGGTTCGGGGGCGTGCCGATGAGGGTGGTCATCCCGCCCAGGATGGAGCCGAACGCCAGCGGCATGAGGATCCGGCCCGGCGGCAGCTTATGCTTGTTCGCGGCCTGGATGGCCACGGGCATCAGCAGGGCTAGCGCGCCGATGTTGTTCATGAAGGCCGAGAGAAAAGCGCCCAACCCGGTGAGCAGGGCGATCGTGGTGACGGGTCCGGCCGAGGATGGCAGCACCCGTTGCGTGAGGGCGTCGATGGCGCCGGAGGTCTGGAGTCCCCGGCTGAGCACCAGCACACAGGCCACCGTGATGACGGCGGGGTGACCGAAGCCGACGAACGCGTCGGTCCGCGGCACCAACCCCGCCAGCACACAGGCCAGCAACGCGCCCAGGGCCACCATGTCGTGGCGCCACCGACCCCAGAGGAACATGCCAACGGTGGCCGACAGAATCAGCAGGATGAGCAACTGGTCCGTGGTCATGGTGGTGAGCCGACAGGGCTATGCGGGCGCGTCAGGGCCGTTCGCCGGATGAAACCGCTACGGCCTTCGTCGGCCTCGGGCATCCGTTCCAAGAGCTGGAGGGGGATCTTCACGCCCACCGGTCTGGTCATGCTCGCGGCTATTAGCGCCCAGGGCGGCCCGAGTCAAGGAGCGTGCCGGCCGTGGCGGAGACCGACTCTCCGACATGCTGGTGCGTTTGAGTTTGGGGGAGGGGATACCCAGGGACAAGCCCAGGGGTTGGCGGCGTTCGTGGAGCGCCCAGAGAACGCCCCCGTGCCGGATGTGTCCGGCCGGGCGGCGAAGCCGACGCGGGGAGCGCCGATGCCATGACCCCAGGCACGGCAGCCGGTCCACACGCGTTTCAGGGGTGCAGTTCAAACTCCGCAATCGCGAAGCCCACCCGGGCATGCGCGATGAACAGCCTCACCTTGCGGGCCGTGACCGGATTGAACCTCACCTCTGCCCGCCCGCCGGACAGCGTGCCTTTCTGCACCTTCCTCCAAGACGCGCCATCGAACACCGCGATCTGAAAGTCGCGGACGCGTCCGAGGGCATCGTGCCACTCCTGGATCACCGCCTGGGAAAACTCCGTCGGCTCGCCCAAGTCCACTTCGAGGAACGCCCCGCTGCTGCCAGGGGCGGGGGCCCAGCGGGTGGTTTCGTCGCCGTCCACCGCATTGGCAGGCGCGAACACCTGCCGGTCCGGGAAGGTGTTGCTGGCGGTGGCCGCTTTCCCCTCGGCGAGCGACCGCCGGGCGGTCCTCAACGGCGGGATGTCCATCGCCGAGCCGTCCAACTTGAGTGCGATGACCGTGGCGATCGGCTGCCGGTCCGCGGCCGGCACCCGCAGGCTCAACCGTTCGTTCGACTGGCGGACCTCGAGGTCGCCGCCGGTGAGCACGCGGCTGGACAGGACGTTGCGGGGGAGGGGAGGAAGGCGGAGGACGTCGGTGACCGGCCATTCAAACACGTGCAGGTAAAGCGTATCGCCCTGGCGCGTGCTGGCGCCCCAGTTGCCCGGCTTGAACGGTCCTCCGCGCGTGCCGTAGATGGCCTCGCCATGGGTTGCCAGCCAGGCGCCGATCTCCTGGAGGCGCTCGACCTGCCGCGGCTCGATGCGGCCATCCGGCATGGGACCGACGTTCAGGAGCAGGTTGCCGTCGCCCCCCGCGCAGGTGATGAGCGTGCGCAGACATTCGGCGAGCGACTTCATCCCGTGCCCTGGGCTCCAGGCCCACTGCCAGCAGAGGCTGACGCAGGATTCCCACGGCCGATCGAGGTTGAAGCGGCCCAGTTGCTGCTCGGGCGTGTCGAAGTCCCCCGCGAAGAGACCGGGCTTGGACGTGCCCGCCATGCCGTCGCGCGCCTTGCTCACGCGGTTGTTGACCAGCAAGGACGGCTGCAAGGTGCGGCAATAGGTGTAGAGGTCGCGGCCGCGCGTCTCGTCCCAGGGCTCCTCCCATTCGCCGTCGAACCACAGGACGCCGAGCGGGCCGTAGTTCAGGATGAGTTCGGCAACCTGGCCCTTCAGATAGGCGGTGTAGCGATCCATATGGGGAGCGGGCTTGCGCGACTTTCCGCCCGGGCTGCCCAGCGGATAGTCCGGATGCCACCAGTCGCAGATCGAGTAGTACAGGCCGAACAGGATGCCCTCGCGCCGGCACGCCTCGGCCAACTCGCGCAGCACGTCCCGTTTGAAGGGCGTGCTCATGATGTCGTAGTCGGTGTGCCGCGAATCCCACAGGCAGAAGCCGTCGTGGTGCTTCGAGGTGAAGACGAGGTATTTCATGCCAGCGGCTTTCGCGACGGCCACCCATTCGGCGGCGCTGAACTTGGCGGGGTTGAACTCCCGGTAAAGCAGGTCGTACTGCTTCACCGGCACCCCCGCGCCTCGCGACCAGCCGATCTCGGTGCCCTTCAGGCTCACGGGCCCCCAGTGGATGAACATGCCGAAGCGCATGGCTTGCCAGTCCGCCAACGCCGCCGCATCCGTGGGCGGCGGCTCGGCCGCTGGCAGGCTGGTGAACACCGCGGCGAGTGGCGCGACGGTCCACGCGACCAGTTGCGTCAGGAAACGGCGTGGGGATGGCCGCCATCGAAGCGAGCGTACGCGCGCTTTGCGCAAGGGCTCCCGGGTCGCGAAGGCGTCGTGGCCTGGCACAGTTGAGCGCATGGGCGTTTGCCTTTCGACGTGGCTGCAGCGTGTCTGGCCCGCAGCGCGAGTCAAGGAAATCGGCCCTGGGGTCAAGAATTGACTCTCTGGACTTGCCGCGGCCAGCGTCTACTTTGCGCCCAACGAAACCATGAAGACTGCCTTGCCGCTTTCGTTCGTCCTCCTCCTGTCCCTGGCTGAGGTCCGGACGCAGGAGAACACCACTCATCCGGAGACCCAACCGTCACCCGAACGTCCCGCGCCGGCCGCGACCTCGCCCGAACCAGCTCCCGCGGACGCGGAAGCGCGCTTTCAGGCGATGCTCACGAACGCGTCGCTCACGGGGCGATGGGCGCCGCTGCGGGAGGGCGTGCTCGGCGAGGAGCGGGGCGGCGACAGCTACCAGATCGTGGGCGCGACCAAGGTTGCCGGGGAGACCTGGGTCGTCCGCGCCAAGTTGCGGTATCGCGAACGGGAGTTCGTTCTGCCCATCCCGGTCCAGGTGAAGTTCGCAGGTGATACGGCGATCCTGATCGTGGACAAGCTGGCGATTCCCGACGGGGGCACCTATTCCGCCCGGGTGATGTTCTACGAACACACCTACAGCGGCATGTGGACGGGCGGGCGGGGCGGCGGCCTGCTTTACGGCGTGATCACGAACGCGAAAGAGTAGCGTGGCGGCCTGCCCATGACCGCTGGCGAGGGGTTGATCCGCGGAACCGCCTGGCTCGCCCTGACCCTGTACGTGGCGAGTGAAGTGGCTCGGGGCCCGGGTCGCCGGGGCGTGTCCCATCGGCTTGCTGTCTGCTGGTTGAGTTCGTTGGGATGCGCGGCGTTGCTCGGCCACATCCTGTGTGCGTTCGAGTTCCACCACCACTGGAGTCACGCCGCGGCCTACGCGGATACTGCCCGCCAGACGGCCGCACTCACCGGCTGGAACTGGGGCGGCGGGCTGTATGTGAACTATGCCTTCGCCGCCGTGTGGGTCGGCGAGGCCGCCCGCCTGTGGCTCACGCGAACGTGGATCGACGGGCGGGTGGGGTGGGGCACCTGGCTGGTTCGCGGCTTCTTTTTGTTCATGTTCCTGAATGGCGCGGTGATCTTCGTCACGGGACCCGCGCGCTGGTTCGGGTTGCTGGGCTGTTTGACGCTGGCGGTGTGGTGGTGGAGACCAACGGGGAGGAGGTCCTGAAATGACCGACTCGACCCCACCCGAGAAGCCGGGGCCGACCGGTGGCGGGCGTCTCGCCTGGACGCAAGTGGTGCTCGCCTCGGTGCTCATGCTCGCGACCTTGCCGGGACGCACACAGGGGCTGGCCCTGGTGACGGAGCCCTTGCTGGCCGACCTGCGGCTTGACCGGTTGACCTACGCGCACCTGAACCTGGTGGCGACGCTGATAGGAGCGCTGTTCTGCCTGCCCACCGGTTGGGCGATTGACCGCTTCGGGTTACGTGGGACAACGACGGCCGTGGTGCTGACATTGGGCCTGAGCGTGACGATGTTGGGCGGCATCACGGTCGGTCTGGTACCGCTGTTTCTCCTGCTGTTGGCCAGCCGGGCGCTGGGACAGAGTGCCCTGTCGGTGTGCAGCATCACCACCGTGGCTCGCTGGTTTCCCGGGCGCGCCGGGTTTGCCATGGGCGTGTATTCGGTGCTGTTGAGCGTGTGGTTTGCCGCAGCGTTCGGCGTTATTGGCTGGTCCGTGCGTGCGCACGGTTGGCGCGCGGCGTGGCTGCAGATGGCCTTCGTCCTGGTGCTGGTGATCACGCCGGCAGTCGCGCTGATCCATCGGGAGCCACGGTCGGGCCGGGGCCGGGCGGGTTCGCCGGCGGATGGCGTGGCCGGGGAGGATCGGGAGGTGTCGGGACTGGTTCCGGGGGAGGGAGGCATTGGCCTTACCTTGCCGGAAGCCTTGCGGACCGGGGCGTTTTGGCTGTTCGCCGGTGGGGCGGCGGCGTTCAACCTGGTGGCCTCCGGGCTGGGCCTGTTCAACGAGGCGGTGCTGGCGGAACGCGGGTTCAGTCAGCGAACGTTTCATGGGTTTCTGGCGGCGAGTGCGCTGCTTTCGCTGGGTGGCCAGTTTCTGGGGGGATGGCTGACGCGGCGTTGGCGGCACCAGGCGATCCTGAGTGTGGCGTTGCTGCTGTACGCCGCGGGCCTGGCGGGGCTGGCCATGACCCGCCAGTGGTGGCAACTCGCGGGCGTCGCGATGCTGTTGGGCGTCGCGGGGGGGATGATCATGGTGATCTTCTTCGCGGTGTGGGGCGACCTGTTTGGCCAACGGCAGTTGGGCAGGATTCAGGGGGCGGCGCAGATGGTCACCGTGGTTTCGTCCGCGTTGGGCCCGGTCGTGTTTGCGGCCGGCGTCGCGCGCAGCGGTTCGTACGCGCCGGTCCTGCTGGTGCTGGCCGGCGTCGGGCTGTTGCTGGCTGCGGCGGCGCCCTTCGTGCGGCGTCCGCCGGGCGCTTGCCCCGTTGGCAGCAGCGGTTAGAGTGCGGCCTGGCGACACGCATGAACGCAGGCCCGTTACTGGATGCGGTGGTGGCGGCACTGACCGAAGCCCGGTTGGAGGCCGTCCTCATTGGGAACGCGGCGGCCGCACTCCAGGGCGCGCCGGTGACCACCGTGGGCTTCGATTTCATGTTTCGTTCCACTGGAGAAGACTCTGCGTGAAAGGCAGCGGTGAGCGTCGAAGACGGGAGCGCGCCTTGCGGGTTCTGCGCCGGGAAAACGAGCGCGCGGTGCTGGAACTCATCCGGCGCCGGTTGGCGTTGCCCGTCGAAAAGCGTCTCAACTTCCTGCGGGTCCGCGTGCCGGGCGGGGGTTCGCGTCTTTGAGCGCTACGACCGCCGCAGGGCAGCCCTCGCCGGCGGCCTCCGCGCTAGCCGGTGAAGCCCATGACAACCCTGCTCACAGCCACAGAACTCACGGTGCGGTACAACACCCGCCTCGTGCTCGACCGGGCCACCCTCGCCGTCAACGAAGGCGACCGGATCGGATTGGTGGGGCGAAACGGGTGCGGCAAGACCACGTTCCTCCGCCTCCTGGCGGGCTTGCAGTTGCCCGACAGCGGCGAGGTCACCCGGCGCCGCGAACTGGTCGTCAGCTACCTGCCGCAGGACTTCACCCTCGATGCGGCCAGGAGCGTGGATGAGAACATTCGGGAAGGCGCGCGGCACGTGCTCGATTGGATCGCGCGATTTGAAGCCTTGCCGGCGACCTCGAAGCAGCACGCGGAACTCGAGCACCGCATCGCCGCGCTCGAGGGGTGGACGCTCGACCAGCGCATCGCCGCCGCGCGGTCGCACCTGGATTGTCCCAGCGGCGATCGGCGGGTGGAGACGCTTTCCGGCGGCGAGAAACGGCGCGTGGCCCTGTGTCGCGCCCTCGTTTCCCGGCCGGACCTCCTGATGCTCGACGAACCGACCAACCATCTCGACCCGGAATCGATCGAGTGGGTCGCCGATTTTCTCGAGAACTTCCAGGGCACGTTCCTGGTCGTGACGCACGACCGTTACTTCCTGGACCGCGTGGCGCGGCGGATGGTGGAGCTCTCCGAGGGGCGCTTCTTTTCGCACGAAGGCAACTACACCGATTACCTGCTCGCCAAGGCCGAACGCCAGGCCGCCGACGCGACCGTCGAGCACAAGCGGCAGATGTTCCTCAAGCGCGAGTTGGCCTGGGTGCGCAGCGGCGCGCGCGCCCAGCGCAGCAAACAGAAGAACCGCTTCGAGCGCTACTACGAGACCGCCGCGGAAAGCGGACCCGAGCTCGAGGAGGAGGTCGAGCTCTGCATCCCGCCGCCGCCGCCACTGGGCAACCGGGTCCTGGAGCTGAACCACGTCGGGATGGACCTCGGCGGTCGCACCCTCTTTCGCGGATTCAACTTCACCTTCGCGAACGGCCAGCGCGTCGGCGTGGCCGGGCGCAACGGCCTCGGCAAGACGACGCTGCTCCGGATCATCATCGGGCAACTGGCGCCTACCGAAGGCACGGTCAAGACCGGCCAGCTCACGAAGTTCAACTACGTGGATCAGGGCCGCGTGCAGTTGCGCGAGGAACGGACCGCGCTCGAGGAAGTCAGCGACGGCACCGAGTTCGTCGTCTTCGGGACGGGCACGCTCTCGCTGCGCGCGTATCTCCGCAGGTTCCTGTTCACCGACGATCGGATGACGACGCAGGTGAAATTCCTGAGCGGGGGAGAGCGCAGCCGGCTCCTGCTGGCGCGCTTGCTGAAGCAGGGCGGCAATTTCCTCATTCTCGATGAACCCACCAACGATCTCGATCTGCCCACCTTGCGCGTGATCGAAGAGGCGCTGATCGCGTTTCCGGGCGTCGTCCTGGTGGTGAGCCACGACCGCTATTTCCTGAACCGCGTCTGCACGGATGTGCTCGCATTCGAGGGTGACGGACGGATCTCGCACAGCGTTGGGGATTACGATTACTACCTGGAGAAGCGACGGCGCGCGAGCGCGGCCGCCACCCGGCAGAGCGCCTCCGACCTCGCGATGGACCGGTCGGCCACCCGCGCCCGCGGCGCGGCCCCGAAGCCGGCGAAACCACGCCGGCTCTCGTTCAAGGAGGCCCGCGAACTGGAAGGCATCGAGGCGCAGATCCGCGCCGCGGACGAGGAGATCGCGCGGATCGAAGGGATCTTTGCCTCGCCGGACTACCATCGCACGCACGCGACGCGCACCCGCGAACTCACCGCCGCCCTGGCCGACGCGAAGGAGACCCTGGCGAGGCTCTACGCGCGGTGGGAAGAGTTGGAGGCCGTCAAGCTCGCGAGCGAACGCTGACACCCATCACGATTTTCACACCGGCGAACGCGACCACGTTCGGCACCACGCAGTGGACCACAGTGTTGCAGGCGCGCGAGGGATCGTCCCCGGACGGGGTGGCCGCCCTCGAGCGCCTCTAGCTGCTCGAGAAGGACGACCTGCGTTCCGGCGCCAATGGGGTCAAACATTGACATGTGACAATTGGTGCCCAGAGCGCGGGTCGCCCGTGGCTCAGATTTCTAAATGTCAAATGTCAATGTTTGACCCCATTGGCTTAGTTGTGGGACGTTGAATCCGGCGCGGCCCTGACGCACGTCACGCCCGGGCATGGTCCGATCCGGCAACTCGCCCTGTCGGACGAGGCGGCTGGGCGGGTTTCCGGATGGCGATGTCCCCTCGTGCAGGCCCGGCGGGGATGCAGGACTGAACGCATCGCTCCCATGAACGACTGGCAACTCTTGCAGGATTACGTCGAACACGGCTCCGAGACCGCTTTTCGGTCCCTCGTGGAACGCCACCTGGGCCTGGTCCACGGAACCGCGCTGCGACAGCTCCGGGATCCGCATTTGGCCGAGGATGTCGCCCAGGCGGTCTTCATCTTGCTGGCCAGGAAGGCGCGGGGTTTTCGGTCGGGCGTGGTGCTGCCCGGATGGTTGTTCCGCACCACGCGGTTCGTCGCCGCCCGCGCCCAGCGGACGGAACAGCGACGTCAGCGACGCGAACAGGAGGAAGGCCAAGCCCCGCTGTTTGGTGTAGTTCATCTTGGCGATGGCCACCTGCTTGAGGGCGTCCTCTTCCCGTTCGGCGGCGTCGGTTTCGGTCTCCTGCAAGGCGTGACCGGCCTGATCGAGGGCCGCCCGCAGGCGCGCGTTTTCCTGGGAGGTGCCCGCCTCTGGTTTAGGCTGGGTTCGGCTGGTTCATTCTCTTGCGGCCTGCCGGGTGACGATCGGAACGTAACCGACCTCCAGGCCCGGCGGCGGAGTCACAATCAGGGCTGGGTCGAGTTCCGCCAAGGTGCCAAACGCGGGTGGAGCGAGGTAGTCCCGGTCTTTCTTCCAACTCCGGTGGAGTTTCTCCACGCGCGCCTGCAGGGCCTCGCGCTCCTGATCCGTCAGGTCGGCGTTCAGCAAGGACGGTTGGTCGGCGAAGCGATACCAGTAGTAAGTGACGACGCTACCGTCGCCCGGATGCGCCTGGAAAGGTCCGGCTTTGGGGCCGGGCGTCTTCCAGCAACTCGCCGCTTCCTCGGGCGTGACATAGACTTTCGGGCGCCTCCCGGTGGGCCGTTGGAAGCGCGCCTGGGTCAAACCCGTTTCCGCCGGGACCTCTTCCGCCCCCACCGGAACCCATTGGGGGTTCGCCCCGCTTTTCACCAGGCGGAAGTACTCGGGGAGCTTCACCAGGGGGCGAGGCTGGGAATCGGTCTGCTTCACGAATTGGGGATCCCAGCGATAGCCGAAGGTGTTGGGGTCCGCCGCGATCGGTGTGGCGAACGAATTCCAGGCCACGGGCGCCTTCTCTTCCTGGGGAGTACCGTCCCGATAGATCCTCCAGGTGGCCCCGCCTTTGCCGGTGAACCGATGCAGGATAGCCCCTTCTGGACGAATCGCGCCGGTGGCCTCGGCCCCGCCGTCGAACCAAGTCTTCACCGCGTCCCAGAGCGCCTGTTTGTTGTAGGAAGTGATGTGATGCACGAGCCGTGATTCGCCACTTGTCTCACAGGGAAAGAAGGTCGGAGCGATGCGGGCGTAGGTCTCACCTTGGGCATCCACGGCTTGAATGCTTGGAACATGCTGGGTCTCCATCTGCAAGGCCCGGTTGGGATCGGAGGGCCGGCTATCCAGGAGCATGCCGCTGAAGCGCGGTTCCGCGACCGCACCGGCCGACCAGAAGAAGGGGGTGAAGAACGCCACCGGGCCTTTGAAATTCCCCGTGTTGAGGAAGAGCGTCCAGGATTGATCCCCGGTCGGGATGTCCTTGCCGGCGGTGGTGGTCTTGGCCGGCGTAAGCGGCAGCGGCAGGTAGCCGTAGCCGAACCACTCACCGCAGGTGCCCTGCTTGAGGTTCAAGCCATCGGGCGGCCACAGCAGCCAGGGGGTGAGTTGCGCGACACCGTATTTGCCGCTGGGTTGCGCCCAGTCTCTGCCCTTGCCGGCCCCGGGCCCGTTGGCCCACTCGCTGAAATTCGGCGCCACGCCGCCCATGATGAACTTGGGCGTCTCCGTGGCATACTCCGTGTCCCGCCACCAGCCCAGGCCGCCCTCGATGTCGGAATACAGTTTGATCGGAGGCGCAGGGTCTTTCCGGGCGAACATCCAGGTGCCGAACAGGCCGGTTTGAAACCGTTGCCCCGGATATTGGTCCAACAACGGCCACGCCGCGACATACATCGAGAACCCGGCGTTGTAGGTTTCCGGCACTCGCTCATTGGGGACGAGGAGGTAGCCGGCCATTTCGCCGTTTTGAACCCGGCTGGACGTGCTCGTTGCGGAGGCCACTGGCGCGACACCCAGGAGAGCCAGACCCAACGCGAACGAGGTGGTGAATGTTTGCTTTGGCATGGCGGGATTGTAGCTGACTGTGGTTCTTTGTCTCCGGGTTTCTTGTCGCGGAGCTTCAACCTGGCTACGCCCGGCAGATCAGCGCCCAGCCGCTCGGGACCCCCAGCAACTTCGCGAAGAACCTGGCCCGAGGCCGCCCCGTGCCCGAAATGCCCCCCTGGGTACCGGGCAGTTGCAGGTCACGCGCCTGGGTGTTACCCGATAACACCCAGGAGTGGGTTCGCAACCGGTGTCACCACAGCGGACTGCCAGCGGTGTCTCGATGGCTTGAAAGGGGCCAGCAGCACCAAGAACGCCACCCGTCAAGTGCTGTGGCGCTTGTTCGCCCACTGCGAGAGCCGAGGTTACATTCCCCGCGGCTCCAACCCGGTTGCGGAGACCCAGCGGTTCAATGGCCCACACGAGAAGGCGATCGAAGTGTGGACCCCGGACGAGATGGCAAGGCTGCTGACTGCCGCTACGCCGCACTTCCTGCCGTGCCTAGCCATTGGCGGGTTTGCGGGACTGCGGACCAGCGAAATCCTCGCGTTGGACTGGAGCGATGTTCGATGGGCGGAGCGGACGATCAAGGTCACCCATCGCAAGGCGCGGTGCGCCGGGACACGCCTGGCGCCGATCACCGAGAACCTGGCCAAGTGGCTATCGCCGGTAGCCAAGGAGCGCGGTCCGGTTTGGCCGACTGGCCAGACGTGGCGGGAACGAGCGCGGAGCATCTCGGCCGCCCAGAACGCCACAGCCGAAGCCGCTGGCTTACTCCCCTGGCGGCATAATGGGCTGCGTCACTCCTTTTGCACTTTCCGAGTTGCCGCGACGCAAGACGTGCCTCGCACCGCCCGGGAGGCCGGGAACTCGGCGGCGGCCATCTTTTCACATTACCGAGCCCTGGCTACCGAAGCTGATGGAGAGGCTTGGTTTGCTATGCTGCCGCCTGACCCGGTTTCACGAGTGTCGCGCCCGGTTCGGGCGACAGGGGAGTAAATGGGCCGTCGCGCACTCACGGTACGACGCACTCGAAGTTCACAGCGAGGTCGTGGCGAACGATTTTACGGCCGTGGAAACGGGCACCTTGGCGTGTGTCGTTGGTGCCGCCGCAACCGAACTGAGCGCCAGTCGGATACACTTCCATACCGACGAGAGCGCGATCCAACCAAGGCTGGTCGGAGGAGGCGGGAGCCGGACGGCCGCTGAGCAGCAATCCCGGCAGGCGTGCGCGCCTGGGGTCGGGAGGAGCGCCCCAACAGCGCTGGGTCCTGGCCAACTCATGGTTCGAACCGCGCACTCCCGGGCGCGGGCAGTTGCCGGGCCGGATCGTCTAGGGCCAGCACCCAATCGTTGCCGGCGCCAAGCTGGCCCGGCGGGGCAAACTCACGCTCGCCCTCACAAGCGAATCGGCCAAGCGCCTGGGATTTGCCGGTGCGCGGATCGAACCACCAGGCCTGGACTTCGCGGCCGCTCAGCTTGTCCAACCGCACTCGGAAAGGTCTCCCGGTCGGCGTGTAAACCATGGCGTAACCCTCGCCGCGCAACGCCGCCAGATGCTCCAGTGGGCTCGTCTCCGGGGTCGCCAGCAGCGACCGGTCCGGGAATTGCGTGAGAAAAGGACGCGATTCGACCAGGCGGCGCAGGTGCTGCATCTGCGTGGCGCCCGGCGCCTGCAACGCCTCGCGCCAATCGCCCCGCGGCCCCGGGCCGCTGGGACGCGTCTGGAGGGAAAGCACCTGCCCGGGAAACGCGGGGGTGAAGAACCCGTACACGTCGTTGTGTCCGTAAGTGTGCCCGCACGCGCCCGAGAAGACGGACCAATAGGCCTTCCGCCGCACCGCGTCCGCACCGGCCCGCGGCCCGTTGATGTGTTTCACGCTCCAGACGGCATCGGGAGTGTCTTCGTAGATGGGTTCGCCGTCCAGCACGGGCTGGATGGGCTGACGGGCGTAATCGTTGCCAATCAGCGTGTGGTTTTCCAACAACCGGTGCGCCGTGCTGTCGATCAGATGCCCCGACTGGAGCAGGTTGAAACCCAGCCAGGGCGCCGCGTGGAAATCTGCGGAGGACGTTCGAGCCACGCCCGGATGAATGGTCATGAGTTGGGTGTCCTGGTGGCCCGCGCGCAGGCCCCGGGCGGCGGCGTTCAATACGCCTTTCTGAGCAGCGCTGATGGGCACCTTGTAGTCGTTGATCGCGTCGTATTCGCCGCTAACGATCCACAGCACGTTTGCCTGGCTCGCAGAGCGCCGCCCGATCCATTGCCCGAAGGCGAAGGCCGCGGCTTGATTGGTCCCAAACGCCTTGCCGTACTCGTTCCCCCAGAGTGGCGCGAGCGCGACATAGAGACCATGCCCGGCCGCTTCGCGGACCAGCGCATCCACGTCCTGCCAGAACGGTTCGTTGGGCGAGGACGGCGCATCGTTGACGAACGGGCAGTGGCCTGCGTGGTTGGTGACGGCCAGGCCGGGGTGGACCTGGATCACATTGTAACCCTGCTGGGCGCGCGTGAAGAGATAGTGCGTCACCAGCGGCGGCGGAAGCTGACGAATCCACCAGGCAGTATCCGCCAGCCAGAAGAACGGTTTGCCATCGGCGGTGACCAGAAACCGGTGGTTGTCCGAAACCCGTAATCGAGGCAGATCCCGCTCCGCGGCGGGTGCCGTGAGGACAACGACCAGGCTGAGGATGGCGGCCGCAGCATTCCGGCAGAAGTTGGCTGGTGGTTTCCTGTTCGCGGTCATCGGGGTAAGCCGTGCCGTTCGAAGAGGGTGGCTTCCGCGCCGCTGCGGCCGGGAGATGAGTTCAACTCGCCGGTGCGCCCGTGCAAGCCGGGGTCCTGGTCGGCTGACACCGATTGCCACCGCCAGACGCCGGAGGATTTGGTCGAGGCGAAGCGCACACGAAATGTCCGGTCACCATCCCAGAACATCGGCCGCCGCAGCTTCGTGCCGTCGTCGTGGGTGAAGTCTGCCCAGGCTTCGGTGTCGATGGAGGGATTGGCCGTGTCCCGCGTGGCGTTGAACGTGAGTTCAACCTCCTGCCATTGCGGGGCGGTGGTCGCAGCGGTTGCGGTGAGGAAAGCCTGCTGCGCGAGCAGCAGCGCGGCGACGCAGTGGACGATGGATTTCATGGCTTGTGGTTGGGTGAGGGATCCGAGGTTCGTGATGCATGTGCCGGGCGGTGAACCTGATCTCCACGGGCACCGTGGCCTCGGTTTGATGAGCGTCAACCGCAGCGAACAGGTCAAGCGGCGCGAGGAGCAGGACGTTGCAAGGTCAACCCGCCACGTCATGGTTCCATTCTCAGCAGCCAAAGAAGCGGACCACGAGCGGGTGCTTCACACCGCCTCCAGCGACCAGCCGTTCGGGTAATCAGCGTGCAATTGCCGGTTGGCTTCGGGCGAATTCGTGAATGTCCCCCGGGCGACGTCCCATTCCAGCAACTTGCCAGTGCGGATGGCGATGTTGCCCAGCAACACGATTTCGGTGAGCGGCTCGGCCCAGTTGAAATTGCAGCCGGCCGGCTCGCCTCCGCGGCAGGCCTCGGCCCATTCGCCCCAGGTGCCGCGGCGGCGGGGCAGCGTGCGCGGCACGGTGTCCAGGCGCTTGCCCAAGGCTTCAGGAAACACCTGGAGTCCAGCCCAGGTATGGAGCAGAGCCCCCTTCTCGCCCACGTAGAGCGTCCCTTCGTCCGGCAGCGGCCAGCATCTCCCGGAAATCGCGGTAACGCCGGGCTTGAGGCCAGTGGTCGTAGGCCTTCCGGGCGTAGGCATCGTCCACGTCGCACAGGGCGACAATCTGAAAACCGGCCTCGGCGCACTCCTTCAACTGGCCGAAGCCCACGCCGCCCACGCCCACACCGGCGAGCGCGTGCCGCGAATTGGGTGAACGGCTTCCCTCCGCCCCGAAGAGACGGCTGGGAATGACGGTGAAGGCGGCAGCCGAAGCTGCGGAACGGGCTAGAAAGGTGATGGGTGCTTCATGATCATAACCTGTGAGAGGTTTGAATCTCGTCCAGAGACAACGCGCCCGAGCCGTCGAGCTTGCTGCCGAAGAGCCGCACCTCGTCGATCAACCCGCGGAACATGCGGTCGCTGTGATTGCTTCGCATGGCGGGATTGAAGTGGCCGACGGTCAGGACGCCGGCTCCCTTGCCCACGGGCCCCCGGTCATACGAGACCGCACTGTGCAGGCGGACACCAGCGGTGGTCGTGCCACTGTAGAGCTTCACATGCTCCTTCGGAGCCGTGGAATCGTAAGTGACCGCGATGAATCGCCAGTTGTCCTTGCCTGCGTAACGATCCACGGGAATCAGGTCCGGCTCACTGGCCGCCTGCGTCCCATCCGGCCATTCGTTGACGCCGATCTTCAGCCGGCCGTCGCGCGTGACGACCAGATCGATCCCCGCACGGGTGCCCAGGGTGTCGGCCATGTGGATGATCCGGTTGCCGCCGGGACCTTCCTCGTCGCTCGTGCGATTGAGCCAGGCGGTGATCGTGAAAGACCTGAGTCCCTCCAGGGCTTCGCGGGCGGCATCGGACAGATCGACTGCGTACGGGCCCGCCTTGCGCCCGAAACCCAGACTGTGCGAGCCGTCGCCCGGCGGGGTGTTCGTGGACCATACCGGCCGCTCGGCAGTCAGTTGAACGCGCTCGGCGAGGTTGCGGAGGGTGCCCGCGTTGGCCGCGGTCCTGCCTTGCCCCTCGTTGAATCGCAGCTCTACCAAGGGCCTGCCAGGCGGGATCTGCTCGAACACGACCTTCGTCGCTTTCATCTCATTGCCGGCCCGGTCCCGCACGCCGACGACCTGGAGGGTATAGCGTCGATCCTCTTCGAGACCCTCAACCGTGAGCACCGCCGTCTTGCCCTGACGGCCCTCCAGCGAAACCCTCTGGACCTTCACGTCCGGCTCAATCCGGTAGGTGGCGGGGTTCGTCGCGGAGGCCGACTCCACCTGCTCATCGAACGCGACGAGAATCCGCTCGCCGTTGCCGCCGCTCAGGACCGAAACGACCTCGGGAGGTGTCGTATCTTTGAGGGTATCGTCGCGTTCGAGCCATAGGACCCAGTCTTCGTTGTCGGGGGTCGGCGGCGTGGTCCAGCCGGGGCCCGAGCCCTGGCAGGTGCCTTCCCATCGCTCGGTTCGTGGGTTGAACCACTTGCCGCGATACTGATGCTCGGTGAGTTGGACGTTGTCCCGGCCGCCCTCGCGGAAGTAGAGGATGTAGAGCTGTCCCGGCTTGCCGAGGCAGGAGGCCGCCCCCTCGACCGCGTCGCTGAGGGGTTGGCAATTCCACCAGTCAAAGGCGGTAAAGAAATCGACCATGTGGCCATAGCCAAGGAGCATGGTCATATCGTTGTCGCCGCGGCCGTTGACCCAGCCGCCGCCGGTATCCGGGGGAACGCCCGTGCCCCGCCGCGCGGATTCACCGGTGGTCCGGTAGCAGCCAGCCATGGTGATCTCCCAGGCATCCTTGCGGCGGGTCTCCGCCGCCCGGTGGCCGGGGTGCTTCTCCCAGAGGTCCTCGTGCCCGTATTCTTCGTTGATCTGCGGGAGGATGTGCCCCGGCTTCTCCTGGGCGGCTCGCCGGGCGAGCATATAGGCGGTCTGGCCGCTGTCCCAGCGCTGGAGCAGTTGCATGTCGAGCCAGGTGGATTTCGGCGTGAGGTGGGCCACGTTATACGCCGAGGTCAGATGGTCGTACGGGTCCCATTCCTTGACCAGAGGGCCCGTCCGGTCAGCCCAATCCGGGGCCTCGCGATGGAAGTTGTATTCGTTGCCCAAGTCCCAGGTCACGTTCGAGAAGGCCGCCAGCCTCGCGACACCGTAGCGGTAATACAGCCGCTCCTCCTCGCTGTCAGCCTTGAACGGCGTGGGCAGGACCTGACCGCCGATACAGAATATGACCGAGATGATCAGGTCCTTCTCACGCGCGTGCCGCAGGAGTCGCTCGTACTTCCGCCAGTGCTCGATTTCGAATCGCTTCAGGTCGAAGCCCGGGTTCTCGATGTCATCCGGGCGCTCGGCCACCCAGGGGTTCAGATGAAGTTTGACGTTCTCCGTCGGCACGACCGGCGTCCCCCACGGCCGGGGATTGTTCCGCCCATAGACCAGGACACGCAGGCGGTTGATCTTCAGCCGGTGCAACCGGTCGATGCTTTGAAGGATCGTCTCATCATCCCAGGCCATCAGGTAGTAGGTCGTCGTGCCGTTCCAGAAGTAATGCTCGCCGGTGCCTTCCCAGATGAAATGCTGGCGACTGGCCGGATCGAGGCGGAGCAGGCCCCTGCGGCCGGACGCGACGGCGTTGAACGAACCCGTCGGCGTTCGTTCCAGGCCCGGTTGTCTGTAGGTAACCGAGTAGTCGTGTCGGCCGGGGCGTGACGGCATGAAGCGAATCCGGAACACGCTGCCGTCGGTCGAATCGCAGAAGCCATCAAGCGTGACCGGCTCACTTCCTTCGTGTGCGTAAACGGAATCCCAGTCCGGCCAGAACGATACAACAGGTGATGAGGCTCACAGCTTTCATCGCTTTTGGCTCCCTGTGCCGTAGGCTTCACGGCTTCTTGCCGAGGAACACGGCGTTCGCACGCTGCAGCCGCTCGGGGTACTCGTGCCAGACTGGGTCTTCCGGTCCGCTATTCGTGCGTGGCACGGCGCCCACCAGTCCGTGCTCGCGGTAGGCGCGGGCGGCGTGTTCGACCACTTCCCAGTAGGCATCGGAACGCTCCTCCCAGCGAAGGCGGTGATCCGCGCAGTAGCTGGCGCCCTCGCCCAGGATCAGCGGGATACCGGGCAAAACCTCGTCGCGAGTGTTCACAAGTTGCTTTACATCATTTATCGCTCTCTGCTTGAACTCGTCGATGCGCTTCTCCAGATCCTCCTGTAGCAGACGCTCCAATTCCGGCATCGCGTTTGGATCGAGGTTGCGATACAGCCAGATGCGACGATACCAGTCCCGTGCGATGGGAGGACGCCCCGTGCGGCTGTCGAGGATCGCCTGAAACGGCACGAGATCCCGCCGCAAGAAACGGCGGACCGGAGCGTAAGCCGCGGGATCGTTCAGGTCCTTGTCGCCACCGATCAGGTCCTGCTCGAAAAGCCCGTAGATCGGCCACAGGTAGTAGCTGTGGTACGTCCACACACGCGCGTTGCGCGGTATCCTCGAGGTATCAAAGCTGTCGGTGTCCAGCGAAAAGCGAATATCCGGGTGGCGCGTTTGCAGGAAATCCAGCGCTTCCTCGTGGTCGACGGTTTTGCCGTGCTTAGTGGGGCCCACTTCGTTGAAGATCTCTGCGGTGGCGATGGTGTCAGCTAACCCCCGTTGTTTCAACTCCTGGAGGATAAGGTCCAGCCCACGGGCGAAATACATGAAGCGATTCTCCAGGGGCAGTCCCAGCAACTCGGCCGTCACGTTCTTGTCGGTAAACCAGAACGTGTGCAGGTAATACCAGCTCGAGAGGATCAGCTTGACGTCATAACGTTTGGCGACCCTACACAGCTCGATCAGGCGTTTGAGCAGATCGACGCGACCGCCGGTCATGTGCTGCTGCCCGCGGGTAAGCAGATCATGGCCCGGGAGGACGGGATGGAACTCCAGTTCCCCGCGCGGCCGGCCTTGGGCGTCATGCGTGATTCCCGCGCCGCCCTCGATCCGGAAGCAGTTGAAGCCGCGCTCCACCGCCTCGGCGACGCGCACTTCGAAATCGTTGACGATGCGGTTGGGGCCCGTGTCCCACAACGCCCAGATCCAGAACGAAATGGCCAGGCGTTCTTGCCCGGTCCCAGCCGCTGCCGCTTTGCCGCCCTCCGCACGCGTGCCGGTCGCCGCAACCGCCGAGCCGAGAACGGTTCCGACTCCGAGCTTGATTGCCTCGCGGCGAGTGAGGCGGATGGTCCCTTGCTTGTCACTTTTCATGTCGATGCTCCTTTCAGTTCCGTAGCCAATGATGCTCCGCTCCATGAATGGATTCTGGCCGGCATTCATGCGACCTCTTAGCCTCCGCCATGCTATTCAGGACTGACCCCCTTGATTTCATCGCCGGGACTCCGGTGTCCTGCGGTTGGATGACCTCACACGGATAAATGCGGCATCAACCTTTTCAAGGCTGTCAAATCGGGTCTCTGTCAAGGCGGTCGTCACGCCTGCCTGCTGGTTCCGAAAGATGATCGAAGGCGCCGCCCCCCAGTACCAGTGCAAATGAACGGAGGCGATTGCCGAGTCACGATTGTCGATGACAGGCCCCCGAAGCTTAGACCATAACAGGAAAGCGCCGCCCAGCACCTCCACCCGCGATCGGTCGGTTGCCTTGAGCAGCGTATCGGCATTTTCCGACTTGAACCCGAAAATCCAGGCATCCGAGCGGCGAAAGGGGTAATTCGCCGGTACATGCTCGGTGTTGATCATGCGGGCCCAGACCCGGACGTTATCGAGGGCCAGTGTGCCGGCCGCGTTATCGCTGGAGAAGCCGATGCTGCCGTTGACGAACACTTCCTTGGGCGCGCCCTCGGGCCGTGTGTTTCGATACAGTCGCCAGATGTTCGGAGCAAGGAACCCTTTCATCGCTTCTCCCTTCTCGAGGGTTTCCGCAGGCCGTCGAGCGTCAACCCCAACTGGGGCAGGTCCTTGATGATCACGGCCCCGATTCGGTCCAAGACCTCGTGGTAGGCTGGCGCAGCGCGACCGCCGACCAGCAGCGTCATCGCCGCGGGCAACGCCTCGCGCAGTCGCGTCAGTTCCCCTGGCAGCCGCGGGTCGTCATCAGGATAGACCAGGCTCAAGGCGACCGCCCGCGCTTGCTTCTGCATGGCGGCGCCGGCGATTTCCGCCGCCGGCAGACTGGCCCCCAGGTAAGTGACCTGCCAGCCGAGGTGGGCCGCCGTGGCGCCAACGAGCAGGGCGCCCAGTTCATGCACCTGCCCGGCCGGCGTCGCTACCAGCAGCAGCGGCGCCGCATCCACCGCACCATAAGGTCGGGCCGCGTTGCCCAGCCAGACCCGGAGGGCCGCACTGGCGAAATGCTCATGGGCGGCTGTGAGGGTCCCCCCGCGCCAAAGCTCGCCGATCGTGTCGGCCAGCGGGGCCACCACGCGCTGCAACACGCCCACGCCGCCCAACGCGGTGGCCGCGCGGCTCAGAGTCTCCTCGAAGGCGCGCGCATCGAGCGCCCGCACGGCGGCGACGCAGGCGTCGAAGAACCCGTTCGTGGAGGACGCGCTGCCGCCCTTAACCGTGGAGTGGTCCCGCGCGGAAACCTGACGTGGTGCGGTGGCCAGTTCACGCAGTTTTTCGGCCGGCAGCGTCGCCACCTGTCCGATGTTGTAGCCGGCCTGTGTGACCTCCCGGAGGAGGCTCAACCGCTCGACGTCCTCCGACGAGTACAGGCGGCGGTTCGTGGTGGTGCGCTGCGGCTCGACTGCCCTGTACCGCTGCTCCCAGATGCGCAGAACGTACGGGCTCAGGCCGGTCAGGCGGGCCACCATCTTGATCGGATGTCGGACTTCAGTCATTATGTACACAAAAAGTGTACAACAGACCGGCGAAGGCAAGCTCGAAATCGCTGATATACCGCATAAACCTCGATAAAGTGACGATGTGAACGATGGAAGCCCGCTTTCGAAAAATTCTCCACAAATCTTTTGACATTACACAATAACTAGACAAATTGGCCTCGCTCGACGGTGCCAAGCATCGGTCGGGCGACGCAGTCAACTCAACAGAACATCGAACCAAAAGAACGAACCATGAAAGTCCATCGTCTCCTCACCCTCGCCGCCCTGGTCGCCTCCACCCTCACGCTATCGGTCACCCGGGCCGCCGACAAGCCCGGCGACATCGTTGCCGTTGCCTCCGGGGCCGGCAGCTTCAAGACCCTCGTCACCGCCGTGAAGGCGGCCGGCCTGGTCGAGACGCTCCAGGGCAAGGGGCCGTTCACCGTGTTCGCCCCGACCGACGAGGCGTTCGCCAAGCTCCCCGCAGGCACCGTCGAAAGCCTGCTCAAGCCGGAGAACAAGGAAAAGCTGAAGGGCATCCTCCTGTATCACGTCGTGCCCGGTAAAGTCATGGCCGCGGACGTCAAGACCATGAAAGCCAAGACGGCGGGTGGCAAGGAACTGAGCATCAAGGTCGAGGCGGGCAGCGTGATGGTGGACAACGCCAAGGTCGTGAAGACCGACGTAGCGGCCAGCAACGGTGTCATTCACGTCATTGACACGGTGGTTCTGCCCAAGTAGGGAACGCGCGGCACCGTCAGGGCCCTTGAAGCAGTCCCATCGGCAGAGGCGGCGGCTCGCATGGCCTCCGCCTCGCCAAGCTAAACGCACAGAACCCTCGAGTCTTGTCCGCAAGTCCTTCCAACCATCCTCCTCACCGGCGCGACCGGATACGTTGGGGACGCCTCACGCCCATATTAGCTGGCTGGCGCGTTCGCTGTCTGGCGCGGAAGCCGGAGCACCTGCTCCCGCGCGTGCCGGGTGGCGTTGAAGTCGTTCCTGGCGACCTGCTCGATGCGACTTCCCTCTCGGCCGCGCTGGCCGGCGTGCAGGCCGCCTTCTACCTGGTTCATTCGATGGGCGCGACCGGGGACTTCGAAGCGCAGGACCGGCTCGCCGCGGACCATTTCGCCACCGCCGCGCGCGCCGCCGGTGTTCAACGCATCATCTACCTTGGCGGATTGGGTGAGGACGAACCCGGGCTTTCGGCGCACTTGCGCAGCCGCCACGAAGTGGGCGATCGCCTGCGCGCGCACGGCGTGCCGGTGATCGAATTTCGCGCCTCGATTATCATCGGTTCGGGGAGCCTGTCCTTTGAGATGATCCGCGCGCTCGTCGAACGCCTGCCGGTCATGCTCACCCCGCGCTGGGTGAACGTGGCCGCTCAACCCATCGCCATCAGTGATGTGCTGTCTTATTTGCGTGAGGCGCTTACCCTAAAGGCGGCCGGCCATGCGATCTTCGAAGTTGGCGGGCCGGATCGAGTTTCTTATGGCGACCTCATGCGCGAATACGCCCGCCAACGCGGCTTGCGGCGGCTGATGATCCCTGTTCCCTTTCTGACGCCGCGACTGTCGAGCCTGTGGCTGGGCCTGGTCACGCCGTTGTTCGCGCGCGTGGGTCGCAAACTTATCGACAGCATCCGGCATCCGACCATCGTGCGCGACCCCAGCGCAGCGAGGGCCTTTGCCATCCACCCGATGCCTTCGAGCGAAGCCATCGCTCGAGCGTTGCGCAACGAGGATTCTGCCTTCGCTCGAACCCGCTGGTCCGACGCCCTCTCCTCGGCCAGCGTGCCCCCTCCCTGGGGCGGCACACGCTTCGGCAATCGCTTGGTGGACTCGCGCTCCATGCGCGTCGCGGCCGCGGCATCGCGCGTGTTCGCCACGGTGGAACGGATCGGCGGCGCGGCCGGCTGGCATTACGCGAACTGGCTTTGGACGACGCGCGGCTGGCTGGACCTCCTCGTCGGTGGCGTCGGCATGCGGCGCGGTCGCCGCGACCCGGCCCGGTTGGAGGTGGGCGACGTCGTGGATTGCTGGCGCGTCCAAGCGATTGAGCGGGATCGGCGACTCCGGCTGCGGGCGGAAATGAAGTTGCCCGGCCGCGCCTGGCTGGACTTCGAAGTGTGCCCCGACGGCGAACACGCCCGCCTGACCCAGACGGCGACCTTCGATCCCGTCGGTTTGTGGGGATTGGCCTACTGGTATGGTGTGTGGCCGCTGCACCAACTGGTCTTCGCCGGGATGCTGCGCGGCCTCGCCCGGGCCGCGGAAACGAACGCGTCATGAATGAGGTAGCGAAGGGTGCCTATTTCATCGCCGGCGGTACGGGCGGCATCGGTTCGGAGGTCGCCCGGCGTCTGCGCGCCCAGGGTTGGGACGTTGTGCTGGCGGCACGCCATGCCGCGCGCCTGGAGCAACGCGCCCACGAGTTGGGAGCGCGGGTCGTGCCCGTGGACGCCACCCGTCCTGACGCGGTGACCGGCGCGTTTGACACCGCCTTGGGGGAAGGCAGCCGCCTTCTCGGCGTCGTGAACTGCATCGGCACGATTCTCTTGAAACCCGTTCACCTGACTTCCGACGAAGAATGGCGGACCACCCTGGACACGAATCTGACGAGTTCCTTTCTACTCCTCCGTGAAGCCGTCCGGCGGATGATGACGACGGGTGGCGGCTCGATAGTTTTCTGCTCCACGGTGGCGGCAGAGCGCGGCTTGTTCAACCACGAGGCGATTGCCGCTGCCAAGGCCGGTGTCGAGGGCCTGACGCGCGCCGCCGCGGCCACTTACGCCCGCTACCGGATTCGCGTGAACTGCGTTGCGCCCGGACTGGTGAAGACGCCGTTGAGCCAGTTCCTTACCGCCAACGAAGCGGCGCGCAAAGCTTCCGTGTCCCTGCATCCACTCGGGCGCCTGGGCGAGCCGGGTGACATCGCGTCGGCCATTTGCTGGCTGTTGTCGCCCGAGCAAACCTGGGTCACCGGCCAGGTGCTCCACGTGGACGGCGGTCTGTCCACCGTGCAAGCGCGATAGCCAACGCGCTGGTTCAGGCAACCTGCATGACAACGGCGTCAGCCTCAGCTCCCCGCTCTTGCGTGCGACGGGCGACAACCCGCATGGACTTTCATCCCCAAGCCCGCCCGCGTCACCTGGTACTGGTGCTCGGCGACCAGTTGAACGAGGACTCGGCTGCCTTCGACGGTTTCGATCCGGCGTGCGACGCGGTTTGGATGGCGGAAGTCGCTGAGGAAAGCACCCACGTGTGGTCGCACAAAGCGCGCATCGCGATGTTCCTGAGCGCCATGCGGCACTTCCGCGATGCGCTTCGGAGGCGGGGTGTAACGGTTCACTACCGTCAACTCGATGACGCCGCGAACCGCGGCAACTTCCGCAGCGAGTTAACCGGCGCGACCAGCCGGCTCTGTCCGCAACGACTGATCTGGGTCGAGGCGGGCGAATGGCGCGTGCAGACGGACCTCGTAAGCACCGCGCGCGCCCTGGGCGTGGAGTTCGAGGTCCGACCCGACCGCCATTTCCTTTGTTCGCGCGAGGAGTTCGCCCGACACGCCCGGGGGCGAAAGCAACTGCGGATGGAGTTCTTCTACCGCGAGCTGCGGCGCCAGCATCGCGTCTTGATGGAGGGCGACGAACCCGCCGGGAGCGCGTGGAATTTCGATGCGGAGAACCGGGACGCCTTCGGCAAGAACGGACCGGACCCCCTCCGGCCGCCGCCACGGCGCTTCGCGCCGGATGCGATCACCCGCGAAGTGCGGGCGTTGGTGGAGGGCCGCTTTGCGAAACATCCCGGCACATTGGACGACTTCGACTGGCCGGTCACCCCGGCGGATGCAGAACTGGCCTTGGACGATTTCATTACCCACCGGCTGTCCGAGTTCGGGCGCTGGCAGGACGCAATGTGGACCAACGAGCCGTGGCTCTTTCACTCGCGGCTAAGCGCGGCCCTGAATCTAAAGCTGCTTGACCCGCGCCGCGTCATCGCTGCCGCCGAGGAGGCATGGCGCAGCGGACGCGTGCCGCTTCCGGCAGCGGAGGGATTCATCCGTCAGATCCTCGGCTGGCGCGAATACGTGCGCGGCATCTACTGGCGGCACATGCCCGGCTATCTGGATCGGAATGCCTTGGGCGCGCAACACGCCTTGCCTGACTTTTACTGGACCGGCGAGACGGACATGGCGTGCCTGCGCGACGCCATCGGCCAGACGCTGCGTTATGGCTACGCGCATCACATCCAGCGACTCATGGTCACGGGCCTCTTTGCCCTGCTGTGGGGCGTGCATCCGCGGCGCGTGCATGAATGGTATCTCGCCGTGTATGTGGATGCCGTGGCGTGGGTGGAACTGCCCAACACGTTGGGCATGTCCCAATACGCCGATGGCGGTCTCATGGCCAGCAAGCCTTACATCGCCAGCGGCAAGTACATTCAGCGCATGAGCAACTACTGCGCAGGCTGCCGGTACGATCCCGCGCAACGCACCGGCCCCACGGCGTGTCCGTTCACAGCGCTTTACTGGGACTTCCTCCTGCGGCACGAAGCCATGCTCGCCAAGAATCCGCGCACGGTCATGCAGGTGCGCAACGCCGCCCGCCTCACTCCAGCCCAACGCCGGGAGATTACGGACCACGCCGCCCGTCTGCGCGCGGCGATTCCCGCCACGGCATGAGCCTCCACATTGCCATCATCGGAGCGGGCATGGCCGGCGTCAGCGCGGGTCGCCTGCTCGCGGATCGCGGTCACCGCGTGACGCTCCTGGAAAAGGCGCGTGGCTGCGGCGGACGCTGTGCCACGAAACGCTGGGAAGGCCACGTCGTGGATCACGGCGCGCAGTACTTCACGATGAGGCATCCGGATTTCACCGCCGCGGTGCAAGCCGCCTGGGGGGAGTCGCTCTGCCGCCTCACCGCGCCGGTGCTGGACGAAAACCGTGTGCCGTTGGCGGATATCCTCCAGTCTCACTCGAATCACTGACACCCGATCCACTATGAAAGACACGACAGAACTCACCGGCAACAAGGCCCCTGCATTCAACGCCCCGGTCATCGGCGGCAGCTACGAAGAAGGCGCGACTGTCTCCCTGGCTGACCTCAAAGGGCAGACCGTGGTACTCTACTTCTACCCGAAGGACGACACGCCAGGTTGATTAGGAACCACAGCCTGCCCTTCCCGCTCCTCAGCGATGAAGCGAAAGAGATCGTGCAAGCCTATGGCGTGTGGGTGGAGAAATCCATGTACGGCAAGAAGTACATGGGCACGGAACGCAGCACAGTCATCATCGGCCCGGATGGCAAGGTGAAAGCCGTGCTTCGCAAGGTGCAGCCCGCGGAGCATTTGGACGTCGTGCTGCAAGCGCTGGCCTGATCCGCGCCCGTTGACGGAACGGCAGGGCCAACTGGAACGCCTCGACGACTCAACGAAACACGACCCCTATGGACAAACCCCGCTTACCTCACCTGCTTTCCCCGTTTGACCTGCGTGGATTGCCCTTGCGCAACCGCGTGGTCATGGCGCCGCTCACCCGTGCTCGCGCCGGGCGCGAGCGGGTGCCGAACGACCTGATGGCCGAATACTACACCCAACGCGCCGCCGCCGGGTTGATCATCACCGAGGCCACGGTCATCTCCGAGCAAGGCTTTGGCTGGGTGGATTCGCCGGGCATCTACAATGACGCGCAGGTGGCAGGCTGGAAGAAGACTACCGGCGCGCTTCACGCCAAGGGCACGCCGGTGTTCCTCCAGCTCTGGCACTGCGGTCGCGCCTCGCACAGCAGTTTCCACGGCGGCCACCCCGCCGTGTCGGCCTCGGCCATCAAGCTCAACGGCGATTACCTCCACACGCCCATCGGCAAACAGCCTTACGAAACGCCCCGGGCCCTGGAGACGGCGGAAGTTGCCGCGGTCGTGCAGGATTACCGGCGGGCGGCCGAGCGGGCGATGGCGGCGGGCTTCGACGGGGTGGAGATTCACGCGGCCAACGGCTACCTGATTGACCAGTTTGTGCAGTCGCGGACGAACCACCGGACGGATCGCTACGGCGGCAGCTTGGAAAACCGCTTCCGTTTCTTGAAGGAAATCGTCGAGGCGGTCGTCAGCGTTCTGCCCGCCCACCGCGTGGGCGTGCGCCTTTCGCCCAACGGCAATTTCAATGACATGGGCTCGCCGGATTACCGCGAGACGTTCACTTACGCCGCCGAACAACTGAACGCCTACGGGCTGGCCTACCTGCACGTCGTGGACGGCCTGGCCTTTGGTTTCCACGAACTGGGCCAGCCGATGACGCTGTCCGAGTTTCGCGCCGTGTTCAAAGGACCGCTGATGGGCTGTTGCGGTTACACGCAGGAAACGGCCGAGGCGGCCCTCGCGGGTGGCGCGGCCGACCTTATCGCCTTTGGCCGGCCTTACCTCAGCAATCCGGACCTCGTGGAACGTTTCGCCCACGGCTGGGATTTGAACCCGCCGGCGGACCTGAAGGTCTGGTCCGCACCGACCGCCGCGGGTTACACGGATGTCCCATTTCACCCGGCCACCCCGCACTCATGAAGTCCCGCCCGATTTTGGCGCTGCTGGGCTGGGTATTGCTTTGTTTTGCGGCGGCGGCGGTGGGCGGTGTGTTCATGCCTGGCGAGTGGTACGCGTCGCTGAAGAAGCCGTCATGGAATCCGCCTGGCTGGGTGTTTGGCCCCGTGTGGACGGCGCTCTACACGATGATGGCGGTGGCCGCCTGGTTGGTGTGGCGGCGCGGTGGATTCGCAGCGCAACGGCGGCCACTCGCGCTGTTCCTGGTGCAACTGGCGCTCAACGCGGCGTGGACCCCGCTGTTCTTCGGGCTGAAACAACCGGGTTGGGCCTTCACTGAAATCGTGCTGCTCTGGTTGGCCATCGCGGCGACTTTCATCGCGTTTCGACGCGTGAGCCGCGCGGCGGGCGGGTTGCTGGCGCCCTATCTGGCTTGGGTCAGCTTCGCGGCGGCACTGAACTTCACACTGTGGCGATTGAACTCTTGACCGCGGAAGCGTTCCGATGACCAACCATGTCCCGCGAGCTTGTCGGCTCGCGGCCGCTGCGGGGACTTGTTTGCCTCTGACCCTGAACGCCGCCGTTGTTGTCCTTCGCAAAGTGTGACCGCCCAGGAAGGGCGGCAACCGGTGGATGAGCACATTACCGCCGCTCAGCCTCACTCCACCAGCACCACCGTTTCCAGCGCGTGGCCCAGGTTGGCGCGGCCCGTCCGGTCAAACACCGGGATCCGTCCGGGGTCCACCGGGAAGGCCTTGCGCGGATTCACCATGCGCTGGCGCTCCGACCCCGCCTCCAGCCAGACGGTGCGCACCAGGAAGCAGTCCTCCAAGTGCGCCAGGTAATCGTGGAGCGAGTCCTTGGAGGTGCGCAGTCCTTGCGACTTCAGCGCCGCGTAGAACTTCTCCACGCTGAACATCCCCGCCGCGTTGCCGAGCAGATGCCTCACCAGCCAGCGCAGCGCCGTCACCTTGCTGATGCGGTGCCGCTCCATCACGTCGCGCAGCAACGCCACGTCCACGTAATCCCGCAGCAACGCGTGCCGCGTGTCGGTATCCACGTTTTGCACCTCGGGGAAACCGCCGCAAACCAGGTAATCCTGGAACGTCCGCTCCACCGCTGACCGCTGGGCGGGTGCGAGAAAGTCCGGCTTCTCCAGCACCGGCAAATGGTGATGCCGCAAATACTCCTCAAAGCTGAAGGGGTGAATCACGACTTCCCAAGCCCGGCCGCGCATCGCCGTGGCGATCTCCCGGCTCAACAGCGCCGCCGATGATCCGCTCACGAACACCTCCACCTTCTCGCTGTCCAGCACCCGGCGGACGAACCGTTCCCAATCCTGCACCTGCTAGATTTCGTCCAGAAAGAACGACACCCGTTCCTGCTGCCGGAACGCCGGAAACCGCCGGTAGTAATCCTCCAGCAGCGAATTCAACTGCGCCGCCTGCAACCCGGCCAACCGCTCGTCCTCGAAGTTCACATAGACCAACCGCTCCCGCGCTACGCCCTTGTCCAGCCGCTCCCGGCGGAGTTGATGGAGGAAAGTCGTCTTGCCGGAGCGGCGCATCCCGATCACGGCGGTGGCTTTGTTGGGCAGCGACACCACGCCATGCACCCGCCGGGGCGTGGACATCGGCAGCGGCGCTTGCAGCGTCTCGGCCAGCTTTTCGACCAGCCGTTTCTGAAGACTGTTGCTCATCCAACTCGGGACTTTCTCCGACACGAACGGAGAATAGCACGTGTATTTCTCCTTCAGCAAAGGAGAAAAGGGCGGAGACAAATCACGCAACTACAACCTCCATGGTTCCTGGGTCCGGCTGAGCGGCCGCCAACGCAGGCCACCCATTAGGCTGATTCACTGGATCCGGATCGTGTGGCCGCACCGTGCACACGCGGATCGGGCGGAGGGTCCCTTGCCGACAATTGCCGACACCAAGGACGCTGACGTGCTGTGGCGACGTATGACGGATCGAGAATAGCCAACCTGCGTTTGACCCTTGTAAACAGTGGCGATTTTGGCGTTCACACCAATGAGCGAGAAGGGTGAGGATTGTCGGTGCGGCACAATCCTCGAAAGTCGTCTGACGTTCATCGCATCCAGGGAGTCAGGCGGCGAGGGGCGTCGGTGAGCGCCCGTTCGGCCTGTCCCACCGGGCTTCGTTCAGGTTGGCGTCGGAGTCTATGCCCCGGACGGCACGAACTGATCGGAAGTCGCCACCGCCGATCCAGACGATGGTCGGACATCCCGGTCCGGTTGGCTTTTCCACGATGTTGTTGCTTGACCGCATGCACCCGTAGTGGCGCTGTGCGCCGGCCTACCGTTGTCGTCGGCCCTGCCGGCGCAACCCCCGGGGGTGCAGGAGCGGACGACGGCAGCCTGTCCGCGGAACTGGACCCAGCCCTCCGGGGCGGTATCACCGACGGCGAGGGCATCCAGCGAGACCACGACCACCCCAATCTTCCGGTCGAACTCGCGCAATCGGCCTTCGAAGAAGACGGGCACAGCGCCGGGTTGGCTGCCGTCGGGCAGGATGAGATCCCCACCTGCAGGAAGCGGACCGGCCGACCCGCGGTCGGGACGCCTGGGGCGAAGGCCCTCCCGGCGACGCGCACGTCGTGGCCAACGAACCGGGCCAGGACAAGGTCGATGGGCCAGAGCTGGACCGGGAGCCCATCCGGGCGCGCCTGATCGGGGCAGGGGAACGCGCGTGGAAATGGTGCCGGCGCCGGCCAGCGGTGGCGGCGCTCAGCGCCGGCCTGGTTCTCGCCCTGACCGTCTGGGCCGTAGGCGTACTCACGCAGTGGTCCCGAGCACGACAGGAGCGCCGCGAGGCGTTGGCCGCACGGACCGAGGCGCGCCGGGAAAGCTACTTCTCCGGCGTCGCGCTCGCTCAACGCTACCTCGAGGAAGGCGACGTTGCCCGGTCGAAGGAACTGCTCTTGTCGCTCCCCGAGGAACTGCGGCATTGGGAACGGGGCCATCTGCTGGCCTTGTGTCATCAGGATGTCGCGGCCTCCACGCCGCGCCCTTCCCGGTGGAGGCGCGGTTTCCTGGGCGAACGCCGTGGTGCTTCCAAGGGGAAAACCGGGCGAAAAACGATCTGCAAGAAGCTCGGGGAGTGGCAAATGATAGACAAACCAAACGGGCTCAAGCAATTGGCATGGTCCGACCCCGGGGGATGGTTGCAGGAGATGTTCGCCCCGTGTTCAGTACTTCGGCCCCGGTAGTCCCTTCCGGACGGCCTCGGTGCGGTTGCGGGCCTGCAGCTTGCGGTAGATGCGCCAGACGTGGGTTCGGACAGTCCCCAGCGCAATGCCGAGTGCTTCAGCGACTTCCTTGTACAGCAGTCCCCGGGCGAGGCAGCGCAGCACCTCCTGCTCCACCGGGGTCAACCGTTCGGCCGGCCCAGACGGTGCCGGGGCCTGAAAGGCCGCCACCACCTGGCGGGCGATTTGGCCGGACATCGGCGCGCCGCCCGCGTGCAACTCCCGGATCGCCTCCAAGACCTGCGTGTCCGTGGCCTTCTTCAGCAGATAGCCGGTCGCGCCCGCCGCCAGGGATTGGTAGATGCGCTCGTGATCCTCGACGACGGTCAGCATCATGAACTGGACCTCCGCCATCCGTCCCCGCAGTCGGCGAACGCATTCGATGCCGGAGAGCCCTGGCAACCCGATGTCCATCAGAATGATGTCGGGGGCGGGGACGAGGTTGGGTAGCATCCGCACGGCTTCCTCGGCCGTGGAGCACGCCGCCAGTTGCTCCAGGCCAGAGGTTTGCCGGAGGAGTTGGCTGAGGCGTTGGCGGTCGGCTTCCGCGTCCTCTACGACCGCCACCCGGATGACGCTCGGTTCAGGAGGCATGGTGGAGGGGCACCATCGCCTGCACCGTAGTGCCGCGACCGGGTGCGGAGGTCACCTCGAGAGTGCCGCCCAGTTCCGCGATGCGCTCGCGCATGTTGTCCAGACCGTTGCCGTGGCGGCCAGGACCACCCGGGGCGAAGCCGCGGCCGTCATCGCTGATCCGGATCTGGAGCTGGCCGTCCTGGAGGATCAGCCCCAAGGTCACGTGGGTGGCATCCGCGTGCCGGACCACATTCTGCAGCGCCTCCTTCGCCACCAGGAGCACGTGCCGGCGCACCAGGCCACTGGCCGGGGCCAGAGGCACCGACGCCGGGAAATCAAAGCGTGCCACCAGGGGCATCGCCGCCAGGTATTGTGCGGCATACTCGCGCAGATAGGAGACCAGGTCCTCCAGCGTGTCGTACTTGGGATTGTTGGCCCAGACCACCTCGCCCAACCGGTCCACGGTCTCCCCCGCGACCGCGGCGATGCGGTGGGTTCGTTCCGCGGGGGACGCTTCGTCTGCCGGATGACCGTTCGCCGGTTGGCTGAGTCGCACGATCTGAGTCAGGCTGGCGCCGATCTCGTCATGCAGGTCGCGGGCGATCCGCCGCCGCTGTTCGTCCAGCACGTGCACTTGCTCGAGGCGATGAATGCGTCGCAGCTCGCGGACGCGCCAACGGACCCCCAGGGTGATCAGCATCGCTACGCCGAGGCTGGCGGCCACGTAGAACCCCCACGTTTCATGGAGAAACGGCTGCACACGAAAGGCCAGGCTTGTCCCCTCCTCGTTCCAGACCCCATGCCGGTTGCCGGCGATCACCTGGAACCGGTAGTCGCCAGGGCGCAGGTCGGTGAAATAGGCCACGCGTCGCGTGCCCGCATCCGTCCAGTTCTCGTCCAAGCCAAGCAGTCGGAACTTGAACCGGCTCTGCTCCGGCGACCCGAACGTGGTGGCGGCATAGCGAAACTCCAGGACGCGCGCGCTGCCCGGCGGGAAGTGCAGGGGCAAGCCCGCCGAGCGTGGCAGGGGAGGCTCCTGGGGATCGAGCGGTCCGTTGTCATAGACCCGGCGGCCGTTGGCCCGAACCTGTTCGATCACCAGCACGGGAGGAGTCTCCTCCTCCCGATGACGCGCCGGGTCGAACACGAGCACGCCCCGCGTGGTGGGAAACCACAGGCGCCCGTCGCGCAACCGACCACCCGCGGGCTGGCTCTTCTGGCCGTTGGTCTCGATGGGCACGCCGTCCTCGGTTTCGTCGTAGCGGACGCAGCGGAGGTTCTTTACCCGTCCGGCAGCGAGCTGATTGAGTTCCTCGCGACGGACGCGGTAGATCCCGCGATCGTGACCGACCCACAGCCAGCCGCGGTCGTCCTCGAGGATCTGGTTGACGAGGTTGTCAGGCAGCCCCTGCGCCGTGGTGTAGCGCGTGAAGCGACCACGCTCGAGACGGTTCAGTCCATACTCCGTGCCGATCCAGAGGACGCCGTCCTGGTCCTCGTGCAGGGCCCACACACGGTCGTTGGAAAGACCGTCGGCTGTGCGCAGGGTGGTCCACGCACCCTCGCGCCGGCAGCTCAAGCCGCCGCCGAACGTCCCGACCCACAGCGCCCCCGTGCGATCCTCGAGCAACGCCCGGACGTCGTTCGTCCCCAGTCCGTCGGCCGTGGTGAACTTGTGCCACTGACCGTCGTGAAACCGCTGCAGCCCCACCGCCGTCCCCACCCACACACCGCCAGCGCGGGCCGCCAGCACCGTGCGAATCTTTCCCTCGTGCCATTCTCCGGGGAACTCCGTCCGCTGCACCTGCCCGTCGCGCCAGGTTTGCAGGCCGTCCCCCGTGCCGACCCAGAGGGTGCCCTCGCTGTCCTCAGCCAACGCCCGCACGGTGTTACGTGACAAACCCTCCTGCACCGTGACGTGCGTGAACTCGCCCTCCCGGAAACGGCTCACGCCCCCATCCGTTCCGATCCAGACACTGCCATCCCGGCTTTCGCAGAGGGCCCAGGCATTGTCGTGAGCCAGACCGTCGCGGGTCGTCAGCGAACCGAGGCGGCGCGGTTGCCAGCGCTGGATACCCTCGCTGCCGGTCCCCAGCCAGAGGTTGCCCTCGCGGTCCTCGGCCACGCACGTCACCCATTGACGCTCGAGTTCATGCGGGATCGGCAACTGCTCGAACACGCCGCCCCGGTACCGGGTGATGAGCCCGGGCAGGGCGGGCAGCCATAGGTCACCTCCGCGTGTCTCCAGCAGGAACGCGTAGGGCATACGGAACCGGAAATCGGGCGTGGCCGGCAGTTCCGCGCGGTCCCAACGGCCGTCCTGGTAGTGTCGCAGCCACATGGAATCGCCCAACCACTTGCCCCGACCCATTTGCAGATCCGAGAACAATACCCAGCACCCACCCCGCGCGCGCGGGCCGAACGCCATCACGGACATCCCCGTGAACGGCAACTCCGGCTGGACCCTTGGAAACCGCCCGTTGATGGGATCCACCTCATAGAGCCCCATCAGCGACCCCATCCAGATCCGGCCCGGTGCTGGCTCGCCGATCGCCGTGACCAGGTCCGGAACGCCCGAACCCAGGGCGAACCGCCGCGCCCCCCCGTCCGGCAGACAGACCGTCAGATGCGAGGCGTAACCCGCCCAGATGCGACCGAGTTGGTCTCCCCACAACGAACCCGGGGTGATGCCTTGCACGACCGTTTCTGACGTCGCCAGGACTGGACGACCCTCCGCCATGCGCAAGAGGCGTTGGTCGCAGATGAACCAGAGGTTCCCCGCGCGGTCCTCCGTCAAAGCCTGGCAATCGCCCGTGCCCATCTCCGGCGTGTTGAGATGGTTGAACACGGCAAACCGCGTTCCGTCAAACCGCGCCAAGCCAAAGCGGGTCGCGACCCAGAGATACCCGCTGCGGCTCGACAGCATGGCCCGGATCTGGTTGTCCGGCAGCCCATCCGCGCGCTGGTACTGTCGGTAAAGGTATTCGGAGGACAGGACCGCGGAGGAGCGGATCTCAGCGGACGGTTCGGCGCCTGCCCAGGCGAGGGTGGCGCATGCGGCGAGCCCGCCCGGGAGCATTACCCCCAGCTTCCTTGCGCTCAGCCAACCGCGCGACATACGCGGCTGGCAGACTGCCGGGCGCCGGCACGACCGGCAATCTCATTCCCCATGGAACCCGCGCCGCGGCGCTGGTTGGCCAACTCAAATCGCCGCTCGTGTCCCCCGGGGTGCTCCACCCTCGCCCGGATATCCCGTACCCCGCTCGAAACCCGGGCTCGGACGACAATGGCCCCGTGGCTCGCGTCAGCGCGGGACTCGCACCAGGCGGAACAGGCCGATGGGTTCTTGGAGCACCTCTGTCACCGTGAGGACAAACGAGTGCGGCAACTCGGCGGGCGCGACCCGGACGACATCCACCCACGCCGTCCGCTGCAGCCTCGCCTGGACGAAATCCTCCCACGACAGCCACTCGAGATACGCTTCCTCCGGTAGCGTGGCCACCCAAGCCGGCACACGGTCCCCGTTGGCCAGCCAAGTGGCCGAATCCACGATCGCCGTGGCGTGTTGCAGGATGTAATCTTGCCCCACCACCGCGTCGTGGATGGTGAACTCAAAGTCCGCTCCACCCAGGTGCCGGACGCTCGGGCCAAAGACGACGTCCGGCGTCACCGTGACGGTGATGGTGTTGTTGGTGGTGTAGTTGGGTGAGCCGTTGTCGCTCAGCGTCACGTTGAGCCGGTGGGTTGCCGCGGGCGCGTTGAGCGGCACGTCCCATTGCAGAATCCCGGTGTTCGTGGTCAGCGTCAGCCCCGCCGGCGCGCCCGTCATGCTGAACTTGAGCGGGTTCTTTGGGAAATCGCGGTCCCCGGCAAACAGCGGAAACCGCAACGTTTGCCCCGGTTCGACCGCGAGGCTGGCTGGCAACAACCACGGCGGCTCGTTGACCTCGTTCACGGTGATCGTGGCCACGGTCATCTCGTTGGCCTCGTGGTTGCCGTAATCCACGACATAGACCGGGATCCGGTAAACGCCGGGCCCCTGACGTTCGCCGGGCACCCAGGAAAAGCTGCCCGACTCCGGATCGATCCACGCGCCGGCTGGCGCCGAAGGCAGCGTAAAGACGAGGCTGGAATTCGCATTTGCGCCCACGGCACTGGCCCTGAAGGACACCGGTGTCCTCTCGTTCACGGTCTGGCTGGGCACCTCGGCTAACCCGATGTTCCCGACTTGGATCATCAAGTCGTCGATGTACCAGCCCGGGGCCACGTCGGGGGCGCCGACGACGTTGACGGACCGAAAGTAGAATCCCAGCCGCACGGTCTGTCCGGCATACGCCTTGAGATCCAATGTGGCGCGCGTCCACCGGCCGCCGCTGTCTGCTTCATATGTGGGCGAGAGGGGCTGCCAACTCGCCCAGTTGTTGGTGGTGATCAGCACCTGTCCGAAATCGTGACTGTTGAAACTCCACCAGTGCCAGAACCGCAGGCGGGGCTCACCGTTCGCAGGCGGAACCAGAACCGGGTGACTGTGCGCCAGACTGCCCCGGCCATCGGTGTAGTCCCCCGACAAGATGGTTGCCAGGCACCGGCTCCCGCTATGGGCGCTTCCCGGGCCACTGGTCGGTGCTCCGATCTCCCATACCCCGAAGTCCGCCGTCCAACGATCCGAAGCCTCCGCGTCCTCAAAGGAATCCGGCCACTGCATTTGTGGCGGCGGCCCCTGTTTGACCTCGACGTCATCGATGTACCAGCCCGGAGCCACGTCGGGGGCGCCTACGACATTGACGGATCGGAAGAAAAACCCCAACCGCACGGTCTGTCCGGCATACGCCTTGAGATCCAACGAGGCGCGCGTCCACCGGCCGCTGCTGTCGCTTTCATATGTGTGCGAGAGGGGCTGCCAACTCGCCCCGTTGTTGGTGGTGATCTCCACCTGCCCGAAATCGTGGCTGTTGAAGCTCCACCAGTGCCAGAACCGCAGGCGCGGGTGGTCAGTGGCAGCGGGCACCGTGAACAGCGAACTCACCAGGCGCGCGGTCCGGTTGTCCGGATAATCGCCTCCCATCACCGTTCCCGCACAACTCATCCCCGAGTGCGCCGCACCCGGTCCGCTGCCCACGTAGCCGATCTGCCAGATCGAGTGGTCGTCCGTGCTCCACTCTCTCCACTCCTTCCAGTCTCCCTCCAACTCGAATCCGTGCTTGACGGTCGCCCAGTCCACGAGGGTAAGCGTCAGGTTCCGGCTTTGCGCGACCCCAAACCGGTTGCTCGCCACAAGGTAGTACGGGCCCCCCTCAGCCGGACTCAGATCGGAAAGCGTCAGCGCAGCGTTCGTCGCGCCCACCACGGCGGCGCCCTCGTGGTACCACTGATACGTCGGGCGCGGGGTGCCCAGCGCGAGGCCTTCGAGCGTGACGCTATTGAGCAAGTAACCTTCCTTGTCGCGGGGTTCTTGGACGAATACCGGCGCCGGTCCGCCGTCGTAGCACTTGCCCACACTGCCGCCCTCGTAGAGCGCCCTCACTTCCTCACCGTTCAAGGCACGGTTGTAGATCGCGGGTTCGTCCACTCGACCGTTGAGGGAATAACCGCTACCTCCCCCGCCTATGTAAAGTGGTGAACCAGTGTCACTGGTGTCGCCAGTAAAGCTGGTGCTTTCCTCCATGAGATTGCCGTCCTGGTAGAGCCGGAGGTAAGCTCCCTTCTTCAGCACGCCCACGAGATGATGCCACCGGTCGATAAGTAGTTGGCCGCCGGCCACACTCCCGTACCATTCGCCGGCGGCAGAAGTGACGATGAACTCCGGCACACCCGCCATCGTGATCCTCAGGGTATACTCCCAACGCCCCGGATCCCCCTTGGTCAGGACCCGGCTAAAGCCCGCTCCGGTGAGCGGATTGGGCAAGGGCATGGCACGCAGTCTGACCCACGCGTCGACGCTCATTTCGCCGTCCGCACCGGGATGGGGGCTTAGCTCTGCGGCATCCGCCACGGCCACATACGCGCTGGCGCCATCGAACTGGAAGGCCTGTCCCGCCACGCCGTCGGCGAACCCGGCCCCAAACCAGAGTCCGCCGGAATGGTTGCCCGTGAAATCGAGGGCGCTGCCGTCCGCCGGCCACCAGGCCACCAAGCCCGGCGGCGTGGTCACGCAGTGCTGGACGGTGAGCTTCACCTCCGCGCTGGTGGACTGTGCGCCGCTGGTGGCGACCAGCTTGTAGATGCCGTCGTTGGCGGTCGTAACGCCGGTCAGCGCCAAAGTGAAGCCCGTCTGGCCCGCGAGCGGCGTGTCGTTGAAGAACCACTGGTAGGTCGGCCGCGGCGACCCCATCGCCAGGCCGGTAAAGGTGGCGTCGCCGAACAACGGCGCCGTCTGCGACTGGGGCTCAATCACCCAGGCCGGCGCGCCGTCGCCGAAACACAGCCCGTCGCTCCCGGCCCGGAACATCGCCTCGATTTCCTCCTCGGATAGCACCCGGCGGTGCAATGTCAGCTCGTCGATGTCGCCGACAAAGGCCGCCGCGGCCTCGTCCGTGGTCACGCCGCCGATGGCCGACCCCGTGCTGTCCGGGGTGGTGGCCGGGGTACCGGTCGCGGTGCCGACCGGCGGCCCGCCGTTGACGTAGAGGGTGCGGGTCGTGCGGTCGAGCACGAGCGCCACATGACACCAGGTGCCCGCCGGCAGGGATACGGTGCTTTCCAACGGGTTGGCACCATTGATCCACGAAACGACTTTGTCCGTCCCGGGCTGGTGGGTCAGTGCCACGACGCGATGGCCCTCCGAGAAGATGGTGGGCGAGGCGCTCGTGCCGCTGGTTGGGAGTCGCACCCAGGCGGTGATCGTCCAGCGATTGGTGCGGCTGAGGTCCAGCGAGGCGGCCTCGGTGATGCGCACCTTGCCGGCGCCCTCGAACCGAAAAGCGTCACCGGCCACGCCCGGAACGTACGTCACGGCGCCCTGCGTCAGAGCCGCCCTTTGGTTCACCACGTTGAAGGCGTGGTGGTCGGCCGGCCACCAACCGGCCAGCTCGGCGCCCGCGGGTACGCAAGCAGCGCTCGCTTGTGAAAGACCCGCCAGCAGGGCCATCAAGACGCCTGCCGGTCGCCGCCCGCGTCGCCGCACGCCACCGGGCCCTTCCGCCGGCCTTGCAGGATGGCTGGCAGCCATCGCAGTCTCCGCGTGCTTCTGCGCCCTCGGGGTCCTCCTCTGGCAACCTGCCCTGAACGCGTCCAGGTGGACGAACAACCACCGATCCAATGAGTTCATGATCCGAGTCAAGCTGGGCAAACACCCCGGTCTCGGCATGACGGTTCACCGCACCCGGCGTGAGGGATCACCGCCATCAAGCCAGCCGGAGACTACGGCGGTTGCGCCGAGCGGCACTAGTCAGATGAAATGCTGATGCCCCGCACTCTCAAGACCGGATCGTCTGCTGCTGCGGCGGTGCCGGAAATCGGTGGGAAGAAGGTGCTCCTGGGCCGTGGCACGGCCGCAGCTTCGCCCCATCGGGAAGAGCAGGTTGCTGGGAGGCGCGCCGGCTGCAAGCGGCGCGAGCTCGATCGCCGTGGACGAGCCCGAAGCTCGAGCTCAGGGGTCAATCTGCGACGCCGGCCGGACCCGCCGCGCGCACGCAATAGAGCCGGACCGCGCTGCGGATAAGCAACCGGTCGCCGGCCAGCGCCGGGGTGGCCATGCACATGTCATCGTCCGCCAGCCGGTTGGTGTGCAACAGCTCGAAGGTGTCGCCGGCCCGGAGGACATAGGTGACCCCGCTCTCATTCAGACAGAAGACCAACCCCCGCGCCGCCCACGGTGAGGCGGTGAAGGCGAAGCCGTCCGGCAACCGCTCGCGGTCGTAGAGCAGCTTGCCGGTGCGGGCGTCGTGACAGCTCACCAACCCGCGATCGTAGAGGACGTAGACGCGCCCGTCGTAGTAGAGCGGCGAAGGGTTGTAGGGCGCGCCGGCCGGATCGGACCAGACGATGAACGCGTTGCTCCTCTGGCCCGGCTCGAGCGTGATGTCGCCCTGGGCACCGGGTCGGATCGCATAGAGCGGGCGGAGCTTGTCAGCGACAAAGCCCGAGCCAACGAACAGCAGTCCGTCGCCGGCAAAGGGCGTGGGGATCGTGATGGTGGACATGCCGCGCAGCGACCACAGCAGGTTGCCGTCGAGATCGTAGCTGCGGACCGCGCCGCTGCCGGGTGTGACGAGTTCGGCGCGCGTGGCGTTCTCCCACAGGAACGGCGTCGCCCAGTTGCTCTTCTCCTCGCGCTCCACCCGCCACAACTCCTTGCCGGTCGTTGCCTCGAGAGCGAGCAACTCGGATTGCTCCTCGTTGTCGCGAATGATCAAGAGGCGTCCGCGGTACAGCACGGGGGACGCCGCGGTTCCCCAGTCGTCGCGCATGGCCCGGGGCGGCAGTGGCTTGGACCAGGCCTCCCGACCGTCCAGGGTCAAAGCGAACACGCCCACGTTGCCGAACAAGGCGTAGATTCGCTGCCCGTCGGTGACAGGCGTCTCGGCCCCGTAGGTGTTCTTCACATGGGTCGGGGTCGGGGGCGCGCCGCGGTGCACGGACCGTTCCCAGCGCACATTGCCGGTGCGGAGATCGAGGCCAAGGACCTTCCAATCGTGTTCCGATCGCGGTGCCTCCGAGCGGTTGCCGCCCAGGTACAGCCCCTTCTTCGGTTCCTCGGTGGGGCCAGCGCTGGCCACGGCCGTGACGAATACCTGGCCACCCCAGACGATGGGCGCGGACCAGCTCCGCCCCGGGAGTTCGGTCTTCCATTCGACATTCTCGGTGGCGGACCAGCGGTCCGGCAGGCGCGGGTTCGCGCTCACCCCAGCGGCTTGGGGTCCGCGAAACTGCGGCCACTGCGTGTCCGCGGTGGAAGGAGCTGCGCCCGCATGGGCTGTGGCCAGTCCCAGGAGCGCGGTAAGAACGGTGCAGAGTTTCATGACGTTCACGGCTTCACATTCCAAGATGCGACCGCGTCCAGAGTACCGGCAACCAGGCTCGCCGTCCAACCACCAGACACCTCTTACTCGAATGGGCGGTCAGGGGCAGCCACGGCGGACTTCGCGGACTGCCCAAGCCCGGCTTTGCCCTTGCCCGGCTGTTGGACGCTCCGCTAGCTTCCCGTACCGTGAGCACGGGCACCCGATGGACCGTCACGAGCGAGGAGGCAGGTGGGGCAAGTTCGCGTCCAGCGACCGGCAAGGCTCGGCGGCCCGGCTGGCTGCGGAAAGGTGTGACAAGGCTGGGCACTCTTCTCTTCCCCGGGTTCTTGGCACTGGCCTTTGGCTCGACCGAGGGCATGCCAGTCCGGGCGGGGGACTCTCCCGCCGAGTGGACCGAGCTCGAACGGCAGATCGCATTCTACCGGACAAACGACCTTCCGGCCCGACTGACGCGCGAGGCGTTGCGACCCGACGCGCTCATCTGGCCCGGGGACCGCGATCCGCTGGATATCGTGCAGCGTCGCACTCTTGCCCTGCTGCGCCATCTCGAGGCCGCGTACCCAGCGATGAGTTGGGCCGCGGAGCAGCAGGGGCTGGACGCGCTGGATCGGCGGGCACGGGCCCTTGACCCCACGCAGGTGGCAGAACGCCGGGCCTTGTTCGCCGAATGGCAGGCGCTGCGCCGGCGCGTGGCGTTCAAGAACCCGCTGCTGGACTTCACCGACATCGTGTTCCTCACGCACCACCGGCAAGGCCGCGGTGACATCCACATGGTGGACCAGTACGAAGGCCACAACGCGCGTCCCGGCGGCGGCCTGTACGTGCTGCGCAGAGCCTTCTCGGACTCACCGCGATTGGTCGATGTCCTTGAGCAAACCGCCGTCCAGAACGGGCGGCTGCGGGGCCAGCAGCTCGCCGGGGGATCGTTCATTTCCCTGGAACTCGACTACGACGCCGAGCAGGTCTACTTCGCCTACACCCAGGCCCGGGACATGCCCGCGGACGCCTCGTGGGAGGGCCAATTCTGGACGCGGGCCGAGGCCGTGGCGGCCAACAGAGCCCATTACTACTGGAGCGAGGAGACCTGTTACCACGTGTTCCGCGCACGGCTGGACGGCCGCGAGCTGGTCCAGTTGACCGATGGACCGTGGAACGACTTCGATCCCTGCGTCCTGCCCAACGGCCGGCTGGCCTTCATCTCGGAGCGGCGCGGCGGCTTTCTGCGGTGCGGCGAGCGGCCCAACCCGACCTTCACGCTGCACGGGATGATGCCCGACGGAAGCGACATCATTCCCTTGAGCTCCCACGAAACGCACGAGTGGCATCCGAGCATCACGCACGACGGCCGAATCGTGTACACGCGCTGGGACTATGTGGATCGGGACAGCGACATCGCCCATCATCCGTGGATCTGTCTTCCGGACGGGCGCGATCCGCGGGCGTTGCACGGCAACTACCCCGACGTGCGGGAGAGCCGGCCGTGGATGGAGCTGGCGATTCGTGCCGTGCCTGGCTCGCCGCGGTTCGTCGCGGTGGCCGCGGCCCATCACGGGGAGAATTACGGATCGGTCGTCCTGGTCGACCCGCGGGAGGTGGACGACGGCGCCTGCAACCAGTTGCGTCGGGTGACGCCGGAAGTCCACTTTCCGGAGTCTGAACTGACGCCGGGTGTCCCGGGACCCACGCACCAGAGCGGGAATCGGCGGGGCCAGGTCTATGGTCAGCCCTGGCCGTTGAGCGAGGACTTCCACCTCGTGGTGTACGATCCGGAGGAACGGCATTACGGGCTGTATCTGCTCGACAGCTTTGGCAACCGGATCCACCTCTACACCGACCCCGAAGTGCCCTGCCTGGACCCCATCCCGCTCCGGCCTCGCCCGCGGCCGCCGGTCATCCCCATCGCAACCACCCAGGCCTGGGCGGAGCGTCAGGGCGATCACGTCGAGGCCACTGCCACCGCGGCGGTGATGAATGTTTACGACGCCGCGCGACCCTGGCCGCCGGGGACGACGATCCGGGCCCTGCGCATCGTCCAGGTCTTCCCCAAAACGACGCGCATCGCCAACGATCCGAACATCGGCATCGGCAACCAGTCGTTGGGGCGCGGCGTGCTGGGGACGGTGCCCGTCGAGGCGGACGGCTCGGCCCACTTCGAACTGCCGCCGGATGTGCCGGTTTATTTCCAGGCGTTGGACGCTCAGGGCCGGGCGGTGCAGACAATGCGTTCCGTGACGTACGCCCACCGTGGTGAACGCTTGTTCTGTCAGGGCTGCCATGAGTCCCGCCATGCGAGTCCAGGTCCTACCCGGCCGTTAGCCGGAGCCGGGGGCAGCGCTTGGCAGCGGCCGCCGAGCCCGCTCGTGGGCGATGTCGAGGGTTCCTGGCCGCTGACGTTCCCGCGCCTGATCCAGCCCGTGCTCGAGCGGCGTTGTGTCGGATGCCATGAGCGGGAACCCAAGGCCCCGAGCCTTGCCGCCGTGCCAGGTCGTTACGGGTGGTCGGCCGCTTATCACACGCTCAGCGCTCACGCGTGGGCCAAGCACGGCGGCAACGGCTGGCTGGCGAAGAACGGCACGAGCTACTCGATACCGGGCCAGGTCGGCGCGCGGGCTTCGGCGTTGCTACGCCAGCTCGAGAACGGGCACCACGAGGTGGCGCTCGAGCCCGAGGACTGGCATCGGCTCACGCTCTGGCTGGATCTCAACTCGAACTTCTACGGCGTTTACCACGAGCCGGTCGCCCAGGCTCGCGGTGATCGCATCGAGCCGCTTCTGCAGTAAAACAGGATCGACTCACGTCCGCTTCCGCTGGTGCAGGAGGACCTCATTGCCGTCGGGATCGTGCAGGCTGACGAACCGGCAGACGGGCGTGTCGACGATCGCCCGGGCCGGTTCGACCCCTGTGGCACGGAGACGCGCGACCTCGGCATCCAGGTCATCAACTTCAAAGGCGGCCAGCGCGCCCCGAACGGGGGTGGGATGCTCGGCATCACTGGAGGCGATCGCGAACGTGGTGTCGCCCAGGTCGTACTCGAACCAGGCGCCGCCGAATTCGTGGGTGAGTCGGAGACCCAGCGTGCCCTCGTAGAACGCGCGGGCACGGGGCAGGTCACTGACGGGATAAAAGACAAAGGCCAAAGAGGTGATCATAGGCTCAACGGCATGGACTCTAACTCATCGGCGACCGCTTTCCACTGGGAACGCGGGTTGGGGACCCCGACGAGGATCAGGTGGTCCGGCGCCGTTTGGCGGCGAGAGCGCGGCGGAGGGCGGGAAGCCCGAGGGTGTTGATGACATCGGCGGGGGTGAGGCCGCCTTTGCGGGCCACGCCGGCGCCGAGGCGGAGGTAACCGGCGTGTTCGTGGCGGTGGGTGTCCGGGTTGATGACGCACTTGACGCCCTGGCGTTTGGCGTAGGCCCAGAGGCGCCAGTCGAGGTCGAGGCGGGCGGGGTGACAATTCAATTCGATCCAAGTGCCGGTGGCGGCGCAGGCGTCGATCACGGCGGTCTGGTTGACTCGGGCGGGTTCGCGCCGCAGGAGCAGGCGGCCGGTGAGATGGCCGAGGAAGTGGACGTACGGGTTCTGGGCGGTGCGGATCAGGCGCTTGGTGTTCTCGGCTTCTTCGCCGGCCGGGACATGGAGGCTGGCAACGACGACGTCGAGCTGGGCGAGGAGGTCGTCGGGGAAATCGAGGCCGTCCTTGAGGATGTCGACTTCGGTGCCGGAGAGGAGGCGGAAGTCGGAGCCTTCGTCGGCAAGGCGCTGGTTGACGGTGCCGATGGCGGCCCGTTGCTGGCGGAGCCGGGCGGGGTCGAGGCCATTGGCCTGGAACGAGGCGCGGGAGTGATCGGTGATGGCCCAGTAAGCGCAACCGAGTTCGCGCATGTGATCGGCGATTTCATCGAGAGAACCCCGGCCGTCGCTCCAGTTGGAGTGGTTGTGAAGGGAGCCTTTGAGGTCGGTCCACTCGATGAGCCGGGGCCAGGGACCCTGTTCGGCGGCGGCGAACTCGCCCTGGTCTTCGCGAAGTTCAGGCGGGATGTAGGCGAGGCCGAGCTGGGCAAACAGCTCCTCTTCGGTGGCGCAAGCGACGAGGAGGGCGGGATCGCGGGTTTCCTCGGTGGAGCGGAACAGGCCGTATTCGTTGAGGCGCAGGCCGCGGGCGATCGCGCGCTGACGCATGGCGATGTTGTGCTCCTTGCTGCCGGTGAAATAGGCCAGCGCGAACGGGAACTCACGGTCGGCAACCACGCGCAAGTCGGCCTGCAGCCCGCCTTCGAGCAGGACGCTCGCCTTGGTGTCGCCCCGGGCGTTGACCTGCTGCACCCCGGGTTGGCGGGTGAAGAAATCGATCACGGCGGCGGGTTCACGGGAAGAGACGACGAAGTCGATGTCACCGATGGTCTCACGCCAGCGGCGAAGGCTGCCGGCGGGGCTGCACCGGATGACATCGGGATGGTCACGGAGCGACGCGAGGATGGGTTCAGCGACGCCGAGGGCTTCGTGGAGGAGGTGGCGGGCGGCGTACTGGCGGCGGTGGGCGATGGCCTCCAGGATCCGGGTCTGGGTCTTCTCCCCGAAGCCGTCGAGGGTAGCGACCTGGCCGGCGCGGCAGGCGGCTTCGAGTTGGGTGACGGATTCGATCTTGAGGCGGTCGTGAAGGGCCCGGACTTTCTTCGGGCCCAGGCCGGGGAGATTGAGCATCTCGCTGAGGCCGGCGGGGATGGAAGCCTTGAGATCTTCGTAGTAAGGGAGCCGGCCGGTGGTGACAAGGGTGGTGATCTTCTCCTGCAACGCGTCGCCGATGCCTTTGAGTTCGCCGAGGCGGTTCTGGGCGACGAGGGTCTCGATGGGTTCGGTCAGGGTTTCGAGCGTGCGGGCGGCGTTGGTGTAGGCCCGGGTCTTGAAGGGGTTTTCGCCCTTGAGTTCGAGCAGGACGCCGATTTCCGTGAGGATCTCGGCGACTTGGTCTTTGTCCATGGGCGGAGCGTAGGGTCGGCGGGTTTACGGGTAAAGGGCGCGATAGAAGACGGCGGGAGATGCGGGCGGGTCCGGGTCGAGGACGTCGATGGTGCGGTCGAGCGGTTGGAGGGTGGCGAAGGTCTCCCAGGTACGGAGGTCGGTCGAGCGTTGGACGTGAAGGGCCCGGCCAGGGTCGGTGGTCAGGGTGAGGCGAAGGGCGCGGGAGAAAGGCAGGAAGTCGAGGTGTTCGAGCCGCGGCGGCGTCGGGGGCGGCGGTGATTCGAGGAAGAGGGAGACGGTGCGGACATCGCTGTAGATGTGGCCGTCCCAAGCCTTGTAGGTGAAGCCGTCGTAGCCCTGGGCGCCGGGGCGCGGGGCGTAGATGAAGTTGGTGCCCAGGCCGTAGAGGAGACCCTGGCGGGGTCCTTTGAGGATGGCGATGCGGAGGGGATCCTCGTCCGGGTCGTGGAGGTCGAAGACGAGCAGGGAGGGTTGGTCGGCAGGGAGGCGGACGGTCTGGTTGCTGCTGATGGGCTGCCGGTTTCGGGGGAGGACGGAAAGCGTGATTGTGCCGGGAGCGCTGTCGAACATGTCGTCACTGGCCTGGAACGTGAAGCGGTCGGGACCGAGGTAATCCTGGAACGGCGTGTACAGGAGGGCGGGGGGGGTGCCGGAGAGGGTGCCGGCGATGGGTTGAGTGAGGACGGTGTAGTAGAGGGGATCGCCTTCGCCGTCCGTGGCGGAGAGGACGACTTCCGTGGGGGTGTTGAGGCGGACTTCGACGTTGCTGTCTTGGGCGACGGGCGCGGTGTTGCGGTCGGTGACGGTGATGTGGACGGGAGTGGGCGGGCTGAGGTCCTGACCGTCGGAGGCCTGGAAGGTGAAGGTGTCGGCGCCCAGGAAATCTCTGGGGGGCGTGTAGAGGAAGTTGGTGCCGGCGGGCGCGAGGGTGCCGTGCGTGGGGGGAGCCGCGATGAGAAAGGTCAAGGGATCCCCGTCGGCGTCGGTGGCGGAGAGGCTCAGCGTGAGGGGGCGATTGAGGCGGGTGGCGAGCTCGAGGGGTTCGGTGCGGGGGGGATTGTTGACGTCCAGGACCTGGAAGCTGACGGTGGCGACGCGGCTCGTGAGCGAGCCGTCAGAAGCGGTGTAGGTGAAGGCATCGTCGCCGGCGAAGCCGGCGTGAGGGTAGTACGTGGCGATATCCGGGTAGGCCCAAAGCTCGGCGTGTTCGGGCCCGTCGACGATGGTGAAGGTCAGCTTGTCGCCGTCCGGGTCCGTGGCGTGGTAGAAGACGTCCTGGGAACGGTTGCGATTGAGGGTGTAGGACTGGTCGAGGGCGATGGGGGCATCGTTGACGGGTTTGACGGCGATGAGGACCGCGCCGGTGGCGCGGGCGCCGGAGGTGTCGGCGATGACGTAGGGGAAGCCGTCGAGGCCGAACCAGTTGGTTTCGGGGACGTAGCGGAGCCGCTGGTCGCCGGAGAGAGAGACGAGGCCGTTGGTGGCGCTCCCGAAGGAGACAAGGGTCAGCGGTTCGCCGTCGGCATCCCAATCGTTGGCGAGGACATCCAGTTCGACGGGGGTGTCTTCGTCGATGCTGGCGTGATCCGGGTTGGCGACTGGGTCATCGGGCACGGGCAGGATGCGGAGGGAGACGGTGGCGAGGGCGAGGCCGTCCTGGCCATCGCTGACGAGGTAGGTGAAGCCGTCTTCCCCGTGGTAATCGTCCTCCGGGGTATAGAGCACGGCCTGGTGCGCGAGGAGTTGGACCCGGCCGTGGAGCGGGCGACTGAGGTTCTCGACGCGAAGCGGGAGGCCGCGGGGATGCTCGTCGTTGGCGAGGATGGCGATCTCGATGGGGGTGTCCTCGGGGGTGACCGCCGAATCAGGGCGGGCCAGGGGCGGGTGGTAGTCGGTGCGGACCGCGTAGGTGACAGATGCGGTGGTGGTGGCGCCTTCAGGGTCGGTGGCGCGGATCTGGAAGGTTTCACTGCCGGTCCAGGGGGCGGCGGGAGGCTGGACGGTGAGAAGGCCACCCGGGCTCAGGTCGACGGCGAGACGGGTGTGGCCGGTCACTTCCCAATGCATCCGGCCAGGTGCGTGGTCGGGGTCCTCGACATAACCGCGCAGATCGATGGGGAGAAAAGGGGTGCCGACGCGAACGGTTTGGCTGGGCAAGGTGAGGAGCGTGGGGGGGTGGTTGGTGGCGAGGGGCGAAGGGCGGTAGCCGCTGAACTGGTGATCTCGTTGAAACATGGGCCAGCCAACGAAGGGGGTCTCGCGGCTGGGGGCGGCGAGCTCCCAGGCGAACAGGGTGTACCGCTGTTTGAGGGCGGTGATCGGCGGCTCCGGGGAATACGCCATGTCGTCAATGCTGGAGGCGATGAGATCGGGGCGGCCATTACCGTCGAGGTCGGTGACGACGACTTGGGCGTGTTTGAACCGGGAGGCGCCGCCGCCCGACTCGAGCACGAGGCCGGGGACCTCGAGACGTGGATGGAGGCGGAGGCGGGAACCATCCCGGCGCCAGGCGCGAACGTGGCCGAGGGTTTGGTAGTCGCCGGTGTAGACGACGTTGAGGAGGACGCCGGGGATGGCAACGACCACGTCGAGGAAGCCGTCGCCGTCCACGTCGGCCAGGACCGGGGCGGTCTTGAGCGTCGGTAACAGTGGCAGGGTGATGGGCCATCCCGGGGCGTTGAAGCCGTCGTGATGCAGCAGGTGCAGGCGGCTCTTCTGGGGTTCGATCACCGCGATTTCGAGGTCGCCATCGCCGTCGATATCCGCGAGGGCGAGCGGCGTGGGGAAGGACGACTCGACGAGGACGGGCCAGCCGGGAAGCAGGTGGCCGTCAGCGTCGAACGCGTAGAGGCCGCCGGCGACACCACGACCGCCAACGGCGAAGGGATCCTCGACGCCGACCAGCACGTCATCGCGTCCATTCATCGAGGTCGCCGACCGGCGAGGAGGTGGCCGCCGACGTCGCGATCCAGACCGGCTGGTTGGTGCTGTTCAGGTCGAAGAGGGCGAGCCAGAGCAGCCCAGGGGCGCGACGATTGGAGATCGCGGTCGTCGTCGAAACGCCGGACGGCGGGAAGCGGCGGCCAGCCGTGGCTGGCCCAGCAGGCCAGCGTGCCAGGAGGCCAGGAGGGTGCCCGCCGCATCGAGCACAAAGAGGCGAGGCCCCTGGTCGATGCCGTTGGCCAGGCCGATGAGCTCGAGGCGGCCGTTGCGATTGAGGTCGGCGAGGATCTTCCCGGGGGCGGCAGCAGGCAGCGGGACCGGCCAGGCGCCGCCGAGCGGTTGGCCGTCATGGCGGAACGCATAAAGTAACCGGGCTTCCCCGGCGTCGACGAAAACCTCCATCCGCCCGTCGCCGTCGACGTCGCCGACGACCGGCAGGTCCGAAGCGGGTTCACCAGGGGCGAGGTCGCGGGACCAACGGAGCTGGCCGTCCGCCCCGAAGACCAGCAGTTGGGCCGGGGTGCCCGGCGGCGAACCCGGCTGCACACGCAGGATCTCCTGCACGCCATCGCCGTCGAGGTCGGCGACGGTGAAGTGGCGCCAGTCGTTGGTAGGATAGAGGCCCGTGGCAGGGAGGCGAACCGGCCACCCGGAGCGGAGCTTTCCATCGAGATGGACGAGTCGGGCGCGGGATTCGCCGACGACACGATCCGCGACGCGGGCGGTGAGGCGGAGGGTGTGGAAGGTGTCGGGCTCGGCGAGGGCGGTATCCCACCAACCGAGGAGGCCGTTGAAGACCTGTTCCTGGCCGTCCGCCACCCGCTCGATGCCCACCGTTGTCCAGGAGGAAGGATCCAGGCCGAGGCCGTGATCGAGGGTGTAGGTCCGGCCGGGGCCGAAGACCGTGCCGGTGATGGGGAGGCGGTCGCCGGCACGCCAGGCGTCGTTGCTGGCCGGCGAGAGCAGGTGGACGTTGCGGACCGCGGCCACCGCCCGGTCCTGGGCCTGCTGGCCGGAGGTGTCGGTGACCACCAACCGGAGGGCATAAGTGCCTTCGCCGAGCAGGGCGCTGGAAAACCCGGCGAAGAGCGGACCGTCCTCGACGGGCTGCGCGGAGGTGTGGAACCGGGTCCAATTGGTGGGGTAAGTACCCACACCGTATTCCAGGTGATAGGCGGCGAAGCGGGGTCCGGCGGCGGTGCCCTCGATATCCAGCCAGCCGGAGAGGATCTTGCCGGGGAGACGCAAGCGGGCGAGCGGAAAGGGGGCCTCGACACGGACGGCGTTGCCCGCGTGGAGACGGCCGGTGCCAATGTAGCGGTCGGTCGAGATCTCCTCGACGGAGTTGCGGAGGATGTCGGCGATCTCGGAGTTGGTGAACTCAGGGTGGCGCGCCCAGAGGAGGGCCGCAACTCCGGAGACGTGGGGAGCCGCCATGGAAGTGCCGCTGAAGAGGTCGTAGCGGGCATTCGGGGTGGGCGAGAGCACGGCTTCCCCAGGGGCGGCGAGGTCCACGAAGGCGCCGTAGTTCGAGAACATGGCACGACCGCCTTTGGGGTTGAGGGCGGCGACCGTAACCGCGGGTTCGAAGGCGGCGGGGAAGGGAGCGACGTCGGAGCGTTCGTTGCCCGCGGCGGCGACGATGAGGAGGCCGGCGTCCCAGGCTTCGGCGACGGCGTCGTGGAGAGTGCGGCTGCGATCGGTTTGTCCCCAACTGGCGTTGAGGATGCGGGCGCCGTTGTCGACGGCGTACCGGATGGCTTCGACGACGCCGGCCACGGTGGCTTCGCCCTTGTCGTCGAAGGCCTTGATCGCCATCAGGGGGACCCGCCAGCAGACCCCGGCGACGCCGATGCGGTTGTCGCCAACGGCACCGATGATGCCGGCGACGTGGGAGCCGTGGGAGTGGTCATCCATGGGATCGCTGTCCTGGCTGACGAAGTCGTAGCCGTGCACGTCGTCGATGTAGCCGTTGCCGTCGTCGTCGAGGCCGTTGCCGGGGATCTCGCCGGGGTTGACCCAGACGTTGGCTTCAAGGTCAGGGTGGTAGTAGTCGATGCCGGTGTCGATCACGGCGACCAGCACATCGGGGGCTTCGCGGACCACTGCCCAGGCCTCAGGGGCACGGATGTCGTTGCCGGGTTGACCGCTTTGCTGACCCGTATTGCGCAGCGCCCATTGCGCGCCGAACTCGAAGTCGTTCGGCGTGCGCGCGCCAGGGGCTTCAAAGAGCCGTAACCGGTAATTGGGTTCGACGTACAGCACGCCGGGCTGTCGGGCCAATTCGGCGGCCGCGCGTTCGGTTGCGACCGGGTCAGCCGTTTCCACCAGGGCGATCTGTTCAAAGACCGGCGCCGGGCCGCTGCTGGCACGGCGTCGAGGGCCCGGCGTGTTGAAGTGCTGGACGCGCCGGAGCTTCGGGACGGTCTGACGCAAGGCTCGTTCGCGTTCAGGGACGGAAATCCCGGGGTGGAACCGTACGATGAGCTGGTTGGGAACCGCGGCGGGCGGAGGGGGGTCGGCGGACAGGTCAGAGTCGACGGCGGACGTGGATGCGGCGACGAGCGAAAGGCAAGTGGACAGCAGGAGGGGGAGAAGGCAGGCCAACCCCGCGGTCGTGAGAGGCGTTCGTGGTCGGACGGCTCTGGGCGGTGACCCGGAACTTGGCGAGGCAGAGGAAGCAGGGGGAAGCTCCAAGCTCAAAGGCCAAAGCTCAAGGGAAGTTCCAGGATCTGGCGGGTGAAAGGGTCCAGCTACGGCCAGTTTGCGGAAGGGGGCGAGGGCCTGGCGGTGACCCGGATCTTGGCGAGGCAGAGGAAGCAGGGGAAGCCCAGCTCAGCGCCGTGCTCAAGGGAAGTTCCAGGATTCCAAGGAGTAGAAAGGGCCCAGGCATGGCCAGCTTGCGGAAGGGGGCGGAGGGCTCCGGGCGGTGACCCGGAACTTGGCGAGGCAGAGGAAGCAGGGGGAAGCTCCAAGCTCAAAGGCCAAAGCTCAAGGGAAGTTCCAGGATTCCGTGAGGGGAAGGTCCAGGTGCCGCCAGCCGGTGAAGGGGCGGAGGGCTATGGGCGGCATCTGAACCAGCAGCAGAGGAAGCGGTGGCTCTGCCCAAAGGCCAAAGCTCGGCGAAGTTCCAGGATTCCGAGCAGAAAGGCCCAGGCATGGCCAGTCGGTGAAGGTGAGGGCCCGGCGACCCGGAACTTGGCGAGGCAGAGGAAGCAGGGGCCTGCCGCCGCTCAAGGGAAGTTCCAGGATTCCAAGGTAGAAAGGGTCCAGGCATGGCCAGCTTGCGGAAGGGGGCGGAGGGCTCCGGGCGGTGACCCGGAACTTGGCGAGGCAGAGGAAGCAGGGGGAAGCTCCAAGCTCAAAGGCCAAAGCTCAAGGGAAGTTCCAGGATTCCAGGGGGTAGAAAGGGCCCAGGCGCGGGCGTTTGGTGAAGGCGAGGGCCTGGGCGGTGACCGCTGGAACCTGGCGAGGCAGAGGAAGCAGGGGCCCAAGCCCAGCGCCAAAGCCTGGCGGGAAGTTCCAGTATCCCAAGAGTAGAAGGCCTACGGCCAGCTTGGTGAAGGGGCGGAGGCTACGGGCGGTAACCTGACCGCGAGGCAGAGAAGAAGCCCAAGCCCGCGCCGTGCTCAAGGGAAGTTCCAGGATTCCAGGGGGTAGAAAAGGTCCCGGCATGGCCAGCTTGCGGAAGGGGGCGGAGGGCACCGCCACGGGCGGGGCGCGCGGCGTCGGGACGCCTGCACCACAGGCTTTGGAGAAAGACACTCCGGCGCTTCGCCTTCCTGGATAGGGAGGGGCGACCCAAGGCCTGCGATTCCTGCCGTGTCACGAGACGCAAAGTACGACGTGCCGAGGAGCGCGCCAAGGTTGGGGCAGCCCCCCGGTTGGGCTGGAGGTATGGCAAGACCCGCGCCAGGTGGGGCGGGCGTTTGGGCGCCCACTTGGAAGGGAGGCGAAAGGAAGGGCTGCGTGACCCAGAGAGCGCCGAGGAGTTCCTTCCAGCGTTTCGCCGCCTCCCCGAGCCTTGCGATTACCCGCTGGCACGGGGGCTTGCCATGCGCATGAAGCCGTAACCGCGCCTGTGGTGCACCGGTTCGTAGCGTCGGCCCGCCTTCATGAGGGCTGGACTTGGGAATGGTGGCATTGACGCGGGCGTCGTTGCCGCCATAGAAGCCGTAAACCGGACATTGGATGCGGGTAATGTCCGCGGCGTCCTCGGGTCCCGAGCCGTAGAAGGGAAAGGCGGCGAGGATCTTCGGGCTGTGGGTGGCGAAGCGGAAGGTCTGGCTGCCACCCCAGCAGAAGCCGGCCACCGCCACTTTGCCGTTGGAGGCCGGGAGCGAGGCGACGTAATCCACCACCGCCTGGAGGTCGGCGGTGATCTGAGCCGGAGCAAGCGCGGAGATGGCCCGTCGGGCACCGTCGCTGCCGCCCAGTTCCGCCGTGCCACCGCCGCCGGGCGCGGCGCCGGAGAGAAGGTCGGGTGCGATGGCGATGAAGCCGGCCTCAGCCAACTGGTCGGCCACGCCACGGACCCACTCGGTGAGCCCGAAGATCTCGTGGATGACGACGACGGCGGTGGCCTTCTCCTTGACCTCGGGGAAGGCGAGGAAGCACGAGACCTCGCGGTCACCCTGCTTGACCTTGACCCATTCAAGGTGGCGCGGGGAGTTCTCGAGGCGGCCCTTGGCCCAGTCCTGGGCGTGAGCAGGAAGGAGGGCGAGGGTTAGGGCAAGGGTCGGGGCGAGCGCCGGGAGCCGGCCGATGAGAGGACGTTCGAACGATTTCATGGATTCACGTTGTTGATGCCGGTGGAAAGAAGTACCGCGGGAAGGGTCAAACGCAAGTGACGGGGCCGGGATGGGAGGGCGCGTTGGCACGCCGACGGCGCGGGCGGGACTCGGCCGAAGTGAGCACTCCGGTTCCTCGGCCGCGCCGGCTTGAATCGTCGGAGCTTCGCGCTAGCCTTGCGCCATGTCGAACACCAGCACGGCGCGGGGGGGAATCCCCAGGGACGCGAGGTCTTCATCCTGGATCGCGGCGATGCCGCCTGAAGCCGGGACGGTGCGCAGGCGCCGACGTCAGGAGGCGAAGTGGCATTGCCCCTGGCCGACAACGCCTCCTGACGTCGGCGCCTACCGCGGGTGGAGAGCATCCGGGCTGGGAAGGGGCGCTGTGCGAGGATGGATTCTGAGCTGTCTGACGGCCGTTCTCGTAGGGTTGGGGGCCGAGGCGTCGGCGCGGGAGATGACCCCGTTGGATGTCGCCCGGATCCGGGCCGTGACTTCCTCGGCAGTGTCGCCCGACGGCGCCCGCGTGGCCTACACGCTCGCGGTGCCGCGGCGGCCGTTCGCGGAGGAGGACGGACCCGCCTGGCAGGAGTTGCACGTGCTGGGACCGGACGGGTGTTCCCGGCCCTTTGTGACGGGGGCGGTCAACGTGTCGGATGTGAAGTGGTTGCCGGATGGGTGCCGCCTGTCGTTCCGGCAGAAACGCGCCGGTGACAAGGAGACGGCCCTCTACGTGATCGCCGCCGACGGAGGCGAGGCTCGGCGCGTGCTGACCCACTCGACCGGCGTGGGCGGGTATGCCTGGAGCCCGGACGGCGAGCGGGTGGCGTTCCTGGCGCGCCCCCAGGAACCCAAGTCCGTGACGGAAGCGCGGGAGAAGGGCTTCAAGGCGCAGGTGTTCGAGGAAGACTGGCGCGCGGTCAAGGTGTGGCTGGCCCGGCCTGACTTCACGTCGGATGCCTGGACGGACCGGCCAATCTCCAAGCCGCAGCCGCTGAACCTGCCGGGCTCGGCGCATGCGGTGGAATGGAGTCCGGACGGCCGACAGTTGGCGGTGGCGCTGGCGCCGACGCCCGGCGTCGATGACGAGCTCATGCGGCAGCGCATCCACGTGGTGGAGGTCGAATCCGAAAAGGTCAGCGGGCGGATTGAGACGCCGGGAAAGGTGGGCGTCTTTCGGTGGAGTCCGGACAGCCAGCACATCGCGTTGATCGGCACCACCGAGGTGCATGATCCGCGGGAGGGCCGGCTGTTGGTCGTGGGCCGGGAAGGTGGCGTGCCGCGGGAGCTCGTGGTGGATTACGCCGGGCACTTCACCCTGCTCGAGTGGGTGGACGAGCGATCGCTGCTTGTGTTGGGCCAGACCGGCGTCACCAGCGAATTGCTCCGTGTGACGATCACGGGAGAATCCACGCCCGTGGTCGCGCCCGGAGCGATGGTGCTGGACAGCTTCAGCCTGGCGGCGGCTCGGGGGCGGGTGGCGATGGTCGGGGAAACCCCGGCGCATCCGCCGGAGTTGTTCGAGCTGAGCCTGGACGAGGCCGCCGCGCGGCGGATCACGACGAGCAATCCGTGGCTGGCGGAGGTGGCGCTCGCGTCGCAGGAGGTGGTGCGGCATCACGCGCGAGACGGTCTCGAGCTCGAAGGGATTCTCATCCGGCCACTCCATCCCGAGGCGGGCCGGCGGTATCCGCTGCTGCTCGTCGTGCACGGAGGGCCAGAGGCGCACGAGGCCAACGGTTGGAAGACGACCTATTCGCGCCTGGGCCAACTCGCGGCAGCGCGCGGATTCGCGGTGTTCTATCCCAACTACCGGGGAAGCACCGGGCGCGGCGTGACCTTTTCCAAGCTGGGCCAGGCGGATTACGCCGGAGCCGAATTCGATGATCTGGTGGACGCCGTCGAACATCTGGTCGAGACCGGTCTGGTGGACCGGGCGCGGGTGGGGGTCACGGGAGGGTCGTACGGCGGCTACGCGACCGCCTGGTGCGCGACTGCGCTGAGCGAGCACTTTGCGGCGGGCGTGATGTTCGTGGGGATCAGCGACCAGATTTCCAAGTTCGGCACCACGGACATCCCCAACGAGATGTATCTCGTGCACGCGCGGAAGTACCCGTGGGAGGACTGGGACTGGTTCCTGGGCCGCAGCCCGATCCGCCATGCCGAGAAGGGGCGAACGCCGTTACTCATCCTGCACGGCAAAGAGGACACGCGGGTGCATCCGAGCCAGTCGCTCGAGCTGTATCGGTATCTCAAGACGCTGGGGCAGGTGCCGGTCCGACTCGTATGGTACCCGGGCGAAGGCCACGGCAACCGGAATGCAGCCTCGCGGCTCGACTACACGCTGCGCACGCTGCGCTGGTTCGAGCACTACCTGCAGGGCCCGCGCGGGACGCCGCCGCCTTACGCGCTCGATTACTCGCCATACCGCCCGCCGGCGGCGGCGGCCGAGGCCGAATGAGCCTTGGCTCGGCTTCGGCTGTTCCCCGGCTTCCGGCTCAGGCGGCTGTTGCCCGTTGATCGAGGGCGGCCAGGAGGCTGGCGAAGATCCAGCGGCCGTCGGTGCTGCCCAGGATGGCCTCGCTCGCCCGGTCGGGGTGCGGCATGAGCCCCGCGACATTGCCGGCCCGGTTGCAGATCCCGGCAATGTTCAGCAAGGAACCGTTGGGGTTGGCGTCGTCGATGAGTTCGCCGCGGCGGCTGCAGTACTGCCAGAGGATCTGGCGGGAGGTCTGGAGCTCGATGAGCGTCTCGCGGTCCGCATAGTAACAGCCCTCCCCGTGGGCGACGGGGATGCGGAGCAGGGTGTCCGCCGGGATGCGCGAGGTGAACGGCGTGTCCGAATTGGCGGTCTTGAGAAACACCTGTTCGCAGCGGAACTGGAGCGAACGGTTGCGGATCAAGGCGCCGGGCAGCAACCCCGCCTCACAGAGGATCTGGAACCCGTTGCAGATGCCCAGGACCAGACCACCCGCCGCGGCGAACGCCTGCACGGCCTGCATGACCGGACTGAACCGCGCGATGGCCCCGCAGCGCAGGTAGTCGCCGTAGCTGAACCCACCGGGGATGATGACCACCTCCGCGTCCCCCAGCGAGGTCTCCTTGTGCCACAACAGGCACGCTTCGTGGCCAAGGACGCGCACGGCGTGGACGCAGTCCTGATCGCAGTTCGACGCGGGGAACTGCAGGACGGCGAACCGGCGCACGCGGGCGGGCAGCGCGGGGTCTGCGGCGGGATCAGTCGTGGAGTTCAAGGCGGTAGTCCTCGATCACGGGGTTGCTGAGGAAACGGTGGCAGGCCGCCTCGAGTTGCTGGCGTGCCGTCTCGGCGTCGACGCCGCTCAGCTCGACCTCCAGATATTTGCCCACGCGCACGTCGCGCACGCCCTGGTAACCGAGGTGTTCGAGCGCACCCTGCACCGTCTTGCCCTGCGGATCGAGCACCGCCTTCTTGGGGGTGATGATGATTGACGCTTTCATGTTGGCCGCCGGCCGAGGGCCCGCGACGGGCGGATGTTGGGATGCGGGGCGCGGTCCGGCCAGCGAAAAGCGGGGCGAAAAGCGAGGCGTCACGCGGGGGATTCAAGGGCTGGTGATTGACGGTTCGTAACCCGCGACGTAGAAGAGCACGTCTGTTCTTCCACCTTTATGAAATCGCTGTTCCCCAAGCGCTCCTGGCTCAGTGCCTTCACGCTCATTGAACTGCTCGTGGTCATCGCCATCATCGCCATCCTCGCCGGCATGCTGTTGCCCGCCCTCGCCCGGGCCAAGGCCAAAGGCCACAACGCCGTTTGTCTCAACAACCTCAAACAAATGGGGCTCGGCCAGATCATGTATGTGACCGAGACCGGCAAGACCTTCCCGGTGGCCTATTCGCCCAGCAACTTCTGGATGGCGGTCATCCGCCGCGACGTCCCGGCCGACAAGATCCGGCTCTGTCCCACCGCGCCCGTGCCACCCAACCGGAACCCCAGCGGCGAGGCCATCGGCACCGCCACCCTCGCCTGGTACGGTCCCCAGAAGACGCCGATCCAATGGAACACCGGCTTCGAGAGCAGCTACGGCATGAATGGCTGGATGTACTCCCCCGTCGGCGAAGGCGTCCAGGACGCGAACAAGCAGTTCTCCGGCGAGGCGAGCTACGAGAACCCGGTGAAAACTCCGATCTTCGCCGATTGCAACTGGGCGGACTCCTGGCCGCTGGCGACGGATCCGCCGCCGCGCGACGTCGGGACGGGCGGCAACTCGGCGATGATGCAGCGTTACTGTATCGCCCGCCACGGATCAACGCCGGGCGCGAAGTCCATCCGCCTGGCGGCCGGCGACCCTCTACCCGGCTCCATCAACGTGGTCTTCGCCGACGGCCACACCGAACTGGTCCGCCTCGAGCAGCTCTGGTCCCTGGCTTGGCACCGCGGATACCGCGCGCCCGCGCAACGGCCGAGGTAAGCGGCAGGCCGCCGGCACAACCCCTCGCACTTTGGCACATTCCACGCGCGCCGTGAGGCGGACTCCACGGTTGCCGAGGCTGGGAGACAGTTCTCATTTTGGCCGAATCCCCCCAACCCCGGGTGAGGGCACCGGGCGGAAACCTGGCCCACCCGCGCACTTGTAGGCCGGGTGCCCTCACCCGGCGATCCCCCCGGGCCAGACTGAGAACTGCTGGGGGCCGGGGCGGGACGGTTTGCTTCTGCGCGGGCGCCGGTTAAGCTCCCGGGCATGGCGTCGTTTGCCGAGCGTGACGCCTGGGCAGGCGTCGGCCAGGGGTGGTGTCCGTTGTTCGGGCGCCACTGCGAACTGGGCTTCAGCTTTGAATGGCATGATTTCGAGCCGGCCCAGGCGTTGGATTGGGGCCGGAGCTTCCACCCCGGAGGCATCGAGCTCTGTTTGAACCTCGACGGTTCGGGGACGATCCGGGGCAACGGGGCGACCGCCGAGGTGGCGCCGGGCACCTGGACGCTCTATCGCCAGGGGGAACCGCCCTTGCAGGCCGTGCGCCCCAGTGGCCTGCGGCATCGGTTCCTCACCGTCGAGTTCGCCTGCGGTTTCCTGCGTGAACTGCTCTTCGGCCACCTCGAACATCTCCATCCCCTGGTGCGGCGGGCGTTCTCGGAGGAGACCACGACCTCCCAAGTCGCCGGCGTGGAGCGGATGAGCAGCACCGTGCTCCAGGTGGTGGAGAGCCTGCGCCGTTGTCCGGTGTTCCTGCCCGCGCGCGAGACGTGGTTCCGCAGCAAGGCCCTCGAGCTGGCTTCGTTTCTCTTGTTCCAGCCGGCGCAAGGCGAACTCCTGTGCACGCGCGCCCAGCGGGCCGGCCGCGAACGGGTGGCCCGGGCGTGTGCCATCCTGCGCGAGCGGATGCGCGAGGCACCCCCGCTGGAGGAGTTGGGACGCCTGGTCGGCTGCAGCCCGTTCTACCTGAGCCGCCTTTTCTCCCAGGAAACGGGACAGACGATCCAGCAGTACCTGCGACAGATCCGGCTGGAGCGCGCCGCAGAGCTGATCCGGACCGGACGCTGCAACGTGACGGAGGCCGCGCTCGAGGTCGGCTACAACAGCCTCAGCCACTTCAGCGCTGCCTTCCGCGAACAATTCCGCTGCTGCCCCGGCCTCTACCCGCTGCAGACGATTCCGCAGACCACCGATCGCCCCGGATCGGGAGGCAAGCGAGCCGGCGGGAGATGAGACCCACTTCAGCTCCGTAGAGCCCGGCGCGCGAGTTCGGCGCGGATCGCCCGTGAGGTGTCGCCGCGGACCGGCGCGGCTTCTTCGCACCTTGGTGAGGAACGGGATCCCGGAAGCCGGATGCGCAAGCTCCAGCCGCGGGTAGTCCGTTGGAGGAGGAAGAACCAGAAAGCGAGCAACTGTCGGTTGCTCTTCCGGGCCAAACCCGAAGTACCCGATGCCGCGGGTGTGTCGGCCGGTGGTCAGTTTCCGCCCGGGGATTCGCGACAACACGTTATGAGCGAAAGGCTTCCCATGAAATCGATTCAACCGATCTGCGCCCGTGTCCAAAGCGCAGACTCGTGCCACTGCACGAAAACGGATGGCTGGTCAGCCTTGTGTTTGGCCGTGGTCAGTGCCGGCACCCTGCTGGCCCAACCGGCCTACTTCACCCGGATTACCGACGGTCCCATCGCCACTGACACCGAGCGTTCCTATGGTTGTGCCTTGGTGGACAACGACCACGACGGGTTTCTGGACGCTTACGTCATGAACGGCGATGACAACTCGAGCATCTGGACCGCCAACCAACTCTTTCGCAACAACGGGAACGACAACGCCTGGCTCACCGTGAAACCCATCGGGACGGTTTCAAACCGCGACGCCGCCGGCGCCAAGGTCCGGGTGTTGGCGACCTATGCCGGCCGGGCCCGCTGGCAACGACGCGACATCACCGTCGGTTGCCTGAGCGACGGCAACCATCGCTACGCGCACTTCGGTCTTGGCGACGCCAGACTTGTCAACCGGCTGCGCATCGAATGGCCCTCGGGCGCGGTCGAGGAGTTCTCCGACCTCGCGCCAAATCGGTACCACACCATCGTCGAACCCGCGCTGCGGGCCGCGATGAAACCCCAGGGCGAGTTCGAGTTGAGCGTGTGGCCCAGCACCAACCGCACCTGCACCCTCGAGCACTCGCCCGACCTGGTGACGTGGACCGAACTCACCACCGTCACCGGGGCGGGTGAAACCTCGGTCACCGTCGCCGACCCCGGCGCCCCCGGCCAGGGACAGCGGTTCTATCGGATGAAATGAGAACGTGAAGACCACTCACCACGAAGGACACCAAGGTCACGAAGAGCCGAACGAAGCAGAGCTGCAGCCTCCCCTCTTCCTTCGTGTTCTTCGTGTTCTTCGTGGTGGAAATACTTCCATGCCATTCACCCGCACCGTCCCTCGGCCCTCGGTTTGGCCCATGTCACCCGCACCCTCCGCGGTGCTGGTTGGTGCGGTCTCACGACCTGGCTCGGTGAACCCGCACCTTGTCGGAGAAATCGAGGTCCTGGGTAACAAAAAACCGCCCGCTGTCTTGGGCGGCCTGCCAGACGTCCCCGTCCGGGCGGCCCACCAATCCCTCAGCGCGAATCGTATCCACCGAGTGCCCCAGGGCCTCCAGGGAATTGGCCAGCGATTCCGGGAGGTTCTCGTCGAGCTTGATCCTCATGCCGGCTGGGGGACGGGTGGGACCGGCAAGTCCTCTTCAGCCGAGGCCGCCGCGAAGGCAATGACCGCCCGCACCGCCGGCTCGGTCAGCGTCGGGAAATCGGCGAGGATTTCCGCCACTGTGGCGCCTTCGGCGAGGCTCGCCAACAGCGTCCGAACGGTGACCCGGGTGCCTATGATGACCCATTCGCCACCGCAAACCTCCGCTCGCTGTTCGAAGAAAGCCAGGTAGTCAATTGCCATGTCCGCACTGTATCAAAACCCGATCGGCCCGCAACTGCGGTTTGCCGCAAGCCTTCCCTCGCGAACACCGTCCACCACGAAGGACACGAAGCTCACGGAGACCAAACCGGAGAAGAGCTCCAACGCCCCGCCCTCCTTCGTGTTCTTCGTGCGCTTCGTGGTGGATTTCCGAATGCACGACGGGGCACCCAAGCTGCAACCTCCACACCTCACAACACCATGAAAACGAAACCGAGAATCCAGTCGGTCTGTTTGAGCCTGCTGTTCCTCGCCTGGACGGCGGCCCTTCACGCCGCCCAGTTCGGCGACTTCAGCTACGAATCCAGCGGCACCGGGGGCATCATCATCACCGGCTACACCGGCGCCGGAGGTGACGTGACAGTCCCCGACACCATCGCCGGCCTCCCTGTCACCAGCATCGGTTACGCGGCGTTCCATGGGTGCAACCTAACCAGTGTGGCCATCCCCAGCACCGTCAGCTACATCGCGGGCCCTGCCTTCTTGGGCTCCAAGGGTCTGATGGCTATTGACGTCGCATCTGCAAACCCGTCCTACAGCAGCCTGGACGGCGTTCTGTTCCACAAAAGACCGACCACGCTCATCCAATATCCAGCGGGGAAGGTAGGCGCCTACACTATCCCCGAAAGCGTTACCAGCATCGGGAACAGTGCGTTTGCTGGCTGCATCGGCCTGACGAGCATCACAATCCCCGACACCGTAACCACCATCGAGTACGGTGCGTTCGCAGGTTGCGTCGGCCTGACCGCCGTCATGATCCCACACAGTGTCACCCTGATCAAGGAGCGAGCGTTCTCCGGGTGCGCCAGCCTCACTGCGATCGAGGTGGCGGTTATGAACCCGGTCTACAGCAGCTTCGATGGGGTGCTGTTGGACACGCCTCCGACGACGTTGCTCTTCTGCCCTTCAGGCAAGACAGGCGCCTTCACCATCCCTGGCAGCGTCAACGCCATCGCGTCAGAGGCTTTCTCTTCCTGCGCCGGCCTGACCAGCATCATCATCACCGATCGCGTCTTCTGGATCGGCAGCACTGCATTCGCGGGCTGCAAGGGCCTCACCAGCGTAACCATCCCCAAGAGCGTCACCAGCATCGGGGACGCGGCGTTCTCCGGCTGCACCAAGCTCACTTCGTTGGAGGTGGCCGCCCTCAACCCGGTCTACAGCAGCGTCGATGGGGTGCTGTTCAACAAGCCTCAGACGACGTTGATGTTATGCCCTCCAGGCAAGACGGGCACCTTCACCGTCCCCGACAGCGTCAACGCCATCGGGCAATCGGCGTTCGCGGGCTGCACCGGTCTGACCAGCCTCATGATCGCCGACAACGTCGTCAGCATCGGCGCCCAGGCTTTTGGCGGCTGCACCAACCTGAGGACAATCGAGGTGGCCGCCCTGAACCCGGTTTACAGCAGCTTCGAGGGGGTGGTGTTCAACAAGAGCCAGACGACGTTGATGTTATGCCCTCCAGGCAAGACGGGCACCTTCACCGTCCCCGGCCACGTGACGACCATCGCAGACCAAGCGTTCTTTGCCTGCACCCGCCTTACCAGCGTCACGATCGGCAACAATGTCACCCGCATCGGACCGAATGTGTTTTCGGGTTGCTCCGGCCTGACCAGCGTCACGATCCCCGACAGCGTCACCAGCATCGGGGGCAGCGCGTTCTACGGCTGCAGCGGCCTGACCAGCGTCACCATCGGCAACAGGGTCACCAGCATCGGGGACTATGCGTTCTCGGGCTGCACTGGCCTGACCGGCATCGTGATCCCCAACAGCTTCAGCATCGGCGAGCACGCCTTCAGGGAGTGCACCAGCCTGGCCAGCGTCCTTCTCGGTAACAGCGTCACCAGCATCGAACAGGCGACGTTCCTGTGGTGCACCAACCTGGCCAGCGTGACGATCCCCGACAGCGTCACCCGCATCGGGCGGGGGACATTCTCCTACTGCACCAGCCTGACCGATATCGTCATTCCCGATAGTGTTCAAGTCATCGAAGATGCCTTCGAATCGGGTGGGAGACGGGATACATCCGGGACGTTCTCGCGCTGCACCAGCTTGAAGAACGTCACACTCGGTAACGGCCTGAGCCGAATTGCATCAGGTATGTTCGACGGCTGCACCCGCCTGACCAGCGTCACCATACCCGACAACGTCACCCGCATCGGGCGGGGGGCGTTCCAGGACTGTACCAGCCTGACTGTGCTGACTATCCCCGCCAGCGTCATCGGAATTGAGGGGTTGGCGTTCCGGGGCTGCACCGGCTTGACCAGCCTCGTCATCCCCACCGGCGTCACCAGTATCGAGGAAGGAGCGTTCGAGCTCTGCATCACCCTGAAGGCACTTTACTTCCAGGGAAATGCCCCGGACGTCAGCGAGTCCGTGTTCGACCGTGCCGACAACGTCACCATCTGCTACCTGCCGGGCACCACGGGTTGGGGGCCTGTGTATGCCGGCCGGCCAACAGCGCTTTGGGCGAACCCGGTGATCTTGGAAGGCACCCTCGGCACAAAAGCCAACGCCCTGGGTTTCAGCATCGCCTGGGCGCCGGATGCCACCGTGGTCGTCGAAGCGACCACGGACCTGACCGCGCCGATCTGGGTTCCGGTGTCGACGCACGTTCTGGCGGGCGGTGTAGCGGAGTTTCGAGATCCGGAGCCGACGAGTTCAGCGGCTCGCTTCTACCGTTTGCGTTCACCTTGACTATTTACCTTAACCAATCTTCGGAGGAAATCATGAAAGCCAACAATCCTTTGACCTGGGCCGCCCCCATCCTGGCGGCATTGAACGTGTTCGCTGCCACCGATCCGCTGGACGAATGGCAGCCGCTGAACCCAACCCCCACGGCCAACCGATTGAACGCCGTGACCTGCGGGGACGGACTCTACGTCGCCGTGGGCGAGTTGGGCACGGTCGTCACATCATCCGATGCCACGAACTGGGTTCTCCAGGCGAGCGGCATACCGGACGATCTGCGCGGGGTCGCCTGGGGGGAGGGAACATTCGTCGGGGTGGGCGACAACGGCCTCACGCTCGCTTCGGCAGACGGCCAGGAGTGGGACGTGGGCACCGTCGCGGCCGACGTGCGGTTTCGGGCGGTGGCATTCGGCACGGGACGTTTCGTTGCGGTGGGCGAGAACCGCGTCGCCCCCGCGGGCGGCCAGGTGTGGACCTCGACCCACGGCTGCGCCTGGACCCGGGTCGAGGTTCCCGATCTGCCGCCGCTGGGTGGCATTGCGGCCGGACCGGACGGCTGGGTTGCCGCCAGCGACGATGGCCGGGTGTTCACGTCGAGCGATGGACTGCAGTGGCAAGCCTCCATGAGCGGGCTGGCCGGGACATGGTTCAGCGTAGGCTGGGGTGCGGACCTCTGGGTCGCTGTCGGGATGGGCGGCGGGATGGCGACCTCGAGCACGGGCCGCGAGTGGTCTCCGGCAACGTCCGGGGCGGAGGAGTGGTTGTATGGGGTCGCCGGCGGGACGAATCTCAGCACGGCCACACCCTTGTGGGTGGCGGTTGGGGCGGGCGGCAAGATCCTGTCCTCCGTCAATGGCACGAACTGGACGAGCCGAACCACCGGCTGGTCGGACACGCTGCGGGGCGTCGCCTTTGGTCCGGCAGGTTTCGTGGCGGTTGGGGACAACGGCACGATCCAGCAGTCTTCAAGTGGCGCGACGTGGTCCCAGCGGTCGAGCGGCCCGCGGGATTGGATGGCGGCGGTTGCGCACGGAGGGGGCATCACGGTGGCGGCGAATGTGTTTACCAAGGTTCTCGCTGAGACAGACATGAAGACCACCCTCTTAAGTTCGAGGAACGGCGCGGCCTGGAATCAGCGCACCTTGAGCAACTTCATCCTCGGCGGGCTGGCCTACGGTGATGGCCTTTTCCTCGCGGTAGGACCGATAGCGTCCACCGGGGACGGACTCATTTACACCTCGACCAACGGAGTGAACTGGGTCCAGCGGGGCACCTGGGCTCTTCGCAGGTCGTGCTGGGACGCGGTGTTTGGGAACGGGCGCTTCGTCGTCGTGGGCGGGAACGCGTTCAACTTCCGTACCAACGCCGTCTGCCTGGCCTCGACCAACGGACTCAACTGGACGCAGCAGGATGCGGGGACGAAAAGCGAGCTTGTGGCGGTTACCTGGGGCAACGACCGATTTGTGGCTGTGGGCTATGGTGGCACCGTCACCGTCTCGCCGGATGGGTTGAACTGGACCGAGCAGTCCTCCGGCACGGACGAGTATCTTTGGGAGGTGGCCTGGGGCGAGGGCTCGTTTGTGGCGGTGGGCAACGAGGGTACCGTCCTGACCTCGCCTGATGGGGTGCAATGGACCTCGAGGGCCTCCGGCACACGCCACGCCCTGCTCGGCGTGGCCTTTGGAGGCGGCACGTTCGTTGCCTGCGGTGGGGAAGGGACGTTGCTCACTTCCACGGACGGCATCGCCTGGACGCCGCGAGCCAGTGGGTCGCGCCAGTGGCTCAGTGGCGTAGCCTGGGCTGGGGATTCGTTTCTGGTGTCGGGGGACCACGGGGTGCTGCTGCGTTCGGGCGAATGGAGCGGGTCAAAGGGGTGGGGCGCCGGTCCCATGGCCGCTTGCAAGGCTGCGGGCGACGAGGCGCCCGGCCCGGAGCTTCCTGTTCCGGCTCTGGTAAGCCCCCTGCAGCCAATGGGCAGCGGTGGGGACACGAATGTTCACCACTTCCAGGGCATCCGCTACGCTCCGGCCCAGGGCATCGAGCTGACCCTGGCGGGGGCGATCCCGAGCGGGTTCCCTTCGGATTACGACCTGTTTCCGGTCGAGGTCTCGGAGGACCTGACCAACTGGACGCCCTGGCAGACGTTTCTGCGGACGAACCGGCTGGGGCGCAGCTTCAGTCCGTGGGACACGTCAGCCGTCGAGACATCCCGCCGGTTCTATCGGACGTTCACCAACCAGTTTCCCACCGTCATCCTTCAGCCGACCGGGCCGCATCCGGTGGGCCGGACGGTGCGCTGGGTTGAGCTGCCCAGTCACAGCGTGCGCCGACTGTTCCGCGTCTTCGTGTGGTATCCGGCTCGCGCCCAGGCCGGGCAGAGACCGATGCGTTACTTCGAGTCGAAGCTGGCGGGGCAATGGGCCGGATATTACGGAGGATCGGCGGCGGTCTTCGGAGCGGCCTTTGCCCACGCATCGCACGAGGTTGAATTCGCCGCCGCGCTGCCGCCCTGTCCGGTTGTGCTCTGTTCGCCGGGAGGGGGCAACGCCGGCACGGACAACACGGACAAGGCGGAGGACCTCGCCAGTCACGGCTTCGTCGTTTTCGGCATGGAACACTACGACAGCTTGTACAGTCTCGAGCCGGACGGGGCGGGTGTGATCGGCCCGTACTTCGAACCGGTTGACGCTCTGCGAACCGCCCGGGTCAAGGATGCGCTTGGGGTCATCGAACACCTGGACCGATGGAACCGTGAGGATCCCCTGCTTGCGGGCAGACTCGATCCGGAACGCGTCGGGATGTTCGGCTTTTCGGCGGGTGGTGGCACATCCGTCGAGATCGCTCAAAGATATCCGCAGTGCCAAGCGGCGGTGAGTCTGGACGGCGCCTTTTCCCACGATACCCTCCGCCCCGGTTGCTCGAAAGCCATCATGGGCATCGTGCGCGATACGGGGGGCATCGCACTGCACGAACTGCGCGGGGCCATACGGGAGTTTGTCGAGTCACTGCCCAATGACGCCTACTTCTTCCGGGTCAGCGGAACCACGCACGGCAACTTCGGCGATTACGGCTGGTTCATCAGCAAGAACGCGCGCGTCGGCACGTTGACCAAGCGGTCGGTCACCTCATTCTTCAACAAGTATCTGCGCGGCGTGGACGATCATTTCCTCGATGATCCCGGTTCCGAGTATTCGGAAGTCATGGATTTCGTCCGCCGCTGAGCGCCCCGCACGGGCTCAACCGAAAGGAATCGAGAATGCCAACGCAACCGACCAGCGCCCAACGGACGCGCCACGACATTACCGGTCCTCGCGATTTCGCGCGCGGCGCCTGTCGCCCACCGGCGGAGCTGGCACGGACCCACGTTCCGGCGGGCGGCGCGGCGGGGTTTCGCGATCCGGAGCCATCAATCGAGCCGGCTCGCTTCTACCGTTTATGCTCACCTTAACTTCTCACCTGAACCCATCTTTGGAGGAAAACATGAAAACCAACAATCGTTCGACAGTCCCCGCGCCCAGCGTGGCGGCATTCGGTGTCTCCGCCCCAAGCCGGGGCGCGAGACATTTCGGGTCGAGTCGCCCGCAGGTCCCTGCCGACCGGGCGCCCACGACTACAACGGAGCAATCCATGAAAACCAATCGTCTCACTTCGGCAAGGCGCCGTGCCGGCGGGGTGGCAGCCCGGCCGTGGCGGTTCGGGCTGCTGCTTTGTCTGACCGCGGCCGCTTTGATGTTGGGCAACGCCCGCGCGGTGGACCTGGACCCGGTGCTCCGCGGCCAGTGGCCGCCGTTTGCGCGCGCATCTGCGCTGGGCGTGGCGGTCTCCGGCCACCACGCCTACGTGGCGGCCGGTGAAGCCGGTTTGCAGGTGATTGACCTGAGCAACCCGGCCGGCCCGCAGCAGGTGGGCGGCTATGACACCAGCGGGTATGCGCGGGGCGTGGTGGTCTCCGGCCACTACGCACACGTGGCGGATGGCGATGCCGGTTTGCAGGTGATTGACGTAAGCAACCCGGCCAACCCACAGTGGGTGGCCGCCGCGGACACCGGGGATGCGCACGCCGGCGGTCGCAGGTCATCACGCCTACGGCGGCTGGCAGTTTGGAGGATTGACGACTAACCCGGCCAACCCGCAGCGGGTAGGCGGCTGTGCCACCAGCAGGCGCGCGCGGGTCGGCGACTTCCGCCACTACGCCTACGGCGACGCCTGACCTGCCATTTGAGGCCATCGACGTGAAAGTAATCCCGCCAACCCGCAGCGGGTGGGCGGCTGTGACTACGGGCCGGGCGGACGGTGGTCCTTGCGCGACTACGCCTACGGCGTCGTCGATGCCAGGGGACCTACGACAGGCCGGTTTGCAGGTGATTGACGTGAGGACCGCCAATCCGCTGGCGGGTAGGCGGCTATCTTCCATGCATGCGCAGGATGGCGGTGCTCAGGCCACTACGCCTGGCGCAGACATGGAGTGTCGACGTAGGTGACGACGTGAGCGATCCGGCCAACCTGCGGTGGGCCATGACACCAGCGGGCATGCGCAGGGGCGGATGTCCAGGCCACTACGCTTGCGGTGGACACAAAGGCCGATTGCAGGTGATCAATGATCCGGGCCGTCACAGCGGGTGGGCAGCCATGACGAGCGCATCAGCGTTCGGCGTGGCGGTCTCGGCCACTACGCCTACGTGGCGGAGTGGGCGGATCGGCGGCTTGTGGTACTGGACCTGAGCAACTGGCCAACCTGCAACGGTGGAAGCCATGACCAGCGGGCCTGGTGCATGCCGTAAAGGTTCCGGCCGCTATGCCCGCGGCGGGCGCGCGGGGGCCGGTTTTGCAGGTGATCGGATGAGCAACCCGGGCTAACTGGCAGCGGGTGGGCGGCTGGCGACACCAGCGGGAGGCGCGGGGCGTCGCAGTCCATGACTTTCGCCTACGGGCTGACGGCGCTGCCGGTTTGCAGGTGATTGACGTGAGCGATCCGGCCAATCCGCAGCGGGTGGCCGGCTATGACACCAGCGGGGGTGCGTCCAGCCTGGCGTTATCGGGCCACTACGCCTACGTGGTGTTCTCGACTGTGGGGGGCGTGAGACAGTGGGCCGGTTTGCAGGTCATTGACGTGAGCGATCCGGCCAACCCGCAGCGGGTGGGCGGCTATCTCACCAGCGAGTCTGCGCGGGACGTGGCGGTCTCCGGCCACTACGCCTACGTGGCGGACGGAGAGGCCGGTTTGCAGGTGATTGACGTGAGCGACCCGGCCAACCCGCGGCGGGTGGGCGGCTATGACACCAGCGGGAGGCGCGGGCGGAGGGTTCTCGGCCACTACGCCTATGGGCTGGATGGAGAAGCTGGTTTGCAGGTGATTGACGTGGAAGGACCCGGCCCCACCCGCAGCGGTGGTGGCCGTGAGCAGCAGCGGTTAGCCCAGGGGCGGCGGGTCTCGGCCACTACGCCTACGTGGCTGATGGGCTGCTGGTTTGCAGGTGATTGACGTGAGCAACTGGTCGCACCCGCAGCCAGGGCGCTATGGCACTATCGAAGGTAAGTGGTCGCGGTCTCCGGCCACTGCCACTTATGTGGCGGATGGGGTTCTCGGTCTGCAGGGTGATCGACGTGAGCAACCCGACCAACCCGCAGCGGGTGGGAGGCTGCGCACCATCGCTGCACGTGGCGTGGCGGTCTTCAGCCACCACGCTTTACGGTGTGGAGGGAAAGGGGGTGGCCGGATTGGAGTGTTGCAGGTGATCGACGAGCGACCCGGCCCACCCGTGCTGGGTGGAGGCTGCGCACCAGCGGCAAGGCGTGGGGCGTGGCGGTCTCGAACAACTACGCCTACGTGGCGGACGGTGAAGCCGGTTTGCAGGTGATCGACGTGAGCAACCCGGCCAACCCGCAGCGGGTCGGCGGCTACGACACCAGCGGGTATGCGCGTGACGTGGCGGTCTCAGGCAACTACGCTTATGTGGCGGATGGGGATGCCGGTTTGCAGGTCATTGACGTGAGCAAGCCGGCCCACCCGCAGCCGGTGGGCGGCTATGACACCAGCGGGCTTGCGTGGGGCGTGGCGGTCTCGGACAACTACGCCTACGTGGCGGACGATGAAGCCGGTTTGCAGGTGATTGACGTGAGCGACCCGGCCCACCCGCAGCGGGTGGGAGGCTATGACACCGCCGGGAACGCGTATGGCGTGGCGGTCTCCGGCCACCACGCTTACGTGGCGTGGCATTCGTGCTTCCTGACTTGCTCGTGGGGTTTGGAGGTGATCGACGTGAGCAATCCGGCCAACCCACAGCGGGTGGGAGGCTATGACACCAGCGGGGTTGCGTGGGGCGTGGCGGTCTCCGGTCACTACGCCTACGTGGCGGATGCTTGGACCGGTTTGCAGGTGATCGACGTGAGCAATCCGGCCAACCCACAGCGGGTGGGCGGCTATGACACCGGCGGGGGAGCGGCTGGCGTGGCGGTCTCAGGCCACTGCGCCTACGTGGCGGCTTGGGAGACCGGTTTGCGGGTAATCGACGTTACCAACCCAGCCGGTCCACAGCCGGTGGGCGGCTGTGACACCAGCGGGTATGCGCAGGGCGTGGCGGTCTCCGGTCACTACGCCTACGTGGCGGATGATCGCGGCGGTTTGCAGGTGATCGATCTGAGCGACCCGGCCAACCCGCGGCGGGTGGGCGGCAACTCGTCGTTCGATGGGCAAGCGGTTTGCGTCGGTTCAGACCATGTGTTTGTTGCCGCGGGCCGCGATGGCCTGGTGATCCTGCACCCGTTCACGCCGCTGTCCGGCCCTCCGCTTTCCTTTGGGCAGGTGCGGACCGGTCCCACGGGGCTCGACCTGGTGCTCGAGGGACTGCCGGGGCTGCATGTGGACCTGGAGTGGAGCAGCGACCTGCACCACTGGCAAAGCTGGACCAACACCCTCCTGGGCACCGGTCCGGTGGGATTGACCGATCCCGAGACCAACCCCCGGCAATTCTATCGCGCCATCGCCCGGTAAACCGGGGAAGCACCCATGGTCGAGAACCAGATGATCCCTTCGTCGCGCCTCTTGCCCCTGGCTTTGACCGGACCCAGAAATCTTGTGCCACGATAGGGGCACGGCTTTACGGGCTTGGGCAGAACCGCGCCCTGCCGAAAGGCGGACCGGCAACGATCTCACCAAGCGCACCCCGCTGTTGGTCCTCGTTTGTCTCACGAGCGGTTGGGCACGCTCTGGGCCGAGGACCCGGGCACGAATGAACGCTAATGGGCTCAACGACGTGGGGCGCCCCCACACTCTTATCGGCTCGCTTGTCGTGCGGCGTGGCGAATCAGATCTTTCTCCTCTTTGTCCAGTGGCGGCCAGAGCCGCAACCCAGCCACTCCCGCCAGCGGGCGCTGGCGGGAATTCCGGTCGAAGGAGAGAAACCACGCCGCCCCCATGGCCACCGCGGCGGCCACCAGCACGAGGTCGTGTCCGCCCGGACGGAGGGTGCGCGCAAAGCGCCGCGCCAGGCTCTCGGCTTGCTGGAAGGCGTCGGATTCAGCCGGTGGCCGCAGCGGGTCGTAAAGTCGGACGAGGAAACTCGAATCGGCGCAGTACCTCATGGTGGGTTCTCCAAGGCGGCTTTACGCGCCCGCAGGCGGCGACGATGTTCCTCCGGTTCCGCGACAAGGCCGCCGCCTGCCTGCTTCTGTTCCTTCAGCCACTCAAAGTGGGCTTTTCAGTCCGGCTTACGCTCCAGAACCGCGGTTCGCGGCCGTCTTGAGGGTCATGGGACGAGCGGAGGGGGTGGCTGCTCGCATTTTGGCCCGGCTGATTTCCTGGCTCGCCTTGGGTCCCGAGGTGTGGTCCCCTCGCATCGAAGTCCCGTCGCACCTCGAACGCGCGTTATCGGTTCGGGTTGCCGGGAGCGGCGCCGGATTGGCGCGGCGGCTGACCTTGCTGGGCCCATGTCATTGAAGCCCTCAGAAGACGACTCGAGGCTGAGCCATGACGGCACCGGCGCTCAGTTCCCCACCACCCATTGGAGCGTGGTGCTGACGGCGGGGGACAGCGCGTCGCCGGGATCGCAGGAAGCGCTCGGGAGACTCTGCCGTCAGTATTGGCTTCCGCTCTATGCGTTCGTCCGGCGCAAGGGGTACTCGCCCGAGGATGCGCGGGATCTGACGCAGTCGTTTTTCGCCGATTTCCTCGCGCGGCACGCGGTCGACCCGGCGGATCCGATTCGGGGTCGGTTTCGGACGTTCCTCCTGGCCTGTCTGCAGAACTTCCTCGGTCACCAACGAGATCGGGCCCTGGCACAGAAGCGGGGCGGCGCGACGCTCGTGGTGTTGGACCTGACCGACGCGGAGAAGCGCCATCGGGAGCATGTCTTCGAGGGCGCCACCCCGGAAACGCTTTACGAGAAACAGTGGGCACTCAGCCTGCTCGAGTGCGCGCTGAACCGGTTGCGCGCGGATTTCCTCCACACCGGCAGTGCGTTGCTCTTCGCGAAGCTCACCCCTCATCTCTGGCAGGACGAAGCGGCGGTTCCATATGAGCGCCTGGCGGCGGTCCATCAGGTGAGCGAAGGTGCCCTGCGCGCAACGGTTCACCGCCTCCGGCAGAAGTATCGCGAGATTCTCCGGGATGAGATCGCCCACACAGTGGCCCGTCCCGCTGAGGTGGATGACGAGATCCGGCATCTGCGCCGAGTGCTGAGTGAACAGTAACAAACGTATGAACTCCCGTTAGACACGGGTGAAGGCAAGTCCGCCGCATGGACGATAAGCCCCAATGCGCGAAGTGCGGGGCGCCGCTGGGCCGGGGCGTGTTTGCGGGGCTCTGTCCGGTTTGCATGCTCGAGGCCGGCTTGCCCCGAGACTTGGATGGAGAACCCCAGGCCGCGCGCGCCGATGCCGCCCCCGGCAAGGGTCAGGGCTGGTCGCCGGGGCTCAGTCGCCAAGGCCGGTTTGGCGATTACGAATTGCTCGAGGAGATCGGTCACGGCGGCATGGGGGTCGTTTATCGGGCGCGACAGGTCAGCCTGGACCGCGAGGTGGCCGTCAAGTTCCTGCTCTTGGGAACCTTCTCGAGCGGTGACGTAACCGAGCGGTTCCGGCGTGAGGCCGTCACGGCGGGGAGCCTGCGGCACCCGAACATCGTGACGATCCACGAGGTGGGCGAGATCGAGGGCCAGCCGTTCTTCGCGATGGAGTACGTCAGGGGGTCGAGCCTGGCCGAGGTGATCGCCGGACGCCGGGGGCGCGGACTGGACTCCCGGCAGGCGGCCCAGTGGGTGAAAACCATCGCCGAGGCGATCCACTACGCCCACCAACAAGGGGTGCTCCACCGCGACCTTAAGCCCTCGAACATCCTGCTGGACGAGACGGGCCAGGTGCGGATCACGGACTTTGGCCTGGCCAAACGACTGGCCGACCCTGTCCAGTTGACGGTGACCGGACAGACGTTGGGCTCACCCAGCCACCTGGCGCCGATATGGCCGCCATTGGGCATCGCCACCGTCCCCGTGGGTGATGATCTTACGCCCATCGGTCCCTTGTATGAACTGCTGACCGGCCGGCCGCCGTTCCTGAGCGAGTCCATCCAGGAAACCCTGATCCACATCCGGGAGCGGGAACCGGTGCCGCCCCGACTGCTCAACGCCGGCGTTCCGCGCGACCTCGAGGTCATCTGCCTCAAATGCCTCGAGAAAAGCCCCGAACGCCGGTTTGCGTCGGCAGAGGCGGTGGCGGAGGACCTGGGGCGTTACCTGCGCGGTGAACCGATCCAGGCGCGCCCGGTCGGGCTGTCCGGCAAGCTGTGGCGCTGGTGCAGACGGAAGCCGGCCTTGGCGTCGGCGGTGGGTGGCTTGATTCTTGTGCTTGCGACCGGCTTCGCGGGTGTGCTGTCGCAGTGGCGCAGGGCCGAGCTCAATGCCGAGCAACACGCTCGCGAGGCCTCCTACTCGACGATTGCCCTGGCGGACTCGCAGATTCGCGAGGGCAACGTGGATCAGGCTCTCGAAGCGCTGCTCGAGTGCCCGGAAGAGTTTCGTAACTGGGATTGGGGCCATCTCATGTTTCGCTGTCACCAGGCCGTGTTGTCTCTAACGGCCCACACGAACGCACCGTCGAGTGAAAGGGGGAGAATGTCGAGCCGCAGACCGCCGGTTGCCGGGTTGAGTTTCAGTGGAGATGCCGCTCATCTGGTTACCGCGGGCTCAGATGGCACCCTCGGGTTCTGGTCGCTGGAGGAAGGACAATGCCTGGTGTCCGTCGGAACGCCCGACGATCGGGTTCTGGCCTTCGCGGTGGCGCCGAACCGTCCCCGATGGGCGGTGGCCCGGGCAGCCGGAGAGATCGAGCTCTGGAACGGAGCGTCTGCGCAAGGGCGCATTCCCCTGAACGTTGCCGGGGCTCCCGTCCGACAGTTGGTCTTCAGCGCGGACGGCCAACGACTGGCCTGGGCGACTGAGCGTCAGATTGGCGTCTGGGATCTGGACCAGGGACGGGCCGTGCTCGAGGCCCGAGAGTTTCCCGAGTCGGTCGATTCGATTGCCTACAGCCCTCAGGGCCTGGTGGTACGGCACGGTCTCGCGGTGGACCTGTTCGAGCTGGACACGGGTCGAAGAGTGCGGCGGCTTCAACTGCCGTCGGAAGAAGGCCGGGCCCGGTTCGTGCCTCCCCAGGCTGGCTACTCGGTCAGCCTCGATAGCCGAAATCGCCTGCGACTACACCCGGATGATTCCAACTCCCGGGATCTGGCGACCGTCACCGGGAGTCAGCCGGGTTTGCTGCGCCGGGTGTTCTTCAGTGCGGGTGGCCAGCGGTTCTGCAACGCCGGCGACCAGGGCACGGCCCGGGTCTGGGACGCCCCGACCGGAGCCGAGCTCTGGGTCGTGCCGGATCGGGTGCATCAGGCCGTGTTCAGTCCGGATGGCAACTCCCTCGCAACCTCGGGCGGCAGGAACCTCGTCCATGTCTGGGATTTGGAAACCGGCAAGGAGGCGCTGACCTTGCGCGGGCATTCGGCGCTGATCGAGCGGTTGGCGTTCAGCCCCGACGGCCGGCTTCTGGCCACCGCCGATACCGACGGCGCAGTCAAAGTGTGGAGCGCGGGCACGGGACGCGAGGTGTTGTCAGAGCGATCGTGCATGTGGGCTCCGGCGGTTACGCCGGACGGAAAGTTCATTTTTGGCGCGCCGTGGAATGACGAGTTCGTCATCTGGGACGCGGAAAGTGGTCAGCCAATCACAAGGGTACAAACGCCAACTCATCTGGTCGTCCGGGCGGCAATGTTTCCAGACGGACGCCGCGTCGTGACCGCCGGCAGCGAGAAGATCGCGCGGATATGGCAGATACCCACCGGTCGTCCCCTGCTGGTCCTTCGTGGGCACGAGCGGAGCCTTTGCGCGCTCGAGGTCAGCCCCACGGGAAAGCGCATCGCCACGGGGAGTTGGGACGGAACCGCCCGGATCTGGGACGCCGACACGGGTGAATCGCTGTTCGTCCTCGACCACGGGACGAATCGTTTCGTGTGGACGTCGTTCAGTCCGGACGGACGGCGGTTGGCCACCGTTGACGAAGATGCCATTTGGATTTGGGAGGTTGAATCGGGGCGTCGGCTCGCGCGTTATCAAACAGGCCAGTCTCGCCCCGATCGGGTCTTATGGTTCAAGGATGGCCGTCGGCTCCTGACCTGCAACCTGGATCGAAACATGGCCGTCTGGGACGCCAGGTCGGGCAAGGAGCTCAGGCGGTGGACGACACGGGGGGCTGCCGGTAATCCGTCGTTTTCCGCGGACGGCAAACGACTGGTGGCGGTCAGCGCCCGAGAATTTCTGTTCGGCTACGATGTCCCAAGTGCCGAGATCTGGGATCCGGAGACCGGGCGCCATTTGCTGACCCTGGCCGGGCATCGGGACCCGGCGAACAACGCGCGGTTCGCTCCGGCCGGAGCCAAGATCGTCAGCAGCTCATTCGACGCCACCCTGCGGCAATGGGAAGCCTTCCCGTGGCGTGAGGCAGACTACCCGGACGCCGGCTCGAAGCCGTTCCGGGAGCGGATCGAGGCTTACAGCCGGGCGTACTGGCAAGCCCGATTGACGGCCGAGGCCAGGGGACGACAACTGGCCAGCACGCGCCCGCTCGAGACGCAGTTCATCCGGGACACCACCCTCTGGCCGGCGCGTGACCGTCAAGCCGGACCCGACCAGGTGGACCTGGCTGACTTCTACAACGGGGTCTTGGATGCACCCTTCCATCCTTTCTACGCACCGGGGCAAACGGACAACGATTTGGCGGAACTGCCCACGGGCACCGTCCAACTTGCCGGCGTCTGGTTCGACATTCGCGGCGTCATCCAGTTGCGGCGGGCCGAGCCCCTCGGCGGCTTCTGGCAGCTCAACTGGGAGCGCTACCCGGAGGCGGTCAACGGCATCCCGCTGAATCGTCGCGTGCGGCGCATCCATATCCTGCACGGAGCGACTGGCGCCATCGCCGACGGCGAACCGATCGGCGGAATGAGACTCCATTACGCCGATGGTGCCCAGGCCGAGTTCGATGTGGTCTATGGCCGCCACCTCCGCTCGTGGTGGACTCAGCCAGCACCCGAAGGCGACGTGTCCGATGGCAAACTTGCCTGGTCGGGTTCGAATCCGGTGGCCCAGGACCAGGGAGCCCGACTCCGGCTTTACGTCGTCGCCTTTGACAATCCACACCCCGATCTCGAGGTGACGACGCTCGATCTGCTCTCGCGCATGACCACGAGCGCCTGGTTCGTCATCGCCCTCACCGTGGAATAGGGATCAGGCCATCGGATAGGAACTCCTTTGCCGCGTGTTTCTCCCGCGCCCGATTCGCGATGACGTGGACTACGCGAACGTGGCCGAAGCTGGGCGGTGGGGACATCTTGCAGCACCTGCTCGAGCAACAGGGACCCACCGCGGCGGATCGATCGCGCATCCTCGGCGGCAGCCGAAATCTGGGCGCCATGATCCTGCGCGGAGAGCGAAGCCTCACCCTCCCCCACATCCGCAAGCTCGCCGCGCATTTCAAGGTCGGTCCGGAGGTGTTCTTCTGAGCGGGATTCACGTCGTCCGGACGGAACCGCGAAATACGCCAAATACGCGAACGAGTGGGGGTGGTTGCCTCCACGGTTCTGTTCGCGTATTTGGCGTGTTTCGCGGTTTCCCTCGTTCAACTGTCACCTGCGTTGGCGATACTGTGTAACGCGCGGGGAATTCTCCGTTAGAACCGGGGTGAACAGCGCCATACACCATGAAAACGCCCGCCCAAACTCACCGCTGGGTCGGCTCGCCCGACCTTGAGCACGATCCGAGATCGAGTCTTACCCCTCCCGTCGCGTGCGGTGGCCCCGGAGACCGGCTCCGAGGCTGGCGCGCGCTGGGCGGGCTCCTTGGGGTCATCCTGCTGCCACTGGCTTCTTGGGGCGAGGTGACCTTCACCCCGATCACCGAAGGACCGCTGGTCACCGAAAGTGGGACGTCAGGATTCGGCTCCTGGGGAGACTTCGACAACGATGGGTATCCCGACCTGGGCGTGCGGCGCGAGATACCGGGTACCGGTTGGCACGATACCTATGCCATCTACCGCAACAACGGCGACGGCACCTTCTCCCGCCTTCCTGACCCGCCCGGGTTGGCGGGCGCCTCCTACCAAGGTGTTGGCTGGTTCGACTGGGATAACGACGGCAATCAGGACGTCTGGGCGACGTCGGGTGGGGCGGAGTATCTCGCGTTCGGCGACGGTCACGGGGATTTCACTCTAGGCTCGGCCTCCGCGCTCATCGGATCCTGGGGCGCCCATGCCGACTATGACCGGGACGGTCTGCTGGACGTGTATTGGAGCTACCGTTCGGTAGGGAACTGCCTGATCCACAACCAAGGGAACCGAGAGTTCACCGTGTATCGGGGCCAGAGCGCGGGCCCCGCGAGCCTCTACACCTACGGCGGTTCGTGCGCGGGCGACTTCGACGACGACGGCTGGCCGGATCTGTATGTGCCGTGCCTCAGGGATTCGCGCAGCTATCTGTTCCGGAACGATGGAAACGGCGGCTTCGTGGCGATGAACAACCTGATCACCCAAACCACCGGCCCCGCATTCCAAGCCGCCTGGGGCGACTACGACAACGACGGCCGGTTGGACCTGTTCGTGGCGCGCTGGAACGGCACCAGCGCCCTCTATCGGAACCTCGGCAATGGCGAGTTCGAGCGCCCGGCCAATGCACCCATCCTCACCGGCACGCACAATTTCGTGAGCTGGGTGGACTACGACAACGACGGGTTCCTGGACCTGTGGGTGTCGGGTTACAGAAGCGGTAACAAGCTCTTGCGCAACAATGGCGACGGCACTTTCACACACATCACAGACGCACCCATCGTAACCGAACGGCCCCTGAACAACGCAGGCACCTACCAAGTAGCGTGGTTCGATTACGACAACGACGGGTTCCTGGACGCTTACGTCATGCACGGGGATGATAACTCGAGCATCTGGACCGTCAACCAACTCTTCCGCAACAACGGCAACGACAATGCCTGGCTCACGGTGAGGCCCGTTGGCACTGTTTCGAACCGCGACGGCGCCGGCGCCAAGGTCCGGGCGTTGGCGACCTATGCCGGCCAGGCCCGCTGGCAACGACGCGACATCACCGTCGGTTGCCTCAGCGAGGGCAACCATCGTTACGCCCATTTCGGTCTCGGCGACGCCAGCAAGGTCGATACGCTCCGCCTCGAATGGCCCTCCGGCATCGTCCAGGAATTCCGGGATGTACCGGCCAGGCAAATCCTAACCGTCACTGAACCGGCGCAGTTGGTGCCGCTCGGGCCGCGCGAGTTCCAGATCCGCTGCTGGAAAGGGATGCAATTCCAGGTCCAGAAGTCTCACAACCTTCAGGACTGGCTTTCCCTGGGGTTCGTGGTCAACCAGACTGGTACGCTGCTCTTCCAGGACACGCAGACCGAGCCGCAAGCCGCTCGTTGTTACTACCGGGTAATGTCGGCAGAGAACGGCAAGTGACAGGGGAGGCAGGACCTCAGGCTGGGGGGAAGCGACTGTGGAAACAAGCGAGGGCCGGTTCAGTCCACCGTGATGGCCACGAGGAAGGGGCCGTGGCCAGGCTTGGGCGTTTCGAAATCGATGGCCTTCACCGGGACGTCAGGATGGGGATTGGTCCAGGTCGAGCGGAAGAGCCGGACGGGGATGCCGGCCGGACTGGTTCCTTCCCACGCGACGACAAGCTCAGGCTGATCCCAGGAAGGGTGGCGGTCCCAGCGGGCAAGATCTAGGCCGACCGTGGCGGACCAGTCGACGCGCCGTCCGTTCTCGAGTCGGAGCCCGTAAATGGCGGCCTTCACGCCCGGGATGCCCCCCAGGGCAACGGCGTGGAGGAAGTGGATGCGCTGGCAGGGCCGACCCACGGGAATGCCACGAACCGCGTCCGGGTATTGCAGGTCCCGAGAGACGGAGTCGCCCCACGTGAGCTGGATCGCGCCCCGGACGTCGAACGCGATCCCAGCCAGATTCTGTTGGCCGCGCGGCAAGGTCGAGAGGTTGTGCCGGAGGCACCGCATGCCGCGCCAATCGGTATCGAGGTTCACGTTGTAGAACGGGGACAGGTCGAGCAGGGCAGCCGGTGTCTGGGGGTCGCGGGGCGGCACCTGGATGTCATAGGCCAGGCGATGGTCGCGCAGGGCCTCGTCGACGTGCCCGAGGCGGCGCTGGATCCGCGCGCGGGCCAGGAGCGCCTGGCGTCGTTCCTTCGGGCTGAGCCTGGGTTTGAACCGGTCCGACTCCAACACCTCCGTGTAGACCCGCAGGGCGTCGGTTTCCTCAGCTCCTTGTTCGAGCCTGCCCGCGAGGGCAAGCATCAACCGCGGGGTGGCCGTCTCGAGTTGTGCGGCGGCCGCCAGGGTCTGGAGCGCCGCGGCGGTGTTGCCGGTGGCGGTCTCACAGTCGGCCTGCGCCCACCAGACGGCCGCCTCGGCGGGGGCCAATGCAACAGCACGACGGCTGAGCCATTCGGCCCGGGCGAGCGAGACGGGGTCGTTCCGAGTGCGATAGGTCTCGAGGGCCAGGCGTGCCGCGCGGGCGAACAACAAACCGTTCGCCGGCGACAGGGCCAGCAAGCGGGCCAGGTCCGGACACGCGGCGACAGAGCCCATCCTAGCTTCGTGCGACTGCCCGGCCACCGCGTCGGTGACCCGGAGGGAAGTGCACGGTCCGACGGCGCGATCCGCTCGGTCGGCCAGGAACCACGCCAGCCAGCCGGCACACGGGGCGGACGGCGGTTGGTCGGCGAGAACACGCTTGAGGCGAAGGAACGCCGTCGGCGGCACGAGCGCGGCAATGCGATCCTGATCGAACCGTTGTCCGGCGACCGCTTCGGCCAGGTCCGGCAACCAGTCCGGGATCGGGACGCCGACGGTGGGGACATCCCAGATCCACCCGCTGCGGTGCTGGCAGGCGGTGGCCAACTGGGTGCCATCGGGGCTAAACTCGGCGTGATTGACCTGGCGAGGATGCGGGAACGGACTGGCCAGGACCTGACCGGTAAGGCCATTCCAGAGCCGGGCGGTACCGTCCTCCGAGGTGGTGACCGCCCGTTCTCCGTTTGGGCAAAACCCCGCCCAGAGTACGGCGGCGACGTGCCGGAGCGGTTCGCCAATGGGGGCACCCGAGTGCGCATTCCACAAGCGCGCGGTGTGATCCTTCGACGCTGTGATCAGGCGGGTGCCATCCGGGCTGAACGCAGCCTCGTTCACTTCCCCCCGGTGCAGCAACGGGGGCGTGACGGCCGCACCCGAGGCGCTGTCCCACACACGCGCGGTGCCATCGCGCGAGGCGGTGACGACGCGGGTGGCATCCGGGCTGAAGTGGGCGGCCTTCACCTCCTGGTCGTGGGCGTGCCACGGAGTGCTGAACCGGCTGTGGGTCAAGTCCCAGATCCGGATGGTCTGGGCGGCCTCGGTCAGAAGGTGGCGGCCGTCCAGGCTGAACTCGGCCCAGCGCACGAAGCTGGCTGCCTCGATGGGCAGGGACTGGAGGAGTTGACCAGTGCGGACATCCCAGAGAGCCGCGGTGCCGCCGTAGCCGGCGGTTAGGATCTGGTGTCCGTCGGGATGGAAGCAAGCCGAGCGTGCTCCCTGGCTGGTTGGGAGCGCCAGCACACACTCCTCCCGCGTCAGGTCCCACACCAGAACATGGACATCCGTCGAACCGACCACCATCCGCTGGCTGTCCGGGCTGAACTGAGCGCAGGCCACGGGCCCACCGGCGTGGATGTGGAATTCGCGCGCCTGGGCGGTCGTGCTGTCGAAGAGGCGGGCCGACCAACTTCCCAGGACGACCCATCGTCCGTCGGGCGACCAGTGAACAAAGCGGGGCTGACTGCCCACCCCCAGGTATCGGCGCAAGGCCTCCCCCGGCCGCACGTCCCAGACCTGGGCCGTCTGATCGGAAGAGGCGCTGACAACGTGTTGACCGTTCGGACTGAAGCGAGCCGACCAGACGGCGCCCTGGTGGCGCATGATCTCACCAGCCAACTGGCTGGTATGCGGGTCCCAGAGCCGCACTTGGTGATCTTCGCAGGCAGTCAAGAGGCGTTCGCCCTCCGGGCTGAACGCGACCGAGCGAACCGTGCCGCCGTGTGCGAGGGGCCGACCCCGCGGCGCGCCGGTCAGGCCGTCCCAGAGACGGACAGTCGCGTCAAACGAGGCGGTGGCGAGCAGGCAGCCATCCGGGCTGAAGGCCACGGCAACGACTTGGTTCTCGTGGTGCAGAGGTGCGCTGAGCGGTTCGCCGGTGTCAGCATTCCAGAGGCGGCCGGTGCCGTCTCGACTGGCAGTCGCGACGCGGTGGCCGTCGGGACTGAACTGCCCGGCTTTGACCACACCGCCGTGCCGCAGCGGTTGGCCGACGGGCTCGCCGGTAGCCACCTCCCACACCTGAGCCGTCGCGTCATCGGCCCCGGTCAGCAACCGGGTCCCGTCGCGCGTGAATTCGACGAAGTTCACCCACGATCGGTGGTGAAACGGTGCGCGTAGCGGTTCGCCCGCGGGAAGGCGCCAGAGGCGCACACCCCCATCTCTCGAGGCGGTGGCCAGGAGGGTGCCGTCCGGACGGAACTGAACGACGGTGACCCAATCCGGGTGGGCGAGCCAGGGAGTGACCGGCTGGCCGGTGCGTGCATCCCAGACACGGGCGGCCTGATCCACCGAGCCGGAGGCCACCCACTGGCCGTCGGGGCTGAATCGGGCGACCACCGGTTTGAAGTTGCCCCGGAATTCGTCCAGGCCGGCGCGCTCGACCGCGGACGGGTCGTGTTGCAGCACGTGCCCGAGGAGGTTCCCGCTCCCCGCATCCCAGAGCCGGACGGCGTTGTCCATGCCGGCAGTCAGAAGCCGGGTGGCGTCGGGGCTGAATGCGGCATCGTGGACTTCGGCTGGATGGAGGAGCGGCTCGAGCAGCGGCAGCGGCCAGCTTCGGTGGGTGAGCTCGGCCAGGAGCCAGTTGGCCACCGTGCGGTTGGTCGGGTCTTGACGGAGCTTGGTCGCCAGCGAGGCCAGGCCGGCGGCGGCGTTCTGACCGGCGAACAGTTCCTGGGCACGCTGCAGTTCGAGGTGTTCGAGGATCTGTTCGGCATGATGGCGCTGGACGCGTTCCGCGGTGGCGCTGCGTCGGGCGCGCTGCCACTGGGTGAGGACGCCCATCAGGCCCAAGGCGAACACAAGCACGAGCGCGAAACCCATGGTCGCCAGCGCCGGTTTCCGCTGGCACCAGCGCCAGGCTTTGGCGACAGGCCCCGTGCGGCGGGCCTGGATCGGTTTTTCCTGCAGGAAACGATCCAGTTCATCGGCCAAGTCCCGGGCCGAGCGGTAGCGTCGTCCGGGGTCTTTCTCGAGGCACTTCAGCGTGATGGTTTCGAGATCGCGCGGGACGTGGGCATTCAGTTTTCGAAGGCTGGGGGGATCGTCCTGGATGACCTGCTGGAGCAGCATGCGCGCGTTGCCGCGGAACGGGAGTTCGCCGGTGAGCAACTGGAAGAGGACCGTGCCGAGCGAGTAGAGGTCGGTCCGCTGATCGGCCGTATGGGCCTCGCCGCGGGCCTGTTCGGGGCTCATGTAGGCGGGCGTGCCGAGCAGTTGACCGTCCAGCGTCAACGTCACCTCGCCCGCCTCCCGTCGGGCCAGGCCAAAGTCTGTCAGGTACGGTTCGCCGGCGGCATCGAGGAGGATGTTCTGCGGTTTGACATCGCGGTGGATGACGCCGGCCTCGTGGGCGTGGTGGAGGGCCCGGGCCAGCTTCGCCCCGAGGCGGGCGGCTTCGCGTGGGCTCAGGCGATGACCCGCGAGCCAGTCCGCCAGCGAGACCCCCGCGACGAAATCGCACACGATGTACGTCAGGTCGGCTTCCCGGCCGACCTCGTGCACGCTGATGATGTTCGGATGGCGCAGTGGCGCGGCGGCACGGGCCTCGCGGAGGAACTGGTCGGCTTCGCCGGGTTCGAGCTGGCGGTGGCGGGGGATCTTGATGGCGACCCAGCGACCGAGGCGGGTGTCGCGCGCCTTCCAGACCGTGCCAAACGCGCCGGTGCCGAGCTTCCGAACGATCTGGAACTGACCGATCCGGTCCAGTGCCGCCGCCGCCTGGGATGCCGCCGTGTCGTCCACGACACTGAAGTCGGCCCCGCAGCAGTCGCAGTGGATGCGCGAGAGACGTGCTCCAGGCGCCCGTTCGACCAAGTGGCCGCAGTGCGGGCAACGTACGCTGAGGGCGGAGCCGGTGGGCGACGGGGGGTGCGTGGCGACCGGGCCCACCGGAGCGGACGCTTCGGCTGCGGGAGAATCCCCCTCCTCGGGCGGGGTCGTCAAACCGGCGGCCAGCAGGCAGGCGGTGCAGAGACCCAGGGGGGTGTCGGCGGGAATCCGGCGGCCGCAGACGGGACAGTGGCGCTCGGCGTCAGTCATGGCGCTTGGATCTGGATCAGGTAGCGGAGCTCGTCATCCACGTCCTTCGGGTCCGCGACGGTGTCCGCAACCACCTGTCGGAGGGCGGCGCGGTAACGCCGGCGCAGGCGGGTGACGGCCATGCGCACAGCGGGCTCCGCCAGGCCCAGCTTTGCGCCCGCGTCGCGATAGGCCAGCCGCGGAGAGTCGCCCTGCAGGAAAGGATGCAGGTGCTGGAAAATCCGCGCGTGATGGGAGTGGAGGTAGTCCGCCTCGACCGCCCGCAAGGCCTGGGCGAGGACAGTCACGCCCCACTTTCGGTCGAAGAGAGTCTCGGGACTGAGTTCGGTGGCGGGTTCGGCCCAGAGCTGACGTTCCGCGCCGGCGGCGTCGAGGGGGAGGAACTGAGAACGGCCGCCTCGCTTCGCGGCACGGGCCAGATCGCGTTGCTGGGCGAGGTAGTTCTTGAGGCACCCGAGGAGAAAGGACCGGAAGCGGCCCAGGTCAGGTCTGGCTTTGTGGATGACCTGCCGTTCGAGCAGGTAGAGCAGGAAGCCTTGGATGAGGTCCTTCGCGTCTTCTGGCGGATAGCCGGCACGGCGGATGAACGCATAGAGCGGGAACCAGTAGGTCTGGCAGAGCCGCTCGAGGGCCTCCCGCGAGCCGGGGGCAGCACTGTCCCCCGCGGCGAGCACGGTGCTCCAGTGCGTGGTCGCGAATCGCGCGCCGGTTCGCGCGCCGGGCTCGTCGGTTGCGCCTTCGGGGGCCATGGCTGGGGCCCTCCAAAACCGGGGCCGTCGCTGGGCCGAGCCTCGCGGCACCAGGTCTCGGGCTGGGTGATCAGTTCATCGTGATTTCACCGTGAACTTGATCCCATTCCTGGGTGCCGCGCGAGCAGAAAAGCGGGCTTCCCGGCAGCGTCGAGCAGGATCGGCGGCAGGAAGATCACCACGCCACCCACGCCCGCCAGTGGCGGTCAATGGGGTCAAACATTGACATTTGACAATTCCGGGTGGAACCGACCGTCAATGAATCGCCAGCGACCGACAGCGGGTATGAAATAACCGGGCGGGGGGTGCCCGCCACGATCGGTGTCCTGGCGGGTTGCTCTCGAGGACAGGCGCCACTGGACCAACACCGCGGAACGGCTGGACTGGATGTTGCGGCCGGCGGTATCGCCGTGAAGACCGGCACTGCCGCCCGCCGTTACCACGCGCGCACGCGGTAGAACGCGGCAGCCGACGTCGGCCGCTCCGTCTGCGGGTCCGTGAACGAGGCCACCCCGTTCACCCCGACGATGGGCCCGCCGATGACGGTCCAGTCGGCGTCCGGACTGAGTGACGAGGTTCGTTCGACGGCGTACGCCACACCGGGCGAGGTCGCCCATTCCAGCGTGAGCGGTGTCAGGCGGATGAGGCGCAGCAGGACGAGGACGTGGACGTGAAGGTCCGGTGCACCGGGTGCGCCTTCGCGATTTCCGACCGCATCCACGGCCGTCGAAAAGAAGGCGAGGCTCGAGCCGGGCAGGGCAGGGAAGATGGCTGCTGTCTCGGTCGTGCCCTGTTTCCAATAGGCGTAGCGTCCGCCGTTCTGGGAGACGAAGACGTCGTAGGCGGCGATCCCGGAGCCGTCGCCGTCGCTGCCGGACCACGCGAGCCACAAACCACCCTCGTACGTGCCCAGCAGATGAACCCGGCTTTCGGGCGGGGTAGCATCCAACCGGTTGACGGCAACGGGCGTCACGATGGGGGCGTTCACATCGAACACGATGGAGGCCTGATTGGTGAGCGTGGTTCCGGGCGGTGCGGTCGCCCGAGGCAGGACGCTGAAGCTCACGAAGCCCTCGCCCCGGTGGTGCGGGTCGTTCGGGGGCAGGAAGCCCGCGAAGGGATCCTCGGGCAGCCACCCGGTGACCGGGTCCACCGATTGCAGGCGCCAGGTCACCACACCGGTCTTCAGGTCCAGCGCGACGGAGGCGAGCACGGGGTTCGGGTCCGAGCTGACGTAGGCGACCCCCGCGTATTGCTGCACGTCCGCCGGCACGTCGAGGACGGCGTCGTTGAAGGCGAACTGCAGCGGCCGGAAGGTGGACCAGTCGAGGTTCGGATCCAGCGGATCGGTGATGATGACCTCCTGGGCGGCGGCACTGGCCGAGGCGACGTTCTCGAAATGGATGGTGTAACGGATCGCCTCGCCGGCGCGCACGAAGCCCGCGGGGCCGGAGCCCGTGGTCACCTTCTCGTTGGGATCGAACGACTGCATGACCGGTGCCAGGCCGAAGCCGTCGGGCGGGCAAGCGAGCGCCCCGGCTCCGCCCGCGGGCGCGGCGTGGAGACCGCGCAACCCTCCCACGGCACACGGCGGTGGGGGTGGTTCATCCGGCACGCCGCCACCTCCGCAACCCTTCCCCCGTCCGACCATGCGCGGGAAATCCTCGTTGAACATCAGGGCGCCCGACTGGTACCTCCCGACGGCCTCGAGCAATCCTGAGTATGCGTTGTCGAATTCCTCGTCGAGATCCTGGAGGCGTTGGAGCTTCGCCCGTGTTTCGGGCAACACGCTGTTCTGGAACCGGCTGATCGTGGACAGCGCCGCCGCGGTGCAGGGGCCGACGTCCGTTCCTCGGAAGTACGCTTCAAGGTCGCCGAGCTGGCTGTCCATCTCCTCGAGGTTCCACTCGAGGCGGAAGTTGCCGCGGTAGAGCTTCAAGAGCGTCTCGACCCCGTAGTCCTGCAGGGACTGGATCGCGGGCCTGACGGGGTCGGAATCCGGGAGCGCGCAATCGGCGAGGATGCCGTTCAAGGCGGCGTAGAGGTCGGTGGGCAGATCGGCGACGCCGCTGAAGGCGCGTTCGAGCGGCAGGTAGGAATCGTCCTCGAAGGCGTCGAGCAGGTCCTCGACGCGATCCTGCACGTCTTCGATGGACTCCCGCATCAACTGGAGGTCGGCGATGACCTTGTCGCTGTTCAGGTCCACGCACTTGCGCTTCATCTTCCCGAACGCCTCCAAGGCGGCGTCGAGCATGGCCTGATCCTTGTTCAGCTCTGGCGTCATCCAATGCGCCGTGTAGAGCGTCGGCGGGTAGGTGTACATCTCCGACGGGAGGTAGTTGAGCCACGGACGTGTGGCGTTCGCTCCACCAGGCTGCTGCAAGCGCGGTTGCCGGTCGGCCAAGGCGATCAAGGCACCTTCGAGCTCGGCCGGTGGCGTCACCAGCGGGGGAGCGTCGCCCGGTAAGAGTTGGATCGCGACGGGGGTCGGCGCGTCCGGTGTGGTGGTGATGCTGACCACCACAGGGAGAAAGCCGGGGGCCCAGGCCACGAGCCGGCTCGTGCCGGCCGGGGCCTCGCTGTCGCTGAAGCCGCCCGAGGCATCCGTTCGGTGCAGCCGTTCCCGCGGCAGCAGCGCGCCGACCACAACCAAGGCGTTGCTGATCGCCGCGCCGGTGGTGGCATTCACGACCTGGCCGCTGAGCGGTGACCCTGGGGGGAGAACGAAGTCCAGCGCAGCCGAGTCGCCTTCGTTCGGAAGCGAGGCGACGGCGCTGGTCGGACCGCCCCGATCGACAGCCATTGCCGATATCTGATACGTGCCGGCCGGCAGGCCGGAAACCGCGTAGCCTCCGTCCGCGCCGGTCGTGACGCGCGTTGGGGTCCGGAGGGCGTACGGGTGGCCCGGGTCGCTGGCCCGGACCACCACAATCGCGCCCGGAACGGTCCGGCCTTGGGCATCGCGCACGATGCCAGCGAGCGAACCGCCCTGGCCCGGGAGCGCGAAGGAGACCCAGGCCACGCCGCCCTCGGTCAGGGTCACGGCCTGCGACGGTAACGGCAGCCGCCCGGTTGCGCTCGCGGAGAGGACATAACTGCCGGGATCGAGATCCGTGAACTCGAAACGCCCGTCCGCATCGGATGCGGTGCGACGGACTTGTGCCGAGGCGGTGTGCTCCACCTGGATGGCGGCGCCGGCGAATGGCCTACCGCCCAGCCCGTCGCTCACTTCGCCCCGGAGGTTCCCCGTCGGTCCGGACACCACCAGGACGAGATTGGTCAACGCGGGCGCCGACGCCTCCGGCACCACCACCCCGGGCAGTCGGCCGGACGCGTAGCCGGCCACTGACACCGAATACGTGCCCGGCGGGATGTCTCGGACGACAAACGTGCCGTCGTGCCACGATACCGCGGAGAAGGTTCCGTCGGCCGCGGCGTCCAGTTCCGCGGGCTGTGGACGGTGCGCGAAGTAGAGCACGGCCTGACCCAACGGGTGTCCCAGGTCGCCGAGAAACAACTGGCCCTGCACCGGCGGGCTCTGTACGGCCTCGCGAGCCTCGGTGATGAGGAACTCGAGCGCCTGCCGCGCCGTCACGACCTCGACCCCCAGCGCCTGCGCGCGCTCCGCTGCGCCGGCCAACATCTGGACGAACTCGCCCACCGAAGGGCCGGCTTGCCGCGCGACCGCCTGCCAGGCCGCCTCCCAAACGGCATCCGCCTCCTCGGGCACGATCCCGTCGTGCAACGTCTCGTAGTCCATCACCTGCGTGTCGCTCGTCTGAAACAGGTAGGTCTCGAACTGCGCCAGCGGCGTGCCAGAGACCCGCGCCAGGAACGGCAGGCGGAACCTGACACCCGGCGCAAGGCTCGTTGACGTCGCGCTCTCCAACGCCAGGCCGAGCAGGCTGAGTGACTTCCCGCCCCCCGCTTCGTCCCTCGCACTCCAGATCGAAGCCTCCCCGCTCACGGGGCGCAGTACGATCAACGGCGCCGGGGCGTTGACCTCCCCGTCGTTCCAGTACTCGAGATAGCCGGTGAACGGCCGGCCCGCACGAACCGCCGTGGGCAGGACCACGCGAGTTCGAATGGCGGGTTCGCCGCCCGCGGCGACCAGAAATGCGCCCGGCAATCGCGTCCCGGTTTCGCCGAGCCCCAGCGCGACGCTGTAGAGTCCCGCGGCCGCGCCGCGCAGGTCAAACACCGCCTCCGCCAGGGTCGCACCCAGCACGCCCACCGACCGGGCGTGGATGGCTGGGCCCTCGGCCGGTTCGAGCCGTGCCGTCATGCCCGCGGCGAAGCCACTGCCCAACAACGGCACCGTGATTTCCCCCGCGTTGCCCGCGCGCGAAAGCCCCACGGAGTCGAGCGAGAAGCTGGCAAAGCCCACCGTCAGCTCGTAGCCCAACTGCCCATCGTCCAGTGCCTCGGGAACGATCATCAGGTACAGCACCCCGGCGTCCGGATTCGGTGGGAGGGAGAGCCGGACGTCCGGCGCGTTCCATTCGCGGTTCCGGTCGTCGAAGTCCGCCGCAGTTGGCACGCGGCCCTGGGCCACGTAGAGACTGCACCAGCCCTGGGTCGTCGCGGCATCCACGGTCACCAGCAGCGGACGCGCCGGATCGGCGGCGAGCTTGAACCAGCTCGGGATTCCCACGCCGCCGAACGTGAGGCGCTGGCTGCCGCCCATGTCCAGCAGGGGAATCCGCAGCAGCGTGTCAGCAAGGGCGACGCCGAGGTTGTTCTGCGCGTTCCGGCCTTCGAACACTTCGCCGCGGCTGTTGGCGCGGACCTGCCAGCGCCAGCGTCCCTCGGAACCACCCGGGACCCGCACCCCGGCAATGAACTCCTGCGCCGCACCCGGTCCCAGCACGGCCGTCGAGGCCACGAGCGCCGCTTCGATCGGCCCGGCGTTGTCGGGAACATCCTGGGGCGCGAGGAACACCTGGTCGTGCCAGCCCCGGTCCACCGTGCCCGGCCCCAGGTTGCGCACGGTCCAGCGCACCACCGCGGCTTCCCCCGCTTGAACCTCGGAGGGACCCGACACGTTCTCGATCACCAGATCGGAGTCCGACGCGGCAGTCTCCACGAACTCGAATGCGCCCAAGTCGGCGAACGCCGCGTCCGGCGTGGGGGTTCCCGTGTTCACTGTGCGGGGATCGTCGTAGCGCGGCGCCTCCATGAGATCGGTGTCCGGCGCCACGGCCCCCTCCGCGGCATCAATCGCGGGGGACTGGTAGTGCAGGCGGTAGTCGGCGTTTGCGGCATCCACGAATTGCGGGTCCACCTCAATATTCCCGTTACGCCCGACCGGATCGGCGATCCCGCTCGTGTTCCCGGCCACGGCCGTGGGATTCCACAGGCCGCAGTACCGGATCGAGGGTGCCGGCGAATCCAGATCCTGAAGCACCCCGACTTCGTGCGATCCCGTGACGATGCAGTTCCAGAGTTCGAGGGTGCCGCGGTGGATCAGGACGCCGATCCGGCTGTCATCCACGGTGCAGTTCACGGCGCGCACCTGCGAACCCGGATTGACCGCGAGCGCGCGGTCGGCGCTCCGCAGCACGCAGTTCTCGAGCGTCACCCTGCCCGTGGCGAGCACGCCGTCGAAGGTCGCGTCCTCGAGACGGCTCTGACGCACGGTGACCTGCGCGCCGTCCACGACGCGGAGCATGCCGGTCTGTTCCCAGTTCCCGGACGCCGTTCCCCCGCCATAGCGCAGGTGGACGTGGACCAGCATGGCTCCACCGGCGATCCGGACCCACCGCCAGTCACCCGCGGCGGGCTGTGTCGCGTCGCCATCCTGGTTCGAGTCACCGCCCTGCGTGTCGTCCTTGAACGACGTGAACACAATCGGAGCGGACAGCGTGCCGCGCGCTTCCAGCCGCGCCGTCGCCGCCACCACGAGCCCGGCCTTGTCGTGGAACTTCAGCAGCGCGCCGGGTTCTACGGTGAGGGTGGCCCCGTCCGGAACGGATACTTCGCCGACGATCTCGTGAAGCATCTGACCGGCAAAGACTGCGCTCCCGGGCAGCGTGCCGGTGTGGCGCTCACTGCTGAAACGCAGCACTGTGAACTCGTTGCGCAGGAATTGACCCGTGCCCAGGACCGTGAACGACCAATCCCCGGGTCGGCCTCGGGAAGCGGTCCCGTCCTGGTTCGCGTCGCCGCCGAACCGGTCGTCCGCCTGTCCGGTCAAGACGACTTCGCCCGCCGCGCTGCCGCGTGCGTCCACCACAGCGGCGGCTTCGATCACCAGCGTCGCTCCCGCCGCGAACTTCACCACCGCCGCGGGTTCGATGACCAGGGTCACGCCGCGCGGGATGCGCAGTTCACCCTCGACGAGGTGCACGGAACCTGCGCGCCACACCTCGTTCGAGACGAGCACGCCCGAATGCCAGGAAGCCGAGTTGTTGATCGCGACCTGCCAGACCGACTCGCGGACGACCGAGTGATGGGCATCGCGGAGCACCAGCCGGAGTTCGTACGTACCGTCGGGCCACGCCAGCGTGTCCCACGCAAACGCGTCCTGCGGGGCGACGGACGCTGCCAGAACGCCACGACCCTCGTCCCCCCTTAGCTGAAGCTCCCCCCGGACGTCGAAGGGGCTGATGGCCATCGCCACCCAGCCGAGCGCTCGGGTGCCGTGCAACAGCACCGGCGGCAGTCCGGTCCAGTACACGTCCGTCCCGGGTCCGCCCACGAAGACGCTGCCGCCTCCTCCCCCGACGCCACCGGCACCGGGGTCTGCCAGGCAATGGCTGACCGGGAAAAACTGTCGGTCGCGAAAGTAGATCGCGATGCGGCCGCCACCGCCGCCCGCTCCGGCTCCGCCTTCTCCGCCAGCCGCCCGTATCGTCCCCTGGCCCGTCAGTTCCCCCGCCTCGATCCAGACCGAACCGCCCGAGCCGCCGCCACCATTGCCAACCCCCGCCCCGCCGTCCGCGCTCACCAGCCCATCCAGCCTAAACTGCTCGCCAATCATCAAATGCAGCGCGCCGCCACCCGCACCCCCGCGGGATCCGTCGGCTCCGCCGCCCCCGGATCCGGGTTCCCGCGGTATCTGCGCCGAACCGTACGCCGCCCCGCCCCCGCCCATGGGAATCCCCACCACGCTCTGCCCCCGGCCGCCGTAGCCGCCACCCCCACCGCGGTTGTAGTCACCACCCTGGCCCCCGCCGCCCGGCCCCTTGCCCGGACGCCCCCGATCCGTCGAGCCCAGGTAGCCCTGCGCGTCGGCCGTGATCCAGGCGCCGCTCGCCACCTCGACGCTCCCGGCCTGGATCGTCACCCCCACCCCTGACCAGACGTTGTTCAATGGCGCATCCGTCTGCTTCGCCCTCGCCACGACCACGGCATTGCTGCCCGCCAACCGCAACGCGTTCGTCACCCCCACCCACGAACCCCCGCCCAGCCACATCTGTCCCTCGGCCGCCACATCCACGTCCCCGGTCACCCCCAGCCCCGCGTCGGTGCCCAACACCAGCAAACCGCCTCCGAACACCTGCACCCGGCCCCACTGCTCCTGCGTCCCGTCGGGAATCGCATACCGGTGGTGGAGCGCCAGACTCTGGCCCGCCACCGAGCGATCTACGAACGCGCAGGTCCCCGCCTCCGCACCACCTGAGCCCGCCACGCTGCTGTCGGCCTGGCCCGTGAAACTGCTTTGCTGGAAATAGACCGCGATGCGGCCGCCGGCCCCGCCGCCGGCGCCGGTTCCGCCTTCGCCACCCTTGGCGTGCACGGCTCCGCCGCCGGTCAGTTCCCCCGCCTCAATCCAGATCGAACCGCCCGAGCCGCCGCCACCATTGCCAACCCCGCCCCGCCGTCCGCGCTCACCAGTCCATCCAGCCTGAACTGCTCGCCAATCATCAAATGCAGCGCGCCGCCACCTGCACCCCGGGATCCGTCGGCTCCGCCGCCCCGGATCCGGGTTCCCGCGGTATCTGCGCCGAACCGTACGCCGCCCGCCCCGCCCATGGGAATCCCCGCCACGCTCTGCCCCTGGCCGCCGTAGCTGCCACCCCACCGCGGTTGTAGTCACCACCTGGCCCCCGCCGCCCGGCCCCTTGCCCGAACGCCCCTGATCCGTCGAGCCCGTAGCCCTGCGTCGGCCGTGATCCAGGCGCCGCTCGCCACCTCGACGCTCCCGGCCTGATCGTCACCCCACCCTGACCAGACGTTGTTCAATGGCGCATCCGTCTGCTTCGCCCTCGCCGACCACGGCATTGCTGCTCGCCAACCGCAACGCGTTCGTCACCCCACCCACGAACCCCCGCCCAGCACATCTGTCCCTCGGCGCCACATCCACGTCCCCGGTCACCCCAGCCCCGCGTCGGTGCCCAACACCAGCAAACCGCCTCCGAACACCTGCACCCGGCCCCACTGCCCTGCGTCCCGTCGGAATCGCATACCGGTGGTGGAGCGCCAGACTCTGGCCCGCCACCGAGCGATCTACGAACGCGCAGGTCCCCGCCCGCACCACCTGAGCCCGCCACGCTGCTGTCGGCCTGGCCCGTGAAACTGCTTTGCTGGAAATAGACCGCGATGCGCCGCCGGCCCTGCCCCTGAGCACCCGCGCCGCCAGCCCCACCCGTCGCGCGTACTGCCCTCCGCCCGTCGTCGCCCGCTTCGATCCAGATTGAACCGCCCGATCCGCCGCCGCCGCTGCCGGTGGCAGCCTCGCCGTCCGCGCTGATCAGCCCATCCAGGTTGAAGCGACCATCACGATCAGGTGAATCGCGCCGCCCCCGGCGCCCCCCACTGACCTTCGGCACCCCGCCCCCGATCCCGAATCCAGGGCATCTGCGCCGAACCACACGCCGCCCGCCCCAACCCATGGAATGCCCGGCGCGCTCTGCCCGCGCCCGCCGTAGCCGCCACCCCACCGCGGTTGTAGTCACCGCCCTGGCCCCCGCCGCCCGGTCCCTTGCCCGGATGACCCCGGTATGTCGAGCTGAGATAACCCTGCCCGTCGGCCGTGATCCGTGCATCGCTCCCCAGTGCGACGTTGCCCGCCTGGATCGTCACGCCAGCACCTCGCCATTCGCCGTTCACCGGGCCATCCGCGGCTTTTCCCAGGCATTCGAGCCTGGCCGCGTCGGTCACCACCAGCGCCCCTGCCACCTCCAACCGCGCTCCCCCTCCCAGGACAAGCGTGGCGGTGTCGCGCAAGGTCACCGCGCCACACCGCACCGGCTCGCCGGCTAGCAACGCCCGGGCCTGGCCTGCCAGCGTCAATCCAGCGAAGGCGTGCGTGCCCTCGATGGTGAGCCGGCCCGACTCGACCCGCACGTCCAGGCCCTCGTACTGCAGGTCTGCCCCGCTAATGACGAAGTCGTTGGTGATGACCAGTTCCGCGGAATGGGTTGCCGGAACGCCGGCAAGCCAGAGACTGACCACAGCCAGTTGCCATGTCGCTTTCATGTGGGTAAACCCCCGTCAAGACTGCCGATCCATCGCACGCCTGTTGTTGCCCGCCGACCTCCTCGGTGACCTCGCGCGACCGCCGTGGATTGACCAGCTCACCTGGTCGGATCGGGTCACAGACGAGATCCTAATGCATTGGCGCTCGAGACTAAGTCTGAGCACATGACGGCGCAAGGCGAAATACGCCAGGCGAAGGGCGCCTGCGCCCCGAATCCTGAGCGAGGGGCGGGCGATCGGGCCTCGAGGGGTAACGCCGCGTGGGGGCACGCGGCCCACAGGGGAAGCTTGTACGCCGCCGTGGGCTACGTTTTGGGGAGGCCACCGCCCGGAGGTGGGCGAAGTAGAGAGAGGACCGCGATCTGCAGGCTTGATTCGCGCTGCTGACCACGCAACTCTTTGCGGATGAAACGATTTGGGAGCCTCCTCCCCGCGATCTACCTGCTCTGCACCCTGCCCCTCCACGCGGCTATGCCCCCGGTGGTCCTGAACGCCTCGACCCTCAACAACTGCCTGCCGGAGTCCCGCCTGGCCCTCGACGACGACGGCAACCGCCTGGTGGCCGTCACGTTCACGAACGCGGCCTACCTGGGGGGCGGGTGGCTGGGGTTGTTGTATGGGAACTACTCGCGCGAGGTCGCGGTGGCCAAGTACGACCTCGAAGGCCGGTTGGTGTGGTGGCGCCGGGGCGCGGGGCCGGGTCAGGAGGAGGTCACGGGTGTTGCCACCGACCCCACTGGGAGCGTCTATGTCACCGGCACATTCGAAGGCACCGCCAGCTTCGGTCAGACCTTCCTGGTGAGCCGTGGGGGACGGACATCTTCGTCGTGAAGTACTCGCGCGATGGCCTCCAGGAATGGGCGATCAGCATGGGCGGGGCGGCGAATGATCGCTCGACCGGGATCACCCGGAACCCGGCGGGCGGAGTCCGCCTCTGTGGCGCCGTCGGCGGCCACGCCCTGCTGTACGCGGATCCCAATTCTTGGATGCTCAGCCAGACCGTCCTGGTGGACCCCCGGGTGCAGCAACCCGAAGGGGCACAGGCCTTCGCGGCCGCGGTGAGTTCCCACGGCATCGTCGGGGCCGCGTGGACCTGGCTCTCGCCCGGACGGGAGCGGGCGGTCAGCCTCGCCATGGCCGCGGACGGCACCATGGTGGTCGCGCTCGAGGACCTGCTCGACAGCCGGACGTCAGTCGTGATCGCCCCGCCCCACAAACCGGAGGTGCGGGTGACGGCCGAAACACAGTGCGCGCCGCACGCGATCGCCATCTCCGGCGGGTCAATCTACCTGGCGGGGACCATGTACGGCTCCGAGTTCCGGTTCGCCGGGCTGACTGTGCCGCGGCGGTCGCTGAACTGGACCACCGGCTTCCTGGCCAAGATCGGCATCAACGGCGACGGCCTGTGGGGACGGGGGTTCGCCGGCGAGGAATGGGCTTACTTGCGTTCAGTAAGCTCCGACCCCGCTGGCGGGGTGCTCCTGGCCGGGCTTTGTTACGGGGACCTGTTCCTGGGGGAAACGCAGGTGCCGGCCCCAGGCGCCGGAGACACCGCCAGCTCTGTGGTCGCCCATCTGAGCGAAGACGGAGAACTCGACTGGGCCAAATTCCTGGGGAGCGGTGCACCGAACAGCGCCTTCCAGGCGGTGGCTGACCGGGCAGGGAACACCTCCGTGCTGGGGTCGTTTCGGAACTCGATTCACCTGGGCGACCTCGAGCTCAGCAGCGAGGGCGCCGCCTGGTTCGACCCGGCGATCAACCTCTACCTCGCGCACCTGCGGACGACTCCCGAGTTCGCCTGGGCCCGCCGCAACAGCGGCGGCTCCGCCTGGGGCGCCGAGGTCGCCACCGACCTGAATGGACACCGGTTCGTGGTCGGTTCTTTTGGGCCGCCCGACGCGATGTTCGGCGATCTCACAGTTACCAACGCTGACATGCACGACGGCTTCGTGGCCAAGTACGACGCCACCGGACACGCCCTCTGGGTCCGGACGATCAGCGGCCCCGACCGGCAGGGCGCCTCGAGCGTCGCGGTCGATGCCAGCGGGAACTGCATCGTGGTGGGGTTCTTTGAGGAGACCGTGACCATCGGCGCCAGCACCTTCACCGTGACCGACGGTCCGGACGGGCTCGTGGTTAAGTACAGCCCGAACGGCGACGTGCTCTGGGCGCGCGAAATCGACGGCACCTGGGCGCGGAACCTCAACCGCGTGCGCGTGGACCGGGGCGGTTCCGTGTACGTGGCGGGCACGTTCGGCGAGACCATCGACTTCGGGGGTGGCACCACCCTCACTTCGCTGGGCTTCACCGACGCGTTCCTGGCGAAGTACTCCCCCAGCGGCACGCTCCAGTGGGTGCGCCGGGGCGGAGGCGGCGGTCCGGCCAGCGCCACCGCCCTGGCCGTCGACGGTGCCGGCAACTGCGTGCTGGCCGGCTCGTTCGAGGAGGAGGCCACCTTCGGTTCGTTCGACCTCGCCGCCACCACCATCAAGGACGTGTTTCTGGTGAAGTACGACAACGCGGGAAACGCGAAATGGGCGCGCCGTGGCAGCGGCCCGGCGAACGACCTGGCCGCGGGCGCGGCCTTCGACGCCGCCGGCAATCTATACGTGGCCGGCTCCTTTTCGGAACAAATCCAGTTCGGCGACCTGTCCGTCGAGTCCGGCGCGTCGGTGGCGCCGTTCCTCGCGAAGTTCGACCGGGACGGCGCGCCGGTCTGGATCCAGGCGGCGGGCAGCACGGGCGCGGAGAGCGAGGCCACCGGACTGGCGGTGACACGGGATGGGGCGGCGTACGTCTGTGGCCTCTTTGAACGCGAGTTCGAGGCCGGGTTGTGGCGGCTGCAGAACCGCGGCGGCTACGACAGCTTCCTGTTGAAGTTCAATCCGGGGGGCGAGCTGCAATGGGTCAAGTCGGCTGGCGGCGAGGGGTACGACGTCGCGGCTGCGGTGGCCGTGGACGCCACCGGCACCTGGAGCATGACGGGGCAGTACTCGGAGGACGCGACCTTCGATCAGCAGGTGCTGCACGGCACGGGGAGCGCGCGGATCTTTCTCACGTCGTCCACGCCCGTCCTGAACACCCGCATCCTGGCTCCCGAGGGCGGCGAGGCCGGTTTGGGTGCCGAGGTGAACGTTCCCCTGCGGCTGGCCGCGCAGGGCGATGAGGCCGGGCTCTCTTTTAGCCTGACCTTTGATCCGGCGGTCCTGACGTACGTCAAGTGCGTGAAAGGCTCCGATTGGACCGCGTCGGCCACCCTCTTGCTTAACCCGAGCCAGGTGGCCCAGGGGCGGCTCGGCATCGGCCTGACCCGCTCGGGGGGAACGCCGGCACACGGCGGCCTCGAAGAGGTGGTGGTGGCGACCTTCCTGCTGGCGGCCAACACCCAGGCCCGCGAGACCACCCTCGCTTGCGGCGATCAACCCGTCGCCCGCCAGGCGGTCTCGACCACGAGCGAGGATCTGGCCCTCGACTGCCTGCCCACCACGCTGAAGATCGTTCGCGGCTACGAGGCGGACGTGGTGGCGCCGTTCAAGAAGATCACCGCCTCCGACATCAACCGCATCGGCGGATTCGCCCTGGGGCTCGAGGCCGTCCCGGATCGGGACACGTTCGAGCGGGCGGACTGTGCCCCCTTCGCCGTGGACGGCTCGCCGTTGCTCGGGGACGACGCGGTGAACCTGAACGACTGGGTCCAGGCCGGCCGGTTCGCAGTGGGCCTCGATCCGTTGACGGTGCAGGGCGGGCCGTCGGGGCCCTTCAACCTGCTGGCCCGCGCCAACCGCACCCGGGATGGCATCGGGCTCCAGGACGGCGGGGCGGACGGCTTGCGGGTGCTGCGGATCCTGGCGATCGGATGGAAGCCCGGCGTGACGAACGAGCTCGTGGTCCAACTGGACGCCGTGAGCGGCGAGAACGCTGCCAGCTTCAGCCTCGCTTTCGATCCGGGCCTCATCCGCTTCGTGGACGCAACCCTCGGAACCGCGGCGACGGACGGCACGCTCCTGTTGAACCCCGCCGCCGCCAGCCAGGGCCAGCTCGGCGCCGTGGTGCTGTTGCCGTTCGGCGCCACCCTGCCGGCGGGAACGCACGACTTGCTGCGCGTACGGTTCGCCGTGTCGCCGTTCGCCGAAGGGATGAGCTCCGAGCTCTTCTTCACTGACTTCCCCGCCGCGCGCGATGTTGCGGATACCGCCGGGGTGTCGCTGACCACGGAGTTCGTGAATGCCGGGCTCGACTTCGGTATCACCCACCTCCGGATCAGCCAGCCCGTGCTCGCGAACGGCCAGCTCCAGCTCCAGACCGAGGGCGTGACCGGGAAACCGATTGTCATCCAGGCAACGACGGACCTGGAAGCGTGGCAGAACGTCGCAACCAACGCGACCGGCATCGGCCCGATCAGCATCCCGTGGTCGGCGACGGACGCCGGGCGCTACTTCCGCGCGCTGGTGCCGTAAGACAAACGCCCGGCGGCCTGGCCGAAAGCGCCGACGCGCGCCCAGCCGAGCCTGAGCTGAATCTTGCCAACCCCTGGCTGCGGTGGCTAGGTTTGCCAGCGTATGTTGGCTTCGGCAATCCAGTCTGATGCAGCTGGCGCTGCCGCGAACCGGCCGCCGCTCTTGGAGAACGGAGAATCCCTGCACTCGCGGGAGTTCCTGCGCCGCTACGAGCGGCTGCCGCAGCTCAAGAAGGCCGAGTTGATCGAGGGAGTGGTATATATGGGGTCACCTGTCAGCACCCGGCACGCCGTTCCGGACGGCATCATTCACGGCTGGCTGGCACTGTACGCTGCCCGTCATTCGGACGTGCAGTTCCTGCCCAACGCCACCGTCATCCTCGATGCCGAGAACACGGTGCAGCCGGACGCCCTCCTGCGGCGCCTGTCCGAACACGGTGGCCGGACCCAGATCAACGACGACGGGTACCTCACCGGCCCGCCGGAACTCATCGTGGAGGTGGCCGCCAGCTCCGCCTCGATTGATCTGCGCGACAAACGCCGGGCCTACTGCCGCAACGGCGTGCGCGAATACCTCGTCTGGCTCGTGGCCGAGGCCCGCATCGAGTGGTTTTGCCTCGAAGGCGACGACTACCGGCCGCAACGTCCCGAGGCCACGGGCGTCTTGCGCAGCCGTGCCTTTCCCGGGCTCGAGTTGCCGGTCGCCGCGGCGCTCGCCGGCGACACGGCCGCGGTCCTGACAGGAGGAGGGGTCAAACCATGACATTGTCCGGCTTGGGTCTCACCTTTCCGTCAGTCGCTGGCGTTTGAGTTCTTGGAGCCGCGTCGTGGTGCTCTGCCGCGTCCCCGTCTGCAACCGGGCCGCTATCCATGCCATCGTCAGCGTCGTCTCTCGTCGCAGTCGCGCCGCCAACGCCAATTTCACCGGATCGCTCTTGCGCCGCGCCACCAGATCCGCCTCCGTCCATCCCTCCCGCCTCAGTTCCTCCGCAATCACCCGCTCCGCCCGTACCTCGGCACTCCCGCGTCGCAACTCCCCGGCATGCCCCCGGCTCAAGCTCCCCTCCATCCGCTCCAGCAACTGCTTCCGGAACGCCTCGCTCCCACACACCACCCCCGTCGCAGTGGCTCCCACCCAGCCTCGTCAAGCGCCTACCTCCGCCGTGCCTCCATGCGCCTCTCGAATTCCTGGCGCCCCTCCGCGGTGTCCTTCCCCATCCCGTGTTCGCCCAGCAACCGGTCCACGCGTATCCAACCGGGACGATGCCGCGCCGCCGCCAAGTACCAGATCAGACTGCTCCACGGGTAACTGAGCAAGCGTTCCTCCGCCGCCAGTAACCGCGCCCGCACCGGATTCAGGTGCACATAATCGCAGACCGTCTTCAGGTACCCGTTGCCGCCGCCTTCAACCAGCAGCGCCTTATACCGTCCGCTGAACACGTGGCCGGCGAGTTTGTGCCGGTGGTTGAAGCGATTCGTGTAGGTGCTCAGCAGCCAGCGCATCCCCGCGACAAGGTTGGCCTCGGGCGTCTCCACGACCAGGTGAAAGTGATTGCGCATCAGGCAATAGGCGTGCACCTCGAACCCCGTTTTCTGACAGGCCTCCGCGAGCGTCCGGAGGAAATCCTGGCGATCAACGTCATTGGTGAAGATATCCTCCCGGCGATCCCCGCGGCTCATCACGTGATAGATCGCCCCGGGAAACTCGACTCCCAACGTGCGTGGCACGCGCAAACCTGGCGGGTCGCTGCGGCCTTCGTCAAGACAATGTCATGGTTTGACCCCTACCCCCTGCGCAGAGCTGATCCGGACCGGACGCTGCAACGTGACGGAGGCCGCGCTCGAGGTCGGCTACAACAGCCTCAGCCACTTCAGCGCTGCCTTCCGTGAACAATTCCGCTTGGTCTTTGCCGTGGCGCAGTTCCGCCACCCCCGGGCGAGCGCAAGCCCCCGACAAAGAATCGCAAGCTGCCGTTAGCACATCCGATGATGCTCGTGCCACACTTCAGGACGGATTGCGTTCTATGCTTGTGCTGACTCGGCACCGTCCCGCAGACTGCAACCGGCCAACCACGCCGGGAACCATGCCGCAGACTCCGCCAGTGAGACGCCGGCCGGCCGCCGCCAAGGCGGGCGGTGCCTGGCTGATGCTGGCGCTGCTGCTGTTCCTGGAAGCTGCTGCCGCCTGGCCTGCGCTCCATGCCGCGGTGTGCCCCGATGCCGGCCGATCGCAAGACCACTGCGCGGTCGCGCAGTTCGCTGCGGGCTTTGCGGAATCGTCGCCCGGACCGGCCCCGACTCTGATCCCCACTCGCGAGGGGCACCTGCCTTGCCTGCCGTGGCGCCAGGAGGTGCACCCCACCTCTCCGCTTTTCCGCCTCGCCTCCTGTCGACCGCCGCCGGCTTGACCTGGCGGTTTCCTCGTTTCCCTGGTCGACCCGGATCCGTCGCCGGGTCGGTAATGAATTCCTACAGTGTGACCGCGCCCGGCGGAGGCGGTCGTCAACCCTCTCCCGAATAGCTTAAATGAAACGCCTTGTTGCCCTCGGACTGATCCCGGCCGCGAGTCTGACCTCCAGCGCGCTGCTGGCACAGGAAACCGCGACCCCGCCCGCCGCCACGCCATCGCCCGAAGACACCGTCGCCGCCGCAGGAAATCCCGCGGGGGACCCGCCCCTGGAGCGGATGGACCGCGTGGTGGTGACCGGCACCAACACCGAACGCTGGCTGAGCGAGTCGCCGGTGCGGACCGAGGTGATCACGATCACGCCGCGAGGTGTCGAGGCGGCACCGAAACTCGCCGAGACCCTCGAATGGACCACCGGCCTGCGCGTGGAAAGCACCTGCCAGAACTGCAACTCCACCGAGGTCCAGATGCTGGGGCTGCCCCAGCGCTACACGGCCCTCCTCACCGACGGCCTGCCCAGCTTCTCGAGCCTCAGCTCGGTCTACGGCCTGGAGCAGATCCCGACCGCGTTCCTGGACCGTATCGAGGTGGTCAAAGGGGGCGGCTCCGCCCTCTACGGGCCCAGCGCCGTGGCGGGCGTGATCAACCTGATCCCCCGCAACCCGACCCGCTCGGGTGGCGGCGTGGAATTCGGGTATAACTGGATGGATGGGCATAGCAGCGGCGATCGCCCGAACCTGGACGGCACCGTGCACGGGACCGTGGCCGCGCGGGATGGCCGCTTGGGCGTGCGTGCCTTTGGGGCCAACAGCTTCGTCCAGGGACTCGACGTGGATGACGACGGTTTCACCGAAGTGAGCCGCCGGGATCTCTGGTCCGGTGGCCTGCGTGGTCTCTGGCAGCCGCGGCCTGAGATGACCCTGACGCTGGACTATCTGGGCAGTCACGAGGACCGCCGCGGAGGCAGTGCCGGCGACGCCCTGGATGCGGCGCCGAACACCGTCGAGGTCGCCGAGACCACGGAGACCCGTCAACATTTGGGCACCGCCGTCTTCCGCCATGTGCTGAGCGACCGCTTCATCTACCGGCTCGGCTTCTTCGGGGGGGACGTGGCGCGAGACTCCTACTACGGCGGCACCGCGGCGCTCGGATCGCCGGATCCGGGTTCGCCCTACTATGACCCCACCTGGACGCCCGAACGCGGTTTCGGCAACACCGACAACCTGCTGGTGGTGGCGCAGGGCCTGGGCGACTGGTACGCCTCGCCGGAGCACGTGCTCACCGCCGGCGTCCAATGGCGGAGCGAGGATCTGGCCGACTACCAGCCCACCGTCAACCGCACCGAGGCCCAGCGATTCGAAGACCTCGGCCTGCTGGTCCAGTCCGATGCCACCCTCGGTGACCAGTTCAGCCTGGTGTCCAGTGCCCGCGTGGATTTCCATTCCGAACTCGACGACCCCGAGTTCTCCGCCCGCCTGGGGGGAAAGTACGCCCCGACGGACCGGTTCCGCCTGCGCGCCTCGGTGGGCAACGGCTTTCGGGCACCGGAGGTGTTCAGCGAGGACTTTCACATCACCAACATCGGCGGCGCCCTGCAGGCCATTGAGAACGCCCCGGACCTGACCGCCGAGCGTTCGCTCACCACGACCCTGGGCCCGGAGTGGCAGTTGTCCGAGCGCTGGACGGTCGAGGTGAACGGTTTCTACACGTGGCTGCGTGATACCTTCGTCGTGGAATCCGCCGACGACCCGGCCACGCCCGACGCCCTGGAGTTCGAGCGGCGCAACGGCGGACGTTCGCGCGTGTACGGCGGGGAGTTCAATCTCAACTACGCCACCCCCACCGTCCAAGGCTCGCTCGGGTACGTCGAGCAACGGCTCGAGTACGAGGATCCCCAGCTCCTCCTGGGCGATCCACTCTGGCCGGCCAACCCGGATCCGGCCGCCGATCCCAACGACAACCCAATCTACAGCACCACCTACCCGCGGGTCCCCGAGCGCTATGGTGTCGTGCGCGTGGCCTGGGACTTTGGCCTGGCCACCTTATCAGCCGCCGGCGCTGACCGGTCCCATGGAAGTCCCCACGTGGTCACGGACCCCACGGGAACACTCGTGCGCAACGAACTGAATGCCTCCCCGTGGTTCTTCACGGTGGACCTGGCCCTCACCCGCGACTGGAGCTTCCGGGGCGGCCAAGTGTTCCGGCTCAGCGTCGGCGTCCGGAATCTGTTCAACGAGTACCAGGAGGATCTGGACCAGGGACCGTACCGCGACTCGACCTACGTGTATGGCCCCCGGTTTCCCCGGACCCTCTTCGCCAGCGCCGGGTATGAGTTCTGACCACGGCAGCCGTCCCTCCAAGCTCCTCCGCAGGGTCATCTTCTAGATGCAACTCGTGGGGGACTGGTGGCGGGCGTGGTGATCATCGCCACGGTGGTCAGCGGAGCGATACGAGGGGGGCAACGACCCAAGTGCTTCCGCCAGCCGGCCGGCGAACTCGTTGATTGCCTCGTCATCATGTGCCAGCGACAGATAGGCACCCGCAAAGCGCAGCACCTTCGAGCGCCCCGTCGCCACATGGGCGATGCGCAGGCAGAGCAACGTCGCCTCCGTACCCGAGGCGACGAAGCGGACGCGTGCGGCACAGGGGCAGATGGCCGACAGCCGCTCCGCGAGTTGGACGGAGCGACGGTTCACCGCGGCGAAGTTGGCCCCGTCGCGGGCCGCCACCGCTGCCGCCTCGAGGACCTTCGGATGGGCATGACCGACCAGGGCCGAGCCCCAAGCCATGCTCATGTCCAGGTACGGCTGTCCTGCCGTGTCCCACACCCGACAGCCCTGGCCCCGGTCGAGCACGGTCACCAGGTTCGGGGGAAGTCCGAACTCGCCGTTCGAACCGGCCGGAAACAGAGCGCGAGCGCGCGCGGGCCAGGGATCCAGCGGTTCGGGCGGGGCGGGGGGCGTTGTCACGGGTCGATGTCGTTCCGCACCTCATCGGCATGCCAGTGAACTCGTTCTAGATGGGGACCGGAGCCAAACCCAGGCAGGAGAGCTGGGGATCGCCCTGCATGGCTGCCGCGGAAGCGCTGGGTCAGAACGAGGAGGTCGACGAGGGCCCGGCGCCTGTGGACGCGAGTGGGCCCACAGGCGCCGGGGCAAGGGAGAGGGAACGGGCGGCTGGGCCGCAGGTTCGCAGACTACTGTTTGACCCGGAAGAACCGGGCTTCGCCCTCGGTGGCCGTCTCGTGCGGGCTGGTTACGCCCGTCCCATCGGCCCAGGGACCGTTGATCGTCGCGGCGGACTGGAGTGTCCCCCCACCGGTCCACTCGATCTTCACGCGGCCGTTCGCCACGCGCGAGGCATAGAGGGTCGTGCCGATGCCACCCGAGGTGTCCGTCACCACGAGGATGTTGTCGATCGCCCACCACCAGTTGTTGGCGGCATCGAAGTACCCGAACGTGAGCATCAAGCGCTGCGCACCAGCCGGGTTCGCCAGCGGGACGACGAGCCGGTCGGCAGTTGAGTTGTCATCCTTGTACGATGGGCTCGCGGGATTCGATTCGAAGCGGAGGACTTCGACCGGGGCGCCGTTGTCATAGGTGGCCGTGATGTTCGCGACCTGGTTCGGCTCGGGCCGCCAGCTTGAGCTGAACACCAGGTAGGCGGTATTCGCCCCGGCGCCTGCCAGCGAAATGGAAGGCGTGCTCAGGTAGGTGTTGTAGGTGCCGGCCGGGTGGCTTTGGTCGTCGTATTCGTCGCTGTCAGCGATCGCCACGACGTTGGTGCCGGTGGTGAACTGCGAGCGACGCTGATCGTCCACGCTGGCCCACCACTCGCGCTGGGCGAAGCTCCAGCCGGCCCATTCGGTCACGCCGTCCGTGGCGGGATCGCCCACGCCGGGGACACCGGTGTCATCGATGGTCCAGCCCTGAGGCGGGGTCTTGGTCCACACCGGCCCCGTGGCGGGTGCCGTTTCATCCACCGGCGCGCCCAGGGGGACGCCTTCAAAGTCCTCCGAGAACTGCACCGTGGCGGTGGGGCCGGGAAGCACCGTGAGGAGCGCGTTGTTGCTGGTGGTCTTGCCGGCGCTGTTGCTGACTTCGGCGAGATACGGGCCGTTATCGGCGAGCGTGGCCACGGCGATCTGGAGGGTGTCGGTGGTGGCGCCGGGCACAGGGACTTTGACGCCGTTGACCAAGCGATACCATTGATAGCTGATCGGGCCGCTGCCCGACGCGGTGACGCTCATGCTCGCGGGCTGGCCCGCGGTTACGATCGCCTTCGCCGGTTGGGCGGTGAGAATCGGCGGGGCGGCACCGGCATCGAGCAGGACGTTGTCGATGGCCCACCACCAATCGTTCGCGGCCTCGTGCATTTCGAACGAAATCACGGCCTTCTGGGCGCCCGGCGGATTGTTCAGCGACAGGGTAATTGTCTCGTTCTGGGAATCGGGCTTAAAGGTCGGACTGCCGTCCTTCGAGTCCCATTTCAACAACTGAATCGGCGCGGCGTTGTCGAACTTGACGGTGACGATCGCCGTCTGGTTGTTGATGGCTTCGCCGTTCGGACCGACCGGGAACTTGCTCGGGTTGGCATCATCCAGGCCTTCCGGCCGCCAACTCGAGGAGAACTGCAGGAACAAGGTGTCCGGGGAGAGGCCCGTCAGCGAAATCTCCGGGGTCTTGAAGTAAGAGAAGAACAGGCTGACCGCGTGGCTGGTATCGTCCCATTCGTCGGGATCGGCGACGGCGACGATGTTCTTGCCCAGCGTGAACTGGTCACGGGTCTGGTTGTCCTTGGCGACCCACCAGTCCTTGTTCACGAAACTCCAGCCCGCGAACTCAGTGATTCCGTCGCCATCGGCGTAACCGTCGCCATCGGCATCCGGGTTGTCCGCGCTGATGAGGGTCGCCACGAAGTCGCGGTTGTCGATGCTCCACCCGCTGGGCGGGGTGTGGGTCCAAGCACGGTCGTTTGCCGCGTCATCCTTGGCCGGGAGAAGCGTCAGATGATCGAAATCCTCGAAGAGGACTGGCACGCGGAACGAGTGGGAGAGGCTCTTCGATCCCGTGGCACTGTCGACGTAGGTGATGATGACCGTATGGTCGCTCAGCGGGGTGAAGTTCTGGCTGGTCACCTTGACGGTATAGACCGTGCCGTCCTGGGTGACCACGGGGGTCTTGTCGGTCCCGTCGAGGGAAAGCGTCCAACCGGTCAAGGTGCTGTCGCCCCCGTTGACCACCACGCCCACATCCGTGGTGGTGCTGCCGTACTCGCCGGCGGGAATCCACGTCTCGACGTAGGAAGGCACCGCTGGGAGCTGCTGCGGAATGCCGGCGGCCTGCGCGCCGCCGAGGGCCGCGAGTTGGGCCGTGGTCAGCACCTCGTCGCGGAGCTGGAGGCTGTTCACGTACCCCGGGGCCACTTCGCCATCGTTGTCGGTGAAGAGCACAGCCCAGGCACTCGGTGTCAACGCCCAGCGCCCTTCCAAGCCGCCAGCGGCCTGGGTCCCCACGAGGGCGCCATCGATGTACTTGCGGATCTGATTCGCCTCGGCGCTCTGGTCGACGGTGAAGGCGATGCGATGCCACTGGTTGGTGGTGACCTGGCCGGCGTATTGGCCACTGATGCCGATCCCGTTGCTGGTGTTGATGAATAGATCGGAATCCGCCGTCAGCCCGCCATCGATCTCGATCAGGGCCCGCCATTTCTTGTCGGACGACGGCGGGTAATACACGTCCATGATCAGGGTGTACTGGTTGATCAGCTCCCCTCCCCCATTGCCCGAGCCGGGGGTGGGCAGGGTGTAGCCTTCCGGGTTCGTGAAGGCATCGAAGCCCATCACCCGGGCGGGTTGTCCCCCGATGTCTGGAAGTCCGAGGGAGGTTGTCGTTCCGAACCGCGTCCGCTGCTGGGTCGCGCCGCCGCCGCCGTCATTGTAGTCGAGGGCGGGACCGACCGTAGCGGCGAGGTTTCCGTTCTCGAAGTCCCACTGCCCGACCACGGCGGCGCGGACGAATCCGCTGCCGCCGAGCAACAGACTGGCTACGGCCACGGCCATGAGGCCGCGGCGGTGGGTGGTTATCATTGGATCGTTATTCATGGGATGCGACGTGTCGTGGTTCGTGGGTTGAGCTGCACACCGTGCTGCGAGGGAAGCTGGTTGCGGTCGGGTCGCCGGCCCGCGTGAAACGCGTGGCGAGATCACTTGTCCGTGCGCTGGAGCTGCCGGAGTTGCCCGGCCTGGACATCGCCCGCCGCCGCCGCCTCGGCGACTTGGGTGTTGATGGTGATCAGGCAACGCGCCAGATCGTTGCGTTGCCGGGCGGTCAGCGCCGGGTGGTCCGCCAGCGCCTCCATGCCCACGGACGCCTTCGTCCATTCCTTGCCTTCAACCGCGGCGACAATCGTGACCGCCAGTTGCCGCACTTCGACACCGGCAGCGCGGAACGTGTCGTGCAACACCCGGGGCACCTCGCTCAGCGCCACGGGCTCCGGCGGTTTGGCGGGGCCACATCCGTTGACGAGCAACAGGACGGCAAGGGTGGCGAGCGCCCCCAGCCGAGGAAGAAGTCGTGGATCGATCATTCGCCCGTGTACCATTTGTAATCCACGCCGCGATGGACGCCGGCAAACTTGATGCCGGACACGTGGCCTGGGACCCAGAGTGTGTTGCAGAGCTGATTGTGGCGGTACCACTCGAACTCCATCTTGATGCCCGGATACAACCCGGCCAGGCCCACCCGCCATTGCGTCAGGATCTCCCGGCGCCCCGGCCACAGCCCGATGCTGTCGTCCGGACCCTCCATGCGCTGTTCTGCCGAGTCTTGGGCGAAGATGGTGTTGGCGGGTTTGGCAAAGGAACTCAGCTTGCGCGGTCCCTGAAGCCGCTCGGCAGGGTCGCGAGGGTCTGGCGGCTGCCCGATGTAGGAATTGATCCCGTAGGTCGAGTTCAGCCAGAACTCGCGCGGATAGGACTTGCCCTCCTCGCGCCACTCGTCCACGACGCGGGCGCTCGGGCACCGATAGATCTCCTTGGTGCCGCCGAAGTAATCAATGTAGGCGATGCCCCAATAGGCCTCCGGGTCGTCCGGCGCCAGCCGTTGCGCGGTCCGGGGATTGCGGGTCCACTGGCCGTGGTTCGGGATGGAACCGCCCACGTGGAAGAACATGTCGCGGAAATCGTCGGCGTACATCGTCATGCCGATCGAGATCTGCCGGAGATTGTTCTGGCACTTCGCCTGGCGGCCCTTCTCCTTCGCCTTCGCCAAGGCCGGCAGGAGCATGCCGGCCAGGATGGCGATGATCGCGATCACCACCAGCAACTCGATCAAGGTGAAGCCGGAGCGCGAAGCCAGGCGCCCCCCAGGGGAGCCACCACCCGCGCAGCCGTCTGCGCCGGGGTTGCCGGCGCCTCGCAAAGAAGACCGCTCGAATCGATTCATTGGGCGCGATCAGGCTGGCACGATCCAGCCATCGAGCCTTGAAGTCTAGCGGAGTGGCCGGTGGATGGGACAGTTACGATGCGGTGAACACCGTGACGTTTCCGTGAAGCGCCGCCGCCCTACAGAGTCGTCACCCGCGGCCGTGGCGCCCGAGATCCCCGCCGTGCGAAGTGGACCTGATCGCAAGGGGCTTCGGGTTCGGAGGATTCTGCCGCAGCAAAGAGTGTGATCTGATCCCATTGCCCGCGCCCCAAACAACGTTGTGGTGGCCGGCGGGAAGCGAGGGTCCCCGTGATTAGCGCTGGGATGGGGGTCGGCTGGTGTTGGTCAGCGCGCTGGCGAGCCGTTCCTGGAGAGCGTCGAAGTCCTGGACCAGCCGGTTGTACCGCCCGGCCAACTCGTTGAAACGGGTCACGGTGTCGTTGCGCTCCTGGATGGCGGCGCGCAGTTGTTCCGCCGCCTGCTGCAGCCGATCGTCGCGCGCGGCCACCGCGGCAGCCCAGTTGGTGAGCGCCGACTTGATCTGGTCGGTCTCGGCCCGTGACTGGTCGAGTTCCCGTTCGAGGAGGGCGAGTTGGTCGCGAGCGTCCCGCCCCTCCTGCGCGGCCCGGGCCAGGTGACCCCGCAGGTCCGCCAGGTCGCTGGCCTGGCCGGCGGTGGTCTCTGCCAGTCGCTCCGCGGCGGCGGTCTGCTCGAGGCGGTGTCGCTCGACCTGGATGAGATCGAGGTTCAACTGGCGGTTCGCCCGCCATTGCACGACGCACAGCACCGCCAGCACGAGGACACCCAGGAGGTTGAACCAGGTCAGGACGCGGTTCATGGCGCCGGCGAGACCGACGGTGTCCGGATCTCGAACGCAACCTTCTCGATGCCCACCTGCCGGACCAGGTCGAGGACGCGGATCATGTCGCCGTGACGAGTGTCCTCATCGCCGCTGATGAGGACGCGCAGCGTGGCGTTCGTCTTGTGCCAGGCGGACAGAGCCGTCACGAGTTCGTGCTGTCCCACGGGGCTGCGATCCAGGAACACCAGGCCGGCCTTGTCCACAGAGAGGTTCGCGAAGCTCCGCAGCGTTTCAGGTGTGGCTAGCGTCGCGGTGGGGAGGTTCACCGGCACGCTCTTCAGGCTGACCAGGCTCAGACTGACCAGCATGAACGCCGCCAGCAGGAAGAACATGATGTCGATCAGCGGGATGATCTCGATCCGCGCCTCGGCGTTCTCGGGAAGGAGCTTGGAGCCGAGCTTGACAGGCATGGGGATGAACCGGACGGCGGGTGGGGGTTACGACCGCGCGCCCGGCGGACAGGCGGGAGGCTGCGCCCGGTTGGTGCCCAGCGCGCGCTGCCGGGCGAAGGCTTCGAGGTCGTGGCCGTGATGCCGGGCGGACTCCACGAGGAGTTCGACGTGGTTGATCGTGCGCTCGAGCCGCGAACGCAGCCGGGAGAGGCAGCGATTGAAGTAGTTGTAAGGGACGAGCGCGAGGATGGCGATCCCGAGCCCGCAGGCGGTGGCAATCAAAGCCTCCGCGATGCCACCGCTCACCTTCGTGGGAGCCAGTTGTTCGTCGCCGACGAAATTGAACGAGTGCATGATGCCGGTGACGGTGCCCAGCAGCCCCAGCAAAGGCGCGAGCGTGATCAGCGTCCCGAGCACCCACTGGAGTCGTTCGGCCTGGTCGAGCGCCTCGGTTGCGCGAAGCTGCATGGCGCCGAGCAGCGAGCTGTGGGCGTTGGAAAGCCCTTCGTGCAGGGTGGCGAGGAACGGATCCTGGGCGGCGGCCGTGAGCCGGGTGGCGCGTTCAAACTCGCCCGCGGCGATGGCGTCGAAGCACTGCTGGAGCGCGGCGGACTGGCGGCTGCGGTGGAGGTTCCACCACCAGAGCGACCGCTCGACGATGACCACCAGCGCGGCCAGCAAGGCCAGCAGCAAGGGCCACATGACGGGCCCGCCGCGAAGGAAAAGGTCCAGCACAAGGTTGGCGAGGAGGGGCGGCATGGGCTATTTCTGGATCTCGAAACGGATCGCCACCTCATAGCGTCGCACCGAACCCGGCCTGAACCGCCAACGCTGCCGAACCACGGTGACCGCCGCTTCGTTCAGCAGGGGCCAGGGACACGGCGTGACTGCCTCCGCCGCCAGCACCCGCCCGTTCTCAGCTACGGTCAGCCCCACGCGCACCGTGCCTTCCTGCCCAGCCCGGACCGCCGCCCGCGGGTACTCGGGCGCGGGCTGGTTCCCTTCGCCCTGGCCAAACGTCAGCGGTTGAGGCGCGGACTGCGCGGAAGGGACCGGAACTGATGCCGCCGGCCAGACGTGGTCCGCTTCCTCCGGTGCGACGACACGGCTGGGCCCCTCAACCGGCAAGGCGAACGCGACGGCCGGTGAAGGGGTGGCCACCTCGAGGAGCGGCGCCGCCTCCGGCACCGCCAGCAGGGGCGGCGCCGGTGCCGGAAGCGCCACCGACAGGGGCGGGAGCGTCGTCTCTGTGCGGGGCAAGGGAACCCGCGCGACCTCCACGTCCAGGACCTCGGCGCGCACGGGCGTCCGTGGGGGCGCCACTGCCCGCGTGGATCGGGGATAAGTCAATCCCAGGCCCAACGTTCCCACCCCGAGACAGCCCACCCAGATCACGAGCGTCACGGTCGTCAGCAGCCTGACCTCCCCGTTGCCTGGCCATTCTGACATGTGGGTCGCCACGGACTGTGCAGCGAGGCGCGCCTCGATTTCAGAACCGCATCTCCGCCGTCAAAACGAAGTTGCGGCCGGGCTCGTTCGCCCCCGAACCGTGAATCCGGTAATCCTCGTCGGTGAGGTTCTCGAGGGCGGCAGTCAGGGTGGCATGGCGGCAGAAGTTCCATCCGGCGCGAAGGTTGAACACGCCGTATCCCGGCGTGCCGCCCACCGGGATGCGTTGCGTGTCCCGCACGTCGTTGGAGGCCAGCCGATCCTGCTTTTCGGCAAAGGTCGTGGCGAACTCGGCCCACAGACGCCCCTTCACCTCGTGCCAGCGCAAGCCCGAGTTCACGGTGGTGGGCATGAGCCGGCTGACCGGTTCGGTGACTTCCTCGCCTCCCGCCACGATCGGGGTGTCCAGCTCCCCGCGCATCCAGGTGAAGTTGGCCCAGAGGGTCCAGTCCCGATGCAGCCTGGCGCTGGCCGCCAGCTCCACCCCGTGCACATAGCCCTCGCCGGAGTTCTCCTTGTTGACGATCAGGTCGCCGTTCGCCGTGGTCTGGCCCGTGGGCACCCGCACGATCAGGTCGTCCTGGAACGTGTAGAAGTAAGCCGCCTCGGCAGCCAGGCGCCCGTACTCCATCTTCACCCCCACTTCGGGGGATAGGAACGACTCCGGCTCGAGTCCGAACGCCGGGATTTCCTGCTCGCCGCTCCGCGCGATGTCGAAGCGGGTGAGGTCGGAGAGGTTCGGAGCGCGAAACCCCTGCGCGACGCCGGCGTAGAGGGTCCAGTGCTTGGGGTCGCCGGGCTGATAGCTCAGGCGGGCGTTGCCGACCAGGGTGTCCCAGGAATCCGCCAGGGACATGGGCAGTCCGGTGTAGGGATCTTGCACCTGCTTGGCGTCGGCCGCGGCGTAGGTGTACCGGCCGCCGAGGATCAGGGCGAGGGTGTCTGCCACAATCGGCAGATGGTTCTCGACGTACGCGCCCACCAGATCGTACCCCGCATCGTCCGCCACGGGCCCCTGCACGCGCACCGTGGTCAGGTCGCCCGCGGCGTTGTAGCCCCGGTACGCGGAGTTCACCCAGTCATGGTAGTATTCGGCGCCGTAGATCCAGCGCCCGACCTTCGACGGGCTCTGCAACTGCAGCGAGAGACCGAGGGTTTCCACATCCACGTCCTGCACCTCCCGGTTCCGGTTGCTCCGGATCCGATCCTCCGATTCCCCCTGGTAATGGCGGGACACGCTGACGTGAAGCTCATCCGCGAAGCCCTCGAGCTTCTCGGCGTGATACTGCAGGTAGTCCAGGTCCCGCGCCTGGTCGAAGAAGCGCTCGCGATCGCTGCCGCGCGTCGTGCCCGACCACAGCACCCCATAGATCGTCGAGTGCGTCCGCCAGGCATCGTTCAGCCGCACCGTCTGGTGGCCATAGACGAGTCGGGAGTTGGGCGCGACGAAGTACTCAACCTTCGCGTCAAGGTCCCATTCGCTGTACCCGGTCTCCGGCTGTTTCCCCACCTCCTCGCCGCCGCGCAGGTCGCCGAAGTCCTTCAGCGAGGCGCCCACATGGAAGCCAACCTTGTGGTCGTATTGCCCGCTGAACTCGGGGCGGCCCATGTGCGACTGCTCCGCGGAGGAGTAGCGATAGAAGGCGCTCCCGTTCGCGTCGAACCCGCTCTCGTAGCCGCGCCGGCCCTTGCTCAGCGCATTGACCGTGCCGCCAATCGCATCGCTGCCGTAGAGGACCGAGCCGGGGCCGCGCACCACTTCGAGCCGGTCGAGGGAGAGCGCATCCACCGTGTTCCAGTACTGGTTCGGGCCGTCGCGGAACGTCGAGTTGTTCAGCCGGATGCCGTCCACCAGCATGAGGGTGCGGAACCCGGTGAATCCCCGCAGGTAGGGCGAGCCCTGCCCGTGCGCTGTCTTCTGCAGCATGATCGACGGCAGCTCCCGCAGCGCCTCGGGCGTGGTGCGGGGCATCTTCCGCTCGAATTCGGCGGGTGTCACCGCGCTGACCGAGTAGGGCAGCGTGAAGGGATCCTCCTCGGTGCGGGTGGCAGTCACCACCATCGTCGGGAGTTCGGCCGGGGTCTCCGCCGTGGGGGTGACCGGCGGAACATCCGTCGCGGACTGGGCTTGAGCCGCAAAGGTCGCGCCGGCAAGCAGGAGAGTAACCAACGCCGCAGCCTCAACACGCGTGGTGAATGGGAGTGTTACGCGGTGCACGAAAGGTACTCTGAAGCGCCGTCGCCCGAAGCGTCCAGACGAAAGCTGGCGGGAAAGGGAAACGGCCCGCGGCATCCGGTCGGTAGAATGAGACATGCATCTGCCCGGCAGTCTGAGGCCTGACCCGCCTGGCTGCCTTCGCCGTCTTGCCGAAGCTTTGCGGGGCCTTGCCAAAGTGTGACTCGTCTGGCAACGCTCCTGCGAGACCTCCCAACTCCCCATGCTCCCCTCGGAACCGTGACCCAGGTCAAAGAACCGGCCCACCCCGCAAGCGGCCGACAATCCAGCGCAAGCGACCGCAAGCAAGAGCCAAATGCAGGAGTAGGATGAGGCCGCATGAAGACACTGACGCTCTGCCCTCCCGCTGCGGGAGCGCACGATTCGTTGCCAGCCCCTGCCCACAAGATGCCCGGACACTGGCTGCTCGCCCGCCTGGGCAAGCGCGTCCTGCGCCCCGGCGGCCTCGAACTGACCCGCGTGATGCTGGAACAACTCGACATCCAGCCCCGCGACGCGGTCGTCGAATTCGCCCCTGGTCTCGGCGTCACCGCCCGCCTGACCTTGAGCCGGCAGCCGGCGAGCTACACCGCCCTCGAGCGTGATGAAGTCGCGGCGAAGGAAGTCCAAAGCTACCTCACCGGCCCTCACCAGCGCTGCCAGCTTGGCAGCGCCGAGCAGACCGGGTTGCCCGAGCAATCCGCCACGGTCGTCTATGGCGAAGCCATGCTGACCATGCAAGGGCCGGAACAGAAACGGCGCATCGTGGCCGAGGCGTTCCGGCTGCTGCAGCCCGGCGGACGTTACGGCATCCACGAGCTGAGCCTCACGCCCGATGACCTCCCGGAAGCGGTTCAGGAAGACATCAGCCGCGAGATGTCGCGCAATATCCACGTCGGCGCGCGTCCCCTTTCCGCCCGCGAATGGCGTGAACTGCTCACGGACGCGGGGTTCCGCGTCGAGTCCGAGGCGACCGCGCCGATGCACCTGCTCGAACCGCGCCGGGTGGTGCAGGACGAAGGTCTCTTCCGCGCGCTGCGGTTCGTGTTCAACGTCCTCCGCACCCCGGAGGCCCGGAAACGAGTCTTTTCCATGCGCCGCATGTTCCGCCAGCACCGCCGGCATCTGGCGGCCATCAGCTTCATCGCGGTCAAACCCTGAGCCCTCACCTGAAGCCAATGGGGTCAAACACTGCCAAATGTCAAATATCAATGTTTGACCCCATTGCCCCTTTTGTCGTCCGGCAGACCATCGGCGTCGAGGTCGCCGGGGCCCACAACGACGCCCTCGATCTCGAGCGTGGTGGGGGCAACGACTGCCGCGTTGAACCGGGTGGCGAAGTCAGGAAAGCTTGGAGTCCCGGTCGGACCGTCCGTGGTGTGGAGCGAACTGACGATGAAGCGCAACCGCCCGGCGTTGAGTCCCGCCTCCACGTAGCTCAGCACGAAGGGGTCGGCAAGGTTGAGTTCGAAGGTGAGCTTCGCCCCGGTGGGCACCCACTCACCCGGGGGCGCGTCGGCGGTTTGGGCGACGGCAAACGGAACGGCTTCAAACGGCGCAAAGGCAGGGTTGGTCTTGCCGACGTTGTTGCTGACGTCCACCCACGTGCCATTGGTGGACCAGCTTGCCGCGTAGGCGTTGCGCTCGCCCGGGGCCCCGGAACCGAACGGGCTGCCCTGGTTAAACGACGTGAGGTTGAAACCGTGGCGATAACCGACGGCAAAGAGCTCGACCGGTCGCAGGGAGCGGCATTGTGCGGATACATCCAACGCTCGATGGCGGGTGCGCTGTCGGTGAGGGCGAAGGGAGGGGTGAACAACGGCGTGTCTGCCTCTGCCGTATCCAGGGTCAGCGAGTCGAGACTGAGGCTGGGTGCGGCGGCGGCGAAACCAACAACATCCCGGCGAGAGCGACATCGGATCGTTTCATGGCCGCACAGCCTCGCCGAGCTCCCGTGGGGCGGCTTGCGCCGGCTTGCGAAAGCTGTGCGGTGCCTTGCGAACGACCTGGCCTTGATCGCTATCGCACTTCCGGCGGAAGCGTGGCGAAGGGCCGCCTCCGTTTGAGCTGCCTCCAAGTCCGGATGAAGCGAAGGCCCCTGGGACTTGTCATGGCCGGTCCAGTGGATAGGCGTTGGTTTACCGAGTTGCAGCGCAGGTTCCGTTCGCCAGCGGGCGGGGCGCCTGGTTCTTGGGCGATCTCCCGGCAACCAACGCTTTGTGCAATTCCACTACGATCATGGCCGCCAGACCCGCCCCGACAATCCGCAGCCACTCGTCCCAGCCAATCGCGGTGGTCTTAAAGACCTTGTTGAGGAACGGCAGGTAGGTGATCGCCGCCTGCAGCAGAAAGACGCCCAGGATGCCAAGCCAGAGCCAGCCGTTGCGGAACAGGCCAACGGCGAGGACGGAGTGCCGCAGCGACCGGCAATTGACGAGGTAGAAGGCTTGAATCACCGCGACCGTGTTGAGCGCCACTGTGCGCGCCGCTTCGACCCCCGCCCCGCGAGCCAGTTCCCATTGGAACAGCCCGAACGCGGCCAGGAGGATCAGGAGCCCCACCAGGCTCACCTGCGCGAGCATCTGCCCCGTGAGGATGGGGGCAGACGGCGCGCGGGGCGGGCGCTGCATGAGGTCAGGCTCCTTCGCTTCCAGGGCCAGAAACAACCCCAGCACACCGCCGGTAGTCATGTTGATCCACAGGATCTGGATGGGGAGGATGGGCAGCGTGGCGCCCACCAGGGCCGCGGCCAGGATCACCAGGCCCTGGCCCAGGTTGCTCGGCAAGGCCCAGGTGATGATCTTCGTCAGGTTGTCAAAGACGTTGCGGCCTTCCTCCACCGCCGCGCGAATCGAGGCGAAGTTGTCGTCCGTCAGCACCATGTCGGACGCTTCCTTGGCCACCTCCGTGCCGGTGATGCCCATCGCGATGCCGATGTCCGCCTGTTTGAGGGCGGGACCGTCGTTGACCCCGTCCCCGGTCATCGCCACCACGTGCCCGCGCGCCTGGAGCGCGCGGACCAGACGGAGCTTCTGCTCCGGGCTGACGCGGGCGAAAACCGATACGTTCTCGGCCACTTCGATCAGTTGCGCATCGTCCAGGGCGGCGAGATCCTTTCCGGTCAGGGCGGCGGGCGCGGGGGGCGCGGGAGCCAGCGAGGCTTCCTTTCGAGGGACTTCCTCCCCGTCCGCGTTGCCGCCAGCCTCTGCCCCGCTGTGAGCTGGGGAGCGGGGCGGGGCGCGGAGCGGGAGCGCTGCCCCCAATCCGAGCTGACGCCCGATGGCCACCGCCGTGCCGGCGTGGTCGCCGGTGATCATCTTCACCCGGATGCCGGCTTGATGACACGCGGTCACCGCGTCCCGGGCCTCCCGGCGTGGCGGGTCCATCATCGCCTGCAAACCGAGAAAGGCGAACTGGCGCGGCAGATCGTAGACGTGAAGGCGCGCGGTGTCCGGGGGCATCTCGGCGCGGGCGAAGGCGAGCACGCGCAGACCGGCTGACGCAAGCGTCGATACGTGTCCGAGAATCCGCTCCCGGTCCAGCTTGACTGGCTGGCCTTGCGCGTCCCCAGCCCCCTGGCATCGGTCGAGCACCACCTCGACCGCGTCAACTACCACCACCTGCGGTACTTCTGGACCGTGGCGAAGGAAGGCAGCTTGAAGCAAGCCGCCGAGAAGCTCCACGTCTCCCCGCCGTCCATCTCGGCGCAACTGGGCGAGCTGGAGGAGGCGCTGGGCGAGAAGCTCTTCCGCCGGAGCGGGCGGTCGAAGGTGCTGACGGACGCCGGTCAGGTCGCCTGCCGCTACGCCGAGGAGATCTTCGCGCTGGGCCGAGAGTTGGTGAACGCGGTCAAGCAGCGGCCGACGGCGCAGGCCCTGCGGCTCTACGTGGGCGTGGCGGACTCGTTTCCCAAGCTGGTGACCAACGAGATCCTCAAGCCCGTGTTTGCCATGTCCCAGCCCGTTCATGTCATCTGTCGGGAGGGGAAGCTGGAGGACTTGCTCGGGCAACTCGCGACCCACCGGCTCGACATCGTGTTGGCTGACGAACCGGCTTCCAGCGGCAAATTGAGTCCGCACCTTCAACCACCGGCTCGGGGAATGCCCACCCTCGTTCTGGTGCGTCCGGCAAACTGGCGCGGGCACCCAAGGGCTTCCTTGAAGTCCCTTCACGGCGCGCCCGGGTTGCTGCCCTCGGACAACACCGCGCTGCGCCGCGCCGTGGAGGCCTGGTTCCAGCGCATGGACGTGCAGCCGCGGGTGGTGGCGGAGTTTGACGACCTCTCGCTGATGAAGGTGGTGGCGGCCGAGGGGAGTGGGTTCATTGTGCTTCCCTCGGTTGTCGCCGACGAGGCCATGCGCCACTATGGCTTCCGCATCATTGGCGTGGCGGAGGCGTGCCGGGTGCAGTTCCACGCGATCACGGCCGAGCGGCGCCTGGTGCACCCAGCCGTCGTGGTGCTGACCGAACACGCCCGGCAACACCTTGTCTGAGATGCCTGCCGGGTCGGTCTACGGGAGCGCACCGACTCGACATCCCTCCCCCACCCCCCTAGCCTGCCCCCATGCCGGCGCCGTTGACCTCACACACCTGCACCCTGACTGCGACCCAGGCCCGGGCCCTCCTGGCCTGGCTGCGGACGCACGGCTTCACCTTTCGCGACGTGCCCTACGCCCGGTTCGCCGCCCAAAAGGACAAAGTCAACGTCGTGTTCTACGAGAGCGGCAAGCTCGTCGTGCAAGGCAAGGGCACCGCCGAGTTCGTCGAGTTCACCCTCGAACCCGAGATCCTCCACGAGGCCCGCCTCGGCTACGAAACCGTCCTCAACCCCGACCTCCTCCTCCCCCGGTTCGGCGTCGATGAAAGCGGCAAGGGCGACTTCTTCGGCCCGCTCTGCGTCGCGGGCGTCTATGTCAACGCCCACTTCGTCAAGACCTGGCAGACCGCCGGTGTGCGCGACTCCAAGCAGGTCGGCAGTGACCGCCGCATCGCCGAACTGGCCCGCCTCATCCGCGAAACACCCGGCGCCGTCTTCACCGTGGTGCCCATCGGCCCCGAGGCCTACAACCGGCTTTACCGCCAGCTCAAGAGCGTCAACCGCATCCTCGCCTGGGGCCACGCCCGCGTGATCGAGAACCTCATGCTCCAGCGCCACCGCATGGATCCCCTGCCCGTCCGCGCCATCAGCGACCAGTTCGCCCACGACAAGGCCACCGTAGCCAAGGCTCTCATGAGCCTCGGACGCGAAATCGAACTCCTCCAGCGCCACAAGGCCGAAGCCGACCTCGCCGTTGCCGCCGCTTCCATCCTCGCCCGCGACGAGTTCGTCACCCGCTTGGCGAAGCTCGCCACCGAGTTCGACCTGCCCCTGCCCAAGGGGGCCTCCGCCGCCGTCGACACCGCCGCCCGCGAATTCGTGGCCCGTCACGGCGCCGACCCGCTCGGCCTCGTCGGCAAACTCCACTTCCGCACGGCCGCCCGCGCCCTCGGCCAGCCGGAACCTCCCCGCGTCCCCTGGCGCAAACCCTCCTCCCCCGCCCGCGCATGACCCGCCCCCCGCCGCCTCCCGTCAGACCGCTCATCCCGAAGCTCCTGCTGGCCGGGCTTCTCATCCTGGTCTTGAGCTGGCTGGCGTTCATGACCCACTACGTGCGCAAGGTCGCAAACCAACCCCGCGGCGAAGCCCCGCCCCGCCCCGCGCCCGCCGCCAGCACGAACCCGCTCTCCGACCAACCCGCGCCGCGATGACGCGCGCCCCGGACGAACTCCCGACCCCGGGCTCGATGGTAGCCTCGTTCCCCTCCAACCCACGACCCTCGCCGCCGCGTCAGCCTCGCTGGCGACGATGGTCGCCCCTCACCCTGGTCGTGCTGGCGGGCTGCGCCACGGACCCGGGGCGCGGAGTGACCGTCCTCGAACGGCAGTCGCCACCGTCTCCGCCCGCCTCTCCCCCACCCCGGGTGGGCCTCATCTCCACCAACCCGCTGCCCTTGCTCCGTATCCAGTGGCCACGCACACGCCAGCAGGCCCTGGCCGACTTCTCCGAGGATGCCAACCATTTCCTCTGGGGCTTCATGACCTACGCCGGCTTCCTCTGGCCCGCCGCGTTCGCCACGACTCCGTACCTCTCCGCCCGGGCGGCTGCCGTCGGCCTCTCCGGCCTCTCCAGCCAGGAATTCCACCGGCTCTGGGAAGCTCACTCGGACCGGCTGTCTCAAGTCCTGGTCCATGACGGGCTGCGCCAAACCATCGCCGCCGAGGCCCGCGCCCGCGGCTGGACCAACGTGTTCCTCGTGTCGAAGCCCTGGCCGGCCGGACAACCCGAGCAGTTCGCCCGCATGGCCTTCTTCCTCGCCGCCACGCTGGCCTGGTTGCCTCCGGACACCCATCCCGCCGACTACCTCCGCGCCCAGGGCGCCGACGCGGTGCTCGAACTCGAAGTCACGGGGGCCGCCCTCGCCGGTAAACCCGGCACCAACCCACCCCTCACCCTGAGCTATCGCCTCGAAGCCCGCCTGCGACCGGCCCCCACACAGCCACCCGTCGCGCGGCTCCGACTCGCTTACCGGAGCAAGCCGCGGAAGTTCGACCACTGGATGGAGAACGACGCCCAGTTGTTCCGGGAACAACTCCAATCGTCTTACCTCCAGTGTGCTGACCACATCCTGGACTGGTACCAGGCAACGCTCGCCACCGGGGGGTAACCCCCGGGGCTTAACGGCAGCTTAATGCATCCCCCGCTACCGTCCGCGCATGACAGCGTTCGTGCGCGCTCGGTCTCGCCAGTCTCCGCAGGTCTGCCTCCCCGCAAACCCTGTGGTGCCGGCGCCCCGCCTGCCTCTCTGGCCTTCCTCGACCACCACCCGGTCCCGTTGCCTGGGCCGGCTCTGCTTGGCACTCCTGACCGCCTCGACCGCCCTCGCCCAAGACCCGACCCCGCCCTCATATGTCGCGCCCCTCAAGCTCGTCCGCCGCTTCGACCACGACCGCAACGGACACCTGAACCTCGCCGAGCGCCAAGCTGCCCGCGCCGCCCTCGAGTCGCTGCTCCCTGACCGCAGCCACGCCAGCGAGGCGGACGGGCCCCGCAGCGGATCACCCGCACCCGTCCGCAACGGTGCCAGCCCCCAGTCCGGCCCCCGCCTCTCGCCCGCCGACGTCCCCGCCCACCCGGACGCGCCCATCTACGGCACCGACACCCTGCGCACCTTCTTCCTCGAATTCGAGAGCACCGACTGGGAACAGGAACTCGCCGACTTCCACAACACCGACGTCGAAGTGCCCGCGCGACTCGTCGTGGACGGCCGCACCTATCCGGAGGTGGGCGTGCATTTCCGCGGCCAGTCCTCGTACCACAGGGTCGCCGCCGGGTCGAAGCGCTCCCTTAACCTCTCTCTCGATTTTGTCCACCAGGATCAGAAGCTCGGCGGCTACCGCACCTTCAACCTCCTCAACTCGCACGGTGACCCCACCTTCTTGCGCACCGTCCTCTATCACCACCTCGCCCGAACTTACCTCCCCGCCCCCCATGCCAATTTCCTCCGCGTCGTCATCAACGGCGAGTGCTGGGGCGTCTACGTGAACCTCCAGCAGTTCAACCGAGACTTCGTCCGCGACTGGTTCGGCACCACCGAGGGCGCCCGCTGGAAGGTCTCCGGCCACCCGAACGGCCAGGGCACGCTCGCTTACCTCGGCGCGGACGTCGCTGCCTACCGCCCCATCTATGAAATCAAGACCAAGGATGATCCCAAGTCCTGGGGCCCCCTGATCCGCCTCTGCGAGGTCCTCTGCCAAACCCCCGCCAGCCAACTCGAGGCCGCCCTCAGCCCCCTGCTCGACATCGAGGGCGCGCTCCGTTTCCTCGCCCTCGAAAACACCCTCGTCAACTGCGATGGCTATTGGACCCGCGCCAGCGACTACCACCTCTACCTCGATCCCCACGGCCGCTTCCACCTCATCCCCTACGACGCCAACGAGTCCTTCAGCACGGGCGCGGGTACCAACTCATTCCCCTCCTCCCGCCCGGACTCCTCCGCATCGAGGGGGGCGCAGGTGGACCCGTTGGTATCCACCCACGACTCGACCAAGCCGCTCCTGGCCAGACTCCTCGCCGTGCCCGCCCTGCGCGAACGTTACCTGGCCTGCGTCCGGGACATCGCCGAAACCTGGCTCGACTGGAATCGCCTGGGCCCGCTCGCGCTCCATTACCAGGCGGTCATCGCCGACGCCGTCCAGACCGACACCCGCAAGCTCGACTCGACCGAGGCCCTCTTCCGCGGCGTCGAGGGCCCACCCGGGCGCGTCGACGAGGCCGACTCGCTCGACCCCGACCAGCCAGTCAGCTTGAAGCGCTTCGCTGAGCAGCGCCGGAGCTTCCTTCTCCAGCACGGTGAGATCCAGCGCATCGCCGGCGCTCCGACCCCGGCCAACCGCCGCCCGCTCCCTGCCATGGTTCACGCCCGTTGAAACCAGGCTACCGCGTCCGCTGGATCAGCCAGAGCTTTCGCTGACCGCAATCCAACACGCCGGCATGGCGGACTAACGCCTGGGCAGCAAGTGTCCCGTCCACGCAGCGTCACACCCAACTCCCCGAGCCGCTTGAGCCGGTTCGTTAGCGAGGGATCCACCAGGCTGTAGGCAGCACCAGGAAAGCAGTAGAACTCGACCCGCTTGCCCTCCAACCGGCCATCCACCCGACAGCCCCCCCACCAACGGACCGGTTTCGTCCTGATCGCCCGATAGCCCAACCCCTCCAAGTATTGACCCATCGACGGCGGCTGGGACCCAGCCCTCAGGCTGAGACCGACGAGCAGCAGAAAGCAACACATCCACCCTATCGGGTTCACGCAACCAAGCTGAGCCTCCCCCCGGTCCTTCGTCACGCGCTTTCTTCCGCTCCTGTCGGTCATCGTCTGATGCATCCCAGGCCGGCGCTTCCTGCCGCCCGGGCACGTCCATCATCGGCCGTGACCGGCCCGGCTGGTCCGCCCGACTCGACAACCTCCCGCGCGCTGCCTAAGGTCACCCCATGCAACCCCGCTGTCCCGCACCCTTCGGTCCACTCGCCGCCCTCATCCGCTGCGCCGTCCGAGGCCTCGCCTTCAGCCTGCTGCTCGTTCCCTCCGCGCTCACCGAGCGAACCACGGTCCACCTCGACGGTCCCTGGCAAATCGCCGACAGTGCGTCCGCGACGGAGCTTCCCACCGCGTTCCTCCACACGGTTCCCGTCCCCGGCCTCGTCAACCTGGCCGAACCTCCCTTCCCCGACGTCGACGCCTTCTTCAGCCGCGAACACCTCGCCAACCGCATCCGCGCCGGGCTCGCCCCCGCCGAGTGGCTCACCCAATACTGGCAGGGCAAGGTCAACCAGGACCGGAACTACTTCTGGTACCGCAAGACGTTCCGCGCTCCCCCCCGCCGCACCACGGCCCAGCTCAGGATCAACAAGGCCCAGTTCGGCACCGCCGTCTGGCTCAACGACCAGAAACTCGGCGAGTACTCCGGCTGCTTTTCCGCCAGCCATTTCCCCCTCGAATCCGCCCTCCGCTGGGACGCCGACAACACCCTCGTCATCCGCATCGGCGCCCACCCGGCCGTGCTGCCCGACACCTTCCCCACCGGCTCCGACTTCGAGAAGATCAAGTGGACCCCCGGCATCTACGACCGCGTCTCGCTGGTGTACTGCGACGGACCCGTGATCCAGTCCGTCCAAGTCGCCCCACGCCTCGCCACCTCCGAGATCCTGATCCAGACCGTCCTCGAGAATCGCGGTCCCGCCACGCGCGTTGCCCTCGAACAGCGCGTCCTCACTTGGAAGGACCGCGAACCCGCCGGCCACCTCCCCCCGCTGGAAGCCTCCCTCGCCGCGGGCGAAACCCACACCTTCACCCAACGCCTCCCCCTCGCCCACCCCCGCCTCTGGTCCCCGGAAAACCCCTTCCTCTACATGCTGGAATCCCGCACCGCCGGCGACCACCTCACCACCCGCTTCGGCTTCCGCGATTTCCGCTTCGACGCCGCCACCGGTCGCGCCCACCTCAACGGCCAGCCCTATTACCTCCGCGGCTCGAACATCACCCTCCATCGCTTCTTCGAAGATCCTCTCTGCCGCGACCTTCCCTGGAACGAAACCTGGGTCCGGCGCCTCCTCGGTGAACTCCCCCGCCAGATGCACTGGAACTACTTCCGCTTCTGCATCGGCCCCGTCCCCGACCAGTGGTTCGACATCTGCGACGAACTCGGCCTGCTCATCCAGAACGAGTTCTTCGTGTGGACCGGCGGCCCCGGCTGGTACCCCGGCTACTCCCGCACCCACGACCCCGAGGAGATGATCCGCCAATACCGCGACTGGATGCGCGATCACTGGAACCACCCCAGCGTCGCCGTCTGGGACGCCAACAACGAAACCAAGGACGACCTCTTCGCCACCCGCCTCATCCCCGCCGTCCGCCCCCTCGACCTCTCCGACCGCCCCTGGGAAAACAGCTACAACCCGCCCGCCGGCCCGCACGACCCCGTCGAGTACCATCCTTACCTCATGCAGAGCGGGCATCGCGGCAAGCTCACCTTCCGCATGGCCGACCTTGAAACCATGGACGGCCGCCCCCGGCCCGGCGCCTTGCCCGCCGAAGGCCACCCCGTCGTCATCAACGAGTACGGCTGGCTCTGGCTCAACCGCGACGGCTCCCCGACGGTCCTCACCGAGAACGTCTACGCCCAACTGCTCGGCCCCCAGGCCAGCGACCGCGAACGCCTCGATCTCTATGCCTATCTCCTCGCCGCCAAGACCGAGTTCTGGCGCGCCCATCGCCACTACGCCGGCATCATCCACTTCGTCTACCTCACCTGCAGCTACCCCGGCGTCTCTACTGCCGACCACTTCACCGACGTCCCCCGTCTCACGCTCGAACCCGCCTTCGCCGACTACGTGGGTGAGGCCTTCAAGCCCCTCGGCGTCTATCTCAACTTCTTCCAGCCCGCCCTCACTGCCGGGACCACCCGCACCTTCGAGGTCTTCCTGGTGAACGACGAAGCCCGCGCCCAGTCAGGTCACCTCACTCTGGTCCTCACCTCCCCTCAGGCGAAACCTCGCGCGCCAGGCGCCTTCGCACTCGATGCCCTTGGCCAAAGCCGCCGCTCACTGCAGCTCACCGTGCCTGCTCCCATCCCCGGCCGCTGCCTCCTCCAAGCCGTCGCCTCACCCACCGCCGCCGGTTCATCCTCCCCCACCACGAGTCGTCGTTGGGTCTCCCTGGTACCGCCCTCCTGAGAGCCGCCTCACCCACGCCCCGTTCTGACTCCTTCAGCGCCCCGTGAGGTCGCCCAACGCCAGTGGGTCCCGGGAGCGCTCACTCACGATCGACCCTTCGCCTCAAGCGCAGCCGCGTTGACGAGCTCCATCGTATCCTCGCCCATCCGCATCGCGTAGACGCCCAGCTCCGTCAACCGCTCCACCACCGGGCCGGGCATCGCCCAACTCCCTAACACCGCGATCAAACGGCGTCCTTGGTACTCCGGGAAGAAGTCAAAGAACCGCCCCGCTTTCGCGGCGAACTCCTCCGCCGATTGCCGCGTCGGACTGGACTTCGCCTCCCCCAGCACGACCGCCGTCGGCCCCACCACGATCGTGTCAAACTCGGTCTCCCCACCCCCGTGCCGCCGCGACCGCCGCACGATGAAATCCTCGATGACGGGAAACCTGAAGTGTTCCACGGCCAACCGCCGCAGATTCGGTGCCACAACGTCCTCGACGATGGTGCCCAGCTTGTTGGCCAGCGCACCCCACTGCTGGTTCAGCTCTCTCTTCGACCCGCGCATCTCGTCCTTGAACGCGCGCATCTCGTCCTTGAACGCGCGCATCTCGTCCTTGAACGCGCTCATCTCGTCCTTGAACGCGCTCATCTCGTCCTTGAACGCGCTCATCTCCGCCTCGAACCGCCCCAGGCGCTCATCCGCTGCCTTGTTCCGCTCGTCGGCCCGGCGGTTGATCACGGCCATCTCGGTCATGAACTGGCCGAACACCGCTTCGAGCCGGTCCACGCGCTCTTCCGTCGTCACGTATGCCATACCGGCCTCCAGCCTATCGCTCACCCCACACCCGCGCAACCACCCCGACACCCAGTGAACAACCCGCCCTGACTTCCCGCTTCCGCCCTCTCCCACCCCACTCCATCCTCACCTGCATGACTTCGCGCCTCCAGCACGTGCATTTCATCGGCATCGGCGGCATCGCCATGGCCTCGGTCGCCGCCGCCCTGAAAGCCCGCGGCTGCCACGTCACTGGCTCCGACCAGGCCGTCTATCCTCCTGCCTCGGACGTGCTCGCCGCTGCCGGCATCACCCCCCACCTCGACTACGCCCCCACCCACGTCCCCGCCCGCCCCGACCTGGTCGTCATCGGCAACGCCATCTCCCGCGGCAACCCCGAGGCCGAGGAGGTCCTCGCCCGCCGCCTCCGCTACACCTCTCTGCCCGAACTCCTCCACGAACACTTCATCCGCGGCCGCCGCTCCCTCGTCGTCTGCGGCACCCACGGCAAAACCACCACCGCCGCCCTCCTCGCCTGGGTCTTCCATCACAGCGGCCGCCAACCCAGCTTCCTCATCGGCGGCGTCCCCCACAACTTCCCGCTCGGCGCTTCCTTCACCGACAGCGACTGGATCATCCTCGAAGGCGACGAGTACGACACCGCCTTCTTCGACAAACGCAGCAAGTTCGTCCATTACCAGCCCGAGGTCGCCCTCCTCAACAACCTCGAGTTCGACCACGCCGACATCTTCGAGAACCTCGCCGCCATCCAGAAGTCCTTCTCCCATCTCATCCGCCTCGTCCCCCGAGACGGACTCGTGCTCGCCCACGGCGACGACTCCAACCTCGCCCCGCTGCTCGACGTCGACTTCTGCCCCGTCCGCCGCTTCGGACTCGGCCCGGACAACGACGTTCAGGCCCGCCACGTCCACCTGGCCCCCGACCACAGCATCTTCGAGGTCGATGGCGTCCCGTTTCGCCTCCCCCTCGCTGGCCGCTTCAACGTCCTCAATGCCCTCGGTGTCATCGCCTGCGCCCGACATGGCGGCGTGCCCGACCCCGCTATCCAGGCTGCGCTCGCCTCCTTCGAGGGCGTCCAGCGCCGCATGCAGATCCGCGGCACCGAACACGAAATCACCGTGGTCGATGACTTCGCCCATCACCCCACCGCCATCCGTGAGACCCTCGCCGCCCTGCGCCTCCGCTTTCCGGGTCGTCACCTCTGGGCCGTTTTCGAACCGCGCTCGAACACCACACGCCGCCGCGTTTTCCAGCACGAGTTGGCCGCGGCCCTCGCCACCGCCGATGCCGTGGTCGTGGCCCCGGTCGCGGCCCTCGAACGCCTCCCCGCCGACGAACGCCTGGACCCCCTTCAGCTCATCCAGGACGTGCAAACCGCCGGTCGCCCCGCGCATTACCTCCCTTCGGTGCCAGACATCGTCACCTTCCTCAGCCGCGAATCCGCCCCGGGCGACGTCGTCGTGGGCTTGAGCAACGGCGGCTTTGGCGGATTCCACGCCCGCCTGCTCGCCGCCTTGCGCGAGCGACCGGCGTGACCGACCGCCGTGAGTGCCACCGGATACCGCTTCCTTGACCTTGCTCACCGCGGTGTGGTGCAGGCGTCCCGCCTGCCGGAAAAAGAATTCGCCTCCCACGTCGACTCACCAGATACTCGCCCCGGCACTCCGCCCTGACCGGCCAGCATTATGGAATTGTGGACCGCCTTCCTCCTCGGCTTCGCCGGCAGCGCCCATTGCGCCGGCATGTGTGGCCCGCTCGCCCTTGCCCTGCCCCGACTCGAACCCACCGCCTGGCGTCACGTCGCCGGCCGCCTGGCCTACAACCTGGGCCGCGTCCTCACCTACGGCGCCCTGGGACTCGTGTTCGGCCTGGTGGGTCGCAGCCTCGCGCTCGTCGGCATCCAGCGCTGGGTCTCCCTTGGCCTCGGCGTGGCCCTGCTCGCCGGCGTGCTGGCGGCGCGGGTGGACCTCTTCCGCCTCCCCCTGCGCGGCGTCGGCACCCAGGTCAAGAACGCCATGGGCCCCTGGTTACGCCGCCGCGGTGTCGGTGCCCTCGCCATGCTCGGGGCGCTCAATGGCCTGCTCCCCTGCGGGCTGGTGTATGTCGCCTGCTTCGGAGCCGCCGCCACCGGCCAGGTCCTAACCGCCATCGAATACATGCTCGTGTTCGGCCTCGGAACCGTCCCCATGATGCTCGGCCTTAGCCTGGCGGGCGGCGCCCTCCCGGTCCCGCTTCGGTTGCGACTGCAACGCGCCATCCCGTACTGCCTCGCCCTGGTCGGCGTCCTGCTGATCCTGCGCGGCCTCGGGCTCGGCATCCCCTACCTCAGTCCCAACCTCGCCGCCACGCCCGCCGCCGCCACCTGCTGTCACTGATCTCCCAGCGCACCCCGGAAAGCCACAGGACCGACCGCCTTTCCCAGTGCGCTTCCAACCGCCGCCGCCAAAACTGTCGCTCCACCATACGCGAACGTATTGGCGTTTAGTGTCGCCAAACGCAAACACTTTGTCTTTTGGTAACCACCTCGACCTCCGGGCCGCGTACCACCCTGAACCGATCAAACGCCCCGGATTTTCGCTTTGGCTCACCCCCGGATCCCCGCTATCCTACGGACCCAGCCCGTCGCGGATGGCCCCCCCCAGCCGGGAGTTCATTCCCACGGGCCGGCCTGAACCATGAGGATCCATCTCTACAGCCTGCATGGTCTGTTCCGCGGCCAGAATCTGGAAATCGGCCGCGACGCCGACAACGGCGGTCAGATCATCTACGTCATGGAACTGGCCCGGGCCCTGAGCGAGCGGCCCGAGGTCACCCACGTGCACCTGTTCACCCGGCGCATGGATGACCCCGCCGTCGGGCCCGATTACGCCGTCCCCATCGAGCACGTCTGCGACAAGTTCGACATCCGCCGCGTCCCCTGCGGCGGCCGCAAGTACCTGCCCAAGGAACAGCTTTGGGATCACCTCGACGAGTACGTCACCAACGTCGTCACCCACATCAAGTCTGAGAAGATCTTCCCCGACTGGATCCATTCCCACTACGCCGACGCTGGCTATATCGGCCGCGAACTCTCCGCGATTCTCAACGTGCCGTTCGCTCATACCGGCCATTCGCTCGGCAAACCCAAACTCCAGAAGCTCCTCGCCGCCGGCCTCCCCGAGGCCGAAGTCATGGAACGGTTCCGCTTCCAGCGCCGCTTCGAGGCCGAGGACGGCACCCTGGCCAACGCCGAATTCGTCGTGACCTCCACCGACCTCGAGGCCCGCAGCTACTCGGCCTACGCCAATGCCAGCCTCGCCGAATACCATGTCCTCCCCCCCGGCATCGACTTCTCCCGCTACTATCCCTTCTTCCAGGACTTCGCCCCCGGCGCCACCACCTCCGAAGAGCGGGGCCACACCGTGTTCGTCATCCGCGACAGCCTCGAGAAGTTCTTCTCCCACCCGGAACGCCCCATCATCCTCGCCATCTGTCGCCCCGACCGGAAGAAGAACATCGACGGTCTCATCCACGCTTACGGCACCGACCGCGAGCTGCAGGCCATCGCCAACCTCGCCATCTTCGCCGGCATTCGCGAGGACATCGCCGCCATGCCCCCGGGCGAAAAGGAGGTCCTCACCGAGATCCTCCTCCTGATGGACAAGTACAACCTGTACGGACGGCTCGCGATCCCCAAGAAACACGAGGCCCGCGCCCAGGTCCCCGAGATCTACCGGCTGTGCGCCCAGAAGAAGGGCGTGTTCGTCAACATGGCCCTCACCGAGCCCTTCGGCCTCACCCTCCTCGAAGCCAGCGCCTGCGGCCTGCCCATCGTCGCCACCAGCAACGGCGGCCCCGCCGAAATCGTCCGTCGCTGCGAGAACGGCCTCCTCGCCGATCCCCACGACCTCGCCTCCGTGCAGAAGGCCATCAAGCAGGTCCTCACCGACCCCGAGCTCTGGCTGCGCCTCTCCGAGACCGGCGTGCGCAAGGTCCGCGAACACTACAGTTGGGAACGCCACGTCGAGCGCTACCTCAAGCTCGTGCACGACAACCGCCAGGTCTCCCAGGGGCTCGGCCGGAAAAACCTCGCCCTCAACCCCAAGCTCCACGAGCGCCTCAAGCTTGCCGATCGCATGATCCTGACCGACATCGACGGCACCCTGATCAGCGAGACCGGCGACTACGCCGGCCTCGAGGAACTCAAATCCCTCCTCCGCCAGCGCGGTCACCGCTTCGCCTTCGGCATCGCCACCGGCCGCTCCCTCGACAAGGTCCAGGATGTCCTCACCCGCCACGACATCCCCACCCCCGACGTCATTATCTCCTCCGTCGGCACCTTCATCTACTACGGCTACAACCCGCAGTCGCTCGACAAGGGCTGGCTCACCCACATCGACTACCGTTGGGACCCCGCGGCGCTCCGCGCCCGACTGGCCGCCCTCCCCGGCCTGGAGCTCCAGGAAGAGGCCAACCAGAACCCCTTCAAACTCTCGTACTACCTCCGGGACCCGGCGCTCGATGCTGAGCAAGTGCGCACCGCCCTGGGCCGGCTGGCCGACCACGTCACCGTCCTGATCACTCAGTCAGCCTACCTGGACCTGCTTCCCAAGCGTGCCTCGAAAGGCCGCGCCGTCCGCTACATCGGCAACAAATGGTCCATCCCCCTCTCCCAAATCGTCGTGTGCGGCGACGCCGGCAACGACCTCGACATGTTCACCGGCGCCACCCGCGGCATCGTGGTCGGCAACCACTCGCCGGAAATGGAAGCCCTCCGCGGCCTGCGCCGCACCTACTTCGCCCAGGCCTCCAGCGCCGCTGGCATCCTCGAGGGCCTCGACCACTTCCGCTTCCAGGCACCCGCCTCCCCCGCCTGACCGGCCACCCCCGGCGTCTCCTGCCCTGCCCATGAACACGCCCAACACCACCTGGTTCAACCGGCACAGCTCGGCCTCCTTCGCGCGCCTCATGCCCCGCCTGCGCCATCGCTTCAGCGCCGTCCCCGAACCCGAATGGCAGGCCTTCGCCGCTCGCATGGAACGGCACTTCCCCCGCCTCTTCATCATCCTCCACGAGCTCTACGGCCAGCACTACGACTTCTTCTACCACCTCGAATGCATCCTCGCCACCGCCGTCGAGCGCTGGGTCGCCCGCCCCGACGAGCTCAAGGCGCTGGACGCCGTCCGCGAGACCGACCCTTCCTGGTACCAGTCCCATCAGCTCATCGGCTACATCCTCTACGTCGACCTGTTCGCCGGCGATCTCAAACGGCTCTGCGAACGCATCCCCTACCTCAAGGAGATCGGCGTCACCTACCTCCATCTGATGCCCATCTTCAAGTGCCCCACCGGCGACAACGACGGCGGCTATGCCATCAGCAGCTACCGCGAGATCGAACCCCGCCTCGGCACCATGGACCAGCTCGCCGAACTCACCCGCCACCTCCGCACCCACGGCATCAGCCTCTGCCTCGACTTCGTCTTCAACCACACCTCCGACGAACACGAGTGGGCCCAGCGCGCCCTCCAGAACAGCCTCGAACACCAGGAATACTACCGCATGTACGACGACCGCGCCCTGCCCGATCAGTTCGAGCAGACCGTCCGGTCCGTCTTCCCGGACGAACACCCCGGCTGCTTCACCTACCGCAGCCGCATCCGCAAATGGGTCTGGACCACCTTCAAGAACTATCAGTGGGACCTCAACTACGAGAACCCCGCCGTCTTCAACCGCATGGCCGACGAGATGCTCTTCCTCGCCAACCAGGGCGTCGAAGTCCTCCGCCTCGATGCCGTCGCCTTCCTCTGGAAACGGCTGGGCACCTCCTGCGAAAACCTCCCCGAAGCCCACCGCCTCATCCAGGCCTTCAACGCCCTCGTCCGCATCGCCGCCCCCGCCATGGTCTTCAAGTCCGAGGCCATCGTGCACCCCGATGAAGTCGCCCGCTACATCGCCGAGGACGAATGCCAGCTCTCCTACAACCCCCTTCTCATGGCCCTCCTCTGGAACGCCCTCGCAACCCGCGAGGTCGGCCTCCTCCGCCATTCCCTCCGCAAACGCTTCGCCCTCCCCACCAACACCGCCTGGGTCAATTATATCCGCTGCCACGACGACATCGGCTGGACCTTCTCCGATGACGACGCCCGCGAGCTGGGCATCAACCCCGCCGATCACCGCCGCTTCCTCAACGACTTCTTCACCGGCCAACACCCCGCCAGCTTCGCCAACGGCCTCCCCTTCCAGCTCAACCCCATTACCGGCGACCAGCGTATCTCCGGCATGGCCGCCTCCCTCTGTGGCCTCGAACGCGCCCGCCAGGCCGGCGACGAGCGCCTCGCTGACCTCGCCATCCGCCGCCTCCTCCTCCTCCACGGCATCATCCTCACCATCGGCGGCATCCCCCTCATCTATGCCGGCGACGAAATCGGCACCCTCAACGACTACCGCTTCCGCGACCACCCCGACCAGGAGGGCGACAGCCGCTGGGTCCACCGCCTCCCCTTCGACTGGGAACGCGCTGACGACCGCCGCGACCCCGCCACCCCCGAAGGCCGCCTCTTCGCCGGCCTCCTCAAGCTCATCCGTGTCCGCCAGAATAACGCCGCCTTCACCCGCTCCGAAACCGAAGTCATCGACACCGGCAACCCCCACGTCCTCGGCTATTTCCGCCAACACTTCGAGCAGAGCGTCCTCGTCCTCGCCAACTTCACCGAGCAGGTCCAGGACATCCAGGCCGTCCGCCTCCGCCAGCTCGGCCTGCGCCGCACCCAGACCGACATCGTCTCCGGCCAGCTCGTTACCGCCTCCCAGAGCCTCAAGCTCGACCCCTACCAGTTCATGGTGCTCGTCCGGACCCGTACCCCCGAAACCCCGACTTCCCCCTGACCCACGCCACCCGCCAAGGCTCACTCCCACATCGCCATGCACTCCCCATCCCAGCCCTCCCTTCCACCAGGCCCGGCCACTAACCCCTCGCCGCGTCCCCCCGCTTGCCCCGAACCTGTGGTGCGGGCTTCCAGCCTGCACGCTCCCCCCGCTTGCCCCGAACCTGTGGTGCGGGCTGCCAGCCTGCACGCCCCCCCCGTCACGGCCCCTCCGCGGGTCCAACAGGAACAGAACGCTTCCCCCACACCGCTGCCACGGCGCGATTTCCTCAAGCAGACCGCCCTCGGAACGCTGTCTTGCGCCCTCCTGGGCCGGGCCAGCCGTTCCGCCCTCGCCGGTGACGGCACGGTGCACCTCGCCCCCGACCACTTCATCCCCCTCGACAAGAACCTCCCTGCCCCGTGGCTGAAGGCCCTCTTCGCCAAGGGCGAACCCGAGTGGTTCCGGGGCTCGGACCTCGAAACCACCGGCATGCCCGTCGGCGGCATCTGCGCCGGCCAGGTCTATCTCACCGGCGAAGGCCGCCTCGCCTACTGGGATGTCTTCAACCAGAACCACAACACCGGTTACGGCGCCGTCAACTGGAAGGAACAGCGCGGACCCGAGGAAAAGGTGCAGGGCGGCCGCCTCGTCCAGGATTCACCGCTCCGTCAGGGTTTCGCCATCCAGGTGCGCCAGGGTGACAAGCTGCATCGCCGCTCGCTCGCCCGCTGCGACTTCCCCGCGCTCGCCTTCCGCGGCGAGTACCCCATCGGCACCGTGGACTACGCCGATCCCGGCTGGCCCGTCCACGTCCGCCTCGAGGCCTTCTCTCCTTTCATCCCGCTCAACGCGCGCGACTCCGCCCTGCCCGTCACCCTCCTCCATTACACGCTCGAGAACCGCACCGCCGCACCGCTCGAAGTCACCCTCGCCGGCTGGCTCTCGAACGCCGTGGCCCGCCACAGCGCCACCGATTTCGCCGGTCGCTTTGAACACATCGGCAAGCCCATCCGCGAGGGTGGGTTGGTCGGGTTCACCCTGGGCGCCCGTGCCACCGAAGCCCCCGCCCCCGCCGCGCCCCCGACCGTCTTCGCCGACTTCGAGAGCGGCGACTACGGTACCTGGCAGGTCGAAGGCGCCGCTCTTGGCAACAAGCCAGCCAGCGGCACGCTGGCCAACCAACAGCCCGTTTCGGGATTCCAGGGCCAGGGCCTCGTCAATACCTTCCTCGGCGGCGATGTCCCCCAAGGCAGATTGCTCTCGCCCGAGTTCACCCTCGAACGTCCCTTCCTCAGCTTCCTCATCGGCGGCGGCAGTCAACCCGGCCAAACCTGCATCAACCTCCTCGTCAACGGCCAGGTCGTCCGCACCGCTACGGGCCAGGACCGCGAACGCCTCACCCCCCACAACTGGGACGTCCGCGATCTCCGCGGCCAGCGCGCCCGCCTCGAAATCCTCGACCGCGCCTCCGGCCCCTGGGGCCACATCAACATCGACCAGATCGAGTTCCGCGATGATCCGATGCGCGCCAGTACCGGCGAACTCCACGAACAGGCCGACTTCGGCAGCCTCGCCCTCTTCGCCCTCGACGCCGCCCACGCGGAAACCCTGCTTACTCTACCGCCCGAGCACGATCTCGCCGCGCTCTTCGCCAGCCAACCCGCACCAGCCAGCCAACCTGCGCCTCAAGGAACCACCCCGGCCTCCCTCGCCGACGGCGGTCTGCTCCGCGTCACCCGCACCCTCCGCCCCGGCGAACGCGTCACCGTCCCCTTCGCCGTCGCCTGGCATTTCCCCAACCTCTTCCGCGACGGCCAGCGCGTCGGCAACTACTACGCCCGCCGGTTCCCCAGCGCGGTGGACGTCGCCCGCTACGTCCGCCTCGAACTCGACCGCCTCACCCGCGACACCCGCCAGTGGCGCGACACCTACTACGACTCGACGCTGCCCTGGTGGTTGCTCGATCGCCTCCACTCGACCGCCGCCAACCTCGCCACCACCACCTGTCAATGGTGGCAGAACGGCCGCTTCTGGGCCTGGGAAGGTGGCGGTTGCTGCCACGGCACCTGCGGCCACGTCTGGAACTACGCCCACACCCTGGCCCGCCTCTTCCCCGAACTCGAACGCAGCGTCCGCGAACACCAGGACTTCGCCGAGGGCATCGGCCTCCAGGAAAACGGCGCCATCGGTTTCCGCGGCGAAGGCTGGTCCCTTTGGGCCGGCGATTCCCAGGGCGGCTACATCCTCAAAGCCCTCCGCGAACACCAGTGCGCGCCCGACGACACCTTCCTCAACCGCAACTGGCGCGCCATCAAACGCGCCACCCAGTTCCTCATCCGCGAAGACGCCAACGGTGACGGCCTCCTCGAAGGCCAGCAGCACCAGACCTACGACGAGAATTACTTCGGCGCGAACACGTTCGTCGGCGCCCTCTACCTCGGCGCCCTGCGCGCCGCCGAAACGATGGCGCTCGAGGTGGGCGACTCCGCCTTCGCCCGCCAGTGCCGCGAGATCTTCGAAGCCGGCAGCAAACTCTCCGTCACCCGCCTCTTCAACGGAGAGTACTTCATTCAGGAAGTGGACCTCGCCAAACATCCAGACTGGCAGTACGGCGATGGCTGCCTCGCCGACCAACTGTTCGGCCAGGGCTGGGCCCACCAGGTCAACCTCGGTTACCTCTACCCGGACTCGACCGTCCGCAAAGCCCTCGCGTCGATCTGGAAATACTGCTGGGCGCCGGACATCACCGCCCAGAACACCGCCCACCCGCCCGAGCGCTGGTTCGCCTCGAGGGGCGATGCCGGCCTTTTCACCTGCACCTGGCCCCGCAACCGGCATCTCGGACCCAAGTCCACCCGCTACCGCGATGAACTCTGGACCGGCATCGAGTACCAGGTGGCCGGCCACATGGCCTGGGAAGGTCTGCTCACCGAGGCCCTCGCCATCTGCCGCGCCGTCCACGACCGCTATCATCCCCGCCGCTTCAATCCCTGGAACGAAATCGAGTGCGGCGATCACTACGCCCGCGCCCTTGCCAGTTGGGGCGTTCTCACAGGTCTCGGCGGTTTCTCCTACCACGGGCCGCGCGGGCACCTGGGCTTTGCCCCCCGCCTCACCCCTGGGCATTTCCGCAGTGTGTTCACCGGGGCCGAAGGCTGGGGGACCTTCGAGCAGCGTCGTGAGGCCGGGCTGCAGACCAACACCTTGGCCGTTCGCTGGGGCCGGCTGCGGGTGGAAGAACTCAACTTCGAGGTCGCCGCTGACCACGACGTCCAGTCGGCCGTAGTGACCGTGGCGGGGCGACGTGTCCCCGCCGAACTCAGCCGGCAAGGCTCACAGTGTCGCCTGCGCCTCGCGGCGCCCCTCGTGGTTGAGGCGGACCAGACGCTCCGCGTCCAGTTCAGCTCCGAACCGGGATGAGAAAGGCCCGCCTTCCGGCCAGGCCCACAGCATGATGCGCTTCAGATTCAACGACGACGAATCCAGGTACTACGTGTACGCGGATGATGGTGTCGGCGAACTGACCATCATCAGCACGGACCTCGAGCTGGACCCGCTCGCAGCCCGGGCCATCGCGGCGGGAGTCTGTCAGGCACTGCTGGAACTGGGAACCTGCTCCTGCAAAGAAGGGCCCACTTGGGTGATCGCCGACACCTACGACATCCCGCCCAACTACGGCCACGGCACCTTCGACGCCATCTTCAACTTCCGGGAGGGTTCCTGCACGGTCGAGTCCGTCGACGCCGAGTTGTACAATGGCACCGAGCACAGCCGACCCCCGCGCTACCCAAACCCGCTGGTCAACGACATTGTGCTGGAGATCCCACGCCCCCGTCGCGCACCTCCTCCCCTGCCACCCAGACCGACCCTAGCACCGAACGCCCTCAAACCACTGCTGGGCCCGCCCCCACCCCGCACCCCGCTCCGCTCCATCCTCACCGATTGGCTGCGCTGGCGCAAAGGCAGGCTCTGAGCCGGAACCGCCACGCCACGAAAGCGCCGCTGGAAGCCGGCGCACTCCATACGCTGCGCGGCCGACCCACAGCCCCGGCCTTCGCGCCGCCTGGCAGGCCGACCATGGTGGGCCGGATTTGCCCCCTGGAATCCTGGGGCTTCCCTTGAGCTTTGAACCTTGAACTTTGAGCTTTGTTCCGCTCCGCCCGTAGTGCCCCACTACGTTCATCGGCGCCGGAGCTTGGCCCCGGAGCTAATAGCCTTCGCTTTGGCCTGGAGTTCCTCCAGGGAAAGGATGGGTCGGGCCGCGGCGTCAGGCTGGGGCGGACGGTTGTGCGTGGCGCCGGGTCGGGCGTACCAGTACGTCACGGCGGAGTATCCGAGCAGGTTCCACGGCTGGCGGATGTCCGTGCCAAACGACGATTCCATGTCGAACACCAGCCGCTGGCTGAACGGAATCGCATCCAGCGCCCGGGTCCGCGTGCAGATGTTGAAGCCGGTCGTCCACCCATCGAGCCCGCCGACGCGCACGTTCGCCAGGAAGGGCACGCTGAACTCGTCCCGGCGGGTCGGCACCTCGCCACCGGCCCAGCCGTAGTAGTCCTCGGTGCCGGTGCCGAAATGCGTCGGGAACCCCTTCTCCCACGCGCCGTCCACGTAGATCTTCTCGTCGCCCTCACCCCACCAGCTCCCCTGCGGATTGAGCACGGTCCACGCGTCGCCCACGAACACGCCCTGTCCCCGGATGTCGATGAAGTTCCAGTCCTGAAACGGCGTGCCGGGCACCACGTCATCGGGACGCCAGCGCGCGTGGAAGTGCATCGAACGTTCCTCCCAATCCCAGCGAGCGGAAACGGTCTCGAGCGTCACATCGACGGGTTCACTGCCCAGGTTGAGCACCCGCAGTTCGGCTGAGCGCTGGTAGGGCATCACCCAACGGCTCACCAGGGTGCCCTCCGCCGTCACGGTGCGCTGCCACGTGTGAAAGGGATGGAGCGAGTCGGCGCTGCAGAAGAAGTCTCCCACCGGACACCATACCGTCTCGGCGCCGTCGAAGCGCAAAACCAGCACGGTCGAACGCAGGATGCCAGGTCGCGTCTGGGAGCCAGGCAGCCGCAGCGTGAACTGCCGTAACGCCGCCGGACCCACTGGGAGCGGAAGCTGAATCGCTTCGCCGGGCGACACGCGTTCCGACTGGCGAGCCGCCGTGCCGCTGGGTTCCGGCGGCGCGGTCAACACACGGCCGGCACGCTCGAGATCCGCGGAGGCCGCCGCGTGGCCGGCCCGCGTGAACGTCTCGACCGCCGTCCGTTCCGGATACGCGCGGTAGTTGATGATGAAATAGAAGGGCTTCGCCGCCATCGTGACCTTGCAGCCGCGCGCGAACGGGATCGGCACATAGGCGTTGCCCGCACGGGCCGTGGACTGGGCCAGCGGCGGACGGAACGTGCCTTCACCGCGAACGAACCGGATGAGCGATTCGTCGATCACCGGGGTGTCCGCGCCATCCAGGTAGATCCGCAGGTTCGGTCCCACCCGGTTCTGGAAATCGTAGTAGAAAAACGGCGTCCAGAACTTCGTGAGGCAACCGGGACCGTCGTGTTCCAGGATCACCCATTCCGTCTGGCCGTCCCGAACCTCGGTGCGGAGAAAGCCGATGCCGTCGCTGTCCGCAAACCAGCCTGTCGCCGTCTGGTCCGGCTGGTCGCGATGGGTCGAGGCCCGGTTGTAGCTCGAGGCCTGGAGCGATTGGTAAAGGGGCTGTGGCCACCGGGCCACGGCGGCGGGATCGGTCATCTCCGCCAGCAGCGAAGCCAGCGTGATGTCCTGCGCCTGGATCATCAGCGGGACACAGCAGGCGAGGGTTCCCAAGCCCAAAGGTATCCACCCGGAGCGGGGTTTATGGCGGGTCAGATGGTGGTGGTTCATAGGCCTTGATTTCGACGAGATGCACACCCGGATTGAGGCTGTGATAAAGCAGATGGACCCCGATGAAACGGACCGCGCGCGGGGCGAAATCGAAACGGTCGCCCAACTCGGTCGCGGGCTGCGTGTTCGTACGCCGGTCACCGACCAGCGTCCACTGGTCCCCGTCCACGGACACTTCGACCGTGTACCGGTAATAGCGACCCCCGCCCCAGTAGGTCCACACGTGCAAGCCGGTGAGCGTGTGCGCAGCCTCAAGATCGAGCGTGAACGTCTGCGGATAGGGATCCGCCTGCCAGCTCGACGACAGCTCCAGACGCCCGTCCACCGCCCGCGCCGGCGGGTAGGCCGGCAGAGAACTCGAGGCGCTCGCCCGCTTGCCGGTGGTAAGATTCGTCTCCACGCCGCCGAACCGTGCCTGGAACGCCGCCTTCCTTTCCTCCGCCGTCCACAACGCGGGCGCGGCAATCACGACCGGCTTTTCGCCTCGGGCAACGAGCTCCGCCAGCCGACGCTCCGATTCGTGCCGGAACGCTGCCAGGACCGTGGCAAACGACAGCCGGGCCGGCCCGAGACGTTCTTCCTCGGCCGTGAGCCAGCCCGCTGGAGCCGGCGGGGCAGCGTGGCGCGGACCTGCCCAGAATCCCACTTCCTGTCGATACGCCCGCAGCAGATCCTGGAACGTGCGGTCGTGGACGCCCGGCCTTTCCCGCCAATCCAGATGCAGCCACGTGGCGTCCGGGCTGAGCCGCAGCCAGTCTCCCTCGCGCACCGAGCGGGCGGCGTCCGAGCGAAAGGCCAGCAGTTCGACAAACCACGGCACGCGGAGCACAAGATGCCGCGGGGGGTCGTGAAAGTGGCTCGCGATGGCAATCCGTGCCCCCTCCGACGTGAAGGTCAGCCGCGCGGAAATCCGGCCCATCTCCGTAGGCACATCACGGAACGCCACTTCCTGTCCGGCGATGGCCCAGGCGGGTGACAGCGCGGAAAACAGGTGGAGGTCACGCTGCCCCGGGTCCAGACCGGCACAGCCCCCGTGCTCGACCACGAGCAGGTTACGGGTCAGTTGCACGATCTTCGCCGCGGCCCAGGCGTGCGGTGGCGGGCAATCAATCGTGACCCGCCGATCCTGCCACGGCTCGACCATGTTCTCGAAGCCTTCGTGCGTGGAACCGCTGTGCAGGAGCAGGTGATAGAAATCGCGCAACGCCCGCTCTGTTTCGCCCAGCAGGAGGTATTGCTCGATGAGGTTGGCAGTGACGTACTGATGCAGGTGCTGGCCGTTGCGATAGGTCATGATGCCCTCGCGGTAACGGTCGCGGCGGATGGCTGCCAATGTGGCAGCGACCCGGGGATCGGTCGGACCGAGCACTTCCGTGGGGTAAACCAACAGCATGTTCTCCCAGTCCTGGTCCGTCTGGAACTCGGCAAAGCCGGCCCGCGCAGCCGGTCCCGTGACGAACGAATACACGCCCGTGGGCACGTAGCCGTCGGCACCGACGCTGGCGTCGAGCGCCCGCAGGAACGCGGCGAGATAGGCGTCGTGCAGCGACTGCCAGGCCTCGGCATCGGCCGCTTCCCCCAAGTCGCGGGCCATCCGAACGGCCGTCCGCAAACCGAGCAGGTTCCAGAGGTTGTGGCTCGTGTAGCGGCCCTGGATCATCTCGGCGTCGTAAGGCCAGGCCGGTGGCATCAACCCGAACGCGTCTGCCGCACGCGCCTGCCGCGTCCACTCGATGGCCCGGCGGAGCGCCGGCCACAGGCTCCGCGCCTGCTCCCGGTCCCGCGTCATCAGGTAGTGATGTGCCAGCGCGTAAACCATGTGGCCGTGGGATGACCACAGCTTCGCCCCGTGAGACAGGCTGGTGTCGCAGAACAACCCATCCTCCAGCTGCCGCTTCAGAATCTGTGGGAAGCTCTGGGCCGCGAACTCCGGATGCCCCGTGCCGTCGTAGGCCAGGCGCATGTCCACAAAGTCGATCATGAAGAAATCCGGGTACGGCAGGCCGCTGGTCTGGAACCGCTCGCCGCCGCGTTCCCGCGTGGCCAGCAACAGATGCACGAGACTCGCGCGCCAGGCGGCGTTGAGCCGCGGTTCGGGCAGGTCAAACCGCGCGCCCTTCCCCAGAAGTTCTTTCCAATAGCCGATCGTCCGCTCGCGATAGATCGCGTAGGAAGCCCTCTCGATGCGTTCGCGAAACTCCGCCTCCGCCACGGGCACCGGCACCCGGGGCATCTTGAACACCAACTCACGCTCCTCGCCCGCGGCCAGCGCGAAACCGTAGCGTGTCAGGCACACCTCGGCCCGCTCCGTGACGAACTCGGCCGCTCCCACGAACGGCTGCTCATAGGCCACTCCCGGCACCCGTTCGCGCCGGGCCCCCGGTGGAAAGCAGTACACCAGACAACCGTCGCGAAAGACCGACCCCTCACTCATCTCGTAGCGCCAGTCCGGAGAGAACTCCGTGCCCCCGGAACGCGTGTCTTGCCCGGAATGCCGCAGCGCCGCGGCGAACACGGCACGGGCCGGCTGTTCCGAAGCGTTGCGCACCTTCACGCGGACGAACTGCAGCGTGTTGGAGGACGACCCGCCTTCGACCACCGCGCCGAACATCTCCAACTCGTACCGGACCGCGCCGTCCCGCCAACCGGCCTGCACCACCGGGATCCAGCCTTCCAGAAAGGTCTTCTGTCGGACCAACACCGGTCGGAGTGGTTCGCCATAGAAAAAGCAAAGCTCCGCGTGCCGCGTGTACAGCGCCCCATCAAACGTCACCTGCACCGCGTCCGGCATGTAGGGAACCCCGATCACGGTGGTGGACTTGCCCAAGTAGCACCACTCCTGCTCCGGATCATCGGTCCCCGGATCGAGCATCGCCCCCAGGACCCCGCCGGCCACCACGACAGCCAGCAGCACTCGACCCAGGTTACCGACGCGACGGTGATGCCGCTTCCACGAGCACCCCAGAGGTTCGCCCGCGGTCGGGAATCCGTGTAATCCATGTAATCCGCGGTCCATGGTGGTCGTGGACGCTGACCGCGGATCTCGCGGGTTACACCGATGAAGCCAGGTGGTGATGCGGGTGAACGCCAATGCCATGGTTGGTTGTGTTCTTTGTTCCGCTGTCATTGCCTCTTCGCCCATGCGTCCGCTGCCGAGACTCATGATCCATTCCTCAGGACGCCCCCCCTCGGCCCAATTCCCGATGTCCGTAATCTGCGGAGGATCCGGGGCGAGGCCTTTCTCCGCCGATTGCGAACATAGGGGATTAGTCAATCCAGATGGAACACCTCGGTCATACCCACCCACCATTCCTCCGGGGCGCGGTCGGTGAGCGGTTGCTGACACGGCTTGCAGAGCGCCCACCAACGCTGGGTCGTCGGGTCCGCCGCCATCGCCGCCATGTCGGCCGCGAAGTCGGTGCCGATGTACTCAAAGTAGCTGAACAGGTAATGCCGGCCGTCCTCGAGCTGCCGGAGGTAGATCGAGTAGTTCCGGATGTTGCACGCGGTGATGCGCTGCAGCACGTCCGGCCACACCGCGGCGTGCAGGCGCTCGTATTCGTCAACTTTGTCGGCCCGCAGGCCGATCACCATTCCGTAGCGTTTCATGGCATCGTCTCCGCCGGGCTGGCCGCGGGCGCCGTTCCGGCCTGTTCACCTTGATGGTTTCCGTAGGTCAGCAACAACACCGCGGCCACCAGCACCGCCAGGGCGAGGCGGACCGTCTCCCGGGTCACGCGCCGGCACGTCTGCCATTCGCGCAACACCACCCCGACCACATTGCTGAACAGCACCAGCATGATCATGTGGATCGCCCAGCTCGTGAACTGGTAATGCCCCATCCGCACATGGCCGAGGTTGTAGAAGAAGAACTGGCCGTACCAGAGCGTTCCGGTCGCCAGCGCCATCCCCCAGTTCACCGGCAGGCTCGCCTTCTCCGGCCCAGGAGGCAGTTCGATCAACTCGCCCAACGTCCGGTGCCGCTGGTGCAGGTACAGGCAGTAGATCGCGGTGGTCAGAAAGGCGCCGGTGTTCGAGAAGATGTAGATCACGTTGCCCTGCCACATCCCCGCCCCGTGCCGGACCGCGGTGTCCGCGATGGGCTGGCCGGCCTCCAGCGCGAATCCGTAGACCGCCGACAGCACCCCAGCCAGCAGGGAAAGGGCAAGCCCCTTGGTCAGCGCAAACTCGCCGCGCCCGCTCTCGGCCGTGAGGTTCAGTTCCTTGAGGCGCCCCGCCAGACCGGTGAGGGCGATCCCGACCGTCCCGACCACGATGCCAGCGATGATCCAGCCCGCGCCGGGCCGGCTGAGCAGCGTGCCCAGCGTTCCCCGGACCAGCGGCGGAATCAGCGTGCCCAACACACTCGAGAGGCCGACCGCGATGGCGTAGGTGAGCGAGAACCCGATGTAGCGGATGGCGATCCCGAACGCGGTGCCACCAATTCCATAGGCGGCCCCAAGCAGGAACGAGTTCCGCATGGCCTCGCGCGGTGCTTCCCGCAGCACCGTGGCCAGATCCGGGATGGTCAGCATCGCTCCCAGAATGGGCAGCAGGAACCAGCAAAACGACGCCTGGGTCAGCCAGTAGCTCTGCCACGACCAGCGCCGCACGCGCTTCTGCGGGGTGTAACACGTCGCGGCGAACGCCGCGCCAATCCCATGGAGGAACACACCCAACAGCGGATGCGGAGCAACTGGATTCATGCAGGGTCAGTTGGACAGTGGGATCGGCCGGGGGGAACAAGGAAGAGCCGCGGCGACCTTCCAGCCGCCACCACCGCCGCAAGTCTCATGGCTCCACGCTCTCGTCATTGGGCCCCGCGGATCGTTCCGGCTCAGACTCTCGCTTTCTCGTACAAGAAGCTCACGAACGCCGAGCAGGCCACGAGCATGAACGTCGCGTCCGGCTTCGTCAGAGCTGACTCATCGAGCAGGGCATGCCTGATCCCGTTCGCATCGTTGGTGTAGCCGTACAAGCTGGAAAAGGCCTTCTGGAGTGCTGGATGAAGCCCAGGAACGTTCTTCAACGCATCCCCGAGGGTAGCCTTGGGCTGACATGAGACTTCACGACACGCCGCCTCAACTGCGGAAATTGATTCCTTGATCGAGTTGCGGTAGTCGGGCTGCGCCCTGTCACTGAGCAGGGACAAAGCCGCATTGAAATGCGCCCGCACCGGCGGAGCTCCCACCTCAAGTGCCTTCTGTAGCGCGGCGATCTGATTCTTGTCTGTGATTTCCAGTATCTCTTGACCGACCAAGCGATAGGCGGAATTCATGCGCTCCAGCGTCTCGTTGAGACTCTCCGCGATCTCACTCGAGATGAACGAATCCGGATCTTTCGCCATGAACTCGATGAAGTCGAAAACCTCGTACCACTTGCAGCCAAAAAAGTGCGCCTTGAGTCTGTCGTAAGCTCCGGCTTGAGCACCTCTCCGATCAAACTCTGGCAGATCATCCACATCTGCGTTAAAGAGGTGAGTCCACATGCGCTCGATGAGGTCGTTGATCCGCTTGCTTGCCTGCTTCCATCCGTAGACAAAGTCGAAGCGCGTCCAGCTATCCCAAACCCGGAGCTTCAGCACGTTCCATAGAGCGGTTCGCAACTCCGGAGAGACGATCTCCCTCTGGAAAGCCTGTTCAGCAGCCGTGTGGCCGTAGCGTTGCGAGAATAGCGCCATGATCATACATTGACCAACCGCAGCGGATAGGTGCCGAACTCGCGCACCAGTTTCACGATGTAATCGTAGGTGGTCCCCGACACCGCGCTGCTCACCGAGTGGTCCGATTGGAAGATGTAGCCGCCTCCGTGCGCCGCCCCGAGCTTGCGCAGCACCTCCCGCCGGATCGCCACGCGGTCCCCCGACTCCCACACCCGCATGTCGCTATTGCCGCAGAAACCCAGCCGGTGCCCGTAGCGCTCCCGCAGGTCCACCACGTCCATGCCCGCCTTGGCTTCCAACGGATTGTAGGCATCGATGCCCAGCTCGATGAAGTCCGGGAGCAGGGCGTGGACATTGCCACAGCCATGATAGATGACCGGCAACCCCGCCGCATGGACGGCCCGGATCATGCGGTCCACCCACGGCTTGAAATGCCGGCGCCAATAGGCGGGCGACATGAAGGTGCCTTTCTTGTAGGCCACATCGCCCCAGATCACAAAGCCGTCGAGTAACCCCCGCCCCGCCGCGAGTTCCGCCTCCGCCATCGCCAGGTAGAACGCCCCAAGCCGGTCAATCACCGCCCCCATCCGCTCGGGATACTCGCCCATCCACAGCAGGGCGTTGACCTGTCCAATCAGCCGCGTGAGGCATTCGCTCACCTCGATCATGCTGCCGTAGACCGGGAAGTCAGGGCGCAGCGACTTCACGGTCTCGATCCAGGCGGGCGAGTTGCGTTGAAAGCCATCGCCCACGCCCGCAATTTGGTTGTCGCCCGCCGCCAGGAACCGTCGCGGATCGGTCGCCGCATCGAACTCGACGTGCTCGAGCTTGTCGAAGGTGTCCACTTCCCACGCTGTCATCTCGGGCATGGGATGCGCGAAATGCTTGTGCATCATCGCGCCGAAGCCGGTCTTCACGACCACTTCCTCCGCATCCTCCTTGAGCGTCTCGAACGGGCGGATCCACGGGTCCATGTTCGGGACCGTGACAATCCAGTCCAGGTCGTAGTGGTAGTAGGGATCGGCGTCGGCAGGTAAGCCGAGCTCGCGGCGCCAGCGCTCCTTGAAGCTGCCCCAGAAGAAGTCGCTGATCGGCACGCGATCTGGCTCCTCATGCCGCAGCGCGCGGTTCATGCGTTCGAGCTTGCGCCGCGTGTTCGCGCCGCGGTCGGAAACCGCCGTGTCCTTGCCGAAGGTCTCGAACATGCTCATGGCCGCACCTCGACATCGGCCCGCCGCGCCTCCGGCGTGACGCGCAGCGACTCGATCCGCCCTTTGCGGTACGTGCCTTCGAGGACGGTCTGGTGCGGGGCGTGAAGCTTGAACTCGACATCCCATTCCTTCGGCCAGGCGGGCAGGAGGTAGATCCGGGAACCGTCGGTCTGCAGCAACATGGCCTGGAAAGCCTTCATGAGCACACCGCCGTGGTCCTGGTCGGGCGTCCAATCGTAGTTCGGGCCCCAGAAGGCCGGGAACCGCTCGTTGCGATCGTAGCTCCGCGCCCGGCTCACCACCGCGCGGCGGGCATCTTCCGTGAGCCCCAGGTAAGCCATGAAGATGTCGTCCTGGCGCCAGCCGGAGTGGCCCCGGTCCCAGCGATGCTCAAGCGCCGCCAGGGCCCAGTCCAGGTTCGGCCGGTTGAAGGCGAACAGGCGGAACGGAAACACCGGATAGAGCTCCGGGTTCTCGATGTTCCGCTTGTCGGCGAAGAATGTGGCAGGGGCCAGGGCCTGCCGGCCGTCCACTTCCCGCAGCGGGATGGGCGGCAGCTTCGCGCGCAGGCGTTGCCAACCTTCCCGCGCTCGCGCCGTCCCCACTTCCGGTGGCAGCGCGAGAAGCCGGTCGGCGACAGCAATGCACCCGGCGAGCTCGGGCATGGCGTTGGTGCAGCGCCACCACGTCTCGAGCGCCTGCGAGGGATGCATCACCAGCTTGCCGTGGGCGTCCGTCGGATAGTGCTGCTCGAAGAAGGTCAGGACTTCACCGGCGAGCGGGAGCGCGGCTTGCTCGAGGAACGCGCGGTCGAGGGTGTGGTCATAGTAGTCCAGCATCATCCAGGCAAGCTCGAGGCCGCTGACCCACTCCCACTTGTGCCAGCCGCTCTCCTGCAACTTGTCGGCCCGCTCCTCGAAGGGCGTCCAGCCGTAGGACTCGCTGAACACTGCCCCCCAAAACATGATGCACTCGGGATAGTAAGCGCCGTCGTGGCCGAAGTAACGCTTCGTGCGGTACCGGCAGAGCGGCAGCAGCTCGTCGGCGTACATGCGGAACAACGCGCCCTGGAGGTCGAAGTCCCCAGACGTACACAAGCTGATGTAGGGCAGCCGCGTGTTCTGCCACCAGTAACCTGGCCCCCACCGCCGGTAGTCTGGATCCGCCTCCGTCGGTCCCGGCGGCACGGTGAACAGGGAGCCGTTGAACTTGATGGGATACGCGCCGCGGCCGGCGCAGGCGGTGATGAAGCGCTGGAGGTGATACATCTGGCTGACGTAGGCCGCCTCGTCTCGCACCGTGGCCCCGGAGTTGGTGCCGGTCAGTTTCCCATTCACGTAGAGCCGGCAGCCGCCCGCCGCCGGGTCCGCCACGGCAACGACGTGGGTCCAGCGCCCGGCCGGCAGCGCGTCGGCTTGCTGCAAGATGGTGGAACCGCAGATCAACCGCAGGCTGTTCCCCGGGAACGTGTCGAGCAGGAATCCGTCGCTGCCACCCGGCGTGATCTTGTCCACCAACCGCGCGCCGCCGCCCCCGAGTTGCCCGGGCTTCACCCACGCCTCCAGCGTGAAGCCGGACGCGAAATCCCAGCGCGCCGAGTCGGCCAACGTCTGTGGTTCGCGGACCTTTCCGGACCAGAGCCGCCCGCTCTCCACACCGGGCAGGGCGTCGGGACCGGCCCCAGCCAGCGCCGTGATCGCTTCTTCGCCGAGCGCTTTTCCGAACAGGCTCACGCGTCCCCACTCGCCCGCGAACCGGTTGCCTCCGCCTTGATCGAATCCGATCCGGACCGGGTGAGCGTTTGAGGGAACCATCCGGGCCGGCTGCGGAGGCGGGGCGGCCGGATCGGTCGAAGCCCGGATCCAGCTCCGATCCCAGAACGCCTGCCACCAGCCCTCATGCGCCGTGCGGCGTGTCTCGAACGACTGGCTTTCGACACGGCGGATCGTCTCTTCCATGTCCGCCCGCCAAGCGGCCGGCGTGGACGGATGCCGGGTCAGCACAAAGATGTTGAACCGATGGCTCGTCCCGCGCGGAGAGCGGAGGCGCAGGTCGTCCAGTCGCTCGCCCTTCACGGCGGTTACCATGGCGCCGAACGTGCGGTGGAGCAGCGGGTCGGCTTGCGGGAACGCCGTCAACCCCTGCACCTCGGCAAGCAGTTGGGGGCCGACGGACTTGATGTTGTGATGCAGCCATCCGACCCGCTCGCCCAACCCCGTGAGCACCAGATCCGGCTCGACGATGGTGGGCGCCTGTTGCTGGTTGGGCAGCTTGCGGTTCAGCAAGACATCGCTGACCTGCAGTTCCGCCAGCTCAAGCTGGTTCGTGCGCCAAAGCTGGAGGTGGGCCACGGCTTCAATTGGGTCGGCACTGTCAACCGTGACTTGGATCACCGGCTGATGGGCGTCCACCCAGAGACGGATCCGGGTCGGCCGGGTCTCGCCGAGCGTAATCTCCATCGTGCCCTGGCCCAGGTTGAGACGCTGGTGGAACGTTGCGCCGGGCCGCAGCGGGTTGGGCTCAAGGTGAAGGCGGACCTTACCGACCTTGAGCAGCCGGGCGTTGTCATCCCACGCGTCGGTCTTGCCGATGTAGAAGTGCAACTCGCCGGCCGCCGTCATCCACGCGTTGAGGGTCACGTCGCCATTGCCCAGCGGCATCGATCCGTGGTGATCGGCGCTGGGCGAATCCCAGACGACATCATACGCGGCCAGCGGTTCGGCAGCGGGAAGCGAGACGCTGCACGCCGCGACCAAGCCGAGCAGGAACCAGCTCTTCCCGCAACCCCGCCACCCGGCTGGGCGCCGGGCCACGAGGCCCGGCGGACCACCTCCAGGCCGCATGCCCTCACGGGGCGCCAGGGTGTGTGTCATACGGAGCCGCAGGTCGGTTGTGGATGGGTTGTTCATGGCAGATCCTCCTGTACTGGCGTGGTCCGGTTCGCTTCTCCCCGGTCCGAGCTCGGCGTCTGGGTTGTGAACCGCACAAAAGCGAAGCACTCGGGAATGTGCGAATCCCAAACCCCGTGCCGTGTCCAGACCCAGCCGCCGGAGTCGCGGGTCGGCCCGTGCGCCCGGTCGATGTTGAACCGCGAGAAATCCATGCGCCAGACATCGCCCTCGCCGGGCGGCAGCGCGCGCCCGTCCGTCGTCAGCCAACGAAAGCCGGACCAGGGCAACGCGATTTCGACTGTCCAACCGCGGTCGACGTCGCTCCCGTCGTTGATCGTGCCGTCGATGTGGACGGCGGTCTTTCGACCGGGAAAGGTCCAAGTGAATTGGCCGAGCCGACCGCCGCGCGGATGCGTGGTGAAGCCCACGCCGTTGAAGGGCCGGAGCTTCGACCGCGCGAACTCCTCGTCCTGGGCGAACCCGCCGCGCTCGTAGGCTTCCTCCCAGATGAAGAAGACCTCGTACGGGGTGTTGAAGGCGTTGAGCTCAAACTCGTAGTAGGCATCCGACCCGGCGACGAATAGCTCGATGTCGTTGTCGTAGTAGATGGGGTCGTTCGGCTGCGTGTACGTGGCGCGGACGTTGGGCTCCTCCACCCGGTACGCCACGTACAGGTTCGTCGCGTCCCAAAGCACCATCGCGCGCGTGTCGAACCGCGCGGGTTCACCGGTGATGATGTCCACAAACCGCGGCGAGGTGGGCGCCGCCTGCCACGCCGGTTCGTCCAACCGACCGTCGATGCTGATTGGCTCGGTCACCCGATGCGCCGTGTAACGCGCGATCTCGTGGGTCGGACACGGGAACACCCACTCACCGCCCTGAACGAGGCCGGCCGCCAACCACAGGACGGAGCCACCGCAGATCAGCGAACGCCGGAAACCGCGGCCCGTCGGTCCAGGCCCACGAACAAGCAAGGGTCGCGCAGTCACATTGCGTCGGGGTCGGGCGCAGTCGAACACGGCCAGGAGAGTCACGTCAGCGGTCCTTGATCTGTCGCAGTCCCCCGAAGAGCGCCACACCCTTGGCACCACCATCCCGCGCGGCGCGAACGGCCTGGTCGAAGTCCGCGTCTGTCTTCAGGTCCGGCAGATGCAGTCCGGCGTAGAGCGGACGGCTGGGCGGCAGGGCGGTGACGCCTTCCCGGACGGCCTTTTCGATCCAGGCGATGGGTTCGTTGTAGAAGCTGTGGTAGACCATGGGCAGCACCGCGTCCAGGTTCCAGCGAACCCAGTCCTGCCGCACCAGTTTCCGCGCGATCTGCGGCGTGGGGAAGACAGCCGCGGTGATCTGCTTGCCCTTTCCGTGGACGACGTCCACCAACCGGTTGACCAGTCGCGTCACGCTCGCGTACCGGAAGGCGCGCCAAGCGTCGTGGGCCGGTGGGTCGGCCAACTCCAGCGGATCGATCCCGGCCTCCGCCTTGAACGCCGCCCGGCACACCGCGCAGTAACAGAAGTCGTAGGGCGGCAGTTCCTCGTGCTGCACGAGGTTGTACTGCTTCCATAGCGCGACCGGCAGGATCACATCCGGATAGCGGATGTAGTCCAGGTGCACCCCGTCGAGGTCCGGCGTGTCCGCCAGGTCCGCGAACTGCCTGGCCAGGTGCTCCTGCACCTCCGGGCGCGACGGACAGAGGAAATGGTAGTAACCGACGTACGGCGGATGCGTCGCGGCGGACTTCCCCTCGCGGCTGACCACGTACCAGTCCGGGTGCTTCTCGAGCAGGTCGCGGTCGCCCCGACACAGCGTCCAGGTCCAGGCGTGGGTCGCGAGGCCCTGCGCCTTGGCCCGGGCGAACACCGCAGGACTGACACCGCTGAAAAGCACGGCGTCGAGGCCGAACGCGCGGTACTGCTCGAAACGTCGCTGTTGGTCGGCGGGCGACGCCTGCGCGTCCACCCCGGCCCAGATCCAGTTCTTCGAATCCGTCCGATCCCGCGCCCTCCCCTCCCCTTCTGCACCCCCGGCCTCCAGGCCACCCGAAATCGCGACAGCAGCTCCGCCGACCTGGTGCAAAAACGTCCGCCGGTTCATGAGGGCGCCAGCCTACGCAACCGCCCCGCCCGACACAAGACCTCACGCCGCCGTCCCGCCGTCCCACCGTCCCACCGTCCGGCGGTTCGGTTGACGATCTCAGGCTGTGAGGGCTACGGTACGCCGTGTGAATGAGACCATGATGGAGCTCGACGACGCCGCGCATCGCTTCGCGGAACTGACCGCCCTGATCCGGGCCGGCAAGGTCATCACGCTGTGCGACGCCGACCGCCCCGTCGCAGAGATCCGCCCGCTTCCCCCGCGGAGCGTGGAGCGCCGTGCGTTCGGTCTGGCCCGGGGCGTGTTCACCGTCCCTGAGGACTTCGGCAAACCCGACCCTGAGATCGAGGGGATGTTCTACGGCAAGCGGCCATGAGGCTCTTGCTTGACACCCACTCCGCCCTCTGGATGTTCGCGGGCAGCCCCTCGATTTCCGTGGCCCTGCAACATGACCTCACAGACCCGGCCCACGAGCTCTTCTTCAGCGACGCGAGCGCTTGGGAGATCGTCATCAAGCACTCGCTGGGCAAGCTGCCGCTGCCCGAGCCGCCCTCGACCTTCGTTCCCTCCATGCTCGTGCAACATGGCATCGCCCGGCTGCCCATCACTCTGGAGGCTATCTTCGACTGGGGCCGCCTCCCCGCGATCCACCGTGACCCTTTCGACCGGATGCTCATCGCGCAGGCGGTCCGCCACGGCTGTGCCCTGGTCACTTGTGACCCGGAGATCCAGAAGTACTCCGTCACCGTTCACTGGAGGTGAGCCGTTTCCACACTCGCCAAACCGGGCGGGCGCCCTATGCTCCGGCGCGTGCCTGGTCCGGTCATCGAGACGCACGGGTTGCTGAAGCGCTTCGGCCGCTTCGTGGCCCTGGATCGCCTGGACCTGCGCGTTGAACCGGGCGCCATCGGCTTGCTCGGACCCAATGGCGCGGGCAAGTCCACGCTCCTCAAGTGCCTCCTTCAGCTCCACCCCATCACGGCCGGCACCGCGAAGCTGCTCGGACGTGAGGTGGGACGCGAGGGGCGCGAGATCCGCAAGCGCATCGGCTACACCCCCGAGCAGGATTGCCACATCCCCGGCATGCTGGGGTGCGAATACGTCACGTACACGGCGCAGTTGTGCGGCCTCCCCTTCGAAGCCGCCCGCCAGCGGGCGCATGAGATGCTCGATTTCGTCGGGATGGGCCAGGAACGGTACCGCAAGGTGGACACCTACTCGACCGGCATGAAGCAGCGCTTGAAGCTCGCCCAAGCCATCGTGCACGACCCCGAGGTGCTGTTCCTGGATGAACCCACCAACGGCCTGGACCCGCGCGGCCAGGTGCAGATGCTCGACCTGGTCCGCCGCCTCTGGCAGGAGCACGGTTTGACGGTCGTCCTGTCCTCGCATCTCCTCCACGACGTCGAGCGCGTGTGCGAACACATCATCCTCCTGGCGCGCGGCCAGGTGCTCGTGCAGGACAGTCTGGCACGCCTGAAGGAACGCCGGCGCGGCGCCGCGGACGTGGTCGTGTCCCACCGGCAGTCCGAGGTGGCCCAGGGCTTTCGAGCCCGCGGCTGGCCCAGCGAAGTGCTGCCGAACGGCCACGTCCGCGTCGAGCACGGGGCGCCGGACCTGATGCCGCTGCTGGACTGCCTGCGGTCACTGGGCGTGGCACCGCTCGAGATCATCCCCAGCCCGAACGTGCTCGAGGAGATGTTCGTGAAAGCCCTCGAAGGAGCCCATGGCCCTGCATGACATTCGCTACCGGCACTGGGAAGGCCGGCACATCGGGGTCTGGCAGCGCCGCGGCGTGATCGCCTTCAGCGGCCTGCGGGCCTGCCTGCAGAACCGCTGGACGCGCTACCTGGTGGGGTTTTGCTGGCTGACGGCCCTGGTCTATGTGGGCTTGCTGTTCTGCATCGGCCAACTCCTGGTCGCGGACAGCATCATCGTCGAGTGGGCGGCCAACCTGAACCCGCAGTTGCAGGCGTTCGTGCGGGCACTCACGACGTGGCTCGAGCAACACCCCGAGATCTCGGTGCGGGTGGCGCAGGGGCTGTTGTTCTACCACTACGCAACCTTCCTCATCACCGCCGCGCTGGTGGCGGTGGCGTTGGCCATCCCGCACCTGATCACCCGCGACCTCGGCAGCCATGCCATGGTGGTGTACGCGTCCAAGGCCATCAATCGCTTCGACTACCTCGTCGGCAAGGCCGGTGTGGTGGGCGGCCTCCTCACCCTCACCTGGCTGGGCCCGGTGCTGGCGTCCTGGCTCCTCGGCAATCTGCTCGCTCCGAACTGGAACTTCTTCTGGCACTCGCGCGTCCCGCTCGGGCACGCCGTGCTGTTCATCCTCGCCGGCATGGCCTTCCTATCGGTGCTGGCGCTCGGCGTCTCGGCCGTGTCTTCCCGCGAGAAAGCCACGGTCGGTCTCTATGTCGCGCTCTGGCTGGTGGGCAGTGCGCTCGAGCCGCTGGGCGACATAAGCCGGCCCTGGGTGAAACAACTGAGCATTCGTTACGACCTGCAACAGCTCGCCCGGGTGGTGTTCCAGCCCGAGCAGGATCTGAGGATCGCCCAGGAGAAAGTGCCCATCGTCGGTGAAGTCCTGCGCGGCTTCGGCCGCAGACCCCGCGCGCCCTGGCCCCCCGCCCCGGCCGCCACGACTTGGCCCGCGCTGGCCATCTTTGCCCTCCTCTCGACCGGGGTCATCCTCACCCGTACCAAGCCCGAATGAGCGCCATCGTCCAGGTCCGGGAGTTGAGCCGGTGGTACGGCATCGTGATGGGGTTGAACCATGTCTCGTTCGAGATCGGGCCGGGGCTCGTCGGCCTGGTCGGCCCGAACGGCGCGGGCAAGAGCACCCTCATCCAGATCATCACCGGCCAGTTCCGGCCAAGCTCCGGCACGCTGACGGTGTTCGGTGAAGTGCCCTGGAACAACCCGCGGCTCCTGCGGCGGATCGGTTACTGCCCCGAACGCGAATCCCTCCCCCGGGATCTCGGACCGGTGGACTGGCTCCACGGCCTGGGGCGGTTGTCCGGGCTCCGCGCAACCGAGGCGCGCGCCCGCGCCGAGCGCCTGCTCGAGAAGGTACGGCTTCCACGCGAACACTGGGCCAAACGCCTGTCGCAGTACTCGAAAGGCATGCGGCAGCGCGTGAAGCTCGCCCAGGCCCTGCTGCACGACCCCGAGTTTCTCGTGCTGGACGAGCCCATGAACGGCCTGGACCCGCTCGGCCGCCAGGAAATGGCCCACGTCCTCAAGGAACTCGCCGCCGGCGGCACCCACATCCTCATCTCCAGCCACATCCTCGCCGAACTCGAGGCCCTCTGTCGCGAGTTCGTCATCCTCAACTGGGGTCGCGTCCTGGCCTCGGGCACCCGCGACACCCTGCGCACGGATGTCCAGGGCTGGTCCGAGCAGTTGCAGGTCCGTTGCGACCAGCCGGAGAAACTGGCGCGCGTGCTGTTCGACGCCGGCGTGTTGCGCGGATTTCAGCTCGCCCCGGAAGGCGACTGGCTGCACCTCGAGGTGCGCGACCCGGAAGTGTTCTATCAGCGCTGGCTCGAACTGCTCCTCGCCAGCGGCGTGGTGGTCGGGGAAATCCGGAGTGAAAGCCGGTCCTTGCGCCAGATCTTCGACAAGGTCACCGCATGACATCGCTTGCTGCCCCAAACAACGCGCCCGCCGCGGACCCGAAGCCGGGCGTACCCGGCCTGGGCTCGTCGCTGGCCGGACTGTGGGTGTTGAGCTGGCGGGGTTTCTTTGCCTGGCGTCGTGCCCCGCTCTGGCTGGCGGCGCTGGTGGCCAACCCCCTCCTGGCCTGGCTCAGCCTCCCGGACGGCGAGTCGACGGGCTTTCTGCACTGGAACGTGCACCTCTATGTCGGGCTGCTCATGCCCCTGTATTGCCTGGTCGTGTGCGGCGCGATGATCCGCGATGAAGTGCAGGACGACACGCTCGCCTTCCTGGTCACACGCCCCCTGACGCGGGCCCGCCTCTACCTGGGGAAGTACGTCTGTCAACTCGCCTGGCTGCAGTGCGTGTTCCTGGTCAACGGACTTCTGCTGCTGGGGGTCGGGCTGTTGCGGGACATTCCAGAAGCCCCTTCGCTGGCGAGCCGCGTACTGCTCGCGGGCATCCTGGCCGCCCTCGTGTACGGCGCGTTAGGCGGTGTCTTCGGCCTGCTCACTCGCCGGTACATCGTGCTGGGCCTGGTGTACGGCTTCATCGTCGAAGTCGGCATCGGACACATCCCCACCAACATCAATTCCCTCTCCATGCTCCGGCACCTGCAGGATCTCCTGGCCGGCCATCCGGCGGTGCAGACTCGCTATGATTGGTCGGCCGATGGCTCGGGGACCGGCGTGCTCATCATTCTCGGAACCACTCTGACGGCGCTCGTCGTCGGGGCCGTGCTGTTCACCTGGAAGGAATTCCACGCCAGCCACGAAGCCCTGAAGTGAGTTGCCCGCCGGGCCCGCCTCACCCCCTTGCTGGGCCAGGGGTCTCATACGGCTTGCCTGACCCCTGGAGCCATCGGTCATGGCAAGGGCTGCACGTTGAGCCGGAAGAAGGCGGCCGGACCCGCAGGGACCGTCACCGGGACGTCGAGGTTGGCCGTCGAACCGGCCGCGATGTTCGTCACCGTCTGCCAACCCGGCACACCCCAATCCGGACGGTACTCGATGTCGTAACTCCGACCCGCCACGACCGGAAACGACAGTTGGCAGCCACTGCCTGTGCGGAGGATCCGGGTGATGCGGCACACGCTGTCGGCATCACGGGGGTCAGTGCCGGCCACGAACTCGTCGCGGTTGGTGGCGCGATCGCCATCGGGATCAAGGCCGGCGTCCGCGGCCGAACCGGGGTCCAGGCCGTGCTCGGTTTCCCAGCCATCCTCCATGCCGTCCTGGTCGGCGTCCACGGCTGCCGCGGCGAACCTGCCCGGACTCGGCGCGGCGGCCAGCCAGTTCAACGGGTCGTTGCCATAGTCGAGGGCGCTGCGTCGATGCAACGAGAGGCCCGTGCCCGCTGCCCCCGACGGCCACGGCGCCGCGCTGGCGTAATGGACCCGTTCGACCGACAGGTAGGGCACGAAACCCGCGTTGGGGTCGTCCGGACCCTCGGGTTCGTCCGGTCGGAGCAGTTCCACGGCTTCCCCGCTGTCGCTCAGACTCCCGCCGTACGGGCCGAAGACCTGCACGCCCGGCGGCACCGCGAAGTGCGTCCGGAACGCTGCCAGTCGCGCGGCATCCGCTGCCGGATCGAACTCGACCACGACCACGCAACCACCCGCTGGGAGGGTCACGCCGTAGGGGAAATTGAAACTCACCCCCCCACGCAACCGCCAGGTGTTGGTGGGATATTCCACGTCGTAGAGCGTGACCGCGGCACCGGTGGCGTTGTGCAACTCGAGGAACTCAATCCCCGTTGGGTCGGAGCTGGCCACCGCCGGCGGCCGAAACTGGAGCTCGCTGAAAACCACCGGTCCCACGCGCGGGGCTGCGTTGGCCGCCCCGGTGCCCTGGCGAAACTGGGCCAGCGAAGTCGGCACCTCCACGCCGAAGGTGTGACGGACCAACGGGACGAAATCCACGCCCTGGCTGGTGCCATAGCGCCCGGCGGAAACGCTGTTCCCCAATGCGCCGAAGGTGACGAAGGTCTGGCGGCCGGTCAGGTTCCCGCCGGCATCCCCCGCGGACAGGTAGACCTGGTCGCCTTCCGCCGAGTCCAGGCCGAAACCGGCGGCTCCCGCGCCGAACTGGTACTCGTAGAACACGGCAAACCCGCGAGGCGCAAGCGTCGTGCCAGCCGGGATCCGGTACTTCCGCGGTTGCGCACTGCTGTCGCTCAACCACCAGTTGCCGATGCTCTGGGGCACGTCGGTCAGGTTCACGAGTTCGATGGCGTCTTCGAGCGGGGGATCGCTGTGGCTGAGCACTTCGGAGATGGCCACCTCCTCAATGGCGGCGAAGTTGGCCTTGCCCGGGGTCTCGCCTCCCACCGGAAAGAAGGCCAGCGTCTCACCGCCGTCGGGCGCACGGCCCTGCGCCACCCCGGAGGTCTGCGCGCCGAAGGTCACCTGCTCAAGCACCGTGACGCGGTCGGCCGCCACCAGTCGGAGGGTCTCGCCGTCGGTGCTGAGCTTGAAGTCGAGGTGGTCGGCATCCGGCTTCGCCAGGTCCGAGGCGAAGAACTGCACGTACCCGCGCGCCGCGATGAAGGACAGGTCGGGGATGGGCCGGTTGTTCGGCCGGCCCGTGGCGGTGTCGGTCAGGATGAGGCCACCCAAGGCCACGGGCTGATTCGCCGTGTTGAACACTTCGAGCCAATCTTCACCCGAGACCGGGCGCGCCATCCACTCGTTGATCCGCAAGTCCGCCCCCGCGGCCAGATCGACGGCAACGTTCGGCTGACCGGGGCTCGGCGACACCAGGCTCCACCCGCTGCCGCCCCCCGCGACGCGGCCGATGGCCAAGTCCTGGACTTGCAGACCGAACTCGACCGCATCCAGGACGGTCTGACCGTCCGCCGCGTACAGCCGCACGAGATCTCCCTTGGCGCCGAGGCCGAAGCCCGTGCGCAGTCCGGGCGTGCCGATGCTCGTGTCGGCCCACACCACGAGATACCCTCCCGCCGGCAGGGAGATTCCGCTGCCGAACACGAACTTCCGCGGCAACGTGGGATCGTCGGTAAGGCTCATCCCGGCAAGGCTCACCGTCGCGGCCCCCGCGTTGTGCAGCTCGATGTAATCGGGGAAGGCGCCGGCCTGCTCGACCGCGGTGCGGTTGTCCGCCATCACCTCGCTGCACACGATCTGGCCCTGGCTGCAAGGCGCAGGCAGAAGCAGCGCCACCACAAGCCACCACCCCCCCGGGACGACGCCGTCCCCCACCACCGCACTTCCACTTCCACACACAAACTTCATAGATTCAGAAATCCGGCGCAAAACCGCCGCTGATCAGTGTTCTTCAGCTTCTTTCACTCGGTTCCGTCGCTCGGTTGACACGTTTGGCAGCCCCCCAGATAGCAGTTCACATGCCGTTCTGCCGCGCCCAAAGTAGGAGTCGAGGTCACGAGACTCTGCCCTGCCTCCCAGGCCAACGCCTCCTCACGTCGGCGCCTACGCCACCCGGAAGTAGGAGTCGAGGTCACGAGACTCTGCCCCCCCCGAGGCCAACGCCTCCTCACGTCGGCGCCTACGGACGCCGGTGGTTCTCCGGGTTTGCGAACGCCGTACGCTTGGCTAGTCTTCGCCCGCGACTGCCCACATGCCATGACCACGCCAACTGAACGTCGGGACTTCCTCCGAGGTCTGCTCGCCGCCGGCGCGGGCGGACTGGCCGCACTCGCCCCCGCGGGCGCCGGCCTCCACGTCTTCCTGGACCCCCTGCGCCGCTCCGGCGCCGGCGCCGACTTTGTCCGCGTCACCGGCCTCGCGGCGCTCCCCGCCGACGGCATCCCCCGCCGCTTCACCGTCCGTACCGATCAGGTCAACGCCTGGAACCGACGGGCGGATGTCCCCGTGGGCGCGGTGTACCTCCGCCGTACGGACGAGACCGAGATCCAGGCGCTGCACGTCGTCTGTCCGCACGCGGGCTGCCTGGTGGATTACGCACCCGCCAAGGACGGTTTTCTCTGCCCGTGCCACAACAGCACCTTCGCGCTCGATGGCACGATCAACGATCCCAAGAGCCCCAGCCCGCGCGGCCTGGACCGCCTCGACGTCGAGATCCGCAACGACACCGAAGTCTGGGTGCGATTCCAGAACTTCCGGGTCGGCGCCAAGGAGAAAGTGCCGGCATGAAGGCGTTCCTCGGCTGGCTGGACGCCCGCACCGGGGCCGTCACGTTCGCGCGGCGCATCCTGTTCGACCCCCTGCCCGGGAGCGTGGGTTGGCGTCATTGCTGGGGGAGCGTGCTGGTGTTCACGTTCCTGGTCCAGGTGATCACCGGCTTCTTCCTGCTGGCCGGCTACAGCGCCAGCACGCAGACAGCCTGGGAAAGCGTGTACCACCTGCAGTTCGAAACGCCGGGGGGCTGGCTGCTGCGCGGGTTGCACGTGGTGGCCGCCCAGGCCTTCGTGATCCTCCTCGGCCTGCACCTCATGCAGGTGGTGATCCAACGCACCTACCTCGCCCCGCGCGAGTTCACCCTGCTGCTGCTCCTGGTCTTGATACCGCTGGCCCTCGCGCAATCGGTGACAGGCTGGCTGTTGCCCCTTGACCAGAAGGGGTACTGGGCGGCGCGGGTGCCCTTGAACATCCTCGCGGTCGTCCCCGGCATCGGCCCTCTCCTCCAACAAGCGCTGCTCGGCGGTCCGGAAGTAGGGCACCACACGCTGACGCGATTTCTGGCGCTGCACGTGACGGTCCTGCCGCTGGCGCTGGGCGTCGTGCTCGCGGTGTGGTGGTACCTGGCCCGACGCCCGTCCCCCTCCCCAGTGGGAACCGTCAGCGCAGGCAAGACGTCCTGGTGGCCGGAGCAAGCGCTGCGAGATGCGGTGGCCTGCCTGGCGGTGGTCGTCACGCTGCTGCTGCTGGTCGTGCGGCCGGGGTTTGACGGCTGGGGCGTTGCCTTCCCCGAACTGCTGGCGCCCGTCGATCCGGTTGAACCCTACTCCGCCGCGCGCCCCGAGTGGTTCATGCTGTTTCTCTTCCAGTTCCTCAAGTACTTCCCCGCCGGCAGCGAAGTCTGGGGGGCGGTGATCATCCCCTCTCTGATCCTTCTCGTCATGGCGGCCATGCCCTGGGTCGGGCGCTGGCGGTTGGGGGCCGGCTTCAACACGGCCTTTGTCCTGGCGCTCGGTCTCGGTGCCGTCGTGCTGGCCGGCCTGGCCTTCCGCGAGGACCGGCACAACACCGAGTATCAGGCCGCCCGGCGACAGGCCCATACCGAGGCCGCCCGGGCTCGCGAACTGGCGCAAACGGCGAGCGGCATTCCCGAAACCGGCGCCCTGACCCTCCTGCGGGCCGACCCCCTCCTGCAAGGGCCAAGGCTCTTCGCCCGCCATTGCGCCAGTTGCCACCGGTACGAGGGCCACGACGGCTTGGGCCAGGTCCCGACCGATCCCCCCAGCGCCTCGGATCTCAAAGGGTTCGCCAGCCGCGAATGGCTCACAGGCCTGCTGGATCCCCTGCGCGTCGCCACCCCCCACTACTTCGGCGGCACCCGGTTCGAAGAGGGCCGGATGGTGCGGTTCGTCCAGAAAGACGTCGCCGCCTTCGACGACGCCCAACGTGCGAATCTGGCCAAGGTCATCCTGGCCGTCTCCGCCGAAGCCGAACTCCCGGCGCAACGCGAAGCCGACCTCCAGGACGCCGACGCCATCGCCGCCGGTCGCGAACTGATCCGCACCCGCGAGATGAAGTGCACGGACTGCCACCAGTTCCGGGTGCCGGACGAAGACGCCATCGCCCCGGACCTCACCGGTTACGGCTCGCGCGCGTGGCTGGTGGATTTCGTGGGCCACCCCGCCCACGTCCGCTTCTACGGCCGCCGCAACGACCGCATGCCGTCGTTCCGCCGCGACGAGATCCTCGACGAACACGCCCTCGGCCTGCTCGCCGACTGGCTGCGCGGCGACTGGCACCGGCCCGCGCCCGCCGTCGTCGCGACCGACCAACCCACCCAACGGCAAGAGTGACCCCGGCCCCGTAGGAGTCGAGGTAACGAGACTCACCCTTAGTGGGAGTCGAGGTGACGAGACTCACCCTTCGTAGGAGTCGAGGTGACGAGACTCACCCTTCGTAGGAGTCGAGGTGACGAGACTCACCCTTCGAGGACGCAATGGGGTCAAACATTGACTTTTGACATTTGGTCCCACCGGACGACGCCACCCGGGTGGTAATTGTCAAATGTCAATGTTTGACCCCATTGTCTCTAGCGGAGGACGCGCTGCGCGTCGGTGCGGGGGTCGGCGTGGGAGCGGCGGAGCAAGGTGTAGGTGTTCGTCCGTTCGAGGCGGTCGCCGACGTTGAGGGTCTGCAGCGGCCCGAGGGTCTCGAGTTCGATGTACGAGAGGGGGTCGGGGTTGGTCCAGACTTCGGCGCTGGCCCCGCCATCCGGATACTCGCCCTCCGGGTCGCGGGGGCATTCGACCAGGAGCATCTGCTTTTCGCCCACCCACAGCAACGCGCCAGCATCATTGCCGATCTTCTCGCCCCGGCCGGGATGGCGACGCAGCGAGAGCAGGCCGTCGCGCACCTCGAGGTCGAGCGGTTCGCCCGCGCTCTGGTTGAGGTAGCCCTTCGGGAAGGGGCTGTCCGGCGGAACCGGGACGAAGACGGCGACGGGATCGTTGAGCTGCGTCACCACCCAGACGCTGACGCGGACAAGCGGGCCGCTGACCTTCTCGTAGACGGTGCGGATCCGGAGGACGGGTTGATCCGGTTCGAGCGTCAGATGGCGGTGGGTGCGGAGGCCGTAGTGCGGATCCACCGGGGAGGTCAGGACGATCGCCTCGCGGGTGTGGGTGGCGGTCACGGGAAGCGCGTCGAAAGCGCGCGGGGGCGGCCAGGAACGGCCGGTCACCCGTTCCCAGTCGGCTTGGGGCGCAGGCCAGGTCTTGTCGCCGCCGAAGTTGCCCCACTCGGTGGCGACGGGATCGGGGGCCTGTCCGAAGCGGGCCGGGTTTTCCCAGAAGGGGCCGGGTTCGCCGAGGAAGCGGAACTGCATGAGGCGGCCGAGGGCGGGGACGACGATGGCTTCGACCTGGGGGTTGGCGAGGCGGAGCGCGTCGGGCCAACCGTGATGGTTGGTGGCGGTAATCGTGAGGGCGGAGGGGGCGGCGGCCGCGGCGGGTATGGGCGGGACCAGGAGGGCGGCCAGTTCGAGGAGAAGCGATTCGAGCCGGGCGTAGTATTCGTCTTCGGGAAGAGAAGCCTTGTGGTCGCGCAGGCGGAAGATGTCGAACTCGAGGGCATCGCGACGGGCCCGGACAGCCGGTGCGAGCGCGGCTTCCTCCGGGCTGGGGACGAGATGGAGTTGATGGGCGCGTGCGCCATCGGACGCGGCGCCCGGCTGGGGTCGTTTGACGGCGCGGACGCCCCTGAACCAGTCGGCGGGGGTGCCGAGGCCGTCGCCGTTGTCGTCGAGCAGGGCGTGCTCGGTCGCGAGACGGCCGGCGGTCTGGTAGAACTCGGCGACGCGGGCGGCGGCGCTGAGGAAGGCCTCGAGCAAGGACGTCTGGCCGTCCTGATCGAAGTCACTAGCGGGGTCGGCGAGCGTGGCGGCGAGGTGTTCGCCGAAGCGGGTGAAGTTCTGTTCATTGCCACTGCGGGTGGCGGTGATGACGATGCGGTTGGGGCCGCTGAGGGCGGCGAGGAAGGGGGCGCTGGCGGAGGCGGTGTTGATCAGGACGAGCGGACGCTGGAAGGGTTGGAGCCAGTCGGCGAGTTCGGCGGCGGTGAGGTCCGGGCCGCGGAGGTTGAAGCGCGCTTCGCGGCCGTCGAAGGTGCCGTGGCCGATGAGGACGAGCCAGAGGGGTTCTCGACCCGCTTTGGGGGCGGCGGCCAGGGCGGCGGCAAGGAGTTCACGATCGCTGGGCGGGGAGGGTGAGGACACGGCGGCGGAGGGAGTGGAGTTGGGTGCGTCAGGTGCCTCCGTGCTTTCAGCGGCCGGGAGAGCGGGTGGGTCGGACGGATCGGGCGCTGCGGAGGACGTCGAGAGGGAAGCGGGGCCGATGCGGGTCAGAGGCACCTGGGCCTGAGCGGCGGTGCGCGTCCAGCTCTCGGCCTGGCCGAGGAAGTTCGTTCCGAAGTCGGGTTCGCCGGGGGCACCAACGACGAGCAGGATTGCCGGGAGATCCGTGGGGGCATCGGGCGGTGCCGCAGGAGGCAAGGGTTCGCTGGCGAAGGGGAGGAGGGAGAAGGGCAGAAGCGCGAGGGCGAGGACGACAGAGATCGGGCGGTTCCGCTTGGACCTGCTCAGGGGCCATGCCGCTCGGGGGGTAGAGGAGGAAGGGGGAGGAAGTTTAAAGTTCAAAGACCAAAGCTCAAGGGAAGTTACAGGATTCAAGGGGGTAAATCCGGCCCCACCGTGGCTGGTCTGCCAGGCGGCGCAGAGGCGGGGGCCATGGGTGGGGTGGGCAGCGGAGGGATTACGCCGGCTTTGAGCGGCGCTTTGCGGGAGAAAGGTGCAGGCTGAACGCGTGCACCACGGATTCATGGGCGGCAGGGTCACGGCATACCTTTCCGACGGCGCAGGCCCCATTCGGTGACGAAGCAGGCCAGGGCGAGCAGGAAGAGCCAGGGGGTGTGCCAGAGAGGAGTGGTTACTGCTTCCATGACCGGGGCGTGGCGGGTGGGCAGCCCGCGGACGAAGGCCGGCAGGCTGGACGCCGCCACGGCTTCTCCGCCGGTGCGACGGGCGATGGCATCGAGCAGCGCGGTGTTCGGCTGAAGCGACCGGAACTCCTCAGCGGCCAGGTCGGTGCTCCAGCCCGCTTCGGCGCGGCCGATCTCGCCACCGGCGGCGTTCTCAGCGACGGCGAGGGCTTTGTAAGCGCCGCTGTCGCGGGGCAGGAAGGTGGCGGTGTAAAGGCCGGCTTCGCTGAGGGACGGTTCGGCGCGCATTCGGATCCGGTTGGTCACCGTGGAGGATCCGTGCGCCACGACGGGTTCGACCTCGAGGGACACGGTGGCGTCGTCCAGCGGGAGGAAGGCGGTGTCGCGGACGCGGATCTCGAGCTGGACAGCGCCGCTGCCGGCGGCGGGCTGTTCCTCGATCCCGAGTTCGACGCGTTTCGGGACGTCGGCCACGAGCCAGCGGATCAACTGGCGCCAGGCCTTTTCCATGTCGCGACGGGCGTCGGCGTCGCGCATGCCCCAGCGCCAGAGATCGCCGAGGAGGAGGGCGGCGGAACGGCCGCGGCCGAAGCGCTGGGTGACGAGCGCGGGACGGTCGTGACCGCCTTCGTCAGTGGCGAGCGCGATGACGCTGGCGCCGGGTTTGACGTCGCGGATGCGGTTGAAGACGAGGAAGGGCGGGACGTTTTCGAGGCGGGCGCGCTCGTCGCCTTCGTTGTCGCGGAGGCGGGCCCACGCCTGGAGCCAGCCCTCCTGGGCGAGGGAGAAACGCTGGGGCCCGCCGGGATTGGCGGTGTCGGGGCGGTCGAGATAGACGGGCAAGAGGTCGCCGATGGGGGTGCGGTGGTAGCCGCCTTCCTGGAAGGACTCCGCGCCGCCGAGCATGAGGAAGCCGCCGCCGCGTTCGGCGACGAACCGGGGGAAGAGGGCAGCCTGGTCGGCGCCGAAGAAGGCGGCCTCGACGTCATCGAGGATGATGGCGTCGTAGGCGAACAGGTCTTCCGGGGTGCGCGGGAAGCCGCCGCGCAGCTCGAGTTCGTCGCGGGTGTTGAGGCGGGTGAGGACGGGCTGGTCGTAACGTTCGACCTCCTCACGCGACTGGTCACCGAAGCCGCGGAAGAGCGGATTGCCGGTCTCGCCGGCGCGGCCGCGGAACTCGAATTTGGGCTCGCGGAGGGCGATGCGGATGAGGCCGACGAGGTCGATCTGGTCGTCTTCCTGGAGGGCGCGGTTGAGGTATTTGTATTCCCAGTTGGGTCGGCCGGCGACGTAGAGGAGACGGTAGGGACCGCGGCCGCGATCGACGGGGACCATGCGCGTGTTATTCAGGAGGGTGGCCTCGCGGGTCTGGTCCGACTCGGCGGGCGACTGGCGTTCGTCGCGCGTGGCGACGCGGAGCTGGTAGAAGGAGAGGCCGGGCAGTTCGGGGCGCAGTTGGAAGCGGAAGCTGAGGGTGTCCTGGGGCTTGCGGGCACGCAGGAGTTGCTCCTGGACGGTGCGGCCGCGGGCGTCGAGCAGTTGGGCCACGACCGGTTCGCCGCTGAAATCGGTGGCGAGGACCTCGGCCTGGATCGAGACGGGGGCATCCTCGAAGGCGGTCTGGCTGATCTGGACCTGGCCGAGGGCAAGGTCGCGCACGGCACCGGCACTTCCGAGGACGACGGGGTAAACCGGCGGGAGGTCCGGAGGCAGGGAAGCGGCTTCGCGAAGGTCAGTCGCGTTACCGTCGGTCAACAGGAGGACTCCGGCCAGCGGTCGGCCGGTAAAGCGCTCGGCCACCCCCTGAAGGGCGGTGCCAATGGCGGAGGCGCGCCCGTCGAAGGTCAGCTCGTGAAAGTCGTGCGTGGCGTGGAGCCGGGTGTCGAAGTAGAAGCGGCGGACCTCGAAATCGGTTTCGAGCCGTTCGGACCAGGTGCCGGCGCCCCGCGTCAGGAGCTGTTCGAGGACCTGGCCGCGGGAGCGGGATTCGCCGCGGTCTTTGACCTGGAGCCCCTGGCTGTTGTCGGCGAGCACCACGAAGAGGTTGGCCCCGGGGCGAACGCGTTGTCCGGACCAGAGGGGCTCGAGGAGGCAGAAGGCGAGGAGGGCCACGCCCAGGGCCTTGAGCGCCGCGGCCAGTCCGCGCAATCGGCCAGGGACGGAGGAGGTCGAGAGGTAGCTCCACGTGAGGACGGCCAGGGCAACAGCGGCGGCGATCGTGGCGGGCCAGAGCCAGCCGGAACCGGAGAAGGTGAGGGCGGCGAGGAGACTCATGCGGCAGGGCTAGCGGCTGCGGCCGAGTTCCTCATAGTAACGGCGGACCTGTTCGGCAAAGCGGCCGGGAACGGGGTCGCGATCGATGGGCACAAGCTGGTTCGCGGGCTCGCGGCGGGCGAGTTCCTCGGCGATCTGTTGGCGCACCTCGACCAGGGGGCGGACGATCTCGAGCCGCACGACGGCCCAGTCCGGCTTCTTGAGGTCGCGGCGGAACTCCTGGCGGATCTGGCGGGCGCGTTCGCGGGCCTGGGCGAGTTCGCTGCGCAGGGACGGCAGTTCCACCATCTCCTCCACCTCGCGCAGGCGGTCGGACCACGGGGCGAAGTCCGGTCCGGTGAGGGGGCCGGCGGTGGCGGGGTTGTCGGCGTCGAGCCAGCGGTCGAAGGCACTGGCCTGGGGACCACCACGCCCGCCGGGGCCGGCGTTGCGGGCGTCGGAGCCCTGCCGCCGACCGTCGTTCGTGGTTTGGGCGCCGGGTTGAGGCGCACGTTCTTCGCGGGTCGGGTCGGAGGGCTCGCCGGCAAGCTGACCACCGCGCCCGCCGGGTTGGGCGGAGTCGGGCGGGGTCTCGCCCGACTCACGGGCTTGCCCTGGCTGACCGGGTTGACCGGGCCGATCCGACCGATCCGACCGATCCGACCGATCCGACCGATCGGACCGATCCGACCGATCGGATTCCTGTGGTTCGCCCGGTTGACCGGCGAGCTCGCCGGTTTGGCCGGGCTGCCCCGGTTCCGCTGCGGAATCGTCGGGCTGGCCCGGGCCCTGGCCGGCCTCGCGTTCGAGTTGCTCGGTCAACTGGTCCAGCTCGCGCTGGGCGAGACGGAGGGATTCGGTGTCGTCGCCGAGGACACGTTCGGCGGCGCGTTCAACGCCACGGCGGAGCTCGCCGATGCCGGCGCGGGCGCGTTGTTCGGCGCGGTCGGCCTGGGGGAGGAAGCCCTGGCGGAGCATCTCGGTGGTGACTTCGAGAGCCTTGGCGCCGTCCTGGGCGGCGGTCTCTTCGAGGCGTTCGAGGAGGCCGCGGGTCATGAGGCCGCGCTCGAAGAGCTCCTCCTGGAACTCCTTCACGACGGCGCCTTCGTCCTGGTGAAACTTGCGGAGGGAATCGTAGAGCTGCTGGGAGACGAGCGGCTCGGAGGCCTCGGCCTGTTGCGAGACCTGGGTGGCGCGGCTGACGAGGTTGGTGAGGCGTTCGATCTGGTTGGTGAGCTGGCGGGTGAGCGTTTCACGTTCGGCGGAGTCGTCGAGGCGGCGGCGCTCGCGGTTGCCGAGCTGGCCGAGCTGCTCGGCGAGCTGTTCCTGGCGGCGGGCGAGTTCGCGGGCTTCGGTGCGCATCTCGCGGAGGTCCTCGGCGAACTCGCCGGCGCTGGAGCGGCGCATCTCCTCGCGGAGATCCTGGACGCGGCGTTGGGCGCGGGTGCCGGCGGCGAGGGCCTGGGAGACCGCGCCTTGCTCGGCGGCCTCGGCGGCGCGTTGCATGTCCTGGCGGGCCTGCTCGAGCTCCTGGCGGGACTCGGCCATGCGGGACTGGTTCTCGGGACGGTCCATGCGCTGGTCGAGCTCATCGACGTCGCTGAGCATCTGGCGTTGCTCGTCCTGGAGGCGTTTGAGTTCGCGGCGGATCTCCTCGCGTTCGGCCTCGGTGCGGGCCTCGGCGAGGGCGGTCTGGAGTTCGCGGAGCCGCTCGTTGAGGTCCTGCTGGCGGCGGGCGAGTTCGGCGAGGCGGTTGAGGACCTGCAGTTGTTCGCGACGTTCGGTTTCGGCGGGGGCCTGGGCCTGGCGCTGGGTTTCGTAGCGATTTTCGGACTGGGTGAGTTCGAGCTGATCGAGCTGGCGCTGGCGTTGCTGCTGGCGGCTGCCGGCCTGCTGGCCCTGGCTGCGGTTGCGGCTGCGGGTGACTTCGAATTCGCGCTGCTGGAGGCGGAGGAGGGCCTGGTAGGCGGCCTGTTCGGCGGCGAGCGCCTGGGGGAGGGGCGCGGGGGATTCGCGAGCCGCCTCGAGTTCGGCGAGGGCCTTCTGCATGGCGTCGGTGGCGACCTTCCAGAAGGCGGTGGTGCGAGGGTCTTCGGTCTGACCGGCCGCCTCGGTGGCCTGGTCGAGGGCCTGGGCCTGGGCGTCGCGCACCACGTCGGCGTCTTGTGCGTACCCGGCTGAAGGGGGGGCGTCGGCGCGGCGGGACGTCGTGCCGTGGTCGCGCTGGAGCTTCCAGGTGGCGCTGATGATCTGTTTCTGGAGGTCAGCGAGCTGGGTGGAGGGGCTTTGGCCCTGACCCTGCTGGCCGGCCTGTTGTCCGGCCTGCTCGCCTTCCTGGCCGGCGGCGCCTTCGCGGAAGATCTCTTCGAAGGGGCGAATCTCGGCGAAGAAGAGGTCCCCGTTGGTGCGGCGGGGGGTGCCATCGGGGCCGAGGTCATCGGCCCAGAGGAACCAGGCGATGAGCTGATCGGGCGTGACGCGGAGGTCTTCGAGGCGGAGCAGGTGACGGAAGGGACCGGGCTGGCGGGCAGGGACGGTGCGGCCCAGTTCGAGGAAGCGAGTTTCCTCGCCCACCAGGGTGTAGGCGACGCCGTAGGACTCGACGCCGAAGTCGTCCCAGACCGAGCCTTCGAAGACCATTTCCTCGAGCGGCGAGGGCCGGGTGTCGCCGCGGGGTGAGACGATCTTGAGCTCGGGCAGCCGGTTGGTGAGGGCGTGGAAGACGAAGGTCGCGGGGACCTTGTTGGTGCGCTGCTCGGTGTCCAGCAGTTCGAGGCGATAGGTGCGCGAGGTGGCGAGAGAGAAGCCGGCGAGGGTGGCGACGGGGCGGTTGGTGTCGGTGGCGAGGGGAACGACTGTGGCCTCGGCGTCGGTGGCGATGAGGCGGGCGGAGGTCACCGGCTTGTTGAGGTGGAGGGCGAGGTCGAGCCGGGTGCCTTCGACGGCGGTGATGCGCCGGGTGTCTTCGAGGCGTTTGGGGGCCAGCCCGGTGTACTCCGGATAGGCGAGGTCGGCGTCGGCACGTTCCAGGCGGGGATGCTCGAAGACGGTGACCTGGTAGTCGTCGGTGCGTTCGTCGCCGAACTCGAGGTGATAGCGGAAGGGCTGGGCCACGCCGGGGACGGAGCCGCCGAACATGGGGTCCGCCAGGCTTTTGACGAGCGGGACACGGCGGGTCGAGCCATCCGGATCGAGGAGGACCAGTTCGACGCTGGCCGGCACGACGGGGCCTCCGAACCGGGCCATGACGACGAGGCTTTCGCCGCGTTCGAGTTCGGTGTTGCCGGGGGAGACGGTCACCCCGGCGGGCAGGCGGGTTTGGGCGACGAGCGGCTGGCTGGCGGCGGGTTGGAGGCGATAGAAGAGCAGTCCCACGAGCAGCAGGGCGAGCAGTTGGGCGCAGTGGGCGGTGAGCACCCGCGTGAACGGGATGACGCGCGACCAGGTATGGCGATAGCTGTGATCGAGAACTTCGTCGACGAGCCGGCGTTCGAGGAAGTGAGGTTCGGCGAGCGGCGAAGCGGAGAGTTGAACGGCGGTGAGGAGCCGGCCTTCGAGTTCGGGATGACGCGCCTCGACCTGGCGGGCGAGCGTCCGATAATCCAGCGGCTTTCGCCGATGCCACCGGGCGATCAGGAGCGCAGCCACGACGCCGAGGGTCGCGATGACCGGCAGCGTGTAACGGGAGGCGAAACCGAACTCGCGGAGCAAGGTGACCGCAACCAGGCCGGCGAGGGCCGTGCCGATCCAGCAGCCGGCCAGGAGGCAGCCCGACCGGAGGCCGCGGAGGCGGCGCGCCAGGGGGGCGAGTCGGGACTTGAGGAAGGGATCGTTCATGGCGAGGCGGAGACGGGGGCCGGCGTTTGACGGGCGATGCGGCCGGCCAGCCAGGTTTCGACAACGAGCACGATCAAGGTGGCGAGGATGAGCCAGCGCCAGAGTTTCTGGCGGCCTTCGAGTTCGGCGCTCTGGAGGCGGGCTTGCAGGACGGGATCGGCCGTGCGGTCCGGCTGGGTGCGAGCCAGGGGGACCTGAAGGCGCTCGAGCTCGTCGAGAGGCAACGGAGCCGTGCGGCTTTCGGCGGGGTCGAGGTTGACGGCGAAACGGTTCGCGCCGGCCGCGGACTGCAGGCGATAGAATCCCGGGAGAGCCGTCTGGGCAAAGGCCGCTTCGCCCGGCGGGACCGGGACGGAGCGGCCGTCCGGCGTGAGGACCGTGGCGGAGGCGGTGGGGGCGGCATCGAGCGCGAGCGGCACGGGATCGCCGACGACGTGGGCGGGAGGCGGGGCGGGACGGACACCGCTGAGGTCGAGCAGGGAGTAGAGCCAGGGAACGAACTTCGAGGACAAGGCGAGCTGGCTGTCGGCCGGATGCCAGCCGGACGCGAGGAGAAAGACCCGGCCGCGGCCGACGGGGATTTCGATGAGGGCTGGGGTTTCGTCGTCGAACCGGGCCAGGATCCGGGCGTCGGGCACAGCGTCGGTGACCAAGCGACGGGCCTTCCAGAAATGGATCTTGGTGAAGTCGCTGAATCGCGGGTCGGCGAAAGGGACGAAGAGCGGATGGCGGAAGTCGATTTCGCCGAGCAAGCCGTAGCTGCCGAAGGTGGCTTCGGAGGCCGTGACCGGGGCGAGTTCCGGCAGGAAGGCGAGGGTGCCGACGTCGGCGGCGGTCTTCGGGACGAACAGGAGGGTCTTGCCCGCGCGGACGGCGGCGGCGACGGGTTCGAGGGCGGGGGCGGGAAGGGCCTCGGCAAGGACGAAGAGCGAGGCGGCCGCGAGGGCGTCGGCGGTCGGGGGCGCGGTGGGGGTGAAGGCGGTGACCTCGACGTGGAGGCGGCGGGTGTCCTGGAAGGCGCGTTCGAGGAAGAAGCGGGGCTGGCGGGGATCGCCGGCAGCGTCATTGCCGAGGAAGAGCACCGAGGCGCGCGCGGGCTGGGGTGGAAGGACGAAGACGGTGTTGTCGAAGGGTTCGTCATCGCCACGGAGCCGGAGGCGATCGGCACCGGCGTCGGCGGGAGGGAGGGGCAGGACGACGAGGCGGTTCTGGCCGGCGGGGACGTAGAGGGACAGCGGTTCGCCGAGGTAATCCGGCGTGTCACGGGTCCAGCCGAGGGAGAACTGCTCGAGGCGGGAGTCGGGTTCGTTGGTGACACGGACGCGCAGCGTGGCCTCGGGAGTCGCGGGGGCATCCGCGGTCTCGGCGGCGAGGTGCAGTCCAGCGTTGCTGGTGGGGGGGGACGGGAGGGCTTCGAGGACGATCTCGACGCCGTTGGGCCATTCGTGGGCCTGAAGCCGCTGGAGCCGGCTGCCGGACTGGAAGTCGCTGATCACGATCACCTGGCGGCGAGCGCCGGCGGGACGTTCGTCGGTGACTTCGGCCAGCAGATCGGCGGCGCGGATGAGGGCCAGGTCGAGGTGACTGCCGGCCCAACCGGGGGTGGTGTCGGCGAGGCGGCTGCGGGCGAGACCGACCCGCTCGGAAGGGGGCGTGGCGGTCCACTGCTCGAAAGGGAGGAGCGGGGTGAGCTGCCGGTCGAAGGTGAAGAGGGCGAGTTGATCGGCCACGGTGGTTTTGCGGAGGATGGTGTCGGCGCGCTCGCGCGCGAGGGTCCACAGGTTGCCGCGCTGCATGCTGGCGCTGGTGTCCACGAGCAGCAGGAGCCGCCGGGCTTCGCTGACGGGCGGTGGGGAGGAGACGGCCTGCTTGAGGAAAGGGCGGGCAAAGCCGAAGGCCAGCAGGCAGATCACGGCGCAACGCAGCAGGAGCAGCAGGAGATGTTCGAGGCGGTTGCGGCGGGTGAGCCGCGGAGGGGCGGGCCGCAGGAACATGAGCGAGCTGAAGACGGTCCGTTCGCGCGTCGTACGCCGAACGAGGTGGAACAGGACCGGGAGCGCCACGGCGAGGGCCCCGAGCAAGAAGAGCGGCGCCAGGAAGCTCATGCGTTGCCTCCGCCGCCGGGGAGGCGGGTGGCGCGGCGGACGCGCCGGCCGCGGGCCGTGCGGGCCCGCAAGAATTCGAAGAGGGCGAGTTCGAGCGGCTGGTCGGTCGCGAGCCGCGTGCAACTGGCGCCGAGCCGCTGGCAGAGCTGGCGCAGGCCTTCGCAGTGCGCTTCGAGCTGCCGGAGGTAATCCGCGCGGACGGAGCCCGGATCCAGCATGAGCGAGCGGCCGGATTCGAGGTCTTCGAAGCGGGCGGGTTCGCGGAACGTGAGCGCCAGCTCGGCGGGGTCGAGGATTTGGAAGACGACGAGGTCGTGACCGGAGGCGGCGAGCTGGAGGAGGGCGGATTCGAGGCGGTCGAGGGGGGCGAGGAAGTCCGAGAGGACGACGATGAGGCCACGTTTGCGGACGAGCTCGGCGACGCGTTCGAGCGGGGCGACGACATCGGTGGCCTGGCCGGCGGCGGGTTGTTCGAGGGTCAACATGAGCCGGCGGAGGTGGCCGAAGCGGTGTCGGGCCGGGAGGTAATCGCGCACGCGGTCGGCGAAGGTGAGCAGGCCGACGGCGTCGCCTTGCTGGTGGAGGAAGTACGCGAGGGTGGCGGCGAGGGTGGCGGCGTAATCGGTTTTGGCGTAGCCGGTGGAGCCGAAGGTCATCGAGCGGCTCTGGTCGGCGACGAGGTGGCAGCGGAGGTTGGTTTCGTCCTCGAAGCGCTTGAGGAAGTAGCGGTCGCTGCGGGCGAAGACGCGCCAGTCGAGGTAGCGGGGGTCGTCGCCGGGAGTGTACTGGCGGTACTCGGTGAACTCGACGGAGAAGCCGTGGTAGGGGCTGCGGTGGAGGCCGGTCCAGAAGCCCTCGACGACGACGCGGGCGCGCAGCTCGAGGTTGCGGATGCTCATCAGGACCTTCGGATCGATGAGCGAGCCGGGCGCGTGCAGGCTGGAAGCCAGCACCACAGGGGGGGACGCAACCGGGCTGGAAGGAGGAGCGCTC
>JABTUJ010000030.1 GCA_015075445.1 Verrucomicrobiales bacterium
GGATTCAGGGGTGGGGGTTTCTCCGCCGATTACAGACATCGGGAATTGCCTGGCGGGCCTTGCGGCCCACCAGGCTCCCCGATTGACCTCCTTCCCTCCGGAGCGGCATCGGGGGAACGCCGCCCGGAAGTCAATCTCACCGTCGGCTCGCACCCCGGTTGCCCGCTACGCCGGGTCCAAAGCGCCGCAACGTTGCGAATCCCACCAGCAGGCCGGCGACCACGGCGGCGGTGGACCCGGGCTCGGGGATCACGATGGCCGAGGGCCAGTAGAGCAGGCGCTCACTCACGCTGCGCTCGTTGTGGTAGGTCTCGGTGTAGGTGGTCTGCGTGCCATTATCCCGCAGGTCGCGGAACTGGAGCGTCACGGTCTTGGGCGGTCCTCCAAACAGGTATTGGCCGGCCGTGGCCCCCACCAGTTCGGCGCCGACGGCGAACGTGCCGTCGCTGGCCGCGGCCAGGGCGGCGAGGGCCGCGCCGTTGAGCGCAACGCTGAAGCCGCCGGCGGCCGGCGCCCAGACCGCCCCGTAGCTCAGGCCGTCGACCAAATCCTGGTAGATGTCGAGGCGTCCGGTCCCCCCCGCCTGCAGCTCCGCCAGGGGCGTGTGGATGTCCCACAAGCGCAGCAACCCCCACGGCACCGAACTGACGCCGGCATTCGAGTAGCTCAGGACCACGGTCGAGAAGCCGAGGAAGGTGCTGCTCTGCACCGTCGTGGCAGTGCGGGTGAAGTCCACGTAATCCACGACCCGTTCCCAGGCGTACGGGGCCGCCGGGGCGGTGGGGTCCAGCGGGTCAAACGGCTTGTCGAGCTCGGGGCGTCGGATCCAGGTGCCCCCGCGGTAGCGGGGGGTCGTGGTGCTGCTGGTCGAGGTGGTGGAGTAGTTGGCACGGTCGACGGCCGGCAGGTTGAAGGTTGCCCAACTCGCGTAGCGCACCCCATCCAGGTTGCCGGTGAGCACGCTCCGGTTGGCGGGGTCGTGTTCGCCGAGGCTGTTGTACCAACCGCTGTCGGTGGCGGTCACGGTATGCGCCGTGACAACAATGCCCGCGTGGTTGGTCTGGGCCGCCGGGCCGAGGGCCAACAGGCAGGCGACGGTCAGCGCCCGCCGGGGCCGGGGGCGACCGGGGAGCGCAAGCCGTAAGCGAGGATTCGGGATCGAGTCGAGAGATGTTGTCTTCACGCCGACCATTTCAGCACGGGCACACTGACATCCGTGGTCACCGTGCCCGGAAACTTATTCACAGGGGCGAAACGAACGAGGCTGGTCTGGAGGCGGACACGGACGACACGGAGGTTTGACAGGCGCGCGGGTGACAGGCACAAGGACGGTCACGCCTATGGCCCAGGTCCCGACACGGCACGCCGCCCGACCGCCGCTTGACCGGATGATGCACATTCACCAGGCGCTGCAGGTGAATCGGTACCCCAACTGCCTCACCCTGGCACGGGAACTCGAGGTCGTGCCGCGCACCATCAAGCGCGACGTGGATTTCATGAAGTGCCGGCTGGGCCTGCCGATCAGCTACGATCGGCGGCACCAGGGCTACCGGTACACCGAGCCGGTGGAGCACTTTCCCAACCTCACCATGACCGAGGGCGAGCTCTTTGCGCTGCTGGTGGCGCACAAGGCCATCGCCCAGTACCACGGCACGCCGTTCCAGCGGATGCTCGAGACCGCCTTCCAGAAGCTGACCGGGCGCCTGGATACCGAGACGCGCTTTACGCTGGGAAACCTGGACGCCGCCTTCTCCTTCCGACCGTTCGCACCTGAGGACGCCGACCTGCAGACCTTTGAAGTCTTGACCCGGGCGGTGCGGGAGCGACGCGTGGTGCGCTTTCAGTACCGCAACCTCGGGACGCGGCAAATCCGGCCGCGGCAGGTCCGGCCCTACCACCTGGCCTGCATCGAGAATCACTGGTACCTGTTCGGGTTCGATGAAGATCGCCAGGCGATGCGGACGTTCGTGCTGGCGCGGTTGCGCGCCCCGGAGCTGACGTCGAGCCGGTTCACGCTCGAGGGTGAGTTTGACCTGAACACGTACCTGCGGGGGAGCCTGGCGGTGTTCCGAGGCGCTGCGGACTACGAGGTGGTGGTCGATTTCGATGCGTGGGCCGGGGATCTGATCCGGGGCCGGCGCTGGCACGCGAGCCAGGATCTCACGGAGCTCCCCAGCGGGGAGGTCCGGGTGCGGTTGCGCCTGGACAGCCTCGAGGAAGCGGAACGTTGGGTGCTCGGCTGGGGAGTCCACGCGACCGTGGTGCGGCCGGAAGGGTTGGCCGCGCGGATCCGGGAGATTGCCGGCGTGCTGGCCCAGCGCTACGCCCGCCCGGAGTAGGCGCCGACGTCAGGAGGCGTCGGGGAGCAGACGGCAGTACCAATCTGCCTCCTGACGTCGGCTCCTACTCACGTTGGCTCCCACCCTGCCTCCTGACGTCGGCTCCTACTCGCGTTGGCTCCCACCCTGCCTCCTGACGTCGGCTCCTACGAAGGTCGGCTCCTACTCAGGGGGACGGTCAAGGCGTCACCACGATCTTGCCCAGGACGGTCCGCGCGCGCAGGGCCGCCAGACCCGCGGGGGTGTCGGCCAGCGACAGCACGCGGTCGAGGACCGGCCGCAGACGGCCTTCCTTCGCCCAGGCCAGCGTGGTCTTGAGGTCCTCGCGCGTGCGGCTGTAGCTGCCCACGAGGCGCTGTTCCTTCACGAAGAAAGGCCAGAGTTGCAGCGTGGGTTCACGCCCGGCCGTGGCCCCGCAGGTCACCACCGTCCCGCCGCGCGCCAGGCAGTGAAAGACCTGCTCGAGCAGCGGTCCGCCCACATGCTCGACCGCAACGTCCACGCCCCGTTTCCCGGTGAGCTGCCGCACTTGGGCCGGCCACCCCGGATCGGCCGTGTCCAGCGCGGCCTCCGCTCCCAGCTCGAGCGCCAGCGCCCGCTTAGCCGCCGTCGATCCCGTGCTCACCACCCGCGCCCCCAAACCGCGCGCGATCTGGATCGCCGCGGACCCGACGCCGCTGGCGCCCCCGATCACCAGCACCCAGGCCCCCGCCGGCACGGACACGCGTCGGGTCAGCATGTGCATGGCGGTGCTCCCGGCCAACGTCAGCGCGGCGGACGTCGTGAAGTCCAGCTCGTCCGGCAATCGCACGAGGGTGCGGGCCGGCACGACCACCTGCTCCGCCAGGCCGCCGTCGCATTGCACGCCCAGCAGGGTGGCCGCGAGGCAGAGCGATTCCTCGCCCCGCACGCAGAACTCGCAGGCCCCGCAGAAGAGGTTCGACTGGATGGCGACCCGATCGCCCGGCTTCCAAGCGGTGCCCTCCGCGCCGACCCGGAGGATTTCGCCCGCCACTTCGGAGCCGGGTGTGCGGGGCAGGCGGAGCGGGAGCGGCAACGCGCGTTCCTCGAGCCAGAGGTCCAGCCGGTTCAGTCCGCAGGCCCGCACCCGCACGACCGCGTCGGCCGGCCCCGGCTCGGGCGCCGGGAGATCGCGGAGTTCGAAGCGGCCGGGGGCGCCGTGAGCGACGAGTTGCAGTGCCTTCATGCCAACACGCCGGTGACCACGTGTCCCTCGACATCCGTCAGGCGGCGTTCCAGGCCGTTGTGATAATACGTGAGCCGCTCGTGGTCGAGGCCGAGCAGATGCAGGAGGGTGGCGTGGAAGTCGTGCACCGTGACGATGTCCTCGACGGCCCGGTGGCCGAAGTCGTCGGTGGCGCCGTAGCTGAGGCCGGCCTTGACGCCCGCGCCGGCGAGCCAGCAGGTGAACCCGTCGGGGTTGTGGTCGCGGCCCTGAGCGCCCTTCTGGAACGTGGGCATGCGGCCGAACTCGGTGCACCAGACCACGAGGGTGTCGCGGAGGAGGCCGCGCTGCTTGAGATCGAGGAGGAGCGCGGCAGTGGGCTGGTCCATCACCGGCCCGTGCACGCTGTACTGGTTGAACAGGTCCTTGTGCCCGTCCCAGTTGCTCACTCCTTCGCCGCCGGTCTGGTACGCGCCGTTGAAGAGCTGGACGAAACGGACGCCCTGCTCGATGAGCCGGCGCGCCAGGATGCAGTTGCGGGCGTAGGCAGCCCGCAGGTCTTTCACCTTCGACCCGCCCTCGTCCGCGCCGTACAGCTTGATGATGTGGGGCGGTTCGGTGCTGAGGTCGGCCACGCCTGGCACGGCGAGCTGCATCCGCGCGGCCAGTTCGTAGCTGGCAATGCGCGCCGCGAGTTCGGTGTCGCCGGGGAACCGTTCCGCGTGGCGCGCGTTGAGCCCTTGGAGAAAGTCGCGCGTGGCGACGTCGGTGCGCGCACTGATGCCCGGCGGCGGCGTCAGGTGGCGGAGCGGGTTAGTGGCGTTGAATTCGGTGCCCTGGAAGGCCGCGGGCAGGAAGCCGGGCGCCCAGTTGTTGACGCTGTTCTGCGGCTTGCCCCGGGGATCCGGCAGGGCGACGTACGCGGGCAGACTCTGATCCTCGGTGCCCAGGGCGTAGGTCACCCACGCGCCCAGGCTCGGGAAGCCGTCGCGGGTGAAGCCCGTGGACATGAAGTTCTCGCCCGGACCGTGGGTGTTCGTCTTGCCCTGCATCGAGTGGATGAAGCAAAGGTCGTCCGCCAGGGCGCCCAGGTGCGGCACCAGGTCGGAGATCATCTTCCCGGACTGACCGCGCGGGCGGAACTCCCACGGGCTCCGCGTCAGCGCACCTTGCTCGCCCTGGAACGTGATCAGCCCTTCGGCCCCCGGCAGCGGTTTGCCGTGGTGGCGGATCAGTTCGGGCTTGTAGTCGAAGGTGTCCAGTTGGCTGCACGCGCCACTGCAGAAGATCACGAGCACGTTCTTGGCCCGCGGCGGGAAATGCGGCGCGCGCGGGGCGTAGGGCTGGCCGGGCGGAATCACCGGACGCAGCGGTTCCTTGCCAGACACGCTCGCGGCGAGGAGACCCTGCCGCCCAAGCAGGTGCGTGAGCGCGATGGCGCCGAGCCCGCAGGCGGCGTCGCCCAGGAAACGGCGGCGGTTGAGCAGCGGATGGTGGGCTGGCAAGGGCGAGGGGTTCACGGGATGAACAGGAATTCGTTGGCGTTGAGCAGCGCCCGGGCCAGGGCGGGCAAGCCCTCGGCGGCAACCAGCGCCGCGGCTTCACGGGCCTCGGCGGGTTCAGGCGCCCGGTGAATGGCGAGTTGCCAGGCGCGTCGTACCTGGGCGTCCGCTGTGGGGCCGGCTTCGCGCGCGAGCCGCGCCGCCAGATGGACGGCCTGGTCGGCCATGAACCGGCTGTTGAACAGGTTCAGCGCCTGCAGCGGCGTGGTCGACACGTTCCGCCGCGGGATGGCCAGGCTGCCGTCCGGACAATCGAAGGCGCCGAAAATGCCGTCCGGTTCGAGGCGGATCTTGACGGCGTATACCATGCGACGCGCTTCGGCCGGGCCGAAGTCCTCGAGCGGATGGTAGTGATAGACGTTCTCGCGCTCGACCCGGTGCAGGAAGAAGCCGGGCCCGCCGGGTGTGGGATCGATGGTGCCGCTCACCGCGAGCACGCTGTCGCGAATGGCCTCCGCCTCGAGCCGACGCGGCGGGAAGCGCCAGAGCCATCGGCAACCGGCATCCACGGCCAGCGCCTCAGGCCGCGGCGCGCTGGACTGTCGCCACGTGGCGCTCGTGAGGATGAGACGGTGGAGGTGTTTGATGGACCAACCCGCAGGCACCGTAGGAGTCGAGGTCACGAGACTCGGCTGAGCCTCCTCACGTCGGCTCCTACCAGTGGGGGACGTAGGAGTCGAGGTCACGAGACTCTGCTGAGCCTCCTCACGTCGGCTCCGGCAGGTTGGCTGGACGAACTCGGCGAGCCAGTCGAAACGAAGACCGGATGGCTCGGACGCGCGCCGTTCCTCCCGAAATCGTTGGGCGTGTCCACCAGCCCGACGCCGAAATGGTACTGCCAGATCCGATTGACGAGCACCCGCGCCGTCAGGGGATGGTCCGGATGCGTAATCCACTCCGCCATTCGCAGGCGCCGTTCCTGCTCGGGCGTGTTGGTGGCCAGGGTCAGCGGCTGGAAGATCGCCAGGGTTCCCGGCGGTACCACCTCGCGCGGTTGCATGGGATCGCCGCGATGCTGCCGGAAGGTGAGGGCCGGTTCGACAAAGGTCCCCGCATAGGCCATCGGCGGCTGCGCCAGCGCGACCCGGCGCCGTCGGGCTTGCTCCAGCTCGGCCAGCCAGCTACGGCCCTGCGCGGCTTCAGCTTCCGGCCAGCCCGCGAAACGGTACTCCGGTTCCGCCGACTTCGGCGTCGGGCCCGGAAAGGGCTCGCGGTCGTCGGAGGTCGCCAGCACGACCCACGCGTCGGGTTCGAGCGCCGCTTCGATCCGGTACTTTGTGGGCACTCGATCCCCGAAGGCGCCTTCGCGGTCGCGACCCCACACGATGCGTTCGATGCGCTCGATCTGGGCAAACTCGAGCTGCACCCAGCCGCGACCGGGCTCGTCCGAGATCCAGGAACGCGCGTTGCCGACTTGGCCGTCGTTCACGTGCTTGAGCTGGTGGATCTCGTACCCGGGCAACGTTCCGGAAGCCGCGGGTTTCGTTCCGTGCCGGGCCAGCGCCACGTTGCGGTCGGCGGACCAGACCTCGAGTTCGTCCAGACCAGGCTCGCCCGAGCTCGCGGCGAGGATCGTGAAGCGGACGAAACGGGCGGGCACGGGCGGGAAGACCTCCTCGTTTTGGCGGGCATTGACCGGCGGGCGGAGCGGCATTGCGGCGAGCTGGTTCGTCGGGGGCGCCACGGGCGCGAGGAAGGGGGCCAGCTTGCGTTCGAGATCGTGGATGGTGCGATCGAGCTCGGCCAGTCCGCCGGCTTGCGCCGCCGGCAGGGGCAGGGCGCGATCGCTGTGCTTCACGCCGCTGAACACCGCCGCCAGGGCGAAATACTCGCGCTGGGCAATGGGATCGAACTTGTGCGCATGGCAGCGCGCGCACCCGACCGTGAGCCCGAGAAACGCGGTGCCCGTGGTGCTCACCATGTCGTCCAGTTCGTCGGCCCGCTGTTGCGCCGTGAGCACCGGGTCGGGACTGCCCACGATGTCGACCGGACCGGCCACGAGAAACCCCGTGGCGACGTCCGCCCCGAGCGCATCGCCCGCGAGTTGTTCGCGGACGAACCGGTCGTAGGGCACGTCGCGATTGAAGGCGTCGATGACGTAATCGCGGAAGCGCCAGGCGTGCGGGCGCTCGCGGTTCGTCTCGAAGCCGTTGCTCTCGGCGAACCGGATCAGGTCCAGCCAGTGCCGGGCCCACCGTTCGCCGTAGCGCGGATCGTCAAGCACGCGGTCCACCCACCGCTCAAACGCGTCGGGTCGCGGGTCGGCCACAAACGCGGCCACCTCCTCGGGCGTGGGCGGGACTCCAAGCATCACCAGATACAAACGGCGAAGGAGGCTGACCGGGTCGGCCTCGGGTGACAGCCCGAGATTGTGTTCTGCGAGCTTCTCCTGGATGAAGGCGTCGAGGGGATGCGATGGAACACCTTCGGCCGCGCCGGGCGGTTCGGCGACGTCCGTGGCAGGGCGCGGTGGCGGCGGCACGGCAGGGCGAACGACCGGTTGGAAGGCCCAATGCGGCTCCGGCGGGGCAGGCTCAGCGGCGGGATCTTCCGGCCAGGGAGCGCCCGCGTCCACCCACGCGCGGAGCAGCGCCACTTCCTGTTGGGTCAAAGGCTCGCCCCGGGCGGGCATGAGCGAGTCCGGAACCAGCCCCGCCACGAGGTGCACCAACGGGCTGCCCGCGCTGTCGCCTGGCCGGAGGGCGGGGCGGTAGGCGTCGCCGCCGGCCAGTGCGGCCGCTCGCGAATCGAGGCGGTAACCCCCGCGCTGCCGCTCCGGGCCGTGGCAGGATTGGCAACGCGACGCGAGCAGGGGACGGATGTCGCGTTCCCAATCGGCTTGGGCCGCGGCGGGGGGAAGCCGCGCGACATCGACGGCGGCGGCGGTGGCGGCGAGCCAGGCCGCGCTGCCGGCGGCCAGCGCGAGACGGAGGCGGGTTTGCGAGCGCTTCATACAGATATCCGTCGGGCGGCATCATGCGGCAGCGGACATGATTGGCGAGATAATATGTGCTGTTGCTCGGCAATGGCCGTTGAACGTTGGGCGTTGAGCGTTGCGCGTTGAGCGTTGGGCGTTGGGCGTTGGGCGTTGCGCGTTGAGCGTTGGGCGTTGGGCGTTGGGCGTTGGGCGTTGAGCGTTGGTGCGCGCGGAGAGGGCGTGGGCCTCCGCGGCAGAAAGTCCCCGCACGCTGGCGGCGAAGCCGCCGGCGCTCAGAACGAATGCCCTCCCCAGGCAACCGTCACGCCGGGCGCACGGCCCTCCGATCTCAGAAACGGGCCGAGAGATTCGCGAAGAGCGCGAAGTCCGCAAAGGACGCGTCGCCGTGCCCACCGGTGATCTCGTCGGTGACACTGCGTTGCCGGTCGCGGAGCAGCGCCACAGGCGCGGTCACGCTCAGGCTGTATCGGTTCCAGTTCCAGGACAGCCCCGGCTCGACCGAGACCACGTAGCCCGGACGGCGGAAGCCTTCTGAGCCGCCGAAGGCGTCGCGCACCGGAAGGCCGTCGATCCGGCCCCCCACGCTGAGCGCCAGACCGGCCTTGGGCCAGAGGCCATAGCTCAAGCCCGCCCGCCCCAGGTACTGGTCGGGGACCGAATTGACGTCGTCCTGGTTGGGTGAACCTGGCGGTGAGAAGCTGGCTGTTCCGTTCACCTCGCGCGGGTTGAACAGGTAGAAGCCGTTCGCGTAGGCGTTCAGCTCGCCGACCACGTGATAGAAGCCCTGCATCTGGACCAGGAAACCCCAGCCGCCGTCGCCCGGTTGAATCGCCACGTCCACCGGCCGGTGCACGATGCCCTCGGGCGTGTGGAAATCGTCCTCGACCGCGTCGTCGCCCGTCGGCGCCTTGACCCCGATACCGAGGGAGACGTTGCCCCGGGGATGCTTCCGGGGGTCCAGGAACCAGAAATCGCCGGTGAGCCGCAGATCTCCGATGCCCCCGGCCTCGGTGGCGTACTGCGGGCCCGTCATGGTGCCGGAATGCTCGTGGCGCGTTGTGCGTTCGCCCCACTGGAAGGGCAGGCCCAGCGTCAGGCTCAGGCGCGGGGTTGGGGCGTAGCTGAACGCGAGGTCGAACGAGTGGATCTCGTTGATCACCTGGCTGCCCGGCGGCATCGGAAGTTCCTCGGTGCCCATGAAATAGCGGTCCGCATACAGATACCGGTAACCCGCCGAGACCTGAAATCCGTGCGCCTGCGGCACCAGCAGGGTGCCCGGGATGACCGGACCGCCGGCGGGCCGGATGGCCAGGCACCCTTGCGCCGCGCCTTGGGGCGCCAGGGTCAGGAGCGCGGTGCCGAACAGGACAGTTGTTCCCGGCCGCGAGAGCCGGCGAGGTGCGATCAGTGGATTCATGCTTCGTCTACCTTGAACGTTGGGGTTTCTGCTTCTTGTTTGAGCCCGGCTTGCCTTGAGGTGCGCAGGCAACCTGACCCGCCTCAGGAGCCCGGGAGTATGGGTGATCGCCGGGAAATGACCCGGAAGCCTCAGCGGGCGCTCGCCCGGTAAAAGCGCTTCGCCTCACCGGCCGCCGCCGGATCCGTGAACTCGACGACGCCGTCAGCCCCGGCGGTCGCCGTGCCCACCACCACCCACTCGCGGAGATCGGGGCACGCCTCCAGGCGATACGATCGGCCCGGGTCGCCCAGGAGCTGGATGCGCGCTTCCACCCCGGGTGGCGAGATCAGGACGAAGGTCGGGGCCTCGAGCGGTTGCAGGTAATGCATCCACACGTGCTCCGCCAGCAGATGCCCGGCCGCCTGGCCCGTGGCGATCGCGGAAGGGAAGTGGATGCCGCCATACACACGGCTCACCGCGCTCTCGTCCGCCGCCACGGCAAAACCCGCGTAGGAACGCATCACCTCCGGCAGTTCATCCGACCCCACCGTGAACGCCACCGCATCGGTCCCGAAATAGTGCGCCAGCATGGTGGCGGCGGCCCGGCTGAACATGCTGTGGCCCGAGGTGTACTCAGGAAAAGGCGGCGTCACGACAAAGGACGACCAGTTCGGATCGGCCACGATGTCCGGGTCGGTGTCCGGGTTGGCCTCGCGGATCGCGGTCACCGGACGCCAGTAGTCGTACCTGTACTTCGCCTCCCAACACGAGATGGCCGCGTCGGCCAGGGCCAGGTTGACGAGGGCCAGGAGACGGGCTTCTTCGGGAATGGAGAGTTCCCGGTCCTGCGCCACCCGCACGGCGATGCGGTTCCAGTGGCCGGGGGGAGTCTCGGTGCCGGGCCCGTTCGCCCAGAACTCGGCGATCTGGGACTGATCGGGAGTCCGCACCGACCCCACGGCCGCCCCATACGTCTTCACGACGTTCACCTCGAAGGCATACGCGGAACTCCCCACGGGCGGTGGTGGATGCGGCCGGAACTGGGCGGCGCTCGTCATGGTGAACGGGGTCACCTGGCCCCAGTGCGGGAGCAGCGCGGGCGCGTGGGCGGGGGGGGTGGGGCGCCACACCCCCGGCTGATCGCCCGCTGTGTAGTCCGCGGGTTGCGTCGTCCCGTCGCTGGCTCGCAGCGCGAGGATGGCGGCCCCCACCTGCTGTCCCCACGAAAGGCCGTCCTGTTTGGCCGGGCCTTCCGGCACGGCGGACACGAGCTCGAGGTAAACCACCTCCAGGTTCGTGCGCTGGATCTCGCTGCTCGGGAACAGGTGGCGCAGCACCTCATACGCCGCGCCCGACACGGCGGCTTCGAGCGAGGCACCCTCCGGCGCGTGGTCCGTGACGTGGTACGGGCGATGCATTCGCTGGATACCAGTCACGGCGTCGTGAATCGCCACATGCAGCAGGGCGAGCCCGCGCGATGCCACGGGCGGGTTGCTGCGGGCGGCGCGGATGGCGGCGCGGGCGGCTTCGTTCCACTCGGCCACGGGGCCGGCGCGGAGCAGGCCGGTCGGGAGCAGCGCGAGGAGGCAGCAGGTCCGGAGGTTCAGGCGACGGGTTCGCATGGGTTGTCGGCCGGGTTGAGTTAAACATTCACTGATTCCATGCATTATTAATTCATCATGCGCAACCGCCTGCGACTTCTGTGACCAACCGCCGGAAGTCTGCCGCGAGACGCGCGCTGGCGGGGGCCAAACGGACTGCCGACGTGGAGCGTGGGTCGTTCAGCGTTGGACGTTGAGCGTTGGACGTTGAGCGTTGGACGTTGAGCGTTGGATGTTGAGCGTTGAACCTTCCTCTCCTCCGGTCCATCTTTCCCGCCATGAGCGCCTCCCTTCCCCTCGACTCGTTTGCGGCGACCTCGCGCGACCTGCGCGTAGATGCCCTCGAAGTCCGCGTTTTCCCGAACCAGAGCGAGATGGCGGCGGCCGCGGCGTTTGTGGCGGCCGATTGTCTGAACGCCGCCATTGCGCATCGGGACGAGGCCCGCGCGATTGTGGCGTCCGCCACCTCCCAGGTGCAGTTCCTCGCGGCGCTGACGGCGGTGGCCGACGTCGACTGGTCGCGGGTCACGCTCTTTCACATGGACGAGTACTTGGGGGTGAGCGCCGATCACCCGGCGAGTTTCCGGCGCTTCCTGCGCGAGCACGTCACCGGCCGGATCCAGCCGCGGGCATTGCACCTGATTGGCGGCGACGCGCCGGAACCGCTGAAGGAGATTGCCCGCTATCAGGCGTTGCTCGAAGCGGCGCCGATCGATCTCTGCTGCCTGGGCATCGGCGAGAACGGGCACGTGGCCTTCAACGACCCGCCCGTGGCGGACTTCGACGATCCCCACACCCTCAAGCTGGTGCAGCTCGACGAGGCTTGTCGCCGGCAGCAGGTGGGCGAGGGCTGCTTCCCCACGATCGCCGACGTACCGCAATATGCGTACACCCTCACCGTGCCGGCGCTCTGCCGGGCTCACCGGCTAGTCTGCGTCGTGCCGGAGCGGCGCAAGGCCGTGGCCGTGCGCGACGCCTTGCGCGGTCCCATCGCCTCCTCCTGTCCGGCCTCGATCCTGCGGCGACAAGCCCACGCCACCCTCTTCCTGGACGCGGAATCGGCCGAACTGATTGGCTGACCGGGGCGGCTATGCCGCGGCTTGACCGCGGTCAAGCCCGCGTCAGCGCGTCGTAACTTCCGGCGCGCCGAGGGCTCTGCTCCGGCGTGTCGATGCAACCTGCCAGCGTTCTCGGATGGCTCCGCCGCTCCTGGAAATGGCTGCTCCTGCTGGCCGTGGCCGGCGTGGCAGTGGCCCGCGTGAAGTTCGCCCCCGTGCCGGTCGCAGCCGTGCCTGTACGACTGGACACCATCGTGGCCGAGGTGATGGGCACCGGCACCCTCGAAGCCCGCGTCAAGACCACCCTCAGTCCCCGCATCCAGGAGCGCCTGGCCGAAGTCCTCGTGGACCAGGGCGACACCGTGCAGAGTGGCCAGTTGCTGGCCCGGTTGGACGCGGGCGAACTCGAGCGGCAGCTCGCCGTGGCCAAAGCCACCCTGGACGCCGTGAAGGCCAGCCTCGCCCGGACGCGCGCAGACGAGGAACGGGCGCTGGCGGTGCAGGAACAGGCGCGGCTGACCCACGACCGTGCCCTGGCCTTGCGCGCCACCCAGATTGCCGCCCAGGCCGACGTGGACAAGGCCATCGAGCTGCGCCAGGTGGCGGACGCCGAGGTCAACCGCGCCCGCGCCGCCATCGCGGAGGCCGAATTGCAGGTCATCACCGCGGAACGCAACCTCGCGTTTCACCGCGAACGCCTCGGCTTCACGCAACTCACGAGTCCGTACGACGGACTGGTCGTGCGGCGCGATCGCGACCCCGGCGGGGTGGTGGTCCCAGGCAGTTCCGTCCTTCATGTCATCTCGACCAATGAACTCTGGGTTTCGGCGTGGGTGGACGAGACGGCCATGGCCGACCTCGCCCCGGACCAGCCGGCGCGCGTCGTCTTCCGCAGCCTGCCTGACACCCCCTTCCCGGGGCGCGTGGCCCGGCTCGGACGGGAAGCTGACCGGGAGACGCGCGAGTTCCTGGTGGACGTGCGCGTCGAGCAACTGCCCGCGAACTGGGCCGTGGGCCAGCGCGCCGAGGTCTTCATCGAGACCGGGCGCCGGACGGCGGTGCCGGTGATTCCGCAGCGGTGGGTGGTCTGGCGCGGACGCGAATCCGGCGTCTTCGTGGACGTCCAGGGCAAGGCCCAATGGCGCGCGGTCCGCCTCGGCTTGCAGGGTCGGGACCTCGTCGAAGTGACGGAGGGTCTCGCGGAGAACGATCGTGTCGTGGCGCCTCTGGGTGCTCGGGCCAAGCCGCTCCAGGCCGGTCAACGGGTGAAAGTGCCCACCGACGACACGGGACCACGGGCCGGGGGGCGTTGAGGCATGAATCTCGCCGTCCGCGACATCCGCCATCACCTCGCCCGGTTCGTGCTGACGACGGTGGGGATCGGCCTGTTGCTCATGATCGTGATGGGCATGGGCGGGATCTACCGGGGGTTAATCACGGAGGCCATACTGCTGGTGGACCGGATCGGGGCGGACCTCTGGCTGGTGCAAGGCAACACGCGCGGGCCGTTTGCCGAGATCTCGCGCGTGGCAGCGAACCTGGAAGATCGGGCGCGGGCCGTGCCGGGGGTGGCGGGCGCGCGGAGATTCGTGTCGCACACCGTGCAGCGGGCCCATCACGGTCGGCCGTTGCGGATCGTGGTGCAGGGCTTGTCCTGGCCCGAGGATCGGGGCGCGTGGCTGCCCTTGGTGGCGGGCCGCCCTTTGGGACAGGCGCATTACGAGATGATCGCCGACCGCACGCTCGGGTTGGCGCTCGGCGAGACGATCCAGCTCGGCAAAGACCACTACACCGTCGTCGGCCTCACGCAGGGCATGGTGGGATCGGGTGGCGATGGGCTCGGCTTCTTCAGCGTCGCCGACGCGCAGGCCATTCAGTTCGACGAGCCGCCCGAGGCCGTCCGCCTCGAACGGGCCGCGCGCTTTGAGCGCGTCACCCGAACCGATCTGGGTCGGGTGCAACCGGCGCTGGCCGAGCGCGGGGCCGGGCCGGCGGCGGACATCCCGGCGCTGGGCCGGCCGCTGGTCAGTGCCGTCATGGTCACGTTGGCACCGGGGGCCGACCCCGCCGCGGTGGCGGAGGCCTTTTCGCGCTGGCCGGATGTCACCGTGTACACGACCGCTGCGCAGCGCGACCTGCTGTTGTCCGGCATGGTGGACAAGGCCCGCCGGCAACTGGGGCTGTTCCGCGTCCTGCTGGTCATCATCTCGGCCATCATCATGGCCCTGATCATCTACACGCTCACCCTGGACAAGCTCCACGACATCGCGATGCTGAAACTCATCGGCGCGCGCAACCGCGTCATCGTCGGGCTGATCCTGCAACAGTCGCTGTTGATCGGTGCGCTGGGCTACGGCCTGGCCTGGTGGCTTGGTCAGTACGCCTTCCCCCGGTTCCCGCGCCTGGTCGTGATCGAGACCGCGGATCTCCTGGCCCTGGCGGCGATCGTGCTCGCCATCTCCGTCCTGGCCAGCCTGCTCGGGATCGGCAAGGCGTTGCGGGTCGAGCCCAACAAAGTCCTCGCCGCATGACCGCGCCCACCACCGTTCCGCCCGCTCTCGAAGCCGAGCGTCTCACGAAGGTGTACGGCCGCGGGAACACCGAGGTCGTGGCCTTGCGCGACGTCTCCTTGCAGGTGGCCGCGGGCGAGGTCGTGGCGTTGCTCGGGCCGAGCGGTGCCGGCAAATCCACGCTGCTCACCGCCCTCGGCCTCGTCAACCCCCCGACGCGCGGCCGGATCCTCGTCCGGGGTCAGGCGGTGCTGGACGGCGACCGGGCGCTCACGGACCTGCGCGCCTTTCGCCGGCGCCATCTTGGGTTCGTGTTCCAGAAGGCGAACCTCATCCCCTTCCTTACCGCCCTCGAGAACGTGCAGGTGGCCCTCGAGATCAATGATGTGCCGCCGCGGGAAGCCCGCCGCCGTGGCCTCGAGTTGCTCGAGTACCTCGGCGTTGCCGACCGTGCCCGCAACCATCCCGACGCCCTCTCCGGTGGCCAGCAGCAGCGCGTGGCCGTCGCCCGCGCGCTCGCCAACCAACCCGACGTCATCCTGGCCGATGAACCCACCGCCGCGCTCGACAGCCACCGGGGGCGCCAGGTCATGGAGTTGTTCGCTCGCGTCGCCCACGAGCGCGGTGCCGCCGTGATCGTGGTCACCCACGACCATCGCGCCCTCGACCTCTTTGACCGCACCTTCGAGATGGAAGACGGCCGGTTGCGGGTGGGGAATGGCCCGGCGTCTGGCGGACCCTCCGGCATCGGGGGCTGAAGTCCGGCCGCGCCCGGCCGGCGCACAAACGCCTCCGGCCGGCGAAAGCGCTGTAACCTTTCGCACCTTCCGCGGCTCGGCTTCCCGCAGGTTATGGCCGTGCTCAAGCCCCGCGTCTTCGTCTGGCGCACCTTCACCTCCGTGCTCCTGGCCGCGTGCTTTCTGGGCGCGCTGGTGAGCGGCTCGGTGTTGTTCCTGGCGCCGCCCGGCCGGATCGCCAACTGGACCCAGTGGACCGTCGGCGGCGTGACCAAACACGAGTGGGCCGCCCTGCATGTCAGCTTCAGCGCCGTGTTTCTGGTCGGCGTGATCCTCCATGTCTTCTTCAACTGGCGACCGCTGGTGAGCTACTTCAAGAACGGCTACGACCGCCCCTTCGAGTTGGTCGAGTTGATTCGCGGTCCCCATCCGAAACCGACCCCGGACGATCCTCCGCCGACACCATGACACCCCGTCCCCTCGCACCGTCGCACCGTCCCACCGTCCCACCCTCCCCCCCTCCCCACCTACCCCCCGCCCCCCCGACCCCCACCGTCCCCTGCCAGACCTCCTCCTCCGCCCTCTTGGCTGCCCGATCCTGCTGCCGCTTCTCCTCACCGCCTGCCGTCCGGGGGTAGACGCTTCGAGCGCCGCGCCGCCTTTGCCCGCGGCCGTCGAAACCGCCGTCCGTGAACGGGGGCGAGCCATCACCGCTCAGGCGTTCGGTCTCCTCAGCACCAACCTGGTCCAGGCGCTCGCCGCGGGGGGCATTACCAACGCGCTCCCCTACTGCTCGGAGAAGGCCTACCCGCTTACGGCACTGGTGGCAGCGACGAACGACGTCACGATCCGGCGGGTAACCCATCGGCCCCGGAACCCCACCAACGCCGCCACAGGCATCGAGTGGGACCTCCTGCGGAAGTACCAGCTCGCCCTTGGACGCGGCGAGACCCTCGCGCCGACGGTCCGCGCCGGCACCAACGGCCAGGTCACGTTCTACTCCCCTATCGTCATCACCAACCCACTCTGCCTCCAATGCCACGGCGTTCCCGGGACGGACCTCGCCCCGTCCACCACCGCGCTGCTGCGACAACTCTACCCGCAGGACGAAGCCACCGGCTTCAGGCTGGGCGACCTGCGCGGTCTGTGGCGCGTGGACTTCGCGCGTCTCCCCTGAGGCACTGCCGGGGTCGGACCACGGCAAGACGTTGATGGGTGCAGGGATGAGACCGATGCCCCCCTTCCTGGACGACGTTGGCAGCAACTTCTGACCTCGAATTCTGACCCCAAAGCCCTGACGGATCATCGCGGGAGGGTCGGCGGGCTGCTTGTTCTGTTGGAGGTCAAAACCAGCCCGGAGAATGGGCTCTTAGGCAGCCCCACGGCTTCGGAATCCCACTAACCGACTCCACGCAAAGCGCTTCTCGTGGTCCGACCCGAATGGCGCTGTGGCGAGGCGCTCCTCCAAGCCCGTTCCCGGCGCCAGCGCCAGCAACGCCTTGACGAACTGTTCGGCGGCATCGCGGCCGACTCACTCCCGGACCGTCCCGGTCGCCGCGAACCGCCGCGGTCAAACGCCGTCCCAGACCCTACCCGCTCCTGAACCGGCCCCGCAGCAAGCGCAAGGAAATCCAACACCAAGACCGCTCCTACAGGAACCGTCCCTCTGCCGAAAAGTGCGGCAAGACTGCGATGGCTAAACCAACTGCCTTTCATGTTTGACCCCATTGCTCCTCTCGGGACGCGCGAAATCGGTTGCCGCCGCCGCCCGACACCGGCATGGTCAGCGGCGTAGCATGCACGGTCGGACCAGCACCGTGCCGAGTATCAACCCTCAAGGCTATGAATGATTGCTTGAATCGACGTGATTTCCTCAAGTCCTCGATCGTCGCGGCGACGGCCGGTTCCGCGGCCCTCGCGCCGTCCCCGGCGGCCATGGCCGCTCCGGCCGAACTGCCCGGTGGACCACTGGCCCCGGCCCGGACGACGCTGCCTCAGGGCAAGATCGGGGGCGTCGAGTTCAGCCGGTTGATGCTGGGAGGCAACCTGATCAGCGGCTACGCCCATTCGCGGGATCTGGATTATGTCGCGCACCTGATGCGGCGCTACAACACCGACGCCAAGATCCTCGAGACCCTCGAGCTCGCCGAGATCCATGGCATCAACGTCATCAACAGTTGGGTGCGCGACGGCATCACCCACCTCCAGCAGCACTGGAAGCGCGGGGGCAAGATGAAGTGGCTCGCCCAGGCCCGCGTGACCGGCGACGCCGGATTCGACCAGTTCAAGCAGGCCGCGGACCTCGGCGCGGTGGGCATTCACGTCACCGGCGACGTGGCCGACGAACTGGTGCGGCGCGGCGAGATCGACACCATCGCCCGGACCCTCGACCTCATTCGCGCCCGGAAGTGCGTCGCGGGCATCGGCGCGCACGGGCTGGGGACGGTGGTGGCCTGTGAACGCGCCAAGCTGAATCCGGACTTCTACATCAAGACCTTCCACTCGCACGACTACCACACGGCGCCGCGTCCCGACGAGACGGGCGACCTGGGGCGTTACGACAACTCCTGGTGCAAGGACCCGGAGGAAGTGGCCGAGGTCATGTTCACCGTGCGCCAGCCCTGGATTGCGTTCAAGGTGCTGGCTGCCGGCGCCATCCCGCCCGCGCGCGGTTTCCGCCATGCCTTCGAGGGCGGCGCAGACTTCATTCTCGTGGGCATGTTCGACTGGCAGATCGAGGAGGACGTCCGCCTCACCAAGGAAATCCTCGGCAGCCTCAAGCGCACCCGCCCCTGGCGGGGCTGAGCATACGATCAGTCTGAGTCTGCGGGGTCGGGGAAGCGGCGTGGCGAGTGGGCTTTGCGTCCGACGAGTCCGAAGTGGTAGGGCGGCAGTTCGAGGACGGGGCTGGCGAGCTGGAAGCCTGCCTGGCACATCGGGCCCTGGCGCTGCTCCGGCCTGGGACGAATCGACAGGGCAGGTCCGCGCGGCGTGCGAGGGTCGCAGTTCCAGTGAATCACCCCCACCGCACCGCCGGGATGCAGGAGGCGCGCGGCTTCGGACAGGAGCGCCACGGGTTGCTCGGCGTGCAGGATGTTGAAGAGCAGCGCGTAGGTGACCGAGTCGTCGGCTAAGCCCGTGCCGTGGGTCGCGAAGTCGCGCAGCACGGCGCGCACATTGGGGAGACCCGCCTTCCGCACCTTCGCCTGCGTGGCTTCAAGCATGGCGGGTTCGATGTCGAAGGCGAACACGGTGCCCCGGGTCCGCGCGGCGGCGGCCACCGTGAAGGTCCCGTAACCGCAGCCGAACTCGGCGATGTCGGCCTGGGGATCGGTGAAGCCCAGTCGCGCCAGGATAGCTGGGGCGTCGAAGAATGTGGCCCAGAGGGCCTCTTCCGGCATGCCACTGTCGCGGACTTTCATCGCCGAAGACGTTCAGGAGGCGGAGCGGGCGCTAGGTGCTGTCTTCACGGGCTCCATGGAACTTGGGATCAAGCCTTCGGTCAACGGACCGGAGCGCGGCGTTGGGTTGATGTTGATGCACGGAGCACGCGGAGACTGGGATCGCAGTGAAAGGTTGATCCCGCTCCAGGCTGGCGGGACACTCGTTGCCAGATGCACTCCACAGAAGTCGCGGTCTTCGCCGCCCTGGTGGCCCTCCCCGTCGCCGGCGTTGCCGCCGATGACGCGGCACTGCGGCAGGACGCGCTGGCCAGGTTTGGCGTGATTGAAGCGGTGCCCGAGGCCACCGTCCTTCGGCCCGACGTCAAGCTGGGCCAGGCGCTCTTCTGGGACGAGCGGCTTTCCGCAAACGGCCAGACCGCCTGCGCCAGTTGCCATCTCCCCGAGGATTGGGGGGCGGACCGGCGGCGTTTTTCACCGGATGCCCGGGGTCGGAACACCGCGCGCCACTCGCAGACGGTCTTCAACGCCACCCTGCAACCGACGCTGCGTTGGACCGGCGACCGCACCTCGGCAGCCCACCAGGCCGAACGATCACTGACGGGGTCGATGGGTTTCGATTCGCCCGAGGCCGTGGTGCCGCTGCTCCGGCGGCTGGGATATGAAGCCGATTTCCAGGCGGCATTTCCGCAAGAGGCGGAGCCGGTGTCGCCAGGGAACTACGGCAAGGCCATTCAAGCCTACGAGGAGACCTTGATCACGCCCGCTCCGTTCGACCGCTACCTGTCCGGCGAGGACGACGCCCTGAGCGTGGAACAGAAGGAGGGGCTCAGAGTCTTTTCCCAGGTCGGGTGTGGCGATTGCCACCGCGGCCCGCTCCTGGGCGGTCGCGGGCTCCGGAGGTTCGGTGTCGAGAAGGACTATTGGATCGCCACGGGTTCGGAGCGGAAGGACCCGGGGTTGTTCGAGTCCACACAGGTCGAGTCCGACCGTTACCGATTCCGCGTCTCGATGCTGCGCAACGTCGCCCGCACCGGCCCTTACTTCCACGACGGGTCGGTGAGCGATCTCGAGGAGGCTGTCCAGGTGATGGCCGACGTGCAGTTGGGCGACCGATTGCCCGAGGCACAGGCGCGCGCCATCGTGGCGTTTCTCGAATCGCTTACCGGCGAGGTGCCCCCGCACTACCGGAAACCCGGCGCCCGCCTGGTGCTCATTGAGTTCAAGGAGGGTGAACTCCCCCAGGGCCCGCCCGAGTCCGCCAAGGTGCCCCGGACGGCCATGCTGGAATGGGGCAGTGCGGCCGGCCTGGTTCTCGCCTCTGAGAAGCCCGACCTCTTGCCTTACCAGACCTTCCTGGTGTTCCAGAAGTCCGCCGGGCCCCCGGGCGCGCCCTGACCTGCTGCCGGCGCCGCAAGCCGGAGTCGTTTTGGCTGGCCTTGTGTTGACAGACCGGTTTGCCCGGACACCTTGCCGGTGGCTCTGAAACGACTGGACCGGGGGCACTCATCGACGCGCACCCCAGCGGCCACTCATGACTTCGGCATCGCCTGTTCTTCTCTTGTGGGTTGACCGGAGGCTCGCACTCGCGAGCCTCGCAGTCCCGTTGCTGCTAGCCGCCTGCGGCCGTAGTCCGGCCCCTGACCCCATCGTTTCGGCGGGCAGCAACGCGTTACCGGCCGGCATTCAAGGTGACCTGATTGTCCCGCTGACACCTCCGGGTTCCCCGGCGGAGCCCGGTGCCGATGCCGTCGTGGCCGGGTTGGAAACGGAGCTTGCGGTTCTACCCGTACCCATCCCGATCCCCCTCCCGGCGGGTTACGAGACCAACGGCACCGGTCTGCTTCCGCTCAGCTTCGACACGCTCAGCGCGTTTCCCTACCAGGTGCGCCTCAGCGACCCGGAGCCCGGCACCCAGCGACAGGTGTTGATGACGGACGACGTCATCCCCGAGGCTGTCCGCGCCCTGGATGGCCGGCGCATTCTCATCGCTGGCTATGTGGCCCCGCTGCGGACGCAAGGACGGGGCGTGACCCAGTTCCTGCTGGCCCGCGACCCGTTGTCCTGCTGCTTCGGCCCCAGCCCGCAGATGAATCACTGGATCCAGGTCACGCTCCCGCGCACCGAACAGCGCTTCCGGATGTTCCAGGCCGTGACCGTGGTGGGGACCCTCAGCGTGGGCGAACTTGAACGGAACGGCTCGCTGCAGTCCATTTATCGCCTCGCGGGCGAACGGGCGGAACTCATGTCGGACATCGCCGTCCCGACTGGTCTGTCTCCCGCCGCGCCATGAAGCCGCCGAGCCCCATCCTGGAGGTGACCGGCCTGCGCAAGTCCTTTCGTGGACCGGACGGCCAGCCTCATCCGGTGGTGAACCTCCCGTCGTTCCGCCTGCTTGCCGGGGAACACCGCGCGTTGAGCGGCGAGAGCGGCTGCGGCAAGACGACCCTCCTGAACCTTATCGCCGGTCTGTTGCGGCCCGACGCCGGCGAGGTCCGTCTGGCGGGTCAGGACTTGAGCACGTTGTCCGAGGCGCGGCGGGACCGGGTCCGCGCCCGGACCTTGGGCTACGTCTTTCAATCGTTCCACCTCCTGCCGGGGCACACGTGTCTGGAGAATGTGCTGCTGGGGATGGCGTTTGGACCCGGGGAAGACCGGGCGCGCGCCGCGGCCTTGCTCGAGCGCGTGGGACTGGGGCACCGGCTCGCCCACTGGCCGCGGCAGCTCTCGACGGGGCAACAACAGCGGGTGGCCGTGGCGCGGGCCCTGGCCAACCGCCCGCAACTGGTCCTCGCCGATGAACCCACGGGCAACCTCGACCGCGTCAACGCCCGCGAAGTGCTGGCCCTGATCCGCGACACCTGCCGTGAAGCCGGGGCCGCGCTCCTGCTCGTGAGCCATGACCCCGAGATGCTCGCGGGCTTCGACACGGTGCAGAGCTTCCACGAACTCAATCGTCCGGAGGTCCGGACATGACCCTCTGGCGTCTGGTCCACCGCAGCCTGCGCCAGCACGCGCTGAGCACCGTCGTGACCGCGGGCTCGCTGATGCTGGCGACGGGGCTGCTCCTCACCGTCTGGATCCTCCGCAACCAGGCGGCGCAGGCCTTCACCGACGCCGATGCCGGGTTCGACGGCGTGCTGGGCGCGCGCGGATCGAAGCTGCAGCTCGTGCTCAACGCGGTCTTTCACCTGGAATCCTCGCCCGGAAACCTGCGCTGGGACGACTACGTCCAGCTCACCAACCAGCCGGGCGTGGCGCTGGCCGTGCCGCTCGCCGTGGGGGACAATTACCGCGGTTTCCGCCTCGTCGGCACCCTGCCCAGCCTTTTTGAGATCAGCGACGAGATGGGCGTCGCGCGTCTCACCGTCCAGCCCGGCGGCCGGCACTTCGACCCAGAACGGCGCGAGGCCGTGGTGGGCAGCTTCGCCGCGCGCCGGCTCGGGTTGAAGGTGGGCGACACGTTCCAGCCCTACCACGGCCTGGTGTTCGATCCGAAAGCCCGCCACGCCGAGACCTTCGTCGTCGTCGGCCTGCTCGAACCTTCCAACACGCCGGCCGACCGCGTCCTTTGGATCCCCCTGGCCGGTCTGCAGAACCTCACCGGACATGATCCAGCGGCGGCGCAGGACATCAGTGCCGTGCTCGTGCGGTTGGACGACGGCAGCCCGGGCGCCGGGTTCCTGCTCGACCTCCTCTACAACCGGCAGGGCAACCGGCTCACCTTCGCCTGGCCCATCGCGCAGGTGGTGACCGAGCTGTTCGACCGTCTCGGCTGGCTCGAACGCGTTCTGACGCTGGTTGCCTGGCTGGTCGCCGTGGTGGCCGCCGCGTCGGTGCTGACCGGCCTCTACAATTCGATGAACGAGCGCCGGCGGGACCTCGCTGTGTTGCGGGCACTCGGCGCGCATCGCCGCACCGTCCTTGCCGCCGTGGTTCTCGAAGCCGGCACCATCGCCGCGCTGGGCGCCGGGGCGGGTCTGCTGGCCCATCTCGCCCTCATGACCCTGGCGGCCATGATCATCCAAAGCCAGACCGGAGTCGTGCTCGACCCCTGGACCCTTGACCCGGTGCTCTTCTGGGGGCCGGCGTTGATCGTCCTGCTGGGCGCGCTGGCCGGTCTGGCGCCGGCCTGGAAAGCCTATCGCACCGACGTGGCCGAAGCGCTCGGTCACACGGCCTGACCAACCACCCGTGAAACCCCTCCTCATGAAATCCATTCGGCTGCTTCCCGCCCTCGGCTTCGCGCTCGTCCTGACGCTGACCATCGCCTGTCGCGAAGGCGGGCACGGTGATGACCTGTCCCCGGTGGGCAAGCAACGCGGCCCCGGCTCCAGCCACGGCCACGCGGGTCACCACCACACGCCGCCCCATGGCGGGGCCCCGGTGGTGCTCGGGGCGGAGGCTTATCACGTCGAGTTCGTCCTCGACGCGGACACGGGGCGGCTCCGCGCGTACGTGCTGGACGGACACATGGAACAGTTCATCCGCCTCCCGGCCCCGGCGCTCGAGGTGATCCTCAACCTGCCCGACGGTTCGCAGCCGTTGACGCTCGCGGCCGTGGCCAGCGCCGCAACCGGCGAGACCGTGGGCGACACTTCGCATTTCGCCGGTCAGACCGACGCCCTGAGAGGCCGGACGAATTTCCCGGCGGTCCTCAGCAGCATCACGATCCGGGGACAGACCTTCGAGAACGTGGCCTTCGATTATCCCCGCGGGAACGAATGAGGCGCGCCTCGCGAGGCTGTGGCGTGCCGGCCTCGCCTCACCCCCCCGCCAGCGCGCCAACGATCAGGAACGGCTCGGCGCCCGACAACACCGCCGCGGGCAACGGGAAGTCGGGCGGTTCCTGTGACAGATCCTCACGGCACGCGAAGAAGCGGACGAACGGGCGACGCCGCCGGGTGACGTGATCGCGCACCGTCCCGCGCAGGACGGGATGGCGCGCCTCCAGCGCGTCGAGGAGACTGCCGAGGCTGGCGGGTTCGCCGACCTCGATCACCACCTCGGCGGGCACGCGGGCCAGCGTCCGCAGGTGGTGCGGGAGTTGCACCCGCACCGCCCGGGGCGCAGTCGCAGCGGTGGGCGCGCCGCGGGTTTCGGAGTTTGGCGTCACGGCAGGGTCTGGACTTCCACCGACAGGACCGCGGGCAGATCCCGCACAATGGGCTGCCAGGTGTCGCCGTTGTTGGGCGAGACATAGACCTGGCCGCCCGTCGTGCCGAAGTACACGCCGCACGGGTCCAGGGCATCGACAGCCATCGCGTCTCGCAGGACATTGACGTAGCAATCCCGCTGGGGCAGACCCTGCGTCAGCGCTTCCCATTCGTGGCCGCCGGTCCGGCTCCGGTACACCCGCAGCTTACCCTCGGGCGGGAAGTGTTCGGAATCGCTCTTGATGGGCACGACGTAGACTGTGGCCGGTTCGTGGGCGTGGACCTCGATCGGGAAGCCGAAGTCGGAAGGCAGATTGCCGCTGACCTCGGTCCATTGCTCCCCGGCGTCCTCGGTGCGCATGATGTCCCAGTGCTTCTGCATGTAAAGGACGTCGGGGCGCGCGGGGTGCCGGGCGATGCGATGGACACAGTGGCCCACCTCCGCGTCCGGATCGGGCAGTTCGAAAGGGGACTTGAGCCCGCGATTGATGGGCTTCCAGGTCTGGCCGCCGTCGTCGGTGCGGAAGGCCCCGGCGGCCGAGATCGCCAGCCAGATCCGCTGCGGGTTCTGCGGATCCAGGAGGATCGTGTGGACGGCCATGCCGCCGGCGCCCGGTTGCCACAGATGGCCTTTGGCCTGGCGCAAGCCGGGAAGTTCCTTCCAGGTCTTCCCGCCGTCCGTGGTGCGGAAGAGGGCGGCGTCCTCGGCTCCGGCGTAAACGGTGTCCGGGTCGGTCAGCGACGGTTCGAGGTGCCAGATCCGCTTGAACTCCCACGGGTGCTGGGTGCCGTCGTACCACTTGTGGGTGCCCGCCTCGCCTTCATAAACGAACTTGTTGCTCTCGCCGCGGGGCATGCCATCCGGGCCGACGAGCTCATCCGGTCGGCTGCCGGGCGGGTTCCAGCTCCGGCCGCCGTCGTCGGAGCGCTGGATGATCTGGCCGAACCAGCCGTTGGACTGCGAGGCGTAGAGGCGGTCCGGTTCCACCGGCGAACCTTTGACGTGATAGATCTCCCAGCCGGCGAAGTGAGGACCGCTGACGTCCCAGTGTTCTCGCCGGCCGTCGGCGGACAGGATGAAGGCGCCTTTCTTCGTGCCGACCAATACGCGGACTTTGTTCATGGGGATGGGGATAAGGGGTGGGGGGGGAGCTGCCGCCTGGCGGGGGGCGCGGCGAACGCGTCGCCGTGTTGACCAGGGGCGTCACCGGGACACCGGGCGGCGGAACCAGCGCTAGCAAGGCTCATGGTGCGCATACCCTAGCCTTACACGTGCCCAAAGCAACCCTCCCGCCACGGTCAACATCAACACCCCCCGTCCGCCTCCCCGGTGTCCTGCGTGCGTCGGGGCGGCTGGGCGCCGCGGTTCTTCGGCGTGCCCACCTGAGGCGGGTAGCGCCACCATGCCCAGGCGACCAGGAGACCGAACGCTGTGTAAACCATGGCGAAGACCCCCAGCGGCGCCTCGTAGTACAGCAGGCGCCGGAGCCAGTGTTCAATGAAGCTGCTCGAGTATGCCGATTGACCGGCGTGCTCGCGAAACCAGGATTCCAGGACAGTGAGTGGGCAGTACTGGTCCAGCCAGGCCTGAAGCGCGACGACGCCGATCGCAGCCAAGTGCGCCAAGCGCCACCAGAACCCGTTTGCCCACGACCATCCGGCTCGATTGCCAATGACGATGGCGGGCAGACCCAGCACGACGAACAAGACGACGCCGCAGTGCAGGAGAAGCACCGCATCCGCAAGAGTGTGGTAGGGCAACGGCATTGCCCGTGCGACGCCTAGTGCCCCGCGTCAGTTGCGGCGCGCCGCGCCGTCCGCTGCCTGCTGCGGTTGTCCGTCCTGTTCAGGAATGAGCGCAATGGCCTCGATCTCCAGGAGAAAGTCTTGGTTGGCCAACCCGGCGACCCTCAGGACGGTAACAAGCGGGGGGCGGGGCCGGTGGCTCGAGACGCGCGGACACGCCTCGAACCCAGGCTGCCGCGGTTGTTGTGGCGTACTCGATGCTCATCCTGTTCTCGCTTCGGTGACAGGTTGGCTCACCGCTGCCTCTCGGACACCTCGGCCCACACCAGGTAGCCGACTCCGGCAAGCAGGGCAATCACGGCGGCCACGGTCAAACCTGCACCGACGTACTTGTACATGCTGGTGAACAGAGGTGCGCTCTTGGAGGCCAAACTACTGCCGAAGATCGCCGCGCACACGTACCGGGCGGCATACAGAAAAGCCGCGATGCCGCAGAAACTTACGCCCACAGTTCGTCGTGTCATCAGGTCCTTTCTTCGCCTATCGACGAGGCCCGCCATGCCGGGCCGATGGCGATCGAGGGTGACCGAGCCGCTCGCCCGGCATGGGCGGAACCGACGGGTTCGATATTGCGGGCTCTGGCATTCTATCAGATCTCCCTGCGCTCAGGCACGGCCGTCTGTCTCCCGCTCCTCATCATCCAGAGCGCGAAACGACGCCGCGGCGAGCGCAGCGAAATCCGCGTCGGTCAGATCATCGGACATCGGAGTCTGTTCCATCAAAGCTCTTCGCCGTTCCCCGCGTTCCCGCTCCAACCACCGCTGGACCTCTTGCAGAATCTGGGCAACCGCCGTGCTCAGAGCGTAACCCTACTCCCCACACGCTGGCTGGCAAGCGTCCGTGGAGCCGAACGATCAGGTGAAGCGACCGCCGCCGGCAGACGGGGTCGAGCGCAGAAGAGCCATCCGAACTGACAGGCAGCTTCGAACGGACCAGTGGGGCGGCGGTTCGCCTCCACCGATTTGTTCGGCGAGGTCATCATGGCTCGGCTTCTGGCCATGCGGGTTGGCCCAGCAGGTGGGCAGGCAACAGCAGCAGTGTTCACTCTGAGCGACCCTTTCGGGCTACCTTAGCCCATGCCCCTGACTATTCCGATTCCAAAGTGCGACTGCATCCGGTCCTCGTTCGTTGAATAGGCGCTCAAACGTGAGCGCCTCGACGCGGCCGTCACAGAAACTGACATTGGCGCACGCCCCATGGCGCTTGGCAGCACGTTGCGCGCTCATGGGATTCTGAGCTACAAGCTTCGCTGCCGCTCGATCGCGCCCAAAAACAAGAGTATCGTCGCTGACATCGCGATCCCAGCCAAGGAACCCATCGCCGACCGCCAGCATGCTACTTGGCCTGATGACCAAGGCCTCACCAACCGGGTGATACGCAGAAGCGGGATCGATCACTAGCTCCAGTGCGCCCAAGCCCAAACACGTATTGCCAACATTGCCAATGACGTACGCAGCCAGTCCATAGACATTGTATCCGTAAGTCACATCGCGTGACGCCTCCTGGGCGGTTGCCGACAGTGCACTTGGGCAGCGCCAAAGGAGTCCGCTAGCCCCATAAGGCTCAAGAGCCCTCACCCACTCCGTCGAGTGCTCTGGATACTCTCCCAACGCGTAATTCGGATTGATGTAGAGTGGGTACTCATGGTTGTCTGCGACAAAAGACTGCGTTGCCATCGAGAGCTGTCGCAAGTTGCTCTGGCATCTCGCACTCCCCGCCTTCTGACGGGCGTTGCGGAGCGCTGGGATCGTTAGCGCGGCCAGCAGGCTGACAATTGTGAGTACCACCAAAAGCTCAACCCTTGTGAACCCGCACCCTTTCGCGACCGGAGTCACACGCGTGTGCTTCGAACTCGTTGCCTTCATCACCGTGTAGACAGCCCTCTGAGTCCACGCTAACGCGCCGAACGCAGAGGTGACCGATGACGAGAAGCGCGCCAAGGGCGCCCGACTTGGAACCACAACGAGCCCGCGCTCCTCGTCATTCGGTCCAGCGGTTGGTTCGCCATCATAATCTGCCTGTCCAGAACTCCGGACGCCGATGACCATGTGCTATCGCCACTACCCAGATCGTGTCCCCTCTGATAACGTACGCCACGTAGTGCGGGAACCGCCGCAGATTGACACGCCGGTACTTCTTGCGGCGCAGCCGTGGCACGTCTGAATGCCGGACAATCCACTCCACAGTCGCCGCGACCTCGTCACGCAGGCGCTCGCCCAACCCGGGTTGCCTGGCCTCGTAGTAAGCCACCGATTCAACCAAGTCCAGCTCGGCCTCCTCAAGGGTGATCAGTGTCATTTGCCCAGCCGACGGTCCACCGCCCGCAGGACCTCCTCAAACGGCCGTCCCCTGGCAAGTCCGGCATCAATCCGGGAGATACGCCGCTCGATCTCGTCCTCCCATGCGGCGTCCGCTCCCAAATCACCGCAAGCCTCGGCCTTTTCCAGCAACGTCCGGGCCAAACGCAACTGATCACGCTGCGGTAACGTCATCGCTTCCTCGGCGATCTCGCTGAAACTACGGTTCATGATCGGCATCCTACTGGTGCCCGCGTGAGTTGTCGAGGGGCTTCTGTGGGCGAACGCTGAGGTGAAGCGACCGCCGCCGGGGACAACGCTCGGTCGCAGAAGGACCCACCGGACTGCGGCCCAGCCTCGAACGGACCAGCGGGGCGGCGGTTCGCCTCGACCGCGTGGTTCGACCCGTGCTTCCGGTCCCTGGTCCCCCGCGGACCGCCGTGCCCACCCCGGCTGGTCAACCGAACACCGCCCCCGAGCCGTGGCCCCAGGTCTGCGGTGATGTGGCCCGGTCCCTCGGTGATCTTCGTGCCTCTGTGGTGCAGCATCCCAGGCCGGCACCGCTGAGACGCGAACGACGCGGAGCGGGGCTCGGACCGAGGTGGTCGACGACCGCAGGCGTCGGACGTCCGGGTCGGCGCTGGGCGGTGCCTCTGGAGTCTGTCTTCCATCTGCCCTTGTCCTGTGGTCGAACGACCCGGCTCAGGCACGCCGGGCCAATGGTGTCCGATTGTCAACCGAGACACGATCCCGGCGTTGCCTGCAGCCGGCTTGTTGGGCGTTCGTGTCATGGTCTCAACTCCTGCATGAGCTTCGGTGCCCACTCCTCAACATTGGAGGCCAGCGTCTGGTAATCCATCGTCTCATGATCCACGAAGAGTACAGCGCCAGACGCATCGCGCAGGTCGAGAAAGTAATAGTCCCCGCAGCCGTTCTCGCCGATGGCCAGAAGTCGGTCCGGCCAGCTCTTGCCTTGGTAGAAAGGCATCCTCCTGAGATCATCGTTCAACTGGACGATGCGATCGGCATCAGCAAGGAACTCGAAATCACCGGCAATAGAGGCGAGCTCCTCCGGATACCTCGTCATGAAATCACGATAGGAGGTCGGCAAGTGCTGACCGATTGCCTGCTCAATCTTGGTAAGGTCTGTGACGGTCATGAATCTCTCGCCCAACGATGAGGTGAAGCGACCGCCGCCGGCAGACGGGGTCGAGCGCAGAAGAACGATCCGAACTGGCTACCAACGCCGAGCGGGGCAGCGGGGCGGCGGTTCGCCTCGACCGCGTGGTTCGCCTCGGTCCGTTGGCGTCCCCAAGCCCACGCTGCAGGCCATCCGCGAAATTCGTGACATCCGCGGTGCACGGTAGCCGCTGTAACCCCTGACCACGGATGACTCGGATGGCACGGATGAGGGCTGGTGCCAATGCGGTTCCACCTCGATGGCCTCGCTGTTTGGGTGGTTTGTCTTGCTGTCATCGCCTCATCCCCGATCGGTCTGTTACGGCTATCATGTCTTCGATGCCTCATGGCGAACGACCCGGCTCACCAACACCGGGCCAATGATGTCCGATTGTCATCCGAGACGCGATCCCGGCGTTCGGTGCAGCCGGCTTGTTAGCCGTTGACGGGCGCATCGGGTTTGGCGCTCTGCCGGCGATACTGGCTTACGATGCTGACGATGATGCTGACGATGAACACGACAGCGACGACAACGTACCACCACCAGACGGTCACCGTGCGAGTCCAAATCTCCTCCGGGAATGCCGGATAGAACCACCCTGCAGCGACGAGCAGAAAGAGAAGCGCCATCTTCATCCGATCTCGGAGCGGTTGTCTGTGGGGGTAGAAAGCGTCGGATAACCAACCCATGGCTACACCGACCCACATTAGCCATAGAATACCGGGCAAGAGGGCAGCACTGCCCAGCGTCAGGAGCGCTAGGTTAACGAAGAATGCTGTTCTCGGAGTTTTCATAAAGCAGATTCTGGCTAACGACAGAGGTGAGCGACCGCCGCCGGCAGGGACGGTAGAGCGCACGAGGCGCTTCCGCATTTGCGCCCGCCGCCAAGCAGAGGGGCGGGGCGGCGGTTCGCCTCGACCGACTTGTTCGGCAACGTTGGGTCCCAGCAAATCATAGAGCGGCTTATAGACGCCATAACAGCCAAAGTCCGCCTAAGGCAAGAACGATCCCAAGGCAGAGAATCGGTATCGCGCGCCTCAGAACACGGCGATACTCCGGCAGCCACTCACGTGGCGCACGACTCCAAGGCCTCGGAAGTCTATGACCCATACGGCCGCCCGCCCAAAGGCACAGCCCACCACACAGAAGTAGCGCATAAGCAAGCCACTTCGCGGACACGCCTGGGAGCAGATCAATGAGAGCGTGCATCTTCGTTCTGAGGTTGTTGCTGTAAAGTCGCCGAACGCTGGAACTGACCGACGCGGGCGGCCCAGCGCGTCCGCATAGGGAACTGACGTGGCCCGCCCGCGTTCACTCCCGTGATCTGGTTCGGCGTCCCGAGGTCCATCGTCTATCCCATTGCACCTATTCTGAGTGCCCGCAATGAGGAGACCGGAAACGGAGACTGAACGGCCTCACACGGATTCTCTGCCCACACTTGCCACATGGTCGTCGGCGATTCTGGGCGATCCAAACGGTCTCCTCGGCCAGGTAGGCGATGGCCAACAAAACTGCGATGCCCATGCCAGCATACCATCTGGCAGACTCCTCGGGCTCTCCTCTCATCAAGAACAACCCGACGATTACGAGGGGGAAAACTAGCACATGCCTCAGCTTCCGATAGCGTGTCCACATAAACATCTTCGTCCACCTAAGCAGTTACGCCGAACGACAAAGCTCAGCGACCAGCGCCGCAGACGGGCTGCCGCAGCGAATCCGACGCTCGACTGTGGCGGCGTATCCGAAACGGAGAGGCGGGGCGGCGGTTCGGTGAAGCGACTGGTTCGGCCTCATGATGCTGATCGTCTCAGGACATACCAAGAAGGGCGGAAGCACGCCGTTTCATTTCCTCCACCGACACATCCTCCTGATGCGTGGCGATCGTCCACTTGTGCCCAAACGGATCAGTAAGGGAGCCGGTGCGGTCGCCGTAAAACTGGTCCTCCACCGGCTTCAACAACTTGGCGCCGGCACCGACAGCACGGCTCACGACGGCATCAACGTCCTCAACGTAGAGCATGATGTGGACGGCAGAGCCGCCAATCGTCTGCGGACTGCGAGCGTCCCACTCTGGAAACTCGTCAGCCAACATTAGGCGTGAATCGCCAATCTTGATTTCGGCGTGCCCGACTCTGCCGTCCGGGGTGACCAGCCGTGTGATCTCCGTCGCGCCAAACACCTCTTTGTAGAACTCGATGGCTCTCGCGGCATTGGTGATGATCAGATAGGGCGTCGCCGTGTGGAAGCCTTCCGGGACCGGTTTGACTTTGGCAATCATCGTGTGTCTTGAGCTTGCGACCTTGATGGTGTGCACCGCTCGGATACGGTGGAACGATCAGGCCAGCGACGGGAGCCAGCCGCCCCGGTCGTCCGACTGCTGTCCGCGCCACCCGGCTGGCTCCCGTTCGCTGGACCGGATGGTTCGGTGTCTCGTGCTCGGCACACCGCCACCGCACAATAGACATCATCAACCCTCGCTCTCATCGCTGGCCCCAATTCGACGCGGACCTGACCTCTTTCCGTCCACACTTCGTAGACAGTCGTGAACGTGTCCTTGTACTTGCCGATGAGTATCCACACTCGGTCTCCCACCGCAAACGGCCAGCCCTGCACTCGCGCGGCAACATGCCCGAGCAGCATGCCCCACAGGAAGATGATCCCGAGGACCCAACCGATGGCTGCCACCGGAATCGCGGCCAGCACGATCCAAATCAGAACGCCGGGCTGAGGAACCAATGCGCCTTCTGAACCCACGCCCGCAAGCAGCAGTGCCAACGCGCCAATGACCCCGATGCCTGCCGAGACTCCGGCAGTGTGGGCCAGAACGTAGCGATGGAACGGCGGCTTCACTGTTTCACCGAACGCAGAAGTCACCGACCGCCGCGGCGAACTGCCGACGGCATGGCGAGGGGACCCGTCGCCCGAGGAGGAATGGCTCGCGGCGGTTCGGTGGACTGGATGGTTCGACACTTAGAATGACATCTCGCCATACTGTCCCTCGCCCATCTGTTCCAGCTTTGTCCGAACGTCTTCGGCGCTCGGGCGGATACGCGGCCAGGAGGTCGTCATCAGGACCAGCACCCGGATGCGTCTGCCCTCCAGCTTCTGTTGGTGGCGCAATTGCTGGTCCGTCGTGACCAGCGCCTCGTATCCGGCCGCCTCCGCCCGGTCCAGCAATTCACCGTTCTGCAACTTCGACCAGCCCAGCTCCGCAGCGCTGTCCACGTGATGGGGACGCAGGTGCCGCCGCAGCGGGAGCGGTGTGCCCTGGTCGAAGAGAATCTTCATGCCAGCGCCTCGGCGGCCAGGCTGGCGGAGGCGTGCTGGAGCACCGCTTGCGCCTGGGCCCGCGTCACCCCGGGAAACCACTCGAGAAAATCGTCCACCGTGGCCCCGTCCTCCAGGTTCTCGAACAAGGCCCGCACGGGCACCCGGGTGCCGTAGAATACCCACGCTCCGCTCACCCTTTCGGGTGCACGCTCGACCGCCGGGCATGAACTCCAGTTGATCATGGTGTGCCGACGCTACCGCAGGCGGGTGCTCAGTTCAATGCCGGTCCTTCCCCGCACCAACCAGTCCCTGGGGCACGGGGAGGCGCTGGCGATCCGAGTGGCGCAGGGTTCGCCCTCATTCCATCGTCGAACGACAAAAGTGAGCGATGGCGGCGGCACAAGGCGCACGGTCTCGCGGACCGCGTCGGCCCGCGGCCATTCGCTCGACTGCCTTGTTCGACGAGATTGTCACCTTGAACATACTCGCTCGAAATGCGTTTCCACCGACGAGCGTCACCAGAGGGGTAGCCCGTTCTGCACTTCTTCTGTCAACTGCGTCTCCGCGGCTATCTTGTTCGGATCGTTCTCCCGCAAGTCACTCTCGCATTGTTCGCGGACGCGTTCGATTACCGCATTGATCTCGGCCTGGTTGGCGCTGTCCAAGTTCTGGTCAATCGCCTTCACCAGGGGTGCGTTCTCGCGACTCCACTTCCACAGGGCGGCGATAAGCTTGGGGTCGTTGCGACAACCGGCTTCACGCTCCCGCAGGAAGTTCAATACGGCTCGTCTGCCTTCGTGGGCCACTTTGCTAACGTCGCGAAGCTCCCGGTCCGAGGTCCTGCTGAGTGCAGCGGCCGACTCCAATACGGCATCTACGATGCCGGTCAACTTTACCTGCTCCTTCTCGCTGAGCGGCCGTCCATAACCGGCTGCAAAAAGGTCCTCCTGCACGGATGTCAAGACGGGCCGGAGCGCTTCGGTGAAAATGCCCACCGAGACCTTATCCAAGAATAGCGTCTTCGCCGGCGCGAGTGTCTCGAATCGCTCCAACGCAGCAGCGTGTTGCTTCGGCAAGCGTGCCGGTGCCCAAAATTTCCAGGCGCGGGGTCTGAAAGGCCGCACGCAGCGGGCGCGCGGGCCATGGCAGGTCGATGGCTCTGGACGCGGGGGTGGCGGGCGACTCAACTGGAGTCGAGGGCCTGGAGGCTCTGCTGGTAGTTCCAAGGCAGCCAGGCCGCAGGGTGGTTGAGCACGGCTTTGGCGTGGTCGTGGAGGGCCTGGAAGTAGACGAAGGGGTTGGCGCCGGCCAGGCGGCAGGTGTGGATCAAGCTCATGAACAGGTCGCCCACGCGGGCCCCGTTCTGCGTTTTGTAGCCCAGCGAGTTCTTCCGATGGAGGATGGCCGCCTTCAGCGCTCGCTCACAGATGTTATTGGACAGCGGGGCTCCCGGCTCCCGCAGGAACAGGGTGAGCGGTTCCCAGCGCTTGAGCATGTAATGGATGGCTTCACCGAGGCCGGAGTTGGGTTCGACCACTTTCTGCTCCAGTTGTTCCCGCATCCATTGTTTGAGGCCCTCCAGGATCGGCGCGCTCTTTTCCTGGTGCAGGCGTAAACGATCGGTCGCCGAGAGTTGCTGCTCTTTGGCCTGGGCGTCATGCTGGAAGACCAGCGCGAGGTCTTCCAGGACCTTTTGGCACTGCTCGGGAAAGTTCTCCTTCACGTCGACGAAGGTCCTCCGTCCGTGCGGTAGGCAGTTGGCCAGCAGGGCTTCGAAGTCTTTAGGCAGGTTGCGCGAGAGCCCGTCACACATGTGAATGGGCTTGGCCAGCCCGGGGGCCCGGTGTTGGAGCAGTTCGGTGAGGTTTTCCCCGGCGTGGTTGCCGCCGGTGAAATAGAGGGCGATGCAGCGATCCTCGACTTGGCAGAGGATACTGGTGGTGAAGATGCCCGTGCGCTCGCATCCCGCCTGGGCGCGCTCCCGCTTGAGGCTCTGGATGCGCATCTTGGTGTCATCATTGTGGATGAGCTGCGCCTGGGCGGCCAGCCGGGTGAGTTCCTGGTGAGCCGGCTGCAGGTCGCGGGCGGATTGTTCCATCAACTCCCATTGCGTGGCGGCCGGCAAGGGGATCCCCAAGTCCTTTTGCAGCTTCTCCAGTCGGTAATGCGGCATACCCCCACCAAAGCGCAGGATCCCGATCATCAACCCCACGTTGGGATCGTACTTGGTGGTTCCCGCCTCCGGCGGCGCCGGGGCCGTAAAGGTTTTGCCGCACAGGCAACAGCGCAACACCTGCAGGGCGAAGACCGTGGCCTGGACTATCGGCTGCGCCACAATGCGCACAATCCGGCTGGGGGCCCGTTCCCGCAGCCGGGCCTTGTCGTTACGGCACTCCGGACAACGATCTCCCGGTTGCAGGCTGGGATGGGCCACCTGGACGCGCCCTGCGCCCGCATACTGGCTGGCCCCGTTGCGACCGTGCCCGCGCACCGGCCGCTTGGGGGGAACCGCTGGGCTCGTGCCACCCTGGCCGGGAAACACGTTCCGGGTCTTTTCAGTCTTGGCCCCAAAGATCAACCGCTGCAACCGCCCCACCGTCGCGTTCTTCTTCTCGATGACTCCCATCAGCCACTGCAGCGTGCCCAACAAGGCCGCCACCGTCTCATACAAGGCTGCCGGCAGGTGCTGCTGGAGCTGGACCAGCAGCTCCTGCAATTGCCCCCGATCGAGCGAAGTGATTTCCGGCGCCCGGGTCTTACTCATGACCCTGAGCCCAGGCGGGCGCGAAAGTCACCGCCCAACGGGTAGACCCACAGCTCTTTGCGCGGTTGATCCCGTCGGCTGGTGCGGGCGTTGTGACCGCGGCCCGTGGTCAGTCCCAAGCAGATCCAGTTGGCGGCGCGGTAACAGCTCCCCTGGAAACGGGCCGGGTCGATGAACGTTTCCAACAGATGAATCGGATGGGCGTAGAGCGCTCGCCAGTCCGCGGAGATCCGGCGCGCGATCCGCCCCAGGAGGTGGCTGGCCAACCGCGGCACCTCCAGCCAAGGCATGATCAGGAAGCGGGTATTGTAGCCGATGAGGTGGAGGTGCTGGCGGCGCACCTCGGGCCGCCAGCCGATGAACCGGTCGCGCGCGGCCAGGTGGCGCGGCGCCGACGACCAGGCCATCGCCGCGATCGGCTCGCTGCCGGCCAACACGAGGTACTTCAAATGTTCCCCAACGGGCTGGGTGTAGCGCAGGTAGTGGTGGGTCTGCATCAACTGACCAAAGAGGGGCTCTTGGGCCGTGCGCCGCACCTGGCGGATCTCCAGGGCGCCCAGTTCACGCAAGCGGCATTGCCGCGGCCCTTCCCACAGCGGCAGGACGGGAGCGGGGGGCCGGCGCTCCACCACATTGTTGGGTGGGGACATCCGTTTGGCCGGCAACTCAATCAGCCCGGCCCGATGCAGTTGCAGTAACAAGCTGCGGCAAACCATGTCGCGCAACGCGCCGTTGGGCTGGATCCAGTTCCAGGCCCGGCACAGCTCGGCCGAGAGCCGACGGCGACTCCAGAGCGGGTTCTGGGCGATCAGACCCTGGATGAACGCAGTGTCTTCAGCGCGGATTTCCCGGCCACGGTAGCGGAGCAAAACCAACGACATGCCCCGGAGTGTAAGGGGCCAATCCTGGAACGCAAGGACGATCGCCGGTTTTCGGTTTACCCGGCCACCGGCACCGCGCGCCACAGCGGCGCCGCCACCGCACCGGACGGATCGCCATTCCAGAGCAACAGGTGCAGTTGATGGGGCTCCAAGCGCAGGGCGGCACTGGCGCCGGGCTTGGGCCAGCCACCGAAGCGGCCTTGCGAGAGTCGTTTCTGGCAACACCAGTAGCCTTGGCCGTCATAGGTCAGGCACTTGATGGCGTGGCCACGCCGCGACCGGAAGACGAACAGCGCCCCGGTTTGCGGGTCGCTACCCAGTGCCTGACGGCACAGCGCAGCCAGGCCATCGATGCCGCGGCGGAAATCCACCGGTTCGACGGCCAGCAAAATGCGCATCTGCGGGGTGATCTGGATCATGCTCGCCTCCAGAACGCTTGGGCCACCCCCACCACCGTCGCCGGATCGCACGGGAACTCCAGCGTCATCTTGGCCCCCTGCCGATCGGACAACTCAATGTGGCACCCGGTGGTGACTTGGGGCGGCCGCTGGCGGGGGCTCAACTCGACAAAGGTCGGCGGTGCGCTGGACCACCCGCGAGGGGATGCCTGGGGCAACTGTCGTTTCAACTTGCTGTAATCCAGACGCAGGGCACGAGCCACCGGCCCCACCCCGTGGGTCGCGGCCAAAGTGGCCGCCGAGCTCCAGAGGGCTTGGGGAAGTCGCGTGGCTCCAGCTTGGGACTGGCGCCAACGGTCTAACTGGTCGCGTAGCTCAGACAGATCGGTCGACGAGAATTTCGTTTGTGGCATAGGTCGGTTCGTTGCGGTTGTCTGCCTCGAACCGTAGCCGCGGCGGTTTTACCCTTCACGCACTCTTGCCGAAGCAACACGCAGCAGCGTACGCCTCTCGAGCCTCCCTTCGCGCTCGAGAGTCTGCCGGGATCTGGCGGAATCGCAACGTCAGCACATGCTCTGAAAGCTCGACAATGCGCTTCGCCACCATCGCGCGCTTGTACTCTGCGACGATGTTGTCGCTAACGCCCTGTTGAATCTTCTTGAGCCGAGCAGCAACGCATTGTTCGAACACGTTGGTTAGTGCGTCAGGCAACTCAGAGCGCGTCCTGCTGATTTGGGCACGCAGCACCTTCAGGGCGTTCGTGACATCTTGATCGGTCAGCCCGGACATCATCGTGGGGGTCATCTGTCCGGGCACAGATGCGGTCGTATCCCTGTGTAACTTTGAATACACTGCCGAAGCCGCTGCCAGGCACAGGAGCACTGCGACCACCGTAAGAACTGTATGGCGTCTACTCATAGCGTCGAACGAGAGAAGTGAGCGATGGCGGCGGCCTGTGGCGTGCACTCCGGGGAGCGGGCTCCGCCCGCCGCCATTCGCTCGGCTAGCTGGTTCGGCGATATCCTCACTTGTCGATTTGCCCGGCCGGGTCATCTGTCCAGCTATTCCGGTCGGGTTCCTTCGGCAACAAGACCGTGGGTGTGATCCCATTCAGCCAATGGGGCACCGATGATTGGGGGCTGGAAAGGCGCAACTGCGAACGCCTCCGCAGCCAGGACTGGATGACAGGCGTGCGAGAGAGTCGCGGAAACGTCCGAAAAATGCGTTGCTCCAGGGTCTCGGTGCCCCAGTAGTGATAGGTGAACCGCATTCGGCAAGCGTCTGCACCCGCAGGGACGAGGATCGGGATACCACTCAAGCCCCCGGCCGAGTCTGCGGTTGGAGGTGGAGCCCTCAGCGCCGGCACCCAGCGTCCCCGCGCTCTGGCTTCGAATCTAACAGTGTCTGGTTTGAAGGATACCTGCGCGTGGCTGTGGTTGCTTGGGACGACGTAGAGGACACGGAAGTCGGATGCACGGGGGGCGCAAATCCCGCTGGGGCTAAGGCCAACGACGTGTAGACGAGCAGGGCAGTCTGTTTGCCACCCGTGCAGAAGGCGAAAGCAAGCGAGGATGACGATGGTCCCTAGAATTCCGATCCAGATCAGCCGCCTCCTAAGTCGCGACCTTGTATCCGCACTGTCCATGGCAGTAAGACGGTGTCGCCGAACGATGAAAGTCACCGACCGCCGCGTGAACTGGACGGGACGTGGGCAGCGAATCCGACGCCCAAACGGCGATGCCCCGCGGCGGTTCGGTGGACTGCATGGTTCGGTCAGAACCGTTCATAGTTGAATTCGCCATCATAGGTCCCGTCCGCTTGCCAGTGGATGTTCACAAACCCGAAAACAAGCGGACGCTGATACGTCCACTGGCCGGGATAGATCCTCGTGGGTGGGCCAAGAGCGGACCTCACCTCGTCCTGGGTCATCCCCTTGCGCAGACTATTCAGGCGCTCCATCGGAACAGGGTCGGCAAACGCTCGCAAGCAAAGTGCCGCGACCGATGCTATGGCGACCAGCGCGACGATGCCTGGAGTCAGACGCTTCACGCCTTGACCGAACGATCAGGTGAAGCGACCGCCGCCGGCAGACCGGGTCGAGCGCAGAAGAGCCATCCAGACGACAGTCAGCTTCGAACGGACCAGCAGGGCGGTTCGCCTCGACGCGTGGTTCGACAGGATGGGGTCCGACTGAGCACGAAACGGAACACGCGCACCGGAGGAAAGCCGGGCGTCGTCCGCTGAATACATCACCTCAGGCCCATGGCCTCGGCTATCCCTCGTCGTTGCTGACCAAGCCGGACGGGCCCCGCCTTCGCCAGCCCTCGTGCCCGCGGGACGTTTGATCAAGAACTGGGTTGCGACCTTCCAGCTCCCCTGGGCGGAGCTCGGCGTCGGGCGCTGCCGGGGGGACGGCCTCCCGAATCGGGAAGCCCACAGAAGGTAACGAAGGCAACGAAGCCTTGGGGTCACCGGCTCCCGCCGGTCTTCGTTGCCTTCGTTGCCTTCTGTGAGAACCTGCCAACATTCGATTACCCATCATGTCGAACGATGAGGTGAAGCGACCGCCGCCGGCAGACGGGGTCGAGCGCAGAAGCGCGATCCGAACTGGCTGCCAACGTCGAACGGACCAGCGGGGCGGCGGTTCGCCTCGACCGCGTGGTTCGATCCGAGCGTCCACTCCGTGATCTCCACCCAACCTCCGTCCCCACCACGGTGGGGCACGCGGACACCATCCCTGAGCCGTGGCCCCAGGTCGGCGGTGCTGTGGCCCGCTCCCTCTGTGATCTTCGTGCCTCTGTGGTGCAGAATCGCATGCCGGCACCGCTGAGACGCGGACGCGAGGCAGCTCAACCGGGGTGGTCGGCAACCGAAGCCGTCGGACATCTGGCTTGGCGGTGGCCGCTGGCTCTGGAGTCTGGCTTCCATCTGCCCCCATCCCGGGGCCGAACGACACAGGTGAGCGGCCGCCGCCAGGGACAACGGTCGGGCGCAGAAGCCCCCGCCGGACGGCGAATTCGCCTCGAGCGGAGCAGCGGGGCGGCGGTTCGCCTCGACCGCATGGTTCGGCCATCCGGGGCTTCTCGTCTCCGACCGCCGGTGCGTCTCTTCGTGCCTGTTTGCATCATCACTGTCCATTGCACGAAGCGACTGCTGTGCCAGCGTGTATAGCCAGTGGTATGCCCGGCTCATCGCAACAACCTCCACAGTGTGAACGCCGTTGCCAGGAGTGCGGCAGCGGTCGTGAGTGCTAAAGTAGAGCCGTCCCAAGTCCCTGTTTCCGGATGGGGAGACGATAGGAGAGGAGGGAGTGAGCCTGGTACAAAGCCATCATGACAACTCAGGCACGCTTTCGGCCCGACACCGCTATGGGTTGTGGTTTGGACTTCTAACGACACGGCTCCGCCGAGCACTCCATCAGCAGACTACTGCCTAAGCCGCGTCGCTGCTGCTCCATAAACGCCGCCACCCGCTTCCATCGGGCCCAGCACCCAAAGATTGTGGGTAGCACACTCCAGCTTACCCCCAGCGCCCGGTGCTCATACCCCTTGGCCCGCAGCGGCCGCCCCAAAGTCATTCTTCAGAATCCCAATCCGCCCTCGGTCTCTGCGGCCGTAAGCGCTGGATCTTCCCAAACCGAGCCCCATGCCGACGGCGCTGCAATTCCCGCCACCGCGCGGACACAGCCCGTTGAAGAGCCCGCCTCCGCCAGAGCGCCCAGTTGGCCTTGCAGTCAAAGCCGCGGTCCCCACGCTTCAGGCACGCCGCCGGCAGCCAGGACTGCAGCAGTTCCAGGCTCGTAAACGGCTTCCGCCGGCTGTCCGCAAGCGCACTCTCTGGTAGAGATGCCAGTCCACTGCAAGCCCCTGCCGCTGCTCAGCCAGGAAGCGTGTTGCCAAGCTCCACCGCCGCCCCAGCGCCTTGCCCGCACGATCACGTGCAGATCGCCCTCGTGAGACTCAGGATCTTGTCCCGCGTTGGCCCACCGGCCGCTCCCCGATGATCGCTCATGGGCTTGCCGGACCGCCCGGGAGCGCTGCGCCAGCACCCGTCGATTGGGCGGCACCTGCTCGGCCTGGGCCAGGTCCAATCCGTCTCCTGCCAATGCGTATCAGGCAGATCCCGATGCCGGCAGGGACGTTGTCGCACCACCAGCTCAGGCGCTTCATCTCCCGCAACACCCTTGCGCCCGCTTCGCGTCAGCCCGTTTGCCTGCACCATCGCGATGCACTGCTGGTTCATCGCCCCGCAGAAACTGCTCCAGGGCCGGCATCCGGCGTTTGAGCCCATAACGCCCCGGATCAGTGGCCTTCTACATCAACGTCCGCGTCGCGTCCCACCCAGCACCCAGTCCACAGGAAATGGATGTCACGGCCACACACGTGCTGTCCATCACCGTGTCCAGTTCAGTTCGTTGTGGCCAGAGCAGTTGGGCCGGCGTGGTGGCATCGGTCTCCCGCGCCGCCTGCGAGCCAGCAGGCCAGGGCCTGCCTGCGCCTCCGGCGGCCATTGGAAGTAGCGCGCCAACTGGCTGCTCGGCACCCGCACTTCCTCAAGCGATCACCCAAAGGCCACTGGAAGGGCTTGCTCGGCCAGCCGACGGCTCATCCCCGAAAGTCCTCGCCCAGCAAGCGCTGCAGCACGTTGCAGCACAGCGCCTGGGCACTGGTGCTGATACTTCGTCTGCTCGTGCGTCGTAGGCACCGCTCCGGGTCTCAGGCCAGCCATCCCGCCAAACTACGCTCCACAAAGGCGCTTCGACGCCACTGGTCGCAGGTTCATCGATCCGGCGCAGCTCGGCTTCGAAGCGTTGATAGTCCACATTTCCCCGGACCGTGGGAAGGACTGGACGAAGTTCGCCTTGCAGCGGTATGATCTGGGCCATCGGGCGTTGGTTCATTGTATGTCTGACAAGAGCATAACGCACCGATTTCGGGCATGGGAGCCTTTTCTGGCTGCTATGCCCGTTTTCTTAACAGCGCCTTACTCAATACCCACGGGCCTCTCCTTCCGCTGGGACCAGCTCTAAAGTAGCGACGCGGCCAAGAGGTTTTAGGTGACGAGCGGTACGGGCATAAAGTGCGAAAGTGACAGGCACCGTGATGGCAGCAACGCAGAGATTGAGGGTTGCGCGGGTTTCAAGTGTCTGAGTGGTCAGAAGAGGATTATGATCTTGGTAGACCGGCTGATAGGCGACAAGCCACACGTAGGCAATCGAAACAACGAACAGTCCGTTGATCCCGACCAGCGCGGCGAGGCATCGGACTCTCAAGGTGATTAACATACTATGCCGAACGACAAGGTCAGCGACGGGAGCCAGCCGCCGGTGGCGTTGGACTGGGGTCGGGGCTTGTCGGCTGGCTCCCGTTCGCTGCACCGTCTGGTTGGGCGATCGTACCCATGAATTGTTGGCTGGCGGGGTACTTGTTACCCAAGGCACGGCCCTGCAGGCGCGACGGTGCGCGAAGGTAGCCCATCACTTGTGCGGGTATCCATCGCCACAGCGCCGGTCGCGCTATCCCATTCGGAAGTTCCGGATTGCACTGTAACACCAGGCGATAGGGGCCGCCGTTGGTCGGAATCCAAATCGTCAATGTATTCGTTGATCCGGGTGCGAACGTTTGAACTCCGCCCAGATCTGCTCCATAGTCCCCAAGTCCGTGTACCCACCCGCGTCCTGAACGACGCTCGTAGACTCCGTGTCCACTATTCATGGGGCTGTTTCCATCGTTCACGACCTCGAAAACGCCGATGCTCCCTAGTTTTGGATCGAACTGGCTGCCTTGATACCTGATCCGAATGGTCCCTGGTGCGGAAAACAACCACCAAGGCAGCACGACCACGCATGCTAGGAAAAGCAGGGCGATTGCCAGGATCGAACGGTTTCGTTTCATGCTGTGTCCTTCAGTCAGGGCATCGCCCAACGATGTATAGGCAGCCGAACTGCTACCCGAACGGTTAAGAGCAGCCGTTGGGCTCGACTTGACCAGTTAGACAGCGGACACGGGTGTTTCGTAGCCATCGCGGCAGGGAGCATGGGTTGCTTCCGAGGCGAGGGAGCCGAGGGAAAGGCTTGCGCAGGAGACAGGGGCAAACGCCCCGAGGCCGTGGGCCAGCCTCGCTGGTGCCGGCGTGCACGTGGCACACCTTCCCCCCCGATGTCGGTGGGTGATCGCATGGCACTCGGCCGTGTGACTTACGGGCCGGAGGTTCGGCCCGCTCGGTGAGCGGGTCAAGTTCTAATCGAACGCCCGAACTGAAGGAAGAGGTTGGGAATGAAGGTCGATCGGACGGCTGCTTGTAGACGCAGGTTGGCAGCGTAGACCGTCATGAGGAAGGCCCGGGTTTTAGGGTGCGGTGAACGAAAAGCACCGCTGGAAGACGGCGCACTCCAAACGCGTTGCGCTCGCCGGGCGCTGTGGGAGGGCGCAAGGCGTGTGCCGTACAGGTTCGATCCTGCTCCTCCCAAACCGCCGGCCCTCCTCAAGGCACGGTCTGGGCCCGGTAGTAGCGGCGGACTTGCCCAGCAGCGGCGGGGTCGCTGAACTCGACCGTGCCGGTGGGGTTGTCGAGGGTTCCCAGGACTTCCCAGACGGGCGACGGGCCCAGGTCAGGCGCGGTTTCCACTCGGACACGCCCGCCCGGCGGCCCGCTGATCCGGAGATGGAACCCGCCCAACGCATCGAAGCCCAGGGCGGTCAGGGTGAGCGCATCGGCGGCGCCGATGACCAGCGAGGCTTGGATCCGGGGGCCGGGCAGGACGTTGACGAAGTCGCTGAGCTGGAGGCCGACCGTGACGCCTGCGCCCGCCGCCGGGTTGGGCAGCAGCGTGACGTGGAAGAGGCGGTTCGTTTGGCCGGGCGAGAAGATCAAGGTGCCGCTGGCCACGACGTAATCCTTGCCCGGCACGGCGGTGCCACCATGGGTGAGGTAGTTGACCAGCACCGTCTGTGCGTAGGGTTTGGTGAGCGTGACCGCGATGGGCGCGCTGCCGTCTCCTTTCCCGACGTGGTACTCGGTCGTGGCGAAGTTCACGGTGGGCGGATCGTTGTCGATGATCTCGAGAATGGCAGTCGAGGGCAGGCCGAGCGTGGCGTTGGTGGCCTTCTCGAGCCGGACGAGGACGGTCTCGGTGAACTCGTCTTCGAGGTCGTCCAGGATGGGGACCGAGATGGTCTGGGTGGTCTGGCCGGGCAGGAACGTGAGCCGACCGGTGACCGGGACGAAGTCGACCCCGGCCACGGCGGTGCCGTTGGTGGCGGCGTAGCCGACGGTGACGTGCTGGCCCGAAGGCGCGCTGAGGATGACGTGGAGGAGACCGGCGCCGTCGCCTTCGTTGGCGGTGAAGCGGTCGGCGCTGAACCGGACGGTGGCCAGGTCGTTGTCGAGAATGGTGATCACCAGCGGGTCGCCGGGGATGACATCGACCGGGTTGCGGAGCTCGATGGAGAAGGTCTCATCGAGTTCGACGAGGGTGTCATCGAGGATCTGCACCGACACGAACTGCGTGGTGACACCGGCGGGATAGATGAGCGTGCCGCTGGCGGCGACATAATCGCTGCCGGCAGTGGCGGTGCCGTCGACGGTGGCGTAGTCCACCCGGACCGCGCGACTGCTCATCGGGTGATCGAGGGTCACGGCGAAGGTGAAGGTGCGGGTCTGCTCGATGACGTTCGTGGCGTTGATCGCGAAGCGCGCGTTCGGCGGCGGCGTGGTGTCGAGGAAGATCGAGTCGGTGACGACGGCCGATTGGTTGCCGAAGGGGTCCTCGAACTGGGCGTGCACGGTGCGGGTGGTGACGCCGGGTTCGAGCTGCCAGGCTTTCGTCGGGGCGAACGGTTCCCAGGCCTGCCAGGTGACGCCGTCGTTGCTCAAGCGCATCTGCGGGACAGAGCCGCTGTTGTCGGTGGCGGCGAGGGTCAGGGTGACGTTCCGGTTGGTGGTCGAGGTGGCGCCGTGGTTGATGACGACCGATCCGGTCGGCGCCTCGAGGTCGGTGAGGATGTTGGTGCGGAAGACGGTGTTGGTGCCGAGGCCGGCCAGCGTGAGGGTGACGGGGAAGCGGCCGAGGCTGGTGAACACGTGAGACGGACTGCGCTGGAGGCTGGGGGACGAACCATCGCCGAAGTTCCAGCTCTGGGCGGTGGCCCCGACCGAGAGGTCAGTGAACCGGACCGAAAGGGGCGGGTTGCCGGCGTTGGTCGATACGGCGAAGACGGGGAGGGCGAGCGTCGCGTTGGTGGACCAGGCTGACTTGTACCAGTCATAGCCGAGGCGGCGGGGGGTGGTGGTCAAGCCGTCGGACCAGAAGGCGGTGGTGTTGGTGATGCCGAGGGCCATGGCGGTGCCGGAAGCGGAGACGAGCTGGCCGGGGACCCACTGACCCGTGGCGGGGTTGAACAGACGGGTCCAGAGGATGCCGCCGGTGCTCCAGGCCACCAGGCCGGAGTCATTCCATAACTGGCCGAGGGGGGCACCGGTGGCGGCGTCGTCGCCCATCCAGCGGTTGCGGAGGGCGTCGTAGATACGGGTGCGGATGACGTTGCCGTTGCTCCAGGCGACGAGGCCGTTGGTGCTGCTGAGGTCGAAGGTCGGGCCGCCGGCGACGTTGAGGCCTTCCCAGCGGCGCAGGGCCGGGTTGAAGGTGCGGAGGAAGACGGCGTTGCCGCTGGTCCACGACACGACGCCGTCGATGCTGCGGAGGTCGAAGGTCGAGCTGGCCACGGACTCGGAGTAGAACTGGCCGGTGGCGGGTTCGTAGACGTGGCAGTGGACCTGGTTGCCACTGCTCCAGGCGGTGAGCCCGCGATGGCTGCGCAGGTCCTGGGCAGTCGACGCCGCCAGGGTGAGCTTCACCCAGTTGGTGCGGGAAGGGTCGTAGGTGCGGAGGTTGAAGGCGGTCCCGCTGCTCCAGGCCACGACGCCGTTCCGGTTCAGGGCCTCGAGGACGATGCCCGCCGGCGTGCGGTCTTCGATCCACTGGTTTTGGGCGGGATCGAACACCCGGCAGACCATCTCGAAGCCGGTGTACTCGGCCTGGACATCCTGGAGCGGCGGCGACATGTCCACCAGGGCGGCACGCAGGCACGCAGCGAAACCGAGCAGCGCGGCCAACAGGGGGCCGCAGGAAAGCAAGCGGATCGTCATTGTCCGGGAAGACTAAGCAGTTGGCTTGCCAGGCGCAACCGACTGGGGACGTCGGGCGGCAGTTCTCATTTGGGCCTGGACGACTGGGAACGCGAAGGTTCGGCCGGGTGTGGGCACACCGCCCCTGGGCGGCCACCCTCTGCGGTCGCTCTGAATCTGCGGGACCCTCCCCGGACCTTTCCTCCCACCGATTCAGAGCCCCCGCCGATGGAACCTCCTCGGACCGTCCTGAGTCCAGCCCACCCTCCTGCCCCTCTGCGGTCGCTCTGAATCTGCGGGACCACTCCCCGGACCTTTCCTCCCACGATTCAGAGCCCCCGCCGATGGAATCTCCCTCGAACCCGTCCCCGGAACAGTCCACCCTCCTGCCCTCTGCGGTCGCTCTGAATCTGCGGGACCACTCCCCGGACCTTTCATCCCACCGATTCAGAGCCCCCGCCGATGGAATCTCCGTCGACCCCGTCCCCAGTACTGTCCACCCTCCTACCCAATCTGCGGTCGCTCTGAATCTGCGGGACCCTCCCCGGACCTTTCATCCCACCGATTCAGAGCCCCCGCCGATGGAATCTCCGTCGACCCCGTCCCCGGAACAGCCCACCCTCCTGCCCCTCTGCGGTCGCTCTGAATCTGCGGGACCCCTCCCCGGACCTTCACCCCGCCGATTCAGAGCCCCCGCCGATGGAATCTCCGTCGAACCCGTCCCCGGTACAGTCCACCCTCTTACCCAATGCGGTCGGCTCGGATCTGCGGGACCGCTCCCCGGACCTTTCCCCTGCCGATTCAGAGCCCCTGCCGATGGAACCTCCCTCGCACCCGTCCCCGGTACAGTCCACCCTCTTACCCAATCTGCGGTCTCTGAATCTGCGGGACCGCTTCCGGACCTTTCCCCGCCGTTCAGAGCCCCCGCCGATGGAACCTCCTCGCGCCGTCCCCAGACAGCCCACCCTCACTGCCCCTCTGCGGTCGTCTGCGAATCTGCGGGACCGCTCCCGGACCTTTCATCCCACCGATTCAGAGCCCCGCCGATGGAACCCCGTCGAACCCGTCCCCGGAACAGCCCACCCTCCTGCCCGGATCTGCGGTCCTGAATCTGGCGGGATCACTCCCGGACCTTCCTCCACCGATTCAGAGCCCCCGCCGATGGAATCCCCCTCGAACCCGTCCCCAGTACTGTCACACCTCCTACCCAATCACGGTCGCTCTGAATCTGCGGGACCCTCCCGGACCTTCCCCGCCGATTCAGGGCCCCGCCGATGGAATCTCCGTCGACCCCGTCCCCGGACAGCCCACCTCCTGCCCCTCTGCGGTCGGCTACTGGATCTGCGGGACCACTCCCGGGCCTTTCATCCCACCGATTCAGAGCCCCCGCCGATGGAACCTGCGTCGAACCCGTCCCCGGAACAGCCCACCCTCCTGCCCGATCTGCGGTCGCTCTGAATCTGCGGGACCATTCCCCGGACCTTCCCCCCGCCGATTCAGAGCCCCCGCCGATGGAATCTCCTCCCAAAATGAGAGTTGGTGGGCGCCGGCTGAGGGCAGCCGGCCTACAGGAGGGGCGGGGTGTTGGGTAGGCGCCCGCAACGCAACGATCTGGAACCCCACCGCGAGCGGCTATTCGGGAACCGCGGCCAGGGCGAGGCGGAGACGCGCCATCTCGGCCGAGGAGGGCGGTCGCAGGGGTTGGCGCGGCGGGCCGACCGGGCGGCCGAGGAGAGCGCAGGCGGCCTTGACGAACTGGGTGTATTTCCCCCCGCCCTCCATCAGTTCAAGCGTGGGGAGTAGCGTGAAGAAGAGCCGGCGGGCGGCGGCGAGATCCCCTTGTTCCACGGCAAGTTGATAAAGGCGGACGTGGGATTTCGGGAGGGCATTGACGACCCCACCCACCCAGCCGACGGCACCGACGAGCAGGCTCTCGAGGGCGAGGGTGTCACAGCCGCAGAAGATCCCAAGCCGGTCGCCGCAGCGGCGGAGCAGTTCGGTAAGGCGAGCCATCTGGCCAGTGCTTTCCTTGACGTACCGGACATGGGCGAGCCCGGCGCAGCGCTCGAGGAAGTCCGGGGTCATGTCCACACCGGTGCGGCCGGGGTAGTTGTAGAGCATGATGGGCAGGCCGATGGCGCGGTCGATGGCGCGGAAGTGAACGAAGAGTTCGTCGAGGCTGGGGAGCGAGTAGTAGGGCGGGGCGAGCATGATGCCCGCAGCGCCGAGGGTCTCGGCCTCGCGCGAGAAGGCGATGACGTCGCGAGTGGAACCCGCGTTGGTGCCGGCCAGGACGGGGACGCGACCCGCGGCGGCGCGGAGCGTGGCAGTGAGGACGTCGCGGCGTTCGGCGGGGCTGAGCGCGTAGTACTCGCCGGTGCTGCCGAGCGGGATGAGGCCGTGGACGCCGGCGCGGATGAGGTGCTCGACCACGGCTTCGAGTTGGTCGTAGGCCACTTCCTGGCTGGAAGTCATCGGGGTGACCAGCGCGGCGAACACGCCGTGGAGCGCGGCGGGCGACGCGGCAGGCGAGCCGCCTGCACCACAGGATTGAGGGAGAACCTTGGCCCCCGCGGCCATGATCCGACCGGGGTGGATGCCCCTTCTGCCTTCTGCCTTCTTCCTTCTGCGTTCCGGGAGCGGGGAGCGGGTCTTCATGTGAGCTGGAGCCAGATGGTCTTGAGTTCGGTGTACTGCTCGTGGGCGCGGAGGGATTTGTCGCGACCGACGAAGCCGGATTGTTTGAAGCCGCCGAACGGCGTGGTGATGTCCCCTTCGGAGAAGCAGTTGATCGAGACCGTGCCGGCGCGGAGGGCGCGGGCGAGGCGATGAGCGGCGTTGACGTCGCGGGTGTGGACGGACGCGGCGAGGCCGTACGGGGTGTCGTTGGCCAGCGCCACGGCCTCGGTTTCGTCGGCCACCGAGAGGACCGAAAGGACGGGGCCGAAGATCTCCTCGCGCGCGATCCGCATGCGGTTGTGGACCTGGTCGAACAGGGTGAGTTCGACGAAGTGACCGCCGCTTTCCTGGCGGGTCTGGTTACCCCCGAAGACGAGCCGGGCGCCTTCCCGCCGGCCGGCGTCGATGTAGCCCAGCACCTTGCGGAGGTGGGCGGCTTCGATCAGGGCCCCGACGCGGGTGGCGGGGTCCATCGGGTCGCCGACCGTCCAGGTGCGGGCCAGGGTGGCGATCTTGTCGAGCAGCGGTTCGCGGAGGGGTTCGGCCACCAGCAGGCGCGAGCCGCAACTGCAGTTCTCGCCCATGTTCCAGAACGCCGCGGCGACCGCATGCTGGGCGACGGTGTCGAGGTCGGCGGCGTCGGCGAGGACGATTTGCGGGCTCTTGCCGCCGCACTCGAGGGTGATGCGTTTGAGGTTGGATTCGGCGGCGTAGCGGAGAAAGAGGCGGCCGACCTCGGTCGAGCCGGTGAAGGCGACGAGGTCCACGTCCGGGTGCCGGCCCAGGGCCTGGCCGGCGGTCTCGCCGAATCCGGGCACGACATTGAAGACACCGGCGGGAAGGCCGGCCTCGGCCGCCAGCTCAGCGAGGCGCAGGGCGCTCAACGAGGTTTGCTCGGCGGGTTTGAGGATGACGCTGTTGCCGGCGGCCAGGGCGGGACCGATCTTCCACGCGGCCATCTGGATGGGGAAATTCCAGGGAATGACGGCGCCGACGACGCCGAGGGGTTCGCGGACGATCCAGGCGAAGTGCTCGGGGCCGGTGGGCGCGACCTGGTCGTAGAGTTTGTCGATGGCCTCGGCGTGAAAGCGCAGGCAGGCCACGGTGTCGGGCAGGTCGAGCGTGGCGCAATCGGTGATCGGCTTGCCGGCCTCGAGCGTGTCGAGGAGGGCCAGTTCGCCGGCGTGGGCCTCGACGCGGTCGGCAAAGCGGAGGAGGATTTGTTTGCGTTCGGCGGGGCGGAGCCGGGCCCAGCGGCCGTCCTGGAAGGCGCGGCGGGCGGCCTGGACAGCGCGATCGATATCCTCGGCGTCACCGGCGGCGATGTGGGCGAGGGTCTGGCCGTTGGCGGGGTTCTCGGTGGGGAACGTGCGGCCGCTGGCGGCAGGGACGAAGGCGCCGTCGATGAAGGCCTGGGTGCGGAACTGGAGTTTCGCGACGGCGTCGGCGAGGTGGGCAGGGTCGAGGTTCGGGGTCATGGTGCTGGGTTGTGGGTTTCCAGGTCGGATCGTGATGGAGGCAAAGCGAGGGCGGCGAGGGGAACCGGCTGGATCGGGGGGCGGACAGACGGCAGTTCCCAGCCGTAGAGGAAACGCGTGGCGGCGCCGCAGAGGCGGCCCTGGCAGGAGCCCATGCCACAGCGGGTGTGGAGCTTGGCTTCCGTCCAGCTCCGGCAGTGGTCGAGTTCGCGGTGCGACACATCCTCACAGCGGCAGACGAGCGTGTCAGGTGCGGCCAGGGCCTTCAACTCCTCGCGCAACGCGAAGGCGCGGGCGAGGGCGTTGGCGAAGCGCTGGTGCCGGACGCGGGCGGCTTGAAGGCGGGCGACGTCCACCTCCCGTTCGGCGGCGGCGAACCCGGCGATCTGGCCTTCGACCAGGGCGCGTTCGGCGCCACCGATGCCGGTGGGTTCGCCGGCGCAGAAGACAGCCGGGACCGAGGTTTCCTGGCGGTGACTGACGCGCACGCCGGTCGGGTCGAGTTGGCAGCCGAGGAGTTGGGCGAGTTCGAGATTGGGCACCAGCCCGAAACCGCAGGCCAGGTAGTCGCACCGGTCGGTCCAGCGCCGGCGCCCATCGGTGAGCGTGACGGTCTCGACCGTGTCGTGGCCCTGGGCGGCGACCGGCCAGCAACCGGTCTGGTAAGGAACCCCAAGCAGCCGGACCGCATAACCGAGACCCTGCCAGAGCTTGGCGGGCGCCAGCCGCGGCAGGGCCAGACCGAAGCGAATGAGGCTTGCCAGGTCCGCTTGCTCGACGACGCGAACCACGTGGGCACCGTGTTGGCGGAGCTCCGCCGCAACGGCCAGGAGAAGCGGTCCACTGCCGGCGACCACCACCCGCTTCCCGCGCACGGGGAGGCCGGTCTTCGACATCAACGTGAGCGCGCCGGCGCCCATGACGTTGGGCAACGTCCAGCCCGGGAAGGGCAGGAAGAGCTCGCGGGCGCCCACGGCGAGGATGAGGCGGCGCCAGGCGAAGTCCGTTCCGCGGTCGGTGCGGAGCAGGCCTGGTGCTGGGGCTGCCACCACGGTCGTCGAGGGGAATACGGCAACTCCCGCACGCTGCCCGCGGTTGATCCACGTTCGAGCGGGCTGCGGTGGTGTTTGGCCGTGGGAAGTGGGCGGGTTCTCTTGGACCGGCTCAGGGGACGTGAACCGCGGCAGGTGCAGGCGAGACGCCCGCACCACAGGGTCATCGGAGTGCAGGCGAGACGCCCGCACCACAGGGTCGTCAGAGGTGCGCCAGACTTGTCCGCCGAGCCACGGCGAGCCTTCCAGCAAGGCGACCCGACGACCGCTTTCCGCGGCGACCGCGGCCGCGGCGAGGCCGGCCGGACCGGCGCCGACGACCACGACATCGAAACTCTCAGGCTCGCTACTCATCCGTTCGCACCTCCTGGTGGTCGGCGCAGAGCAGCAGGCAACTGCGGCTGTGGGGCAGGCCGTCGAGAGTGACGCGGCACTCGTAACAAATCCCCATCCCGCAAAGCGGGGCGCGGGGTTCGCCCGATACTGATCGCCGGAACCGCGTCACCCCCGCCGCGGTCACGGCGGCGGCGATGGTGGTGCCGGCCGGGACACGCACCGGGACGCCGTTGACGGTGAGGGTGACGGATTCAGCCATGGTCGGGGACGGCCGCCGCGAAGCGGGCGGGTTGGTAGGGTTCAACCGGGATCTCCGGGCGTCGGCCGAGCAACTGGTCGGCGAGCAGTCGGCCGGTGGCCAGGGATGTGGTGATGCCCAGGCCTTCGTGGCCGGTGGCCAGCCAGAGACGACCGCCGAGAAGGCTGGGGCCGATCAGGGGCAGCTTGTCCGGCGTGGCCGCTCGATGACCGGTCCAGACACGGACGGCCGAGAGGCGGCTGAGGGTGGGCAGATAGGCCAAGGCGCGCTGGATCATGCGAGCCAGCAGCGCGTGGTCCACCTCGGCGTCCTCGGCGTCGAACTGGCGAGAGGAGCCGAGGAGCATCTGGCCGTTGGAGCGTGGCTGAAGGTTGAACGCCACCGAATCCGCGGTGGTTCCGTGGGCGCTCTGCAGGTAGCCGAGTTCGACGAGTTGATGGTGAACGTAGCCAGGGTAGCGGTCGGTGATGACGAGATGGCCTTTGCGCTTGCGCACGGGCAGCCCGGGGGTGAGCGAAGGCGCCCAGCAACCGGTGGCGTTGACCACCACCCCGGCGGAGCGACGCGAACCGTCGGCCAGCAGGACCGTGCCGTCCGCGCCGAGCGATTCGACGCGGGTTCCGAGGTGCACCTGGGCGCCGTGGTGACGCGCCTGTTCGAGGAGAAACACCGCGGCGGCCGGGGGATAAACCACGGCATCGTCCGGGACGCGGAGGGCGCCGCTCAAGCCCGGGCGAAGGTTCGGCTCGGCTTCGCGAAGGGCGGCGGCGTCGAGCATCTCAGCCGCCACGCCTTGCTGGCGATTGGCGGCTGACTTCCGGCGGACATCCTAGAAAACCTCCGCGTTGGCCGCGACCCACAGCGTGCCGCAGCGCGAGAACGCGACGGCGGGCGGCAAAGCGGGCGCGAGCTCACGCCACAGACGGCGGGAGAAGGTGGTGAGAGCGAATTGCGCCGGGGAATCGTCCAGCACAACGAGATGACCCATGCCCGCGCCGGTGGTTCCACCGCCCACGGGGCCGCGGTCGAGCACCGTGACGGCGAACCCGGCCCGGGCGCATTCGGCGGCGCAGGCGGCGCCGACGATGCCCGCGCCCACGATCAGGACGTCGCGCGGCGGATTCACGAGCGGAGGCCCCAGCAGAAGGGATCGCGTTCGTCGAAAAGCAACGTCGCTTCGGCGTTGATGAACGCCTGGCCGGTGATGGCCGGCAGGATCCGTTCCCCGTCCCGCCGGTAACGCCCGGTGAACAGGGTTCCCAGAATGCTCTCCTGCACCCACGACTCGCCTTCCGCCAGGCGGCCGTCCGCCGCCAGACAGGCCAGCTTCGCGCTCGTGCCGGTGCCGCACGGCGAACGGTCGTAGGCGTGACCCGGGCAGAGCACGAAATTCCGCGAATCTGCCTCGGGTCGCGTGGGCGGGCCGAAGAGCTCGATGTGATCCACTTCGGGGAAACCCTGGGCGTTGACGGCCTGACGCACCCGGGCGGTGTAGGCGGTCAACGCGGCCACGTTCGCTAGCGCGAGTTCCTGGCCATGGTGCTCGATCAGAAAGAACCAGTTGCCCCCCCAGGCCACGTCGCCGGTCACGCGGCCCAGGCCGGGCACGTCGCAGCTCGCGCCCTTCGCCTGACGATGGCTCGCCACGTTGTGCACCGTCACCGCTCCTCCGGGATCCAGCTCCGTCGTCACCTGCCCCACCGGGGTGTCGAGCCGGTGAACGCCGGGCCCGAGACGCCCCAGGTGCGCGAGGGTGGCGATGACCCCGATGGCACCGTGGCCGCACATGCCCAGGTAGCCGACGTTGTTGAAGAAGATGACGCCGGCCACACAGGCCGGATCGGCCGGCGGCACGAGCAGCGCGCCGACCAGCACGTCCGAGCCGCGCGGTTCGTTGACGATGGCCGAGCGGTAGGCGTCGAACTCGCGGCCGAACCGTTCGCGACGTTCCGCCAGGGGACCATTGCCGAGATCAGGGCCGCCGGCGATGACCACCCGGGTGGGTTCACCGGCCGTGTGCGAGTCCACGACGCGAAGAGAGCGGAGCGGGGATGAGGCCATGGGTCAAGGTTCCAGCCAGCGGCGGAAACGGCGGTTCACGAACGTCTCGATGGTTCCGTCCTGTTGCCAGGCGAGGGACAGCCCCACCCCTTCGCGCCGGGCCAGCCTCCGGCCCTGCTCCGGACCGAGGACGCTGATGGCGGTGCTCAGGCTGTCCGCGGTGAGCCCGTCAGGCGCGATGACGGTGACCAGGCTGCGGTTGGTGAGGCCCAGCCCGGTGCGGGGATCCACAATGTGCGAGTAGCGTACCCCGTCGATTTCCACGAACTGGAAAACGTCGCCGGAAGTGGCCAGGGCCGCCTGCCGCAGCCGCACGAACCGCGACTGGGCAGGAGCCCCGGGTGCCTCCAGCGGCGGCAACTCAATCCGCCACCCAAGCTGGCCCGGAGGTGGTTCGCCCACCGCAAGATCGCCGCCACCCTCGATCAAGGCCCGCGTGATGCCGTGGCCGGCCAGCACCTTCAGCCCTTGGTCCACGGCATAACCCTTGGCAATGCCGCCGAGGTCCAACCGCATCCGCGCCACCCGGAGCCGGACGGTGCGCGCGGCGTCATCCAGCTCGAGATGCTGCCAACCAGTCGCCGCCCGCGCCGCCGCCAGCCGGGTTGCGGTCGGCATTTCCCGGTCGCGTCGGGCCCGGCGCCACACGCTGACGCACGGTCCCACGGTGACATCGAACGCGCCGTCGGTGCGCTGGGCCAGGTCCTGGGCACGAAGGAGGACGGTCCACAATTCGGCGCTCACCGGCACGGCTTCATCACGGCCCGCGGTGCGCGAAAGCCGGCTCAGTTCGCTGTCGAATTCGTAGTCGCTCAGCACGTCGTTGAGCGCCCGGATCCGGGCGAATACGGCCTGCGCCGCATTCGTGGCGGTCACCGGGTCGGGCGCATAGAAGACCACGCGGAACGGCACCCCCATCTGCGGTTCGGTGAACTCGAACCGCCCGAGCGCGGCATCGCCGGGGGCCGCCGTCCGGCCGGCGAGCGACGTGAGCAGCAAGCCCAGCGGGACCAGCGGGAGCATTGGCAGACGGGACGGCCTCATGGCGTGACGAAGGGCAGGGGAACGATGCGGGCGGCGCTTTCCCCGCCGGTGCTGCGCAGGATCAGTTCCGTGCCGGGCGCCGGAGCCTCCCGCCGGACGTAGCCAAGCGCAATCGGCGCGTCGAGCCGCGGCGAATACACCGCACTGGTGATATGCCCCACCGGACGGCCGTCCCGGTACAGTTCATCACCTTTCACCGGCAGGGCGGTCAGGCCGTCGGCCAGCCGCAGGCCACAGAGCCGCCGGGCGAGGTTCCCGTAGGTCCGAAGTCGCGCGATGACCTCCTGCCCCACGTAACAGCCCTTGCGGTAACTGATGGCGCGGGACTCGAGCCCGGCTTCCGGCGGCCGGATCGTCTCGTCCAGGTCGGCACCGAAGCGCGGCAGACCGGCTTCGATGCGACCGATCTCCAGGGCGTCCCAGCCGGCCGGTTGGCCGCCCGCGGACCGGACACCTTCAGCCAACTGCTCGGCGAGGGCCGGCAGGGCCGCCGTGGGCGCGAACAGATCCCAGCCGGGCGAGCCGAGCCTAGGGTGGTTCACGCAATAGAGTTCACCATACTCCGGATGAGTGACGCAGTTCACCCCGAACGCGGTCGCCGGCAGCTCCGCGCGGAGCTCGAGGCAGGCCCAAACGGCGTGCGAGCCGGGTCCTTGCACGCTCAGGAGGCCGAAGTGAGGCGCGACGTCGGTGAGCTGCACCTCATCGGCCACGAGATGATCTTCGAACCGCTGACGCAGCCCCTCGGCGCTGCCGGGCTCGGTGTCCAGCAGAAACTCGTCCGCCAGCCGGTAGAGGTTCGCATCGGCCTCCATCCGGCCGTGGGCGGTGACGAAGGTCGTGTAGCAGCCTTGACCCGGTATGAGGGCCTTGACGTCGTTCGTCGTCTGGCCGTTGAGGACCCGTTCCCGGTCCCGTCCCAGCACACACAGGCGGCCGCGGAAACTCAGATCGAGCAGGGCCACGGTCGTGTGCAGGGCGTGGTGTTCGGCCCGCGCCTCGCCGTAGGTCAACACCACCTCCGCGCCGCGGACCTCGCCGAAACGGGCGCCCCACCGTTCGTGTAACGCGTGCAGCTCAAGAACCGACATGGCGGCAGGATAGGTGCAGACCGCCCTTCAGGCCAGCCGGGAACCGCCGGCCGGAGCTCCGCGGCTCACGGCGTTGAAGAACCGCGCGTAACGCGCCGCCAAATCGTCCCAGTCGAAGTCGCGCACGTAGGCTTTTGCGGCGTGACCCAGCGCCTCCCGCCGGCCCGGTTCTTTGGCCAACGACCGCAGCGCCCGGCCAAAGGCCTGCACGTCGAAGGGCGGCACAGCGACGGCCACGGTGTCCGGAATGTCCTCGAGCTCCGGGATGGCGAAGCGGACCACCGGCAGGCGGTAGCAAAAGGCCTCGAACATCACCAGCGGAGAGGCCTCGAAACGCGAGGGCAGCACCAGCAACGCCGCGTCCTCGAACAGCGCCTGCCGCGCGGTACCGGCCACCCGGCCCACGGCGCGGACGCTCGCGCCGAGCCCAAGTTCGTGAAGGCGCCGCTGGAGAAACGCCTCCTGGTCCGGTGTCCCCGAACCCGCCACCACCACCGGCCAGGGCAACGGGGAATCGAGCCCCGCGAGGGCGTCGAGCAACAGATCCAGGCCCTTCTGTTCGATGTCCAGGCGCCCCAGGAACAGGACGTGGCGCTCGGCCCGGCGCGGTTCCATCCGCACCCACGCGCCGCTCACCCCATTGGGAATGACCTCGACCTGCAGGCGTGGGTTGATGGCCAGGAGGCGACCGCGCAAGTGCTTCGAGGTGGCGATCGCGTGGCGGTACGTCCGCAGCCCGAGCCGCTCGACCCGCTCGAACGGCAGGCGGTACTTCCGTCGCATGGCTTCGCCCGACAGGATCTGGGTCAGGGCCACCACGGGACGGTGGGTGCAGGATTGCAGGAACGCCGTGGAGAACGGCGGCGTGAGGCTCTCGCACCATACGTCGAAGGCGCGGCGGCGGACCCGGAGGGGCAGACTGAAATGGAAAAGCAACTGCCCCAGTCTCGGGCCGGCAGCGCGGGGTCCGACGGGCTCGTAGTGCACGCCCTCCGGGTGCGCCGGGGGGGGGGTCGGACACGCGGCGGTGAGGACGGTGACCTGATGGGAGCGAGCCAGGCGACGGGCGACCTCGTGGATGGCTGCCGCCCCGCCCCCGCCGTAGTACGGATTTCCGGGGGAATCGTAGCTGGAAAACACGACGCGCATGTTGGCGCCGGGATCCTAGGGGGCCCTCCGGCGTGGTGGCGAACCGATTCCGCGGGTGGACTTCCAAGCAGGTGGCGCCGAGTTTGTTGCGGCGACGCCGGAGAGGGGGCGACGGGAAAGATTCTCGCAGATTTCTGTTTGACAAGGTGGGGTGCGGCCGGTACAAGGCTCTCATCTTGTGGCAGTAAAAGGTCACGGGAATAGCGTGCCTCAATATTGACCAATTTATGAAACGACTGATCACCTGTGCGAGCCTTGTCGCCGTGGGGGTTGTTACCGTCGATGCCCAGCCGGTCGGCGAGCCCTCCTTGTCCAAGTCCTGGAGCGTGTCAGCCAAACTGCGCGGCTTTTACGACGACAACTACAACACGGCGCCCGACAACCCGGCGCCCGGCTACCCCTATGACAAAGGGGCGAGCTGGGGATTCTCCGTGGCTCCCTCGATCGGCGCGAACCTGCTCCGTGACCAGACCACGCTCAATCTGCGCTATGACTTCGACCTGCGGTGGTACGAAGCGCGCAAGGAGAACGAGATCGACATGTACCACACCGCGAAGTTGAACCTCGAACACCGGTTCAACGAGCGCTATCGCGTCGAACTCTACGACCACTTCGTTTACGCGGACGAACCGTCCGTCCTCGAATCCAGCGGCCAGCAAACCACCTTCTTCCGTACCCAGGGCGAAAACCTCCGCAACTACGCCGGCATCGGCTTCTTCGGCAGCTTCACCGAGGCCTGGGGCTACCGGGTGGGCTTCGAAAACACGATCTACGACTACGACGAGGACGGCGCGGGCAGCCGCTCGGCCATCCTCGACCGCATGGAGAACAAACCCACCATCGACTTCCGCCGGGTGCTCCAGCCCAACACCGTCGCCCTCGTCGGCTACAGCTTCTCGGACGTCGACTACAACGCGGACGAATACCTGGTGCTGCTGCCTCCGGTCTTCCAGGATCTGTCGCCCAAGTCCGACTTCCGCAACTCGCGCAACCACTTCGCCTTCGCCGGCCTCGACCACGCCTTCTCGACCCAGCTCGATGTCAAGCTGCGCGCCGGCGCCCAGATCGCCGATTACTACAACGCGGGCGAGGACAAGACGGCTCCGTATGCCGACGTCATGTTCGGCTACACCTACGCCGAAGGTTCGCGGCTGCAGTTGGGCGTCAAGACCGGCATGATCGCCACCGACCTCGCGGTCTCGCAGGACTTCTCGGGCGTGAACCTCGGGGCCCAATCCACCACCACCTACCTCGGTGTCAGCCACCGCCTGACCAGCCGGTTGAACGGGCAGGTGCGGGGTACGTGGCAGGCCCTGAACTACTTCGGCGAGTCCAGCTACGACGACGAATGGGATAACTACTACACGGTGGACGTCGGGCTGGTCTACACGATCAACACCTACGTCGCCCTCGAAGGTGGCTACCTGTGGGATCGCCTCGACTCGGACATCGACAACCGCAGTTACTCGCGTAACCGGGGCTACCTCGGAGTGCGGGCGACCTACTAGATTCCGATTTCGTTCTTGCCGAAACGCCGGAGGCTAGATAGTTATCTAGCCTCTTTTTTTTCACACGATGGACAGCACGAAGACCGCCCCGAGCCAGGAGTCGCCCCTCCACTTCCTCGATTACTGGCGCATCATCCGGATCCGCAAAACGGTGATCCTCGCCGTCTTCCTGCTGGTGCTTCTCACCACCGCCGGCGTCACCATGATGCTCAAACCCTCCTACCGGAGCACCGCACGCATCGAGGTCGCCAAAGAAGCCAAGGTCGTCAACCCCCTCGGCGAAACCCAAAACCAGCTCGCTTACGACCCCTACTTCGTCGCCACCGAGTTCGAGAAGATCCAATCCACCGAGGTTCTCTACGAGGTTATCGACAAGCTCAACCTCCGGCAGCGATGGGCCAAGTACTACAACCCCGATAACGAGCCGATCACCGAGATCGACGCCCAGCAGATCGTCTACCAGCGACTGCGACGCAACCTCGACGTCAGCCTCTCCCGCAACACCAGCCTCATCGAAATCAGCGCCTACAGCCACGACCGCGACGAGGCCGCCGAGATCGCCAACCTCGTCGCCACTCAGTATCGGGATTGGCGCATGCTCAACCGCACCAACAACACGTGGAGCGGCATCAAGGTGCTCAAAGAGAACCTCGAAAAGCAGACCGCCAAGGTCCGCGATCTCCAGGGAAGAGTGGATGGCAAACGGGAGGAACTCGGCGTCACCGAAGCCGCCGGGGACGGCCCCAGCTACGCCACCTCGATCGAGCGCGAAATGGCCAGCTCACGGGCCCAGCAATTCACCTACGCCCAAGCTGAGTACGTCCTCTACATCACCAAGCTGGAGGAGCTGAAACGGCTGCAGGGCGAAGAGCTCCGCCGCGCCATCCTCACCGCTCTTCCGGGTGAGGAAGTCCTCCCCAAGTACCTGCTCGATCTGGCCGCTGTGGACCAACGGTTGTCCCAACTGCGGGGTGACTTGGGCGAGGCCCATCCGGACTTCCTCAAGACCGTCGCGCTGCGGCAGGAGGTCGAGCGGCAGGTCACCGACCGGGTGACCGGCATGATGACCGGCCTCGAGAAACACGTGGCTTCCCTCCGGGCGCGCTACGAGGAGCTCCAGCGCGGCCTCGACGAGGGCAAGTCCCGCGTGATCGAAGAGGCCAAGAAGTGGCGCGAGTTCTACCAGTTGAAGCGCGACCTCGAAAGCGAGCAACGCATCCGCGACGCTCTCTACCTCCGGTCCCTCCAGGAGGAAATCGACGTGCAGATCCCGCAGGCCGACATCGTCCTCTTCGTCGACAACGCCCAGCCTTCCCTCCGGCCCGTCCGGCCCAACATCATCGTCAACCTCACCCTGGGAGCGGTCTTCGGCCTCGTCATGGGCATCGGCCTCGCCTTCTTCATCGAGTACCTCGACACCAGCGTGAAGACCATCGATGACGTCGAACGCGCCCTCTCCGCTCCCGTGCTCGGCGTCATCCCGCAGAACGTCGGCCTCCTCATGGACGAAGGACCCGACAGCCCGCACGCCGAGGCCTATCGCGTGTTGCGAACGAACGTCCTGTTCTCGCGCAAGCGGCCGGACGCCAACTCCCTCACCGTGGTCAGCGGTGGGGCGGGCGAGGGCAAGTCCACCACCATCTTCAATCTGGCCACGGTCTTCGCCCAACAGGGCCAGCGCGTGTTGCTCGTGGACTCGGACCTCCGCCGTCCGAGCCTCCACAAGTTCATGAAGACCTCGAACAGCGTCGGCCTCACGAACTACCTGCTGAAACAGAACCAGGTCGAAGAGGTCATCCAAACCACCAAGGTCCCGCTGCTGGACTTCATGCCCAGCGGCAAGCTGCCCAGCAGCTCGCTGGGGATCCTCAATTCCCAGCGGATGAAGGACTTCATCCAGGACGTCAAGTCACGCTACGACTTCGTGTTCTTCGACTCGCCGCCCATCATGGGCGTGAGCGACGCCTCGATCCTCGCCAGCGAAGTGGACCTCGCCATCCTCGTGGTCCAGTACCGCAAGTACCCGCAGGCCATGACCCTGCGGGCGAAACAGATGGTCGAAAAGGTCGGCGGCAGCCTGCTGGGCGTGGTGCTGAACAACATCACCATCTCCCAGGACTCGTACTACTACTACTACAGCGGCTACTACTACGATTATTACTCGAAGAGCAGCGACTCCGAACCCGAAGGCGCGGCCAAGGGAAGCGGCGCGAAAGCCGCCGCCAAAGCTCCGCCGGATCAGCCCACCCCGGTGGGCAAGGCCTGACCCGTCGCTCGCTCCCGTTCCGCCCGGTTGATCTCAACGCGATCGCATCCATGGTACGACGCCGGTTCCTCTCTCCTCTGCGGATTGATTCTCAGCCGGCCGCCTTCAGCGGCTGCACCTCCCCCGAGGGTCCGCCTCCGGGCCTCCTCGACGGACCCTCCGGCCCCATCGACGGACAGTCGGGCCCGGACACCGTCCGCGTCGGCGACCCCATCAACGTCCGGTTCACGGATTGTCCGAACCCGGAAATGTTGCAGATGGTCGTGCGCGAAGACGGCACCATCAGCCTGCCGCTGGGCGTGGTCGTCACGGCCGCCGGCAAGAAGAAGGCCGAGCTCGAACAGGAAATCTGGGCCAAGTACGTTCCCCGCTACTACGTCCGGCTCAAGGTGACCGTCGAAGTCGGTGAACGCCTCATCTTCGTCGGCGGCCAGGTTCGCATCCCCGGCCGGTACCCCTTCACGGGCGATATGACCGTCCTCAAGGCCATCAAGGTGGCCGGTGACTTCACCGAGTTCGCCAATCGCCGGAAGATCGTGGTGACGCGCAATGACCGCACCAAGATCACGGTCGACGGGAAGAAGGCCGAGGAGAGCCCGGCCCTCGACCTGCCCGTCCTGCCGGGCGACAAAATCGAGGTCCGCAAGAAGATCTGGTAGCCGTGATCGTGTTGCGGCGCCTCTCCGGAGCCGCGGCGGGTCAGGAAGCCGTCGCCGACCGTTTCCCGTTCCGCGTGGGACGGGGTCCCGCCAACCACCTGCGCTTGGCGGAACCCGGTGTGTGGGAAAGCCACTTCCGCCTCGAGCGGGACGCCCGCCACACGCTCACCCTGCACACCGAACCCGGCGCCAGCACCCTCGTCAACGGTCGTGTCGTGCCCACCGCCGCCCTGCGGTTGGGCGATGTCATCGAGGCGGGCGCGGCCAAGTTCTCCTGGTGGTTGGGCCCGGTGCGCCAGCGGGGCTTGACTCTCCGTGAGATCCTGACCTGGGTCGGGTTGGGCTTGGCCGTCATCCTCCAGCTCTGGCTGGCCGCCTCCCTGCCCTCCTGAGCAGTAGGAGTCGAGGTGACGAGACTCAAGCCCTCCCCCACCTCTCCGCCCGTAGGAGTCGAGGTGACGAGACTCACGCCTTCCCGGCCTCCTCACGTCGGCGCCTACCGTCTTTCGCGGTTTCTTCCGGAATGAAACACCCGGGCTACGTGTGGGCCGTCGCGTGTTGAATCAGCATCTCGCGCGGGGAACGCCGGGGAGCGGGCGGAACCTCCGGCCCGTAGCCCAGCCGGAGCAGCACCTGCGGGTATTCCTCCCGACCCACCAGCGCGGCCAGTTGACTCCGCAGCTCCGGCACCTCGACGGGCTGACAGAGGAACGACGCCGAGACGTTCTCGGTCCGGGCCTTCAGCAGCACATGCTGCAGCGCCTGGCCGGCCGCCAGCCAGGACGCGCGATTCTCCTGTTCCGTTCCCAACAAGGCCAACACCGGCGCATGCAAAGCAATGTCCCGGTCTTTCGCCGCCATGCCACCCCCGCGATCGAAGGTGCGGATTAGCAACGGGCCCGCGAACGACAGCCAGTCCTGCACGCCCGCCTCCTGGACGGGGATTCCGTCGCGCGCCGCGTCGTGCTTCGGACGAACCCAATGGGCCAGCTCCTGGCGGAAATGGCGGTCCGCCCACTGCCGCCGGTCCGCTTCAGCCACGAGGTCCGCCACCCCGTTGCGCGCCTCCTCACCGTCCACGAACTCCAGCCAGGCGCCCTCGCTCGCCGCCGCTTCCTGCAGCGCCGCACCCAGTTCCTCCGGCAACGGATCCGGAGCGAACGGCTCACGGTTCGTGTGGCGTTGGGCGATGGCGTGAAAGAGCAGGACATCCTCCGCGCCCGTGTCCGCCCGCAATCCCAGCCGGAACCGGGCCAGGAGACTCTTATCGTCCGGGTCCGGCAGCAGCTCGACCTCGTAGTGATGTCCGAAGTACTCAGCGGCCACGCGCAAGTTGAACAGCGCCGCCCCGGCACTGAGGGTGAGCTCGCGATCGTAGGGGTCGATCACCCGGATGGCCCGCCGCCGGTCCGCATGCACCTCGACGTCGGTGGCGTTGATGCGAAAGAGCCACGGCTGGGTATTGTGGTTCGAGGGTGCCAGCACGGCGTACGCCAGCAGAAACTCAAGCTGATCGCTCGCATAGCTGTCTGCGGGGAATTCGTCGGCAACGACCTGCCAGGGGTCCAGAGGTGGCTTCATGCTGCGAGTGTCGCACAACCGGCACCGCCGCGCCAGCCGTTCTCCGCGCGAGCTTGCCATAGCGCCGCTTCTGGCGAAGATAGCGACCATGAATCGCGTCTGTGTCGGTCCCGTCCCGGCCGTCGGCTTGAGCCGACGCGCGTTCCTGCACCGGTTTGGACTCGGTCTCGGCGGCCTGGCCCTGGCCGATCTCCTTCCGGCCGCCGGATCCGGGGCGGCTGTCGAGCCTGTCGGCGCCGGCCAGGGAGGGCTGGTGGCGGCTCCCGATGGCGGCCTGCTCGGCGGCCAACTCCATCACCCTGCGCGGGCCAAACGCGTGATCTACCTGTTCATGGCGGGCGGGCCCTCGCAGCTTGAGACGTTCGACTACAAGCCGTTGCTGAACGAGCGCAACGGGCAGGAGTTGCCGGCGTCGGTGCGCATGGGACAACGGCTGACTGGCATGTCTGGAAACCAGGCGTCGCTGCCGATGGCCGGGTCTGCCTTCAAGTTCAATCAGCACGGCCAGGCCGGAGCGTGGGTGAGCGAGCTGCTGCCGCACACGGCCGGGGTGGTGGACGATCTGTGCATCGTACGCTCGATGTACACCGAGGCGATCAACCACGACCCGGCCATCACCTTCCTCCAGACCGGCTCGCAGCTCAGCGGCCGCCCGAGTATCGGCGCCTGGGTCCATTACGGCCTCGGCAGCGACAATGCCAACCTCCCGGCGTTCGTGGTGCTCATCACGCCCGGCAAGGTGGACCAACCCCTCTACGCCCGGCTCTGGGGCAGCGGTTTCCTTCCTTCCGGGCATCAGGGCATCCAGTTCCGGTCGGGCCGGGAGGCGGTCCTCTACCTCTCGAATCCCGACGGCATCGCGCCCGCCTCCCGGCGCCTCTTGCTGGACCGCTTGCGCGAGCTCCACGAGCACGCCGCGGCGACGCTCGGCGACGCGGAAATCGACGCGCGCATCGGCCAGTACGAGATGGCCTACCGGATGCAGACCAGCGTGCCCGAGGTCATGGACGTTTCCACCGAACCGGACCCGGTCTTCGAACGTTACGGGCCCGATGCGCGGAAGCCGGGCTCGTTTGCCGCGAACTGCCTCCTCGCGCGGCGGTTGGCGGAGCGCGGCGTGAAGTTCATCCAGCTTTACCACCAGGGCTGGGATCAGCATGGCAACCTGCCCAACGGCATCCGGGTGCAATGCCGCGAAACCGACCAGGCCTCGGCCGCGCTGGTCGCGGACCTCAAGGAACGCGGGCTGCTCGAGGACACGCTCGTGATCTGGGGCGGCGAGTTCGGTCGCACCAACTACTCGCAGGGCAAACTCACCGCCACCGACTATGGTCGGGACCATCACCCGCGTTGCTTCTCGATCTGGATGGCGGGCGGCGGGGTGAAGCCCGGTCTGGTGTACGGCGCCACGGACGAGTTTGGCTACAACGTGGCCGAGGACGGCGTGCATGTGCACGACTTCCAGGCCACCCTGCTGCATCTGCTCGGCGTGGATCACGAACGCCTGACGTATTTCTACCAGGGCCGCCGGTTCCGCCTCACCGACGTGCACGGCCGCGTCGTCCGCGCTCTCCTTACCTGAGCCCACGCACCGGGTGCGTCAGGGTTGCGACCCCGCCAATCGCCAGTGAGGCGAAGCTCCTCCTGCATTGAGGTTCGCCGATGTATGAACGGGTCGCGCAGTACGGCCGCGAACGCCAGGGATCCTGCGGGCGTTAACCTCACCCCGAACTGGACGAATCTCGTCGCCAGGGACAAGGTCGTGGCGTGTCCGTCTGCCCGGCTCGACAAGTCCATTCCCAAGACCGTCCTTGGCTACCAGGCCTACAGTGGATGCGAAAGACCCGGGCCAGGAGCCTGTCTGACCCCGGGGAAGGGGCAGACGTCCGCGATGATTGACCGAAGCGAGTACCCGTTTTCAGCGATGATTGTGTCCTGCACCCCCCTCGTCTTACCCCCATGATCCACGTCCATCCCAATCTGCAGGAGGTCGAACAGGCCAGCGCCCTCCAGCGGCGCCTCTACCGGACCATCCGCGAAACCCTCCGCGCCATGGCCGGACGCCTGACCGGTGTGGCAGGCTGGGAGGCCAAGAAACTCCTGGCCCACGACGTCTGGCTCGATGCCGAGCATGCGAACGGCATCCGCCAGCGCGTGCTCGAGCTGCGGTTTCCGCGCGTGGACGTCGAAGTCGACCTCGATCACGCCCTCCTGGCCGTACTCGACCACTTGCCTTCGACCCAGTCGGATGCCGAGTTCCTCGCCGGCGTGTATCGCGTGGTCAAACCGGAGGTGTTGGCGGCCGTTGAGCGTTACCTGGAACAGAGCGATCCCCTGGACGACGCGCCCAGCCACCGCGGGCTGCGGTGGGTGCGTGACGAACTCCGCGAGCAACTCCAGCAGTTTGCCTCCCTCTGGGCCACCGTTCCCCCCGCGGAACAGGCCGCGGCGCAGCCCTGGGAAGACTGGGTGCGCGCCGCCCTGGCCGAGGCCGGGGGTGTCTTCGGTCAGGACTCCGGTCGGCCGCGGCTGTCCCGCCCCGGCTTCTCGGACCGGCCGCGGTACGAGATCCCGCCCGAGCCGCAACGCGATCCGCGTTGGCTTCCGGCCGTCACGCAAGTCCCCCCGCGTCCGCCCCGCACTCCCCAGGAACAGCAGATCTGGGTGGCGATTGACCACATGAACGAGATCTGGGCCAGTGAACTCGCCGGCGCTCTGATGTGGCATCATCGCGGCCTGCCCTGGTCGCTGTATTACGACGCCGCGCGTTGGACCTACGACGAGATGCGGCACGCCATGATGGGCGAGCGGCGCCTCCTCGCCTACGGTTTCGACCCCGGCGTGGACGTGCCCATCGTCCCCGACCACTGGCGTGGCGTCGGCGGCCGCGGCGGCCTCGAAGCGATGCTCTTCGTCGTCCACGGTCTCGAACAAGGCGGTCCCCAATGGAAGGCGCAGTTGCGCTCCGAGCTCTGGCAGTTGGGCGATCCCTACAGCGCCCAGGACTGCGACTACGACTGGGCCGACGAATCCGGCCACATCCGCTACGGCCAGGAATGGATCCAAGCCCTGTATCCGGACGTGCCCAAGGCCCGTCTCATCGAGCGTACCCGCCAGGAAGTGGACGCCTGGAAGGAATGGATCGCCGAAAAACACCGCACCGGCCGGCACGGCTACGAGGCGTACCTCGAGCGGATCGAAACCAAGTGCTCCCAGATGCCGGTGCCACCCCGCCCCGAGTTCTTCCGCCCACTCGGTTCCAGCGCCGCCACGGCTTCCTACGCAACACCCGACCCAACTCCTGCCTCATGAAAGCCTCTGCTCCAACCGTCCCCATGAATCTGTGGTGCGGGCGTCCCGCCTGCACATCCCCCGACTCCCGGTCCCTGAGCAGGGCCAGAGGGAACCGGACGTTTCCCCTGCTCGCCCTGGGCCTCGGCAGCCTCCTTCTGGCCCAAGCCGGTGACGCGCCAACCGAACCGACCGGTGTCCTGACGGACACCGAAGCCCCCGTCGCCCGGCGCGTCCGCCTGGATGATAAGCAGCTTGAAGCCGCGCGCGAAGGGCGCCTGGGCTGGCAATTCAAGCGGAACGGCGCGCCTGCTGGGTCCATTGTCCCGGTGCAGTGGGAAGCGGAAACCAATTCGGCCGAAGGAACCGTCGTCTGCCTCATGCCGGCGCATGCAGTGGACGTCGCACCTCCGGATTGGCGGCGGATGGAAAGCGCGTTTCCGAGCTGGGTCCGCGCCGTCCTGGATGCCGCCAGCGGTCAGGTGGACTTCTTCGAGCAGGACCGCCCCGTCTTGCGCTACAACTATCGCACCGTCGAACCGGGCGAGGTGCTCAGCCAGGTCGCGGAAGGCAACCGCCGCTACGCCCGGCCCCGCAGCAACTACCTCCACCCCCTTTATGGGCCCGATGGCGCCATACTCACGCGGGACTGGTCGCTCGATCATCCCCACCACCGCGGCATCTATTGGGCCTGGCCCGAGGTGGACTTTGGACAGGAACGGGGTGATCTGCATGCGCTGCAGCGCGTGTTCGCCCGCCCCACCGGCCGCGTCCATCTCGAGAGCGGTCCCGTGTTCGCGCAGGTGAAAGCCGAGAATCTCTGGCTCTGGGAAGACCGCGAACCCATCGTACGCGAAGAGGCGATCCTCCGTGCCTATCGAGCGACCCCCCGCGGCCGGGTCGTGGACCTGGTCTTCCGTTTCCACGCCCTCGCGGACGGCGTGACCATCGCCCGCCGCGAGACCTCGCACTACGGCGGCTTGAACCTCCGCCTGGCCACGCCCCAGGAACAGCGCATCACCGTCCACACCGATGCCCCCGCCTCAGCGCCGCGCCGCGCCTGGTCCGACTTGAGCGGCGTCTTCGCGGGTACAGAAAGCTCCGGCCTGACCGTGCTCCAGCATCGCGACAACCCCGAGTACCCGGGCGACTGGGTGCAGTACCCGGAGCTGTCCTGGGTGCAACCGACCTTTCCCACGGCCGGCACCCGCTACCCGCTGAGCCGCGAGCGGCCGCTTGTCCTGCGTTTCCGCCTCTGGGTGCATCCTGGCGGTGCCATCGACCCCGCCTGGGCGGCGCAACTGTGGGACGCCTGGCACGCCCCGTCCTCCGCCTTGATCCTTCCCCACGAATAAGCCATTCTCCGCCGTCAACTCACCGATTCAATCCCATGGAACGTATGCAAACTCCGCTCCCTGAATCTTCCACCTCCCGCCGCGGCTTCCTGAAATCCGCCGCCAGCGCCACGCTCTTCGCCCCCATGCTGGTCCCGTCGTCCGTGGTGGGCGCCGACGGCCAGACCGCTCCCAACAGCCGGATTCACGTGGGCTTGATCGGGTGTGGCGGCATGGGCCGCGCCAACCTCAACGCCTGCGGCGCCCATGCCGACGTCGCCGTCACCGCCGCCTGCGACGTCTGGAAAGGCCGCCGCGACTCGGTGGTGGCGCAGTACAAGGACACCTGCAAACCCTACGCCGACTACCGCGAGGTGCTCGCCGCCAAAGACGTCGATGCCGTCATCATCGCCTCGCCGCCCCACTGGCACGCCCTGCAGGCCATCGCCGCCTGTGAGGCCGGCAAGGACCTCTTCATCCAGAAGCCGATGACCCTCCACCTCGGCGAAAGCCTCGCCGTCCGCAACGCCGTTAAGCGACACAACCGCATCTCCCAGGTCGGCACCCAAATCCATGCCTCCGACAACTACCGGCGCGTCGTCGAGTTCCTCCGGGCCGGCCTCCTCGGCAAGGTCGGCGTGGCCCGCACCTTCAACGTCATGAACCAGGGCGTGTCCGGCGTCGGCCGGGCCACCGACCGCACCGCGCCCCCCGGGATGGACTGGGATTTCTGGTGCGGACCCGCGTCCCTGACGCCCTACAACCCCATCCTCGCCGCCGATTCCTACAACCACTGCTCGTGGCTCGAGTACAGCGGCGGTTGGACGCCCGGCATGGCACCACACATCATCGACCTGCCCATCTGGGCCCTGGACCTCGGCTATCCGCTCAGCACCAGCGCGTCCGGCGGCCGGTTCATCATCCAGGATGATGGCGATGCCTACGACCATCACGAGGTGCTCTGGCGCTACCCCAACTGCACGCTCTCCTGGATGTCTTCCCTCACGAACAGCTACGACTTCCTCATGAAGTCGCAGGCCCCCGAACGCCGCCTCGGCATCTACTTCCACGGCACCAACGGCACCCTCTACGCCAACTACGGCATGTACCGCATCCTGGCCGAAGGCTCGCTCATGGACGGCAAGGAACCGCCGCCGGCTTCCATCCCGCCTTCCCCCGGCCACGAACGCGAGTGGCTCGATTGCATCAAGTCGCGCCAGCAGCCGTCTTGCAGCGTCTTCTATCACGTCAAGGTGGACGTCCCCATCGTGCTCAGCCTGCTCTCCCTCAAGCTCGGCCGCTCGATCCAGTTCGACCCCGCCACCGAACAAATCGTGGGAGACCCCGCCGCCGCCCGGCAGGCCGTGCCCGAGTACCGCAGCCCGTGGAAGTTCCCGGCGCAGTACCTCTGAGCGCGGTGCACCGGAACCGCCGTCCCCTTCGCCTCATGGCCAGCAAAACCTTCGGCGTCCTCATTCACGGCGCCGGCTGGGTCAGTGCCCAGCACGCCGCCGCCTTCCGCCAGAACCCCGCCACCCGCGTGGTCGCCGTCTCCAGCCGTTCCCTCGCCAGTGCCCGGCGGCGGGTCGCCGAGGCCGGCCTCCAGGACGTGGCGTGTTTCGATGACCTCGACGCGGCCCTGCGCCATCCCGGCGTGGACATCGTCTCGATCTGCACGCCGCAACACCTGCATTGCGCCAACGTCCTCGCCGCCGCGCGCGCCGGTAAACACCTCGTCATCTAGAAACCCGTCGGCATCTCGCTCGCCGAGCTGCGGCGGATGCGGGATGCCGTGCGGGCCGCCGGCGTCCGCACCGTCGTCAGCTTCGTCCTCCGCTGGAACCCGCTGTTCCAGACCCTCAAGAGCCTGATCGCGGACGGCGCCCTCGGACGGGTGTACACGGTCGAGGCCGATTATCTGAGCCACAACGGAAGCTGGTGGTCCGGTTGGGGGGATACCTGCACGGTGAAGCAGGGGGTGAGCGCCATGCTCGTGGCCGGTTGCCACGCGGTGGATGCCGCCCGCTGGTTCGCCGCGCCGGGTCCCTTCGAGGCCGCCGATCCGGTCGAGGTCTACGCCGTCGCGGGCGGCTACCGCAAAGGCCGGCGCGACGCCTACGACCCGCTGCGGAACGCCTGGGTCAAGGATGTCCCGCCCATGGAGTACGACGGCCTCGAAATCGCCCTCGTCCGATTCGCCAACGGCGTCCTGGGCAAGGTCTCCGTCAACTTCGACTGCGTCATGCCCTACCGCTTCCCCCTCCGCATCTTCGGTGACCGCGGCACCGTCATGGATCACCGGCTCTGGTCCCACAAGTTCCCCGGCCAGCGCGACTGGATCGAATTGCCCGCCATCTTGCCGGACTCCAGCGACGTCTCGCACCACCCGTTCCAGGCCCAGATGGATCACTTCATCGCCTGCCTCCAGCAAGACATCGCCTCCCACTGCGACCTCGAAGACGCCCTCAAAACCCATGAGGTCGTCTTCGCCGCGCTGCGTTCCCAACGCACCCGCCGACCCGTCAGCCTGCCCCTGCTCGCGCCCGCCTGAACCGCCCGCCCCCGACCCTGTTCCCCTCCGGCATGACCTCGAAACAGCTCGTGGCCGCCGCCCTGCGGGGCGAACCGACCCCGCGGGTCCCCACCGGCCCGCTCGCAGTCCATTTCTGCGCCCGTCTGGCGGGACACTCCCTGCGCCGCTACAGCACCGAGGCCGCGGTGCTCGCCGAATCCGTCATCCGCTACTACGAACGGTTCCGACCCGATGCCATCTGGCTGTCGGCCGACACCTGGGTGAACGCCGAGGCCATGGGTGCCCGCGTGGGCGCCACGGACGATCACCAGCCGCTCGGTGGCCTGGGGGAACCCGTGGTGCGCACGGCCGCCGACCTCGACCGCATCCCCCCGCCCGACGTAACCCGCCAAGGCCGCTACCCGCTCATGCTCGAGGCCCTCGACCGCATCGTGGACGCCCTGGGTCGGGAGGTTTTCATCGTGGCGTGCTTCGACCAATACCCCTTCGCGCTCGCCGCGGCCTTGATGGGGGTGAACGAGCTCATGCTCCGCGTCCACGACGATCCCCCGTTCGTGCAGGCCCTCATGGCACGCGCCGCCGATTACGCCCTGGCCTATGGGCGGGCCCAGGCACAGCTAGGTCCGGACCTCCTCAGCGGTGGCGATTCGCCCGCAGGCTTGATCAGCCCGGCCACCTACCGGGCCCTCGCCCTGCCCGCCGAGCAACAACTCATCGCGGCCTTGAAAGCCGCCACCGGCAAACCCGTCTCCCTCCACATCTGCGGCAACGCCACCGCGCTGCTCCCCGCCATGGCCAGCTCCGGCGCCGATGTCCTTGAGTTGGATCACCTCGTGGACCTCGCCACCGCTTGCCGGACGGTCGGCCCGGAGATCGGGCTTTGGGGCAATGTGGACCCGGTGGGAATTCTCAGCCGCGGGTCACCCGACACGGTGCGGGCGGCCGCCCGTTCCGTGCTTGCCACGGTCCGCGCGGCCGGTCACCGCCGGTTCGTGCTCAGCTCCGGTTGCACGCTCGCCGTGGAGACCCCCGCGGCGAACCTCGACGCCTTGCTGCACGCCGCGGGCTGAACCCGTGGTTTCAGGGCTTCTTGGGATCCGCCTCCCAGGGCACCACCCACTTGTAGATCGTGTGCTCGCCCTCGCCGTAGCCGTCGTCGCCATTGCCCCACGGCCCCGTGCTGGAAGCGTGCATCCGATGCACCACCACCGGCTTGGCGCCGCGCATGTCGAAGTCGTGCGAGACAATCCGTGAACCCGCCTTGAGCTTCTCCAACTGCGGCATCAGCCGCACGTTGAGCTCCGGCAACAGGTACAGCGTCACCACGCTCGCCTCCCGCAGATCGAGCGTGAAGATGTCCGCCTGCTTGATCGTGACCAGGTGCTCGACCTTGTTCGACTTCACGTTCGCCAGCGATTCCTGCACGCGATTCGGGTCGATGTCGAACCCGATCGCCTTCACCCCGTACTTCTTCGCCGCCGTCACCACGATCCGCCCGTCCCCACACCCCAGATCGTAGAGCACATCCCCCTTCTTCACCTCGGCCAGCTCGAGCATCTTCTCGACCACCTGTTGCGGCGTCGGCACAAACACCACGTCCGGCGTCCGCGTCGCCGCCGCGGGCGTCGTCGACCCGTCCGCCGCTTGGACCGGCCGCGGTACAGCAAGCACCAGGCTGAGCAGCACACCGGCCGTGACCCGCGCGATGCCGGCCGTTCGGGGAGAAAGGAAGTGAGGAGTTTTCATAGGCGAGATTTGATGTGATGGGTCGCGCCGGCCCGCACGGGCGCCGACCGCCGTTCGGATTGGAGGGCTGAGCTCGGGCGAACACATGAACGCGTGGACAATTCTCCCGCACCCGGCCGCTGTCAAGAATCGCCCCGCCCCTTATCGGGCCACCGCCGCCGCGACCATCTCCGCCACGAATTCCTCCACCGTCCACTCGTTCCCGACGAAGATCCGCCGGATGCGCCCCGAAGGTTCGACAACCACGGTCCGGACGTTGTGACTGAACGTCTCCCCATCCCGCCCGATGAACATCCCGAACTGCTCCGTGATGGCGTCGATCTCGATCATCTCCCCCGTGCAGAAATTCCACCACGCGGGATCGAAGTTGTACTGCCGGGCGTACCGCTGCAGCACCGGGGGCGTGTCGTTGGCCGGATCGAACGAGATCGACAGCAGATGCCACCGGTGTTCCGGTCCCGGCAGCCGTTCCTTCAACTGCCGCACCGCCTCGGCAAACTGCCGGCTCTGCCGCGGACAGAACGTCGGGTACGGACACCGCGTGTAGATGAAGGTGAATCCCAGCGCGCGACCGCGAAACTCGTCGAGCCGGATGGCCTGCCGGGACTCCGTCATAAACGGGTAATCCGGCAACCGATCGCCTTCCTCGAGTTCCTCCACCTGGCGCACGATCCGGACGCCCGGCACCTCGGGTTTGGCTTCCTCCGGCACCCCCCGCTCCAGCACCTCGATCTGGTCGATCCATCCGTCGGTCTCCGTCACCGTCATGCGGAACGCCACGCGATCCCCCGCCGACACCGCCGCCATCTCACCGGGATCCTTGACGTCGAACGTCATCGTCATCGCCGCCATGTACCCGGGGATCTCCTCGTGTCGAATGACCGCCAGTCGGCCTCCTTCTCGAACCTCCCGAACCACCCCGCGCACGGCGAACGTCTTCACGCCGGCGGTTTCCGAGACGCCTTCGTGGGCGGGAGCGGTCGCCGCTGCCTCGCAGCAAGGCCGCGGGCCACGACACGCGCTGAGCGTGAGAAGGACGGCCAGGGCCAGCAATCGGCCGGTCGCAGGTGCTAGTGGCTGTTTCGTGATCATACGTGGTTTCACTCGGCCCGGTCGACTCTCCGGTCCGGGACAGGACGGCATCCTGCCAGATACTCGCCGCCTGCACCAACCCCGACTTCGTAAAACCCGCGCCATCCGCTTTCCGTATGCGGGGGAGGGAACGAAAAGCGCCGCTGGAAGACGCCGCACTCCAAACGCTTCGCGCCTCTTGACCGTGGGGCCGGTTCTGGCCCTTGGAATCCTGGAACTTCCCTTGAACTTTGCCCTTTGAGCTTGGAGCTTTGCGTGGGGGCTGAACGAAAAGCGCCGCTGGAAGACGCCGCACTCCAAACGCTCCGCGCCTCTTGACCGTGGGGCCGGTTCTGGCCCTTGGAATTCTGGAACTTCCCTTGAACTTTGCCCTTTGAGCTTGGAGCTTCGCGCTCTGCGCTTCCTCTCGCTCGAACGCCCCCCGCCGCATGCCCCGGTCCCGGGCTTGTCGAACCGCGTGTGGCGTTCTAGCTTTCGCGCCGTGTTGTCCCGACTCAAAACCGGTCCCCGTCTCGTGTCATCCTCCCCCGCGCCATGAACACCGATCCCTCCCCCCGCCCGTTGAGCCGTCGCGAACTCCTCCGCCGCACCACGGCGCTGACCGCCGGTGCCCTCGCGTTGGGCACCGCGAGCCGCCTGACGGCCGCCCCCGCCGCCACCCACGGCCGGATCAAGCACTCCATTGTCCAATGGCCCTTCGAGACGTTCGGCTCGAAATGGAACCTCGACCAGCTCTGCGAGGTGGCCAAGGAGCTCGGCTGCGTCAGCGTCGAGCTCGTGCCCGACAAGGACTACCCCATCCTCAAACGGCATGGCCTGATCTGCGCCATCGGCCAGATCGACATGAACCCCGACCCGCCCTTCGTCAAAGGGTTCAACAACCCCGACCACTGGCCGCGCGTCATCAAGGCCACCACCGACGCCATCGATGCCGCCGCCGCCTTCGGCTTCCCCAACGTCATCTGCTTCACCGGTTACAGCGCGCGCCAGCCGGACGACCCCCGCAGCAGACACATTGCCCCCGAACGCGGTGCCCGGAACTGCGTCGCCGGGTTCAAGCAGGTGGTCGGTCACGCTGAGCAGAAAGGCGTCACCCTCTGCCTCGAAATGCTCAACAGCCGCGAGGATTCCCATCCCATGAAGGGACACCCTGGTTACCAGGGCGACCATGTGGACTATTGCCTGGATATCCTCCGACGCGTGAGCTCGCCGCGGCTCAAACTCCTCTTCGACATCTACCACGTGCAGGTGATGGACGGGGATCTCGTCCGCCGGATCCGCCAGAGCGGCGAGTTCATCGGCCATGTTCATACCGCCGGCAACCCCGGGCGCGGGGAACTCGACGACCACCAGGAAATCAACTTCCCCCCTGTCCTCCGCGCGCTCGTCGAAGTCGGGTACCGCGGCTACGTGGGCCATGAGTTCATCCCCACGCGGGATGCACGGGAAGGCCTGCGCCAGGCCATCACCGTCTGCGACGTCTGACCCGACGTGACCTGGGTCCTCGCCGGCATCCTCGGCTATGTGGCCCTGCAGTTGGTCATCGGGCTGGTCGTCTCGCGCCGCATCGCCACCGAAGATGACTACCTGCTGGCCGGCCGGCGGCTGGGCTACGGCCTGGCCACGTTCAGCTTCTTCGCCACCTGGTTCGGCGCCGAGACCTGCATCAGCTCCGCCGGCCGCATCTATGCCGAAGGCCTGTCTGGCGCCTCGGCCGAGCCGTTCGGTTACGGCGTCTGTCTGCTGTTCATGGGTGCCGTCTTTGCGGTCCCCCTCTGGCGACGCCGCCTCACCACCCTCGCGGATCTGTTCCGACAACGGTACTCGCCGGCGGTTGAACGGCTGGCAGTCGTGCTGATGGTGCCCACGTCGGTGCTGTGGGCCGCCGCTCAAATCCGTGGGTTCGGCCAGGTGCTGGACGCCAGCTCGGGGGTGGGGGTGCCGCTGGCCATCAGCCTCGCCGCCGTGGTCGCCATTGCTTACACCGGCTTTGGCGGCATGCGCGCCGATGTGATCACCGACCTCATCCAGGGCGTGATGATCATCCTTGGCCTTGTGGTGCTCGTGGCCGTGCTGTTCCCCGGCGTGCCGGAAATCGGGTCCGCCTGGCGCACCGTCGAACCGGAACGACTCCGGCTTATCAACACCGCCCAGTCGCCCTGGCTCACCCTCGAGGCCTGGGCGATCCCGATCTGCGGATCGGTCGTCGCGCAGGAACTGGTCGCCCGCGTGCTGGCCACGCGCTCGCCCACCGTGGCGCGCCGCTCCGCCCTCGCCGGCGGCGGCCTCTACATCGGCGTGGGACTCATCCCGGTGTTCATCGGACTGGTGGGTGTCGAACTCCTCCCGAACCTCGACCACCCGGAACAGATTCTGCCCCGGCTGGCGCAACAACACCTCGCTCCCGCCCTGTACGTCCTGTTCGCCGGAGCCTTGGTCTCCGCCATTCTCTCCACGGTCGACAGCACCCTCCTCGCCGCCTCCGCCCTGACCGTCCACAACCTGGTGCTTCCCCACCAGCCGGGTCTCGACGAAGCCACCAAGGTGCGGTGGTCGCGCTTCGGGGTGGTCGCGTTCGGGCTCATGGCCTGGGCGTTGGCGCTGGGCGCCGAGACGATCTTCGAGCTGGTCGAAAGCGCCTCGGCCTTCGGCAGCGCCGGCATCTTCGTGATCGTGTTGTTCGGCTTGTTCACCCGGTTCGGAGGTCCGCGCAGCGCGACCGCCGCGTTGATCGTCGGGGCGCTCATCTGGATTCTCGGCACCTACGTCCTCGCCTGGGAAGTCGTCTACCTGTTCGCCCTCGGAGGCGCCGCCCTCGCCTACGCCGCCGTCGCTTGCCGGGAGAACATCAAGCCACCAACGTGACCAGGCAACACCGTAGGCGCCGACGTGAGCAGGCGGGTTGGTAGGCGCCGACGTCAGGAGGCGTTTTCGCACCAGCCCCAACTTCCCGCTCCATGAACCTGTGGTGCAGGCGTCCCGCCTGCTCTCCCATGAACCGGAATGCAGAAGGCAGAATGAAGAATGCAGAAGGGACATCCAGCCAGCCAGCTTCATGGTCCTCAGGCATGGCCACCCAGCCCAAGGAGAGTGCCACCGACCTTGGAGCTTCGGCCTTGGACCTTCCCTTGAGCTTTGACCTTTGACCTTGGAGCTTCGGCCTTGGACCTTCCCTTGAGCTTTGAACTTTGACCTTGGAGCTTCGACCCTGGCCCTTCCCTTGAGCTTTGAGCTTTGACCTTGGAGCTTCGCTACAGCGTCCGGGTCACCAACAAGTAGAACCAGTTCGCCAACAGCAGTGCCGCCACCGTCCGCCAAGTCCCCCAGTGTCGCCCCAAGCCCATCGCCTTCGCCAGCATCCGCGTTCCCAAACACCGATCGGCCAGGGCCGCGGCGCAAAGCAGCCCCGCCCCCAGCAGCAGGGCCGCGGCCAGCGGGTTCCACCGCCAGGCCTCGACCCAGTCCCCTTGCGCAAACGCCAGCGCCGCGCGGGTCGATCCACAGAGCGGACAAGGATAACCGGTGGCTTCCCGCAGCCCGCAGAGCGGCAGAGGCAGTCCCCACACCGACGCCAGATGCAAACCGGCGAGCGTCATTAGCAGGGCCCCGAAAGCCCAAACCGGCCACCGGAGTCCCCGGCCGTGCCGGTCCCGGCTGGCTCCCCATGAACCTGTGGTGCAGGCTTCCAGCCTGCGGCTTCCGCGGTTCGCGGTCACCCGGCCCGACCCCTCGGCCAAGGACGCTTGCCCCGAGCTTAACCGCGGCGGAACCTCCACCACCCGCTGAGGTGGCTTGACCGCGATCGGCGCGGCCCGGAAAGCATCGCCTGGCTCAGCCATGATCATCGGTGGCCGGACGCGACGCCCCCTCGTGGGGACGGGCGTCACGCAAGACCGCCAGGCTCGTAAACAGTGCCCACAGCCAGGCCGTCGCAAAGACACCCACCCCCGCCAGGCTGATCCAGAAGGCCGATGTGAAGCCGACCGGCAGCTCGCCGAGATCCAGCCACGCCCGCACGATGCGGAAGAGCCCGTACAGCGTCAGGCCGAACCCCGCCAGCGCCGTGCCCGCTTGCGCATAGCCGATGGCACACCCGGCCGCCAGGCTCCCCAGACCCGGCAACGTGAGCACATTCGTCCACAGACAGGCCCAGGCCGTGGCCCGGTCAACCGGGCGGCCGCGGCCGGACACCGAACAGGTCTTCATACGCCGTCATCAGCGCGGTCCACGCAAACGGCAGGTTCAGCAGGAGCACCCATTGCTGCTGCAGACCCAGTTGCCCGGCATGCCGAGTCAGTTCGGGCAACCGTTCCCTCAGCGCGCCGAACTCCAGCGATCCCAGCGGGCCCAGCAGGTCCATGGTGTGTCCCACCATCCGCACCGAGCTGTAGGCCGAGAAGATCACCAGCGGCAGAAAGGCCAGCGCCAACAAGCCCAGCACCGTGAAGAACCGCGGCATCACCGCCCGCCAGCTTCCCGCAACCGCCTCGCCAAACCCCAGCCGCCGATCCGCCGCCAGCGGCAGGCTGAACGCCCAAACCGTGCTCAGGAATACCCCCGGCAGAATGCACAGCGCCAGCCCGATCTCCTCCAGAATCCCCGTGATCACAAACACCAACAGACACGCCGTAAAACGTCCGTCAAAACACGCAAACAAATCGCTCGGCCGCGCCGGTTCCCCCCGGACCAGCCCCAGGATCAGTAAGCTCAAACCCCCGTACACGGCCCCCGACACTGCCAGACCCACCAGCAGACCCAGGCAGCCGAACACTTGCGGCAGGAGTTGCGGCAACGTCTGAATGCCCCACGCCAGCGCGCTCGCCCCCGTGATCAGCAGCAGATGGCGCTGCCACAAATGCCACGCCCGTCCAAGACACTCGAAGACCCGCAACTCGCCCCCCGCCCAACCAGCCACGGCCGGACCCGCCTCCAGCCACCCGGCCGGCGGCAGGGGTGTCGAAGCCGTTGACGAGGGGTCGTCGGGCCCAGCACTCGCAGGCGTTGTCGAAGTGAGGTCTGCGACGGGCGACGGCGGCACGGCATGCATCCGCGCGGCCTCGGCCAGCACCGCCGCAAACTCGGGCAGCGTCCCCAGCGACTGCCAGTCACGACTCCCCTCCGCCAGAACCAGGGTCTGGCCGTTGGCCCGGTGATCGAGGATCCACTCGCGAAGCTGATCCGCCGTGACCGGACCGTATTCGCGCCCGTCCCCGCCGATCATCTTGAACATGGCGGCGAGTCTGTTGACCCCTCACGGCGGGCGTCAAGCGTCGTGGCAACCAGGATATCCTTCACGGCCACACGCTCGGCCGCGGGCAAATGGGCGAAGCCTTTCGGCGGTTCGGCCGCCTCCAGCACTTCGAACAGCCGCCGGTAAACCCGCTCCTTGAGCATCGCCGGCAACGCCTCGAACGCCGGGGAGTGAATCATGTAGCTGCACCGCCAGCGGAACAGTCGGGTGGTCAGATCGAAATCCTTCAGGCTGCGCCCCTGCCCGTCCATCCGCCGGTTGGCACGGAACGCTACCTCAAAGTCCCCCGCCCCACGCAACCCGCCCGCAGGAAGCGGAGCCTCCCCGCAGAACAGCAGGTGCTCCACAATCCGCTCCGTCTCGCTGGTCACGACCCGCAAAGCCGTCCCCTCGGGTTCGGCCGTCTCCGGTTGTCCAAGTTCACGCTGGAGATTGCGCTGGTAGTCCATCCATTTCCGCACCCGCAGCGCGCCCTGCACCAGGCGGTTGTGCATGCCGACCTGATGTTCCAGGACCATCAGCGCCACGATGTCGCTGTCGCCCCGCAGGTAAGGTTGCGCGGCAAAGAAAGGCGCCAGATCCGTCACGTTGGCCCCGGCCTCACGGTCGAGTGCATCGCCGCCCAGCCTCGTCGCTCGAACAAAGCCGTTGCCCATGTGGCGGGCCTCGCCGTGCGCCCCCGTCACGTACCACCCCCCCCACCGCTCCTCCAGCGGACTGTCGTGCCCCGTCAGAAACGTCCCCATCGACGTCATCGGCTCACCCTGCGCATCAGGCACCACCGAGCGTACCATCACGCCCGGCCAGTTCCGCGTCAGCGAACCCCCGTGGCACGACAGACAGTCGGCGTCACGCACGAACCGGGTCGACTCCTCGCCGGGCCCCGGGTCAAATCGATAGAACACGAGCCCGAGTTGCGGATCGGTCACCGCCACCTCGATCAGCCCGCCCGGTACCCAGCCGACATACGCTTCGTCGCTGAAATACAGCGCCCGGGGCCGACGCGGTTCGATGAGCGCCCGTTGCAGGCTTGTCTTCGAGAAAACCAGCACCTGCGATTCCACCGGTACCTCGAGGGCCCCAAGCAGTTCGCGCAGACATTCCCTGCCGATCCCGACCGTTGGCTGCCACTCCCCGGCGCTCCGACGCGCCTGCAGCGCCGTCACCCGGTTCGAAGCTTCGGCCGTCGAGTAGCGGATGGGCGGCAACTCATACTCCGGCAGGTTCTGGGCCGCCGCCGGACCGACCGCCGCCACCCCCGCCACCAAACCCGTCAATATCAACACGGTGCGCACGCGACAACCTGAGCACAGCCCCCGCACCTGTCCAGCGGGCGCCCTCGCAAACCTTGACCTGGCTCATGACCCGCGGGGTCAGTCCCTGAAACCTGAATTGACCCCGCCGTCCCCTCCCGCTATCCCCCTCGCATGGCGCGCAAGCTCAGAGTCCAGTACCCCGGTGCCGTCTACCACCTCATGAGTCGCGGCAATCAGGGCCACGCGATCTTCCGCGATGACCAGGATCGCGTCCTCTGGCTCCAAACCCTCCGCGATACCTGCGCAAAAACCGGTTGGCGCATCCACGCCTACGTGCTGATGGGCAATCACTACCATCTCCTGGCCGAAACCCCCGAGGCAAATCTCGTCGCGGGCATGAAGTGGTTGCAGGGCACTTACACCCGGCGCTTCAACCTCCGCCACCGCACCTTCGGACACTTGCTCCAGGGCCGCTACAAAGCAGTGGTCGTCGACGGAACCGAACCGCAGTACTTCGGCGTGGTGAGCACGTACATCCACCTCAACCCCGTCCGGGCGGGCTTGGTCCAGCCCGGCGAACAGCCCTTGACCAGTTACCCCTGGAGCAGTCTTCCAGCCCATGTCGGAGCCACACCCGCCCCCGAATGGCTCCGGAGCGACCGACTGCTGGGCGCCCTCGGTTTCGGCGAAGCAGACCGATCCTCCCGGCGCGGCTACGAAACGTACCTCGAAACCCGTGCCCTGGAGTGCAGCGACCCGCGCGGACGCCGGGCCTGGGAACAGGAATGGCGCAAGCTCCGACGCGGCTGGTACCTCGGCGGCCAGGGTTTCCGGGCCAGGTTGCTCGAAGCGGTGAGCCGCTCCCTCGAAAGACCTCGCGCCGACTCCGTCAGCGGCGAGGGCGTCGAGGCCCACGGAGAAGCGGCGGCCGAGCGGTGGCTGACCGAGGGGCTGAACGCGCTGGGCTGGAAGGATGCGGATTGGACGGGAACGGAGAAGGGATCGGCCAGGAAACAGTTGTTGGCCTGGTGGTTGCGATCGCGAACCGCCGTGTCTTGCCGGTGGATCAGCAGTCGGCTGGCCATGGGTCACGAGTCCAACGTCAGCCACGCCAGCCGGACGATCGCAACGACCCGCGACCCGCAGATCCGCCAGTGGCGGGACCTGCTGGAGGCGCTCCAAGCTTCGGTGGGTGAAGCGAGCGACTCATGAAAAGCACAAGCATTCAGATTTCTGGGACTGACCCCATGGGCTGGGCGCTGCGCCTCGCCCGCCGTGGATGGGGGCGAACCTCTCCCAACCCCATGGTCGGCGCCGTCCTCGTCAAATACGGACGCCTCATCGGCCAGGGCTGGCACCAACGCGCCGGGGGTCCCCACGCCGAAATCGTCGCTCTCGACGACGCCAGTCGTCGTGGCGAAAGCCCCAACGGCGCCACCCTCTACGTTACCCTCGAACCCTGCTCTACCCACGGTCGTACCCCCCCCTGCACCGACGCCCTCATCGCCGCCCGCCTCCAACGCGTCGTCGTCGCCACCACCGACCCTAACCCGTGCCACGCCGGACGCGGTCTCGAACTGCTGCGCCGCGCCGGCCTCGAGGTTCACCTCGGTCGACACGCCGACGCCGCCACCCGTCTCAACGAGGCCTTCAACCACTGGATCGTTCACCGCACCCCCTTCGTCACCCTCAAAGCCGCCATGACCCTCGACGGCCGGATCGCCACCGCGCGCGGTGAGTCGAAATGGATCACCGGCCCCGCCGCCCGCATCCACGCCCATCACCTGCGCCGCAGTGCCGACGCCATCCTGGTGGGCGTGAACACCGTGCTGGCCGACGACCCCGCCCTGACCGTCCGCACCCCCGACCCCTCCGCCACCCGCCGCGCCTCAACCACCCCGCCCCCAAGCCCGCGCCGTATCATCCTCGACTCCCGCGCCCGCACCCCGCTGTCGGCCCAAGCGATCAGCGACCCCTTCGCCAACCGCACCACCGTCTTCGTGGCCTGCCATGCTCCCGCACGACGCGTCGCGGCCCTTGCCCGCCGAGTAAAGGTCGTCCCCACGCCTACCCGTGGCGACCGCCTTGACCTCGCCTGGATCCTGCACCGTCTGGGACAGGAGAACGTCACGCACTTGCTCGTCGAAGGCGGCGGCGAAGTCCATGCCTCCTTCCTCGAACAAGGGCTCGCTCACCGGATCGCCTTCTTCTACGCGCCAAAAGTCCTCGGCGGACGCGCCGCCCGCCCCGCCGTGTCCGGGAAGGGCTTTGGCACACGCGACACCCTCCCCCGGCTCGTCCAGCTCGAGTGGCGCACTTTCGGGGAAGACCTGTTCCTGACCGCCCGGTTGGCGCTACCAAACCCTGGCTCGCCTCTCGTCCGCCCGTCTCGCGTCGGCCCGGCTTGAATCGCGCCCGCGTTCGCCAGACACTCCGCGCGACATGTTCACCGGCATCGTGGAAGAAACCGGCGTGGTCGAGCGGATACACCCGACCCGCACCGCCATCGAACTCACCGTCCGTCCGCGCTTGTGCTCCCAGGGCCTCAAGGTGGGGGACAGCCTCGCCGTCAACGGCTGCTGCCTCACCGCCGTTCAGGTCAGCGGTCGGGCCTCGCGGAAGCAGGTCCGCTTCGATCTGCTCCAGGAAACCTGGCAGCGCACGAATCTCCAGTTCGTCCAGCCCGGCTCCCTGGTCAACCTCGAACGTTCCCTGCGCGCCGACAGCCGTCTCGGGGGACACTTCGTCACCGGCCACATCGATGGCGTGGGGCGCATCCGCCGCTGGGAACGGTCCGGTACCGACTGGGTCCTTGACATCGATGCCCCTCCCGAGGTCATGCGTTACGTCGTTTTCAAAGGCTCCATCGCCGTCGACGGCATCAGCCTGACCGTGGCCGAAACGCTCCCCCGGGGCGTCCGCATCTGGATCATTCCGCACACGTGGGAAGTCACCGCCCTGCGCGAGCGCAACGTCGGCGACGCCGTCAACCTCGAGGCGGATCTGGTCGGCAAGTACGTCGAACAGATGCTGGCCAAGATGGACTTCCGCCCCGTCCGCCCAACCCGACCGGTTCGCCGGCGCTCGCGATGAAAGGCACCCTGCCGCAAGGATTCCTCCTCGCCATCGAAGGACTCGACGGCGCGGGCAAGAGCGTGCAGGCGCGTGCCGTGGGGGCCATTCTCCAGGCGCGTGGGCTGGATGTCGTCCTCACCCACGAGCCCACCGGCGGTCCGTGGGGCCAGCGCCTCCGCGAGTCGGCGCGTCACGGTCGGCTTGAGCCCGCCGACGAGCTGCACGCCTTCGTCGAGGATCGCCGCCAGCACGTCCGCGAGTTGATCGAACCCAGCCTCGCCGCCGGCAAAGTGGTGATCACCGACCGCTATTACTTCTCCACCGTCGCCTACCAGGGAGCCCGGGGCTTCGACCCGACGGAGTTGCTGCGGATGAACGAAGCCTTCGCCCCGGAACCCCACCTGCTGGTCCTCCTTCAACTCACTCCCGACCAAGCCCTGGCACGCGTGGGCAACCGCGATGGCCGCGCCAACGAATTCGAGACCCTCGCCCAACTCACCCGGACCCGCGCCATCTTCGACGCCCTCGAGAAACCCTACATCCTCCGCTTGGAGGGGACCCGGCCCGTTGAAGATCTGCGCGACGAGATCCTGTTCGCCCTCAGCCGCACCGTCATCGAGCGACTGGGCCGCATGACCCGGCTCACTCCACAAGAACGTCTGGCGGCGCTGATGACCTTTCACGGGGTGCCGACCTCTGTGTGAGATGTTGCGCGTCCACGGCGAACGCCGTTTGAGGGACGCAGGGCGGTCACGTGTTGTAGGCCGCGTGCCCTCACGCGGCGTGGTTGCTCCGGCCGCGGTCTCAAGTGAGCCGGGGCCTCTGAGCGTCGGAGACCCCGGGATCGCTCAGGGCGCCTTGGTCTGGCCGGTGAACTTGCGCCTTTCGCGCGCCTCGAAGGCCCGGAGCTTCTCGAGCTGTTCTGGCGTGAGCCAGGTGGCCATCTGTTCGTGGGTGAGCTGGAATTGCGTGATCACCCGTTGCATGACGTCGTGATGCAAGTCGATCATGGCTTGCGCGGCCTCCGCCGCGATCGGCCGGAGCCGCTCCACTTCCGCCTCTGAAAGTCCCAGTTCCTTCTGATAGCGCGCCGCGATTTCCTTGGTGATCTCCTCAACGGCCGGCGGCGGTCGAAACGGGGCCGGGCGCCCCCACGCGTAACCCGCCACACCCCCCACCACCGCGCCCGCCAGGAACACCGCGGTCAGGTAGAGCGCCGCCCGCACTTTGGTCAGGTTCTTCATCGGGAATAGACCAGCATCACCGCCGCGGCCGGGTCGGTCCACGGCGAGGGTTGATGCTCACGGTGGTATTGCATCCAACAGAAGGCCAGCGTCAGCACCATGCAGCCGCAGGCAAGCGCCAGTCCGCGGCGGTACATCGCCAGCACGCCGCTCACTTCGCTGCCGTTCGCCGCTTCTGACTCCCCGCTCTGCCACTCCCGCAACACCCGCTGTTCGAGCGCAAACGGGACCGGCGCCGGCGCCGGACGCGGATCGAGGGCGGCCGCCCGCAGCAGCCGCGCCAAGGGATCGGAAGGTTTCATCGTGGTTCCTCCTGCAGCAAGCGGTCCAGGGCCCGCTTCAATCGTTGGCGCGCTCGAAAGGCACGCACCCGCACCGCCACCGCGCTCCATCCGGTCGCCCGGGCAACCTCCGCCACGCTCTGTTCCTCAAGGTGCAGCAGCGTCACCACCAGCCGGTCCGCCGGCGACAGCGTGGCCAGCAGTTCCTCGACCAGCTCGCGTGCCGTCGCCCGTTGCGAGTCCGGCAACTCCTCAGTCGTCGCCGCCAGGTTCTGCACCACGCGCTCCTGTTCCTCGGTCAGGTCCGCCCACCGCAACTCCGGCCGAACGCGCTCGTGGTCGAGACGGTTGCGGCAGGTGTTCACCGCGATCCGGGACACCCAGTGCGCGAGCGGCGCGCGCCCGGAGTACTGTTCCAGCTTGCTGAACACTTTCACGAACACGACCTGCACGAGTTCCTCTTCGCTGGTGCGCCGCGGCAGGTGCGACCGGACCAGCCGCAACACCAAAGGATGGAATTGCCGCACCAGCTCGCGCGCGGCGTCCTCATCGCCGTTCCGCACCCGGGCCAGGCAGCTCGACTCGTCCCACGCCGTCTCGGGGATATCGGCCACAGTCACCACCGCACTGCCAGGAATGACAGCACACCCCCCGGCCGGGTTACAGCCCCATCGCAACCCCCCGGCCGTTCTCAACTTGGCCGAATCCCCACCAAACCGGGTGAGGGCACCCGGGCGCAAACCTTGCCCCTCGCGCTCTTGTGGGCCGGGTACCCGCACCCGGCGATCCCCCCGGGGCCAAACCGACGGCGCCACGCGAAAAAGCACAATACTATTGACTGACCCCGGGGAGGATCGGCTTTGCTCGCCACCATGAACCGAGGGCTTCAGCGAGTGCTGAGCACCGTCCTCCTGGCCGCCTTGGCTGGTGGAGCCATCCTGCTCTGGCTCCGCGGCGGACGCGAGGACACAGCAGCCAGCCCCAGAGAACTCCGAGCCGATGCCCTCCGCCAAAGCCTGACGGCTAAAGCCAGAGGGCTCGAGGCCCGCGAACGGCACGTGGCCGAAACCGCCTGGGCCAGGGAGCTGCTCGCCCAGGATTGCGGACGGACCGTCGAGGCGCTGTGGGACGCCCTGAACCGCGCCACCAACAAGCTCCGCGCCCTCGCCGCGTTTTCTCCCGGCGAACTGCTCCTCGGCCAATGGGAAAGCCGCGAGCTCCTGCCTCACGCGATCGAACGACGCCGCGCGTCCGGGACCGGACCGGTGCTGGATCCGGACGCGTGGCGGCACTGGGTCAGTCAGCTCGAACAGGCGGGCTGGCAACTGGAGCAAGCCGAGTTCCGCCACAACCGCTTCGAGACCGACACCGCGGGTCTGCCGCGCCAGAGCGTATTCCACGTCACCGCCCATCTCATCCACCCGACCCGTCCAGAACGCGCTGCCCTGGCAGGGGATGTCACCGTGGATTGGCTCGAACCACCGCACGGCGAGGACCTGGCCACGATCCGGCGCGTGGACGCCCGCCAACTGACCCTCACCACCCGCACGGGTGACCCGGGATTCAAGCCGCTGCTGAACGTCGCAATCGAGCCGCCGGTTCGCCTCTTCTCCATCGACCCAGTTCTGGTACATGACCTCGATCACGACGGGTTCGCGGAAGTGCTCTTGCCGTCCGTCAACCAGCTCTATCGCCACGCGCCCGACGGCAGCTTCGCCGCCGAACCGCTCTGTCGCTTCCCGCCTGGAATCCTCTTCACCGCCCTCGTTGCGGACTTCGACGGCGACGGGACCGCCGACCTGCTTGCCGCACGGGCGGACGCGGTTGTGCTCTACCGCGGTGCCCCGCCCCAAGGCCGCTTCGACCTCCCCGAGCAGGTGGTCTGGCGGCCGCCCACACCCCTGCAAAATCCGATGGCCCTGACCGGCGGCGACATCGACCAAGACGGCGACCTGGACGTGTTCCTCGCCCAATACCGCGTCCCCACGCTGGGCCAGGTGCTGCGGCCCTTCTACTACGACGCGAACGACGGGTTCCCCGCCTACCTGCTCCGCAACGACGGCACCGGCGTTTTCCAGGATGTGACCGTCGCCGCTGGCCTCGAGCCCAACCGCCGCCGCCGCACCTACAGCGCGTCGTTCGCCGATCTCGATGACGACGGCCGCCTCGACCTCGCCGTGGTGAGTGACTTCCGCGGACTCGAGCTCTATCGCAATCTCGGCCAGGGCCGGTTCACCGAGGTCACCCGGGATTGGGTGACCGAGTCCCGCGCCTTCGGCATGGCCCACGCCTTCGCCGACTTCAACGCCGACGGCCGCCTCGACCTCCTGATGATCGGTATGAACTCCCCGGCCGCCGACCGCCTCGAGCATCTCGGGCTGACGCGGCCCGGCTCGGACGAAGACTGGACGATGCGCGCCCGCATGGCCTACGGGAACCGGCTCTACCTCGCCCAACCCAACGGCGGCTTCGTGCAGACCGCGCTGAATGAGACCCTGGCACGTTCAGGCTGGTCCTGGGGAGCGAGTGCCCCGGACATCGACAACGACGGGTTCCCGGACGTGTACATCGCCACGGGCCACGACACGCAGCAATGGGTGCGCGAGTACGAGCCGGAGTTCTGGCTGCACGACCTCTACGTGGACGAGACCGTGGATGACCATACCGCGACCCTCTACTTCACGGCCAAGCACGCGCGCACCCGCGGCCAGGGCTGGTCCTACGGCGGCTGGGAGAAGAACCGGCTCTACCTCAACCTGCAAGCCGCGTCCTTCCTCGAAGTCGCGCACCTCCTCGGCCTCGCCCTCGAGGAGGACTCGCGCAATGTCGTGGCCGAGGATCTCGACGGCGACGGACGGCAGGACCTGATCGTGACCACCTACGAACGCTGGCCGGAAGTCCGGCAGACCTTGCGGATCTACCAGAACACCCTGCCCGACACCGGTCATTGGATTGGGTTCCGCTTCCCCGCCGGCCGGCCGGGAGGAAGCCCAATCGGGACGCAGGTGCGGGTCCACTGGGGAAGTCATCGCGCGGTGCGACAGGTGGTCACGGGCGACTCTCACCGCAGCCAGCATTCCAGCATCCTGCACTTCGGCCTGGGCGCCGCGACCGCCGTGGAGGAGGTCACGGTGCGTTGGCCAAACGGCGAGCAGATGACCCTCCGTCAGCCTGCGATCGACCGCTACCACGAGCTCGTCCCGTGAAGGGGTGGTGCAACCATCCCGCCTTCCCGGCCTCTCGAACTGCCGCTTTACGTCCGGTGGCCCGGACGGCAGACTCCCGGTCCTATGACTGCCCAACTGCTCCCTGTCACTATGATGCTCGCCCTGGGTGCCCTGATCCCGGCGACGGCCGCCGAACGCGTCGTCGCGCCTGAAGCGCAACTCGAGAAGCTCGCTGGCGAGTTCCAGTTCACGGAGGGCCCGACGGCGGACGCGGCGGGCAACGTCTACTTCACCGACCAGCCCAACGACCGGATCCTCAAATGGAGCGTCGAGGGCAAGCTCAGCACGTTCGCCCAACCCGCCGGCCGCGCCAACGGCATGTGCTTCGATGCCCAAGGCAACCTGCTCGTCTGCGCCGACGAAAAGACCGAGCTCTGGCTGATCCCCGCCGCCTGTATGGACACCGGGGGTGTCGTCACGAAGGAAGTCCTGGTCCGCGAGTACCGGGGCAAGGCCCTGAACGGGCCCAACGACGTCTGGTGTCACCCCGACGGCGCGCTCTACTTCACCGATCCCTTCTACAAGCGCCCCTGGTGGACCCATGACCAGATGCCGCAGGACGGCCAGCACGTCTACCGCCTGTCGCCGGACCGCCAGACCCTCACCCGCGTCGCGGATTCCCTCGTCCAGCCCAACGGCATCGTTGGGACCCCGGACGGCCGGCGCCTTTACGTGGCCGACATCCGCGACCGCAAGACCTACCGCTTCACCATCCAGCCGGACGGTTCCCTGGCCGACCGCACCCTCCACTGCGAGCTGGGCTCGGACGGGATGACCCTCGATGCCGAGGAGAACCTGTATCTCACGGGCAAAGGCGTGACCGTCTTCGACAAGACCGGCCGGCAGATCGACCACATCCCGGTTCCCGAGAACTGGACGGCCAACGTCTGCTTCGGCGGCAAGGACCGCAAAACCCTCTTCATCACCGCCAGCAAGGGCCTCTATGCCATCCGCACCCGCACGCCGGGCGCGTTTCGCCAGGGCAAATAAGAGTCGCGACCACTTCCCGCGCCCGCCCTCGTCCGCGCGCTCCACTGGCCCCTGAAGCGATGCAGCGATGTTGAAACCCGCCGTCTTCCCGGATCACGAAACCCTCAGCCGGGCCGCCGCCGGTTGGCTCACGGTCCGGCTCGAGGCGCGGCCCGAGGCGCTTCTTTGCCTGGCCTCAGGCAGCACCCCGACGCGCACCTACGAACTGCTCGCCCGTTCGCCCGCCACCCTCCGTCGGGCACGCCTGCTCAAGCTCGATGAATGGGGCGGTCTGGATCCCGACGATCCCGCCACCTGCGAATCGTATTTCCAGCGCCTGCTGCAGCGCCCGCTGGGTCGGCGGGGCAAGCTCCTCGGTTTCCAGAGCCAACCGCCGGATCCTGAGGCCGAGTGCCGGCGTGTCCGGCAGTGGCTGGCCCGCAAGGGGCCGGTGGACGTCGCGGTGCTCGGGCTCGGCGTCAACGGCCACCTCGGCTTCAACGAACCCGCCACCGCGCTGCAACCCTTCGCCCACGTCGCCACCCTCTCCCGCGCCTCGCTCACCCACGGGATGCTCACCGCCGCGCGCCGCCGCCCCACGTTCGGTCTCACCCTGGGATTGGCCGACCTGCTGGCGTCACGCGAAATCCTCCTGTTGGTGAGCGGACCTCACAAGCGCGCGGCGGTCGGGAGGCTGTTGCAGGGTGACGTGACGCCCCGCTTTCCGGCCACCTTCCTCTGGTTGCATCCACATGTCACGCTGCTCTGCGACGCGGCCTGCAGGGGCGGCTGAAGGGCAGGGGCGGCGGGTCTCGCCGCTGATGGGATCGCCAACGCCAACCGGGGATCGTTCCTGCTCGGGCCCCGCGACGCCTCACGGCGGGGTTTCCGCCGGCCAGGTCGCCGGCTCTTCCAGGAACCGCAGGAACCGCTCGATGCCCGCAATGAATTCGGCGCGCCCGACCTCGATGAAGTCGTTGTGGTCCCCGGCCAGCTCGTGGAATCGCTTCGGCTCGTTGGCCGCCGCCCAGAGCCGCTGCCCGTGGGGGAAGGGCACCACCGTGTCCGCCCGGCCATGCAGCACCAACACCGGGATCGTCAGCCCCGACAGCTTCGCGCGCGTGTCGTAACGGATCGTGCCGAGGGTCCGCACCGGCAGCCAGGGGAAGATCTCCGAGCCGATGTCCGGGATGCTCGTGAATGTGCTCTGCAGGATCAGCGCCCGCAGCGCCTCCCGGACCGCCAACTCGCTGGCCACGCCGCCGCCGAGCGACTCGCCCATGGCGAGGATGTTCGTGGCGGCGAACCCCCGCTCCCGAAGCCACGCATAGGCCGCCTGTGCGTCCACGTAGGTACCAGCCTCGCTCGGGCGGCCGCTGCTCCGTCCGTAGCCGCGGTAGTCGAAACCCAGCAGGTTCACCCCGGTCTCCAGGAGAGCCGCGAACACCTCGAGGCGATGGCTGAGGTTGCCGCCGTTCCCATGGCAGTGCAGCAGCACCAGGTCGCGACGCGGCGAGTTCGTGGCAGCGGGGAAGAACCAGGCGTGCAACCGCGGCCCGTCGCTCGCCTCGAGCCAGACTTCCTCGAAGGGCTGCCCCAGACGGTCCGGGCCCGCCCACAGCGTGGCGGTGGGCTGAAACACATTCCGATGTTCGAACCAGCGGAGCAGCACGACGAAGATCGCCAACAGCAGCACCAGCCGGAACAACGTCCCGAGCACCGGCCGCAAGCGTGGCGTCATGGGCGCCAAGTTAAAGGGCCGACGCCTGCTTGGCGAGCGTCGTGAAATTCCGGGGTCGGACAGACGTGGAATGCCCAGCCGCAGCCGCCGACGTGAGGTAGCCGCCAACGTGAGGGAGCCGCCGACGTGAGGAGGCGTAGGGCATTGGCCCAGGCCCCCTACGCCTCCTCACGTCGGCGCCTACAGCGGATCGGAGCTTCCGCGGCTAGTTCGAGCGGTAGGCCGACGCCCGATCCACCCGCCGCGCCAACTCGCTCGTGTAGTGTCGTCCCAAGGTCTCACGGTGCCGCGCGAGCCAATCCGTCAGCCGCGTGGTCCCGAGCGGCGGAGCGTCGACGTACAGACGGCCCTCCATCAGGCCGCGAATCTCCTCGCGGGTGATGACGACATCCCGAACCCACCAGCCGATCAACCGGCACGCCAGATAACCCAGCCTCGGCGGCAGCGCCACGAGCGGTCGCCGCACGCCAATCGCCTCGCCCACCCGCGTCACCAGCTCGCGATAGGTGAAGGTCTCCGGCCCAATCGCCTCCAGGATCTGTTCCCCATCCCCGCCCGCCTGCTCGGCCGCCACCCGGGCCAGGTCGTCCACGTAGATGGGTTGCAGCCGGTAATCCCCGGCGCCGAACAACCCCACCACCGGCAGATGCCGGAGCGACCACGCGATGTTGTTGATCAACACATCCTCTTTCCCAAACAGCACGGTGGGCCGCAGGATGCAGTACGACACGCCCAACCCTCGCAGCCCGTGCTCGAGCTCGGCCTTGCCCCGGAAGTACGGCAGATCCGACGCGGCGTCCGGGTTGGTGATGCTCACGTGCACCACCCGTCGCACCCCCGCATCCCGCGCCGCGGCGAACAGCGTCCGCGTGTTGGCCACCGCCTCGGCGTGGTTGAAGAGCCGGTGATCAAACCGCACCCAGTACGTGTTGATGAGCGCGTCAACCCCGCGCAGCGTTTCCCGCAGCTGGTCCGGCGCCTCGAAGTGGAACGGGAACGCCCGCACACGGTCGCCGAACGGGTTGGCCCGGCCCGGTGAACGGGTCAGCGTCAGGACGTCGTGGCCCGCCTCGAGCAGGCGCGCGGTGATGTACCGCCCCGAGTAGCCAAACGCACCTGTCACTGCCACGCGCATCGGTGTCGAAACCCCGTTCCTCACCACGTGCCGGAACGGTCGGGATAGCGCGGCTTCCGCGGGGCGGGCGGCGGCCGGGTCTCGAGGGCCTTGAGCACCTGGCGGACGGCCGTGTCGAGTTGGGGATCTTCGCCCTGCGCCATCCGGGCCGGGTCATCCACCACCTCGATGTCCGGGTCCACCCCGTACCCTTCGATGATCCACTCGCCTTGCGGACTGTAGATGCCGAAGGTGGGGACGGTGACAGAACCACCGTCGATCAGCGCCGGCGCGCCCGTCATCCCGATGAGCCCGCCCCAGGTGCGCGTGCCGATCAGCGGACCCAGCTTCGCGTGCTTGAAGTAGTACGGGAAGGCATCGCCACCCGAGCCGCTCCAGCCGTTGATCAGCATCGCCTTCGGCCCGAAATGCGCCGCCGGTGGCCAGGGCCAGTCGCGGCCGTCGCGCACCCCCCAGTAGTTGATGAGCGGGCGGTTGAGCAGCTCGACGAAGCGATCCGGAATCTGCCCGCCGCTGTTGAACCGCTCGTCGATGATCAGGCCGTCCTTGGTCACCTGGCCCCGGAACCGCCGCACCAGCTCGGTCTGTCCGCCCTGGCCCGTGTCCGGCACATAGACGTACCCGATCCGCCCGCCCGAGGCCTCGTCCACCCGCCGGCGCTTGGCCTCGATCCAGTCGAGATGCCGCAGCCGCGCCTCGCTCGCGAGGGTTTGCACCAGCACCTCCCGCGCGCCCTCGAGCACAGGCTTGTTGACGGAAAGACGAAGGCTGGTTGGCCAGACCACGGAAGGCCGCTTCAGGTTCCTCAGCCCGTGTCCACCCGGCGCCATTCACCGCCAACCGGTAGTCGCCCTCCTTCACGTCCACACCCGGTGCCCGGAGCGGCGACCGCACGTCCAGATCCCAGGCGGCTGGTTCGAGGATGCGCTGGATCCGGTACGCGCCCTGCTCGACGGCGAAGTCCACGCCGAGATAACCCACCGCGCGCGACGGAGCCGATTCCAGGTCGCCCCCGGACCGGTACGTGTGAGAAGCGTTCAACTCGGCAATCAACTCGCCGATCAGGTAGTTCACGTCCCAGCGCGTCACGGCATCCTCGAGCAGCCGGCCGTAGCGCTCGCGCAACCCCGGCCAGTCCACCCCATGCAGGCCCGGATCATAGAAGTAATCGCGCTGGAACCGCCACGCATCCGCGAACAACTGCCGCCATTCCGCCACCGGATCCACCACGCTCTCGAGCCCGCCCGTGGCCAGCTTCTTCTCCATCTTCTGACCTTCCTTGGGCTCGATGATCGCGTAGTCCCGCCCTTTCCGGACCAGCAGCTTCTGCCGGTCGGCCGACAACTCGACGCTGTCCACGCCGCTCAACACCGTCTTCTCCTCGCGCTTCTCGAGGTCCCAGTACAACAACGTCGCGCTTTCGTCTGCCGACCCGGTCCGCGGCAGCCGCCGGTACAGCAACTTGCCGCTGATGGCCTCCAGCTCCGCATAGCGCCCCGCCGCCGCCGGCAGAATCACGGCGCGACGCTCGAACTCGGCAACGTCAATCGCGACAGGTTTGACCTTCGCTTTGGCCGGGGCCCCCGTCGCGGCCTCCTTGGCCTCGGCGGCCTCGCCCTTGCCGGCGTCCTTCGCTGCTTCGTCCTTTCCTGCTTCCTTCTCCTTCTCCTTCTCCTTCTCCGCGGGTTCGGACTTGGCCGGGTCCTTGACGGGTTCTTCGTCGTTCCGCGGCGCGAGCGGGGACGCGACGTCCCGGCGCAGGGGCACGGCCACAAGCTGGGTGGTGTTGGGGTAGATCCAGGTGTTGTCCAGGTCGCTGTACACCGGCGCAAAATGGCGGCCCGTGCGGTAGTAAAGGTACTTGCCGTCCGGATCGAACACCGGCCAGGAATCGTCATAGAAGCCCGACGTCACCTGGTGGCGCTCCTGCTCGCGCGTGTCATACAGGACAATCGCCGACTGCCGATGATCCAGATCGCCGGCGTAGGCCAGCCAGCGACTGTCCGGCGACCAACTGAACCGGAACCCCGACAGCCCGCCGTGGTATTGCCAGAGCATCTGGTCGATGAACCGCGTCTCGGCGTGCTCCACGTCATGCAACCGGATCTTCATGGCTTGGTCGATGAACACCAGTTGCCGGCTGTCCGGTGACCACACGGGCGCGTAGCGGAAGCCCGGGCCCAGCGCCGTCAACCGCCGTTCCTCACCCGTCCCGTCCGCGGCACACAGCGTCAGTTCATACTCGCCCGAGCGGTCGCTGAAATAGGCGATCCAGCGGCCGTCCGGCGACCAGGCCGGGCCGCGTTCGGCCATGCCCGAGGTGCGCGTCAGTTGGCGCACCACTCCATGCTCCGCGGGGACGCTGAAAAGGTCGCCGCGCGCCTCGAACACCACCCGTTTGCCGGTGGGGGAGAGCGAGGCGCCCCGGATCAGGCTGGACACGTTTTCCACGCGGGGCTTCAGCGTGGCCCGGTCCGTCACGACCCGGATATCCACCTCGCGCAACTGCTCGGTGGCCAGGTCGAGGAGGTACAGGCGCCCCCCGTTCTCGAGCACCAGCTCCTTCGGTCCGATCCCCGGGAAGCGCACGTCGAAGTCCTTGAAGAACGTGAGCTGGCGCGTGGCTTTGGTGCCCACGTGATAGGCCCAGAGGTTCGCCCGTTTACGGTCATCGCGATCCGACAGGAAGTAGATCGTCTCGCCGTGCCACAGCGGCTGCGCGTCGTCGCTGTCGTTCCGGGTGATGTTCTCGGCCTTGCCCTCGAGCAGGTCGAAGATCCAGATGTCCGGGGTCATGCCGCCCCGGTACCGCTTCCACGTGCGGAAATCGATGCTGAGGGGCGTGTAGGCCAGGAAACGCCCGTCCGGCGACAGGCTCCCGAACTCGCCGTAGGGCATCGGCAGCTTCTCGGGCAACCCGCCGGCCAGCGGCACGCGGTAGAGCTGGTTGAACCGGTCCTTCTCACTCGTCCGCGACGTGGCGATGAGCAGGGACTGGCCGTCCGGATACCAGTCGAGCAAGCGATCGGGCGCGCCGTGGTAGGTGAGGCGCTTCGGCAACCCGCCCGTGGCCGGCATGACGTAGATATCCAGGTTGCCGTCGTAGTTCCCGCTGAAGGCGATCTGGGTGCCGTCGGGTGAGAAGCGCGGAAAGGACTCCTCGCCGCGGGGCGAACTCAGCCGGACTGCCGTGCCGCCGGACTTGGGGGCCACCCAGATGTCGCCGGCGTACACGAACGCGATCTGGGTGTCGGACACATCCGCCTGGCGCATCAGCCGGGCGTCGATGCGACCCTCGACCGGCGCGGCCATCGCCGCCGGGCTCACAACGGCCAGCGCCAGACCGAGCGACCGGGCCATCCGGAGGCCGCGGCGAGTCCGGCAGGTGCAGAGTCTGCAAGGGCGTTTCATGGTGCCGCGAATGTACGGTCTCCCCGCCCGCCCCACGCAAGGCATTTCCCCGCAGGGCACCCGACGGCGGGGTCAGCCCTTAAGAATTAAGCTGGGCGCCCGCCGGATCCCCCCGGCTCACGCCGTGACGCCCGGCGCCGCGACCCTCGATCCGCCGCCGCCTCGCCCTGCACAGGAACCGCACGAACGAAGCCGGATATGTAGATCTGCGGGACCGTAGCTTCTGCTTGGTACCGGAGCCGGCACCTCGTGAACTGCTGTTGGTGGGAGGTTTAGTCGGTGCGTTAGCGTGGAAGCGGCAAAGACGCCGGACCGTCCGGCGATCCTTGGAAACAGGAGGAGGTCAACCTCAGTGGGAGTTTCTATCAGTCTGCCGTTCCAGCAGGCATTGGCGGAGGGGGCGAACCGGCGCCACTTTGGAGGCATGCAGACGACTGCGACCGAGATCACGATCCGACGGGCCGGGGAACGCGGCCAGGCCGATCACGGCTGGCTGCGGTCCCAACACACGTTCTCCTTCGCCGATTACCACGACCCGGCGCACATGGGCTTCCGCTCGTTGCGCGTCATCAATGACGATTGGATCGCCCCCGGCCAGGGCTTCGGCACGCACCCGCATCGCGACATGGAGATCTTCAGCTACGTGCTCGCGGGCACCATCGAACACCGGGACAGCCTCGGGAACGGGCGGCAACTGAAGCCCGGTCAGATCCAACTGATGAGCGCGGGCCGCGGCGTCACGCACAGCGAGTTCAACCCGTCCGCCACCGAGCCCCTGCGGCTGTTGCAGGTCTGGATCCGGCCGCGCGAGCGCGGTTTGACACCCCGTTACACCGAGTGGCATCCGCAGCCGGAGCATGCCCGCGCAGCTAAAGTGCTCGTCATCTCGCCCGACGGACGCGACGGATCCGCCACCATCCACCAGGATGCTGAGGTCCATCGGCTTCGGCTCGGCCCGGGCGAAACCGTGACGCATACCCTGCGCCCGGGTCGGGGCGTTTGGGTGCAGGTGGCCGAAGGCGCGCTGACTTTCCAGGGCGTGCCGCTGGCGACCGGCGACGGGGCGAGCACCGAATCGCCGGGAACGTTGCTGCTTGCCGGCTCGCCATCCGCCGAGGCGCTGCTGTTCGATCTCGGCTGATGCCGGGCCTCCTCCCCGGGAAGGGAACCGCCTCCCTCAGCCCCATTCCCTCTGTTCGCAATCTGCGGAGGATTCAGGGAAATGGTTTCTCCGCCGATTCCGAACATCGGGGATTAGGGGAAAGCCGGAGATCCCCTCAGCCCAATTCCCGATGTTCGCAATCTGCGGAGGATTCAGGGGAAGGGGGTTTCTCCGCCGATTCCGAACATCGGGGATTAAGGGAAGCATACTGGACCGTTCCGGGCCCACGAACTCTGGGTGTGCAGGCGGGACGCCCGCACCACAGGTCCAGGGAGAACTCATCGGCCGTTGGGCGATGAAGCCCGAGGTGTCAGCCGCTCCGCGAGGTAACGATAGGCGAGGCCGGCGAGCACCGCCCCGGCGAGCAGGACGCCGATGAGGACCAGGCCCAGCCGAAAGCCGCGGTTCACCACCCGTTCGAGGTCGGCGCCGGCCTGGCGGCTCAGGCGTTCGAGCTGGGGGACACTCGCGTTCACCGAGGCAATGAGTGCGTCCAGGTCCCGGGCCATGGCGCTCATCTGCTCGGCGGTCCTGGCGTAGTCGAGGATGTTGAACGGCGGGGCGTCGGCGGGTGGCGGCGCCGCGGCTTTCGGTTCGCCCACGCCGAACCGCTTCATGAGCGCGTCGAAGTGGGTGATGGTGATGCCCAGCGAATCCGACATCTTGCCGGCGGACACGAAGGACTTGTCCACGGCGACCGCGAGGTCGTTCAGCTTGCTCTCCTGCTCCTGGAGGGCGTCGAGGAGGGCCTCGCGCTCAGCGGCGACCTGGTCCGGCAGTTGGGCGGCGGTCTCGCTGACGGACTGCGCGGCCAGGCTGATCCGATCCATGCTCTCGGTGAGCCGTGCCGTGTTGGTCAGCACGGTCTGCACCCCGGCCTGGCGGGCGAGGTCTTCTCCCAGCAGTTCAGTTTGCCAGCGGAGGAGGAGGGGGAATCGCTGGAGTGTGTACAGGGCCCGCTCGGCGAACAGGCGGCTCAGCGTTACTTCGCGGACCGCGGGGTCCAGCCCGGCCGTGGGGTCCAGTCCCACCAGGCTGAAGACGCTATTCACGTCCTTCGTGCGCGGTTGGGCGGTCTTCACCAGGGACGCGAACTCCTGCGGGCGGGCGGCAAAGAGGCTGCGGGTTGTCGGGTTCCGCGCCTGCCATTCCTCGAGGGCGCTGCGGAGTTCGGCCACTTGCTCGGGCGGCAGTCGGGAGGTGGCCAGATCCCAGGCGCTGGTTTCCAGTGCCCGGCTGGTCTCGAGCCAGGGTTCGAACGCGGATCCCTGGGGGTCGTTCTGGTGGAATGCCTCGATGGCCTGGCGATTGAGCACGGCCAACGACACAAGGTCGAGCAGGTTGGCCTTGGGCTGCGGGCCGCTGGCGATGCTGATTGCCGCCGTGGTGACCGCCAGTTTCCAGCGCAGGCCCTGGACGCGCGCCGCGTCGGTGCCGGCCCGGCGCACGTACTCCTCGACGGCGCTGGTGGTCTGCACGGCGTAATCGTCTGCGAACCGCTGGATCTGCACCTGCAAGTCCACGGGGTCGAGCGGCTTGGACCGGCCCCCGGGCACGACCGCGCTGACCACCTCCTGGGGGGCTCGGGCCAGGCTGCAGCCCGCCGCCCAGACAACGCAGGTGATGCCCAGGCAAATCCAACTCCTCGCCCCGGCCGGGGGCTTTGTCGGTTCGTTGGGCTCGGGTTGCGGGTGAGATACCAGCGGCTGCATGCGAGAATCGTGGCAGCTTTTGTCCGTCCCGTGAAGGGCGGGGTCGGACCACGAGAAGCGCTTCCCGTGGAGTCGGTTAGTGGGATTCTGAGGCCGTGGGGCTGCCTAAGAGCCGGTTTATTGGGCTGGTTTTGACCTCCAACGGAACAAGCAGCCCGCCGCTCCCCCCGCGATCGTCCGTCAGGGCCTTAGCGTCAGCATTCGACGTCAAAAGTTGCCCCCAACGTCTTCCCGGAGGGGCGGCGTTGGTCTCATCCCTCCACCCATCAACGTCTTGCCGTGGTCCGACCCCGACAGTGTCTGGAGCTGGAGCAGGGCCTCGCCCAGCGCGAAGGCGGTGATCGCTCGCTCGAAGGCGGCAAATGCCTCGCCGGCCAACAGCGCCTGAAACACCGGGCGGTGGGCTTCGAGACAATCCGCCGCCGCCGGGTCGAAGTTGCTCAGGTGCGTGATCATCTCCGCGAGGACCGGGGCCGCTTGGGCGGTGTCAACGGCCGCCGTTAGACCGGCCGGGGCCGGAGGCGATTCGGCGGGCGGGAGGGCCGCGCGCAGATGCACCAGGAAGTCGTCCAACGCGGCGCGAAAGGCGATGAACGTCGGGGTGAGGTCCGCGGGTGCCGCCTTGGTGGCGATGGCCTTTTCCAGCTTCGCGGCAGCCTCTTGAACGGTCGGGGCGCCCAGGCTGCCGGCGAGACCTCGGATCGTGTGGGCAAGACGTTCGGCGAGTGCGGGGTCGTTTGCGGCCAAGGCGGCCTCGATCTGCGCAGCGGCCGTCGCTTGCTGCTCCGCGAACTGGCGCAGCAACCGCAGGTAGAGCTTGCGGTTGCCGGCGACGCGGGTCAGTCCATCGTGGGTGCGGAGGCCGGGGATGGTAGGAAGGTCGTCCGGCGCCGGGCCGCGGACTTCGGCCGGCGGGGAGACCTCCGCGGGGGGAGGGGCGGGTGAGGTTGTGGGTTTGCCGGCTTCGATGGCCGCAAGCGGGCGGGCGGCCGCACTCCGATCGTTGGGTGCTTCGGGTGGGGCGTAGAACTTCGCCACCGTCTGGAAAAGGAGTGAGGGGTCAATCGGTTTGGAGAGGTGGTCGTTCATGCCCGCATCGAGGCAACGCTGGCGTTCGGCGAGGGTGGCGTGCGCCGTCATGGCGATGATGGGGAGGCGGACGAAGCGCGGGTCGGCCCGGAGTCTTGCCGTGGCCTGGTAACCGTCCATTTCCGGCATCTGGAGGTCCATGAGCACCACGTCGAACGGCGGCGGTTGCGGGCCGTTGGTGAGGAGTTCCACGGCTTCGCGGCCATGGTTCGCCACGGCGACTGTCGCCCCGGCGCTTTCGAGCAGTTCGACGGCGATCTGCTGGTTGATCTCGTTGTCCTCGGTGAGGAGGATGCGGGCGCCGCGCAGCAAGGTGGTTGGCCCGGCGTCCGGGGTGTCGGCTTGCTCATCACTCCTGGGCGCAAAGACGTTGACCAGCGTGTCCACGATCATGGACTTGGTGACCGGCTTGACGAGGAAGCCATCGAGTTGCAGCCGCTCGGCCTCCTCCCGGATCTCTTCGCGGCCAAAGGCGGTCACCAACACGATGTGGGGTGGATGCCGCAGCGTCTCGTCACTCTTGATGTGCCGGCTGGCCTGCAGGCCGTCCATGCCCGGCATCCGCCAATCCATGAAGACGATGTCGTACGGGGCGGTCGGGTCCTGCGCCTGCACGGCGGTGATGGCTTCGCGGCCGGACGCCACCGCGTCGACCTGCGCCGTGATCGTTCGGAGTGGTTCCTGGAGGATCTCGCGCGCGACGGGGTTGTCATCCACCACGAGCACGCGGAGGCGGGTCAACTTCTCCGGAACCACCCTGCCGGTGCCGGTGGCCGTACCGAGGCCGAGCCAGACCGTGAAGGCGAACGTGCTGCCCACCCCCGGTTTGCTTTCCAGCCAGATGTGACCGCCCATGAGCTCCACCAACCGGCGGCAGATGGTCAGGCCCAGGCCGGTGCCGCCGTGTTTGCGCGTCGTGGACATGTCGGCCTGCGTGAACGGCTGGAAGAGCCTGGCCGCCTGCGCTTCGGTCATCCCGATGCCTGTGTCGCGCACGGCAAACTCGAGTTGGACCTTCTGGTCGGTGCGGTCGAGCAACTGGATGTCGAGCCGGATTTCGCCGCGCTCGGTGAACTTGACCGCGTTGTTCACGAAGTTCGTGAGGATCTGACCGAGGCGAAGCGGGTCGCCCCGCAGGCCTTCCGGAATCCCCGGCGCGACGTGCGCGAGGAATTCCAGGCCTTTCTCGTGGGCCTTCTGCGCGGTCAGCGTGGTGACGGAACCGATGACTTCGTCCAGCCGGAAGTCCGTGGTCTCGAGGTCGAGTTTGCCGGCCTCGATCTTGGAGAAGTCGAGGATGTCGTTGATCACCGCGAGCAGGGAGGTGCCGGCGTCGTGTACTTTGCGGAGGTAGTCACGCTGTTTGGGGGTGAGCTGGGTCTTGAGCGCCAGATGCGAGAGGCCAATGATCGCATTCATCGGCGTGCGGATCTCGTGGCTCATGTTCGCCAGGAACAACGACTTCATCTCGGTGGCTTCCTCGGCCTTCTGCATCGCCGCCTTGAGGGCCGCCTCCGCCCGCTTCTGGTCCGTGATGTCCGTGAACATCCCGAAGGACCCGCAGGTCACGTCGTGCTCATCCAGCAACGGGCTGGCGGCCACGCGGCAGGGCACGCGCGTCGAGTCTGGTCGGAGCAACGAGACCTCGTAGGCGCTGGACTCGCCTTGGGTCCGGCGCGCGATGTGGTCCTGGAAGACCCGGACGTTCTCCTCGTCGGCAAACGCGTAGATGGGGTGGCCCACGATCTGATCGCGCGTTCGGCCGAGGATCTGGCACATGGCGTCGTTCACTTCGATCAGCCGGCCCTGGGGATCCACGCGGCAGAAGCCTTCGGTGCAGGTCTCCAGGATCCGGCGGACGCGGCGTTCGCTGGCCATGAGCGCCTGTTCATGGCGTTTGCGCTCGGTGATGTCGCGGATGATGGTGAGCTGGGCCGGCTGGCCGCGCAGGGCAATCCGGATCAACGTGATTTCACAGGGGAATTCCTGGCCATCCCGACGCCTGTGAACCCAGTCGAAACGGAAGGGCTGGTCCATCTGCATGGCGGTGTTGATGCGCTGGAGAGCCGCCTCGCGCGAAAGCTCGCCGTTGGGCTGGCGCTCCGGGGAAAGCACGCCGGGGCCACAGTGGGCCAGTTCCGCCATGCTCTCGAAACCGAACAACGTGAGCGCGGCTTCATTGGCGTGGATGAAGCGGTGGTCGGCGGACAGGATCAGCAATCCGTCGCTTGAACTGGTGAAGTACGCGTTGATGCGTTCCTCGGCCTCCTTGCGCTCGTCGCTTTCGAGCGCGAAACGCAACGCGTTGGCCACGGTTTCCCCCGCTTTCCCGACCCAGCGGCTCTGGGGTTCGGTCAACGGTCTGAACAAGCAGAGCTCCAAGACGCCCACCACGGTGTCGCTGGCCAGGAGCGGAATGGCGGCCACCTGGGAAGGCGCCACGGGGCCGAAGCCGAAATGCACCCGGAGTTCCGCCGCCTCGGGTTCGACGTACATCGGGTGCCGGGACTGAGCGGCCTGACCCACCACGCCGCATCCCGGGGCGAAGGACGTAGAGTGTTCCGGGCCGTCCGGGTATGCGTGCGCCGCCAGGCGGTGGAAGGCCCCGTCCGCGCCCCGGACAAACAGGGCCCCCGCCGGTGCCGCCAGGAACTCGATGGCCCCTGCCAGGCCTTTCTCGGCCACCTGGGCAGCCGTCAAGTGTCCGCGCAGGCTGGTGTTGAGGGCGGAGAGGCTGGACTCGAGCATGACCCGTTCCTGCGACTGGCGCGTCAACCGCTCCAGCTCGCCCGCGTGCGCGGTCAGTTCGGCGGTTCGGTCCGCGACGGTGCTCTCGAGGTTCTGATTCAGCTCCGCCAACCGCTGCTCACGCGTCTGGATTTCGCGGGCCATTTTGCGGAAGCTGCGCGCGAGGTCGCCCATCTCGTCGCGGTGCTCCGCCAGCTCATCGAGCATTCCTTCGCCGAACTGACCCTTCTCAATCGCGGCCGCGGTGCGCGTCAGTTCCCCCAGCGGCTGCGTGAACCGGCGGGCGAGGGCCGTGACCAAGAGGACGAGCACCGGCAGACCGACCGCGCCGACCGCCGCCGAGTGCAGGGTCAGTTCGCGCACCGGGATGAGGATTTCGTCTTCCGAGATGTTCAGCACGATCTTCCACCCGCTCCACTGCGAAGTCGCCCAGTAAAGCCGCCGGCGTTCGCCCTCGATCACGGTCCCGGTGAATCCCTCGGGGGTCGCCGCCAGCAACGGCCCGCCGGGCCGGCTGCTCAGCTCGGCCCCGGCAAAGCCTTGGCGGAGCATCAGCTCCTCGTTGGGATGCGCGATGATCCTCCCCGCACGGCTGACCAGATACACGAAGCCGGGGGTGCCCAGGCGTCCGTTCCCGACCGGGCGGGCGGCGCGCAGCAATTCGCGAATCCGCTCCAGTGCCAAGTCTGCCCCCGCCACCCCGATGAAGTTGGTGGCCGGATCGAACACCGGCATGGTGAGGCTGACCATGCCGATGTCCCCCGCGCCTTCATCAAAGTAGGGTTCAGTGACGTAGAAGGCCCGGGAGAGCTTCGGGCCGTTGTACCATTCCTGCCGAGGGTCGTGGTAATCGTAAACCACCGGGGTCAAGGCGGGCCAGTGCTTGCGGTGGATTGCCAGGCAGCCGCCCCCGTCCTTCGCGTCGGCATGCTCGTAGGCGATGTACACCCCGTAGACCTCCTCCGACGGCGTCTGGCGAAGCAGTTCCCGCAGGTACGGGACCATGCCCGGATCGGGATCGCGCCCGAACGCCCGTTGGCGAACCGCGATGTGTCGCGGCAGCATCCCCAACCGGCTGATGAAATCATCGAGCTGACGGGCGGCGGCCCGGATCTCGGTGACGGCCTTGGCGTTGGTCTGCCGTTCCAGTTCGTTACGGCTGACGCGGTAGCTGAACCAGACGGTCAGCCCGAACACGAGGGCCGCGGCAAGTCCGACCCCAAACTGGAGCCGGCGGGCAATGCTCTGACCCGAGAACAGTGGTTTCATGCAGGACTCTGCCGGGTTGACGGATCGCTTTGTCGGTCGGTGTGTGATGGAACCGCGGCCCCCGCTCCCGCCGGCGGTGCACGCTGGCTTTCACCGGACAGGATACAGGGTGCCGCCGCCAGCGTCCTTCGGAATGATGTGGACCGGCAGGATCTCTCAAATGCCTGGCCGAGGACTGTCCGAACACCGGCTGGCAGTCTGCAGAGGAAGAGCGAGGCGGACAAGCTGGCGATTGCGGCCCGGCCTGCGGAGGGAAGCGACGCTTTCGATAGCGGCGATCGCAGCCTGCGTATGGGTTGATGCCGGTGGCGTGACAGGCCCGCGCGGCGGACTCATCCCTTGCGGAGCACGTCGAGGTCCACCGGGAGGGCGGGGTGACGGACTTCTTCCGCGCCGAAATAGGCTTCGAGTTCAGCCGGTGTCAGCACGGTCGCGTACTCGGCCACGAGTCCCCGGGCGAGCCCCTGGGCGTCGCGGGCGAGTCCCCGGGCCAGGAAGCGTCGGAGGAGGTACTTGAACAGCAGGCGTCCGCGTCGGCGATCGACGCGTTGCTGGATGGCCCACAACGCCTCGCGCCGGTCGTGCGGGAAGTGACGTCCGAGCCGGTGATCAATCGCCAGATCCAGCGCCCGACGCCGGATTTGCCGGTCCAGGTCACGGCTGGGCTTGGGAGGCAGGCCGGAGTGCAGTGCCACGATGGCCCGGTCGTACTCTGCGTCGGTCAGCCGCGGCCCATGATCGAAGGCTTCGGGCATGGCGTGGCAGGCAGGGGGTTGCCGAGCCGATCGCGGACCGGCGCGGCGGCAGCTAGCGGTCGGCGAAAGCCTTCCGCACGATGCGGGGATCGGCCAGCAGGACGGTTTCCCCGGGTGGAAGGTCAAACAGACTTTGGTACTGCTCCGGCTTCATCACCGACGCCATCTCCTGCTGGAAGCGGATGGTCTCGGCATTGAACCCGTCGACAAACTCGCGCGTCCGCAGGGCATCACCCGACCGTGCGGCGTGGAGCTTGAGGAGGTTCTTCTCGGTGCGGGCGCGGACCTGTTTGAGCTTGCTCGTGAGCGGGCGGTCGAGCAGGGGACCGAGACGGAACTCGGCCATGTGCATGAAGAGGGTTTGATGGAATGACGCGACCTCCGCCGTGGGGGCGGAACGGGTGCGAAATGTCTGGCTCGCGCCGCGGTACAGTTCGAGGACGCCCTTCAAGTACTGCCAGTCGAGCTGGTGGTCGGCGCTCAACGCCAGCGACCTCCCCCGGGGCGGGGCGACATCGCGGCCGCGAACCAGGCATTGGGGGAGGTCACCCGAGACACCGGCATGCTGGTTGAAGGGGGCGCTGCAGGGCCAGAAGCCCACGCGGCCATAAGTGCCAAACAGGGCCTCGGAGACGCTGTATCCGCGGGCGCCGCGCACGGTGATTCCGGCCGGGAGGAGGATGCGGTTGGCGGCTTGGTGACAGACCCCGTTGATCAGGTAGCACTTGATGCCGGCGCGCTCGTTGGGCTGGGCGATGGCGTTCGCTCGCCGGGTGCTTCCCTGGCCGCGGCGCAGTTCGGCGCCGCCGGTCTTGCCGCCCCAGCAGCTCCAGGCGCGGGCGCCGGTGCCGCATTTCACATAGGTGTGGTCGGCGAGATTCGCGAACAACTTCGTCGGATACGCCATGGCGATCAGGGTGCCCATAGGGGTGGTGATTTCGGTTCGACTCTTTCGCTTCGCGCAAGCACTCCGGCGGCGGCCCACACGGGTCGCGGCGCAGGTGAGTTGGTGTTCACAGGTAGACCCGCCGCACGCGGTGGTCAAGTGACGCCGGCCCGGTGCCGCGATCAGTGGTGGTGGTCGTGCGCGTGCCCGTCCGTGGCGGTGCCGATGCCCGCGGGTGCCGACACTGGATGCCGTTCGAGGTAGGCATCCACGTCGCGCGTGACGATGAGCCAGCCCCACATGGTCTGCCAGTGGTTCGGGAAGGTGCAGACGAACTCGTAGTCGCCCTCGGCTTCCGGGGCCGTCAGCTTCAAGGCCTGCCGTTGACCCGCCTCGAGCAGGCGCGTCGCGCCGAGAATGTCCGGGCTCGACGGCACATACAACCTGCCCTGGCGATCGCGCTGGTCCGGTGTCATCGCCTCGGCCAGCTCCCCCACCCGCGCCCGCGTGCCCGGCTTCACCACCACGAAGTTGTGCGGCATGAAATCGGGGTTCTCGACCACCACCTCGAACGGTTTGCCCGCCTGGACCACGAGCCGCGGTGTGTCAAAGCGCATCTGCTCGCGCACCGTGCGCACCACGAACACCGGGACGCGCAACGCCCGCAACTCGCGCCGCAGCGCCCCGGCCCCGTCCGCCGGCAACACGCCCGCCAGTTCCTCCGCCAGTTGCACGGTCTCGACATAGTCCTGCTCGGTCCGCTGTGCGGCGGGCACCTTCCCGGCCCAATCCACCAAAGCCGTGGCGGCCGCCGCGGCTTCGTCGCGCGACCACGCGCTGCGCGGCAACACCCGCAATCCCTGCGCTGCCGCCATCACGTCCTCACCCCCGGCGATCAAACCCGCGAGCGTGGCGAAGGTCCGGTCCGTGTCGCGCGGCATGGACACCAGGGCACGGATGGCCGCCGGCCGGACCGTGGTCGCAGCGGAGGTGCTGCCGGCCCCGGACGACGGTCTGTTTGAACCCGGCGAACCAAGGAGAGCCAGGACGCGTTCGTAGGCCGCGCCGCGCAACTCCGGGTCTTAAAGGACCGGCAAGCCGTTCAGAAGGTCGGCCAGACGCCCCGGTGCGGTCGCGGCTTCCAGCCAGACCGCCTCGGGTCCGCCGTCGGCCGCTACCAAGGCCGCCCACGTGGCCGGGCGCAAACTGGCGACCGGACTGTCCTGCGCCAGTGCGAGCAGACGCGGACGCAACGGGCGCAAGGCGTCCGCTGGTTGCAGCGGCAGCAGACGCGCGTAAGTGGCGGCGACACTCGCCGTCGCACCGCTCGCTTCATGACCGCCATCCTTATCGGCTTCTTCGAGCAGCCCGACCAACACCGCGGCGGGCGAAGTGCGCCGTCCTTCCGCCATGGCCACCAACGCCACGTGCCGCGTCGCGTCCGGGATCTCGGCCCGGCCCAGGATGGCGGTGCGGACGGCGTCGCGGGGCGGCAATTCGAGCAGTTCGGCCGAGTTCAGGCGGTCGAGGAGATGGCGCAGGCCCGCCGGGTTGTCGGCCGCGAAGGCTGGGTTTTCCGCGAGGGCGCGTCGCCAGGACGGTTCCAACTGCCGCAACGTTTCGCCCAGGGTGTAGTCGAGATAGTAATCCGTGGGCTGTGCGAGGATGGCCAACGCCACTTCCGCCGCCTCGGCCTGACGGAAGAAGCTCGCGGCCCGCACCGCCTCGAGACGGACGCGCGGGTGCGGATCCCGGGCCTGGTCGCGCAGCAGGACCAGAACGTCGGGCACCCGGTCCCGCCAGTAGCAGAGCACGCGCGTGGCGGCGGCGCGGGCGCGCGGTTCGGGCGACTGCAACTGACGCGCGAGCAGCGACCAGTCCAGCACGTTGTGCCATTGGTGGAGCCAGAGGGCTTCCGTGAGGTGATGCGCGTAGTCTGGGTCGGCAGGATCCAGCGCTCTCACCCAGCGTTTTGCGGCTGCGAGGACGGCTGCCGAATCGCGGGTGTCGAGCTCGATCTTGGCCAGCTCGCGCGTGAGGTTCTCGGGCGCCTTGAGCAGGTCGAGCAGGACGGGGATCGGCTGGCCGACGATCGCCAGCGGCGGGAGCAGCGGCCGGTCCTTGTACGTGATCCGGTAGATGCGGCCGTGGGCAGCGTCGCGGTTGGGATCGCGCAGGTGGTGCTGCATGTGCCCGATGATCGGGTTGTGCCAGTCGAGGAAGTAGAGCGCGCCATCGGGGCCGGTGCCCACCGCGACAGGGCGGAAGTTCGGGTCGCTCGAGTGCACGAGGTGTTCGAGGGTCTCACCCTTCAAGCCCGAGCCCTCCTCGGTCATCCCCACGCGGTAGATGCCCTGGAAGCTGATGACATTGCAGTTGAGGAAATCGCCCTGGAACTCCTCGGGAAAGTGCCGGCTGCTCAACAGCCCCGTGCCGGCGCAGGGCCGGGAGGGCCGCGCCCAAAACTGCCGCATGCCGCGATGTTTGGCCGGGTAATCCAGGCGGCCGCTGAAGGCCGGGCCGAAGAAGTTCTCGTTGCCGGTGGCGTCGGTCACGAGGTCGTTGCCCCAGCGGTCGAAGACGCGGCCGTGGGGGTTGGCGAAACCATAGGGGATGTAGGTCTCGAAGGCGCCGGTGCGGGGCACGAAGCGGTAGATGGCGGCGTCGTTGTTGCGGACCGGGCCCTCGGCGGTCTCGATTTGCGTGCGGTGAAACACGCCGTCGCTGAGGTACACCGCACCGCCCGGGTCGAGACAAAGCGCGTTGGCGGTGTGGTGGGTGTCGGCCGAGTCCAGTCCCATCAGCACGCGCTGCTTCCAGTCGCCGCGCCCGTCGCCGTCGGTGTCGCGCACCCACCAGACATCCGGGGCTTGGACCACCAGGACGCCGTCGCGGTAGAACTGGAAGCCCGTAGGGGCGTTCAGGTCGTCGAGGAACGGCGTGCAGCGATCGGCTCGACCGTCGCGGTCGGTGTCCTCAAAGACGAGCAGGCTGTCGCCGCGGGGGCTGTCGGGACGGCGCGATGGGTAGTTGGGCCATACCGCCACCCACAGGCGGCCGTGGGTGTCCCAGGCCATCTGGACGGGGTTGATCAGCGCGGGGAACTCCGCTTCGGAGGCGAACAGATTGACCTGCATGCCGGAGTGAACCGTCATCCGGGCCACCGCCTCGTCGCCGCTCAGAAAGACATGGGTCCGGTCCGGGTTCGGTCCGGGCTTGTTGGACGCGACGGGGGTGGTGGGCGGGAGGCTTGCGTCGGCCACTTCGAGACCGCCGCCGCGCGCCACGGCCCAGACGCGGCGGTCGCGGTTCGCCGTGAGCACATCGCGCTGCGACATCTCCTCCTGCATGACTTGGAAATTCGTGATCCGCGGGCCGCCGGGGCCGGACTCGAAGCTGAGCTGTGAACGGCCGCCGTAGACGTTGTAGCCATCGACGGTCCGGTAACGCTGATGCCAGGCGTGGTTCTTCGCATGGATCGCGTCGTGCAGCCGGCCGTGATCCCCGGGCGGGGGCGCCTCGCCGAAGAGACCTTCGAACAGGACCGGTGCGAGGCGCGCGTCGCCTTCCTCCGTCAGATGGAGGCCGTTGACGGTGAGCGAAGGACCGGCGTCGGTAGCGTCAGCGTACAACCGCTGCGACGGGGCGAAGAGGTCGACGAAGGGCACGCCTTTCGCCCGAGCCACTTCCGCCATGACTGCCGTGTAGCGCGCGAGGTTGGCGTTGAGCGGCACCGGGTCCGGGAAGTTCGGGTCGCGATGTCGCTCGGCGGCGATGGGGGAGAACAACACCAGGCGCGGGTGCCCGCGGGGGCTGTAGGACTGGGCGCGCGTGTGCTCGATGAACTGCTCGAGTTCCGTCCGGAACCCGGGCAGGCCTTCCGGACCTCGAAACGACTCGTTGAAGCCAAAGAATGCCAGCACGACGTCGGCCTGCACCCGCTTCAGCCAGTCGTCGGGCGAGCCGAAGTTTTCCGAGCGATGGCGCGTGACGAGTTCGTCCCCGGCCACGGCCAGGTTGCGAAAGACGAGATCCAGCTCGGGAAAGCGTGCAACCACCAGGGTCTCGAAGTGGCCGGAATGCTGGAAGCGATCGGCCAGGGCGTTGCCGAGGATGGCGACGTGATCGCCCGGCCGCAGTTCGAGCTGAGGTCGGGACGCCGCTTCGAGCTGGCTGCCCCCCGCCAGGCCGAACGCAAGGGCGACTGCCAGCCAGGGCGCGACGGTGGCTCGGCCTCCCGATGGGCGAGCAAGGGCCCGCGGTTCGGCGGGGTGCAAGGAGAGACTCTGTAGGCCGCGTGCCCGCACGCGGCATTCGGTTATTTCGTCAGTGGGGGTCGTTGGCATCGGAATCAGGGGTCAATGCTGAACAAAGCGGGTCGAAACGGCCGGTCTCCTCTGAGGGGGGGCGGGGTGAGGGAGGAAAGGCGTGGGGCAAAGCTCAAAGCTCAAAGCTCAAAGTTCAAGGGAAGTTCCAGGTTCAAAGCTCAAGGTTCGAAGCTCAAAGTTCAAAGCTCAAAGTTCAAAGCTCAAAGTTCAAGGGAAGTTCCAGGTTCAAAGCTCAAGGTTCGAAGCTCAAGGTTCAAAGCTCAAGGGAAGTTCCAGGATTGCGAGGGGCCGGACCAGCGCCTGCGTGGCCGGGCTGCCGGCGGCCGCCTCCCGGGGCGGGACGCGCGGCGCATGGAGGGCGCTTCCAGCGGCGCTGGGGAGGAGGACGCAGCCGGCGGGACGCCTGGACCACGGTTTCATAGAGATAGAACCGGGCCGGCGGCGAGGGCGCGCCGCGCGGCTTCGCCGCCCAGGGTCATGATTTGCGACATGGCCACCGGGCTGAACTGGAGCGAGTCGACGGGCAACTCCTCCTGGGGCCGGATGACATAGAGGTTGAGCAGGCGCTTGCCGGCAAATGGATCGGGATTGGCCGGGTCGTCGAAGAGGGCCTTGACCTGCTTCTTGGTCAGCAGTTTGGTCGCCTTGGCACGGAGGGTTTCGCGATGGCGGACGGCCTGGTTGTAGACCAGGGCGGTGGCGAGGTCGTTGGCCAGGACTTCCTGCGTGAACAGGTCGATCGAACGCAGCAGGGTCTTCACGAGAAATACGTACCGGTCTGACTTGGGCTCGTGCTGGGCGGGGGTGAGGAGGATCGCGTAGAGGTCGGTGGCGCCGTGGTCAATGGCCACTTTGAGCGGCGCGATTTCGCGGACGCCGCCGTCCACATGCTGGGCGCCCCCTTCGAGGATGGTGATGGGCGGCATCAGAACGGGCATGCTGGCCGAAGCCATCATGGCCCGCTGGAAGGTGCGCAGGTCGAGCGCCGTGCCGCCCGGACCGCCGGTGCGCGGGTTCCAGTACTCGATGCCGCCGGTCTGCAGGTTGACCGTGGCCAGGAAGACCTCGACGGCCGAGGCCAGGATCTTCTCGTAGCGCTCCCGGTTGACGAACGAGTTGATCAGGCTCCAGAGCGGGTTGGTATCGTAGATCGCGTCGTGCGTCAGGACGTTCAACAGGTCCCGGGACAGGATGATGTCTTCGTTGCGGACGCTCGTGTAGATGTAGCGGAGCAGCGCCACGTCGTCGGTGGCTACCAGCGGCGCGATCAGCGCGCCGGTGCTGGTCCCGGCGACGAGGTCGAAGGTGAGGTTCTGCTCGCGGAGGTGTTCGAAGGCGCCAACGGCGAACGCGCCCTTGGCGCCGCCACCGCTGATGACCAGGGCGTTTTTCATGAGGCAGGCGGGTTGAAGGAGTCGGGAGGGATCCGGGCTGACGCGAAGCTCAACGGGTCGGTGGTGGGAAGAAGCCATAGTAGGCCTCGACCAAACCCTGTTTCACGGCCGCGGCCTCGAGCTTGGGATCGAGCGTCGCCGGGCGTTGCGAGGTCAGGGCCTTGAGCGCGGTCTGGACGGTGTCCGCCACCTGGGGCAAACCGCGATCGCGGAGTTCGGTGACCACGGCCTGGCTGGAGGGAAGCTTCTCGAGGTGTCTCCAGTGCTGTTCCTTGAGCTGCCGCAGCCACTCTCTCGTCGTCGCCTCCGGGAGCTGGCCGGCCAACCGGCTGAACACACCGTTGGCCAGCAGCTTGTAGTAGGGGTCGGGCGCGGCGGCGAGGGCCTCGGCCAGTCGGTGTTTCTGTGGATGATCCGGGAAATGGGTGCTTCGACAGGCCGCCGCGGAAAGCGTGAGCCCGAGGAGCAGGGGCAGGAGGAGCAGGGAGGCGAGCGGACGGGGAACGGCGGCGACATCCGGTTTCCGGCAGGCGTTCATGGCGAGTGGTCGGGTTCAACTGCTCGCCAATATGGTCCCGGGAACGCCCGGTGCAAACGGGATTTCCTTCGAGGAATTCTCTTCGGGAAACCTCCCTCAGGGGCCGGCGGCGCGGTCGGCCTGGATCAGTCCTTCGAGCCCCACAACCACTTCCTGCGCACCCGTGGGCAGGGCGACCACGGTACGGCGTCCACCGGGCCAGCGCACCTCGAGCTGACGCGCTTCCGCACCGAGGTTCATCACCTGCACCGCTCCTTCCAGTGACCAGTAGCCGGATCCACCGTGCACCGCCCGCGCCGGGCCCCACCGCGCACCGTCCCCCAACCGCAGCACCGCCCCGAACCCGGCCGGGTTTCCCGCCGGACCAGCCAACCGGATCCGCCAGCCCGGCCGGGCGCGGAGGTTCCGGAACAGCTTCGTGTCCGCCCCGTTCTGGGTGACGACCAGATCCACGCGGCCGTCCCGGTCGAAGTCGCCCAGGGCACAACCCCGTTGTTCGCCGTACACGAGCAGGCCGCTGTCCTGGCCGGACACCGGTGTCCACCCTCCCCGACCATCCCCGCGCAGCCACAGGCCGCGTCCGGCATCCAGGCGCGTGCCCTCGGGGGTGACGGCGAAGAAGTTCTGGCTGAGAAAGACGTCTTCGTGCCCGTCCCCGTCCAGGTCGCCCACGCTCACGCCAAAGGCCGGTGACCACTGCGCTTCGGCCGGCAGCGGGCGCGCCTCGAAATGATCGCCGCGGTTGAGGAACATCAGGGTGGCGGAGGTGTTCGACTCAAGCCGGGTCAGCCCGCTCAAACGATCGCCGTAGATCGCCTCGAGGCTGGCGGTGCCGTAAGCCTCAAACGTGGCCACCCGCACCTGCAGAAAAGGCAACGCCGCGCGCACCTCCAGCAGTCCGCGCGAGGGCACGATCTGCTGCAACGAAGGGTTGAAGTAGGCCTCGATGAGCCCCACGTCGCCGCTGCCATCCAGATCGCCGAAGTAAAGCCAGCGCGGCGTCTCGGGGGAGGCGTCGCGATACCGATGGTTCAAGCCCCAGTTCGTCGCCAGCACGTCGAGGCGACCGTCCCCGTCGAAGTCTCCGGTGGTGACGCCGTTCCACCATCCACGCAGGTGTTCGAGCCCGACCCGCGCCGTCGGGTTCGGAGCGAGCCCCGTCACCTCCACCGGCCATTCGACCAACCGACCGGCCGCGGTCTTGAAGATGCGCAGTGGTCCCCACTCGCAGGCCAGCACCAGCTCGGGCAGCCCGTCCTGATCGAGGTCGCTGAACACGGCGCCGCTCACCAACCCGAGTTGCTCGAGACGTTGCACCACGACGAAGCGCCCGCCTTCGTTGCGCAGCAACAGGGACGTCGCCGGTTCCGGATAACGGCCCGCCACCAGCCGCCCGCCGATGAACAACTCGAGCGTGCCGTCCCCGTCCACATCGCCGAACGCCATCGGCCCCGTGCTCGCCACCGGCCCCAGCACGCCTTCGCCCGCGACTTGACGCGCCAGATCGTAAAGCCGGAGGCACCCACCGTTGGTCTGCCCGTCTTCGTAGTTGGCGGCCCCCAGGAACAGCGTGCTGCCGATGCCGAGCACCGCGGTCTGGTCCCGTGCCACCGGCCGTTCAAAGGCCGGCCCGCGCAGGGGGACGAAGCCGCCGCGCTGGTCGTTGCGGAACAAGCCCGGGACGCCGCCCCGCCCGCTGCCAATGATCAGATCCTCCCAGCCGTCGCCGTCGAAATCGTGCCACGCCACACCCGGGCCGAGTTGACTCAGGCGGTGCGGCAACAGCGGTTGTCGCGCGAAGTCGTCGAACGGATCCTCGTGATGCCGATGCCCCAGGCGCTCGCTCACGTCCGCGAAATGCGGCGTGCGGGCCGGCGCCGGCGCGGATTCGACCGGCCCGGACCCGGCGTGGTCCAATTCGTACAGGCGATTCGCTCGCGCGTCCGGCACCACGCTGCGACGACCGTCCCGCCAGGTCACCTCGATCCGCAGTGGGTTCGTCGGCAAACCGGTGGCGAAGACGCGCAGCGGGTCGGCGCCCGACAGGTAATGCCCGCCCGCGATGAATTCCTGGCTCTGACGCACCGGACCGCCTTCGACGACGACCTTCGCCCCAATGCCCTGACGGTTCGCCGGCGGGCCGCGCAACCGCACCGCAAGCCGGGGAGCGGCGGTCTCGTTCCGATACACCCCGGCCTGTTCGTTGAGCTTGTTCACGATCACGTCCAGGTCGCCGTCCCGGTCCAGATCCGCCACCGCCGTGCCCTGCGAAATGCCGACATCCGCGAACCCCCACCGGCCCCGCATCTCTTCGAAGGTCGCGTCCCCGCGGTTGCGGAAGAGGAGGCTGGGGGTGCTGAAGTCCGGGAACATGCCCACCAGTCGGATGATGTCGGCCTGCGTGATGGGACGGGCGGCGCGCTCGGCGTCGACCCGATGTTGCATGTCCACGTTCTGGAAGTCGCGCATCTGGCCGTTCGGGACCAACACGTCCTCGAAGCCGTCCAGATCGACGTCGAGGAACAGCGGCATCCAGGACCAGTCCGAGGCTTCGACCCCGGCAAAGAACCCGATCTCGGCGAAGGTCGTGTCCCCCCGGTTGAGGTGGAGGGTGTTGCGCCAGACCTGCGGGCGGTTGTCGATCAGGCCGATGGGCCAGGCCACGGGCTTCTGCGTGCTGACCTGCGTGTGGCGGTCCTTGTGGCGGGTGCCCAGCATGTCCACGATCATGAAATCCACGTGCCCGTCGCGGTTCAGATCGCCGAAGTCCACCCCCATCGAGAAGGTCGAGGTCGTCCGCAAAGCCAGCCGGTCAATCGCCCGGAAACGTCCCCGGCCGTCGTTGATCCAGAACCGGTCCGGGCTGAACAGGTCGTTGCACACGTAGATGTCCGGGGCGCCGTCGCCGTTGACGTCCCGGATCTGGACCGAAAGCCCCCAGTCGCGGGGCGGTTCGGAGAGCGGTTGCCCGTCTTCATCGAGAAAGGCACCGCCCGTCCACGAGACCGGCGTGAACCGCGCCTGGCCATCGTTCAGATACAGCACGTCCGGTTCGCCCAGCTCGAGCACCTCGCCGGAGGGCGCGATGACGAAGCGGTTGGTCAGATGCGGCGCGGTGGCGGGCTCTTGATTGACGAAGGCGACGAGCGGTTGGCCGTTCACCATCTGGATGCGGAAGGTCGTCCTGGGCTGGTCCATGACGGTGGTAGTCCGGTAGTTCACCACGTAGAGATCCAGGTCGCCGTCCCCGTCCACATCCGCCAGCGCCAGGGACATCCCGCCCGTCCGGGCCCGAACCCCCGCGGCGTCGGTGACGTCCGTGAAGCGGCCCGAACCGTCGTTGCGGAACACGTGCGGACCGGCTCCGAGCGTGTTCACTACGAGATCGAGATCCCCGTCACCATCAAGGTCGCCGAACACCGCCGCCATGCAGTCCAACCCCGGACAACCCACGCCCGAGGGAGCGGTGATGTCCGCGAACTTCCAGCCACCGAGATTCCGGAAAAGGGCGTTCGGACGGTCCAGCCCGGCGAAGAACAGGTCGCACCAGCCGTCCCCGTCCACATCGCCCGCCGCCACCCCGGCGCCGCTGAGCAGGTTGCGATTGGTGATGCTGCGCTCGTTGCTGAGTGCGTTCGTGAACAGCAGGCCGGTCTGCGCACCGTTCAGCCGCTGGAAACCCGTCGTGCCCGTCGCGGGCACAGCGAGCGGGGCCCACCGGTGACCCTCCCCCGCGCGCCAGTCCAGGTCGCTCGCCCCGCCGAGCGGACCGTGGGTGAGGGTGAATCCCAACCCCAACCCGATCCACGCGGCGCGCAGGCGCCGGGTCCGCAGGGTGAACCTCGAACGCGACGACACAAGGCTGCCAGGACTTCGCACGGGCGCGAACATAGGTCCCGGACGGCACGCAAGCCAGTTCCACCCGTTCGCTCTCGAAGAACCGCCCGGTGAGGGCACCGGGCCTACAATCGCCCGGTGAGGGCACCGGGCCTACAACCTGTAGGCCGGGTCCCCCGACCCGGCGGGCAGGGTTCACGGCGCCCGAGCCGATCCAAGAGAACCACGGCACTTTCCCAATCTCCGATGTTCGTAATCGGTGGAGGGACTCCCCGGCTTGGATTCTCCGCCGATTACGAACATCGGAGATTAGGATTTCCAGGCTAAGGGCGGTCACGCGGTACTTCACCCGCTTGCAGCACGCGCCGAATCCCCTCGAGCAACCGCGCCTCCGAACCCGGCGCCACCCAGCACCAGTCGCTCAGATTGCCGTCCCCCTCCGCAATATGCCGGTCGGTCGGGATGTAGCCGGTCGCCCCCTCGCCGTAAGCGGCCACCAGCACGAAGCTCTCCGGCCGCATCGCCTGCGCGGCAAGCTGGAACTCTACGTAGGACTCGCCCGGCAGCACCAGCCACTGGGCCACGCCGAAATCCAGACACGGCAGATCAATCCGTTGCCCCGCGTCCGCGCGCTGTCGCCAGCTCAAACCCATCGCCGCGAGGCATTGCGCGAAAGGCTTCTCCGCCTCCGCGAGGGTCTGCTCGAGGCCGGTCACGCGAAACCCCGGATCGTCGCGCGGTTCCAGATGGACCGGTTCCACGCGCAACTCCAACTGCGTCAGTGGCACGCGTCGTGTTGCGTCCCAGGCCTCGACCATCGCCCGATGGAGCCGGTCGGCGAGGGCCGCACGGTTCGTCACAGCACCATCGTTATACTTGCCGGCGGTGAGGTTGCCAGCGGCGCCGGTGACGTAAACCTGCTTCACCTGGGGTGTCTCCTGCTGGCGTCGCCGCCGGGCCAGGCCGGGGAAATCCGCCGACACCTCGCCCTGCCCGTAGTAACTCATCGGATGGACGGCGTACGCGCTGACGGCCACCACTGGCGTGTCGCCCTCCCAGAAGCTCAGCGTCCGAAGCCACGGATCGATCAGCCCCTCGGGCGCCGCCCGGGCCACCACGTCGCGCGTGCTGCTGGTCCGGTCGAATCGCACCGCCCCGTCCGGCGTGAGGTAGCGTCGATTCGAGGCGATCCGCTCGACCCGCGCCTTCCCGAGACCGAGGTGCGTGATGCTGCGGGCCTGGGGCAAGGCCTTCCGCAAGGCCTGCGCCACACGCTGCACGGCGACCTCATGGAACTCGAGGTCACACACCGTCGCCGACAGCCCGCGCGCCCGGAGGATTCGCTCCGCCTCGAGATCGGCCACGGGCGCGTCATGTTGATGCACCGTGCAGACCAGGACACGCTCGGCCGTGGTGCTCGCGGCGTCCGCCAGGACGCGCTGCCAACGTTCCAGGGCGTCGTTCCAATCTCGCACCAGTCCACTGCGACGAACACCACGGGCTTCCGGCACCCAGCCAAAGCCAGACCGTGGGCCTCGAGCGGGTCGGCGATTCGCGTGGCCCGCCAGGCCCCGCCGCCCATCATCCCATGGCCGACCGGGACGGTGACGTCGGCTGTAAAGCACGCCAACCGCACCGCGGGCGCCGCAGCACTCGCAGCCGTCCCCCAGCCCGACCCGACCGCAGCCGGCGAGGATGAGGCACACGACGGTCACCGCAACGGATGGCCAGCGTGGCCGGGTTCGTTCATAGCTCCGGACCGGCGCGCAAGGCGATGGCATGCCGCATCAGAGCAAGGAACCCGCCTGCCGGCAACCCCGGCCGACCGCGGCGGTCACGGCGGGCTGCGTTAAGTATTAAATTAAGGGCTGACCCCTGAGCTCAGGGGTCAGCCCTTAATTTAATACTTAACGCTTTCGACACCCCTCGACGCGCAGGCTGGGCGACGACGGCGCCGGTCGTTACTCTCGCGGCGGTGAAACTGATCTCGTGGAACGTCAATGGCCTCCGCGCCATCCTGCGCAAGGGATTCCTCGACTACCTCGAAAGCGAGCAACCTGACCTGCTCTGCCTCCAGGAAACCCGCTGCGAGCCGGAGGAGGTGGAGGCCCTCTGGCCGGCACGCTACACGACGTACTGGAACGTGGCGGAAAGGAAGGGTTACTCCGGGACGGCGTTGTTCACCGCGACGCGTCCGCTGGCCGTGACGCGGGGCATCGGCCGGCCCGAACACGACCGCGAGGGGCGGGTGTTGACCGCCGAGTTTCCCGATTACTACGTCGTGAGCGTGTATGTGCCCAACGCCCAGCGGGAGCTCACGCGGCTCGCGTACCGCCAGTCGTGGGATCGCGCGTTCCTCCGTTACCTGCGCCGGCTCGAGCACCGCAAGCCGGTCATCTGGTGCGGCGACCTCAACGTGGCCCACACCGAACTGGACCTGGCGAATCCGAAGGCCAATGTGCACAACCACGGTTTCACCGCCGAGGAACGGGCCGGGTTCAGCGCCTATGTCCGTGCCGGGTTCGTCGACACCTTCCGGGTGTTCGAACCGGGCGGCGGGCACTACACGTGGTGGAGCCAGCAGCACCAGGCCCGTGCCCGGAACATCGGCTGGCGCATCGACTACGTGCTGCTCAGCGCCTCCCTTCGGCCGCGCCTCACCCGCGCGTACATCCAGCCGGACATCCTTGGCTCGGACCACTGCCCGGTCGGCATCGAGCTGGCCGGCGCTGGGCCGCCGGCCGGGGCGCGAGGTTGAACTGCCGGTCCGCGTGTCTGACGCGCGCCGGTTCGCAGCGGCCCTTCCACCCGTTCACCGGCCCATCGGCCCATCGGCTTTTCTCCGGCCTTTCCTTGACTTGGCGCCCGACCCGGCGCATTAACGCGGGCAAAAATCTTCCGGCCAAACCGCAACCGCCCGAGCTGACCTGCACCGCCGCATGACGCTGTTCCGCCGCAAACCCATCCTCGAATTGCAGACAGAGGCTGCGAACGACCAGCGGCTCCGGCGCTCGCTGGGTCCGCTGAACCTCACCGCCCTGGGCGTCGGCGCCGTCATCGGCGCCGGCATTTTCGTGCTCACCGGCCAGGCGGCCGCGAACTACGCGGGGCCGGGCATCGTGTTTTCGTTCATCCTGGCGGGGCTGGCCTGCGCCTTTGCGGGGCTGTGCTATGCCGAGTTCGCCGCGATGATCCCCATCTCGGGCTCGGCTTATACCTACAGCTACGCGACGATGGGAGAGCTGGTGGCGTGGGTGATCGGGTGGGATCTCATCCTGGAGTACCTCTTCGCTGCCTCGACGGTGGCGGTGGGGTGGTCGGGCTATGTCGTGTCTTTTCTGCGCGATTTCGGGATCGAGATTCCTGCGGCCTTGGCGGCCGCGCCGTACAACCACGTGGCGCCAGCGGACGCGGGCTGGAATGTCTGGCGGCTCTTTGCCGAGGGGTGGATGACGACCGGCGCCATCCTGAACATCCCGGCGATGCTGATCGTGGTGGTCATCACGGTCCTGCTGGTGCTGGGCATCCGGGAATCGGCCGCGTTCAACAACCTCATCGTGGCCGTGAAGGTGTCGGTCATCCTCACGTTCATCCTGGTGGGCCTGGCCTATCTTAACACCGACAACTGGGTCCCATTCGTGCCGCCTCCCGAAGGGCCGGGCAAGTACGGCTGGGACGGCATCCTCCGCGCCGCCGGGGTCATTTTCTTCGCCTACATCGGCTTCGATGCGGTATCGACCGCCGCGCAGGAAGCGAAGCGGCCGCAGCGCGACATGCCCATTGGCATCCTGGCCTCGCTGGCGGTCTGCACGGTGCTTTACATCGCGGTGTCGCTGGTCCTGACGGGCATCATCAAGTACACCGAACTTGGGGTGCCCGACCCGATCGCGAAGGCCATCGACTCGCTGGGTGGCGGGGTGGCGTGGCTGCGCCCGGTCATCAAGGTGGGGGCCATCGCCGGGCTCTCCTCGGTGATCCTGGTGATGATGCTGGGTCAGCCGCGCATCTTCTATGCGATGTCGAAGGACGGTTTGCTGCCGCCGGTGTTCAGCCGGGTGCATGCGCGGTTTCGGACGCCCTGGCTGGCGACGATTCTGACGGGCACGCTGGCGATGGTGATGGCGGGACTTTTTCCGATCGGGCTGTTGGGCGAGCTGGTTTCGATCGGCACGCTGCTGGCGTTTGCGATTGTGTGTGGTGGCGTGTTCGTGCTGCGGTTCACGGACCCCGGGATTCACCGGCCGTTCCGGGTGCCGGCGTTCTGGCTGGTCTGTCCGCTGGGGGTGTTATTCTGTGGCTACCTGATGTGGGGGTTGCCGCGCGACACGTGGGCCCGGCTGCTGGTCTGGATGGCGCTGGGCTTCGCCATTTACTTCGTGTACGGCCGTCGCCACTCGCGGCTGGCCCGGCGCCAGGCGTCGGCCGGTGCGTCCACTCCGAGTGCTTTATGAACAAGACAACCTGGATGGCCCTCGGGGTCTCGCTGGCAGCCGGCAACGGGGTGGCGCACGGGGCGGCACCCGAGGTGGAAATTAGCAGCGGCCCGCTCCGCGCACGGGTTTATCTGCCGGACGCCCAGACGGGGTTCTATCGCGGCACGCGCTTTGACTGGTCGGGGGTGATCGGGGGCTTGTGGTTTGCCGGGCACGATTACTACCCGCAGTGGTTTCAACGGAGCGACCCGAACGTGCATGATTTCGTTTATGCGGGGCCGGACATTGTGGCCAGCCCGTGCACGGCGATCACGGGGCCGGCGGAGGAGTTTGTGACGGACGGGAAGGCGCTGGGTTTCGACGAGGCCCGACCGGGCGGGACGTTCCTGAAGATTGGGGTGGGCGTGCTGAGGCGTCCTGACGACCAGCCTTACGGTCCATTCCGGCTGTACCCGATTGTCGACGGCGGGACCTGGACGGTGCGGCGTCGGGCCGACGCCGTGGAGTTCACGCAGGCCGTGTCCGATGCGGCGACCGGGTACGGTTACGAGTACCGCAAGACGGTGTCACTGGTGGGGGAGAGCCGGCTGCTGGTGCTGGATCACGGACTGCGCAACACGGGGTCGCGACCGATCCGGACCAGCGTGTACAACCACAACTTCCTGTATCTCGACCGGGAGGCGCCGGGTCCGGACGTGACTCTGACGTTCCCGTTCCAGCTCCGCACGACCCCGTTGCCGGGGGACGGTCTGGCGTCGGTTCAGGGAAATCGGATCACGTTCACCCGGACCCTGACGGGAGAAGACCGGGTGTACTTGGGGATCGAGGGGTTTGGGACGGAGTCGAAGGACTACGATTTCCGGATCGAGAACCGGAAGGTGGGGGCAGGGATGCGGATCACGGGGGACCGGCCGCTCTCGCGGGTGGCGTTGTGGGCGATCCGGGCGCCGCTGTCGCTGGAGCCATTCATTGACATGGACGTTGCGCCGGGGGCGGAGTTCACGTGGGAGATTCGCTACGAGCACTACACCCTGCCGGCGGGGTCAGCCCTTAAGAATTAAGCATCAGGCATGGCATGCATCCCCTGGTCATCATCCTGCCGCTGTTGATTGTGCTGAGCGGCGTGGCGCTTTTCTTCTTTCTGCCGTTGGAGCCCCAGATGCGTGTCTTCCTGCTGGTTTCCGAGCTGTTCGCGGCCGGGGTGGTGGCGGTGGTGCTGGCCAAGCGGTTTGGGCGGTGAAGCGCGGGTTGGTCGGTTCGCGGCGCGGTTCCCGACGGCGGAACCGAAAACGGTTCATCCCGTTTCTGCGGGCAGAAACGGGATGAGTAACGGAAGCCTCTACGTCCCACCGACTCCTGGCTCGGCAGGAGCCTCGCCCCATCGGGGGGGTGCAGGCTGGAAGCCCGCACCACAAGTTCAAGCGTCTAGTTCGCGGCGCGGCCGCCGACGCCCTTGACGCCTTTGGCGAGGGTCTTGGTGGATTCCTTGGGGCGCAGGGCCCGGACGGCAGCGCCGGCGCGCCACATTTCCGACTCGCGGATTTCGGCGAGTTCGGCGGCCAGCTGCTTCTGATAATCCTTGCCGCCGCAGGCCTTGATAACGCGGGCGGCTTCCTGGCCGGAGGCGACGCGCTGGTAGAGCTCCTTGAACACGGGCAGGACGGCCTTCTTGAAGCGGGGCTTCCAGTCCAGGGCGCCGCGCTGGGCGGTGGCGGAGCAGTTGGAGTACATCCAGTCCATGCCCCGCTCGTCCACGAGGCGGATGAGGCTCTGGGTGAGTTCCTCGACGGTTTCGTTGAACGCTTCGCTGGGCGAATGGCCCTGGGCGCGGAGGACATCGTACTGGGCCTCCATGACGCCGGCCAGAGCGCCCATGAGCACGCCGCGTTCGCCGGTCAGGTCGCTATTGGTCTCGTGGGGGAAGGTGGTGGGGAACAGGTAACCAGAGCCGATGCCGATGCCGACGGCGAGGCAACGCTCCTCGGCGCGGCCGGTGGCGTCCTGATGGATGGCGTAGCTCGAGTTGATGCCGGCGCCGGTGAGGAAGTTGCGGCGGACGTTGAGGCCCGAGCCTTTCGGCGCCACCATGATGACATCCACGTCCTTGGGCGGGACGACGCCGGTTTTCTTCGCGTAAGTGATGGAGAAGCCGTGGGAGAAGTAGAGGGCGTCGCCGGGTTTGAGGTTCTGTTTGATGGTGGGCCAGACCAGGCGTTGGGCGGCGTCGTTGAGGAGGATCTGGATGATGGTGCCGCGCTGGACGGCCTCGGCGATGGGGAAGAGGGTCTTGCCGGGTTTCCAGCCGTCTTTGACGGCGCGGTCCCAGTCGCGCTTGAACTCCGGGGCCTGACCGATGATGACGTTGAAGCCGTTGTCGCGGAGGTTGAGGGACTGGGCGGGGCCCTGGACGCCGTAGCCGATGATGGCGATGACCTCGTTCTTGAGGACCTTGCGCGCCTTGGCCATCGGGAATTCCTTCCGCGTGATGACCTCTTCCAACGTTCCGCCGAAATCGATGTTAGCCATGGGTTGTTTCCGTTGGCCGGGAGTCGGGACCGGCCGGGTTCATTCGTATTTCCGCTCGAATCGAGCGGGCATCCTAGGGCGGAAAGGCCTTCCGTCAAACCCAAAGGCGAGAGCGGGCTTTACTTGGAGGCCGCGGGCCCTTGAATGGCCGCGGGCGCGCGGCGCGCGAACCGGGCGCGGGCCGCTCCTCCGGGTGCGATGAAGAACGTTGTCTATTTCGATCTCGAAACGCAGAAGTCCGCCGAGGAAGTCGGCGGCTGGGACCACATCAGCGCGATGCGGATGAGCGTGGGGGTGACGTACAGCACGGCGCGGGGGAGCTACGAGATCTACGAGGAGGCGCGGGCGAACGAGCTGATGGAGGAACTCCGGCGCGCGGACCTGGTGGTGGGCTTCAACATTCTGCGGTTCGACTACGAGGTGCTCACCGGGTACAACCCGTTCTTCGACCCGAAGCAGCTCCACACGCTGGACATGCTGGTGGAGCTGATGAAGACGCTGCCGCACCGGCTGTCGCTGGATTCGATCGCCTCGGCGACGCTGGGGATTGAGAAGACGAGCGACGGGCTGCAAGCCCTGCGGTGGTTCCGACAGGGCAAGCTTCTGGAGATTGCGGAGTACTGCTGTTACGACGTGAAGATCACGCGGCTGGTCCACGAGTACGGCTGCGAACACCGCCGCCTGTCGTACACGACCAAGTTCGGCAAGAAGAGCGTGGCGGTGACGTGGTAGCCGCGGAGGCGCGGTGCCGGCGTCGGGCGATGGGCGCTGTTCAGAGGACCTTGGTCTGGCCCGGAAGAGCGAGGGGATAGCGTCCCTGGGCGTCGGCCTGGACCGGCGGTTTCGAGTCGAGGGTCATGGTCTCGATGCCGGGGGCGAGCTCGAGGTTGGAGGCCAGGGCGTCTTCCCAGGTGAGGAACTGGCCGGAGTCGACGGCCATGCGGCCGAGGATGCCGACCATGATGCCCTGGGCGCCGCGTTCGGCCTCGTTGTAGGGCTGGTTGTTGCGGATGGCGGCGAAGAGCTTGTCGTGCTCGACCTGGTAGCAGTCCGGCTCCGGGCCGGTGTAGCGCCAGACCTCGTTGGCGCGGGTCATGACCTGGTTCGAGTAGATGCGCGGCCGGGCGGCGGCGAGGCTGTCCATGATGACGGCGGAGCCCTTGGTGCCGTGGGCGAAGTCGGAGAAGATGTCGTAGCACTGGTTGACGTGCCGGCCCTGGGCGAAGAGCTTGGCGCCATCGGGGAAGGTGTATTCGACGAAGTAGTGATCGAACAACTGGTCGCCCTCGGTGCGGACGCAGCGGCCGCCCATGCCCTGGGCGTTGATGGGCCAGGCGTTTTTGGCCCAGCAACAGACGTCGAGGTTGTGGCAGAGCCAGTCGAGGTAGAAGGTGCCGTTGACCCAGGTGAAGTTGCTGTAGTTGCGGATCTGGTGGGCGAGTTCGGACTCGCCGGGGCGCCGGGCGCTGTAGCCGACGGCGCTGTGCATGCGGTAGGTGCGCAGGGTGTGCATCTCGCCGATGGCGCCGTCGTGCAGGCGTTGGACGACCGCTTCGCGCGGCGGGTCATGACGCCACATGAAACCGACGGCGACCTTGAGGTTCTTCTGCCGGGCGACTTCGGCCGACGCCAGCAACCGGCGCACCCCCGGCGCGTCGACGGCGAAGGATTTCTCCATGAAGACATGCAGGCCCTGTGCCACGGCATACTGGAAATGGACCCAGCGGAACGCCGGTGCCGTGGCCAGGAGCACCACGCCGCCCTTGCCGGCCGCGTCGATCGCGTGCCGGTAACCGTCCAGCCCGACGAAGCGGCGTTCCGGCGGCACCTCGATCTGCGGCGCCAGCTTGGCGTTTTGCCGGAGGCTGTTGAGGCTGGCCACGAGGCGGTCCTCGAAGGCGTCGGCCATCGCCACCAGCTTCGTGGGGCCGGCGGTGGACAAAAGCCTGCTGCCGCCGCGCCGGTCCCCCGGCCACCGCATCCGACCAGGGCGATGCGTGTTGTCTTCGGCGGCGTGCACGCCGAAGGGCGACTCGGCGCGAGGGCCGTGCCGACGGCCGCCGTGGCGGAGGTGCGGAGGAAGGTGCGACGGTTGGTGGCCGAGGGTTCGGTGGGGGCGGGATTCATGGCAGCGGTGTGTGGCAGTTGCGGCTTGTTCACCGCACTGTGCGGGGAGCCGGGCGCGCCGGGCATGACCAAAGTCAAAGGAACCGGCGGCGTGGAGATTCCGCTTGAGTGGCGGCGGGGCCAACGCGACCTTCGCCCGGCATGCAGGCGCCCAAAGTGACGGCGGAGGCCCTCCGGGCCATGAAAGGCCGTGCGCCCCTCGCGGCTCTCACGGCCTACGATTACCCCACGACACGACTGCTCGACGAAGCCGGCGTGCCGCTGGTGCTGGTGGGCGATTCCCTGGGGATGGTGGTGCTCGGTTATCCGGACAACCACCTCGGTGACGTTAGCCGAGATGGAGCATCACACCCGTGCCGACCGCTCGCCCGCCGCGCGCCTTGCCGGCGGCGGACCCTTCCCGCCAACACCTACCGCACGCCGGCCGAGGCGGTCGCCAGCGCCCGGCGCCTCGTGGCCGCCGGTGCCGAAGCCGTGAAGGCGGAAGGCGGGGTGGTGATCGCCGAGGTGGTGCGGGCGCTGCGGGCGGAGGGGATGCCGTTCCCGGCCACATCGGGATGTTGCCGCAGCACGCGGGAGGAGGGCGGGTACCACATGGCGGCGCGAACCGGGCGGCGGGCGCTGCTGGCTGATGCCGAGGCTCTGGCCGAAGCGGGCGCCTTCGCGACGTGCTCGAACTGGTCGCGCCCACGGTCGCAGCCGAGATCACGCGCACGGTGCCCATCCCCACCATCGGGATCGGGTCGGGTCCGGACTGCGACGGGCAGATCCTGGTGATCAACGATCTGGTGGGGACCTTTCCGTGGTTCACGCCGCGGTTTGTCCGGCCGCGGTTGCATGCCTTCGAGCAGATGCGGGCGGCCATCGTTGCGTGGCGGGAGAGTCTGTGACGCGCCGCCAACACCCGCCATGACCTGTCCGGGCGAATCTTCGCAACCACTCCGGCCTCCACCCGGTCCGCCGCTGGCGGGCGTGGGGATCCGCCAAGGCCCAACGCCACAGGGACCTCGTCAGGCGCCTTGGGTGCAACTGCGCACGTACAGCTTCGCCCCCACGCTGTATCCCGCGATGATCAAGGGCGCGTCGCCGGACGCGAAACCGGGGGATCTCGTGACCGTGTACGACCGGGACGGACGGCGGTTCGGCACGGGGCTCTACAATCCCCGGGCGCGGGTGCCGCTGCGGGTGATCCAGCACGGTGAGGCGCCGTTCACGGAGGAGGATTTCCTCGGGTTGCTGGACCGGGCTGTGGCGCTGCGCTTGAAGACGCTCCGGTTGGCGGAAGTCAGCGACGCCTTCCGCGTGGTCCATTCGGACGGCGACCGGCTCAGCGGACTGGTCGTGGACCGCTATGCCGATGTCCTGAGCGTGTCGGTGCATAGTCTGGGGGTGTGGCAGCGGCTGCCGCGGTGGCTGCCGCACCTGCACACCCGTCTGGGCACGCGCCACGCCGTGGTCGAAGTGGACGATTTCGTGGCGCGCCTCGAAGGCATCCCCGGGTCGCGTCCGGGCCAAACGCCGGCGGCCGGTGGCAAGACGGTGCCGACGGTGAAGATCGTCGAGAGCGGCGTCCGGTTTGAGGTGGACTTCGCCGCCGGCCACAAGACCGGTTTCTTCTGCGATCAGCGCGAGAACCGGCGACGCTTCGCCCGCTGGGTGAACCCGGAGACGCGTGTGTTGGACCTGTGCTGTTACACGGGTGGCTTCGCGCTGGCCGCGGCGGTCACGGGCCGGGCCGTGGACGTCACCGGGGTGGACCTGGACGAGCAGGCGGTCCGACAGGCGCGGCGCAACGCGAACCTGAACCAGGCGCGCATCACCCGGTCCACTGCGACGCCTACAGCTACGCCCGGCAGATGCAGCGCAACGGCCACCTGTGGGACGTGGTGGTGGTGGACCCGCCCAAACTCGTGGATCGCCGCGACGACTTCCGCGAAGGCCAACAGCAGTACGAAGACCTGAACGGACTCGCGCTGCGGTTGCTCAAGCCCGACGGCCTGCTGGTCACCTGCTCATGCTCGGGCCTGGTTTCCGCGGAGGATTTCGAGCAGTTCGTGATCCGCGCCGGGCAACGGGTCGGGCGGCAACTCCAGTTTCTGGATCGCACCGGGGCGGGACCCGATCACCCGGTGATGTCCAACTGCCCGGAAAGCCGCTACCTCAAGGTGCTCTGGGCGCGCGTGCCGTAGCCAGGTGGGGTGCGGTTCGTTAAGCAGTCTCTGTGGTGAAACGGCTTGGTTTGGAGCCACGGAGGCGCGCACGAGGGACCCAGAGGGAGGTCGGAGGGGGACCTGTCGGCCGTCGAGAACTGCCCCGGCGTTGGACCACGGATGACCCGGATTGTCGGTGAACGTCTGTCGGCGCTGGTTCGCCTCAAACCTCCAGCTTCCAGGGGGCGCGCATCGGTTGGGAAACAAGGGCGTTGGCCTGCGCGTCGTCGATGAAACGCTGCTTCTTCGAGTCGAAGCGCAGCGGCCGGCCGGTCTGCACGGCGATCTTCGCCAGGTTGATGATCGTGCAGGAGCGATGGCCGTTGACTTCGTTCAACGCGAACTTCTTCCGCGTCTTCACCGCCTGAATGAAGTCGGTCAGTTGCGGTTCCGGATCGGGCAGGTCGCGCAGCTTCTTCTCGAGCTCGGGAATGTTGCTCTCGAAATCCCGGCTGAGCCAGCCCTTCGGCCCGGCGATGAAAGGCGCGGTGTCCTTGTTCTCGCCATCGAGGATGATCTCGCAGCCATCGGCGTACTTGAGCCGAATGCGCCGCCAGGGGAGGACGGCGTCGGGATGCTGCGGATCGGTATCCGCCTCGAGTTCCACCGGGCTTTCGTTGTCTTTGTCGAGGATGTACTGGACCGGGTCGAGGTAGTGCTGGCCCATGTCGCCGAGGCCGCCGCCGTCGTAATCCCAGTAGCCGCGGAAGCTGCCATGAACGCGATGCGGGTGGTAGGGCTTCATGGGTGCCGGGCCGAGCCAGAGGTCGTAATCGAGTTCAGGCGGGACGGGCTGCGGGGTGAGGTCGGTGCGACCGCACCACTGGTTCTGTTTCCAGTCGAAGCCGGTGGGGCCGCCGAGGGTGACCTTGAGGGGCCAGCCGAGCAGGCCGGCCTGGGCAATCTTCTTGATCGGTTTGACGGTGATCCCCATGCCATAGAAGCCGCCTTCGAAGCGGAACCAGGTGTTGAGGCGGAAGATCCGGCCGTACTTGGCCATGGCGGCCACGACGGCTTCCCCTTCGCCGATGGTGCGGGTCATGGGTTTTTCGCACCAGATGTCCTTGCCGGCGCGGGCGGCGGCGACGGACATCAAGCCGTGCCAGTGCGGTGGCGTCGGGATGTGGACGATGTCGATGTCTTTCCGGGCGAGCACTTCGCGGAAGTCCTTGTAGCCCTTGACGCCCTCGCCGGCGATGTTGAGTGCGGCCTTGAGGCGGTTCTCGTCCACGTCGCAGACGGCGAGCAGTTTCGATTGCGGATTAATCGACTTGAGGTGGCCCTGGCCCATGCCGCCGACGCCGAGGACGGCTTTGGTCAAGGTCTCACTCGGCGGGGTGACGCCGGCTCCGCCCAGCACATGGCGGGGCACAAGATGAAGGGTGGTCAGGGTGGCCACCGACGACTTGAGGAAGTTGCGGCGAGTGAACAAGTGATTTCGTTTCATAGGCTGGAGCTCTTGTGCCAGAAGCCCGGCCGGAAAGCCATGAAGAATCGAGCACCTGTTCCTTTCGGACCTGCTCAGGGGCCAAGAATCGCGGAGGGTGCAGGCTGGAAGCCCGCACCACAGGTTCACGGAGAAGGTGAGGAGGAGGGGGAAGTGGGGGGGAGGGAGACGGAGACGCCGGAGTCGCCGAGCGCGGCCCAGGTGAGGCCGTGGAAGCCCGGGACCTCGGCAGCCATCTGGTTGAACAAGGCCTCGAGGCTCGTGGGAACCGCGCGACCCGATACGCGCGCGAAGAGTTCGCCGAGGAATTCGATCTCGGGTCGCGCGTCGCCGGGCGGTTCGATGGCCTTGGAGAACCGCTGGACCCGGCCGTGGACGTTGGTGAAGCTGCCCCGCTTCTCGGCGTGCGCGCAGCCGGGGAGCGCGTAATGGGCCAGCGTCGCCGCCGCGTTGGGCAGGATGTCCGACACCACGAGCGTCTCAAGCCGTCGCAGGGTGTCGGGGTCGAGACCGTGTTGGGTGACGTCCTCCCCGATGACGATCAGGCAGGTCAGGCTGCCGGCGCGAATGCGTTCGGCGAACAGCGGGAGGTTCGAGCCGGGCGGGTGGGCGGCCAACCCCAGGAGCCGGGCGCCGGCGCTGTTCGGGTTCTTGTCGGGATGAACCAGGAGCGAGTCGCCTTCGCCGAGGCGCGGCACGGTGTCGGTGGCGGCGCCGAGGTGTTGGGCCAACCGGCGGATGAGGTAGAGCTCTTCGTTGGTCTGGCGGGAGGAGGCGACGATGCCGACGTGTCCGGGGCTGGCCTGACGGAGTCGCTGGGCGAGTTCGTCGAGGACCTGGGTCCAGGGGGCGGCTTGGCCGTGGCGACGCACCTCGGTGAGGCGATCGGGGCGGTTGAGCCAGCGGTAGTTGAGGCGGCCGGCGTCGCACATCCAGCTTTGGTTGACGGCGTCGTTGTCGCGCGGGGTGAGGCGATAGACGCGGTTTTCGCGGGAACCGATGACGACGTTGCAGCCGGTGCCGCAACTGGTGCAGACGGACTTGGTTTCCTTGAGGAACCAGACGCGCATCTGGAAGCGAAAGTCCTTCGAGGTCAGCGCGCCCACCGGGCAGATGTCGATCATGTTGCCGGAGAGTTCGGAATCGATCGTGCCGCCGTCGACGGTCATGATCTCGCTGTGCTCGCCGCGATGGATCATGCCCAGCTCCATCACCCCGGCCATTTCCTGGCCGAAGCGAATGCAGCGT
>JABTUJ010000031.1 GCA_015075445.1 Verrucomicrobiales bacterium
CGCCTCAGTTCGATTGCTTCGGTTAGCACTCGATTCCTCACCCTTGGAGCCTCTGACCTCTGACCTCTGACCTCTGACCTCTGACCTCTGACCTCTGACTTCTGACTTCTGACCTCTGACCTCTGACCTCTGACCTCTGACCTCGAACCTCAGATTTCGTCCTTCGAACTTAACGCGGCTGTTGCAGGCGTTGGCGCACGAGTTCGGGCAGGTACTTGACGGGCACCGGGCCGGGGGCGAGGACGGCCTCGTGGTAGCGGCCCAACTCGAAGGCGTCGCCGAGTTCGCGCTGGATCTCCTGGCGGAGCCGGTAGTGGGCGAGGCGGCCGACGAAGTAGGTGGAGAGCTGGACGGAGCTTTGCTGGGCGCGGATGACCTTGAGCCGGGCTTCGCCCTCGGACTGGAAGGCCTGGCGGATGAGGAGATCGAGGGCTTCGTCGTCGGTCATGGCGGTGCAATGCATGCGGTGGTCGAGGAGGGCGTTGGTGACGGCGCGGAGGTAGAACTTGAGCTGGGTGAGGCGGAGGGCGAGGTCGCCGTCGCGATAGCCCTGGTCGAGGAGGGTTTGCTCGGTGTAGACGGCCCAGCCTTCGATGTAGGTGCCCGAGCCCAGGACGCGGCGGATGAGGGAGGGGACGCGGTTGGCGTACTCGAGCTGGACGTAATGGCCGGGATAGGCCTCGTGGATGGTGAGGATGTGGAGCATCTGGTGGTTGTACTCCTCGAAGTAGCTCTTGACGCGGTCGGCATCCCAGTCGGCGGGCGGCGGGCTGACGGCGTAAAAGCCGCTGGCGTGCGGATCCAGCGGGGGCGGAGAGTTCATGTAGGCGGTCGAGTTGCCGCGCTGGAACTCGGGCATCTCGATGATCTGGCAACGGTCGGGATCCGGAAGGCGGAGGAGGTCGTGGGCGGCGATGAACGCCTTGGCCTCGGCGACGGTCTGGCGGACGTCGTCGAGGACGGTTGCGGCGGTGCTGTGGTGTTGGGCGATGGCGTGGAGCACGCGGGTGATGGTGGTGCGGCGGCCTTCGGGGTCATCGGGGGGCAGGGGTTGCCGGGGGTGATAACGGCTCCAGAGCTGGCGGGCGATGACGTACATGTCGCGGCTGACCCGGTCGAATTCAGCCTGGGCCGCGGCGAGGACTTCATCAGCGGTGAGGCCGGCGTCGAGTTCGAGTTCGAGCTTGCGGGCGAACCGTTCCCGGCCCAGGCGCCAATCGCCGGTGGCGCGGGGGCGGAGGTCGTTTTCGAGGAAGGACTGGTACTGGCGCAGGGCGGCGGCGACGGGGGCGGCGACCTGGCGGAGGGCCGCCAGTTGCGGGGTGGAGCCGGCCAGCTCGAAGAGGTCGCGCTCGAAGAAGGCAACGGCGCCACGGTTCTGGCGGATGGCGGTCTCGGTGTGCGCGCGGGGCGGGTGGCGGAGGTTGGCGCGGGCGGCTTCGAGGACGCGGGGGATGTGGGCGAGGCGGGCGATGGCGTTGGCGATGTTGGTCTCGGCCGGGAGGCTGGATTGGGCGAGGAGGAGGTAGATGCTGTCGTTGATGTAGTCGTTGTACACGCGCGGATCGTCGGCGAAGGGGTCCGTGTTCTCCGCGAGCCAGAGGGACTTGGTCAGCTCGTGGCGCAGGATCTCGTAATCGACCTGGTCGGGTCGGGGGAGGCGCGCGTAGTCCACGGCCTTCGGCAGCGCGGCGAGGGTGCGGCGGTTGTGTTCCTGCCAGCGGGCGCGGGCGGGAGCCGAGAGGTCCTCGAGTTGGCGGTCGAACCGGTGATCACCCAGGCGGGTGGCGTCCAGCGGGCGCAAGGCAAAGGCCTCGTCGAGGTAAGCCTGGAAGAAGCGGGTAAGGCCGGGATCGGGAGTTTGCGCCGCGGCGAGGCCGGTCAGCAGGGTGACGCCAGCCAAGGTGATGAGGACTCGAGCGTGTGAACGGGATCGCATGCCGGCGGGAGTGTCCAAGGACAGGCGGATGGCGACAAGGCATTTAGGCTGTGTCCGGCGGGAGGGCGGATGCCCTCATCCGGCGATCCCCGCCGGGCGGCGCCGAGCACTGCTGGGGGTCGGGGTGCGGGTTTGCGGTCGCCGTGGATGGTCCTTACGCTGCCGCGGTGTCGAAGCATGGCCTCATGGTGGGATCGCTGCTGTCGTGGTTTGCTGCGCAAGCCCGTGACCTGCCCTGGCGGCGGACGCACGATCCCTACGCCATTTGGGTTTCCGAAGTGATGCTCCAGCAGACGCAGGTCACGACCGTGATTCCGTATTGGGAGCGCTGGATGCGGGAGTGGCCTGACGTGCGGGCGTTGGCGGAGGCGCCGCTCGACCGGGTGCTCAAGCTTTGGGAAGGGCTGGGTTATTACCGGCGCGCCCGGAACCTGCATGGGGCGGCCGGCCGGCTGGTGAGGGAACGGGAGGGGCGCTTTCCGCGGTCGTTCGAGGACATCCTCGCTCTGCCCGGTGTGGGGCGGTACACGGCGGGCGCGATTTGCAGCCTGGCTTTCAACCACCCGACGCCGGTAGTGGACGGCAACGTGACGCGGGTGTTGGCGCGGGTGCTGGGGCTGCGCCAGAACGTGCAGCGGCCCGCCACGCAGCGCCGGTTGTGGACGGTGGCGGGTGAGCTGGTGGAGGCGGCGCGGGATTGGCGGTCGCCCGGGTCCTGGGGGGGAGCGACCGGGTGGCGGAGGCGACGGGTGAAGGAGCGGCCGTGCGGGGCTTTGAACGAGGCGCTGATGGAACTGGGCGCCGTGGTGTGCGTGCCGCAGAACCCGCGGTGTGAGTTGTGCCCGTTGCGGAAGGCGTGTGTGGCGCACCGGCTTGGGCTGAGTCGACGACTGCCCGTGAAAGGCCGGTCGGCGCGGACGAGCGAGCGGCGGGAGTATGTGTTCGTGTGCGAACGGCAAGGGCGTTGGCTGGTGCGGCAACGGCCCGCGGGCGTGGTGAACGAGCATTTGTGGGAGTTCCCGGGCCTTGCGCAGGACGGGCACGCGTCGCCGTTGGCGGCGGCGCAGGCGCTGCTCGGGACCGGGATTCGAGAGGTCAGACCCTGGATGACCGTGCGGCAGAGCATCACGCGGCATCGGTACGTCCTCGCCGTGTGCCGGGTGCAGTTGGGGCGGGGCGAGCGGGGGACGGCGAGCGGGGGACGGTGGTTGAGTCGGGCCGCCTGCGAGGAGCGGGCGTTCTCGGCGGGGCATCGGAAGATTTTGCAGCGGCTGGGCGAGGGCGGCGCGGGCTGACAAGCGGGGGGGCTTCGGTATATTGGCCGCGTGGCTCATCGTGAAGCATGGCCGGTGGCGCTGACGATTGCCGGCTCAGACAGCGGCGGGGGTGCCGGCATCCAGGCGGACCTCAAGACCTTTGCGGCGTTGGGGGTGCACGGCACCAGCGCGCTGACGTGCATTACCGCGCAGAATCCGCAGGAGGTGCGGGCGGTACAGGCGTGTCGGCCAGCGATCGTGCGCGAACAGATCCAGGCGGTGTTTGCGGCGTTTCAGCCTGGAGCCGTCAAGACCGGCATGCTCCTCAACCAGGGCATCATCCGGGCGGTGGCGGACTGGTTCCGGTCAGCCACCCGTCCGCCGCTGGTGGTGGACCCCGTCATGGTGGCGACCAGTGGCGCGCGGCTTCTGCAGGCGTCGGCGCGGCGGGTCCTCGAGACGGCACTGCTGCCGCAGGCGCTGTTGACCACGCCGAACCTCGACGAAGCCGCGCTGCTCGTGGGGCGACCGCTCCGGACACTCGAAGACGTGCGCGCGGCGGCCCGCGAGATTCACCGCCGGTTCGGCTGTGCGGCGCTGGTGAAGGGCGGGCACCTGCAGGGGTTGGGCCAGGCCGTGGACTTCCTCTTTGACGGGCGGGAGGAGTGGATGCTGGAGGCGCCGCGTGTGCCCGCCGTTTCGACGCATGGCACCGGTTGCACCTATTCCGCAGCCATCGCGGGTTACCTGGCCCTGGGACTCGAACTCAAGCCGGCGGTCGAGATGGCCAAGCGCCATGTCACCCAGGCCATCGCGCAAAGCGTGCGCGCGTCCGGGCACGACGTTCTCAACCCGTGGTGGCGCGAATGAACGGGTGGCGTCGGTCGCTCGTCAGGCCGGGGGCGTGGCTGGGATTCGTGGCGGCGGCGGGGATGTTGTCGGCCCAGGGGGCGGAGCAGGTCTTCGAGTTTCGCGATGCCGGCGGTGCGGTGTCGTACGCGGTGGACTTGCCGGCCGCGCGAGCCTTGGCGGGAGCAGGCCCGGAGTGGTTGCCGGCGCGGCGCACCCAGGGATCGGCACGGTCTCTGGAGGTGGGACGCCGGGTGGTGGTCGAGGCGGCTCCGAATCAGGCGTGGCAAACGCTGGTGGCGGGGCATGACTTGCGCCCCAGCGAGACCCTCGGGGCGCGCACGTACGTGTTTGAGGCGGCGGATGCGGCGAGCGCCGTTCGTATCGCGGCGGCGTTGGCTGGACAGGAAGGCGTGGTGAGGAGTCATCCGGTCCGGCGGCAGGGCGTGCGATTACACGGCGGGTTCGCGCCGCGACCCGATGACGCGCTGTGGGGTCAGCAATGGCACCTCGAGAACCGCGACACGAACACCGCCGAGCGCCTCGGCTTCGACCTGAACGTCCGCGCGGCCTGGGCCTGGACGCAGGGAGCAGGGGTGGTCGTCGCCCAGGGCGATGATGGCCTCGAGACCGATCATCCGGACCTGCGCCAGAACACCGCCGGTGCTCCGCACTATGACTTCTTCAAGAGCCAGGCCACCGGGCTGCATCCCAACAGCCGCTCGTTCCACGGAACGGCCGTGGGTGGGCTCATCGCGGCCGCGGCCGGATCTGGGCGGGGGGTCTGCGGGGTGGCACCGGCAGCGGGGTTGGCCAGTTGGGTGGTGTTCAGCGGGTCCGGGAACTTCCTGGACGAGGTGCAGGCGGGTCGGATGTTCGCCTATGCCTCGAACACCGTGGCGGTCCAGAACCACAGTTGGGGCAATGCGGATCGGGAAGTGCTGGAGCCGCTGCCCGAGGAGGCCCGGGGGATCTCGAACGCCCTCGAATTCGGTCGTGGCGGCAAGGGGGTGGTCATGGTGCGGGCCGCCGGGAATGAACGGCTTGAACTCAACAATGCCAACGATGACGGGTATGCCAACGACATCCGCGTGATCACGGTGGGCGCCGTGCGGAACAACGGGCGGGTCACCAGCTACAGCACGCCCGGCGCCTGCGTGCTCGTGGCGGCGTTCAGCGCGGACAAGCGGGCGCAGACGCCGGCGGGAACAACCACGAACTACCCGAGCCTGGCCACGACTGACCGCCGCGGCAGCCTGGGCTACAACACCGGGATTCTCGGTGGCGACGGCGATTACGCGTGGGGCACCTCCGGCTTCGAAGGAACGTCCGGGTCTACGCCCCAGATCGCCGGCCTTTGCGCCCTGCTCCTGGCGGTGAATCCGCAACTCACCTATCGCGACCTCCAGCAGATCCTCATCCATTCGGCCCGCCAGCTCGATGGTGCCGACCCGAGTGTCCACGCCAACGGCGCCGGCTTCCGGGTGAGCGATAACACGGGGTTCGGTGTGCCGGACGCGGGCGACGCCGTGGCGCTGGCGCGGCACTGGCCCAACCGGCCGCCCCTGGAGACCGCCACCGTGGAGCGTCGGATGTCGGTCGCCATTCCGGACGATGGCTTGCGCGTCACGATCTCGGGGGCGTTGCTTCCCCCGGCGCTGGCGTCCATCCCGGCGTATCCGGTGGACGGCCTGGCGGTGGATGAACCCACGGAGTTGCGGGCCTTGGTGGACGTCGACCTCGCCCTCGACCCCATCCGGCAGGACGTGCGGGGCAAGGCGGTTCTCATTCGGCATGGCACCACGCCCGTGGCGCGGAAGCTGGCGAACGCGGCGGCGGCGGGGGCGGAATCCGCCATCGTGTACCACTACAGCGGCACGACGGACCGCGTGTTCTTGAACGGTGCCGACGTTCACCTCTCGCCCCTCCCGGCGGTGTTCATCGACCGGCAGTCTGGCGAGGCGCTGCGGGATTACCTGAGCTGGATGCCGGGGGTGCGCGCGCGGGTCAGTCTTGAACGGGTGCGGCAGACCCTGTCGGTGAACGCTTCCCTGCTGTGCGAGCACGTCACGTTGCGCGTGCAGACTTCGCATGGCCGCCGCGGCGATTTGCGGATCACGCTGGTGTCGCCGGCGGGCACGCGCAGTGTGCTGCAGCACTTCAACCAGGATCTGCGCTCGTCGCTCGGCGACTGGACCTACTCGACCGTCCACCATTTCTACGAGAGCAGCACGGGGGATTGGCAGGTGGAAATCAGCGACCAACGACCCGGCGTCACCGGGCGCGTCCTCGCCCTCGGCCTGACCGTGCATGGGGTGCCCATCGACGACACCGACCGGGACGGCTTGGACGATGACTGGGAACGACAGCACTTCGGGGACCTTCAGGCCGGGCCGCGGGAAGACGCCGATGGGGATGGCTGGAGCAACGCGCGCGAGCAGATCCTCGCGACGGATCCGCGGCGCAGTGAGACCGCTCTGCTCGTGGAACTGGGGCCGTGGGATGCGCGGTTCTGGCGGCTGGCCTGGCCGGCCCGTCCGGGGACGGCCTACCGGGTTCTGGCGGACCCGACGGCCGAGGGTCCTTACGGCTGGCTGGGGACGATCCAGGCTGACGGGCGTGAGGCGGCGTGGGTGATGCCGCGAGCGGCAGAGCCGAACCGGTTCTTCCGGGTGGAGACCATCGAATGACGCCGATGCCTGACGCCGATGCCTGACGCCGGAAGGCCCCTACTGAAACTGGACAGTGGCTGGGTTTGAGCAGGCGAAGGTAGCGGCGTCGCAGACCCGATAGACGTAAGTGCCGCCACCTCGCCGATGGATGGGATCGGTCCAGGCGCCGGTGTTGGGGACCGTGGCGATCAAGACACCCTCACGATAGACGTTCACGGAGCTGGTCCACACACCCGTCCAGGCCAGGTCCGCCTTTTGCAGCCCCCGGACTTTGTAGCCGGTGACGCGCAAAGTAATGCTGCCCTCACGGGTGACGCTCAGCTCCAGGGAAGCGCTACCGGTGGCCCCTTCGTTGTCCATGACCAGGAGCCAGACGGTGTAGGTCCCGGGGAAAGCGTACGTGTGGGAGACGGTGACACCGCGGCCGGTGTGGCCATCGCCGAAGTCCCAGGCATCCTCGACGATGCTGCCATCGGGATCGTGCGAACTGCTGGCGTCGAAATGGGCGGTCAGGCCATCGACCACCACCGTGAACGCGGCGAGCGGGAGCGCGTTCTGATCCTGTGGCGGGGGAGCCAGCGTGGCCTTCCACGCCTCGGTCTGGCCCTCGGGATTGCTGCCCGAGCCGACGATGGTGGTGCCGTTCGCCGAGACCTCCCAGGCGTTGGAGAGCGTCCAACCGCTCAGGTCCAAGCCCTCGGCCGTCAAGACGCTCTTGAGACTTCGCATCCCGTGCTCGGCATCCCAAAGGAAGGCTTCCGCGCCGAGGGCCGTCGTGCCACGCCCCACCACCACCGAACCGTCCGCCGAGACACTCCACGCATAGCTGGCAAAACCTCCTCCCGGCAAGTCCCCGAGTCCCACCATGCCGCCCGCCTCCGTCCAGCGGAAGGCTTCTGGGCCGGCCGCCGAGTTGCCATATCCCACGATCACCGCGCCGTCGGTCGAGCTGGCACGGGCTCCGCTGTTGAAGTTCCCGCCGGGAAGGTCGCCCAAGCCCACCATCCCGCCGGCCGGGGTCCAGCGAAAGGCTTGCATGTTGCCCGAGCCGGAACTGCTCGACCCCACAACCACCAAGCCGTCGGCAGAGACACCGTAGGCCGCGCTGATGGGACTCCATTCGGGCGGGCTCCACAGGTAGCCGAGGCCTTTCACTCCCTCCGCCGCCGTCCAGCGGAAGGCTTCCATGTCGGAGCCAGACCGCCGTTCACCTACCACGACGGCACCGTCGGCCGAGACACCATAGGCGTGCCGGCTGTTATTCCCCAGGCGCGCCATGCCGCCGACCGGGGTCCAGCGGAAGGCGGCGGAATCGCTGGACCCCACCACCACGGCGCCATCGCTTGAGACGCCATAGGCGCGGCTGTCCCTCCCCTCGAGCGAGACGTGGCCCAGCCCGACCATGCCGACCGCCGGCGCCCAGCGGAAGGCCTCGAACTTGCGGGGGCCGGCGCTGCTGTAGCCCACGACCACCAGCCCATCGCCGGAGACAGCCAAGGCCGCGCTTTCACGGACCCTGTCGTGCAGGTGGCCCAAACCCTGGAAGCGAGAACCTTGGGCAGAGGCAAGGGAGGCTCCCGGCCCGAGCGTGAGCATGGCAATCCAGGATGCGATTCCCAAGGTGGCCCACCCACCGCGGACCGGCTGAACTTCGGTTTTCATAGCATGAATCGGTTTGCTCTTGTTCCGCTTGTTCTCGGACATGGTTGTGTTCGCTCGTGCGTGGTTCGAGTGGAGGTCACCGCACCTCCGGCTGCGGGCTGTGCACGCGTCAGTCGAATACCACCGCGGCTTCGTTCGAGCACTTGCCCGTGCCCTCCTCGCAGATCCGGTAGGTGTAAGTGCCGCGGCCCCGGGCATCGATGTTGTCGAGGTAGGAACCGCGGTTGGCCGTGGTCGCAATCCAGACCGCGTTTCGGTAGACCTCGACCCGTTCGGCTGCGGTCCCGAGCCAGTCCAGGCGCGCCTTTTGCAGGCCCCGAAGTTTGTAGCCCGCGGCACCAGGACGAGATCAGTCACCGCGGACCGTACGGATGGGTGGTGGTGCCCAGGGCGCCCTGGCTGTCCGACACGGTGAGCCGGACCGTGAACGTCCCGGAGTAGGCGTAGGTGTGCGACACGGTCAGGCCGTTCGCTTTGACGGCGTCGCCCAAATCCCAGGAATAATTCGCAATGGGTCCCTCCGGATCGGTGGAGCCGCTGCCATCGAAGTGCGCAGTCAAGCCGTCGGTGGTGAAGGTGAAGGAGGCGGTGGGGGATTGGTTCGCCGGGGGCGGGTCATCCGGCGGATCGTCCGGAGGTGGCGGTTGGTTGCCCGAAACGGTGATGAGATAAGCCGCTCCCACGTCGGAGCCAGCCGCGTCATGCCCCGGGGCTCCGGCCAGGACGGTGCCGTGGTCGATGGCCACCGCCCCGCCCAGAAAGTCGTACGAACCCGCGCCCGTGGCGGTCCAGCTCAGGCGGTGTGTCCAGACCCCGCTCTGGAGTGCGAACACCAGCACGGCACCATCCTGTACTTGGGTTGCGTCGGCTTGTGGACCCCCCAGCACGAGCAGCTCGCCGGAAATGCCCACGGAGGAACCGTAGTACGAGCCGGTGAGTTTCTGAACGGGACTGGTCGGGGGCGGCAGGAGTTTCCCCTCACCGGCCCATCCTCCGATCTCTGTCTGGCGATAGACGTAAGCCGCGCCGGCGCCCTCGCGCATTTCACTGTCTCCCGGTGCTCCCACCACCAGTCTGCCGCCCTGCAGGGAGATGGACCTGGCAAAGCCTCGTGCGCTGCCCCAGACGGGGTCGGTGATGCGTGGTCCGGTCTGCCAGTTCGCCCCGTCGTGTCGGTAGGTGAATACCTCGCCCCAGCCCGGCGCACCCACCACAGCCGTGTTGCCGTCCATGCTGACGGAGGCGCCGTAGTGGCTGCCCACGGTTCCGTAGTCCGACGTACGCCGGCTCTCCTGGGCCCAACTGCCGTCCAGCAACCGTTGGTAGAAGAACACATAACCCTGGGTGGAAGCTTCCAGACATCCGAGGAGAGGCGATCCCACGACCAGCCTGTTCCCGCTGATGGCAACCGCCGTACCAAAGCGTCCCTGGCTGCAGTTCTGTTCGAGTTTGGCTTCCTCCACCCAGTCCGCCCCGTCGTAACGGAATACATAAGCCGCGTAGGCTGCGCCCACGACGATCCTACTGCCATCCACAGCCACCGCTCTCCCAAAGAGGTGGCGAACCCCCGCGTCAGTCGGCGTCAGCCGCCACGACGCCGCGACGTCCGTGGTCGTCACATAGGCGGCGCCCGCCTGGCGTGTGCCGCTCGCATCGAGTTCCCGCGGGGCGCCGACCACCGCGAGGTGGCCGTGAACGGCCACGGCCGAGCCGAAGGCCGCTCCGGCTGGCGCGGCCCCGGGAAGCAACTTCACTTCCGCCCCGTTGCCGCTAATGGCGACCAGGGCGACCAGTGAGCCAAGCCAGGAAGACAGAGGTTGTTTCATGAGGGTCGTTGGTGTGGAGATGGCATTCGATTCAGGGACGGGAATCCGCCTGGGACAATCGCCCCCGCCCGGCGTGGGGAGGTGGTCCGCCCGCCTGGGGCGGAGGGCCGCTGCCGTTGTCGCTGTCCGGATAGGTCGGCCAGGGCGGGGTGAACCGGTACACGGCGCCTGTGTTCAGGCCCGCCTCGTCATCTTGGGGAGCGCCTGCCCACAGCGTGTCAGGGCCGAGCGCGACGGATCGGGCGAAGTTGAGGGCGAGCGGATTCGGCGCGTCCGAGGCAAACAGCACCGCTTCCACACCCCAAGCACCTTCGTGCCAACGGAAGAGAAACGCAGCACCGGCCGATTGCACCTCGCCTGGACCCTGACTGTGGAACGGCGCACCCGCGACCAAGGCATCGCCCCACAGCGCCACGGACGTGCCGAACCGCGCGCCAGTGGCCTTGCCCGGGGCAACAACTTGGCAGCTTCCACAGCCGTGGCTGTGCGGAGGAACTGGTAGACCGCCCCGGCCGCGTTACCCGCCTGACCATCCCCCGGTGCGCTGCTCAACAACACATCTCCCTGCAGGGCCAGCGCGCTGCCGCCGCGATTGAGGATCTGCTGCCGGAGTTGCCATCTGACGCCGTCATGGCCATAGATTCGGAGCTTTCGATGCCCCGAGACGACGGCCGTGTTCCCCGGCAGCACCACCAGCCAGCCGTCACGCATCGCCATCGCGGAGCCGAAGGCCGCGCCCGGTGCGGCCCCTTCGGGCAAGAACTTCGTTTCGCCGCCGAGGCCCCGGAGGCTCAAGATGGACCCCGCGATGGCGAGCAGGAACAGAGCAAGGTTGGAACGCATGGCAGCGGCCAGTGCACGATCCATGCCAGGGCCGGAGTGTGGGCGATGCGGTCGCACTGGGTGTAGAACCCCGTTCAGAAAGCAACGGGGGTCTGCCCGTTCCTAGCAGCCAGCACCTGTTTCAAGTGACACTCGATGTGTGTCAGGTGAGACAGATACGAGACACTTGGTAGGGCTCCGGATGTGCTCGCGGGCGTGAAACCGGTGGGCCGAAGCTGCTGCCGGGCGGGAGCGGCGTGGGATCCGGGGGCACCCAGCCGCTGCCTCGCCCCAGCCGGGCGCGGGGGTTCATGAAGGAAGGCTGCCGCCTCCGCTCGCGGTGACAGCGACGGTCTGTGGGCTCAGGAAGGCGGGGCAGTGGGGAGGTATCCCCGAGCGGAGTGAGAGGAGCGGGGCTGCTTACTCGCTGTCTGACTCCGGTGGGTGAATCCCCAGGCTGGCCAGCCGCCGATAGAGGGTGGCGCGGCTGATGCCGAGGAGGCGGGCGGCTTCGGTGCGGTTGCCGCCGGCGCGGTGCAAGGCATCGAGGAACAACTGGCGTTCGTCCTTGGGGGCCGGTTCGCCGGGCGCGGCGAGGGGGCGGGGTTCGGCGTCGAGAATCTCGGGCGGAAGATCGGAGGCCTGGAGCACGCTGCCGACGCCGCGGATGCTGGCGAACTCGATGGCGCTCTTGAGTTCGCGCACATTGCCGGGCCAGGGATGATCGAGGAGAAAGGTGACGGCTTCGTGGCTGATGTCTTCGAGCGGTTTGCCCGTGGCGGCGCGGCATTGGGCCAGGAAATGCGCGACGAGCAGGGGGATGTCCTCGCGGCGGTCGCGCAGGGGTGGGAGCCGCACGCGCCCGACGCGGATGCGGTAGAGCAGGTCGGAGCGGAAACGTCCCTGCTCGACGGCGCGGGTCAGGTCGTGCTGGGTGGCGGCGAGCACGCGCACGTCGACCTTGCGGGGCGTGGTTTCGCCCAGGCGCACGACCTCCCGTTCCTGGAGCACGCGCAACAGGGCGGATTGAACCTCGGCGGGCATGTCGCCGATCTCGTCCAGGAAAAGGGTGCCGCCGTTGGCCGCCTCGAAATAGCCAGGGTGGTCGGCGATGGCGCCGGTGAACGCACCACGTTTATGGCCGAACAACTGGCTGCCGAGGATCGAGGTGGACAAGCCGGCGAGGTTGACCGCCACAAACGGCCGCTCGCGCCGGTGGCTGTGATGATGGATCGCGCGGGCGGCGAGTTCCTTGCCCGTGCCGGTCTCGCCTTCGATGAGGACGGTGCTGTCCACGGCGGCGAGTTGCCGGAGCTGCTGGAAGACGCGCTGGGCCGGTTCGCTCTTGCCGACGAGATCGTGGAACTGGGTTTTCGCGCCGAGCTGCCGGCGCAGGTCGTAAAGCGCGGTCACGTCGTGGAAGAAGAAGATCTTGCGCTCTGGCTCGCGGGGGTCGTCCTGGATCTCGATCTCCATCCAGAACTGGCGGCCGGGCGGGAGGTCCACGCGCGTGGAGACGCGGCCGCGCTCGGCGCCGGGGCGGGCCATCTGGGCCTGGAGGCGGGCCTGGTCTTCGGTGCGGAAGGGGAACAACTCCTCCCAACGTTTGCCGACGAAGGCTTCGGGTTGCCGGCCGAACCCCTCCCGGAGGCTGCGGCTCAGGAAGGTGACGCAACCCTGGGGGTCGGTGATGGCCGCGGCGACGTCGAGTTGGTCGAGGATGGTCAGCAGGTCATCGCGGCTTTGCCCGAGCTCGCGCAACGTCTCTTCGAGCCGCGCCTCCGCACGGGTGCGTTGTTGGATCTCGGTCCGGAGCTGTTCGTTGGCCTGCGAGAGCGCGGCGGAGCGCTCGCTGACACGGACTTCCAGGGAATCGTGAGCGCGGCGCAATTCGGAGGCGGCGACCTGGCGCCGTCGTTCGTCCCGGCGGATGATGACGAGGGCGGCGGCGAGGAGGGCCAGGCCCAGCAGGTTGCCGATGAGGATGATGGCCGTGGCGCGGCGCGCGCCGGCTTCGGCAGAGCGTTCGCGTTCGTTGAGCAACCCAGTCTCGGCGTGTTTGAGCTCGGCGATCCCGGCGCGGATTTCGTCCATCGTAGCGCCTCGTCGGTGCGCACGACGGCGAGGGCGGCGTCAGGCCCCGGGCTCCGGAGGTCGATGGTGGTTTGGAGTTCATGCCAGCTTGCGTTCGACCAGAGGTTCGAGCCGGGCCAGCCGCCGCTGGTGGGCGGGGTTGTCGGCGGTGAGGGCGCGCAGTTCGTGGAAATCTTGGCGGATCCCCACGATGCTCTCCCGGTACGGTTCGAGGTAGCGTGTCTCGCCCGTCAGGAGATAGCCGCGCTGACCAGTCTCGGCGTCCTGCAGCAGGGAAAGGAGCTCGTCGAGGTCATCGAGAACCTTGTAGGCGTGCACCTGCCAATGGACCGTCCACGTCAGCCGGCGCACGCTGAGCAGGGCCACCGTGTCCACCAGCAGAAGCAGCGCCAGGGCAATGCCGAAACCGGCATGCACCTTGCGCTCGAGGGTCCAGCCCATGCGCGGGGAGGGCGCGGGGGTTCACCGTGCGGTTCCGGGATCGGGCACGGCCGGAAGTCCCCCGGTTGCTTCGCCCGCGAGCACCCAGCTCAGGTTGAAGCGGGCGATGGTGCCGCCGCCTTGGGGACCGCCTTCGAACAGCAGATAGATCCAGCCTTCACTCGGTGTGCCCGGCCGCCCGGCCTCCAGCGACGAATAGGCGCAGGGGCCGTCGTAAACCAGGCGCTTGACCGGCCAGGTCCGGCCGCCGTCCAGGCTGGCCCAGACCGTGCCGTGATGGCGGCCTGTGGGGCTTTCAATGTTGCTGAAGATGAGGATGTCCCGGCCCGCCACCGGCAGACGCGTCAACCCGCCCATCAACCCGTAGTCGCGGTCTTGATCGCCGTCGGGCAGCACCTCGCAGATCGCGAGGTCGCGCCACGTGCGGCCGCCGTCGGCGCTCGTGGCGGTCCAGCGCCGGCGCGGGTTCTCGCCGGGCGGGGCCCAGTGGCGGCGGGAGTTGTAGTAGAGGCGTCCGTCGGACAGTTCGACGAGAGCGGCTTCGCCCGTGCCCAGGGCCGGGAAGGGTTGGCTGCAATGCCAGGTGCGGCCGCCGTCGTCGCTGTAGATGGCGTTGGTGTAATGCTCCGGCCAGCGGGCGGGCTCGTTCTGGCCGGCGTACCAGCGGGAGGGGCGAAGGAGTCGGCCCGCGTGCGGCCCCCGGCGCAGGGTGAGGCCGTGCTCGTTCATGTGCATCGAGGGGACATTCCCGCGCTCGTCGGGGTGCACGACGGTGGGTTGCGGTTGCCAGGTCTTGCCGTGATCCGTCGAGCGGTACACCTGAAGCGCGGCGGGCGGGTGTCCGGTTTCGACGAAGGCCAGGATAGTGCCGGCGCGCTCGTCGACGGTCACGCCGCCGCCCATGAAGCCCTGGCCCACGGGGATGGCGTCACTCCAGGTCTGGCCGCCGTCCTCGCTGCGTCGGACCTGCACGCCGTTCCAGAAGGCGAGCACGGTGCCGTCGACGGCGACGACCACGTTGGGGAACCGGTCGTTGGCGAAGAGGGGTTGCAGGGTGAAGCGCGGCTCGCCCAGGAAAGGTTCGAGGCCCGCCTCCTGCGGTCGGTGTGCCGCAGCCGGCGGCGGCGCGGCTTCCGGGGTCGCACGAAGAGGCGGGGCGGCCAGCCCGAGCAGCACCGTCAGGGACACGAGCCAGGCGTTCCGGTTCGAGCAGGGTCTCATCGCGCGCAGCCTACGGGTGGCGCGATGGGGAGGCAAACCTCGTGTCAATCTGTGGGACTGACCCCTTCGCCCCGCGCGGATTGGATTTCAACGCGCAGCCAGGCGTGGGCGTAGGCCATCCACTGCTTGGCGGTGGGGACCGCGATGCCGAGCGCCTCCGCCGCTTCCTCGAACGTCAGCCCCACGAAATACTTGAGGTTCACCAGCTTGGCCTTGCGCGGTTCCACGAGCGCGAACTTCGTCAGCGCCTCGTCCATCGCCAGGACACGGTCGTCCGGAGCCGGTGCGGGAAGGTCCACCTCATCGGCATCCACGTGCTCGGCCCCGCCCCCGCGTTTGGCCGCCAGGCGCCGCCGGGCGCGGTCCACCAGAATGCGGCGCATCGCCTCGGCGGCGGCCGCGAAGAAGTGTTCCCGTCCCGACCATACGCGCGCGTCGTTGCCGGCGATCTTCCTCCAGGCCTCGTGGACCAGCGCCGTGGGCTGGAGGGTGTGCGCATGGCGCTCGCCGGCCAACCGATGGGCCGCCAGCCGGCGGAGTTCGTCATACACCAGCGGCAGCAGGTCGGCGGCGGCGGCGGGATCGCCGGTCCGGGCACGGTCCAGGATGACGGTGATGGCGTTCGTGGCTCGAACTGTACACCCGCCGCCGGCCCGCGCCAGTCACCGCCGGAGCGGATGGCCTTGGTGGGGAGGGGTCCGGCTGCGCACGCCCGGCGAATCACGATCCGGAAAGAGTCAGCGATACATGTTGGCCAGCAGCCAGGCCAGCACCGCCAGCGGGGTGACGCTCATCAGCACGGCTCAGAAACAACGCCAGCTCCGCCACGGGCCTTTCGCGCTCGGGCCGCCGGCCGGCGGCGACCGCCGCCAACGCATTGCGCGCCATCGAGGACGCCGTGGGTCCTCCGATCAGGCCGACCACGGCCAGAACCGGATGACGGTCGGGTAGGAGCACCGTTGAGGTCTGGCAGCGACCGCTTGCCGCGCCCGGCGGTCCGCGGCGCTTGCGGTCCATTCGGTTTGGTCCTCCGGTGCGGCCTTCCCGATATCCAGCACGGCTTCGACGCCTCCGAAACGGACACGCTCGCCGTGCACCACCCCGCTTTGGGCCTCCACCCGGTGGCCATTGACGAACGTCCCGTTCCGCGACCCGCATTCCCGCACGATCACCTCGTAGCCCGACACCAGGAACTCGCAGTGGCGGGCCGAGATCGAGCCATCGAGCACGATCAAGTCATTGCCGGGCTTTCGACCCAGCGTGACCGTGCCATCGGCCAGCTCGGCGGACTGACCGGCGAACGGGGGAGTCAAGAAGCGCAGACAGGGCATGCAGGGTTGGGTTTGACACGGGAGGGCATGGCGTCGAAGTCGCCTTTGCCCAGCCAGTCGAGGACATCGGTGCGGGCGAGGTGGTGGAGTGGGTCGGGGCGTGGGGTCATCGTCGGTGAGGGGTGTGGCCGGAGGCGTGGGCCGTGCTTCCCATCCCGACGGTGGAGGGACCCCTGCTCCCGCGGCAGGCAATTGACAGCCGCCCGTAAAGCCATATTGTCACCCATAATGAAGACCACGCTCGATCTCCCTGACGAGCTCTTGATCGAAGCCAAGACCCTGGCCGCTCGCCGGAGGACCACACTCAAAGCCCTTGTGGAGAGCGCGTTGCGCCGTGAGATACGACCGGCGATGGATTCTGAAAACCCGGATCCGAAGAAGTTCGAGGTCGGTCCATTCGGTATCCTGCGGATCAGGAAGGTCCCTGGTATGCCGCCGCTGACGCTGGCGAGGATCCGCGCCATCCAGAACGAGATTGACGAAGAAGACCTCCGGAAGGCCTTGCGCCCTGAGGGACCATGATCACCCTGCTGGATGCCAGCGTGCTCATCGCCTTGGGTGATGCCGGGCACGAGCAAGAGGCGGCCGCTTTGCGCTTTTTCCAGGACGAAGCCGTGCCCGGCGGTTGGGCCACCTGTCCGCTCACGGAAAACGCCTTTCTCCGCATTCTCAGCCAGCCGAGTTACCCTCGCACCTTGGGCACGACGGCTGAGGCGCGCCGCGTTCTCGATCGCCTGCTTGCTGTTCCCGGTCACCAATTCTGGCCCGACGATGTCTCCCTCGCGGATACCCGCGTCTTCCCCGCTCTCCCAGCCTCCCGGCACCTCACCGACCTTTACCTCCTTGGCCTCGCTGTGAAGCACGGGGGCCGCTTTGCCACTTTTGACGCGAGCATTGATGCCTCGCTCGTCTCCGGTGGCTCGGCGGCATTTCACCTCATTCCTCGATCTTGAGCCGTTGCGCGGGGTCCCGAACGCCCCTCAGCGGGATCCCGTCCCACGCAGCAGACGGTACTGCTCCGCCATGGCCTGGACTTCCCGGCGCAACCGGGCGTGTTCGATTCGCAGTTCGGCGAGGCGACGCGGGCGCAGGGCCATTCGCGCCTCCTGACCCCAGAGCCGCATCAAGGCCGCCAGCCGATCACACGAGCGGAGTGCGATGACACCGGCGGGGGGCATGGCGGCCGACCAGAGCGCTGCCACCCAGGCGTTGAGCCACGTCGCCAGCGCCCAGAAGACCAGACCATACCAGCAGGCGTAAATGGGCAGGCTGAACAGGAGCCGGTACACGGCCAGCCAGGTGCGCCCCGCGTGATACCGCCACCGCACGACCTGGCGTGCCATCAGGAACGGCACCACGTGATGCACAACGCCAGCCACTGTCGCCACCAGGGTGGGCAGCAATCCCAGGAACCCGGCGAGCGAGCGCCAGAACAAGGTCGCACCCTGCGTCCGGATCAGAAGCGAGTCCATTCCCAGCCCGTGTGCCTCCAGGCGGGCGCGGTGTTGCCGCATGGCCGACGCCATCGCCTCCGCTCGGGGTCGGTCCGCGGCCAGCCAATGATTCATGGCATCGGCAATCCGTTTCCGCTGGCGCAGGGCGGGGATCGGATCCGTGGCGGCCTCCCGGGGGGGCGGAAGCAGCACTTCCAGTTCGTGCAGGAACGGCTGGAACTGCGGGTCGTCCAGGTGGACCACGACTTCGCGCAGCCGGCGCTCGATCTCGTGTGTCAGCGATCGCAGCGCCTTCCGGGTTTCACCTCCCTCCGCACGCATCAGCCCGGCCACGTCCAGGGGCCGGCCCACCCGCACCCAGACCGAGCTTCGGAACCGCTCCTTGCGCTCGTAGTTCAAGCCCATCGGAACGACGGTGACCGCCGCGCCCTCCGCAGCCGCCTCGAGTGCGATCCGGGCCGCGCCGCTGCGGATCATCTCGACCCGCGTCAGATCATGGCTCTTGCCTTCCGGGAAGATGCCGACGGCCTCGCCGCGAACGAGGTAGGCCGCTCCGGCGCGCAGGGTCTCGAGGTTGCGCCGCACCTGGGCAGGGCCATCGGCTCCCCGATACGCGGGCACCATCCCCACCGCGCGGAGCAACCCGCCCAGCACCGGCAGTTCGAACAGCGGCGCCTTGGCGTAGAAATGGACCGGCCGCTGCGTCACCCAACCGATCACGGGCGGATCGAGCAGGGAATTGGGATGATTGGCCACAAAGAGCACCGGCCCCGATCGCGGGATGCGCTCGCGGTGCGAAACTTCGATGACCGGGTAATAGAGGCGCATCAGGCGGCGGGCCAGGCGCCGCGGCAGTTGGCCGTTGGAGGGGGCGTTGTTCATAGCAGGCCGCAGGCAGCGACGCAGTCCTTCGTCGTCACGACGTTGGCGATGGGGCGGTGGGTCAGGCGCATTGTCAGACTGGGAGAGCGGTATCACTCGCCGCGACCGCGCCAGACGCGGAGTTCATGGGCGTCCACGCTCAGCAGGGTCTGGCCATCGGGTTGGAAGCGGACCCCGCCGACGGCGTTGGTGTGCTTGCCCAACACTGCGATCTCGCGCAGGGACTGGGTATCCCACAGGCGCACGCCTCCCTGGGCATCGCCCGTCACCAACCGGGTGCCGCCGGGGGAGCGAGCCATGGAGACGAACCCAGCGACGCTGCCTGGGGCTTCCTCGAGCACGAGCCGTCGGTCGGGCCAGTCGAACTTTCGCAGAACACCCAGCCGGCTGGCCGCCACCACGGTCCGGTTGTCAGCCAACACCACCAGTGCCGAGATGGCTCCCGGAAGCGCACCGGGCCACCGCTGGGACTGGTTCTGGTCGGCATCGACGCATTCGATGGTGCCGGCCGGGTCACCGACCAGCACCAGGCGTTGATCCGGTGAGACGGCCATGGCGGTGGCCACGGTCGTGAACGTGGGGACACACCGGTCCAGCCGTTCCCGGGCGAGGCTCCAGAACAACAGGTGCGGTTCACCCCGAAACCGGCCATGGAGCAAGAGGGTGTCGTGCGAGTGCTGGATACCGTGATGGCTGAGGATCCTGACGGCCGGGAAAGCGGCGATCGGTTGGGGCCGCTCCACGCCCCGGTAGAGCAGGATCTCGAGGCCTTCTCCGGGCTTCGGCTCGTCTGGCTCCGGCACCACGAGCCGGTACTCGGTACCGGGCAGCGGGATCACCGACGCGCCGGGGAACGACGGCGGGGGCAGCACCCGACGCGGTTCGAGCGCGTTCCCGACTTCGGTGACGTCCCAGCATGTCCAGCGGCGTTCGCGCCCCACCGCCCCAAGCACCCCGAAGCGAAGCGTGGCATAGACGTGACCGGGCGGCAGTTGCCACCGCTCCTCGCCGATGTCCCGTTCGCGCAGGTCCCAGGAACGAACCGACTGATCCCGACCGCAGGTCACCAGGAACTGGTCTCCGGCGACGAACGCGCCGCCCCAGATCTCGTCGGTGTGGCCGCGCAGGACCCGCGTGGGTCCACTCCCGCTGGCGAGATCCCAGACGCGGATCAGGTGGTCCACGCCGAAGGAGGCGAGGCGACGCCCATCCGGCGTCACGGCCAGGCTGAGCACCTCCGGAGCATGCTCTCCCACCGTCCGCACGGGCTGTCCGGTGGCAATGTCCCACAGGGCGATGCGGCCTCCGTCGGCAGCCGTGAGGAGGGTGTGGTTCCCTTCCCCAAACGCCATCGGACTCCTGGCATCAGGCGGCAGCCGCTTCGTCCGCACCGCGAACTGAGCGACGGTTCGTCGTTCCAATGGGTGCAGGACAACGACGTCGGTATCGCCGGTATCGACCGCCAGCAACCGGCCGTCGGCCGAAACGGTCATGCTCAGCACCCTCCGGACCGGCCCGCCGCTCCCCATCGCCACCACCGCGTCCTTCCGGACGTCAATGAAGGTCAGGGGATGCGGCGCCTCGGGTTCGTTGGTGAAGCTGCGTCGGGCGACGACGAGGGTGGCGTCGTCACCGACGAAACGCATGAGGTTGATTTCGCAGCCGTACTCGCCCCCACGAAGGCCGTGCCGATGCGGTCGACCGTAACTGGTGCCCGAGTGCCAGTTGGTCAGCCGGGTGAGGACCGTCTGCGGTGCGTCCAGGGAGCGAATCTCGATCTCCAATCCCCGGGCCACGGCGAGGCGCTTCCCATCGCGCGACAGGGCAGCCGCAGCCATCCCGTCCGGCGCGGCGAACCCGGTCAACACACGACGTCGCCCTGCATCCCAGATCTGGATCTGCCCGGCGGAGTCGAAGGGGGGCAGCGTCAGCCCACAGGTAACGAACCGGTTCCCCTGCGAGCCGAGCAGGTGCCGCGCACCGCCCGGATGCCTCCCGATCTCCACCGAGTCGTCGGCTCGAGCGAGCGCCTCGAAGTAGAACCACTCCCAGTCCCGGAGATCTTCCTGGTCTGGACCCGGGCGATGCTCTGCCAGGATGCGGCGGGCCCGGCCAACGTTGCCGGACTGCAACGAGTCGGCGACCAGACGCATGTCCGCCAGGTACGCGGCCCGCCGGGCCTGCCGCAGATGGGCCAGCGCCTGCCGCTCTGCCTCGCTGGCCCGGTCTCGCTCCTGAAACGCCAACTGGGCTTGTTCCCGTTTCTCGGACTCGGCCTGTCTGGCCTTCGCCCACTGCCAGGTGCTGACACCCAGGCCGACCACGAGCGTCACCCCCAATGCCGCGCCCGCCGCGAAGGCGAGCTTGTTGCGGCGAAAGGCCTTCTGGAACCGGTACACGGCACTCGGCGGCCGGGCCACGACCGGCTCGTGGCTCAAGTGGCGCTTCAGGTCCGCTGCCAGTCCGTTGGCGGTTTCGTAACGCCGGGTTCGGTCTTTCTCGAGGCACTTCATCGCGATCCAGTCCAGGTCGGAGGGGAGTGAAGCGTGAGGCGTGATCCGGGATCCGGGATCCGGGAGGCGTGAAGCCCCGCCGGACGCCGCGGCCAGAGCCGATTGCCGGAGGCGGGTCGAGGGCCGCACCGGCTCCTGCTCCCGGATCGTCCGCCGCATCACGTCGATTCCCCGGGACGTCAGTTCCCGGGGGTCGAACGGGGTGCTCCCCGTCAAGAGCTCGTAAAGCAGCACCCCCAGGCTGTAGATGTCGCTGCGCGTATCAATGTCCAGCCCGCTCATCTCCGCCTGCTCCGGGCTCATGTACGCCGGGGTCCCGATGAACTGGTGCAATTGCGTGTACACCGTCGCGTCGGTGAGCCGCCCTTCGACGGCCTGGCGATGCCAGATCATGACTCGGACAGGCACCCGTCGTTAGGCGTGACCAGGATGTTCGAGGCGATGTCGCGGTGGATGATCCCTCTTGCGCGTGCGGATGGCCTGGCAGACTCGATGGAACAGGTCCAGCCGATCCTTCGTGCCCAGGCGGTTCTGATCGCAGTAGTCCGTGATCCGGATCCCCGCACCAGTTCCGCACGAAATAGGGGCGGCCCGATCGGTCAGGGGTCGAGTCTGAAGTCAGACATCGGCATCCGCCTGCGACTCGATCGTGACTTCCGGCCGCTGACCTCTGATGTCTGACCTCTGCCCACAACCTCGTCAGCGCGGCGATATTGGATGGTCCATCATCGCCAGGCCTCGCTCGGCCCGAGCGGGCCACCACCCGTTTGGTGTCCATGCCCAGTTGCACCTAAGGCGACCCGCCGCCGCGTTCGGTCTGCTCGGCGACGGTCCACGCCGCAGCCGCCCTCGCCGATCTTCTCGAGGCCGGCGCCGAGTCTGCCGACCCAGCCATCGACAGGTCGTGAGCCGACTCCGTGATCAGGGCCGACGCGCCCTTGTCCCAAACAGCGTGCCCGGCTGCTCGTGGGCGGCCAGCAACGCGTCGATCCGCGCGCGGAGGGCCGGATCGCCGGCACATTCCCAGGAAGGCGCGGGCGTCCCGGCTGAGCGCGACAGTCGCTTGAAAGTTTCACGGAGGGTTTCGCGATGCTGCGTGGCGTCTTATTTACTGTATTAAGCGCACTCTGTCTCGGAAAAGAGGGCCGGGCCGCCCGTCCTCATCGGGAGGGTGGGCGGCCAATCAGCATTCTTCTCGAGACGATCCAGCACGTAGGCGGAGATGAAAACCCCGGGGCCACCGCCTTCACCAACTTCACTTGACCGCTGGAGATGCCGCCGGGCGGCGTCGGGATCGCGTCGCTCCAGATGGCGCAAGCCCACGAAGTGATGGGCCGTTGCTGACGCGCGGGCGGTTGTCGATTCTCTGAGCAAGGCTTCCTCGCTCAGTTCGCCTGCGAGGTAGCGGACCACCCGCCGCATGGAAGGGCCGAGCAAGCGGTCGAGCCACCCCGCGGTTCTGAGGTAATCGCGGGCCAGGTTCTGCGCGCGCTCACCTCGGTCCGTCAGCAGGTTCATGGTTGCCGCCACGAACAGGTCATCCAGATTGTCGGGAGCGTTCGTCGCGATCCTGGCTCCGATGCCGGTTGCCTCGGCGCGGTGCTTGGCACCTCATGGCCGCCAGGGTGGCAAGCTGCCAACCCATTGGTCTGCGGCGGACGTGTCAGCTCGAAGGCCTCCTCGAACTCCCCATGCCTCATCAGCGGATACACCAAGGCGAGTGCGAAGTTCCAGCCCGGGATTTCGCTGGACCAGCGGCGGGCCCGTTCGATCGCGCCTTCCAGGTCGCCCGTGAGGATCAAGTGATCGAGTCGGGCCAGAAGTGCTTGCAGGTTCGGATGAAACGACTCGAGCTGCTCGCTGGCGTTTTCCGCGAGCCTGGCCTGGGTTTCAGCCTCCGCCGCCTGGCCGGCGCTGCGATAGAGTGCTGCCGCCACCCGGTGGGTCCCGCAAGCGGCAATCAACACCGAGATCGAGTCCGGCCGCCACGCCTTGGCGGCGGCAATATCGTCCAGAGCCCCCCGCAGGAGCTCGAGGTCCTTACTCTGGACGGCCTGTTCGGACCTCACGGAGGCCCGGATGATCCGCGCCATGGGTGAGCCTTCGGCATGGATCGCCTCGTCGAGCAGCGGCAGGCCACGCTTGGGGTCCAACATGGCCAAGGCTTGCCCCAGGAAGAGCTTGTCGTCGGGTGACACGGGCCGTACCCGCTCCAGCTCGGGGATCAATGGCTCGTAGGCGCGCAAGCCGGACGTCAGGATTCTCGCCGTCGCCAACAGCCCGAGTGCGGCCACGTTATCCGGCTCCAGTCGTCGCACGGCCTCGAGGTCGGAGATCGCGAGGGCAGGTTGGGCAGTCGTCACCAGGTGAACTCCCCGGAGGTATCGCAGTTGCGCCTCGGGCAACCGGCTCTTCTCGGCGTCCTTGAACGCCTGCTCTGCTTCCGGTTGGTAGCAGCTCATGATAGCGGTGCGGACCAACCGGACGGCGGATTGCCTGGCCGTAGCGAGTGCTCGGGTGGTATGCCAAACGGCAGTCCCAGCGGAAACGATCGCCACAAGGGACCGGCGACGATGGCCGCGCCGGCCGTGAACGCCAGTTTGTTGCGCCGCCAGGCCTTCCAGGCGGTAGGCGGTGGTGGGCGGTCGAACGACGGCTCGTTCTTCAAATGCCGCATGAGATCAGCCGCCAGCCCGTTGGCCGTCTCGTAACGCCGCGCCCGATCCTTCTCCAGACACTTCATCACGATCCAGTCGAGATCGGTCTCGATTTCTGATTTCTGATTCCTGATTTCTGATTTGGCCTTCGCGGTCGACCCTTGGCGATCGGCGATCGGCGGTTTGGACTGCTGCTGCTGGCGGAGCTGGGTGAGGCGCGTGCTGGGCCGCACCGGCTCCTGCTCGCGGATCGTCCGCCGCATGGCGTCGATCCCCTGCGACATCAGTTCCTTGGCGTCGAAGGGTGTTACGCCCGTCAGCAACTCGTAGAGCAACACCCCCAGGCTGTAGATGTCGCTGCGCGTATCGATGTCCAGCCCGCTCATCTCCGCCTGCTCCGGGCTCATGTACGCCGGGGTCCCGATGAACTGGTGCAATTGCGTGTACACCGTCGCGTCGGTGAGCCGCCCTTCGACGGCCTTGGCGATGCCGAAGTCAATGACCTTGGGGACGGGCACCCCGTCGTGGAGCGTGACCAGGATGTTCGAGGGCTTGATGTCGCGGTGGATGATCCCCTTCTGGTGCGCGTGCTGGATGGCCTGGCAGACCTTGATGAACAGGTCCAGCCGGTCCTTCGTGCCCAGGCGGTTCTGATCGCAGTAGTCCGTGATCCGGATCCCCCGCACCAGTTCCATGACGAAATAGGGGCGGCCCGATCCCGAGGTCAGAGGTCGGAAGTCAGAAGTCAGAGCATCCGTCGCTCCGCGGGCTGACCTCTGAGCGCTGACTTCTGACCGCTGACCTCTGATGTCTGACCTCTGCCCCACCACACCCGCGTCGAGCACCTTGGCGATATTGGGATGGTCCATCATCGCCAGGGCCTGGCGCTCGGCCTCGAACCGAGCGACGACCTGCTTGGTGTCCATGCCCAGCTTGATCACCTTCAAGGCGACCCGCCGCCGCACGGGTTCGGTCTGCTCGGCGACGTACACCACGCCGCAGCCGCCCTCGCCGATCTTCTCGAGCAGCTTGTAGCGCCCGATCGTCTGGCCGACCCAGTCATCGGACAGGTCGTGAGCCGGCTCCAGGCAGATCGTGGGCCGGGAAGGGCCTGCTGCGGTCCCAAACAGCGTGCCGGGCTGCTCGTGGGCGGCCAGCAACGCGTCGATCCGCGCGCGGAGGGCCGGATCGCCGGCGCATTCGCGGTCCAGGAAGGCGGCGCGCTCGGCCCCGTTCAGGGCGACAGCCGCCGAGAGTTTCTCACGGAGGGTTCGTGATGGCGTGCGTCTGGATTTACTGGCATTGCGCACTGTCCCGAAAAGGGAGGTGGTACTGCCGTTGGTGGCGATCGCTGAGAGCACCATCGAAGGGCCGCAGGTCTGGATCAACCGTGCCATGCCGTAGGGGAAGACCCACCACCCGCGGAACAGGCGGCGCCGACCACCGGCCCGGCAGTACAAACCCAGCCAGGAGGACCGGCGCCAGCCAGAACGCGGCGGCGACGGGCGGACGCCGTTCCGGCGGCGCATACGCCGGTGCCGACTCCAGCCTCTCAGGGTCCGCCTCGATCTGCGCCCAGCGCCGCCGCGGCCGGGTCTTCAGGGTGAACGGACGCAAGACCGCACGGCGCCGGTCCGCCGGATCTGAGTCAGACGGGCGTTGCGGGCGCTGGTGTCAATAGCGAGCACGGTCGTCCTCAGCAGGCCGCCGAGCGCGAGGAGTAACAGGATGAACCCGAGCGCCCGCCGACCCGGTGGAAGGTCGAGATCTCGCACGCGCCACGCCCCGATGACCAGCAGGGCCAGCACGACGGGAGCCAGCAGCAGCGCCAGCAGCCCGAGCATCACCTGCGGCGCGAGGAACCCCGCCACGCCCAGCAACGCGAGCCCACAAGCCAGCGCCGCTTCGCCGCTCCGCAGCAGTCCTCCCTGCGCCTCCGGTTCGGCACTGACCTCGGTCTCCTCTGGCGAGGGAACCACGACGCGCCGGTTGCAGTTGGGGCATTCGATTTCCTGGCCCGCGAAGCTCGCTTCACCCTCCAGGGGGCGTGCGCAGTGCGGGCACAGGAAATCGACGGCCGCGGGATTCACACAGAGGCGGTAACCGCAGATGGACGCAGATTTCGAGACGGAATGGTGCCGAGGGCGGCGAAGCCGGCGGTCACCATCTGGTGGGTCGGTCTGTCCGGGAAGCCCAACTGAGCCAGCAGGCCCAAGAACGGGAGGAAGCGTCCCCACGCCCCGAGCACCAGCCCGAGACTCCGGTTGCGGCCGGAGACGAGCACGGTGGCGATGGCGGTGATGAGCTGACGCTGCCTGGTCCGGTTGGGTCCCGCCCCGGGCTTGCCGTCATCTGCGGTGGCGCATGTCGCGACAACCTCTCCCTCCGGACGGGGAACGTCCCCCTCACCCGCGCTTCGGGCACCCTCTCCCGTCCGACGGGAGAGGGCAGGGCAGAGGGCAGGGGAGAGGGCCGGATCCGGTGGCCCGTGCATACGCGTCAGGCGTTCTGGCCAAGCTGCCGGAGCAGCGTGGCGAAATCGAAGTAGATTCGGCCGCCGGTGATCACCCGGCGGTCGAGGTCATGTTGGTCGATCGAACAACCGGGAACACGAACCGACTTTCCGGTCGCCCGAATGCCGGCAAACGTGCCGCGATGCACCGCCTCGAAGCGCCACTCGACCGCCACCAAGTTCGGTGCATGGGCCAGGTTCACCGGCACATGCACGTTGCCGGGAAATGCGGCGATGAACGGGCGGACGAACTGGTCCCGCACCGCGGCTTTCCCGTCGAGTCGGGCCACGGGTATCTCGATGACGACGTCGTCCGAGTAGTAGTCCAGGGTGCGGTTCTCATCCGTGCCCTGCCAGGCCTCGAAGTATTCCTGGACAAAGGCGCGAACGATGTCGGGGTCCGCCAGCGTGAGGGTGGGAGGTTGTGTGCTCATGGGTTGTTTGGCCCGCCGTCACAGCGCGGCCACCACGGACTTGGTTTCCGTGTAGTGTTCGAGCGCGTCCTTGCCGAGCTCGCGGCCCCAGCCGGACTGTTTGTAGCCACCAAACGGCAGGGCGTTGTCATAGACATGGTAGGTGTTGATCCAGACGGTGCCGGCCTTGAGGGCGTGCGCGACCCGATGCGCCTTCTGGAGGTCGCGGGTCCACACGCCGGCGGCGAGGCCGTAGGTGGTGTGATTGGCCGCGGCAACGACTTCCTCGACCGACTTGAACGGCACGGCGGCGACCACCGGACCGAACACTTCCTCGCGCATGATCCGGTGGTCGGGCGCGGTGTTCACCACGACGGTGGGCTCGTAGTAGTAACCCGGCCCCTCGCCGCGCTTGCCGCCGACCGTGGTCTGCGCCCCTTCGCGAGCCACGCCGGCGACGTAGCCGGTGAACGCCACCTTCGCCACGCCTGGATGCGCGGCAATCGCGGCGCCGGCCGTCTCGCCGAAGCCCGGAAGGATGTTGAGCACACCAGCGGGCAGGCCGGCTTCGAGTGCCAACTCACCGAGGTAGAGGGCGGCGAGGGGCGTCTGCTCGGCGGGCTTGAGCAAGATGGCGCACCCCGCCGCGAGCGCCGGTCCCAGCTTCCAGGCGGCCATCAGGATCGGGAAGTTTCACGGGATGATCTGGCCGACGACCCCGACCGGCTCCTTGAGCGTGTAAGCAAAGAAGCGCTGGCCGGGCTGGAAGGGGGCGGTGAGCGGTACGGTCTCGCCGTGGCGACCGCGCGCGAGCCCCGCCATGTAACGCAGCGTGTCGGCCGCGAAGGGGATGTCGCCGTGTCGGGCGTAGGTGAAGGGCTTGCCGTTGTCCAGCGATTCGAGCGTTCCCAGCGTGTCGGCGTGTTCCTCGAGGAGGTCGGCCAACCGCCAGAGGAACCGGGCGCGTTCGGCCGGAGTGAAACTGCCCCAAGGCCCGTTCAAGGCCCGGGTCGCGGCCGCCACGGCTCGATCCACGTCCTCGGCATCGGCTTCCGCCACCCGGGCCAGAACGCCGCCGGTGGCGGGGTTGTAGGTCTCGAAGGTGCGGCCGGCAGCAGCCGGCAACCATTGCCCGTCAATCAGCAACGGCCTGGGCGAGCCCAGGAAGCAGGCGACGTTCGCATCGGGCGTCACGCCGGGCTGGATCGAGGGCGTGAAGGCGGCGAGTTGGACAAGTTCGAGGGTGGGTTCAGCGAGGGTGGCAGTCATGGTTTGGCTAGGTTGGGACACCGCCTGGCCGTGACCAAGGTGGGCGTCTTGGTACTACTGATGTCGTCCATCACTCTTCAAGGCGCAAAAGGACGGCGGAAAGTAGGTGGGCAACCACGGGGCCGCCGTCTGCAAGTCGGAGGTTTGCCAGCCGGTAGCCGGGGGGTGCTACCTTCTCCTGATCCCGTGAGACCCACCGAGCCCTGCCAGTCCAAGCGTCGCCACGCAAGAACAAGGCGAGCGCTTGGCGTTGTCGGCCCCGGTCGCCGGTGGTAGTCTCGGGGCGTGACGGACGTCGAACCCATCCTGGCGAAAGCGGTTCAGGTGGCGAGGTCGTATGGGGCCACGCGACTGCGGTTGTTCGGCAGCGCGTTGGCGAATCCAGCCAACGCCCGCGACCTCGACCTGGCGTGTGCCGGCGTGCCCGGCTGGAGGCTGTTCGAACTCTCGGCGGAGCTCGAGGCAGTGGTCAGGATGCCCCTGGACTTGGTGCCACTCGAGCCGGCCACGCCTTTCACCCGGCTGATCCAGAAACGGGCTCGCGTGTTGTTGTGACGGCGGAAGAACTCAGGGCGGAGGTTGTCCAGCACCTCGACGCCCGCGACCAACTGGGGCAAGGGCGCCCACCATTTCTCGCGGGGATCTGCTTGTTCGGCGTGTCCAGATCGCGAGCTCTCCGTAGCAGGGCGAAGACCTCTTCGCGATAGCCAACCTGCCGGCTCATGCGCGTTGCGCGTGCCTGGCCCAGCAGCGATTCGGATAGCCTGGCCGTCGCGTCCCGCGCGCTGAGCTCCGCCTGCTTCTCCGCCGCCTCGGCTTTAACGCGCTCTTGTGCCTCGTTGTCCCGCGCACGCTGCGCGACCGCGGTCTGCCACAGGCTGGCCGTCAGCCCCAGGACCAGCGCGGCTACGACCGCCGTTCCGGCCGCGAACACGAGTTTGTTCCGCCGAAATGCCTTCTGAAACCGGTACGCCGCACTCGGCGGCCGGGCCACCACCGGTTCGTTGCCCAAGTGCCGCTTGAGATCCGCGGCCAGCCCGTTGGCCGTCTCGTACCGCCGCCCCCGGTCCTTCTCGAGGCACCTCATCACGATCCAGTCCAGGTCGGAGGGGAGCGAAGCGTGAGGCGAGATCCGGGATCCGGGATCCGGGAGGCGTGACGCCCCCGCGGACGCCGCGGCCAGAGCCGATTGCCGGAGGCGGGTCGAGGGCCACACCGGCTCCTGCTCCCGGATCGTGCGCCGCATCGCGTCAATGCCCTGCGACATGAGTTCCTTGGCGTCAAAGGGTGTGACACCCGTAAGCAGTTCGTACAACAGCACCCCCAAGCTGTAGATGTCGCTGCGCGTATCAACGTCCAGCCCGCTCATCTCGGCCTGCTCCGGTGACATGTACGCCGGCGTGCCGATGAACTGGTGCAACTGCGTGTACACCGTGGCGTCGGTGAGCCGCCCTTCGACGGCCTTGGCGATGCCGAAGTCAATGACCTTGGGCACCGGCACGCCGTCGTGCAGCGTGACCAAGATGTTCCAGGGCTTGATGTCGCGGTGGATGATCCCCTTCTGGTGGGCGTGCTGGATGCCCTGGCAGACCTTGATGAACAGGTCGAGCCGGTCCCGGGTGCTGAGTTGCTCTCGGTCGCAGTAGTCGGTGATCCGGATGCCGCGCACCAGCTCCATGACGAAGTACGGGCGACCGCAGGGAAGGGGCGGGTTCGAAGTCCGAAGGTCGGAGGGCGAAGGGCGAAGGTGGAAATCCGAAGGGCGAAGGGCGAGATCTCAACTCGACTCTGACTGGACTTCGGACCTCCTTCGAACTTTGACTGGACTTCGAACTCCTCCGTCCGTCGTTCCCGCGTCGACACCTGGGCGATATTGATGATCCATCGCCAGGGCCTGGCGTTCGGTCTTCGAAGGGCCACCACCCGTTTGCGTCCATGCCCAGCTTGATCACCTTCAAGGCGACCCGCCGCCGCACGGGTTCGGTCTGCTCGGCGACGTACACTACGCCGCAGCCGCCTTCGCTGATCTTCCGAGCAGCTTTGTACCGGCTGATCGTCTGCCGACCAAGTCGTCGGCGAGATCGCGCGCCAAGTCGAGGGAGATGGTCGGCCGGGCGGCTCCCGCCTCGGTGCCGAACAGCGTGTCCGGCTGGTCATGGGCGGCGAGCAGGGCCTCGAGGCGTGCGCGCAAGGCTGGATCCCCGGCGCATTCGCGGTCCAGGAAGGCGGCGCGCTCGGCCCCGCCCAGGGGCAAAGCCGTCTGGAAGAGGGTCGCTTCGTGAGGCGTCGGGTTCATCGCAGATCGTGCGGTCTCATCTAACCGATAGGGCGCAATCTGTCGCGGAAAAGTATGCGGCCTTGGTCTCTCCACAGGACCGCGACGTTGACGCCGCCTCACCCAACGAATGGGTAAGGGGTCGTGGTGCGGCGGTGCGTCCGGCCACTGGGTTCGTGGCTCCGCTGCGCTGGGTTTTCGCGTATTTCGCGTATTCCGCGGTCCCGGTCTTGGACGAACTCCTGCGGTACCGCGGAATACGCGAAATACGCGAAAGGGAAGGCCGCGCCAAACGCAGGCGAACCTCCCCTCCTTTTCGTGCCCATTCGTGTCCATTCGTGGTTAGACTCCCTGGTTGCGGCCCTGCCGCGCTGCGTCCGTCCCGCCTCTGCGGTGCTCCGGCTTCGCCGGCTCGGTCCTCACCCGGTCGGCCCGCCGAAGCGGTCACCTGAACGTATGGTGGCAAAACCACTTTCGTTCCCGCTGCGAATTCGTTACGCTCTCCGCGTCGTGATGTCTGGACGCTTGAAACTCAACGAGCTCGACCTCGGGTTCTACGACCCGGCTGAACGGGCTCGCGAGAAGGGCCGGCAGCGCCGCGAGGACGCCCGGGCGCTCGCGGAGGGCCGGACCTCCGAGGTCGAGCGCCGCAACCGGTTGCTCCCCGGAGCGCGTCCCGTGGTCGCCTGGGAGACCGTCCCGCCGCTCGAGTAATCGTGTACACCCCAGGCCAGCTTCGGCCGCTGCTCGAGGCGGTCAGCCGCGCCGACGCGGTGATTGTTGGGGGCCAGGCCATCAATCTCTGGTCCGAGGTCTATGCTCGAGATGAGGAGCCTTGGCGGTCGCTCCGCCCCTTTACGAGCCGGGACTTGGATGCCTTGGGGAGTGCCACCGCGCTGCTGGAATGCGCTCGCTTGACCGGCGGTCAGGCCCGGTTCCCGGAACCGGGTCAACGCACGGTGAACACTGGCCAGCTCACAATTCTGCTCGACGGTCAGCCCGTCGAAGCCGACTTCCTCAGTGAAGTGAAGGGGCTGAATAACCAGGAGGTTCGGCAGACGGCCCGCCCGGTGCTCTGGCAGGGCCTCACCTTGCGGCTGCTTCACCCGGTCCTCTGCGTGGAAAGCAAGACCATCAACCTCATGCGGATTCAGCAGGAGCCGGATGAACGCCAGGACCACAAACATCTGCTGCTCGCCCTGGCCAACGCGCGAGAATTCTTCGCCGAACAAACCGCCAATCCGGCCACCCATCCAGCGCTCGTCCGTTGGGCACAGCGCGTGCGGAGCCTGGCCAACGACCAATTGGGTCTCGAGGCGGCACAAGTTCATGGGATCAACTACCAGACGGCGATCCCCGCCGCGCTCTGGCAAGGCAGTCTTGGACCTCTTTCCGAATTCATGGCCGCCGAGTGGGACGCCTGGGGCTCGGAGGTCCGCCAGAAGGTCCACGACCTCATCGAGCTGGAGGCGTGGTTGCGTCAGCTCCGCGACCGTTCGCCGGGCCAGGCCGGAGGCACTGGTTGACCCCAGTCGTGGGGTGAACCCGGCCGGCACCCCCCCCGGAGATCCCATGACACTCATGGGCGTGGGCTGCCTGTCCGCTTCGGAAGGGTGGGTGGCCAGTCCGCATTCTGGTCGAGGCGTTCCAGCAGGTAGGCAGAGATATGACCCCCGGTGCCCCCGCCCTCACCAGCTTCACTGGACGTCGCTAAATGCCGCCGCGCTGCCTCCCGATCCCGCTGTTCCAGAAGGCGCAGCCCCACGAAGTGATGGGCCGTCGCTGACGCGAAGGCCGTCGTCGCCTCTTTGAGCAAGGCTTCCTCGCTCAGTTCACCCGCGAGGTACCGGACCACCCGCCTCATGGATGCGCCGAGCGAGCGGTCAAGCCAGCCCGCGGTTCTCAGGTAATCGCGGGCCAGGTTCTGCGCGCGCTCACCCCGGTCGGTCAGCAAGTTCATCGTCACCGCGACAAACAGCACATTCAGATTCTCGGGAATGTTCGGCGCGACCTGGCTCGCCATGTGGGTTGCCTCGGCCCGGTGTTCGGGCAACTCGATGGCCGCCAGGAAGTGAGCGAGCTGCATCAACTCATCGGTCTGCGGCGCACGCGTAAGCTGGAAGACCGCCTCGAAGTGCCCCTGCCTCATCAGGGGATACACCAGGGTGAGATCGAGATTCCGGCCCGGGACCTCACCGGCCCAGCGACGCGCCCGCTGGATCGCCCCGTCGAAGTCGCCGGTGAGGATGAGGTGATCCAGGCGTGCCCGGAGCGCCTGCAGGTTCGGATGGAACGACTCGAGCCGCTCGCTGGCCGCCTCCGAACGCCTGGCCAGCCCCACGGCCTCCGCGACGTGACCCGCGCGTCGGTGGAGTTCCGCCGCGACTCGGTGGGCGGTGCAGGCCTCGATCAGCACCGAGATGGAGTGCGGTCGCCACGCCTCGGCGGCCGCAATGTCATCCAGGGCTTCTTGCATGAGCTGGAGATCCATTCGCTGGACGGCCTGCCAGGTTCTTGCCGCGGCGCGAATGATCCGCGCCCTGGGCGAGCCATCGGCCTGAATGACCTCGTCCAAGAGCGGAAGCCCGCGCGCGGCATCCTTCATCGCCCAGGCCTGACCCAACCAGAGCTTGTCGTCGGAGGTCACGGGGCGGGCGCGTTCCAGCTCCGGAATCAAGGGCTCATAGGCTCTCCAGCCGGAGGCCGCCATCCTGGCCGTGGCCAACAGCCCTAACGCCGCCACATTGTCCGGTTCCAGCCGCCGAACCGCCTCGAGTTCCGGGATCGCCCGGGCGTGTTGCGCGCTGGCGACCAGGTGCATTCCTCGCAGGTACCTCAACTTCCCCTCGGGCAATCGGCTCCGCTCGGCATCGGCCAGGGCCTTCCCCGTCTCGTCTTGGGCGCCGCTCAGGATGGCCACGCGGGCCAACTCAGCCGCCGACCGCTGGGCAGCCTCGAGCGCTTGTTTGTTGCCCTCGATCGCAAACGCCAGGGAGATGACCGCGACGCACAGGCTGACGATCACGGTGGCCCCGGCGCTGAACGCCAACCGATTCCGCCGGAAGGCCCGCTGCAAGCGATAGACGGTGGTGGGTGGCCGAGCCACCACAGGTTCGTTGCCCAGATGCCGCTTCAGATCCGCCGCCAACCCGTTCGCCGTCTCGTACCGCCGTCCTCGGTCCTTCTCCAGGCACTTCATTACAATCCAATCCAGATCAGTCTCGATTTCTGATTTGTGATTTCTGATTTCGGATTTGGTCTTGGCCTTCGCAGCCCGCCCTTGGCCCTTGGCTATTGACGATTGGGACTGCTCCTGTTGGCGAAGCTGGGTGAGGCGCGTGCTCGGGCGAACCGGCTCCTTCTCCCGGATCGTCCGCCGCATTGCATCAATCCCCTGGGACATCAACTCCTTGGCGTCGAACGGGGTGCTCCCCGTCAAGAGCTCGTATAGCAGCACCCCCAGGCTGTAGATGTCGCTGCGGGTATCAATGTCCAGCCCGCTCATCTCGGCCTGCTCGGGGCTCATATAAGCCGGCGTCCCGATGAACTGGTGCAACTGCGTGTACACCGTGGCGTCGGTCAGCCGCCCCTCGACTGCCTTGGCGATACCGAAATCAATCACCTTGGGGACCGGCACGCCGTCGTGGAGGGTGACCAGAATGTTCGAGGGTTTGATGTCCCGGTGGATGATCCCCTTCTGGTGCGCGTGCTGGATGGCCTGGCAGACCTTGATGAAAAGATCCAGGCGGTCGCGGGTCCTGAGTTGCTCCTGGTCGCAATAGTCGGTGATCCGAATGCCGCAGACGAGCTCCATGACGAAGTAAGGCCGGCCCGCCGGAGTGCGAAACGGCGAGACGGCGAGGGGGCGCGAGGGCGAGGCCGGGGTGGTGGAGTCACCCTCACCCCCAACCCCTCTCCCGTCCGACGGGAGAGGGGAGCCCGCCGCGTGCCCAGCCCTGCTCGCATCCGAAAGACCGACGGGGGCGAGGGGGTTTTCGGACTTCGGACTTCGGACTTCCTTCGGACTTCGAACTTCGGACTTCGAACTTTGACCTCCCTTCGGGCTTCCCCCCTCAGTGGTGCCGGCGTCCAGGACCTTGGCAATATTGGGATGATTCATCATCGCCAGGGCCTGACGCTCGGCCTCGAACCGGGCGACGACCTGCTTGGTGTCCATCCCCAGCTTGATAATCTTCAGCGCGACCCGCCGCCTCACAGGCTCGGTCTGCTCGGCGACGTACACGATCCCGCACCCCCCTTCGCCGATCTTCTCGAGCAGCTTGTACCGGCCGATGGTCTGGCCGACCAGGTCGTCGGCCAGGTCGCGCGCCAGGTCCAGGGAGATCGTCGGTCGGGTGGCCCCAGCCTGGGTGCTTAACAACGTGCCGGGCTGATCATGGGCGGCGAGCAGGGCCTCGAGGCGTGCCCGCAGGGCTGGGTCCCCGGCGCATTCACGGTCCAAGAACGCGGCGCGCTCGGCGGCAGCCAGCGGCAAGGCCGCCTCGAAGAGGGTCGCTTCGTGAGGCGTCGGGTTCATCGCAGATCGTGCAGTCTCATCTAACCGATAAGGCGCAATCTGTCCCTGAAAAGTATGTGGCCTTGGTTCCTCTCCCCTGGACCGCGGCGTTCACGCCGCCTCACCGAACGAAGGGCGCGGGGATCCGGGTGCGGCAATGCGTCCGGCGGGTATCCTTCGCCCTGATCTTCAGGGACATTGAGGCGGGCTGCTCAGTCACCCCAACGTGCACGCGTGCCTCGGGACCACCGTCGTGCAGGTGTCCGTTGGCGCCAGGCTCCCATGCAGGGTTCTGCCAGGGTTGGCCGGCCACCCGATGCTCGAACCTCACGCCCGTCGGGCGGGGCACCTCGCGGATTCGCTGGCCTCCGCCGGGTTGATGGACGAGCGGATGGTTGGGTTTTGACAACCCAAGGGTCCGCTTTGATCATCCGGGCATGGAAGTCGCCGTGACCAAAGATCTGGAGCAGTTCCTGGCGAGGAAAGTGCGGGAAGGCGGATACTCGGACGCAAGCGAAGTGATCCGGGAAGCGCTGCGTGATTTTCGAGCCCGTCAAGATCCGGCCGAGCGTGATTCCCAGGAACTGGCCGAGCTGCTCCTCCCTGCCGTAAGGGGCCGGCATCAGCCCGTGACCGGGAAGGATTTCCAGCGGCTGCACCGGCGAGCGCGCCGGAGGGCGACGGCGGGATGACTCTCCGGCTGGAGTGGTCCGCGTACTTCGCCGCCGATGTCGAGCGGCGGGTGGACTGGTATCGAGAGCAAGCCGGCCCGGAGATCGCGGAGCAATTCGTGGCGTGCGTGCGCTCGACGCTCACGGCGCTCTGCCGGACACCGGGCCTTGGGCGACCACGTTTCCTCGATTGGCCGGAGCTGGGGAGCATGCGTTCCTTCCGGGTCGAGCGCCCATTCCACCGACATCTGATCTTCTACCGGTTCGATGGAAGCCGGCTGCTTGCGGAGCGCCTAATCCATGGTGCGAGGGATCTGCCACGTCGTTTAACCGAGTCGCCGTTCGAGGAGTAACCACTGCCAGCCGGTCGCGTGGACGCTCGAACGCGTGGAACGCAGGACGGCGATTGGGGTCCGGGCCACGGAGCCGAAGCGAGCCCTGCTGATCGGTCTTCGCAAGCCGGGTGGGGTTGGAGGGGCGTCGTTGGCGGGAGTGGAGTTCGACGCCGCGACCGTGGTGCGACCGCTGCCCTGAGCCCGGGCGACCTTGCGCGGCGTTTGATCCCGAAGCCCCATCTGCGTTCGGTCCTGAATCGGCGTGGGGGCGTCCAGACAGAGGGTTCCACGCCGATTCAGGGCGAACGCAGATGGCCCGGGGCGAGTCTGTGGGAGGATCCGGCTGCGCGCTGCTGGGAAGCGGCCTGTTCCTCTTGGACCTTCTCAGTGGCCATGAACCGGAGCGCGGGCTTTAGCCCGCAGGGACGTCCCTTGCTCGGCCCGCGTTCCTGCGGACTGAAGTCCGCGCTCCTGGGGAGGTTCATGGGAAGACCAAGGGCTCGTGGAATGCACGTCGCTTCAGGGTACGTTGTTCTCCTTGTCCGGGGAGAAGTCCGTGATCCGGATCCCCCGGACCAGTTCCATGACGAAGTACGGGCGACCGCAGGGAAGGGGCGCGTTCGAAGTCCGAAGGTCGGAGGGCGAAGGGCGAAGGTGGAAATCCGAAGGGCGAAGGGCGAAGTAGAGACCCCCAACTTCGGACTTCGACTTTCGGACTTCGGACTTCCTTCAGACTTCGGACTTCGACTTTCGGACTTCGGACTTCGACTTTCGGACTTCGGACTTCCTTCAGACTTCGACTTTCGGACCTCGAACTTCCCTCCGTCCGTCGTTCCCGCATCGAACACCTTGGCGATGTTCGGATGATCCATCATCGCCAGGGCCTGACGCTCGGCCTCGAACCGAGCGACGACCTGCTTGGTGTCCATGCCCAGCTTGATGATCTTTAGCGCCACTCGGCGTCGAACGGGCTCGGTTTGTTCGGCCACATAGACTACCCCGCAACCGCCTTCGCCGATCTTCTCGAGCAGCTTGTACCGGCCGATCGTCTCGCCGACCAAGTCGTCGGCGAGATCGCGCGCCAGGTCGAGGGAGATGGTGGGGCGGGCGGCTCCCGCCTCGGTGCCGAACAGCGTGTCGGGCTGGTCATGGGCGGCGAGCAGGGCCTCGAGGCGCGCTCGCAAGGCCGAATCGCCGCTGCATTCCCGTTCCAGGTACGCGGCGCGTTCGGCCCCGGCCAGGGGCAAGGCAGCCTGGAAGAGGGTTTCCTCGTGGGGCGTCGGGTTCATTGCAAATCGCGCGGTCTCATTTACCTCATAAGGCGCATTCTGTCCCGGAAAAGTATGCAGCCCCGGGCTCGACCAGCAGGCCGCGACGGTCCCGTGCAGAACTGGCGCCGGGGACGCCCAGCGGCAACGGGGCTACTCCAGACTCATTCCTTTGTCCCGATTCCTCTGCCCCAATCCCCCTGCGCCGGCCCGCAGGCTTCCATCACGTTCGAGGGGGCGGACACCGGCCGGAGGCGGTCTGGCTTGCGGGCAGGCAAGGGACTGGGGTCAAGGGTTGGCTGTCGAGTTCGGGCAAAGGAATTGGGGCAAGGGAGTTCAACCAGAACGGCGCCCGGGCTTGAACGGGTAATACTCCACCGCCGCCAACCCGGCGTGGTCCCGAATCTGCGCATCCGTCGTGATCGGTACCAATCCGAGCACGCGGGCCGTCGCGGCCACCGTTCGGTCAAACGGATCTCCGTTGAACGCGGCCGGTAACGCGTTGGTCTCGAGGGCCACGGCCGTTGAGAGTTCGAGGACATGAACCTGGCGGACGAGGCCGGCGCCGAAGAAATCCGCCAAGGAACCCTGCAATCGCAGTTTCCCGATCCGATGAAGAATCGCCCCCTCGAGCAGGCTGACGGAGGCGAGGCCCACCTCCGGTTCGGCCGCCACGAGTTCGCGCAGGCGCCCCGGGGATCAGATGCTGGTCCATCGTCAGGTGGCACCACACCGCCGTGTCGAGCAGGTACCTCACCGGAGCCCCTGCCATCCAGCGGCGGGGATGATCCCATCGGTGGGCTGGCCGGTGCTGAGGTGACGACCCCGACCAATGAAGGTCGGCGGTGGCTCGGGCGGGCCCACCTCGAAATAGGGGCGTCCACGGTAGGTGACCAGGGTTCTTTGTCCCTGGGCGGCGGCCCGCTGGAGGCGTGCCTCGTTGAGGAACCGTCGCAACGGGACCGTGATCGCATTCATGTCCCACAGGATTTTCTACACGCACCGTCGCGTCAACCAACCCCGCGGCTGCGGTCGGCTGGAGCAGGGCCCGCCCCGGACCTAGGCCATTTCGAAGGCAGTGCTCCGCTTTCGCAGGCTCGGTTCATGGGCAGGCTTTCGCGCTGACCCGCGCGGGGCCGCTTTGGACGATGCGGCCATGCATTTCCGGCTTTGGCGTCGGTGGTGGTGGCCGTGTTTCGGTGCGTCGCTGGTGACCATCGCGTCCGACGGTTTGCAGGTCAGTAACCGCGCGCCCCGGCCGGAGGAGATCGGCTATCGCCCCGCCGACGGCGCGACGGCCCCGTTGAACCCGCCTTCCTGGATCTGGCTGCACGAGACGAACGCCGTCCGGTACGACATCCAGTGGGCACGCGATGCCGCGTTCGCCGAGCCCGTGACCGTGGAAGGATTTCGCTGGAACACGTACACGCACCATGAACCGCTGGCGCCGGGGACGTATCATTCTGGACGAGATTCCCGAGGCCGCGATGTGGCTCGACTACGCGGTGAACAAGTTCTACGCCGCCTACCCGGTCTGGTCCGATGACGATGGGGGCTGGCACGAGGGGGTGAGCTACTGGAGCGGCTACCTGAGCAAGTCGGTGTGGTGGCTGCAGATCGCCCAGTCGGCGCTTGGCATCGACGGTTTGCGGAAGCCGTTCTTCGCGCAAGTGGGCGACTTCCCGTTGTACGTGGCGCCGCCGCATTCACCGAACATCGGGTTCGGGGACCTGTCGCACCGGCCGCCAAACGCGCCGGCGTTCCTCGAGTACTTCATTCGGGTGAAGGGCAGCCAACCGGACGGCGCGCAAGCGGGTTACTGGCGGTGGTGGAGCGAACAGCTCGGCGGTCGGGGAAACGAGGGCATTCTCGGGTTCTTGTATGCGGCGAACCTCCCGCCGATGCCACCGGCGAAGGCTCCAACGGACCTCCCGACGTCCAAGATCTTCCGGGGCATCGGCGTGGCGAGTCTGCACACGACGCTGCTGGACAGCCGCGAGGACGTTCACTTTCTGTTCAAGTCCTCACCCTTTGGGACACAGAGCCACGGGCACAATCCCCACAACACCTTTCAACTGAACTCGTATGGGGAGGCGCTGCTCACGACGTGTGTCTATCGCGATCTGCACGGCAGCAAGTTCCACTACCAATGGGCGCACAGCACGCTGGCGCACAACGGGGTGTTGGTGGACGGCGCCGGCCAGATCAAACACACGCCGGCGCCCCACGGGCGGATCGCTGATTTCCAGCTCACCCCGGAGTGGGATTACGTCGTGGGAGACGCGACCGAGGCGTATGGCGGACGCCTTGAGCGTTACCGGCGGCACGTGCTGTTCGTCAAGGGCGAGGCCCCGATCCTGGTGCTTTACGATGACTTGGCGGCGCGGGAGCCGGCCACGTTCCAGTTCCTGCTGCATGCGCTGTCGGAGTTCACGGTGGACCCTGGCCAACAGCGGCTCTCGGTCACCCAGCCGAAAGCCGGCGTCACGGTGCGGTACCTCGCGCCGGCACCGCTCGCGTTCCGACAGTGGGACGGTTACGAGCCGCCGCCGGATCGGGAGTTCCCCAACCAATGGCACGTCGAAGCCAGCACGCCGACGAAGGAGCACGAGGTGGGAATGCTGACCGTGCTGCTGCCGTATCGCACTGGGCAACAGGTCGTGTGGACTCTCGAACGCGTAGAGAGCGGAACGGCCGTTGGGGTCCGTGCCACGGAGCCAAAGCGGGCCTGGCTGATCGGATTTCGCAAGCCGGGTGTAATTGGCCGGGCGGCACTGGCGGGAGTCGAGTTTGCCACCGCAACCGTGGTGCGACCGCTGCCCTGAACTGGGAGCCAACGTCGGACGCCGTTGGATCCGGACCCCAATCGGCGCACGTTTCGGCGACGACCCCTCCCCAGTGGCCGCCGCCGAAGACTCTCGGAAAGCGACAGCCGAATGAGGGACAGGCGAATGAGAGACAACGGAATGTCCGCGAATTACTCTGTTCGCCTGTCCCACATTCGTCTGTGTGGCGCTCCCTGGGGCGCGGCGTTCTGGTCAGAACCTCGATCGGTCAAGGCGGTGCGACATCTCAACGTCTTCGGCGCTCGCGAGAATTGTCGAATGTCAATGTTTGACCCCATGGCCCCACAGGCTTCTCGGGAGACGCAGGTTGCGCCAGACCTGGGGATGGGCGCTTGCGTGTCTTCAGCGCGCCGCTCCCTGGGCCGTCAAGCCGAGCGCCGTCTCGAGACTGAAGCGGAGGTACATCGCCGGGTCGCCGACGGACGGTTCCTCGCGCCGCGCCTGTTCAAGGACCTCGCGCATGACGGGCCAGGCGGGCGCCGCGCGCTGCCCCAGGAGTTGCAGGGCGCGGGCGGCGTGCAAGGCGACGTCGGGTTGGGTTGAACGCAGTTCTATTTCCAGCACCCGCAACGGCTCCGGCGCTTCTCCCAATCCGACGAGGGCGGCGGCGGCTTCCACCCTGACCACGGCACAGTGATCCGTCAGGGCGCGGCGCAACGCCGGGCGGGTCGATTCGGCGGCCGGGCCGGCGGTATGCAACCCCACGGCAGCCCAATAGCGCATGCCGTCATCGGCGTCCCCGAGCAGGGCCTGCAACCGGGGCACGGCGTCCGGGCGCCCCACGAGGTCCGCGGCCTCAAGCAGGCGGGCCAGCGGGTATTGCGTGTCGTCGCGGGCCAGTTCGAGAGGGGTGCCGGCGGGGCCGAGGCGTTCCCAGACTTGCGGTTCCGTGAGAAAGCCGGCGTCGCGTGTGGTCAGGAGCCATTCGCGCAGGTTTTGGCGCATCCGTTCGAGGGTGTCGCGATGAGCCGGGGCGGTGGCCAGGTTGTGGATCTGATGCGGGTCGGCGTCGGTGTCGTAGAGTTCCTCAATCGGTTTCCGGGGACCGGCGTAGGCACGTTGAGCCGCGTTGAGGTTGCCGGCGGCGGCCAGCCGTGTCAGTTCGCGTCGGAAGGGCGCGGCATCGGAGTAGCCTTCGGGGGCCATCCAGGAAACGTGCGGCATGAAGTTGCGCACATAGAGGAACCGCTGGTCGCGGACCGAGCGCGACAAATCAAACGCCTCATCCACCCGGTCGCGCGCACCGAAAACGAATGCGCGTGGCGGTCCGGCAGCGGGGCCGAGGAACGCGACGCCCTGGAGTTGGGGCGGCGCCGGGACGCCCCCCAGACTGAGCATCGTGGGCGCGAAGTCCACGAAGCTGACCAGCCGGTCCGTGGTCCCGCCCGGGGGTGCGGGCGCCAGTCCGCGGAACTTGGGCGGGATCCGGATGAGCAAGGGCACGCGCAATCCCGTGTCCCAGAGACACCGCTTCCCGCGTGGCAACCCCATGCCGTTGTCGCCGTAGAAGAAGACGATGGTGTCATCCGCGAGCCCGTCCGCGGCGAGTTGGTCCAGCAGGGCGCCCACTTCCTGGTCCATCGCCGTCACACAATCGTGGTAACGCGCCCAGGCCTGCCGGGTGGCGGCGGTGTCGGGATAGTACGGCGGAAGGTGCACGCGGGCGGGATCGTGGCGTTCGCCGGGGCGCAGTCGGGCGCCGACCTCGGCCTCGAACTGCTCGTGAGGCCACACGCTGACCCGCGACTGGTGGGTGGTCATGAGATTGAACACCGCAAAGAACGGCTGGCCGGCCTTGCGTCCCCGCCAATGAGCGCGCGACGAAGACTCGTGCCAGCAGTCGGCGATGAAGCGAGGTTCGTCCCGCAGGTTGTAGTCCGTCTTGACGTTGTTGGCGCTGTAGTAACCGGCTTCACGCAGCAAAGCCGCGAACCCGCGCAGGTTCCCGGGAACCGGAAACTGGGACCGCAGCCGTTGCGTGCCCAGAGAGGTGGCGTAGAGGCCCGTGATCAGGCAGGACCGGGCCGGGGAACAGACGGGGGCGGTGGCAAACGCGTGCGTGTAGCGGACGCCGTCGCGCGCGAAGGCGTCGAGTCGCGGGGTGCGGGCATCGGGGTCCCCGTAACAGCCGAGGTGGACGCCGAGGTCCTCGGCGGTGATCCAGAGGAGGTTGGGTCGCGAAGTCTGGGCCACGCTCATCCCGAGACCCAACGCGAGGGCGGCGCACGCCAGCCGTCCGGCGCGCAGGGCCTGGTCACACCAGCGAGTGATCATGCCGGCGAGCCTGACCCCGGCACAACGCGCTGGCAAGCGAAGCGGCGCTCCTGTTCCTCTTGGACCCGCTCAGGGGCCATGAATCATGCAGGGTGCAGGCTGGAAGCCCGCACCACAGGTTCAGGTAGGCCCTCCTTCAGCCCAATTCCCGATGTCCGTAATCTACGGAGGATCCAGGGGTGGGGTTTTCTCCGCCGATTGCGAACAGAGGGGATTACGGGGAACCGGAGATCTCCTCCTCCCAATTCCCGATGTCCGAAATCTGCGGAGGATCCAGGGGTGGGGTTCTCTCCGCCGATTGCGAACAGAGGGGATTACGGGGAAGCCGAAGATCCCCGCCTCCCAATTCCCGATGTTCGAAATCTGCGGAGGATTCAGAGGAGGGGGTTTCTCCGCCGATTACGAACATAGGGGATTACGGGGAAAGCCGCAGATCCCCCCCTCCCAATTCCCGATGTTCGAAATCTGCGGAGAACAGAGGCAGGGGGTGTCCAGACGCATTGCTGTTGGGCCGCGTTGGGGGTTTCGTGGGGTTTCAACCGGCCAGGGCGCGGATGGCGGTGAGGAGTGCGGATCGAATCTCCTTCTGTCGCGTGGCGCCGAGGATGGGCTTCCCGCCGGCTTCGCTGACGTAGAACGCATCCGAGGCACCCCCGTTGCTGGTATGGATGCGGGCGAGGGCGATGTCCACGCGCAGCCCGGCCAGCACGGTGGCGATGGTGTGCAGCAGGCCCAGGCGGTCCTCGGTTTCGATCTCGACGATGGTGTGGCTCGGGCTCGAGTGGTTGTCGAATACCACGGATGTCTTGAAGGGGTCGCCGGAGGGAGCAGGGGAGGGGCCCGGTGGTCTCGGGGCGGGCCCGGGCGGGGCGGGTACCGCGGGATCGCGTCCCACCATCGCTGCGGAAGCCGACGGGAGACCAGCATCGTCCGCGGCGGTCGGAGACAGGGTCGGCAGGGTTTCCGGGCGGGTCGCCGGCGCGGTCAAGGCGGCGCGGGCCAGGGAACGGAACCGTTCCATCACCCGTGGCGTTGCGGGGGCGCCCGTGTCGGCGTCCGTCACGTAGAACGTGTCGATCACCAGGTCATCGGTGCGGGTATAAATCTCCGCGCCGAGGATGTTGAGGCGGGCGGCGGTGAAGGCGCCGGCCAGCTTCGCGAACAGCCCCGGCCGATCCCACGTGCAACAACGGACGACGGAACAGCCGCGCGCTTCGGCGACCTGCCCGTGGACGATGGGCTCGAGGGGCGCGCCTGTGCCCAGGACCTGGACTTGAAGGAACTCGTGGGCGATGCGGAGGTCGGCGAGGACATCCGCTGCGAGCGCATGCAGGAAGTAGCGCGGCGGCACGCGGTCGAAATGCGCCTGGACTTCGTCGGCCGGGAGATCCGCAGGCGCGGCGTTGCGGACCTCCTCGAGCAGGCGGGTGCGTTCGGCTTCGGCGACGACCGCTCCCTGGCCTTCGAGGTGTTCGCGGGTGCGCTGGTACAGGGTGAGCAGCAGGGCATCCTTGAAGGCGGTCCAGAGCTGGTCGCTGGTGCCCATCGAGTCGGCCAGCGTCAGGAGGGCGAGGGCGCGGAGGTTCTCGAGGTCCCCCACCAGCCGGGCGAAGGTCTCGATGACGTGCGGGTCGCCGAGGTTGCGCTTCTGGGAGGTCGCGACCATGGCCAGATGCTGGCGCACGAGGAACTGCACCCGGCGGGCGCCGGCGTCGTCGAGGCGGAGCTGCCGGCAGACGGTGGCTGCGATGCGGGCGCCGCGCTCGGCGTGGTCGCGTCCTTCGCCCTTGCCGGCGTCGTGCAAGAGGAGGGCGAGGTAGAGGAGTTCCGGGCGTTCGAGGTGGCGGAACATCTCGGTGTAAGGGCGCAGGGCGGGGGTTTGCTCGTGCCAGACGGCGTCGAGCTTCTCGAGGCACACCAGGGTGTGCTCATCGACGGTGTACTGGTGGAAGAACTCGTGTTGCACCTGGGCGGTGAGGCGGCCGAACGCGGGGAGGTAGGCGCCGAGGAGTCGGCCTTCGTGCATCTGGCGCAGGCAACCCCCGACCTGACCGCGGGCCTTGAGGAGCTCGAGGAACATCTGGGCGGCGCCGGGGTCGTGGCGGAAGGCGGGCGTGACGAGGGCGACGTGGTCGCGGACGAGCTGCAGGAGTTCGGGATGCAGGCGGAGACCGCGCCGCTGGGCGTTGAAGAAGGCCTGCATCAACCGGCTGGGTCGCTCGCGGAAGATGCCGCCGGAGACGGGCAGGACCTGTCCGTCCACGAACTTGAAGCCATCGACTTCATAGGCGGCCCGACGGCGACGGGCACGCAGGAGGTCGGTGAGGCGGGGCAGGCGTCCGGGCTGGGGGAGGAGGGCGAGGCGTTCCTCCACGTTGCGGGTGAGGTCGTGGATGTTGCGGACGTGACCGTAATAGGCGCGCATGAGCCGATCGACCCGTTTGCTGGGCGAACGGTCCGGGAAGCCCATGGCCCGGGCCACCGCGGGCTGCACGGCCTTGAGCAGGACGTCGTGGTGGCGCTCGCTGCGGAAGTGCAGGTCGTTGCGGACGCGCAGCAGGAACTCATAGGCCCGGTCGAGGTCGGCCTGCTCGGCGGCGCTGATCAACTGGCGTTGCTGGAGCTCGGCGGTGCTGGCAGTGCGGTACCGGAAGAAGCTCAGCCACACCAGATTCTGGTAGTCGCGCAGGCCGCCGCAGCCGTTCTTGACGTTCGGTTCCTGCAGGAACGGGGTGTTGCCGAAGCGCCGCCGTCGTTCGGCCTGGTCGGCCAGGCGCTGCTCGACGTACGGGTTCTCCTGCCCGGCCACGCAGCCCGAGATCACCCGCCGCTGGAACCGCGCGAAGAGCCGTTCGTCGCCGCAGACCCAGCGCGCCTCGATCAGCGAGGTCTTCGACCGCAGATCCTGGTTGGCTGCGGTCACCGATTCCGCGGGGGTCCGGACGACGCTCTGGACTTTGGGGAAGACGTTGTAGAGCCAGGACTCCTCGAGCAGCGCCAGGAACGCCGGACGGTCCCCGCGTTGGAGATCCCCGCTTTCGTGCAGGAACTGGACGTCGAGATCACTGTGCGGCCCCAGTTCTCGACGGCCGTACCCCCCGAGCGCCACGACGGCGTAGCGCGCAGACCGTCCCCGGCCCGCGTACTCGGGCAACGCGCCCGCCGCCTCGAGGGCGTGCTGGAAGACGAGATCCACCGCCAGCGCGAGGGCCTGAACCACCGCGCGCCCGCTGGCTCCCTGGTTGTGGGCGTACCGGGTTCGCAGCCGGCAGCGATGCAGGTAACGCTGGTAGCGCGCCACCTCCTGGCACGGACGACGCCCGGGCGGCAAGGGGAGCTGCTTGGTCGCCTCCGCCCGCAGGGATTCCAGGAGCTTCGACATGCGGAAGTTCGGTTCGCCGGGAATCCGGAGAAGTGACGCGCGGGCGACCCCGCGGTGGACAGCGACCGCCGAACCGGCTCCGCCGCGTCCGCCCGCGGGGCTGGCTCAGCCCGGGCGGGTGACAAGGGCCCGATGCCGCTGGAACGCCGGGCGGAGGGCCTTCGAAAGCTCATCCTGCAACGCCTGCAACTCGGCGTAGAGGGCGGTGTGGGCCGGGTTCGGCTCGGTGGTCTCCGACGGGTTCAGCGTCACGAAGGCGTCGGTGACATCCTCGATGCGCAGCGCCTGGCCGAGGTGGCGGCGCCAACACCACAGGGCTTGGAGGGCGGCTCCGAACGCGGCGCCTTCGCCGACCTTCAACGTCACGACCTCGGCCTGGAAAATGTCGGCCATGAGCTGCCGCCAGAACTTCGAGTTCGCCCCGCCGCCGGTGGCACGGATTTGCGTGGCTTTCACCCCGAGGTCGGCCAGCCGGCGCAGCCCGTAGTTCATGCCGAGGGTCACGCCCTCCATCGCGGCTCGCGCGAAGTGGGCGGCCTGGAAGGTGGCGGGGCGGACACCGAAGAACACGCCGGTGCCATCGGGAACGTTGGGGGTGCGTTCGCCTTCGAGGTAGGGAAGCAACACCAGACCGGCGGCGCCCGGCGGAGCTTTGGCGGCCGCCTTCTCGAAGGCGGCGTGGGTGAGCTCGAAATCGTTGCGCACCATCTCGGTGGCGACGGTCACGTTCATGGTGCAGAGCAAGGGCAGCCAGCGGTTGGTCGAATCGCAGAACGCGGCGATTTCGCCGAGCGGATCCACGACGGGCTCGTCGGCGCAGGCATAGATGGTGCCGCTAGTGCCGAAGCTGGCCGTGACCACGCCGGGCCGGGTGTTGCCCGTGCCGATGGCGCCCATCATGTTGTCGCCGCCGCCGGCGCTCACGAGGACGTCCGGGTTCAAGCCGAGGGACTTGGCGGTGGCCGGCTGGAGCGTGCCCACCGGCTGGTCGCTCGGGATGAGCGGCGGCAGTTTCTCGGCCAGATCGGGATCGATGGCCTTGAGCACCGGGGCGCTCCACTTGCGGGAACGGACATCCAGCAAGGCGGTGCCGCTGGCGTCGCCGTACTCCATGACGGCGCGACCGGTGAGCCACCAGTTGAGGTAATCGTGGGGGAGCAGGACGGTGGCGAGTTTGGCGTAGTTCTGGGGCTCGTGCTTCCGGAGCCAGAGGATCTTGGAGGCGGTGAACCCGGGGAGGACGGCGTTGCCGAGCACTTTGATGGTGGGGCGCACCCCGCCGAGGCGCTCGGTGATCTCCTCGCATTCGGCGGCCGTGGCGGTGTCGCACCAGAGCTTGGCCGGGCGAATCACCTGGCCGGCCTTGTCGAGCGGGACGAAGCCGTGTTGCTGGCCGCTGACCCCGATGGCCTTGACCTCGCCGGGGGTGGCCTTTGCCTGTTTGAGCGCGGCCCGGATGGCTTTCGCGGTGGCGTCACGCCACGTGTGGGGATGCTGTTCCTTCGCGCCCGGCGGGAGATCGGGGAGGAGCCCGTACGCGACCGAGGCCGACCCCACCACCAGCTTCTTGGTCACATCCAGGACGAGGGCCTTGGTGGACTGCGTGCCGCTGTCGATGCCGATAACCAGGGTTCTCATGAGGTTTGGAGCTTGTCTTTACGGTGGCGCGAGGATGGTCAGCCGGCGCGGCCAAGTCCAACGGGAAATGGGCGGGCGACCGTCCCTTGACCCGGAATGCAGAAGGAAGAATGAAGAATGCAGAAGAACATCCAGCCTGATCGGTTCATGACCCCCGAGCGGGTCCGCTGCTGCGCGTTCTGCCGAAGGCGACGACCTCCGGGCCCCTTGGCAAGCGGGCCACGGTGGGGCCGGGCTTGTCCCCTGGAACCTTGGAACTTCCATTGAGCTTTGAACTTTGCGCTTGAGACTTCTCCCCTCTTGTACGCCGCCCACCCGGTGCACGGCCTCCGAACGGTTCAGGCCGGACCCGGTGGCGGTTCGCCCCCAGGGGGAGGGGCGTGTCTTCAACGCGCGGCAGTGGGGCTTTCTCGCGCTGCGGCGGTCAGCACCGAGCGCGCGATCGCCCGGCTGAACTCGGCCAGCGCCTCGCTCAAGGCCGCCGCGGCCCCGGCGGGGTCGGTATCGGGCGGAGGACCACTGTGCAGCACACGGTGCTGGTCGCGGCACACGACGTTGGCGCTGGCGGTTTCCAGGATTTGCCAGCGGCCCTCGACCAACACGCGGCCATCGGCGTACAGGTCGCACCGGCGCAGGTTCACGGTCAGTTCGAAATCCACTGCGGTGCTGCGCCAGGCTTCGGCGGCGACGCGTTCAGTGGCGAGGAACTGGCCGAGATTGGCGGCCAGCACGCGCCGGACCCCCTTCTCGAGCCGCTCCCCCCAGCGGTCGGACATCGCGTATCGGATCTCATTCTCGTTCGCCCGGATCGCGAGCCAGGGGCTGTCGAGGTACGACGGCAGCAGCAAGGGGGTCACCCCCACCGCGAGATCCTCCACCGGCGCTCCCGGCAGCGGTTCAAGATCGGGTGGTACCGACAGGAGAAAGTGTCGCGTGTGGTCGGCGGCGGGCTTGAGTTTCAGACAGCCGCTCCCCAGGGCGAGCACGGTCAGCAGTGAAAAGAGCCCTCGACGGTTCATCGGCGTGATCCTGCGCGTTCACGCCCGGACAGCAGGGCGTTGGGGTTGCGGTTGAGGTAATCGGCCAGATCGGCAATCGCGCGGGCGGCCTGGCGAAGCTCGGCCAGCGACTCGGTCAGTTCACTGCTGAGCCGGGACTGCGGGGCGAGCGTTCCCCGCAGCGTTTCGCTGGTGTGCCGCACATCGGCCAACGTGACGGTGGCAGCCTCCAAGGCTCCCTGGGCCTGTGTCGCCAGCGGGTCCACCTGCCCGCGCAGTTTCTCGGACAACGCCTGCACTTCGTCCAGCGCGCGCCGGGCGGAAGTCAGCGAGCCCAGCAGATCCGGCGAGGCCACGACCTCGTTGAGGCGGGCCAGAACGTTGGTCAGACCCGCGCTGATCTCCGCGGCGTTGAACTCGCCCAACCGCTGGTTGAGCACGACCAGCACGGCGTCCAGCCGGGAAAAGACCCGTTGGAAATCCAGGTTTGCCAGGTTCTCGAGCAGCATCTGAATCTCGTTGGGCGCGGTGGGGATCTCGAGGTACCGCGCCTGCACCTGGTGATACACCGGTGGTGGCGCGTTGGGCTGGATGGCCAACTCGACGAACAGCACGCCGGTCACCAGGCTTTCCGCCTGCAGCCGCCCCCGGAATCCCCGTTCCACCAGCCGCTTCAACGCCCCGGGATTGTCCAGTTGCAGCGGCGGCTCCGAGAGCCGGCGCAGCACGCGGCCATCCACCTCGATGATCACCGGCAGATGCGTGTCGGTCTCACTCTGGTTGTAGCGCAGCATCACCTGGGACACCCGACCCACCTTCACCCCCGCAATCGCCACCGCCGCCCCCGGGTTCAGACCCTTCACCGAGGATTCGAAGTACAGAATGAACCGGAGCGGCTGGTGGAACCACGAGAAGGAAGTGAAAAGCAGCAGGCCGGCCAGGCCCAATCCCAGCCCGACCAGGACGAACACACCCACCACTGTCGGATTCGTTTTCTGGCTCATACCCTCGATTGACCCTCAACCCGATCCACGCGTCAGGAACTCCCGCACCCGCGGATCCTCGCTCCCCCGCATCAGGTCCCGCGGGTTCCCCTCCGCCCGCACCCGCCGCGTCTCCGGATCCAGGAAGATCGCATGGTCCGCAATGGCAAAGATGCTGGCCAGTTCGTGACTCACGACCACCAGGGTGGCACCCAGACTGTCGCGCAACTCGAGCAGCAGATCGTCCAGCCGCCGCGCGCTTACCGGATCCAAGCCGGCCGACGGCTCGTCAAACAGCAGGATCTCCGGGTCCAGCGCCAACGCCCGCGCCAGCGCGGCGCGCTTGCGCATCCCGCCCGAGATCTCCGCCGGCAGATACTCCTCGAAGCCCCGGAGGCCGACCAGCGCCAGCTTCACGCGCGCCAGTTCCCGGATGTCCGCCGGCCCCAGCCCGCTGAAGGCCTCGAGGGGCAGCGCCACGTTCTCCGCCAGCGTCAGCGAGCTCCACAGCGCGCCCTGCTGGAACATCACCCCGAGCCGCCGCCGCAACGCCAGCCGCCCCGCCTCATCCGCGTCCCAGTAGCTCTGCCCGTCGTAGTACACGCCGCCCGCCGCCGGCGCCTTCAAGCCGATCATGTGCTTGAGCAACGTGCTCTTGCCGCAGCCGGACCCGCCCATGATGACAAACACCTCGCCCGCCCGGATCCGCACGTCGATATCGCGCATCACCACGAAATCCCCGTAAGCCATCGTGAGGCTGCGGATCTCGATCTTGCTGGGGGCGGTGGCCGGGTCCATGTCAGATCTCCAGCACCTTGGTCACCACCGCGAACACCCCGTCCGCGGCAATGATTCCCGTGATCCCGATCACGACTGCGGACGTCGTGGCCTGGCCCACTGCCGCCGCCGTGTTGCCGCAGCGCAACCCCCGCCAGCACCCTACCAGCGCCACCAGCAGCCCAAACACCCCTCCTTTGAACACGCCCAGCAGAAAGCTCTCCAGGGTGATCGCCGCCAGTGTCCGTTGCACGTAGTCCGCGCTCGACAAGTCCAGCAGTCCGGTGGCCACCACAAACCCGCCGCCGATGGCGATCAAGTCCGCAAACACGCACAGCAGCGGCATCATCAGCCCCAGCCCCAGCAGCCGCGGCAACACCAGAAAGTCCACGGGCGGAAACCCGAACGTCGCCAGCGCATCCACCTCCTCGTTCACCCGCATCGTGCCCAACTGCGCCGCAAACGCCGCCCCCGTGCGTCCGCAAAGGATGATGCCCGTCATCAGGCAGCCCATCTCGCGCACCGTCGCCACGGCCACCAGATCCGCCACGTACATCGTCGCGCCAAACCGCGCCAGTTGCACCGCCCCGACGAAGGCCAGGATCAGGCCCACCAGGAAGTTGATCAGCGCCACGATCCCCAGCGCCTGCGGCCCGGTCGTCTGCATCACGTGCAAGGCATCCCCCCAGCGCATCGCCGAACGCCCACGCACCAGCCTTCCCAGCGACTGCAGGCTCTCCCCGAGGAACGCCGCGAAGTCCAGCACGAAGCCGCCGGTCGCCTGCGCCGCTTCACCCACGCGCGCCACCAGGCCCGGTCGCCGCGACCCGCGCCGCGCCTCGCGCGCCTCCGGCACGGCCCGCGCCAGCCGCAGGAGCCGCTGCAACCCTTCCGGCAGGGTCCCGAGGCGCACCTCGACGCCGTGTTCTTTGCCCAGCTCCTCGCATCGCGCCGCAAAGGCCAGCACCCCGCTGTCCCAGGCGCGCAACTCGCGGGTGTCGAACTCGATCACCCGGGGCCGGCCGTCGTCTCTCCGCAGCAGCGTCTCCACGTCCGCGAGGGAAGGAACCCCCGCCCGGCGCCAGTCCCCCGCCAGGCACACCCGTACCCGATCCGCCGTCGGGCGGCTGACCTCCACCTTCGGCTCGAGCCGCGCGGACGGATGCATCGCTTGTGCCAACCGTCGGGATTAGACCAGTGCGCCCCACCAGCGTCCAGCCTTGCCTGTCCCGCCCACCCTCGGCCCACACCCGGTTCTTGCCCCCACCCTGGCGCCGGCGATAATCGCTCCCATGTCGCGCGCCGAGTTCGTCCATCTCCACGTTCATTCCGAGTACTCCCTGCTCGACGCCGCCTGCCGCGTGGACCGTCTCACCCAACGCGCTGCCAGCCTCGGTTTTGGCGCGCTGGCCCTCACCGACCACGGCGTCCTCTACGGCGCCATCGACTTCTACCAGGCCGCTCGCCGCGCCGGGCTCAAGCCCATCATCGGTTGCGAAGTCTATGTCGCCCCCGGCAGCCGCCTCGAGAAACGCACTCTCAGCGGCGGCCGCGACGCGTACCATCACCTCCTCCTGCTCGCCGAAAACGCCACCGGCTACAGGAACCTGATCAAGTTGGTTACCGCCGCCCATCTCGAGGGCTATTACTACAAGCCCCGCATCGACAAGGAACTCCTCGCCGCCCACCGCGAGGGGCTCATCGCCCTCTCGGGCTGCCTGGCCAGCGAGATTCCCAGCCTCATTGCGGACGAACAACTCAAACAGGCGCGGGACGCCATCGATTGGTTCAAGCAGACCCTCGGTCCCGACCACTTCTTCCTCGAGCTCCAGGACCATGGCATCGCCGAACAGGCCGTCGTCAACCGCCACCTCATCCCCTGGGCGCGCGAGTTCGGCCTCCAACTGGTCGCCACCAACGACGTCCACTACCTCGAACGCGAGCACTCCACCGCCCACGACTGCCTCGTCTGCATCGGCCGTCAGATCACTCGCGACGATCCGAAACCCCGCTACGCCGCCGACCAGTTCTACCTCCGCTCCGCCGCCGAGATGGCCACCCTGTTCAGCGAAGTGCCGGAGGCCGTCCGCAACACCGTCGCGATCGCCGAGCGCTGCCAGGTCGAGATCACCTTCGGCAAGCTGCATTACCCGGTCTTCGAACCTCCGCCGGGTCGCACGCGGGAAGCCTTCCTCCGCGAATGGCTGGCCGAGGGACTCGACCGCCGCTACGGCCTCCACTCCCGGATCGAGGATCGGCACTTCTTCTGCGAGCGCCTCGACGATCCACGCCGTCTCCCCACGTATGTCGAACCGGAGCCGTCGGCCTCGGCGTCGTCCCCCGAACCGAGCACGCCGGCGGCCCCCCCCCCCGACCCGGCCACCGCGGCCGTCCAGGGCGTGCTGCAGCGTCTCGACACCGAACTGGCCGTGATCGAGAAGACCGGGTTCGTCTCGTACTTCCTCATCGTCGGTGATTTCGTCCGGTTCGGCCGCACCAAGGGCATCACGTGTGTGGCGCGCGGATCGGCAGCCGGTTCACTCGTCGCGTATCTGCTGGAGATCTCGAACGTGGACCCCCTCCGCTACGGCCTGCTCTTCGAGCGCTTCCTCAATCCCGAACGCGTCAATCCGCCGGACATCGACATCGACTTCGCGGATGACCGTCGCGCCGAGGTCATCGAGTATGTCCGGCAGAAGTACGGGCGGGAGAGCGTGGCCCAGATCATCACGTTCGGCACGCTCGGGGCCAAGTCCGCCATCCGCGACGTCGGCCGTGCCCTGGGCTTCAGTTACGGGGACTGCGACCGCCTGGCCAAGTTGGTCCCCGCGGACCTTGGCATCACCCTCCCCGAGGCCCGCACCAAGTCGCCCGAGCTCCAGCAAGCCTACGAATCAGAGGAAGCCACTCGCGAGCTGATCGACATCGCCGAGGTCCTGGAAGACGTCGCCCGCAACGCCTCGGTCCACGCGGCCGGCGTGGTCATCGGCCCCGAACCGCTCGTCAACGTCCTCCCCCTCAAAGCCGACGAGGACGGCGCCATCGTCACCCAGTACGCCATGGGCCCGGTCGGCGATCTCGGCCTGCTGAAGATGGACTTCCTCGGGCTCAAGACCCTCACCGTCATCCGCAACGCTTGCGACCTCATCCGTCGCACCCAGGGCATCGAGCTCCCCATCGAGCGACTTCCCCTCGACGACCCCAAGACCTACGCCCTGCTCAACAGCGCCCGCACGTTGGGCGTCTTCCAATTGGAATCCGGCGGCATGCGCGATCTCTGCCGCAAGTTCCAGATCGGTTCCATCGAGCACATCACGGCCCTCATCGCCCTCTACCGGCCCGGCCCGATGGATCTCATCCCCGAGTTCCTCCGCCGTCGCCACGGCGAAGTCCGCATCGATTACCCCCACCCACTGCTCGAGCCCATCGCCCGCGAGACGTATGGCATCATGGTTTACCAGGAACAGGTCATGCAGGCCGCCCAGGTCCTCGCGGGCTATACCCTCGGCGGCGCCGACCTCCTCCGCCGCGCCATGGGCAAGAAGAACAAGGACGAAATGGCCACCCAACGGGCCATCTTCGTCCGCGGTTGTGCCGACGTGAACCAGATCCCGGTGGACAAGGCCAACGCCATCTTCGATCTCCTCGAGAAGTTTGCCGGCTACGGCTTCAACAAGTCCCACGCCGCGGCCTACGCCTTCGTGGCCTACCAGACGGCCTACCTCAAGGCCAATTACCCCGTCGAGTTTCTCTGCGCCATGATGACCAACGACATGGCCGACACCGAGAAGCTCGGCCTCTACATCGCCGAAGCCCGCGAGTCCGGCCTCGAAGTCCTCCCGCCAGACGTCAACGAAAGCGACGTCTTCTTCGCCCCCGCCCCCGGTGGTGCCGTCCCCCCGCCTGCCACATCTCCCGGTGGTGCGGGCTTCCAGCCTGCACCCCCATCCTCTCCGTCGGCCCCCCCCGCGGGCGCCATCCGTTTCGGGTTGGCCGCCATCAAGGGCATTGGCGAAGCCGCCGTCGAGTCCCTCCTCGAAGCCCGCCGCGCCGGCGGTCCGTTCACCTCCCTGGCCGACCTCTGTGAGCGCGTGGACACCCGCGCCGTCAACCGCAAGGTTCTCGAGGCCTTTATCAAGTGCGGCGCCTGCGACAGCCTGGGCGAGAACCGGCCGACCCTCTGGCACGCGGTGGATCACACCCTCACGCGCGCTGCGCGCAGCGCCCAAGACCGCGCCCGCGGTCAGACCTCGCTCTTCGGCCTGCTCGAGACGCCGGCCGACGCGCCCCTCGAGTCGCTCACCCGCCAGCCCGAGTGGCCGGCGGCCGAACGACTCGCCGCCGAGAAGGAGCTCCTCGGTTTCTACGTGACCGGCCATCCGCTCACGCCCTTTCTCCCGTTGCTCCACCGTTACGCCCTCGCCACCACCGCCCAGCTTGCTCAACTTCCCCGCTTCAGCATTACCCGCATCGGTGGCCTGGTCACCGGCGTCCAGCAGGGCATCTCGAAGAAGACTCAGAAACCCTACGCCCTCGCTACCCTCGAGGACCAGGACGGCACCGTCCAGCTCCTCTGCCTCAACGAGAACTTCGACAAGTTCCGCGACCTGCTCCAGCCCAAGGCCGTCCTGCTCGTCACCGGCGAAGTCAACCTTGGCGACGACCGGCCGAAGCTTTTCCCGGTGGACATCCTGCCCCTCGACGAGGCGCCGCGCCGCTTCACCAAGCAGGTCCATGTCCGCGTCCCGACGGTTGAGCTGGTCCCGAAACTGGAAGCCGTCCGCGCCCTGGTCACCCAGCACCGCGGCAAGACGCCGCTGCTGCTCTGCCTCACCCAGCCGCAGGGCGAACTGGTGTTCATCGAAGCCCACGAAGACTTCTTCGTGCTGCCTTCGCTCCGCCTGCAGAACGACCTCGAAGCCCTCCTTGGCCCCGGCACCTATTACGCCCAGGTCGACCTCACCCTCCCGCCCAAACCGCAGCGCCGCTGGGAAAAACGCTCCGCCACCGGCAACGGCGCACCCTGACCCAGGCCGGCCCTTTCCCACCCTCCGTAGGCGCCGACGTGAGGAGGCGTTTTCCCACCTGCTGTAGGCGCCGACGTGAGGAGGCGTTTCCCGATTTGCTCCACACCACTTCGCCTCCTTACGTCGGCGCCTACCATCGGTCGCGGTCTCACACGGCGGCGGACAACCGGACCGTGAACACCGAACCCACCCCCGGCTGGCTGCTCACCTCAAGGCTCCCACCGTGCGCGTCCACCACCGCCTTCGCAATGGCCAACCCCAACCCCTGCCGCCCCTCAGCCCGCGACCGCGCCCGGTCGCCGCGATAGAACCGCTCGAACACCCGCGGCACGTCCTCCGGCGGAATGCCCCGGCCCGTATCCGCCACCCGCACCACCGCGGTCCCGTTCTCACGCGCGGTGCTGATCCGGATCTCCCCCTGCTCGCGGTTGTAGTGTACCGCGTTGCTCAACAGGTTCATGACCACCTGGGAAAGCCGGTCGGCGTCGCCCACCGTCGTCACGGGCGCCAGTTCGGCGAGGACCCGGATCCCCCGCGCCTCGGCCAGGGGCCGGATCAAGTCGGCACACGTCCGCACCACCTCGTCCAGCGCCAGCGGCGTCCGCGCGATCTCCGCCTGTCCCGCGTCGAAGCGGGCCAGCTCGAGCAGCGACTGCGTCAGCCGCCGCATCCGTTGCGCTGCGGCCAGGCACACCTCGATGGTCTCCCGGTACTCGGCCGCTTTCCGCTCTCGCGCCAGGGTGGTCTGCGCCTCGGAAAGGATGACCGCGATCGGAGTGCGCAGCTCGTGCGAGGCGTCAGCGGTGAACTGCTTCTGCTGGGCGAAGGCGGCCTCCAGCCGGGCGAACGTCGAGTTCAGAACTCCCGCCAGACGCCCCAGCTCGCTGTCGGTCTCGGCGACGTTGATGCGTTCGGAGAGGTGGCCGGCGGAGATGCGGGTGGCCGCGGCGCTGATGTCGGCAACCGGCTGCAACGCGCGGCTGGCCAGCACCCATCCGCCTCCCAGCCCCAGCGCCAATACGCCTCCGCCCGCCGCCAACAGCCATCCGGCAAACCGTCGCATCGCCCGTAGATCCGCTTGGATCGGGCGTCCCGCCAGCAGGCAGTCGCCGAGCTCGGTGAACTGAAACGCCTCCCGATACCCGGCGCGCGTCTGCGTATTGATCCGCGTCCCGGCCCCCGGCCGCGCCGGGCGTTCGAGGGCAACCGCACCGTTCGTCGAGCCCTTCACCAGCGTGCCGCTGCGCGACCAGATCCCGTAATAGAACCCGTTCGGAACCGTCTCCTCGAACAGGCTGAGCGTCCCCGCGGACAACACCACGTTGCGGAGCTCGAACCTTGGTTCGGGCGGCGGATGGAATCCGGGGAAGTCGGGACCCCCGCGCCGGGGTGGTCCGCCAGGTCCCGGGTCGAAGGGACCACGGCCAGGCGGTGGGCCGAACGGCGGCCGACCGCGTACCTCGTCGGCCAGGGCCACGACGCGGCGTTCGAGTTCCTCGTCGATTTGCCGGAACCGGTTGAGCCGATGCAACTGGTAGGCGGTGAACCCGAACCCGCTCAGGACCAGCATCAGCAGGAACGCCTGCCAGAGCTGCAGCCGCCAGCGGATGGACTTGGTGAACATGGGGGGCTGGATCAGGTCTCGATGCAATACCCCTGGCCTCGCCGCGTGACGATCAGCTCTGAGCCCAGCTTCTTCCGGAGGCTGAACACATGGACGTCCACGAGGTTGGAGAGGGTGTCGTCGGTCTCGTCGAACAGATGCTCGTACAACGCCGAGCGGGTGACGACCTCGCCCCGGTGCACCAGCAGGTACTCGAAGATGGCGTACTCGCGGGCCGTCAGCGTCACGGGCACGCCGGCGCGGGTGACGGAACGTGCCCGCGGATCGAGCACGATGTCCCGCACCGTGATCTGCGGGCTCGCCTGTCCCGCCGCCCGCCGGATGAGGGCGCGCAGCCGGGCCAGCAACTCCGCGAGGTCGAAGGGCTTGACCAGGTAATCGTCCGCCCCGGTGTCCAGGCCCCGGACGCGGTCGCGGGTGGCATCCCGAGCGGTCAACATGAGCACCGGCGTTCGCTTCCGGCGCCGCAACCGCTCGAGCACCTGCCAGCCGTCCAGGCCGGGCAGCATCACGTCGAGCACCACCGCGTCGTAGTCGTACGTCTCCGCCTTGTAGAGCCCTTCGTCACCGGCGTCGGCTGTATCGACGGCATAGCCCGCCTCGCGCAGGGCCTTGGCCAGGCTGCGGAGCAGGCTCGGCTCGTCTTCCACCACCAGGATTCGCATGCGCACCGTGTCCGCCTGGGAGCACCGCACCGCGGTTCCGGTGCTCCTCGACGGACCGGGCCAGGATGAACGGGAACGGATTAAGGCGCGATTAAGAAGCGCGGTCGTGGGCTCAGTAATCGAACACACCGATCTCGCGGGTGGCTTTCCGGAGCAGGCGCGCCAGGCCGAGCGCCATGTTCCGAAGCAGCGTGATCTGGATTTGGGGGTGCGTGCGACCCAGCGCTTCGAAGTCGGCCCGCCGCAGCAAGTGACATTCGACATCCGTCTCGGCCGTCACCACCGCCGACCGGGGCGCCTGATCCAGCATGCCCACCTCGCCAAACGCCATGCCCGGCGAAAACACGCCCAGCCGTCGATGCGTCCCGTTCGCCATCTCCAGCGTGATCACCGCCGTGCCCCGCGCCAGAAGGAACACCTCCTGCGCCTCCGCGCCGATCTCGACCATGACTTCGTGCTGGCGGTAGCTCCGCGGTTCCAGGAAGGAATGCACGACCGCGATCTCGTCGAGCGTCAAGCCCTGGAACAGATCGTACGATTCCACCGATCGCGAAGACCCGTCCCCGTCCGGGGGGAGCCGCCCCTCGAGCCACCGGTTCTCGCACCACTCCAGCGCCACGTCGTGGTCCTCATAGGCCCGGTAGTCGGCCGGGAAGCGGGCCCCGAGCTTCGCCTTCATGTAACGCCGGAGCGCGGGCAAGTGCGCACTCCGGGAGAAGGTCACCGTCTTGCCCTGCGCCGCCAGCTCCTGCCCGAGCTGATACAGCAGGCGGCAAGCGCTCTCATCGATGCTCAGAGCGTGTTTGAGGTCGAGCACGAGATGCTCCAGGCCGGTCCGGGCGCCCAGGACGTTTCGCACGACCACCTCGCACGTCGAGAACACCAGCGTGCCCTGGAGCTGGAACAACTGGATGGCCGCACCCGAGCCGCGCAGCAACTGCATCGCCCCGGCCGGGCGCTGGCGGCTCGAGTTGACCTCGGCGCCCGTGAACCGGAGCCGGACTACAGAGCCGTTCGCCTGCGGTGTGTTGAACAGGTGCAGGTCCAGCGAACGCGACAACGCGTCGCACACGCGGATGCCCCGGACACTGTTGCCGCGCGCATCCAGCGGTGGTGAGAACACGCCGATCCCCAACTGGCCGGGCAGCACGGCAATGACCCCGCCCGCCACCCCGCTCTTGGCCGGCATGCCAATGCGATAGAGCCATTCTCCCGCATAGTCGTACATGCCGCAGGAAGCCATCACGCTGAGGACGCTCTCAACGTATTCGCCCCGCAGCGCCGGCTTGCCCGTCACGGGGTTCACACCCTTGTTCGCCAGCGTCGCCGCCATGATCCCCAAGTCTCGGCACGTCACCGACACCGAACACTGCTTGAAGTAGAGATCGGTGACCGGGTCGGGTGGCTCGTTGAGAATGCCGAAGTTCCGCAGCAGATGACCAATTGCCCGGTTGCGGTGTCCGGTCTCCGCTTCCGAGCGGTACACCGTCTCGTCGAGGGTCAGCTCCCGACCCGCACACTTCGAAAACGATTCGAGGATCCGGGCCAGCCGCACGGCGGGTGTTCTGCCCGCGATCATTCCGGCCATGGCGATGGCGCCCGCATTGATCATGGGGTTGCGCGGCCGGCCGGTGCCGGGCTCGAGGCTGATGGCGTTGAAGGCATCGCCGGTGGGTTCGACCCCGACCTTGGCCAGCACCTCGGCCCGGGAGTTGTCTTCCAGGGCCAGTCCGTAAACGAAAGGCTTCGAGATGGACTGGATGGTAAAGGCTTGTTCGGTGTCACCGGCCGCGTACACGCTTCCCGCGGTCGTCACGACGCAGAGGCCGAACCAGTTCGGGTCGGCGCGGGCCAGTTCCGGGATGTACGTGGCCACGGCGCCGTCTTGGAGCTGGGCAAGGTCGCGGTGCAGTTCCTGCAGGTACGTGTGGATCGGAGATTCCATAGCCCGCGCGAGCCCGGCGGCACCACCGTCCAGGGGACGTGTCGCCGGATACCCACGCTGCGCAAGGGCGGGAGCAACCGGCGTGCCACGAAAAGGATCGGCCCCGACCCTGAGCCAAGCCGGTGGGATGCCCCTTCTTCAACCTCGATTCTGCCTCCTGCACTCCGGTCCATGGAGAGGGTGGCTGTGCGGAATCGACCAGCCTGATCGATGCCCCGCAGGATGCGAACAGGAGCACACCGCCCGACGGGTGCCCCGCTGCCGCGGAGCATGGCGCGAATTCCGAATTCCTGCTGTCGCGAATTCCTGCTTGCGCCGCGAAGGTCGCAGTGCTATGCACTCCACCGTCGTGCGGGTGTGGTTCAATGGTAGAATGCGGGCTTCCCAAGCCTGAGGCGAGGGTTCGATTCCCTTCACCCGCTCCAACCCCAACAATCCCCAATCAAATCAAGCATTCCGCTCACTTGCCCACCTCCGGAACACCCCGGGTGAGAATAGAAGTGAGAATGAGGGTCGGGGAAAGGCCAGGAAAACACGCGGATTCTCCTGCAATCCAGGCATACGCGTGACCTGCTGGTGAACAGACGGGTGGGAATCCCACCGCGGGAACCGGCAATCCGAGCCCGAGATAGTGCAGATTCCCAGTGGGGGGCGAGAAACGAAGCGCGGCCGGCCTGGGCCCGGTTGGGCATTACATGTCACCACCGTCCGGCCGTGCCGATCTGTCCCGATGCCCTGCCTCCCCAGACCCGGTGGAGGGTTGGTTGTCCGGCTCCAGACAGCGGTCAACAAACGCCCCGAAGTCGGGTTCGAGCAGGTCCTTGGAACGATCCCAGACTGCCCGCGGGATGGGTAACGCCAGGAACCAGCGGATGTCCCGGTCCAGGGCTTGGCGCGTGGAGAACATCCCGAGCCGCAGGGCGCGGTAGGTCGCGCTGAGGTGCAGGAGCAGGAAGGTCACGAACAGCGCTTCCGCGTTCGTCACGGGTACCCGAGCCAAATCCGCCTTCGCCTCCAGGACCCGAGCCAACTCGGGACGCTGGTGGATCTGGGTCCAGATTTCGCGGTGGGCTGCCGTCAACGCCAGCAGGTTGCTGACCCGTCGGGATCGGTCCTCGCGGTGGACGACCAGAGCCGTGAAGCCCAGGCTGGCGATCAAGCCGACCGCCTGGGGCAATCGGAACGCCTCCTCGCTGAACCATCCGAAAAATGCCATCCCCGCATTCTACCACGACCGCCACTGGGTCGCCCCACTCCCGTATCTCGCCCTAATCGGTTCGTGCCATCCCCGAGAAGCCACAGCGACCTGTGCCGGGAGATCGTCCGGTTGCTCCAGCAGGAGCGCGAGAAGCGCGGCTGGACCAAGTACAGCCTGGCAGCGAAGTCCGGGGTATCTCAACAGATGATCGGCTACTTGGAACGAGGATTGCGGGCACCCTCGTTCGAGACGGTGCTTCGCCTGACCGACGCGATCGGCCTGGACCTCGGGGATTTGGTGCGCCGGGCACGCGGACAGCGAGCGCCCGGCGCCCCTGGATCCTCGCCAGACCGCCGCTCCTGAGCTCTCGTGCCGCCAAACAGCAACTGGTGCTCCGGTTGTGCACCGGGCTACCCGCAGCGGTTGGAACGACTTCCACGATTGCCGCGACCGCGGATGGCACCCCCCTCAGTCCAGAGTCCTCCGCGACAAGTCCCGGCCCTTCGGGCGGAAGGTCGGATTGGGGAATCATACGCTGGAGTCTTCCCGCGTCTGAGGTATTTGCTTCACGAGCCAAGGGGCTCCTGTAAGACTCTGCGCCACAGTATGAAGCCCAAGGGTCATCGACGGTACGCGGTGTTTACCCTCTTGCGGAACTCGGAAGCCGGCTTCCCCAGGTCCACCGCCCAGGCCCGGCTTGAGGTCTTCCCCAACCCCAAACCTCGCCGTGACTACTCGATCCGCCGGAGCTTTGCGACCATATGCAAGAGCGCCCGCTATCGGTCGGGGAAGTTACGGCGTATTTGGGTGTGAACCCGGACACGGTCAACAAACCGATCACCCGCGAGAGAATGCTCGCCCCCAACCTCAGACAGCTCTGGAGGCTCCTCGCCGCTGAAGTGGACGAGTGGGTCAACGGCGGTCACTCCGGGGAGGATGTCGCACCACCCAGGCGTACCGACACTCCGAAGCACCAACGACCTCGGCACTGAACCATCTTCTCGTGGGCGAACAATCACAACATGATGGGCACCGGCGACGCCTGCGGGAACGGTTCTTGAAGAGCGGCTTCGCAGGCTTTGCTGAGCACGAGATTGTCGAACTACTTCTGACGTTGTGTATCCCCAGGCGCGACGTGAAGGCCGCCGCGAAGACCCTCCTCCAGCGGTTCGGCAATCTTCGCGCGATCCTCGACGCCCCAGCCTCGGACCTCCAGCAGGTCACCGGCATGGGTGAGGTCGCCCCGGTAGCACTTCGCATCATCCGCGAAACCGCCAACCTTTACCTCCAGCAACAGGCTGAGGAAAGCACAGCCCTCGCATCGCCCGAGTCACTGACCGCCTTCTGGCGCTCCCGACTGGGCGGACTCCGGAACGAGGTGTTCGAGATCGCCTACCTCGACTCCGCGTACAAGCTCATCCATGATGGCGTGGAAACCTTGGAGGAAGGCACCGTTGACCGGGCCGCTGTCTATCCGCGCCGCGTCATCGAGGCCGCACTGCGCCGCGGCGCTGCGGCCATCGTCTGTGCCCACAACCATCCAAGCGGCGACGTTCGCCCTTCCGAGCAGGATAAAACCCTCACCCGTGCGTTGGTCCTCGCCGCCAACACCGTCCAGCTTAAACTGCTCGATCACCTCATAGTGTCGCCGGATGCCGTGTTCAGCTTTCGCAAGGAGGGCCTCATGTGACAATCGCCAATCCCATTCTGAAGGCATTCCCGAAGGTCAACGAGAGCCAACGCGCCATCGTCGGCCACACAGACGGACCGTTGCTCGTCATTGCCGGCCCCGGCTCCGGCAAGACCTTTAGTCTGGTTCTCCGCACGATCAACATCCTCCACCAGGGCCTCGCCAGGCCCCGTGAGCTCCTTGTTTGCACGTTCACGGAAAAAGCCGCCTTCGAACTCCGCGACCGCATTTCTGCGGCGGCTCAAAAGACCGCGTACAACGGGGACCTCTCGGAACTTCGCGTCTCCACCATCCACGGCCTCTGCAACCAGCTTCTCACGCAGCACCGTCACCGCACACCGCTCGGGAGTAACTACGAGACCCTCGACGAACTCACCCAGCTCCTCTTCCTGTTCGACAATTTCGACGCCATCATTGGCGAAGGTGCTGGTGGTAGATTCCTCGAGCGCTGGAGCACCAAGTGGACCGCGATTGAAGGCGCTCGCGACTACTTCAACAAGATCACTGAAGAACTCGTTGACCCGCGCAGGCTCACCAACTCCCCCGACCAGTTTCTCCACGCCATCGGCGCGGCCTACCAGGCCTACACCGATGCCCTTGCGGAAAAGAACCGCGTTGACTTCGCCCACCTCCAAAAGTACCTGCACGACCTTCTCGAAGATCCCGAAATCGCCGCCAGCATCACCCGCGGCATCAAGTTCGTGATGGTGGACGAGTACCAGGACACCAACTTCATCCAGGAGCAAATCCTGCTTAAACTGACCGAGCGCTCGCACAACCTCTGCGTCGTCGGCGACGAAGACCAAAGCCTCTACCGCTTCCGCGGAGCGACGGTCCGCAACATCCTCGAGTTTACCGCCCGCCTGCCCGGCGCCAAGGTTGAGAAGCTGGTGATCAACTACCGTTCCCACCAGCGCATCATCACCGCCTACGACAAATGGATGGCTTCGTCCGATTGGACAAACCCCACTGGCCTGCCTTTCCGTTACGGCAAGACCATCTCCCCGGATCCCGACTCCGCGCACCCCAATTACCCCGCCGTCTTCTGCATCTACGGCGCCACGGAAAAGGACGAGAGTGAGCGTTTCGCCGCCTTGGTGGAGTTCCTCAAACAGAAAGAAGTCATCGAGGACTACAGCCAGGTCGCGCTCCTGCTCCACAGCGTTCGCCAGGACCACAGCGGGCATTACCTCGCCGCCCTGGGCGCGAAGGGCATCCCCGCCTTCTGCCCCCGCGCCCGCGCCTACTTCGACAACGACGAGGTTCGCATGATGGTAGCCTGCCTCGCCCTCATCTTCGGGTACCACGGCGCCGGTCGCGGTCAGATCTCCGGCGAGTCGCTCGCGAACCTCGCCGCCTACATTGACGAGTGCCTCAAGGAGCTTGCCATCCGCCACGCTGCCTCACCCGTCGCCGGGACGTTGCGCGAGTTTGTCGCGGCCATCAACGGGCTCAAGGAAGGCCAATCCCTCGACCTCCGCCCAGCGGACATCTTCTTCCGCTTGCTCGCGTTCGAGCCGTTCAAGAGCTACGTCAAGAACGAGAATCGCGCCCGCAACCTCGCGGTACTCTCCCAGCTCCTGAACACGTTCCAGAACTACTACCACTACACCGTCGTCACCTTCAAGAACCGCGAGTACCTCCGCTTCCACCTCTTCAACAGCTTCCTTCGGCTGCTCCACGAAGGAGGCATCAACGAATACGAAGACCCCGACATGCCTTTTCCCAAAGGCCACGTCCAGGTCATGACCATCCACCAATCCAAAGGCCTCGAATTTCCGGTCGTGGTGGTCGGCTCCCTCGCCAACCAGCTCTCGACCGGCAAACAGGTGGACCGCGACCTGCACCCGTTCTACGCGCGCCCGCCGTTCGAACCCGAGAGCCGCATCACGCAGTTTGACCGCATGCGCCTCCACTACGTCGCGTTCTCCAGGCCGGAGAAAGTCCTGGTCCTGACTTCGCACAAGTCCCCCAAAGACCACTTCGCTTCGATTTGGCAGGGCCTGCCGCAATGGCCGTACGTACAGCAGGAACTCCTCGCCGCACAGACCTTCGTCCTCAAGAACCGGATGGTCCCCAAACGGAGCTTCAGTTTCACGGGCGACCTGAAGCTTTACGAGACTTGCCCGCGCCAGTATCAGTTCTTTCGCGAGTACGACTTCACCCCCTCTCGTTCCGCTGTCATCTTCTTCGGCCTGCTCGTCCACCAGACCATCGAAGAGATACATCGCATCGTGCTCGACCGCCTGCTCCACACCCTGAACGAGCAGCGCATACGAGATCTGTTTGAGAAAACCTTCAAGTTCCTCTGCCTCACCGACGTCCGCCCCATCGGCCAGGCCGCCAAGGACGCGGCCTTGCGCCAAGTCCTGAATTACTTCCGCCAGAACCAGGCTGAAATGCAGCGCGTCATCGAAACCGAAGTGGACGTTTCCGTGGAAAAGGAGGACTACATCCTCACCGGCAAAGTGGACCTCCTCATGGGCGGAGACGGCCGCCTCGAACTGCTCGACTTCAAGACATCCCCCAAACCCAAAGGCTCGCCGGCCCTCCTCCGCACTTACGAGCGCCAGCTTTGCACCTACGCCTACATCCTCGAAAGGCGCTACGGCAAACGCCCCGAGCGGCTCTTGCTCTACTGGACAGCCGAGGAGTCCAAAGCCGACGCCCTCATGCAGTTCGCTTTCAACCGCGATCTGGTTGACGCCGCCGCCAAAGCCTTCGACGCCGTCGTGAAGAAGATCAGGGCGAGAGAATTTTCCCTCACGGCGCCTCCGGAGGCTGGCATCTGCAGGGAATGCGACATCAGCTCGCTATGCCGCGCCGACGGCGTCTTGCCTCGGCCGCCATAACTTGGTATGCCTGCTAACTACGACACCATCTCCAAAGAAGACTTCGCCCGGTACGGTTGGGACATCGAGCGCATCGGCAAGATGCTGCTGTCGGACCGCTACGCCGACCGCACGCACTTCGTCTTCGAGTCAGATCCAGGACCCCGCCCGCAAAGTGGACCAGTTCATGTACGACGACGGTTGGAGGGAAGCCGCCGAGCCGACCCCTGCTGCACCGTGACAGATTTCGCTTGCTAACCTCCTGATTTCATTCACCCTTTGGCTGAACGACTTCGAGAACTGATCTGGTGTGTGCAGATTTCATTCAGGAACAGCAAGCTGGGAAAAGTGCTGAACTCGGAACGCCAACTACTTGTGGTCTATGGCCAGGACAATGGCCGGCGAATCGCGCGGCGCCTCCAGAACATCGCCGACGCGGCAACCCTGGAGGAGCTTTCGCGGCTCCCTCATACGCGGGTCCACCAGTTGACCGGAGATCGCGACGAGCAGATCTCGGTGGACGTCCGACACCCCTACTGCCTCATTCTGGCTTGCGACCACGATGAAACGCCTCGGAAGCCCGACGGCGGCTTGGATTGGGCACGCATAACGAAGGTCCAGGTCATCGAAATAGCCGACACGCACTGAACATGAGCACCATCACCCGCTTTCAGCCGGATTACGCCATCCACCCTGGCGAGACCCTTGCCGAGACCCTCGAGGAGCTCGGGATGTCGCAAGTGGAACTGGCCCAGCGAATGGGCCGGCCCCTCCAGATGATCAGCGAGATCGTCCAAGGCAAGAAGGCCATCACCGCCGAAACCGCCCTCCAACTGGAGCGCGCCACCGGCGTTCCCGCCAATTTCTGGAACTCCGCCCAGCGCAACTACGAGGCCGCCGTCGCGCGCCTGGCCGAGGAACGCGATCTTGCCCCCGACTCGGACTGGCTCGATCGGTTCCCCCTCCGCGCACTCATCACCTTGGGCCACATTCCCGCGTCCGGCTCCCCCGCCGAACAAATGCGTGCCCTCCTCAACTTCTTTGGCGTCGCCGGCAAGAAGGAGTGGGAGAGCATCTGGACCGCCCCGGCGGTCGCCTTCCGGAAGTCCACCGCCTTCGAGGCGAATCCGATGGCGGTCGCCGCCTGGCTCCGACTGGGGGAGCGCCTTGCCCAACAGGTCCGCACCGAGCCCTACGACCAGGATCGGTTCATCCAGTCGTTGCACGAGATTCGGAAGCTCACGCGCGCCGAGCCTCAAGTCTCTGCCCCGCAGGCGATCGAGCTCTGCCGGGCTTCCGGGGTCGCCCTGGTCTTTGTCCCCGAGCTCCCCGCCACCCGTGTCCACGGCGCCACCCGCTGGCTCACGCCCCAGAAAGCGCTTCTCCAGCTCAGCTTGCGTGGCAAGACAGACGACCTCCTCTGGTTCGCCTTCTTTCACGAAGCCGCCCACATCCTCAAACACGGCAAACGCGAGGTGTTTATCGAAGCGTCCAACGGTGTCACGGACGAGGAAACCCGTCGCAAAGAGCTGGAGGCCGACACGTTCGCCTCGGATTTCCTAATCCCGCGGAACGCCTTCACCGAACTCAAACAGCAAAGACGCCTCAGCACTCAAACGGTTCAGGGTTTCGCGGACAAGCTCGGGATCGCGCCCAGCATCGTCGTCGGCCGACTCCAGCACGAGAGGCTTGTTCCGTTCACCCATCTCAACGCGCTCAAGCGCCGCTTGCGCCTGAAGGATCCCACCGAATAACGGACCCGTGAACGCCCCAGCGCCCACCCCATGCCAGCATCCCGAACGCGCTCGCGCAGGCGCAACGAACGCCGCCGTGACAACCCAAGCCGCACCCGCGCAATCTCCAAGCCGCCAACTCAACCGCAACGACGACCAAAGAGGATGAGCGAAGCCAACCCCTGTCAAGCGAACGGCGAACCCGTCGTGCCAATCACCGACCCGCCGAATGGGCAACTGCAAGTCACCCGCACCGAACTCGTCTGGCCGGGCAAGTACAACGCTGACGGCACCCGCAGAGAGGTTCCCCGTGTCAGCTTGCCATTCCAGGTCATTGAAACCGTCAACGAAAGTCGCGCCACGCGAGAAACTGAAAAACGCGAAGGCAAGTCGCTGTTCGATTTCTACCAGGGCAGAGAAGGCGACACGTTCGAGGCGGGCTGGAAGAACAAGCTCATTTGGGGAGACAACAAGCTCGTCCTGGAGGCACTCCTCGATAAGTTCGCCGGCACGGTGGACCTCATCTACATTGATCCCCCATTTGACACCGGCTCCGACTTCACTTTCAAAGTCCTCGTCGGCCATGACGACGATCCACTTCCAGGCAAGGAGCCTTCTCTCGTAGAAGAGCACGCTTACCGAGACACGTGGGGGCGAAGCTATGACTCGTATCTGAGTATGATGGACACCCGCCTCAGACTCCTCCGCGACCTCCTCGCTGACACAGGTTCCATCTTCGTGCACCTGGATGTCCACACCGGCCCATACATAAAAGTGCTGATGGACGAGATATTCGGCCGCCAGAATTTCCAAAACGAAATCGCCTGGTACTACTACAACAAAATGCACGATAGTCGAAAGCGCCTCCTCCCGAAGGCATTCGATCAAATCCTCTATTACGTCAAGAACAAGGCAGCGCGCTACACCTACAACCCCCTCACAGAAGACCGCGACGAGCCAGTCAAGCAACTCAAGCGTGTCAAGGTCGGCGGCAAGATGGTCAATGCCCGTGACGCAGACGGCAACATTATATACCAGGAGAAGTCCACGAGGACAGTTGACACCGTGTGGCGAATCGTGTTGCTTCGGCAAGCGTGCCGGTGCCCAAAATTTCCAGGCGCGGGGTCTGAAAGGCCGCACGCAGCGGGCGCGCGGGCCATGGCAGGTCGATGGCTCTGGACGCGGGGGTGGCGGGCGACTCAACTGGAGTCGAGGGCCTGGAGGCTCTGCTGGTAGTTCCAAGGCAGCCAGGCCGCAGGGTGGTTGAGCACGGCTTTGGCGTGGTCGTGGAGGGCCTGGAAGTAGACGAAGGGGTTGGCGCCGGCCAGGCGGCAGGTGTGGATCAAGCTCATGAACAGGTCGCCCACGCGGGCCCCGTTCTGCGTTTTGTAGCCCAGCGAGTTCTTCCGATGGAGGATGGCCGCCTTCAGCGCTCGCTCACAGATGTTATTGGACAGCGGGGCTCCCGGCTCCCGCAGGAACAGGGTGAGCGGTTCCCAGCGCTTGAGCATGTAATGGATGGCTTCACCGAGGCCGGAGTTGGGTTCGACCACTTTCTGCTCCAGTTGTTCCCGCATCCATTGTTTGAGGCCCTCCAGGATCGGCGCGCTCTTTTCCTGGTGCAGGCGTAAACGATCGGTCGCCGAGAGTTGCTGCTCTTTGGCCTGGGCGTCATGCTGGAAGACCAGCGCGAGGTCTTCCAGGACCTTTTGGCACTGCTCGGGAAAGTTCTCCTTCACGTCGACGAAGGTCCTCCGTCCGTGCGGTAGGCAGTTGGCCAGCAGGGCTTCGAAGTCTTTAGGCAGGTTGCGCGAGAGCCCGTCACACATGTGAATGGGCTTGGCCAGCCCGGGGGCCCGGTGTTGGAGCAGTTCGGTGAGGTTTTCCCCGGCGTGGTTGCCGCCGGTGAAATAGAGGGCGATGCAGCGATCCTCGACTTGGCAGAGGATACTGGTGGTGAAGATGCCCGTGCGCTCGCATCCCGCCTGGGCGCGCTCCCGCTTGAGGCTCTGGATGCGCATCTTGGTGTCATCATTGTGGATGAGCTGCGCCTGGGCGGCCAGCCGGGTGAGTTCCTGGTGAGCCGGCTGCAGGTCGCGGGCGGATTGTTCCATCAACTCCCATTGCGTGGCGGCCGGCAAGGGGATCCCCAAGTCCTTTTGCAGCTTCTCCAGTCGGTAATGCGGCATACCCCCACCAAAGCGCAGGATCCCGATCATCAACCCCACGTTGGGATCGTACTTGGTGGTTCCCGCCTCCGGCGGCGCCGGGGCCGTAAAGGTTTTGCCGCACAGGCAACAGCGCAACACCTGCAGGGCGAAGACCGTGGCCTGGACTATCGGCTGCGCCACAATGCGCACAATCCGGCTGGGGGCCCGTTCCCGCAGCCGGGCCTTGTCGTTACGGCACTCCGGACAACGATCTCCCGGTTGCAGGCTGGGATGGGCCACCTGGACGCGCCCTGCGCCCGCATACTGGCTGGCCCCGTTGCGACCGTGCCCGCGCACCGGCCGCTTGGGGGGAACCGCTGGGCTCGTGCCACCCTGGCCGGGAAACACGTTCCGGGTCTTTTCAGTCTTGGCCCCAAAGATCAACCGCTGCAACCGCCCCACCGTCGCGTTCTTCTTCTCGATGACTCCCATCAGCCACTGCAGCGTGCCCAACAAGGCCGCCACCGTCTCATACAAGGCTGCCGGCAGGTGCTGCTGGAGCTGGACCAGCAGCTCCTGCAATTGCCCCCGATCGAGCGAAGTGATTTCCGGCGCCCGGGTCTTACTCATGACCCTGAGCCCAGGCGGGCGCGAAAGTCACCGCCCAACGGGTAGACCCACAGCTCTTTGCGCGGTTGATCCCGTCGGCTGGTGCGGGCGTTGTGACCGCGGCCCGTGGTCAGTCCCAAGCAGATCCAGTTGGCGGCGCGGTAACAGCTCCCCTGGAAACGGGCCGGGTCGATGAACGTTTCCAACAGATGAATCGGATGGGCGTAGAGCGCTCGCCAGTCCGCGGAGATCCGGCGCGCGATCCGCCCCAGGAGGTGGCTGGCCAACCGCGGCACCTCCAGCCAAGGCATGATCAGGAAGCGGGTATTGTAGCCGATGAGGTGGAGGTGCTGGCGGCGCACCTCGGGCCGCCAGCCGATGAACCGGTCGCGCGCGGCCAGGTGGCGCGGCGCCGACGACCAGGCCATCGCCGCGATCGGCTCGCTGCCGGCCAACACGAGGTACTTCAAATGTTCCCCAACGGGCTGGGTGTAGCGCAGGTAGTGGTGGGTCTGCATCAACTGACCAAAGAGGGGCTCTTGGGCCGTGCGCCGCACCTGGCGGATCTCCAGGGCGCCCAGTTCACGCAAGCGGCATTGCCGCGGCCCTTCCCACAGCGGCAGGACGGGAGCGGGGGGCCGGCGCTCCACCACATTGTTGGGTGGGGACATCCGTTTGGCCGGCAACTCAATCAGCCCGGCCCGATGCAGTTGCAGTAACAAGCTGCGGCAAACCATGTCGCGCAACGCGCCGTTGGGCTGGATCCAGTTCCAGGCCCGGCACAGCTCGGCCGAGAGCCGACGGCGACTCCAGAGCGGGTTCTGGGCGATCAGACCCTGGATGAACGCAGTGTCTTCAGCGCGGATTTCCCGGCCACGGTAGCGGAGCAAAACCAACGACATGCCCCGGAGTGTAAGGGGCCAATCCTGGAACGCAAGGACGATCGCCGGTTTTCGGTTTACCCGGCCACCGGCACCGCGCGCCACAGCGGCGCCGCCACCGCACCGGACGGATCGCCATTCCAGAGCAACAGGTGCAGTTGATGGGGCTCCAAGCGCAGGGCGGCACTGGCGCCGGGCTTGGGCCAGCCACCGAAGCGGCCTTGCGAGAGTCGTTTCTGGCAACACCAGTAGCCTTGGCCGTCATAGGTCAGGCACTTGATGGCGTGGCCACGCCGCGACCGGAAGACGAACAGCGCCCCGGTTTGCGGGTCGCTACCCAGTGCCTGACGGCACAGCGCAGCCAGGCCATCGATGCCGCGGCGGAAATCCACCGGTTCGACGGCCAGCAAAATGCGCATCTGCGGGGTGATCTGGATCATGCTCGCCTCCAGAACGCTTGGGCCACCCCCACCACCGTCGCCGGATCGCACGGGAACTCCAGCGTCATCTTGGCCCCCTGCCGATCGGACAACTCAATGTGGCACCCGGTGGTGACTTGGGGCGGCCGCTGGCGGGGGCTCAACTCGACAAAGGTCGGCGGTGCGCTGGACCACCCGCGAGGGGATGCCTGGGGCAACTGTCGTTTCAACTTGCTGTAATCCAGACGCAGGGCACGAGCCACCGGCCCCACCCCGTGGGTCGCGGCCAAAGTGGCCGCCGAGCTCCAGAGGGCTTGGGGAAGTCGCGTGGCTCCAGCTTGGGACTGGCGCCAACGGTCTAACTGGTCGCGTAGCTCAGACAGATCGGTCGACGAGAATTTCGTTTGTGGCATAGGTCGGTTCGTTGCGGTTGTCTGCCTCGAACCGTAGCCGCGGCGGTTTTACCCTTCACGCACTCTTGCCGAAGCAACACGGCGAATCCGCTGCTTGCAGCCAGCCAATAAGCAGGAATGGGTTCACTACGAAACCCAGAAGCCTGTAGACCTGATCGAGCGCGTCATCCAGCTTTCCACGAAGCCAAGCGACCTCGTTCTGGACGCGTTTGTTGGCTCTGGATCCACCGCCGTAGCGGCCGAGCGCCTCGGGAGAAGATGGATAGCCGGTGACCTCGGCCGCTTCTCCATACACACCACCCGCAAACGCCTTCTCGAAACCGAGGGCTGCCGGCCATTCGACCTCTTGAACCTCGGTAAGTACGAGCGTCAGTACTGGCAAGGCGTCACCTTTGGTGCACAAGGCAAGCCGTTGACCCAGCAAGCACTCTACGAATACCTCGACTTCATCCTGAGTTGTACGGCGGCCAACCACTTCCCGGTTTGATCCATCTCCATGGCAAGAAGAACCGCGCCATGGTTCACATCGGCGCTGTTGACGCCCCGGTGACCATTGACGAAATCAACCTCGCGGTTGCTGAGTGTGCCCAGCTCAAGCAGCCGGAACTCCACGTGCTGGGCTGGGAATGGGAGATGGGCCTCTACGATCTGATGGTGGGCGAAGCCAAGCGGCAGGGAGTCAAGCTCGTTCTCCTCAGCATCCCGCGCGAGGTCATGGAGCAGCAAGCCGTGGACAAAGGCGACATCCAATTCTTTGAACTCGCCTACCTGGAAGCCAAGATCGAAGTCAAGAAACTGGCGGCCACCGTCACCCTCAAGGACTTCGTCATCCCCAACACCGAACTCATTCCCGACGAGGTTCGTTCCAAGATCAAGAAGTGGTCTGACTACATTGATTACTGGGCCGTAGATTGGGACTTCCAGAACGACACCTTCATGCAAGGCTGGGTCACGTACCGCACCCGCAAGGACCGCACCCTGCTGCTGGCCTCGGATTCCCACAGCTATCCGAAAGCGGGGAAGTACCGACTGCTCGTCAAGGTCGTGGACATCTTCGGCAATGACACGACCCAGGCGTTCGAGGTGGACGTGAAGTGAAGCGCTGGGAAGGATGAAGTTCACGAACTGACCCGATGAAACGGATGACGCGAGTCCCCAAAACCGCCGCGCGCCGCAATGTGCCCGCCGGCCCGCGGAACCTTCTCGCCGAGGTGCGCGAGATGATTCTCCAGGCTCGCGCGGGCGTGGCCCGCGCCGTGGACTCTGGTCTCGTCACCCTCTACTGGCACATCGGCCGCCGCATCCGGCTCGACATTCTTAAGGAAAAGCGGGCTGACTATGGGGAGCGGATTGTCTCCGCGTTGGGGAGACAATTGGAACGGGAGTTTGGCCGCGGTTACTCAGCCAAATCACTCCATCACATGATCCGCTTCGTGCAGGCTTTCCCTGACGAGCGGATTGTCTCCGCGCTGCGGAGACAATTGACCTGGACGCATTTCAAAGCGGTGATCTACCTGGACGACCCGCTCAAGCGCGATTTCTACGCCCAGATGTGCCGCATCGAGAATTGGAACACCCGCACCCTGGCCAGGAAGATCGGCAGCATGCTCTTCGAACGCACCGCGCTTTCCCGAAAACCTGCCAAGCTAGCCGCTCTTGAGCTGAAGGCCCTCCGGGAAGAGGACAAGCTCACCCCGGATCTCGTCTTCAGGGAACCCTATTTCCTTGATTTCCTGGGATTGGCGGACCGGTACGTCGAGAGAGATCTCGAAGACGCCATCATGCGCGAGATGGAGTCGTTCATTCTCGAGTTGGGCGTTGGATTCACGTTCGTCGCCCGCCAGAAGCGCATTACCGTGGACCACGACGATCATTATCTGGACCTGCTGTTCTATCACCGGGGCCTCCGGCGCCTGATCGCCGTGGATCTCAAGCTGCGGGAGTTCCAGGCCGGGGACAAGGGCCAGATGGAGCTCTACCTCCGCTGGCTCGACAAATACGAGAAGAAGGCGGGCGAGGAACCCCCCATCGGGCTGATCCTTTGCGCCGGGAAGAAACACGAGACGGTCGAACTCCTCGAACTGGAGCACAGCAACATCCGCGTCGCCTCCTACTGGCTCAAGCTGCTGCCCCGGAAGCTCCTGCAGCGCAAGCTCCATCAAGCCCTGATCCTGGCCCGGGAGCGCCTGGCCCGCAAGCAATTGGAGGCCTGACCCACCATGCCCAAAGCCGTCATCACCTACGACAAGGACCTGCCCGAGGTTTCCGACCGGCAGCCGCATCTGCCGCCGACGGCGTACCTTCGCAAGAAGCCGGGCAAAGCAGACGATTACGAGGTTGTTGAGGGCCGGCGTCCCAGCCAGATGCTCCTCGTCAATCGGCTGCGCAAGGCGGTGGACCAGTGGCGGAGCGACGGTTATCCGGGCGCTTCACCGGTCGCCCAGCGCCTGTTCACTTACTGGTTCGACGAGGACCATCTGCTCGATGGGGAGTCCTTCCGGTTCTACTTCGGCCAGCGTGAGGCCATCGAGACTTTGGTGTACCTCACGGAGATACGCAGCGAGCGTGGCTGCAAAGCCCTGGTCCAGAAGTTTGGCGAGATCTTCTATCCCGCGGGAACGTAGGCCAGCTCGTCGGAACGGACATCAGTACCAGACCTCGATGGACGGGCGAGACCAAATCCGCCGCTACATCCCGGAGATTGATGGCATTACCATTCAAGATCTTCCCGACGGCAACCTGTCCCGGCACGCCTTCAAGATGGCCACCGGTTCGGGCAAGACCATCGTCATGGCCATGGCCGTTGTCTGGGCGTTCTTCCACAAACGCCTGGTGAAGCACTCGCCGCTGTCCACCAACTTCCTCGTCATCGCTCCCAACGTCATCGTTTACCAGCGCCTCGAAAAGGACTTTGGCAGCAACCGCATCTTCCATGCGCTGCCCCTCATTCCGCCAGAATGGTCGGCCCAATGGAGCCTCAAGGTCATTCTCCGTGGCGAAAGCACCGAGCCCGACCCGTCCGGCAACCTCTTGCTCACCAACATTCACCAGGTTTACGAATCCCGCTCCGAAGTCTGGACGCCCGCCAACGCCGTCGAGGCCCTGCTTGGCACCAAGCCGAACAAGGACCTGTCGTCGCAGGAGCGCTCGATGCTGGAGCGGGTCAAGAGTCTGCCTGACCTGGTCGTCCTCAACGACGAAGCCCACCACGTTCACGACGAGGATCTCCAGTGGCACAAGACCCTCACCGCCATCCATGCAAGTCTGCCATCCGGCCTTGCGCTCTGGCTTGATTTCTCCGCCACACCCAAGGACCAGAACGGGACCTATTTTCCCTGGATAATCTGCGACTATCCGCTCGCTCAGGCCGTCGAAGACCGCATCGTCAAGGCCCCCTTGATCGTGCATCAGGTCAATCGCAAGGACCCCGAGAACGTCACCCAAGGCAACATCACCGAGAAGTACGGTGACTGGCTGGTCGCCGCGGTCGAGCGCTGGAAGAAGCACACCAAAACCTACCAGCCGCTGAAGCAGAAACCCGTTCTCTTCATCATGGCCGAGAAGAACGTGCTCGCCGACGCCATTGGCCAATGGCTTCGGGAGAATTTCGGCTTCAAGGAAAAGGAGGTCCTCGTCATCCACACCGACAAAGAGGGGGACGTGTCGAAGGCCGACCTCGACGAGGCCCGCGAAGTTGCCCGCGACATTGACCTGCCGTCCAGCAAGGTGAAGGTCATCGTCAGCGTTCTGATGCTTCGCGAAGGCTGGGACGTTCGGAACGTCACGGTCGTGCTCGGCTTGCGGCCCTTCACCTCCAGCGCGCGGATTCTCCCCGAGCAAGGCGTCGGACGCGGCCTCCGTCTCATGCAGGGAATCAGCCCGGACCGCACGCAGACCCTGGAAGTCATGGGCACCCAGGCCTTCGAGGACTTTGTCCGTCAGCTCGAAACCGAGGGCGTCGGGATCAAGACCACGACCAAACCGCCCGACCCGCCCGTGAAGGTCGAACCGGTCCAGGAAAAGGCCAAGTACGACATCGCCATCCCGCTTACTCGACCCGTTTACACGCACAACTACCGGAAGCTCTCCGACTTCGACGCCTCCCAGCTCGCTCCGATTTATGACCAGGACGACCTGGAGGAGACTTACCGGATTCGGCTCAAGATGGATTTCGCTACGACCGAAACGGAAGTCCATCAGGAGGAGATCGCCGCCGGTCCACCGCCGTTGCCGCATGACATCCTGACTTCGATCACGAACAAGACCATCGCGACCGCCAGGTTGCCGGGCGGCTTCGCCGACCTCTTCCCCATCGTCCGCCAGTACGTCACGCAGCGCTGCTTCGGCACGACCATAGACATGGAAGATGCCAAGATTCGCGAGTATCTGCGGGCCGTACTCGTTCAGGAGGGCATTGCCAAGTACCTCGCTCGCAAGATCGCCGAGCTCACTGCCGAGGAACGGGCCATCGAGTTTGAGCAGCGAGACTACAAGCTCTCCGGCGTCAAGCCGTTCACCTGGCGTCGGAACCTCCCGCTTCTCGACTGCAAGAAGACCATCTTCAACCTGGTGGCGACCTTCAACGACTACGAGAAGGAATTCGCTCGGTTCCTCGAACGCTGTCCGGACGTCCACCGCTTCGCCTCACTCGGCACCACCGAGCAGGACAGCGGCGCCCAGTTCCGCGTGGACTACCTGAAACCCAGCGGCGCCATCGGCTTCTACTACCCCGATTGGGTGGCCGTTCAAAAGCCCAGTCCCCCTCGCCCATCGGATGGGAGAGGGGCCAGGGGTGAGGGAGGCGAAGTCAACTGGATCATCGAAACCAAAGGCCGTATCTGGGAAAGCACCCCCGCCAAAGACGCCGCCATCACCGACTGGTGCAGGAAGATCTCGACGCAGACCAAGACCACTTGGCACTACAGGCGAATTGACCAGATCGTCTTCGGTGCCGGCAACGTCGCGACTTTCGCGGACCTTCTCGCAGCGGTCGATGCTCGTAATGCGGGAGCCGCTGCTACTTCAATATGATCGATCCCGAAAGCCTGGACGAACTCCGCGACGCCATCCGCTCTCAGGTGGCGGGCGACAGCGTCCTCCTCGACCGACTCCGCCAGGAAATCCGTCCCCTCAAGAGCGCCACCCGCCGCATCCAACCGCGCGGCACCACCTCGATCTCTCTGGTCGGCACCGACGGCGGCAACAATCAGCTCCAGTTTGATCCCTTCCTCGTCCAGCTCGTCCGGGTCGTGGATTCCAGCAACAACGAATACTGCCTCGAAGCGGTCAGCCCCACCACCAGTGTCACCGCCCTTAGCGCCCGCCAGTTCAAGCAGGACGGCACCCCCCGAACCGCCCTCGGCAAGATGATGGCCTACCTTGGCGTCACCAGCTTGATTTAACTCAGTTCCATGATTCGCGCCAACGACCAGGATCGCTTCGTCAGTCCCAGTTGGGTGCAGGTCTATCGCGAACTGGTCGAATGGGCCATTCTCTTTGTCGTGCTCCGCGAGAAGGATTTCGGGACGGACACCATCATTGTTTGCGACGGCCTCCTCCGCAGCAAAGTTTTCTCCGGGGAGCTCTTCATCAAGTACAGAGCAGGACTACTGGAAGGAATTCAAGAGCAGTACCGGCGCAACCGCCGCCGCCTCTTTCTCGCTGGCGTCTGCAAATCCAGCAAAGTCCTCGACCGCTACCGGCTCGCCATGGCCCTCGAAGACGTCATGTCCACGGAATACCCCGCGTTCGTGGAGATTCCGACCGAACTCGAGGAAAGGGCCTACGTCTGGTCCGAATACGCTCGCGGGGATGACCGAGCTGCTGAAGAGGGAGAGGCCAACAAGTGTGTCGGCGGCAAGATGTACTTTGTGAAGTTCGGGGCCGCAAACGTGACCCGATTTGGCCTGTGGACATTCTTCTGCCTCAGGCCTTCGAGGCACCCAGCATCCTCGGGTACTTGCTCGCCGACGCGCTCGACGGTTTTCCGGTTCCCTTCTACCCGCGCTGCCTCCAGAAAGCGCACGAGAACGCCGCCCTTGTGAACTTCGACTTCGACATCCTGCAGGACGAAATCTACGACGGTATCCGCGCCATCCTGCCCGATGGCCAGGAACTCGACACTTTCCGTTTGCGCGACCAAGACCCCGCCCAACGCCGCTACTCGTAGCGACTACTTATGCCCATCGAACTTTTCCCCAGACAACAGATCGTCGGTGTGTTCAAAGGCTTTCGGGAAGGCGGCCTCGAATTCCACGCCGACCTCGTGCTCCCGTACCGCAGCGAGTTCCAGAGCATCCCCATGCATGGGCAGTTCCTCTTGGTTCAGCTTGAAAACCCCACCGAGGCTGTCCTCGGCCGCATCACCGCTTTCTCGTCCGAGGGCAAGCTTTCTACCGGCGCCGGCGAGGAGTTTAACATCCGCGCGGTACGCGAAGCGCGCCCGGTCCCCGAGGACCTCCGCGAGCAATACCTCAAGTATCGCGTCAACATCCGCGTCCTTGGTGTCCTGCGCAGTGACGTCCGTGGCGGCCTGAACTTCGGGCCTTCCCATCGCCGCCTACCCCATGTCGGCAGCCCGGTCGCCTTTCCGTCTGGCGATGTCCTGAGGGAGCTAGCTGGCCACAACATCGAGGGTGCCGAAATCGGCCACTTCGCCCTCGGTGAATACATCTACGGCCAAGGCAGCACCTCCCTCGATGCCCAGGACTGGATGCAGCTCAAGTCCCCGGAAGTCTTGGTCAAATTCCCCATCATCCATTTGGTCGCTCGCAGATCCTTCATTTTCGCCCGCGCCGGCTTCGGCAAGTCAAACCTCAACAAACTCCTCTTCAGCACGCTTTACCGCGCGACCCCAACGGTCCTGAAAGCCGGCGGCCGTCAAGTGCCCGTCGGCACGATCATTTTTGACCCGGACGGCGAATACTTCTGGCCGGACGACAAAGGCCGTCCAGGACTCTGCGACGTGCCGTGGCTTGAAGACAAATTGGTCGTGTTCACCTCCCGCCGCAGTCAGAGCGCTTTGTACCAGTCCTTTGTGGCCGGTGGAATCCGCCTCGATATTCGCCGACTCCGACCTTCCGACGTCATCGCCATTGCGCTGGGGCCCGACCGCCAGGACCAGCAGAACGTCCGCAAACTCCGAGGCCTCGATCAGGCCCGCTGGGAACGCTTGGTCAACCTCATCTACCAGAACGGCAACCAAGCTGACCTGGAGGAGATTTGCGAAATCCTCGACCTCGATTCCGAACGCCAACAAGCAGAAGCTCTGGCCGCGCGCGGCAATATGACGACCATCGTCCGCTCGCTCCACGATCCCGCCAGCCAGCTCATGGACATGCTCATCCAGGCGCTCTCCCAGGGCAAACTCTGCGTCGTGGACGTCTCACAACTGCGCGGTGCTCAGGCCATGATCCTCTCTGGTCTAATTCTCCGCCGCATTTTTGACCGGAACCAGCAGGAGTTCACCGAGGCCAACGCCCGTACCATCCCGACTATCGCAGTAATCGAGGAGGCCCAATCGGTTCTCGTCGCTCTAGCCCACGAATGGCCCGAGATGTCAAGGGGGCGACCGGCTTCAGAGTTGCTGGCTCCGCGATCGAGAAGGTCGGCACACCCCATGCCGCGTGGCGGTCGCCGATTTGCGCAACTCGCTCCAGGAACGACAATTCGCGACACGGCGCTCGGCAGCGATGGCGAGATCACCGCAGTCTCGGCCGGACTATCAACGGGAACGAGTACGTCCGCTGCATCGGTTTCTCGACCGGCAGCGTCTCGCCCCGGCGCATGAGCTCGGCCAGGTGGTCTTCCACCAACTGCCGTAACGTCGCCGTGACTTCTTCCAGGGTTTGGGCCTGCGCAAAGCAGCCCGGCAGTGCCGGGACTTCCGCCCAATAACCCCCCTCCGCGGCGGGCTGGATATTCACGGTGTACTGCCTGGCTTCCACTGGCGGCATTGTACCGTGGCGACTTCCGCTCGTTAAGCACTCGGCCCCAATTACTTCCGCACCACGCTGTGGTATAATCCCGTCCAGAACCGGTCCTTTCCCAACCCCGTGCCAGCGGACGGACCGGCGCCTCACTTGCCTCCACCGGCTTCCCCACGGAAGCCGGCAGAGGTGTCCTGGAGCCGGGTCAATCGCCGCCCGCGCCCGACTTCAGGTTCCACTCCGGGCGGAACCGGCTTCCCCGCCGGCCTGCGGCGAGAATGGAGTTCCCATGATCCACCACACCCTCACCAAGAACTTCAAGGCCGCCGTTCTTTCGGACGAGGAACTGCGCGTCACGGCCCCGAGCGTCTTCGCCAACGGACCGATGACCGGCTTGAGTTCGCGGTACACCTTCGTCCCCACGACGGAGATCGTCGCCGGCCTCCGCGAGAAGCACTGGCTTCCCGTGGCGGTCGAGCAGCAGCGCGTCCGCACCAGCGCACGGTTTGGCTTCCAGAAGCACTTGATCCGCTTTCGTCGTGCCGAGCAGATGCAGACCCTCGACGAGTGGAATCCGGAACTGGTGCTCACCAACTCACATGATGCGGGCTGCGCCTACATCCTGCGCGTCGGGACCTTCGCAAACCTGCGTTTCAGCCCTCTCGAACGGAACACGGGCAGGGGGCAGCCGCGAGCTGATCCAGACTATCGCCTCAGGCGGCACGCCAAGAGGTGCATCACGCCTCTCTTCCACGCCGGTGACTAGCCTCTCCGCGGGGTCGCTGGCGGTACGGCCAACTTTCACATGACGTCGTCAGGCTTGAAGACCGTCAAGCCCGTGACGCCGTCGAATTGGGGATCGGCCGTGGCCAGTCGGTTCACTCCGGCGCGCAAAGCCGTCGCGACCAATAACGAGTCATTGGTCAGTAGGCCGTGTTGTCGTTGGAGCGCAAGGGCTTCCGTGAAATCCGACGCAACGGTTTCCAGAGTCTCCAGTTCGCCGGCAAGCAAATCCTCCACCTCTTGCGCGTACTGGCTGAGCTGGCGAACCGAGGGAGGGTTCTCGGCGAGTGCCTTGGCCGGGTTCGCCGCCGCGAGGCCCCGACTTTGTGCCTCCTGCATCATTCGCCGATGACAGTATTCGGCGAGCACGAACGTCGTCACAATACCGACAACCTCCCCCGACGCGCAGCGCTCCAGCAGGCGGCGGGATTGCACGGAGACACCCCGACGGGCGTAGATCAGCACGTTGGCATCCAGCAGGATACGCGAGCCGGAGGGGATATCGTCCAGGCTCATTGCTCGAGAACGTCCGGCTCCATGCTCGTCCGGTACTGCTCGGAGGTCAGCGGGAAGTCCTTCGCTGAAAGAAACCGGCTAAGGCCCGGGCTCGCCACCCCTTGCGTCCGCGTTGACTTGTCCTTGGCACCGGCTTGCAGGATCGTGAGCAGCGCGTGGGCACGGTCGGGCAGTACCTCGGCACCGCGGGGACGCACGCGGCCCCCTTCCAGCTCCACTTCGAGCGTCTGGTAGCTCATGGCCGAACCGTACCACGGCCCCCATACCGTGCAACCTCGGGGCCGGATCGCGCGCTGAGCGCTGCGGCGTTGTGGGGAGCCCGGCGCTCGGGATCGGGTCACCGGATCCACCCGGTTGCCGGAGTGGTCATTCGACGAAAGCGCCAGCAATGCCGGTCCGTCGCGGCCTCAACCATGTGCACCGCGCATGAAACGCAGCGCGTTGGCAGGATGCTGAACCACGCCGTGCCTTCGGCCTCAGTCGCCAGCGCTCGGTCGTGAGCGAAGATGGTCGCCGCCGAATTGCCAGCCTCCAGCGCCGTCTGCGGTACGTTCTGGGTGGCGGCTGCGCGATATGTGCAAAACGAATGACGAAGCACGTTATGCCGCCAGGGGAGCAGGCCGGCGGCCTCAGCGGCAACGTTTTGGGCACGGCAGGAAGTCCCGCGTCGCGCCCGCAAGCAGCTTGGTCATCTCCGCCGGGCTCCAAACCTCAATCGCCTTCTCGCGTGGGCCATTGAACCGCTGAGTTTCGGCAATCGGGTTCGAGCCGCGGGGGATGTAACCTCGGCTCTCGCAATGGGCGAACAGGCGCCACAGCACCTGGCGGGTGGCGTTCTTGGTGCTGCTCGCGCCCTGCAAGCCGTCGAGATACCGCTGGCAGTCCGCGGTGGTGACACTCGCCGGATGCACGGGAAAGGCTTTGGTGAAGGGTCCGATTCGGCAGCGCAGGTCGGTCGGGTAGGGTTCACTTGCCTTGGCCTGCCGGCGCAGTTCGATCATCTCGGTGGCGACCTCGGTCAGCGTGATCTGCGGGAGGGTCGTCGGGTGCCGTTCCAAATAGAACCGCGCGGCGGGAGACAGCAGGCTGCCGTTACCGAGGACGCCGACGGCCTCCGCGTACCGGGCGCAGGCCAGTTCTGGCGGGTCCCCCACGGCCCGCAGGAGTTCGATGCACCGGGCGAAGCTGGCCGCTTCCTGACCAGACAGAGCGGCCGCAACGGCATCGCCCTTGGCCAACAACCCGGCAATCCGCTGCGCCTCCCTTCGGGCGGCTTGATGACCGGCGAAGCTCCGGAGCCTGCGGCGTCCGCCCGTGTAATCGCAGACCTCAAAGGTCGGGTACCGGTTGCCGTCCACGGTGCGGGTGCGGCGATAGATCTTCACCGCGGCGTTGCCGACGCGGACCGTTTCGATCCGGCGCTTTGGGTGCTTCATGCGGCCAAACGCAGTCAAAACGCAGGAAGAATTCAACCGACATTCCTGAGACACGCTGTTGCGCAACACGGTCCTTCCGCACTTCGTGCGCGGCGATGGCGTCGGTCTGATTGATCCACACGGCGACCTCGCCGAGGATCTGCTCGACCACCTCCCGCCCGCCCGGGCCGATCACCTCGTGTACTTCAATCCGGCCGACCTCGGTTTTCCCGTCGGTCTGAACCTGCTGGCCGACGTGCCCAAGGACGACCGCTATCGTGCCTGGGTCATCCGGCAGGTCGAAGATCCATTCATCCGGGCCTTCTGGGCCGAGGAGTTCGCCAGCTACGACGCGCGGTTCGTGCGCGAGGCGAGGGTTCGATTCCCTTCACCCGCTCCAACTTCGGCGGTCCCCCACAGAGTCAAGGGCCCCTTCCCCCAATCCCCTATGGCCGCAATCGGCGGAGAAACCTCCTGCCCCTGGATCCTCCGCCGATTCCGAACATCGGGAATTGGGCAGAGGGAATCTCTCGCGGCGTTCGGTCCGCAGCGTTGTTCGTGTCTGGGCGGTGGCAACGCGATGGCTTCAGCCGCAGAGGGCCCAGATCACGGCTGTCCCACCGGCCGATACAGGGCCCCCAGCCACGAGGCATCGCCAGGTTTCAGTCCCGGCTGTTCCACCCACACTTCCTGGGCCGAGGGCCCGCGGTTCGCGAGCGCGTAGAACGGGATCGCGAGCACAGGCCGGCCGTCGGTCGCCACCCCGCGAATCACCGAGACCCCACCCAGCAGATCTGGTTGATGCTCGACGGTGAACGCCGGACCGGATCCCAGCGTCACGGCCGGGTTGCCACCGTTGTCGAGTCCTTCGAAGCCATAGACCAGGGGGCCACGCTGGAGCGCGACCTGACCCCGGCAGGCAGCGATGTTCGGATGGGCCACCAGCCGAACCACGGGCATGGCGAAGTGCAGTTGCAGCGAGTCGCCGTCCTTCCAGGTTCGTTCGAAGTGCCAATAGCCGGCGTCGTCCGGGGGTGTGTCCTGCGGCGTACCGTTCAGTTCGAGGGTGGCGTGCTCGCACCAGCCGGGTTTCCGGACGTGCAAGGCGAACGTGACCGGCGCGGATGTGGCCAGGCGGAAGGTCACCCGCCCGTCCCACGGATAGTCGGTCTCAACCCGGAGCGTCACGTCGCCGGCAGGGAAGGGCACCCGGACGCTGCCGCCCACGAACAAGTTCACGTAGAGGTCGGGGCGGGCGCCGGTTTGCCCGCGGGCGTAGGCGTACCGGCCGAGCTGCAGCAGGGTCCGGGAGAGGTTCGGGGGACAGCAGACCCAGCAGTTGTCCCGCAGGTGGTCGCGATCGCGCAGGGGGTTGCAGTAATAGGTGTTTGTGCCGCTGAGCGAAATGCCGTGGAGCACCGCGTTGTAGAGCACCCGCTCGAGGACATCGGCGCTCTCGGCCCGACGTTCCAGCAGGAACATGCGGTGCGCGAAGTCGACGAGTCCGCAGGCGGCACAGGACTCGTAATAGCCGTCGTGGGGCAGTTCGTAATCCTCGCCGAAGGCCTCGTGTTCCCGGCGGGGGCCGACGCTGCCGGTGACCGTCATCCGCCGCAGGGTGGTGCTGTCCCAGAAGCGATGGGCGGCCAGGCGGTAGTCGGTGTCGCCCGTCTCGCGAGCCAGGTCCGCCACGCCGGTGGCGAAGAAGAGGGCGCGGACGGCGTGGCCCTCGAGCGTGCGTTGGGCGCGGAGGGGGACGGCGTCCTGGAAGTAGGCGCGGGGGGTGTCGCTGAAGGGTTTCACCTGGCCGCGACCGCGCCACTCGACGAAGGCGCGGGAGAGCTCGAGGTAACGCGGTTCGCGGGTGACGCGGTAGAGTTCGACCAGCGCCATCTCGAGCTCGGCATGTCCGCAGAATCCCGGTCGGCCGTTCGGGCCGAGGAAATGCCGCCAGGCCTGGTCGGCTGCCTTGCTCGCGATGTCGAGCAGCGCGCGTTTGCCGGTGGCGGCGTGGTACTCGATCGCAGCTTCGATGAGATGGCCGAGGACATAGCCGTCGTGCGAACCGTCAAGAAAGTCCGGGTCCCACGGAAGCTTGCCGTTGTTCGTGACGTAGACGTGGAGGTAACCGTCGGGTTGTTGACCGGCGGCCAGCAGGGCGATCACCTCGTCGATCTGACGTTCCAGGACCGGGTCTCGCTCCTGCGCCAGAGCATAGGCGGCGGTCTCGAGGAACTTGTACAGGTTCGCCTCCCCCCACGTGCCGTTCAGTTCGCCCTCGACGGGTTGGCCGGCCGCCCGACGCAGGGCGCGCAGTTCCCATTGCAGGTAGAACCACGAGTGCGGAAGGGTCCGCTCCCGGTACACGCGGTGCTTGGGCGCCCAGAACCGATCGCGGATCTCCACCCGGGCAATCGGCAGCGGCTCGAGTTGGGGGGTGGTCGCTGCCTGCCCGGCCGGGGATGCCGCGCAGCACAAGGCGAGCATCACCCGGCCAACCACCAGGGCGAACCCGGGTGCACAGCGATGGGCGGGGGTTTTAACGAAGGGACAGTTCATAGGTTCAGGGGTGACCCGGATCTCCTTCACCGCCCGTAGGCGCCGACGTGAGGAGGCGGAGTCGTGGGTGCCAACGTGGGGAGGCGAAGTCGTAGGCGCCGACGTGAGGAGGCGAAGTCGTGGGTGCCAACGTGGGGGCGTTGCGGCTTAGGGGTAACATCACTTCGCCTCCTCACGTCGGCGCCTACGGGCGGTTGAGGTTGCGGTTGAGGTTGCAGTTGCGGTTGCCTGGGGAGGGGAAGACATCCGGGTCAAGGAACGGACGGCGGCGCAGGCTGGAGCTTCACGAAGGCCACCACGGGACCGCGGTATTCGGACAGCGCCAGTCGGAGTTCGGGTCCCAGGGTCCCCGCCCGCGCGACCTCGCCGTTGCGGGACGCATCGACGATGCACAACTCGAACGCGGTGGGTCCGTTCCAGGGGAGTTGCCGGAGGGTCAGGTCGGGCAGCCCGAGGGTCGTGTGAAAGTTGCTCAGGAGCACGGCGGCGCAGGTTCCGGAGCCGTCCAAGCCGGCGCCGATGGCGACTTGGCCGGTGACGCACGGCGGGGTCTGGACGCGTCGTGGCGTGTCGAGCAGGGCACGGAACGTCCGGAAGGCGAAGTAGGTCTTCTGGGGCACGCCATGGAAGTTGAAGAGACCGAACGCCTGGATGTCGGCGGCGTAGAAGTTCGCCATGTCGATGGGCGCGTCCTGGAGCGAGAGCAGCGTCCAGACGGCAAAGGCGGCTCCCTTGGGACCGCGCAGCTCAGCGCTCCAGTTCTCGCGGACGACTCCCTGGCCTTCGCTCATCATGGGGCGCCAATCCTCGCCGGGCAGGTAGTTCCACTCGTTCAGGTGGCTTTCGGTCCGGGCGAACCCATGCTGGTCGAGCCACTGTCGCACGGCCTGGGCGCGACGGGCGAAGTCGGCGGGGTCGTCGGCATAGCGATGCCACGAGAAGAAGTCCAGCGGCAGCCCCCGATCGCGGCAACGACGGAGGAAGCGCAGGAGGAAATCGCCCGGCTGGAATTGTCCGGCCACGAAGGTCCCGGTGTGCCCGAGGGAAGGGCCGCCGACCTTCAGGTCTGGCCAGCGGGTCTTGATGGCCCGGGCGGTGATCTCGTAGAGCTGGAAGAACTGTTCGTCGGTGCCGGTCCACATGGCCGGTTGGTTTTCGGGTTCGTTCCAGATTTCCCAGTACCGGATCTGGTGCCGGAAACCACCGGCCCATCCCTCGTTGTAGTGCCGGATGATCTGGCAACAGACCTCGGCCCACCGGGCAAAGTCCGGCGGCGGGTGGACCCGGTACTTCCTCGGGGTGTGTTCGATGCTTTCCCCGAGCCGATACAGGATGGGGGATCCCCCGTGCACCACGGCAGCCAGGTAATCGTCGGTGACAGCGAAGTCGTAGTTCTCCGGCACGGCCGGGTCGTCGCGGTAGTCGCGGAAGATGGTGCTGATGTCCACGGCGTCGGCGTGCACCCAGACGACGTCATGCAGGCGGGTCAGCGGCGGACCCAATTCACGATGATACGCCGAGAGGTCGACCGTGCCGCGGTAGCAGAGGGGGCCCAGATTCACGCCGTGCAGGGGCCGGAACAGACCGTGAACCTTCGAGAAGTCCACGATCACCTCCTCTGCGGTCAACCCGCGGAGGGAGGGCAGCCACGAAACGAGGACGAGGAGAGGGAACCACCTCAGCCAGGCAACCGTTGTCCAGGGCGCTTTCAAGTCAGCTTCGGATTCTGTGCGCCGCAGAGCAGAACGCGACCCCCGCCGGGTTAGCAAGTCCGGAACACGACAACCCGGAGCGCGAGAGCGCGAGGGCTTTGATGAGGGCGGCGTTCACGGATCGGTCTCCCGCCGTCCGGGGTCCGGGGTCTGGGCGGTTGACGTCACGGGGATTCGTTCGGACGGAGGATGCTCAACCGCCCATCGGCGTCGCCGAGCACGAGGTCCGATCCGTGCCACACCAGCGCGGTGACATCCTGGAGTCCCTGGTAAGTCGCCGTGATCCCGCCGTCCTTGTCCTGGATGGTGACCCAGCCCCCCCAGTGCGCCACGGCGATGCGGCCGTCCTGGCGTGCGGCCAGCTTCACCAGGCGACCGGGCGGTGCGGTTGGGCGTGCGCTGGCGAGCGCAGGCGCGTCGGCAGTCTCCCATTCGCGGGCGAGGCGCGCGGCGTGGGCCGGGTCGAGCCCTTCTGTTGCGGTCAAGGTTCCGTCGCGGTTTAGCCGGTGGAGGGTCGCGGCATGGGTGATGGCTTCCAGGCCGGCGTCCGTCACCCGCAAGGCGGTGATGCGATCGGGCAGGACGACGGACCGGGTCGGCGTGAGGGCCGGGACCGGGCGTGAAGCGCGGGGTTCCTGGATGACGCTGGTGTGGGGTCGGGCCAACGGTGTCAGGGGTTCGAGCCCGGCCAGCATCTCGTACACGGTGCCCACGGCTTCGCTGAGGCCCGCGGCGTCGTAGGCGATGAGGCTGACGGATTCCTGGTTCACCCCGATGGCTTCACGCTGCCAGGCCACGTAGCCGCGGCCCGGGCCGGGCATGGTGGCGGGGTCGGGAGGGAAGGGGAGAAACCCGCGGTCGGCCAGGTGTTTGATCAGCGGGTGGTCAACCGGGGTGCCGAGGAGGAGGGTCGGGCCGGTGACCGCGAAGCCCGCTTGGACGGGGGAGTTCGAGGAACCGGGTTGGATCTGCCCGGTCGCGGCGTATTCGAGTCCGCACCACGTGCGCGCTTCCTCCTCGGTGAGACAGCGCGGTTGGCTGGCCTCGGTGGCCGACATGGTGGTGCTGGTGATGTTCCAGGGCCGCAGCAGGCGAGCGAGGCGTTCGGCCGCGGGGACGTTCCAGGTGTTCGTGCCGGTGACGAGCGTGACGTGATGGTGGGTGCGGAAGAACCGGAAGATCCGCTCGCGATCGGCGGGCCAATGCACCGCGCGCCCTGATGCGCCGGCGGCCGCGGAGCAGGTGGTGACGGGGGCGAGAGTGAAGGTCCGGCGGTCGCGGGTGCCGCTCAGCAGTTCGGTGACGGTCAGGGTCCATTCGCCCGGCGGATCGTTCAACGCGAGCGGGAGGGTCAGGTCGAGACCGCCGCCGTCCGTGGCGCGGAAGAGATCGTACCGGGTTGCGCCGGAGGGATCCGTGAGGACCAAGCGCAGCGGGATCGGGCCGCTCAGCAAACCGGCCTGATCGTCCAGCACCGCGGCGCTGAAGCGACAGCGAATCGGCGCGGTGGACCGCGTGAAGTCACGCTCGAGCCGGGGTTGGGTCGCCTTCACGCCCCCGATCGGCCGCGTCGTGCGGGCGAAGACACGCATCTGACCGGGGCCGAACCGGAACTCGCCGCGGTGCACGCCCGCAGCCGGTTCGGGTGCAAAGGCGGTTTCACGGCGGGAATGGACGACATCATAGACAGGTCGGCCGTCGCGGGGCAGGCTGAGCGTCGTGGTAACGGGCTTGAGGCCCAGCATGGGATTGCCCTCCGGATCATGGGCGGCGTTGACGGCGAACAGGTATTCCATGTCACCGGTGGCATGACGCGTCACGACGAGGCCCGGTTCGCTGCTGGTCAACGGGGGGTGGATGCCACGGAGTTCGAGGTGCGGGCGGATGACCGCGGCCAGGCGATCGGCCCCGACCAGCGCCTGGCGCAAGCGCGTCAGTGGGACGGCTTCAGCGTTTTTGCCCGTCTGTTGCAGTTCAGCGATGCGCGCAGCGTCCGGCCAGGCCGGGGCCGCTTCGAGTCGCACAGCGCCGGCCGCGGTGACGGTGGAATCCGGGGTGAGCAGCACCAGACCGCCGCGGCGGGCGAAGTCCTCGAGGGCCGCCACCACGCGCGGATCGAGGTAATCGAGGGAAGTCAGAAGGATGGCCTGGTGGTGGGCGGCGAGGGTGCCGTCGAGGACCTCCTCGTCGAGCAGGGGCAGGAACTGGTGCTGGAGCCGCTTGCCGGCGAGATAGGTGAACATCACGTTGCGCCCGTGAGCGGTGTCGTGCGCGTAGCAGACGGTGCGGTCCAGCGTTTGCGCATGCAGGAACTGCGAGAGCGAGAAGAGCAGGGCCACAGGCGGTCGGGTCGGCGGCAGCGTGCGGAAGATGGGGCCGAGCCGTTGCAGGAGGTGGTTCGACTCGACCAACCCCTGGGCGGCCGGTGACTTCTCGGGGGTGCCGCCGGGTTCGAGGTCGGGTGGTGAGATCATGCCCTGGAGCCCGCATTGGAAGCAGAGGTACTGTTCGAGGCGAAACTCGTCGGCGGTGGTGTTGCCGTACCACGTGGGCAGATACCAGTTCGGTTTGGCGAGGTCGCCGGCCCGCGCGAACTCGAGAAACAGCGCGGGATTGAAATAGCCGGGACCCCAGTCGTGATAGCCGCCGTGACCGCTCGTGACGGGCAGGCTGCGGACAACGTTGAAGTAATAGCCGTCCGTGAACGCAGTGTAGCCGTACTGGCTTTGGGTGAGGCTGAGATACTCGGGCACGACGGCGCTGACGCCGAACTGCGCGTCCTGCCAGGCAGCGTCCATGAGGCTGAGTTTCCAGCGGGCCCAATGGTCCCACCGCGCGACGTGGTCGGGCTTGGCCGGTTCCACCGATTTCCAGTCCAGGGGCGGTTGGTCGAAGGCGGCTTCGTATGAGCGGTGCTGCCAGGGGACGGCGTGGGGCGTTCGTTGCCGGGTTTGCGGGTCTTCGCCCCAGGTGAGGCCGGGTTCGTCGTAGAAGTGGATTCCCGGGATGTTGGGTCGGGTGCGATCCCGGAAGGCACGTTGCACGGCCCGCCGGGTCCCGCCGCGAATCACATACGGATCGGACCAGTCGCACTCCGATCGCAGGTCCATCTGGTGCCCGCCACTCATGACGCAGCAGGCCAGGAAATCCACTCCGGCACGGATGAAGTGGGCGTCCGTGTCGTCGGCATAGTGGCCGTAGAACAGGTTGAAACCCAGGTTGTCTTCGCCTTGGACGAGTTGGTCCGGACCCCGCGCACGGCCCCAATTGACGAGCCGGAAGTCGCTGCGCCGAACGTGGCTGTGGACGGTCAGGTTGGTGCGGGCGACGGCGCCGTCACCGGTGATCGCGAGGGTGTACGCGCCAGGGCGGAGGAAGCGGGCGTTGACTTGGAAGTGTTCGACGCGGCGGGCCTGGTCTTCGATGGACTCGACGGGCCTGCCCGGGAACGTGAAAGCGAGCGCACTGCCATTCTCGCCGGTGAGCTGCAGCACGAGGTCGTTTGCGGCCACCGCCGGAAGGCTGGAGCGCCGGGCGGTGATCCAGATGGACTCGTTATCCTGATAGGCGGTGCGTCCGAGCGGCAGGCTTAGGGAAAGGTCGGCTGAAGCGGTGTCCTCGTTGGCCAAGGTGACCCGACCCGTGACGAGGACCATACCCAGCGACAGGGTCAGTGTGGCGAGCCGGGTGGTGGTTTGGGGGAAGTTCATGGCTGGCGTTGTCGGGGCAGTGGTTCAAAGGAGTGGTCTTCGGTCGGCGAAGTGTGAGGGCTGGTCTGGGCTTTTCAATCCCACGGCTGCCCGCCCGAAGGCCGCGCGGGTCGAGCGTGCGGAAGTCGGGTCGTGGAGCCCGCGGCAAGTCCGGCTGTGGATCACATGCTGAACTGACCCCTTTGGCGAGGAGGACTGAGGGGTGACTCTCTGCCGGCGCGCAGGGGCCCCTCGGTGCCTGTCGCTTCAAGGTGAAGTCCCCGTTTCACTGGTGGGGTAGGGCGAAGGCAACGTAGGCGTCGCCCGACGGCGTGCCCATCTTCCCACCGCCACAGGCGATGACGACGTACTGACGCCCCTCCACCTCATACGTGGCGGGGGTGGCGTAGCCGCCGGCCGGTAGGGGCGCCTGCCACAACAGATTCCCCGTCTCGCGGTCGAATGCGCGGATCTGTTCGTCCTTGGTGGCGGCGATGAAGACCAGGCCGCCGGCCGTCACGATGGGGCCGCCGTAGTTCTCGGTGCCGGTGGGCGGGATGCCGCGGGCGGTCAGCGCCGGGAACTCGCCCAGCGGCACGCGCCACTTGTACTGGCCGGTGTTCAAATCGATGGCATTGAGCGTGCCCCAGGGAGGCTTCACGGCGGGATAGCCGTTGGTGTCGAGCCAGCGGTTGTACCCGGTCATCGTGTAGGGGATGCCGCCCAGGGCATCGCCGGGCAGTTCGGTGCCGGCACGACCCGGCTGATTGCGGGGATCCGGCTGGATTTCCCGTGCCAGGACCAGATCCGCCAGTGCCTGTTTCTGGGCGTCGGAGAGAAAGGCAAACGAAGGCATGACCCCCTTGCCCTGCTCGATCAAGGTGAGCACGTCGTCGGTCTTGAGGCGCTGCTCGACGCCCACCAGGGAGGGGATGTTCTGGGCGGTGTTGCCCTCGCGGTTGAGCCCGTGACAGGGGGCGCAGACCTGGGCGAACAGCGCCTGGCCGCTGGCGGGCAGGCCGTGCGCCTCCCGCTTCAGTTCCACCATGGTCAGAATCCACGGCATCTCGTTCCCGTTCACGTACAGCACGCCGGTCGGGTCCACGGCCGCGCCGCCCCATTCGGCTCCGCCGTCGAAACCAGGGAAGATGATGGTGCCCTCACGGGAGGGCGGCATGAACGGCGTGTGGGGGCGCAGCTTGACGAACCGATCCAGGACCTCGCGATGCGCCTCGGGGGAGATGTCCGTGATGTCCGCATGAGTGAAGAGCTGGCGGGCGAAGGGCGCCGGCTGCACAGGGAATGGCTGAGTGGGCCACGCGGATTCGCCCTGGAGATCGCTCGGTGGGACCGGGCGCTCTTCGATCGGGAACAGCGGTTCGCCCGTCTCGCGGTTGAACACGAAGACGTGACCCGACTTGGTGACCTGCGCCACGGCGTCGATGCGTTGGCCGTCGCGGTGGACCGTGAGCAAATCGGGTGGCGCCGGCAGGTCGCGATCCCAGAGGTCGTGGTGGACGAACTGGAAATGCCAGAGCCGCCGGCCGGTGCGGGCGTCGAGCGCCAGGAGGCAGTTCGCGAACAGGTTTTGGCCGATGCGGTTGCCGCCCCAGAAGTCGAACGCGGCCGAGCCGGTTGGCACGAACACGATGCCCCGGCCGAGATCGACCGACATGCCTGCCCAGCAGTTGGCGCCGCCGATGTGCTCCCAGGCGTCCGGTGGCCAGGTGTCGTAACCGTGCTCGCCCGGATGGGGGATGGTGTGGAACCGCCAGACCTGTTTGCCCGTGCGGATGTCGTAGGCCCGGATATGGCCGGGCGCCGCGGGGCCGGGCCCTTCGCCCACCCGCATGGGGAGGAACAGGAGGTTCTGGAAGACCGCTCCGGGGGTGGTGCTGACCACCGACAGCCGGCTCACGTCCCGTCCCAACCCTTCCTTGATGTCCACCCGGCCCTGTTGTCCGAAGGACTCGATGGGGCGCCCGGTGCGGGCATCCACAGCGTGGAGATAATGACTGGCGGTGAAAAGGATCCGGCGGTCGGGGCCGTCCTGCCAGAACACGACGCCGCGGTTCACGCCCGCGGCGTCGGCGTGGTCAGCTTGTGCGAAGGGATCGAAGCGCCAGAGCTCGCGTCCGGTCCGGGCCTCGAGGGCGAAGAGCTTTAAGCGCGGCGAGGTGCCGTAAAGCACGCCGTCGATGACGAGCGGGTTGCACTGGATTTGGGAGAGGTTGTTGGTGCGGGCATCGCTGGCCTGGTACGTCCACGCGACTTCGAGTTGGCTGACGTTCTCCTGGTTGATCTGTGTCAGCGGCGAGTACTGGGTGCCGGCGGGATCCCCGTGGTAGGTGGGCCAGTCGCGACCCGCACCCAAAGAGGCAGCAGCCGCTGGGATGGCTGTGGTGAATGCCAGGTACAACGCCACCACGAAGGGGGCGATCGGGTTACTGACCCCCGGCCACGGGCGTCGGTGACCGGTGCCTTCGCGGGTTGGGAACGGGGACAACAGTTTGGACACGGTCGGGAGCATAGCATCAGAGGGCAAGGTGGCTACCATTCGAGCCGCGAAAGGGGAGGAGAGGGAACCAGGACCGGGTAGGAGTCGAGGTGACGAGACTCAGGCTAAGAGTTCTGCCCGCGAAAGGCGCGAAGAGCCGCGAAAGGGGGAGGGACGAGAGCGATGGGGTGGGTGGGCTGTTGGTCCACCGCCCTCGGTGGCTCTTGCTTTGGCGTCAGTTGGCGTGTTTGGCGGGCCTTGCTGAAACCGGGATCTCCCGGTCAGGCATCCCGGTTAGTTGACGTTCGGCCGTGGGTCGGCCTGGCCAACCAGCGTGCCGAACTTCGTGGGGCCGAAGGCGACGTTGGCTTCGCGGTCCAGGGTGATCCGATCCCCCTCGAAGGCGAGTCGGAGCCGGAAGTTGAACGGGGTCTCGTACGCGCAGACTTTGATCTCGAGCGTGTGGTCCGACACCCAGCCGAAGGTGCCAGCCACGGGTTCGTCAGGAAACTGCGCGAGGGGGCCGGCGGGAAAACCGGACCGGCCAGTTTGCCAGCGACGAAAGCCCGCGGGCAGGACCAGTTCGCTGCCATCGAGTTCGAGCGCGAGTCTGAGGCTCGAACTGCCGTCGGTGGAGGCCACCGTGACGCTCGTGAGCTTCTGATCGTTCGGCGGAAAGACGAACCGCCGGTTCAGGGCGCGGGCCGCAGCGGGGGACGTTTCGGCGCCTTGCGCCGGGGGCAGTTCCAGTCGCGCCAGTTTTTCGTTCAACCGGGTCTGGGCGGCCGCATCGGGAGACAACCTCTCGGCGTCGCATGCCGGGAGAAACTTGTCCCAAAGTACATTCAACACGGCCTGCATATCGCGGACGCCGCTGGTGATGGCGATGACGGCCTCCTGGTCCGGCATCACGACACAGTACTGGCCAAAGGCGCCGTCGCCGCGGAAGGCGTTGTGCCGGCAGCGCCAGAACTGGAAGCCGTAGCCCTGGTTCCAGTCGCTGCTGGGGTTGCTGCCGTTCGAGACCTGTCGGGACGAGGCTGCCTCGATCCATTGGGATGGGAGCAGTTGCTGGCCGTTCCAGCGCCCCTTCTGGAGGTAGAGTTGGCCGAGCTTCGCGATGTCCTCCGTGCGCACGCGCAGGCCGTAGCCGCCGAGGGAGACGCCCTGGAAGTTGGTGTCCCACACGGGGTGCGTGATGCCCAGCGGCTCGAACAGGCGGGGCCGCAGGTAATCCAGGACGGTCTGGCCGGTCACCTGTTGCACGATGGCGGACTGCATGAAGGTGGCGGGGGTGTTGTACTTGAAGTGGGTGCCCGGCAGATGCGGCACCGGGTGGGCGAGGAAAGATCGGGCCGACATCGCATCGGGTGACATCGGGGGTTCGTCCTGGTGCCCGGTGGCCATGGTCAGCAGGTCGCGGACGCGCATGGCCTTGAGATGGGCGCTGGGCTCGGCCGGCGCCTCGGCGGGGAAGAACTTCAGCACTTCATCGTCGATGCTCAGGCGACCTTCGGCGGCGGCCAGGCCCACGGCGGTTGAGGTGAAGCTCTTGCTCAGGGAATAGAGGACATGATTGTGCCCGGCGGCGTAAGGCGCCCACCACCCCTCGGCGATCACGTGGCCGCGTCGCACCACCATCACGCTGTGCAGGCCTTCGATCTCGCGATCCAGGGTGTTGACCAACGCGAGCAGAGCGGTGGACGAAACGCCCTGGGCTTCGGGGGAGCTGCGGGGGAGCGCAGCGGTGGCGTGGGTGACGGTGAGGACGGCGAGGGCGAGTCCGCCGAGACGGAGGCGAATCCACGGGTTCATGAGGGAGAGGCGTTGAGGGGACCGGCTGTGTTCCGGAACGCGACCCGTGTTTTGGGAGGTCCTGAACCAGCGCTGTTCACGGCAGGAGAGTAGGGGAGTCCGGACGGTTTGGCCAGCCTGAGGCAGCAGCGGGAGGAGGATGAGCCTCCTGACGTCGGCGCCTACGGGACGGAGGGTAGGAGACGAGGTGACGAGACTCCGCCTTGGAGGATGAGCCTCCTGACGTCGGCGCCTACGGTGGGAGAAGCGGCTTGGGTTGGCGGGCGGCGGCGAAACCGCGGCGTTCGTTGATAAAGAGGGTGAGCGCCAGGCCGACCGAGAGAAAACCCGCGAGCACCAGGAGCGCTTGCGGTGTTCCCACGGTGTCCTTGACCCAGGCGAAGGGGAACGTCGTGATGGCGGAGAGCTTCCAGATCAGGCCCCACATGCCAAAGACCTCGGCCTCACGGCTGGGCGGCGCCAGGTAGCTGACGAACGCCCGGTTGGCCGAGCCCAGCGAACCAAGCCCGAAGCCCAGCAGGTTCCCGATCAGCCAGAGCGGCCAGGTGGGGAATCCGCCTTCACCTCCGGCCAGCGTGTGGATCTGGTGCAGGCGCGCATACCAGGCAAACCCCAGCACGGTCAGGAGCCAGATCAGCAGGAAGATCACGATCGACCGGCGATGACCCAGGCGGTCCTGGTAAAGCGTCGGAACGATGGTGCCGAGGATGCCTGAGATCGTGATCACGCCGACGAACACCACCAGGTGCACCTGCTCGAAGCCGTACTCGACCGCCAATTTGCTGGCGAAGAACACCACCACACTGATGCCCGTCCCGTAGAACAGGGACGCCGTCAGCAGCAGGGCCAGGTCACGGTACTTCGTCGTCTGGGAGACCGATTCCCGCAACCGTGCGAGACTGGCCGCCAGCAGGCTCCGTCCCGGATGCGCCACCCCCGTCACCGGCGGTTCCTCGAGCCACAGGACGGTGGGGATGATGAACCCCAGGAACCACAGACCGGCGAACACGAAGAACGGCCGCCAGTCCTCCGGCGATTCCCACTTGCACAGGACCATTGCGCCGGCGGTGAGGATGAGGAGAAGCAGTGCGGCGGTGTAAGCACACGCCCAGGAGAAGCCGCTAACCCGCCCCATCTGGTCCTGGCGCGCCAGACTTGGGAGGAAACTCGCCAGGAAGTTCTCGCCGATCGCGAAGGCGAAGTTGGCGGGCACGTAGAGGAGGACGGCCAGCCACAGTTGGCCCGGCTGCAAGAAGCCCAGGCCGCAGGTCAAGATGCCGCAGAGCACGCCCGAGCCGATCAGGAACCGCTGCTTGAAGGCCCGTTCGTCCGCCGCCGCGCCCGCGAGGGGTGAGAGCAGGGCGGTGAGCAGCATGCTGCTGCCGTAGGTCAGTGCCCACAGCCGGTCATCGATCGCGTCGTCGCGCACGACGACCTTGGAGAAGAAGACTGAGAACAGCAGGGTGTTGATGATGAGGGTGAACGACTGGTTGGCGACATCGAAGGAGATCCAGGACCACAACTGGCGCTGGCGAGGGAATCCGTGCAACGGGTAAAGACGGGAGGGAAGCATGGGGCATCAGGTGTGCGCTGGCGAGATGCGCTGTTCGGATGGGAGGAGCGTGGCCGAAATGTGGAGGTGATCAAGACGAAAGGCCGCGGCGGGGAACGGCGCGAAACCGCAACCGACCGTAGGCGCCGACGTGAGGAGGCGAAGGGTATTGCCCCCGGCCCCCAACGCCTCCTCACGTCGGCGCCTACCAACTCGCCTCCTCACGTCGGCGCCTACGGCGTTGACGGGAACGGCTACGGCGTTGACGGGAAGGTAGCTGCGGGCGGCGCCGTTCTTGCGTCCCCGTCGAGGGTATGGTGCATTCGCGGCGCATGCGTCACACGATCCAGAACTCTTTCCAGGAACCTGCCCGGGCCGATGGGGTGGGATTGCGCGTCGTGGGTGGGGCGAGGCTGCGGCCGAGCCGTGGCCCGGGAGCACCTTCGGCTCACCGGCGAATGGTGCGGCGGGTGGCTCCAGGGATGGCCGCCTTGCTCACCGTGGGCGCGGTCTCGGCCGCGGAATTGCCGCGGGCGTTGCGGCCCGCCTGGAACAGCATCACCGCGGAAGACCTCCTGCGACACACGCGTGTCCTGGCGTCGGACGAGTTCGAGGGCCGCGGTCCGGGGACGTCGGGCGAGGAGAAGACGGTGGCATATCTGACCGGGGAGTTTGCGCGGCTGGGGTTGCGGCCGGGGAACCCGGACGGCACCTGGGTGCAGGAGGTCCCGCTGGTGGGCATGAACACGGTCAACCCAAGCTTCGAGTACCTGGCGGGAGGGCAGGCTACATCCGTGGCACTGCCCACCGAGGGCGTGATCTGGACCATGCGTTTCGTCCCGGAATTGGCGGTGCCGGAGAGCGACCTGGTGTTTGTGGGCTACGGAGTGGTCGCGCCGGAATGCCAGTGGGACGACTACAAAGGCGTGGACGTGCGAGGCAAGACGATCCTCATGCTCGTCAACGATCCGCCCGTGCCCGACCCGAACGATCCTGACCGGCTTGATCCGCGGTACTTCAAAGGGCGCGCCATGACATACTACGGTCGGTGGACCTACAAATATGAGATCGCGGCCGAGAAGGGAGCCGCAGCTGCCATCATTGTGCACGAGGATGGACCGGCCGGTTATCCGTGGTCAGTGGTGGCCGAGAGCAACACGGCCGAGAAATTCGACCTGCAACGGGAGGATCGCAATCTCGGGCGGGCCGCCATCGAGGGATGGGTCACGCTCGCGCAGGCCCGGAAGCTCTGCACGGCGGCGGGGATGGATTACGACGAACTGAAGGCGCGGGCGGCGCGGCCGGATTTCCGCCCAGTCCCGATGGGTCTCACGACCCGGTTCGGTCTCCGGAACGAGCTGCGGGAGGTTCGCTCGCGCAATGTGGTGGCGCTGCTGCCCGGGTCGGATGCGGCGCGGCGGGAGGAATACGTGGTGTTCACGGCGCACTGGGATCACCTGGGACGCGACCCCGAACTGGTGGGCGACGGGATCTACAACGGCGCGGTGGACAATGCCACGGGCGTGGCGGCGGTGCTCGAAGTGGCGGAAGCGTTCACGAAGCTCCGGCGTTCGCCGGCCCGTTCCCTGGTGTTTCTGGCGGTGACGGCTGAGGAGAAAGGGTTGCTGGGCGCTGCCTACTATGCGCGGCAGCCGCTCTATCCAACCGAGCGGACGCTGGCGAACCTGAATGTGGACGCGATGAATCCATGGGGCCGCACGCGGGATGTCGAAGTGATCGGCAGCGGGCAAAGCACGCTCGAGACGTTGCTCGAAGCAGGTGCCCGGGTTCAGGGTCGAGTCGTGAAGCCTGATTCGGAGCCGGAGAAAGGCTACTTCTACCGCTCGGACCATTTCGAGTTCGCGAACGTGGGCATCCCTGCGCTCTACTTCAAGAGCGGCATCGACTACGTGGGGCGTCCGCCGGAGTACGGCCGGCAGAAGGACGAGGAGTACCTGCGCGACCATTACCACCGGGTGACCGACGAGGTGAGGCCGGATTGGGACCTGACGGGGGCGGTCGAGGACGCGCAGTTGATGTTCTACGTGGGTTGGACGGTGGCCCAGCGCCGTCCGTGGCCGGCCTGGTTGGAGGGGAGCGAATTCAAGGCGCGCCGGGAACAAGCGGTTCCGCCGGCGCGGGCGAGGTAAAAAAAGGGAGACCGGACGGGCGTCCGATCTCCTTGGTGGGGGAGCGGAGAAAACCGCGGGCTATTGGCGGACGCGGAAGAACTGGGCCTGCTGGGTGGCAGGCACGGTCTGGGAACCGGTGGTGGCGCCGGCGATGTCGGCGTACGGACCGGTGACACTGGTCGCCTGCTGCAGGGTGCCGCCGTTGGTCCAGTTGATCGTGACGTTGCCGCCGCTGAGGCTGATGCTGAGGACCGAGGCCGGCACGGAGGCGTCGTTGAAGTTCCAGTATGCCAGCAGCCTGGCTGAGGCGGGGAGGGACTGCGGCGAGCTGCCGGCGGCGAGTTGGCCGACCTGGGCCTCGGTGAGCGCGGCCCCGTAAACGGCCATGTCATCGAGGATGCCCTGGAGGCCGCCGTTGTCGGCGGGGTTGTAGCCGAACCAGGCGGTGCTGAAGTCGTTCGGCAACGGGTTCGTGTTGTAGCCTTCCAGGAAGAGCTGGCCGTCGATCCAGATCTGTTTCACCTCGGCGTTCTTCTGGAACACGAAGTGGTGCCAGTCGCGCCACCAGGCCACGTCGCCCGAATAACCGGGGAATTCGGTGATGGACTGATTGATGCGCTGCGTGCCGGCGTCACAGCATCCGGCGGTGTCGAAGTACAGGGTGTTGTTGCTCCACGGGGTGTGCGTGCCGACGCCGCGTTGTGCGCCGCTGCTGGAGGGCGAGACGGCCCAGAAAAACGCCGAGTCCGCCACGTTGTGGAGCTTCTGCCAGCCCGCGACGGCGAACTGGTCGCCGGCCGAGGCCTGGTTGAGCCAGGAGGCGTCGCCGATGAACACGCCCTGACGGTTGTTGACGGTGCCGAAGTCGATGCCGTAATCGCCCGCCTGGCCGGTGCGGCCGCCGCCATCGCCGGTAAACTTGGCCGGGCCGCGGAGGACGCCCAGGTAGGAGTGGAGGACATCCTTGGTGTAAGCACCCACCGTGAACTCCCAGTCGCGGCTGAGGATGGTGGTGCCATCGGTAGCGGGATAGCGGATCGTGGCGGTGTGACGAGAGCCCACCGCGAGGAGCGGGCTGGGCACGTAGGTCACGGTGGTGAAGCCGCCGGTCTGGGTGACGGTGGCGTTGACGGGGTTGCCGTCGAGCAGGAGGCTGACCTTGCTGGTGTCCCAAGCCGGGGTGCCCTCGGCGTGCACGACGCGAACCAGGTTCGGATCGGCGGCGAGGCTGTCGGGCGCGGGGGTGAACGAGACGAACAGACCCTCGGCGGGCATGTCATTGAAGTTCCAGTACGCCAGGAGTCCGGCGGCGGCGGGCAGCGCCTGGGGCGAGGTGCCGCCGAAGAGTTGGCCGATCTGGGCTTCCGTCAGGGCGGTGCGATAGACCGAGAAGTCATCGATCTGGCCGTGGAACAGGTTGGCGGCCGGGGGTTCGGCGCCGAGCAGGAGTTCGCTGAAGTCGGTGGGCAGGGGGTTGGCTGGAAGGAGGCCCAAGGCGTCGCTGTCAAGGAAGGGTTGGCCGTCGATCCAGATCTGCTTCACTCCGCCCTTCTTCGAGAAGACGTAGAAGTGCCAGTCGCGCCACCAAGCCTCGTCGCCCGAGTAGCCGAGGAAGTCGGTGATCGGTCCGTTGAGGCGCTGCGTGCCGGGGTCGCAGCAGCCGGCAGTGTCGAAGTAGATGTTGTTGTTGCTCCAGGGCAGGTGGGCCTGCCAACCGCGTTGGTTGCTGGCACTCGAGGGGGAGATGCCCCAGAAGACGGAGTTGTTGGCGATGTCGTACTTCTTGGCCCAGATGGCGAAGGTCATCTCGTCGTTGGCCGAGGCCTGGTTGAGGAAGTCGACCTGCGCGATGGAGATGGGGCCGGTGCCCATGCCGAAGTCGACGGCGCGATCGGCGCCGGTGCCCGTGCGGCCACCGCCCGCGGGGGTGAAAGTCGAGCCGCCACGGAAGACGCCGATGCGGGACTGGACGAGATCACGGGTGAACGCTCCGACGGTGAACTGCCACTCGTACGTGTCCGACCCGCCACCGGCCACGGGGTAGGTGAGCGCGACGGTGTGGGTGGACTGGGCGGCGAAGATGGGATCCGGCACATAGCGGATGGTCAACCGGTCGCCATTCAGCGTGAAGGTGGGGGTCACGGTGGCACCATCCACCTTGAGGGTCACGGAGTTCTGGTTCCAGGCCGGGGTACCCTCCACGCGGACGATCTCGACGAGGTCCGGACGCGCGCCGGTGGCGCCGGCGGCGGGGCTGAGAGAGACCAGGTAGCCGGTGGTGGGGTAGTCATTGAAATCCCAATAGGCCAGCAGCTTGGCAGTGGCGGGCAGGGCCGTGGGGGCGGTGCCGCCCTTGAGCTGGTTGATCTGTGCCTGGGTGAGGGCGGTGCCATAGACCGAGAAGTCGTCGATCAGGCCATTGAACACGCCGCCTCCGGCACCGTCCGAGCCGAGGAAGAGTTGGGTGAAGTCGGTAGGGAGCGGAGCCGTGTTGCTGCCTTCGAGGAAGAGCTCGCCATCGATCCAGATCTGTTTGGTGGCGGCCTTTTTCGAGAAGACGAAGAAGTGCCATTCCCGCCACCAACTGTAGTCGAAGGTGTAGTAGGGGAAGGTATCGATGTTGGCGCTGATGCGGCGGAGGTCGCCTTCACAGCAGCCGGCGGTATCGAAATAGATGTTGCTGTCGGTCCAGGGCAGATGGACCTGCCAGCCCCGGGAGCCGTTGTTGCTCGAGGGGGAGACACCCCAGAACACCGAGTTGCCGGTCGGGGCCGTGTCGGTCTTCTTGACCCAGATGGCGAAGCTCATCTCGTCGTTGGCGCTGGCTTCGTTGAGGAAGGCGCCATTGGCGATGTGGACGGGGCCCCGGTTGCAGGGCTCAAGTCAGCGGCCCGGTCGCCGGCACTGCCGGTCCGGCCCCCGCCGTCGGGCGTGAAGTTCGAGCCGCCGCGGAACACGCCTTCGAGGGCGCGGACCTTGTCTTTCGTGGTCAGTCCGGGTGGCGCGGCCGCTTCGAGTTGCGCTACCGGACCGGGGCCGGCCAGCCACAAGGCGGTGGCGGCCAGCAGACCGTGGTGCCAGAGCGAAGGGAGACAGGTTTTCATAGGAGGGTTCTGGTCTGATGCACCTGAGTGAGTTGAGTTGTTGATACGCACCTGGAATGCAGACGGGCGGAAGGTGTCCGTCGCGTCGCTTCCAGGAACGGGGGGACGCTAGGCCCGCGCCTCCGGTGCCGTCAACGCTTTTTGCCCACGGTGCGCGTCCCGGCGCGAGAGAGAGCGCCTGCGATCCCGGTTCACGATAACGGCTTTCACCACCGGTGCGTCCGAGGGCGGGGGATGATCAGCGGGTTCCCGGCGCGATGCCCCCCGTGGTTTGCAGGGAAAACGCCCTGGCGCCGCGTGAGGGCACGCGGCCTACAGGCGAGGTGTCAGAAGTACGGACAGGCGAATGGTGACAGACGAATGGCGACAGACGAATGAACAGGATAGGAATCCCATTCGCCTGTCCCCATTCGCCTGTTAAGACGTTTGCTCGCGGAATTCGCCAGCGATCTTCACGAAGCCGCCGAAGACGGCGACGGCGACCAGGACATGGGCGGCGAGGACGTACCAGACGCGTTCGGGATGGCCGGCCTTGTCGAACCAGCCGTAGAGGGAGGTGTAGAGGAAGCCGCTGGTGAAGCCGCCGATCATGACGGCCAGGAAGTTCGAGCCCATGTAGAGGCCGGCCTTTTCCTTGGGCGCAATCCAGGTGATGTACTCCTGGATGCGCGGGGAGGTGATCATCTCGCCGATGGCAAAGAGGAAGATCCCGAGAAAGACGAGGGCGGGTGGGCCGAGGCGGGCGAGGCCAATGATGCCGAGGCCCACGGACGCGACGACGAGGCCGAACATGAACGAGGGCAGGGCGCGGAATCGTTCGAAGATCCGGGACACCCCCAACTGGAGGAGCATGATGATGTAGCCGGTGTGGGAGATCGTCTCGCCGAGGATCCGGGTCACGCCTTCCTTATCCTGCTGGGAGAACAGGCTGGCGAACCAGGTGCCGCAGACGGCCTGGAGGTTCTGGTACAGTCGGGCGGTGTCCACGTTGCTGTCCACGTACAGGGCGCAGAGGTTGAAGAACGCCCAGAACGGCAGCCAGAAGAAGACGCCGAGCAGGATGAGGAACGTCGTGAACTTGAGGTCGGCAAGGGCGACGCCGATGTCGCGGAACTTCTTCCGAGGGTTTCGCTGGCTGAAGTCGCGCGGGGGTTCCTTGTAGAAGAAGACGGTGATGAGGAACATGAACCCGATGGCGACGGCGGCGGCGAGGAAGGCATAGTCCCAGGAGATGGCGCGGAGGCGGCCCGCCACGATGGGGCTGAAGGCCGCCGCCGATGTTGACCATGGCGTAGAAGATGCCAGCCGAGCGTCTTGTTGGTCGAGTCGGTGGTGACCCGGATGGTGCCGGCGATGAGAGGTTTGAAGATGCCGGCGGCGAACCCGATGCTGAGCATGGTGAGAGCGATGCCCGAGAACGACTTGGTGAGCATCAGCAGCAGGACAGCCGGGAAAAGCAGGCTAGAGACGATGAGGACCTTCTTGAAGCCGAAGCGGTCTGGCGAAGGTGCCGAGATCAGCGGGATGGCGTAGGAGAAGAGGAGAAAGAGGCTCTGGACGATGCCGAGGTCGTCGCGCGAGTACCCGAGCTGGGTCATGTAGATCCCGAACCCGAAGTAGATGCCGTAGTAAGCGAAGCGTTCGAGGACCTCGACGAGGTTGGCGACCCAGAAGACCGGGGGGAATAGAACGTCCCCCCGGCGGGTTCCCGGCGGTGGTATGCATGGGGGCGCTTACCGCCGGGGTTATTTGGTGGAGCTGGCCGGGACGATCGTGATGCTCTCGAGGGCGACGCGCTGGAGGGGTTTGCTGCGTTCGCCGCGGCTGGGGCCGACGGGGGTATCACCGAGCTTGAGGAGGACGTCCTCGCCTTTGATGATCTTGCCGAAGGCGGTGTACTGGCGGTCGAGGCTGGGGGCGGGGTCGAGGCAGATGAAGAACTGGCAGCCGGCGGAGTCCGGGTGGGCGGCGCGGGCCATGGAGATGACGCCGCGGACGTGTTTGCGGTCATTGAACTCGGCTTTGATCTTGTAGCCGGGGTCGCCGGTGCCCCATTCGGATTCCTTGGTGGCGTCCTTGGTCTTCGGGTCACCGCCCTGGATCATGAAGCCTTTGATGATGCGGTGGAAGGCGGTGCCGTCGTAGAAGCCCTGGCGGGCGAGTTTCTTGAAGTTCTCGACGGTGTTGGGGGCGACATCGGACCAGAACTCGAGGGTCATTTCGCCGGCGGAAGTTTTGATGACGGCGACCTCGGCGGTGGTCTGGGGGGTGGGGTATTCACGGGGTGGGGGGGAGGGCTGAGCGGACGCGGAGGCGCCTGCGAGGCTGAGGGCCAGGAGGCCGAGCAACCAATGACATTTCATGGGGGGAGAGGATGGGGGCAGGCGGGCGGCGTGTCACGCGCGGAATCCACCCTTGGGGTCAGTCCCTGAAATCTGAATGCTCATGCTTCTGTCAAGGTCCACTCACGGCACTTCCCGCAGGCGGTCGTCCAGGCCCCAGATCCAGAGGCCGAGGGTCTCGTCGAAGCTGGCCTGCCGGATGACCGCACGGATGTTCCTGCGGAAGTCGGCCAGATGGCCGTCCAGGCCGTTCGAGGTGGGGGGTCAAAGACGGTCCTCGACGAAGCTGTGGTGGCCCGTGGTAATCTAGCGTAGTGGCTGTGCAGGACGATGGGTTGGGAGACGAGCCCGGTGAGGCGGGTTTCGATCCAGGCCTGGACGGGGGCGGTGTAGCCGGCGACGGGGCCGGTGGGGTTGGGCGGCCAGTAGAAGGCGGTTTCGATGGCAAGGCCCTTGCCAGAGGCGGCGCTGCTACGCAGGCTGCGGGGACACGTCTGTGGGGGCGCAGGAGACGTGTCCACGAGGGTTAGTGGTCCGGTCGCCCGAGGGTGAGCTGGGGGTGGCGTAGCGGGCCTGGAGCTGGAGGGCACCATCGGGAGAAAGCATGAGGGGCGTGCGAGGCCGCGATCCTCGGGCGTCACCGACGTGCGGAGCTGGAATCGGCGTGCGTCGACCGCTACCCTGTCCATTCGTCGAGGGTCTGCCGTCGCGGTGGTGCGCGTCGGTCGGAAAGGCGCCACCGCGGTGGCGCTCGGCTTGAGCAATCGCCGAGACGGCGGCAGAGGATCGGGCGGGGCTGTCGGAGGCGGAGGGGCGTCTGAAAGGTCCAGGAGACTTGAGCGGGGTGGGCGAAGACGTCGCCGTACCCGCCCCGAAGACGACCGCGCTTGCGTTCGAGCTGTGGCGGGCGTGGGGGCGGGCAAAATTACGGATCTGCCGCACCGGAAGCGTGGCGTCGGGCGCGCTTTGTCGGTACTCGAAATCGAGGGTGAGTCGACTGGCGGGGAACTCACCGTAGGCGCGAAGGCCTGGTCGAGCATCCGGAACGTTTCACGCCAGTCGCTGGGCCAGGTGAAGACGCAGGGCGCTGAGGCAGAAGGCTGGATTGACGGAGGCAGAGAGGGTGGTGCCCCAGATAGCGCCGCGGACGTCCTCGGGAGGGCGTTGGCCTGGGTGGTGACGGGGAGGGCGCCGCTTGGTGACGACGCCAACTGACCCAGCGTTCGTTGGGTTGGGTGCCGCGGCGGATGGCGGCGGTGGCGACGCCGTTGGCGAGCTGGTGGGCTGGGCCGAGCAGGGACGAGGACCGCCATGCCGACGGTGGTTTCGTCGACGCGGTGGCGGAGGCGCTGGCGGTGGCAGAGGTCGTTGCAGAAGCTGGCGTAGACGCGGCGGAGGGCGCGGAAGACGCCGCGTTCTCGCTCGGTGGGATCGCAGGCGCTGGGGCCGTCGCGGTCGGCGTCGAGATCATCGGCGAGGCAACCGCTGTAGCTGTCGTAGAGGCCGGCGCCACTGAACTGTTCGCTGTCCTCGACATTGGTCGAGCTGCGGAAGCGGATGTTGCGGTCGGGGTCGAAGCCGGCGGTCTGGAGGATATCGAGGATGGCCGATTTTTGTGCGGGGCTGAAATCTGCGGTATCACGGATGAGTTCGCGGAGGCGGGCGAGGCGGTTCTGCAGATTGGCCATGTCGGGGGGCCAGGTGATGTCGTCGAGTTCGGCGTGGATGGTGGCGCGGAGGGTTTGGCCGTTGGGCAGGGTCTGGTCGAGATAGGCGTCCCAGAGATCGAAGGTGAAGGCGAGGGCGGGGGCGGGGGAATTGGTGGGGAGCGAGCGGCGGAGGAGGCCGAAGTTGGCGGCTTTGCCCCCGACATAGCGGATATCGGCGGGGCGGAGGTCGCCGGCGGGCAGGCTGAGGGTGCCGAGCGATGCTTTGCGGGTGAGTTCGAGGCGCGGGGGGACCTTTAGGGCGAGGATCTCGTTGCGTGTCGGTGGGGTGAGCTGGCCCTCGAGATTGACGGCTTTGACGGTGCAGGCGCCGAAGCTGAGGGTGGCGCGCAGGGCGACCTCCTGACCCGTCCAGGCACTCACCTCCTCGCGGGCTTCGGGGGCGGAGAGGAAGACGAAGGGGATGCCAAAGGACTGGGCGAGCAGCGCGACATGCGAGTTGGGGGTGGCGGGAGAGAGGGTGATCAGGCCAGCGAGGGGGGGCACCTCGGCTGGCACGTGGTCGGTGAGGAGGATGTCCTGCGGGCGGAGCCGGCCGTCGGTGTAAGCGGCACGGATGTCGCCGGCGGGCACCCAGACGAGCCGGCCGATGGCCCAACCGGGGGCGTAGCATTCGTCGGCGGTGACCCAGCGGGCGGCGGACGCGACGGTGATGCCGCGAGTGGCGAAGTAATCGCGGTGGGTATCGGCGACGGCTTGCTGTTCGAAGGTGGGGAAGTAGAAGAAGGACGCGGGGATGCGGGGCTCGATCACGGCGCGGACCTGGGCGAACCAGGTGGCGATGTCCTCGCGCGGGTAGGGGTCCTGGCCGACGAACTGCACGCCGATCTCGGGCAGTTGGTCGGAAGGGGCGAAGAGGATGGCGCCCAGCAGGACCTGTTGGGGGTCGCGACGCAGGGACACCGCATCGAACTGGGCGCGCGAGAAGCCGCGGAAGGCAGGCAGCCGTTCGACGGCGAAGTCGTAGTGGAACGGGTATTTGGTGCTGTCCTGAAAGTAGACGCGATGCGGTTCGCTCTTGAGGATGGCGAACTTCAGCCAGCGGGGCTCGAAGCGGTCCCAGGCGGGCGGGGGCGAGAGCAGGGGGTCCTCCGGGAAGATGGCGTGGTTCTTCCAGTCATCGGTGCTGGTACGGGGGGAGACGAGGGTGCGGTAGAAGTGCTGTCCGGTGGGCGCGCGCAGGTCGGGGAACTGGTGGAATGCCCCATGCAGGCGGGCCAGCTCGGACCACTGGACGAGGTCGTGTGACGCTTCGAGGCGGGCGAGGGCGAGGGGGGTGTTGGTTTGGGTCAAGCGGGCGCGGCCGAGGGGGTCGAAGCCCTCGAGGCGGAGGGGGGCGTGGGGTTCGGCGGCGAGGCCCAGGAGGCCTACGCCGAGCATCCCGGCGACGATTTTTCCTAGCATGGCATGGAATTAGCAGAACCCACGCCAATCGTCACGCCGACTTTCGCACCGCACCGTCGCTCTGCAGTTCGAGAACCACGGGGAAGACGTCCCGCTGGAAGCAGAAAGGCACATCCGGGTGCAAATCGCTGTGGGCCAGGAGCCGGCGGCCATTGCGCGAGTGGGTGGCGGCCTGGAGGAGGTGGGGGGCGAACGGGCGGTAGAGTTCGCGGGCGATGTGGGCGGAGTCGGCGGCCGCGCGGTCACCGTAGGTGGGCCACAAGGCGTCGGCCAGGGCGCCGGCGGCCAGGGTGTCTTCGAACGCGGTCTGGTCGAGCGTGCCGCTACCCACCAGGAGCAGATGCGGGGGGAGATGCTGCTGGAGGTGGCGCGCCACGGCACCCAGGTTCAGGAAGGCGGCGGGCAAGACGCGGAGGGCGCCGGCGGCGGCGCAGGCGTGCAGCGCGCGGGTGCCGTTGGTGGTGGTCATGACCAGGTCTCTGCCCGCAACTCGCTCGGGGGTGAACTCGCGGGGGGAATTGCCGAGGTCGAACTCGCGGCCGCGGGTCAAGGCGGCGCTGATGCGAAGGCCATCCCGTTCCCCGGCGAGGAGGACGTCGGGATGGGTGCGGTGCCAGGCGAGGGCTTCGGCGATGTCAGTGACGGGGCGGACGGAGCGGGCGCTATGGGCGAGGGCGGTGACCATGGTGCTGGTGGCGCGGAGGATGTCGAAGACCACACAGACCGTGTTGCCGAGGTCACGCTGATGGAGCGTCGCCAACTCCGCCGGGGCAAAGAGGACTTCCAGCGAACGTTGCACGGGGGGCGAGACTGTGGGGAGGGGGCGGGGTGGACAACTAGAATTCTTGCTCTTGCTTCTGCTCCCGTCCGATCGCACTTGAACCCCACGAATCTCCCGAGCGACTGGGCAAGGAACCGCTGGCCTACCGGACATCCGGCGGGATCTGGGAGCAAGAGCAAGAGCAAGAGCAAGAGCAAGAGCAAGAGCTGGAGCTGGGGCTGGAGCTGGAGACTCTGCGTCGAGCATGGGATTCGGTCGTTCGACGCTTCCCTGGAAACGCGCCGGGATCAGTGCCGAAAGGTGAGTTCAGAAGGGGGTGGCGACCGGGCGGGTGGCAGCCGGATGCGGAAATGGGTTGCGTTTGGGGCGCGGCGGTCTTGGATTGCGGCGAACCGGCGGTGGTGGGATGGGCTTTCGCGCGAGGCGAACGGGTGGGGCGGGGCGTCGGTGGATGCAGAACGCGGGCTATGACCTGGCTTCAATGGGCGGAAGCCCTCAGCTACATCGTCACGATCTTCGGCCTGCCGATGGCCATTCTGGTGTTCATGTATGAGCAGCGGCGGGAGCGGCAGAACGAGGAGGAGGAGCTGTATCAGCGGTTGTCGGACGAGTACACGAGCTTCCTGAAGCTGGTGTTGACCAATCCGGACCTGCAGTTGCTGCGGAAGGGTGCGCCTGACCAACCGCTGACGGACGAGCAACAGGAGCGCAAGTTGGCGATCTTCAACATCCTGGTCTCGCTGTTCGAGCGGGCCTACATCCTGGTTTACGACGAGCGTATGGACCGACAAACGCAGCGGTTGTGGCTTTCGTGGGAGGATTACATGCGCGAGTGGTGTCAGCGGCGCGACTTCCGCGAGGCGTTGCCCGAGTTGCTGCAAGGTGAGGATGAAGATTTCCGCGCGCACATCCAAGGCATGGCTGCGGCCGAGGCGAGGAGGGGGCGGTGAGGGCGCGGCCGCGGGTGAAGCCGGGTGGGGGCGGGTGCGTCCAAGCCAGCATGTTGCGTGACGAGTTCCCCGAACGGCTGTGTTGGGTTCGCCGGCGGCTCCTGGGCTGCCGGGCGGTGTTAGTGGCGACCCTGGCGTATGGGATGACGCTGGTGGGGCGGCCGGATTTCTACGTGGCGCCGGGGGGGTCGGTCGGGCATCCCGGCACCGAGGCCAAGCCCTTTGCGACCCTGGAAGCGGCCCGGGACGCGGTGCGGGGTTTGCAGCGGAGCCGGCCGACGGAGCCGGGGGGAGGGGTGACCGTGTGGTTGCGGGGCGGGGACTTCGTGCGGCACGCAGCGCTCGAGTTGAACTCGGCGGACAGCGGGACGGCCGAGTCACCCGTGGTGTGGCGCGCGTACCCGGGTGAGCGACCGCGCCTGCTGGGCGGGCGGGTGTTGACGGGGTTTGTGCCGGTGACCGATCCGGCGGTGCAGGAGCGCCTGAGCGAAACGGCGCGGGAACGGGTGCGGGTGCTCGACCTCGCGTCGATGGGTCTCACGAACTTGAGCGTGATGAAGTCGCGGGGTTTTGGCCGTCCGCTCACCCCGGCGCACCACGAGTTGTTTTATGGCGGCCGGCCGTTGACGCTGGCGCGCTGGCCTGACGAGGGGGCGTTTACGACGATCGCCGGGTTTCCGGCCGGGACCGCGCGCGGGGACGATCACGGCGGTCAGCTTGGCGGTCTGGAAGCCGGGTTCCACTACGAGGGGGATCGGCCGCGCCGGTGGCGCGACACGCGCGATCTGTGGGTGCACGGCTACTGGGCCTGGGACTGGGCGAACTCCTACGAGCAGGTGGTCACGCTGGATTTGGAGGAACGCCGGGTGATCACGGCCCCGCCGCACGGACTGTACGGTTTCCGCAAAGGGCAGAGGTTCTACTTCCTGAACGTGCTTGAAGAACTCGACCGGCCGGGCGAGTGGTTTCTGGACCGCCACGCCGGGCGGCTGTATCTCTGGCCGCCGGAAGAGGCGACGGGGAGCGACGGGGCGCCGCCCGAGGTGGTGCTTTCGGTGTGCGAGGCGCCGCTGCTCCGGATGGTCGATGTGTCGCACGTGACCGTGCAAGGTCTGGTGTTCGAGGCGACGCGAGGCAGCGGCATCGAGATCCGCGGGGGGGCGAGCAACCGGGTGGCGGGGTGCGTGATTCGCAACGTGGGGAACTATGGCATTCGGATCCAAGGCGGGGTGGGGCACGGCGTGCGTTCCTGCGACGTGTGGGATACGGGTGATGGCGGCGTGGATCTGAGCGGGGGAGATCGGCAGACGCTGACGCCGGCGGGGCATTTCGTGGAGAACTGCCACTTCCAGCGTCAGGGACGCTGGTCCAAGTGCTACGTGCCGGCGATCCACATGGTGGGGGTGGGGCTGCGCGCTGCGAACAACCTGATTCACGACCACCCGCACTGCGCGATCCTGTATGGGGGCAACGACCACCTCATCGAGCGGAACGAGATTCACCACATCGCACTGGAGACCGGCGATGTGGGCGCAATTTATACGGGTCGCGACTACACGTATCGGGGCAACCGGATCCGGCACAATTTGATCCATCACACGGGGGGTGTGGGGATGGGCTCGATGGGGGCGTACATGGATGACTGTGTCAGCGGCACCGAGATCGCCGGGAACATTTTCTACCGGGTCCAGCGCGCGGCGTTTCTGGGGGGCGGCCGGGACCATCTCGTGGTCAACAACATTTTCGTGGACTGCAACCACGCGGTGGAAGTGGACGGGCGCGGACTGGATGGCTCGCCGGTCTGGCGGGGGATGGTGCACGACACGATGCGCAAGCGCCTGGCGGATGTGCCGCTGACCCTCTATCGGGAGCGGTATCCAGCGTTGAAGTCGCTGGATGCCTGGTACGGTCCACCGGGAGGGCCGGCGCTCACGGGGGACGCCTTCCGCGGGGTGCCGCCGGAGGACAACGTCGTGGCGCGGAATGTGTGCATCGGGAAGTGGCTGCACATCTACTGGCACGCGAAACCGGAGCATGTGCGGGTGGAGAACAACCTGACGAACGCGGTCGCGAGTTTCCGGCGTGCCCCGGGGGATCCGCCGAAGGCCACGGACTTCGATCTGGCGGAGGATTCGCCGGCGTGGGCGCTGGGTTTCGAGCGGATTCCGACCGAAGAGATGGGGCTGCAGTCGGACGAACTGCGGGAGAACCTCGCGCGCACCCGACGTCCATGACATCGGACGCCGCTGGCACGCTCGCGGTGGGCGGGCCGACGCCCGGGACGGGGTCGATGTTGTATCCGCTGGACGCGTTCTATGCGCGCGAGCGCCGGGCTTTGCCGCGGATCGATGTGCTGCCGGGGGAAGCCGTGCCGGAACCCTACCGAAGTCTGCTGGTGCATGAGCGGGACATGACGCCCACGCTTGAGGCGCACTACGGGTGCGACATCCACATCGAGGTGTGGGGACGGGAGCGTCGGGGCGAGGCCTACTATCGCGAGGTGGTGCTGCGGCTGGACCACGATCAACGGCCGGTCGAATTTGGGGCCAACCACGTGCATCTGGCGCGCTTCGATCCCGAAGTGAGGCGTCTGATCCTCGACGAGTACCTGCCGCTGGGGCACATCCTGAAGATGCGCGGGGTGCCCCACGTTGGTCGTCCGCTGGCCTACCTGCGGATCGAGTCGGACGACCTGATCAACCGTGCTTTCCGGCTGCGGGGCCGGCACACGCTTTACGGCCGTCGGAACACCCTGCGTGACATGTCCGGGCGGCCGTTGTCGGACATCATCGAAATCCTGCCGCCGGTCGATGGAACGAACGTGCGGAACCTCTGAGCCTATGAATCGCGTTGGAATGACAGGTCGAAACCTCGTGCGGCGGACGGGATTGTGGCTGGGGCTGGGCGTTGGCGTGGGCGCTCTGGGTGTCCTGGCAGCCCCGGTCTCGGTCGAAGTGGGCCTCGCGGTGCGGGACGTCTCGCCGGAACTGCCGATCCGGTTGGCCGGGTATGCCGGGCGGCAGCAGCCGGCGGACCGTGCCGAGCACCCCTTGCTGGTGCAGGCCCTGGCGTTGCGGAATCCGACGGGTGAACGGTTTGTGTTCGTGGCGTTGGACAACTGCGAAGTGAGCGGGGAGTTCATGGCGCCGGTGCTGCAGCAGTGCCGCGAGCGCTATCAGTTGCCGCGCGGTGCGGTGGCGGTCGTGTCAAGCCACACGCACTCCGCGCCGGTGCTGGAGAGCACGCTGACGGACATGACGCAGCCGACGACGCCGGAGCGCGAGCAGATCGTGCGCTACAGCCGGCGGCTGCAGCAGGAGTTGGTTGCGGTGGTGGGGGCGGCCCTGGAGACGTTCGAGCCGGCGACGCTCGAGCACGGGTTGGGGCGGGCCACGTTCGCGATGAACCGCCGGGTTTACCGGGGGGATCAGGTGGTGTTTGGCGACAACCCGGACGGACCCGTGGACTGGGACGTGCCTGTGCTGCGCATCCGCCGACCCGACGGTGCGGTGCGGGCGATCGTGTTTGGGTATGCGTGCCACGGCACGAGCGTGCGCGGGGGGGAAGACTGGCACGTGGTCTCGGGGGAGTACATGGCCTATGCGCGACAGCATCTCGAGGCGATGCATCCAGGGGCGGTGGCGCTCTATCTGACCGGGATGGGCGCGGACATCGATCCGGCGCCGCGCGGAAGGTTGCTGGACGCGCGTCGCCACGGCTTGCAGTTGGCGGGAGCGGTGCTCGGGGTGTTGGACCGCCCCATGCGGCCGGTGCGCGGTGGTTTTCGAATGGCGTACGACGAAGTGGAATTGCCGTTCGTTCCGCCGCCGGGACGCGATCGGCTGGAAGCGGATGCCCGGAGTGCGGACGTGCATGTGCGGCAGCGGGCGGAGGCTTACCTGAAGCGGATGGACGCCGGGCAACCGGTGCCGCGCGCGGTGCGGTTGCCGGTGGCGGTGGTGCGCGTGGGTGAGGATCTGACGTTCCTGCTGGCGGGGGGCGAGGTGGTGGTGGATTACGCGCGCCGGTGGAAGCGGTTGCTCGCGCAGGACCACCCCTGGCCGGTGGGCTATGCCTACGAAGTGCCCTGCTACATCCCGTCGGTGCGGTTGCTCAAGGAAGGCGGGTACGAGGCTGACTCCTCCTTCATCTACTACGGCTTCTACGGGCCCTTTGACGCGAGCATCGAGGATCGCCTGGTGGACGGGGTGAGCGCCCTGGTGAGCGGGCTGCGGGGTCCGTGAGCGGGCAAACGGTTGGACGGCGCTTCGATGCTTTACAGTCCGCGTCGTTCCGGCGCAAATAGTCGGCCCATGCTCCGAACCAAGCTGGAAAGCCGCCTCGAATCGGTGTCGGCGGCCACCACCACTGCCGGTTTCTCGCTGGCGAGCGTTGAGCGCGCGATGGAACGTGCGCAGGCGAATCTATTTCACCTGCAGCACCCGGAGGGTTACTGGGTGGGGGAACTGGTGGTGGACTGCACCATCTTGTGCGATCTGCTGATTTTCCGGCACTGGGATCGCTCGGTGAACGTCGAGTGGGAGCGCAAGGCGGTGCGCCAGATCTTCTCGCTGCAGACCGCGGAAGGCGGCTGGAACCTCTACCACGGCGGGCCGGCGGAAGTGAATGCGACCATCAAGGCCTATCTGGCCTTGAAGCTTGCGGGCGTGCCGGTGACCGACCCCCGGATGCTGCGGGCGCGGGCGGTGGCCTTGAGCCTCGGCGGCGTGCCGCGGATGAACACGTTCTCGAAGCTCCAGCTTGCGCTGGTGGGCTTGTATCCGTGGAAGTACGTCCCCACCATCCCGTGCGAAGTGCTGCTCATCGGGAAGTGGTTCCACGTGAACTTCTGGGACATGAGCAACTGGAGCCGGGCGATGCTCGTGCCGCTGGCGATCATCAACCATTTCCGCCCGACCCGCGACGTGGGGGTGGATCTGCAGGAGCTTTTTCCGGAAGGCTATCACGAGCGCGACCTGCGGCTGCCCCGGGATCCCTGGCCGTTCACGTGGCGCAACTTCTTCCTGGCGCTGGACAAGCTGCACAAGTTTGCGGAGCTGTGGGCGCGGGCGGGGATCCATCCGTTCCGTCGTCGTGCGTTGAGGAAGGCGGAGGCGTGGATCCATGAGCGCATGGAGGGCTCGGACGGCGTGGCGGCCATTTTCCCGGGCATCCTGAACTCGCTCACGGCCTTCAAGGCTTTGGGCTATCCGAACGATCATCCCGCGGTGCTGGAGTGTGAGCGGTTGCTGAAGAAGCACGAGCATGAGAAGGACGGCCGGGTCTGGATTGAGCCTTGTCTCTCGCCGGTCTGGGATACGGCCATTGTGGCCATTGCCCTGCGCGAGTCGGGGGTGCCGGCCGATCATCCGCTGCTCCAGAAGGCCACCGAGTGGCTGATCAACAAGGAGATCCGTTTTCGCGGCGACTGGTGCCACAAGAACCCGGCGGACGTGGAACCGAGCGGCTGGGTGTTCGAGTTCGAGAACAAGTGGAATCCGGACGTGGACGACACGGCCATGGTCCTGCTGGCGTTGCGGCAGACGCCCACGGACCGACCCGAGGTCTGCGAGGCTGCCTATCGTCGGGGCCTGAACTGGATGATGACATTTCAGTGCAAGGACGGGGGCTGGGCGGCCTTCGACAAGGACTGCACGAACAACATTCTCGAGAAGGTGCCGTTTGCGGACCACAACGCCATGCTGGATCCGGAGTGCGCGGACATCACGGCCCGGATTCTCGAGGTGCTGGGTCACGAGAGATACCCGCTGGACCATCCCCAGGTGGTCAAGGCCCTCGATTACCTCCGGCGCACGCAGGAAGCGGATGGTTCCTGGTACGGTCGGTGGGGGGTCAACTACATCTACGGCACGTGGCAGGTGCTGCGTGGGCTCCACATTCTCGGGATGGACATGCGCGAACCCTGGCTCCAGAAGGCCGGTGCCTGGCTCGAGAGTGTCCAGCACACGGACGGTGGTTGGGGGGAGCGGTGCGACACCTACGAGGACCCGGTCTTCAAGGGGCGCGGCCCGAGCACGGCCTCGCAGACCGCGTGGGCCGTCATGGGCCTGTGTACGTTGGGTGATCCCCAGCGGCCAAGTCTCCTGCGCGGCCTCGAGTACCTCACGCGGACGCAGAACCCGGATGGCTCGTGGTCCGAGGACGAGACCACCGGCACGGGTTTTCCGAAGGTGTACTACCTCAAGTACGACATGTACCGGAACAGTTGGCCGTTGCTGGCCCTGGCCACCTACCGTCAACTTCTGGCGGCGACCGGGCATCCGGTGGACGGCGTGGAGCGAAAGAGCGTGTTCCCGGCGGTGGCGGCGGAGATGGCGCGGCTGAGCTGACCGGCGCAGCGGTGTTCGTTTCGAAAAGGGCCTCGACGGGGCGGGGGGCCGGCGGCAGGCTGCGCGGCACGATGCTCCGCCAACTCACCGCCACCGCCTTCCTTTGCGGCCTGGGCCCCTGGCTGGCCCACGGGGCCGAAGCCGACGCTTCGCGCACGGTTGCTCCGCTCGAGCGAGCCCATTCCCACAACGATTACGAGCATGCCCGGCCCTTGCTCGACGCGCTGGACCAGGGATTCGGCAGCGTGGAAGCGGACATTCACCTGGTGGAGGGCCGGTTGCTGGTCGCACACGATCGTGGGCAGGTCCGGCCCGAGCGCACGCTCGAGGCGCTGTACCTGGATCCGCTGAGCGCGCGTGTCCGGGCGAACGGCGGCCGGGTGTTTCGGGAGGAGCCCACGTTCTGGCTCCTGATCGATTTCAAGTCCGAGGGGGTTGCCACGTGGCGCGTGCTCGAACCGCTGCTCGAACGTTATCGCCGCATGTTGACGGTATTCGAGGCGGACGCCACGCACACGAACGCGGTGACGGTGGTGATCAGTGGCAACGCGCCGCGCGAGGTGTTGTTGGCGGCGGGGAAGCGTCTGGCGGCGCTGGATGGGCGCGTGCCGGATCTGGACGCCAACCCGGGCCGGCATCGGGTGCCGTGGATCAGCGCGAGTTGGTCGAGTCAGTTCCAGTGGCGAGGGGAAGGCGCCCAGCCGGCGGGGGAGGCAACCAAGCTGCGTGGCCTGGTGGAACAGGCGCATGCCCAGGGACGGCGGGTGCGGTTCTGGGGAACGCCGGACGTCGAGGACGTGTGGCAGGCCCAGTGGAAGGCCGGCGTGGATTGGATCAACACGGACCGTCTGGCCGCGCTGGCCGCGTTCATCCGCGCGGCCCGCTGAGAGAATCCGACGGGCAAAGCACGCGGTCGGCCCGGGAAACGGGGGGTAGGACTTGCGGAAGCCGCGGGCGGGGCAACATTCTGGGCGCAGGACGCTGAGCGTCGCAGCCGCGGCAGCGGATGGAGCAACGAATGGCGACCGAACGCAGAACACCGAACGTTCAACGTCCAACGCTCAACGTCCAACGCTCAACGTTCAACGTTCAACGCTCAACGTTCGACAACACAAGATCACTGACATGACGCGCATTTTGGTTCTGTATTACTCGATGTATGGCCACGTGGAGACGCTGGCCCAAGCCGTGGCTGAAGGCGCCCGCTCGGTGGACGGGGTCGAAGTGACCCTGAAGCGGGTGCCGGAGACGATGCCGCCCGAGATTGCCCGCGAGCATGGGGCGAAGCTGGATCAGGAGGCGCCGGTGGCGTCGCCCAAGGAACTGGGCGACTACGACGCGATCCTGTTCGGCTCGCCGACGCGATTTGGGAACATGACGGCGCAGATGCGCAACTTCCTGGATCAGACGGGCAGCTTGTGGGTGAAAGGGGAGCTGGTCGGGAAGGTGGGAAGCGTGTTTACCAGCACGGGGACGGGTGGGGGCAACGAGAGCACGATCATCAGCTTCGTCACGACCCTGATGCACCATGGGATGATCTACGTGGGACTCCCGTACGCGTGTCCTGAGCTGGCCGATCTCAGCGAGGTAAAAGGGGGCTCGCCATGGGGCGCGGCCACGATTGCAGGCGCAGATGGTTCGCGGCAACCGACGGCGAAGGAGTTGGCCCAGGCCCGTTACCAGGGGCGGCACGTGGCGACGATTGCGCGCAAGCTGTCGGCCTGAGGCGGGGATTCTCCCGCCTCCCCGTAGGCGCCGACGTCAGGAGGCGAAGTGCCGGAGATCGGGCATCGCCTCCTGACGTCGGCGCCTACGGGGAAGGGGTCAGGGCAAGTGGGGGGTGTTGTCGCGGTTCCAGCGGCGGGCGACGCGTTCTTTGGCGCCGCGGTCGCGGTGGAGTTGGGCGGCGAGGTCGAGGCGGCGCTCGGCGGAGACGTGGCCGTCGCAGAACAGGATGTTGGCGCGCCGGCTGTGGAGGTCGAGGGGCCATTGTCGCTCCTCATACATCCCGATGAATCCGCTCCAGTCGGGGTCGCCGCGGCGTTTGAGGTCCCAGTTGCTGTCGCCGAGGGCGATCATCTCAGTGGGGTTGACGACGGCGGAGGGTTTGGTTTCGCCGTATTCGGGATCGCCCTTGTACACGCCGAGGCCCTGGTTGGGGACGAGCCCGGCGTAGGCACCCCAAACGTTGTAGCCGTAGCTCATGAAGCTGCGTCCGCCGGGGACGAGCCGGACTTCGTCGGCCAGGTAGCCGTCGCCGGCGGGCAGCCCGCTGCCGAACTCGACCTTCCACTGGGCCGTGGCCGGCGCGGAGGGACACTTGAAGAGCTCGGCGCTTCGTCCCATGGCGATGTGTTCGCGGAGTTGCGAGGGCCAGATCCAGGCCGAGTTCAAGCGGGGATCGATGCCGACGGGATAATGGCCGTGGTCGTCGGCGAAGGTGTGGAGGGCGAGCCCCATCTGGCGGAGGTTGCTGAGGCACTTCACGCCGTGCCCCCGGGCCTTGGCCTTGGCCAGGGCGGGCAGCAACATGCCTGCAAGGATGGCGATGATCGCGATGACGACCAGCAACTCGATCAACGTGAACCCGCGGGCGCTGCGCCGTGGGGCGGGGCAGGGTGAGTTGGGGACGGGATCGGAGATGGGCGACATGGGGGGAACGGTAGGCTTGGGCCGCAGGTTGTGCAATGGAGTAGCAAGGATTGAACCGGGGACGGCTTGAGCGGAAGCTCCCGGTCATGAACTGGCCCTTGCCCTCCGGGGCGGCATGCGTCGTCCTCCTTGCCCTGACAGGAGCGCTGAACGCAGGCGCCGCCTCCCTCCGCCTGATCGTCCAGGATGCCCGGACCGGGGAGAGGTTGCCTGGCCGCATTCACCTGCTGGATGCAGCCGGCAAGCCGGTGCGTCCTCCCGGCTTCCCCTTCTGGCACGACCATTTCGTCTGTGCCGGGGAGGTGACGCTGGACCTCGATCCGGGCCGTTACCGGTACACCATCGAGCGCGGGCCGGAGTGGACGATGGCGCAGGGGGAGTTCGTGGCGCGGGAAGGAGGGGACGAGGTGTCCACGCACTTGATCTCCCGCCTGGTTGACCTGGCGCGTGAGGGGTGGTGGTGCGGGGATTTGCACGTGCATCGGCCGCCGCGTGAGATCGAACTGCTGCTGCGGGCCGAGGACCTGCACATCGCTCCCGTGATCACGTGGTGGAACAGCCGGGGACCGTGGGCGAACGCGCCGCTCCCGGCCCAGCCGCTGGTGCGGTTCGACGGGGACCGCTTCTACCATCTGTTGGCGGGCGAGGACGAGCGGGGCGGAGGTGCGCTGCTTTACTTCGGGTTGGACAGGCCGTTGCCGCTGGACGGGGCCCGACGCGAGTTTCCCTCGAGCACGACTTTCCTCCGCCAGGCAAGGCAGGTCGGGTCGGCCGGGGGTGCAGACCAGGTGCCGGTCTGGGTGGAGATCGAGAAGCCCTTCTGGTGGGACACGCCGGTGTGGCTGGCCAGCGGTGCGGTGGATTCGGTGGGCATTGCGCACAACCACCTGCAGCGCGGCGGTGTCCTGGACAACGAAGCCTGGGGCCGGCCGCGCGATCCCGCACGGTATCCCGGACCGCACGGCAATGGCCGTTACACGCAGGACCTGTACTACCAGATTCTCAACTGTGGGTTCCGCCTGCCGCCGAGCGCGGGCAGTGCCTCGGGTGTCCTGCCCAACCCGGTCGGGTACAATCGGGCTTACGTCCACGTGGAGGGCGAGTTGACGTGGGAGAAGTGGTGGGCAGGACTGCGGGCGGGCCGGCTGTTCGTTTCGAACGGACCGCTGCTGCGGGCACGCGCCAACGGTCAGTGGCCCGGGCACGTCTTCCGGAGCGACGAACCGCTCACCGTGCGGCTCGAGGCGGCGTTGGATTCCCGGGACCCAATCGCGGCCGTGGAGCTAGTCCGGGACGGGCGCGTCGAGGCGATCACGTTGCCCTGCGAGATCACGATACGGGAGAGCGGGTGGTTTCTGGTTCGGGCCATTGCCGATGTGCCGCACACGTTCCGGTTCGCCTCGACGGGTCCCTGGTATGTCGAGATCGGGGGCAAGCCGCTTCCGGTACGGCGCGAGGCGGCGGAGGCGTTCCTGGAGTGGACCCGTGAAAGGAAGGAGCGGGTCACGGTTGCGCTGACGAATGCAGTCGAGCGTGCGGAGGCGCTGGGACCGGTGCTCGCGGCGGAGCGGTTTTGGGAAGCCAAAGTGGCCGGGGCCATGCGGCGTGTGCCGGTGACTGGGCGCGTCGTGGACGAAGCGACGCGCGAACCCGTTCCGTGTCGGCTCTATCTGCAGGGCGCGGACGGCCGGTGGCATTTCCCTGAGTCGGCGTCGGTGGCCGGTTCGGCCATCCGGTACGAGCGTCAGAACTGGGTGAATCGCAGTGCCGTCGAATACCACACCACACTCTCGGCGCATCCTTTCCGGATCGAGCTCGAACCGGGGCACTACGCGATCACCGTCGAGCGGGGCAAAGAGTATCGGGCGCTAACGCGCGAGTTCACGGTCGGCGCGGAGCCGGTCGAACTGCACCTGCCGTTGAGGCGTTGGGTGGACCTGGCAGCGCGGGGCTGGTACTCAGGCGACACCCATGTGCACCGGTCGTTGTCGGAGTTGCCGAATGTGATGCTGGCGGAGGACTTGAATGTGGCGTTTCCGTTGACGTACTGGGTGACCCAGGGGTTTGCGCCGCCCACGCAGGGCGACAAGAACACGCCGGCGGGCGAGCAGGCCGGAGTGATCGAAGTGGATGCCGCACATGTGATCTGGCCGCGCAACACCGAGTGGGAGATCTTCACCATCGGCGAGCGGCGCCACACGCTGGGGGCGGTGTTCGCCCTGGGCCATCGTCAGCCGTTTGCGCTGGGCGCACCGCCCGTCGGGGGCATGGCGGCCGCGGCCCGTGCCGAAGGTGCCTTGCTGGATCTGGACAAGCACGACTGGCCGTGGTCGATGGCGCTGGTGCCGGTGATGGGCGTGGATTTGTTCGAGTTGGCCAACAACCATCACTGGCGCACCACGTTCGCCTTCACGAACTGGAGCACGCCGGCGCCCGCCTGGATGAACCCGCCGAACGAGGGACGGAACGGCACGGAACGCGACTGGACCCTGTACGGCTTTCAGAACTACTACGCGCTGCTGAATTGCGGGTTCCGGTTGCGACCCACGGCGGGCACGGCGAGCGGGGTTCATCCGGTGCCGTTGGGATTCAGCCGGGTGTACGTGCACCTGCCGGACGGGTTTCGCTACGACGCCTGGATCGAGGGCTTGGATGCTGGGCGGAGCTTCGTCACCACGGGCCCCATGCTGTTGGTGACGGTCAACGGTCACCCGCCCGGTCACCGGACGGAATTGCCGGCCGGAACGCGAACGGCGTTGCGCGTGGTGGGCGAGGTGTTGAGCGAGCAGCCGCTGGAGGCGATCGAGCTGGTGGTGAACGGCGCGGTCGTTCGGCGCCTTGAGCCCCGTGCCGTGATTGATCGTGACGGCGCCTGGCACAGCCGGTTCGAGGAGGCGTGGTCCGGCGAGGGGTCGGCGTGGGTGGCGGTGCGCTGCTGGGAACAGCGGGAACAGGGTCGTGTCCGCTTCGCTCATACGGCGCCTTGGTTTTTCGACGTGGCGGGGGCGCCCGTTCGTCCGCGGCGTGCGGAGGTGGAGTTTCTCGTCCAGCGGGTGCGGGACGAGATCGAGCGAAGCGCCGGGGTGTTGCCGGCCGAGGCGCTGGCCGAGTACCGCAGCGCGCTCGCGGCGTACGAGGGGCTACGGAGCCGGGCAGTGCCCTGAGCCGGCCCGGCGGTCGTTTGCGTTGCTGTTGCGTTGCTGTTGCGTTGCGGCGCCTTGCCCCGGGTGGCGGGTCTGCGCCACGCTGCCTCCATGCACACTCCCCAACGCCGGTTCGCGCAGCTCTGGTGGGCGATCCTCGGACTCGCGGTGGCCACCAACGCCACCGATCTGGAGACCGGTTGGGCGCATCCGCCGCGTGACGCCCGGCTGCGCGCCTATTGGTGGTGGTTGAACGGGAACGTCACCCGCGACGCCATCACACGGGACCTCGAAGCCCTGCAGGCTGCCGGCTTCGGTGGCGCGTTGATCTGCGACGCCGATGGCTCGAGCCAGGACGGCAACGAGCGCGTTCCGCACGGGGTCACCTTCTTCTCCCCGGCGTGGCGGGCGCTCTATCGGCATGCGCTGGCCGAAGCAGACCGGCTGGGACTCGAAATGAGCCTCAACATCCAGAGCGGCTGGAACCTGGGCGGCCCGATGGTTTCCGCGGACGACGCGCCGAAGAAGCTGGTCTGGACGGAGCGCGTCGTGTCGGGGCCGCAGTCCTTCGCCGGAGCACTCGAACGCCCGAAAGCGCGCGACGGGTACTATCGCGACCTGTTCGTCGTGGCGTATCGGGTGGCGCCACCGGAGGACGCCGGACTCGAGGGGGCAGGGGATGGGGCGGCGGGCGCCGCGACACAGAAGGCGGACGCCCGGGCCGAGCGTCGTCTGCGGAATTGGCGACAGAAAGCCCTGCACCAGGCCCTGCACTTCTCCGCTCCGGACACCACGCCGTTGCTGGTCGAGCTCCCGTCTGTGCCCGGCGAGGAACACACTCGGGCGGCGGACGTGCTGGATTTGACGGCTCACCTCGAGGCGGATGGGACCCTGCGCTGGGAGGTGCCCGCCGGGGATTGGGAGGTGCTGCGCTTCGGGTGCACGCTGAACGATCATTGCCGCGTCTCGACGTGCAGCGAGGGCTGGGATGGGTATGCGCTGGACCCGTTCGATGCCGGCGCTTTTCGCCGCTATTGGGACGCGGTCGTCGTGCCGCTCCTGGAAGACGCTGGCGAACTGGCGGGCCGGACGCTGCGATATCTGCACACGGACAGTTGGGAGGTCGAGGTGGCCAACTGGACGCCCACGCTGCGCGCCGAGTTCCGGCAACGGCGCGGCTACGACCTGCTGCCTTACCTGCCGGCGCTGGCGGGGCGGATTGTGGACAGCCGCACGGTCAGCCACCGGTTCCTGCACGACTTGCGGCGCACCTTTGGTGATCTGGCGATCGCCAACCACTATCGGCTGTTCCGCGAAGGCGCCCACGCGCGGGGCCTGCGGATCCATCCGGAGTCCGGCGGCCCACACGCGGTGCCGATCGACGCCCAGCAGTGCCTGGGGTACAATGACGCTCCCATGAGCGAGTTCTGGGCGTGGTCCTGGCGGCATCGGGTGGGGGAAAGCAACCGCTTTTTCGTCAAGCAACCGGCCTCGGCGGCGCACACCTACGGGCGCAAGCTCGTGCTGGCGGAAGGCTTCACGACGATCGGTCCGCACTGGCAGGAGACGTTGTGGGACAACCTCAAGCCCGCCTTTGACCGGGCCTGTTGCGAAGGGTTGAACCTGCTGGTCTGGCACACCTTCACCTGTTCGCCCGCCGAAACGGGGATGCCGGGCCAGCAGTACTTTGCCGGCACCCACCTCAATGCGAACGTCACCTGGTGGTCGCGCGGGGGCCCGGTCTTCGCCTATCTCAACCGCTGCCAGTGGATGCTGCAGCAAGGGCAGTTCGTGGCTGATGTGGCGTATTACTACGGCGATCATGTGCCGAACTTCAGCCAGCTCAAACGCTCCGACCCGGCGCGTGTCCTGCCAGGGTTTGACTACGACGTGGTGACCGAGGAGGTGATCCGGGAGCGGATGCGCGTGCGCGACGGGCGGCTCTTGTTGCGGGACGGCATGAGCTACCGGCTGTTGGTCCTGCCCGATCAGCCGCGGCTGTCCCTGCCGGTGCTGCGGCGTCTCGAGGAACTGGTGGCGGCGGGTGCCACGGTGTTGGGGCCGCGACCGCTCGAGGCCACCAGCCTCCAGGATTACCCGCAATGCGACGGGGAGGTCGCGGAACGGGCGCGTCGCTTGTGGGGCGAACCCGCCGTGGACGACGCCTCGCCGAAAGGTGCCGCGCAAGAACGTGCCTACGGCCTGGGCCGCGTCATCACCGGCCGGACCGCGCGTGAAGTGCTGCTGGCCGACGGCGTGCGCCCCGACTTCGTGGCGACGGTGCAGCCGTCCGAGTCAGGCTTGGCGACGGCGGGCATCGAGCTGGATTACCTGCACCGGCGCGACGGGAACACCGACCTCTATTTCGTGGCCAACCCGTCGAACCAGGTCGTGACTGCGTCGTGCCGGTTCCGTGTCGAGGGCAAGGCGCCCGAGTTATGGGACCCGGTGACCGGCGAGCGTCGATGGGCGGCCGCGTACGAGGCGACGGACGGCGGGACCGCGGTGCCGCTCGAGTTTGCGCCCTTCGGCTCCTGGTTCGTGGTCTTTCGTGAACCGGCGCAGGCACATCCCCCGACGGCCCGCGTCAATCATCCCCGTTTCCGGACGGTGCTCGAACTCGAGGGGGCTTGGACGGTGCACTTCCCGGCGGGGGCGAGCGCGGCCGAGTGGCGTCCCGAGCTGGCGCTGGAGTCGCGGTCGCGCGCCGTTGAATTCCCGCGTCTGACTTCGTGGACGGAGCACGCCGACCCGGGCATCAAGCACTACTCGGGTGCGGCCACCTATGTCCGAGCGTTCACCCGGCCGGAGGCTGAGGCTGGAGCGGCGGATGCCCGGTGGTACCTGGACCTGGGTGAGTTGCGCGAACTGGCGGCGATACGGCTCAACGGCCATGACCTGGGGGTGGTGTGGGCTCCGCCCTTCCGGGTGGCCCTGGACCCCTGGCTGGTGGCGGGAACGAATCACCTGGCGATTGACGTGCTCAACTTCTGGCCCAACCGGTTGATCGGCGACGCGGCCCTTCCGCCGGAGCAGCGGCGCACACGCACCAACATCCGGAAGCTCACGTCCGACACGCCGCTGATGGCCTCGGGCCTGCTCGGTCCGGTGCGGGTCCAGGTGCAGGTGGCGGTGCCGGTCGGTCAGCCGAACTCCAGGCGGCAGCCCAGCCGCGAAATCCGGGACGTCCACGGTGTATGGCAGCCGCTGTGATCCTTGACCGCGGATGACACGGATGCTGTTGGCGAGGCAACTCCATCTCGAACCCATGGCGGGTGGTGTCGTCCGCTGCGCCGTCATTGCCTCCACGCCGACGGGTCCGCTGAAGGTGGTCCATGTTCCCATCCCCCGGGCGATCGATGCGGGCCGCCACGCCGGGCCGAATGTGTGTGCTTGGAACCGACGTGTGATTCCATCGTTGGCTGACACGACGGTTAGGCGCATTTCCGATTCTTGCACAACCGGGAGTTGATTTGGTGGCCGCCGGCGCCGCTGCTACGTGAGTAACCTCAGGATGTGACTGACTCCTATACCACTTACGAAGAGCCCAAGCCCGAAGACTCCATGGGACATCAGACTCTTCACTCTGGCGCGGGTCGGTTTAGGTGATCGTGATGAAGCTACTCCAAGGCCAAGCGCCGGCTGCATGACAAACAACGGGAAGGCGACGGTGAGAACACCGAGAAGCAGTGCCGGCAGCAACGCCGGTCGAAGGAACCACTCATTCCCTGTAAAGAGCAAGAGCGCCAAACCCAACGCGATACCTATCGTGTAGTGCGCGGTCACTCCCACTGCATACTCGAAGGTCTTCGGAGCGGCAGCCGCAATGCTCGAATGAACGAATGTGCCGCCCGGCATGTGGCATAGCCAGCGTCCAAGGAGTCGCAGATCCAGAGAGGGAATCCCGAAGGCACGCTTCAAGAGGAGATTCCAGAGATCCATGGCAACGGTTGCTCCCACGCCAACAGCCAACCCGGCGATTATGTATGTCACTTGCATGTTCGGAACGAGGAACGCTTGTGCCTGACCGCCTAACGATG
>JABTUJ010000032.1 GCA_015075445.1 Verrucomicrobiales bacterium
TGCTTCAGCACCGCTTTGCGTCACGCCGGACGCGTTGCCCCCACCGACAACCGCCAACGGCACGGTCAGGCTGCCCGGGGCCACCCGAACTGCTGGGCGACCTCGAATGCCGCAAGCCGTGGCTCGAACAACCACGGCGGCCACAGGATGGACCGGGCAATCCGAAGCGCAGTCTCAATGGTTGTCCGGTCGCTCAAGCCGCGCCTTGAGATCCTCAGAGAGGAGCGTCCACAGCTCAGCGTGGGCCTCGATGAGTCGCGCGATGTCCGCAAGGTCCTTGATCCGCTTGCTCTGCCTCCGCTCGGGGTCCGCCCAGGCCTTCATCTTGCCCCTTAGCGTGTCTTCCAGTGACGCAACCCGCAGGAGGATGCCGTGGACATCGGCCGCCACGGAGCGCTCCGGGTAATCTCGATAACACGCTTCGGTGCTCAACTGGATGCTGACCTTCGACCGCCCCTTGAAGTTGATGGACCACGGAATACGCTCGGCGGCGAACCCGGCTGCCTCCAGGGCTGCGACCGTGCGCTCAATGGCGTCCGTCGCTACGACAAAGTCCACGTCCTGGGTCACCATCGGCTCCGCCGCCCAATGATTGACGGCCACCCCGCCGATGGCGCACCACGGTGTCTCAGAACGCTCCAAACACTCCACCAGGCGCATCACATCGTCGGTGCCCCCGGCAGTCTGCCAATCGTAAAACTGCTTGGCTGTCATCCTGCGACCTTATCCGGCAGGCCCACGCTAGTGCCGGGCGCGGCGCGGTTCAATCCCGATCTGTCCCCGCTCGACCGCGGCTGCGCGGCGGCTGCCAAACCGGGGGCTGAAGGGCCAAAGCCACCGGCCTTGACCGAAGCTCCCGGCGGTTCCGGTTCGGTGGAGTTCGGCGGCGGGCAGGTCGTGCGTTCCGCTTCCGCACCGCTTTGCGTGAGGGGAACGGGGGGCTGGAGACAAAAAAACGCGGCCGGAAGGGCCGCGTCGTGTCAGCGCAGGGAATGTGTTGGTGCCGGAGGCTCAGCCTTTGGCGTCCTTGATCTTATCGATGACGGCCTGGGGCCCGCCCCCGCCGTACCGACGATATCGCCGAGCTTCTTTCCCTGGCTGTCGAGGATCACCAGGGTGGGGTAGCCACGCACCTTGTGCTGGTCCTTCAGTTTCTCGTTCGCCGCCTTGACCTCCGCCGGGAGGGTCTTGCTGCGGGGGAAGTCCGCCTCGACGAGGACCAGGTTCTTGCCGGCGAACTCCTGGAACTCCGGCGTGGCGAACACTTCTTTGTGGAGCTTGATGCAGAACCCGCACCAGTCCGAGCCGGTGAAGTTGATCAGCACCTTCTTGTTCTCCGCCTTGGCCAGGGCCTGGGCCTTGGCGAGGTCGGTGTGCCACTTGAGCTCAGCCGCGCCAGCCGTGAGGCACAGCGCCGCGCAGCCCGCGAGGAGGTTGGACAATAGACGTTTCATAATGATCAGAAGCGAATGGAGTGAAGTATAGCAGCAATCCGCCGCCGCGCCAGTCGGGCGATGGTCAGCCCGGGGGTGCCCCGGAGTATCCCGCCTCACGCGCCGGCCAGCGTCGGGTCCTGCCACACGCAACGGCCGGCCACAATGGTCGCCAGCGCCCGGCCGCGCAGCGGCCAGCCGTAGAAGGGGCTGTTGGTCGCGCGGCTGGCCGTCTGGCCCGGCTCCCATACCCACCGCCGGTCCGGGTCCAGCACCGTGACGTCCCCGTCACTGCCCGGCGCCAGCGTGCCTTTGCCGGGCAGGCGGAGGAGGCGGGCCGGGTGGGTGGTGAACTTCTCGATCAATGCCGCGAGGGAAAGCCGCCCCGTATGCACGAGTTGCATGAGGCTGAGCGCCAGCTCGGTTTCCAGCCCCGTGATGCCAAAGGGCGCGTGGTCGAACTCGACTTCCTTCTGGTAATTGCAGTGCGGCGCATGGTCGCTGGCCAGCACCTCGATGGTGCCGTCGGCCAGCCCTGCCAGAATCGCCTCACGATCGGCGGCGCTCCGGAGCGGGGGGTTCATCTTGCAGCGCGTATCGTAGCTGGGCCAGCGCGGCAGGTCGGCCACCGGCACCCCGGGATACAGCGCCTGACCGTCCTGCGCCCAGAAAGCGTCGCTGCCGGCCACGGCGAGGTCCGTCAAGGTGAAATGGTGCGGGCAGGCCTCGCCCGAGATGGGCACGCCGCGACGGCGCGCCTCGCGCAGCAACTGCACGCTGCCGGCCGCGCTCAGGTGCTGGCAATGCACGCGCGCGCCGGTGCGCTCGGCCAGCAGGATGTTCCGGGCCACAATCATCTCCTCCGCTTCGGCCGGCCAGCCATGGAGGCCGAGCATGGTGCTGACCACGCCTTCATGCATCACGCCATCGGTCGACAGCGAGTAGTCCTGGCAGTGGTCCATCACGAGCAGATCGAACATGGTCGAGTACTCGAGGGCGCGCCGCATCAGCTCATGGTTCTGAACACAGCGGCCATCGTCGGTGACGGCCACCACGCCGGCCTTCCGGAGGGAACCCAGCGGGGCCAGCTCTTCCCCGGCCAGGCCCTTGCTGAGGGCGCCTGCCACGAAGACGTTGACCACGCCCTCGCTGGCCGCCCGTTGCCGCACCCAGGCCACCGCGCTCGGGTTGTCCAGCGGCGGGGCGGTGTTCGGCATGCAGACCACCGTCGTAAAACCTCCCCGCGCCGCCGCCGCTGTGCCGGTGGCGATGGATTCCTTCGCGGACTCGCCCGGCTCACGCAGGTGGACGTGCAGATCGATCAGCCCGGGGCAGACCACGCACCCGGTCACATTCAGCCAGAAGGGCGGCTCCGGCGCCGCCTGACGACGGCGTCGGGTCGACCGCCGTGACCTTGCCCTCGACGATCAGCACATCGGCGAGGGCGTCGTAGGCGCGGCCCGGATCCACCACGCGGCCTCCCCGCAGCAGCAGCGAATTCATGGGCGCAGGGATATACTTCGTCGCCGGGCCCGCGCGAGCAAAAAGGGGGTCGGATCAAGAAGAAGCTTGCACTCCGGCGGCGGACTTGGAGCATCCCCCCCTCGCGGCGCGACGGGAGAATGGGGCGGGGGCATCCGCGCGCGGCGGCGCCCGGTTCCGGGCGCGAGACACCACGCATGAGCAAGACCGGAAAACCAAAGATCCTGCGCTTGGGTCTGCCGAAAGGCAGCCTCCAGACGGCCACCATCGAGAAGATGGCCAAGGCCGGCTTCAACATCACCGTCAGCAGCCGCTCGTACATCCCGTACGTGGACGACCCGGAACTCGAGATCCGCTTCATCCGCGCGCAGGAGGTGAGCCGGTACGTCGAGCACGGCCATCTTGACGCCGGTCTGACCGGGCTGGATTGGATCCACGAGAACCGGTCCAAGGTGCAGGAGGTCGGCGAGTTCGTCTTCAGCAAGGCGACCCGCCAGCCCGCCCGCTGGGTCCTCGCCGTCCCCGAGGAATCGCCCATCCGGTCCGTCCGCGACCTCGCCGGCAAGCGCATCGCCACCGAGGTGGTGAACCTGACCAAGGCCTATCTCCGCCGGCACAAGGTCAAGGCGGAGGTCGAGTTCTCCTGGGGCGCCACCGAGGTGAAGGCGCACGAGATGGTGGACGCCATCGTCGACATCACGGAAACCGGGTCCTCGCTGCGGGCGAACAAGCTGCGGATCGTGGACACGCTCATGACGTCGAGCCCCCGGCTGGTGGCCAACCACGCCGCGTGGCGGGACCCCTGGAAACGCCGCAAGATCGAGCGCCTGGCCCTCCTCCTCCGCGGGGCCCTCGAGGCCGAAAGCAAGGTCGGCCTCAAGATGAACATCGCCGAGAAAGACCTCCCGCGACTCCTGGAGACGCTCCCCGCGTTGCGCCAGCCCACCATCGCCCAGCTCAGCCTGCCGGGTTGGGTCGCCGTCGAGACCATCATTGACGAGCACCTGGTGCGCGATCTGATCCCGCAGTTCAAGGCCGCCGGGGCGGAAGGAATTATTGAGTATCCGCTGAACAAAGTGGTATACTAGCCCGCGAAAAAACCTATGGGTTCACTGAAGAAGCGCCGAAAAGCCAAGATCAACAAGCACAAGCGGCGAAAGAAGCTCCGCCAGCACCGCCATAAGAAGCGTACCTGGCAGAAGTAGGACGGCCGCGTGCAGGCCCGGCGAGTTCTTCCCTGAACCGGCCGCTGCCGGCCCGGCGGGGTGGCGGGGGGTTTTTCCCGAAATGGGCGGATCTACACCCCAGTTCTGGCAAAGCCACGGCCGGCGGGCGCTGCTCGCCGGCCTCACGGCCCTGCTCGTCGCCGGCTGCACCACCGGCTGGCGCAGCTCCCACCGCAGCGCCTCGCCCGCTCCCACCGCGGCTTCACCCCGGGGGAGCGCACGGTCTGCTGTCGATCCCGACCTCGAACGTCGGGTCGACGCCTATGCCCGCTTCGCGGCGGGGGTTGCCCATGATCTGCGGCGCGAGCCCCGTCAGGCCGAGGCCGAATTCTCGGCCTCGCTCGAGGCGGATCCGTCGCACGAAACCCTCGCGCTTGAACTCAGCCGCCGGTACTTGCGCAATCGGGAACCAGCCCGAGCCGTGGAGGTCCTGCTCCGGGCCAGCCGTCAACCCCACGCCAGCTCCGACGTCTTCGGCTGGCTGGGCGTTGCCCAAGTCCAGGTCACCAACCAGGCCGGCGCCATCAAGGCGTTCCGGGAAGCCACCCGCCGCGCCCCCGACTCGTTCCTCGGGTACCGCGGGCTGGCCCAAGTCCACCTCGGCAACGGCCGCACCAACGAAGCGTTACGAGTCCTGGAGGAAGCCGCCACCCGGAAGAACGCTCCCCCTGCCCTGCTCATCGAGATGGCCGGGTTCTACCTGCTGCTCGCGGAGGAACACCTTCTCCCCAAGGAAACCGCCGAGCCCCGCGCCCTCGCCTTGCTGGACCGTGCCACCGCCCTGAACCCCGTCGAGCCCGAGCTCCTCGCCGGCCTGGCTGAGGGCTATCACCGGTTGCAGCAACTCCCGCGGGCCATCACCCTCTACGAAGCGCTCCTGCGCGATCACGGCTCCGCCGGCCTCGCCATGCGCCAGGCGCTCCGTCGACAACTCTTCGACCTTTATCTTCGGGAACGGGACGCCACCAACGCCCACCGCCACCTCGAAGGCCTCCTGACCGAACAACCCACCAACCCCCAGGCCCATTACGCGCTCGCCACGCTTTATCTCGAAGAGAAGCGCTATCCCGACGCCGCCCGCCACCTCGAGCAGGCCATCCTGCTCAACCCCGACCTCGAACCCGCCTACTACCAGCTCGTGGGCCTCCAACTCGCCCTGGGCCGCCCGGACCTGGCCGCCGACACCATGGCCCGTGCCCGCAGCCGGTTCCCCGCGGGTTTCCTGCTCGAGTTCTACACGGGCCTCAGCCTCGCCGCCCAGGAGAAGTACCTCGAGGCGCTGGACCACTACGCCGCGGCCGAGCTCCACGCCCGCGTCCATGACCCGACCCGCCTCACCCACTTCTTCTACTTCCAGCTCGGTTCGGCCAACGAACGCCTCGGGCGGTTCGCGGAGGCCGAGGCCGCCCTGCGCCGCTGCCTCGAACTGGACCCCCGCAACGCCGAGGCCCTCAACTACCTCGGCTACATGTGGGCCGAGCGTGGGGTCAACCTGACCGAGGCACGCAGCCTCATCGACCGCGCGCTGGCGATTGAACCCGACAACCCCGCCTTCCTCGACAGCCTGGCCTGGGTGCTCTACCAGCAGGGCGATGCCGCCGCCGCCCTCGAACCCCAACGGCGCGCCGTCGCCCTCATGCCCGAACCCGACGCCACCCTGTTCGACCACCTCGGCGACATCTACCACGCGCTGGGCCGCACCGAGGAAGCCCGCGAGGCCTGGCGGAAATCGGTCGCGATCGAGCCCGATCCCAAGGTCGAGCAGAAGCTCCTGGCCCACCCGGAAACGGCCGCGCCGCGCTGACCATGCGCCGCTTCAGCCGCCACTACACGCGGGAAGAAGCCAACGTGTTGCTGCCGCGCATCCGGACCTGGCTCGGCCGCCTGCGCTTGCTGCAGCCGGTGTTTGATGAGCACGCCCGTTCGCTGGCCCCGCGCCTCGCGCAAGGGCAGGACCTGGGCGGGTCACGGGTCCATGCCTGGCTGCGTACCTGGCTGCTCCTCCGCGCCCTGCAGGTGGAGTTCACCGCGCGCGAGATCCAGGTCCGGGACCTCGACCGGGGCCTGATCGATTTCCCGTCCCTGCGCGGCGATCGCGAGGTGTTCCTCTGCTGGGAGGAAGGCGAGGAGAGCGTCGAGTTCTGGCACGAACTCGAGGCCGGCATTGCCGGTCGCAGCCCCCTCTGACGAACCGTCACGACCCGGGCGGCGACCCCATGAACTCGGTGGTCGTGGCCTCGCCGTCCTTGTTGATGCCTTCCCGGCGCAGGACCGAGCCCAGGGTGCGCCACAGAATCCGGACATCGAGCACCAGGGATTGGTGGTCCACGTACCACACGTCGAGCCGGAACTTCTCTTCCCAGCTCAGGGCGTTGCGACCGTGAATCTGGGCCCAGCCGGTCAGGCCGGGCCGGACCTCGTGACGTCGGGCCTGCTCCGGGGTGTAGCGTCCGAGATACTGCATGAGCAGCGGGCGCGGCCCCACCAGGCTCATGTCTCCCTGCAGCACGTTGAACAGCTCCGGCAGTTCGTCCAGCGAGGTCGACCGCAGCCAACGTCCGAAGGGCGTCAGCCGCGCCGCGTCGGACAACAACCGCCCCTGAGAGTCTCGCGCGTCGCTCATGGTGCGGAACTTGTACAGGCGGAAACCTCGCCCGCCCCGGCCGGGCCGGAGCTGCGTGAACACGATCGGGCGCCCCAGCTTGAGCCAGACCAAAAGCGAAACCGCTCCGAGGGCGGGCAGCCACAACGGAGCGGTCACGATCAGAACCGCAAGGTCGAAGAGACGTTTGATCAAGAGTCCGTAGGAGTCGAGGTCACGAGACTCTGCCCTGGCGTGAGCCTCCTCACGTCGTCTCCTACCGCACCCCCCCCGTAGGAGTCGAGGTCACGAGACTCTGCCCTGGCGTGAGCCTCCTGACGTCGTCTCCTACCGGCCCCCCTCCCGTAGGAGTCGAGGTCACGAGACTCTGCCCTCCGCTTCAGGCTCCAGCTCCGCACCGTGCGACGTCATTTCCTCCATCTGCCGTTCGAGTTTCTTGAAGAGCCAGGACAGGATGATGACCCCGCCGGCGGTGAACGCCAGGATGGACCACCCGGCGGCGTCGTGCACGCCCGCGATCGCCTCGACGCCCTTGGCGTTGGCGGTGAGGCTGAGATAGAGGGAGCGGATGAGGTTGCCAAAGATGGCCAGGGTGATGCCACAGCCGAAGAGGAGGACCTGCAGGCTGAAACGTTGGAGCGTGAGGTACCCGATGAAGATCGTGGCCATGATGGTGGACTGGAGGCTGCGAATCCCGCTGCAGGCCTCGTCCACGCCCACCGTGCCTCCCGGGAGATGGATCAGACTGCCGACCTTGGTGGCCGGGATGCCCATGAGATTGAGGACCTCGGCGTTGATGCTGGCTACCAACCGCTGCAGCCCGCCCACGACCGGCCCATGGATGATGCCCGGGAGCGGCATCGCCACCAGGATGAACCCGTAAGCCAGGGCGAACTTCCGAATGCCGGCCCACCCGAAGACCAGACCCACGTTTGCCGCGGCGAGCAGCAGGATGCCCAGGGCCAACCCGTACATGGTGGCGGCGTGCATTCCAAACACCGCCCAGTAGCTCTGCACGAGCAGGAGCATGCCACCCCCGAGCACCGCCAGGCCGACACTCCACCAGCGCAGCTTGAAGTCGATCCGTGGCCGCGTCTCCCAGGCCTCATAGAACAGGTACGCGCACAGCAACAGGACCACCCACCCAAACTGCAGTTCCGGCTGGTTGTTCCAGAACCACCGGGCACGCGATACCAGCCACCCGAAGGCGAGGAACGACGGCAGCAACAGGACGAGCGACGAAAGGCTGGTCTTCATGGAGGGAAGGAGACGGTTCAACCCTGGGTCGGCGGCCGTTCGTGCCACGCCTTCAGCTCTGCGGCATAATCGGAAGGTTCCAGCCAGCGCCCCAGGAAGTCGGTCAATACCCGGTCCGCGGCCGCCACATCGCCCCCCACGACCCGGGTGGATACCCGGACAAACTGCTTGGGACCGACCAGCGGACTGCGCTCCAGGAAGCCCTGCCAGACCCGACCCCAGAAATGCGTGTCGGCTGCGCGCACCCCCGATTCGGCACTGCCGGCCTTGCGACGCAAGGCACGCTTCATGCCCACCGACAGGTTGTGATCCAAGCGATAGGGAACCGGTTGGCCACCCACCAACCCGCCAAAGTAAGTGAGTTCGAGGTGACCATCCCGCGCCGCGAAAAGCCGCCGCTCGAACCGCATCCGCAGGCCGTTCACCTCAAGCTCGAGATGTTCCGGCGATGCCGGTTCCAGGCTCCAGCCGCCGTCGGTCCAGCAGCGGTCCGGCGTGTGCATGAACAGCCCGATCTCGTCCGCCTTCTCCGAGTAGCGCTTGGCCGAAAACACATTCACCGCCGTCCGCTCGTCCGACCCCCGATACTCGCCGCTGAACGTCCGGTCCGCCACCAGGATGGCCTCGGCCCGTTCGGACACGGGAACTTCGCGGAACGTCCAGCCATCGAGGTCGCGGCGTTCGCTCAGCCAGAGTCGGGTCCCGGTGCGTTCGGTCTTCGAATACCAGAGCCAGGGGAACGCCCAGAGGCCCAGCACCAGGGCGGTCAGGAGACCTACGATCACGTAGGCCTTTCGGCCCAGAACCGGGCCGCCGCTATCGCTTGGAGAGGACGCTTGCATATCCGAGGATCACCTCAACGTTCCGTATTCTGCGTTTGCGGGCCGGAGCGCCACAACACCCGGGCGGGCACCCCAAACACCGTCGTGCCCGTGGCCACCCGGGCGCAGGCCACCGTCCCGGCCCCGACGATGGCCCAGTCTTCCACCGTCATCCCCGGGATCACCGAGGCATGACTTCCCATCAGGACGCCCTCCCCGAGGACGACGCCCCCGGTGACATCGCAGTGGCCGTTCAGGCTGCACCAGTCGCCCACCCGCGCGTCGTGTCCCATGCTGCTGCAGCAGTTGATGGTGACGAAATCGCCCAGGACAATGTCCATGGTCAGCACCACCCCGGGGCAGATGACACAACCCACCCCCAGGTCGACGTTCGGGCCCAAGATGGCAGACGGATGGATCACGGTCAAAAACTGCGCTCCCCGCCCCAGGAGCCGTTCGACGCATTTCTTCTTCACCCACGGCAGGCTGATCCCGCAGACGAAGCGGTCCTCCGGCTCCGGCACGTAGTCCGCAATGCTGCCCACCACGCGCAACCCGAGGGACTCATGCCCGTTCAGCGCCCCCGGGTTGTCGTCCAGAAAGCCCTTGATCCGGTACTCCCCCTTGTCGAAGCCGGCATGGCGGCTCCAAACGAGCATCTCGCGTCCAAACCCGCTGGCACCCACGACCAGCACCTGCTTGACAGAGTTCACATTCATTCCCGAAGCAGTCGCGGTGGATGCGGGACCCACCCCGCGTCGGACACCTTCACCCAGCCCTCGCACGCGTCCCTTCCCGAGTCCATGCTCCTCCTCGCCGGCCTCAACCCGCCTTGGCAACCGCGAGGCGGTACACGTCGGCCACGGTGCGGCAGCGATTCAGATCCGCCGCCGACAACTGCACGCCGAAGCAGCCGTCCACGACGGCCAGCACGGCCAGCACGGCCACCGAATCCCAGGCCGGCAGCTCGCGGAACACCGTCTCGGGGCTCAGCGTCACCGGTGTCTCCCCCTGCAACACCGGACCGAGCTCCGCGAGGAAATCCTCGATGGATAATGTCGTCATAGATACCTGTCTCCGGCCTTTAACCCGCTGCTGCAGGGTACGTCTCCAGGCCACAATGTGCCAACGGCCCCAGGCTCAGCAAGCAACTCGCCCACGAGAGGCCCACGCCGAATCCCGAGCACAACACCGTGCGCGGCGCCTCGCGCAGCCGCTCGCCCAGGTCATGGCACAGGGTGGCCGGGATCGATGCGCTCGATTGGTTTCCGTAATCCGCCAGGGTACGGCAAGGCACTTTGCTCATCGGCACCTTCAAGCGCAACGCCAGAGTCTGCAGGATGATCCGGTTGGCCTGGTGGAAGACCAGGTGGTCCACCGCCTCCAGCGTCCGCCCCGCATAGGTCAGCAGCTCCTGGACCGCCCGCGGCTCCTCGCGCAGCGTGAAGTTGAACACCTCGATCCCATTCATGAACAGGTCATCCGCCGAACGCCGGCTGCCATCCTCCCCCAGGGTCGCGACGCCCGTCTCCGCCGTGCGCGGCTGCCGATAACCTCCCGCCGGAATCGTGATCGCGTCCCACCCTCGACCGTCCGAGCAGAGCGAAAACCAAGCGGGCGAAGCCGCGTCCGTCCGCTCGATCAAGGTCGCCGACCCGGCATCGCCGAACAGCGGCACGACCGTGCGATCCCCGGGATGGAGGCTCTGCGTCACCGTGTCGCCCGCCACCAGCAGGACCCGCTCGCAGCCTCCCGCCTCGACCATCAAGCAGCCCAGGTACAGGCCGTACACCCAGCCCGAACATCCCTGGTTCACATCAAAGGCGGCGGCTCCCTTCGGCAATCCCAATCGCCCGTGGAGAATGTTCGCGTTGCACGGCTGGAAATGGTCCGGGCACTGCGTGACACAGATCACCCCGTCCACCGCCTCCGCCGCCCACCCGCCGCCGGCCAACAACCGCCGCGCCGACCGCTCGCACAGATCCAGCGTCGTCACCCCGGGCGGCGCGATCCAGCGGGTCTCGACCCCGACAGCCCGGCGCAGCTTGTCCACTTGCGCAGCGTCGGCGCCCCAGCCAGCGGCGTCTTCCTCGAGCCGCCGAACCACGGGGCCCGGGCAGACATCGATCCCGGCAATCCGGGCCTGCTGGAAGGTGGCCTTGGGCACGGGCAACGACGGGACCGCTCAGACCAGGTAGGGCTGATACTCCGGCACCAGCTCCTGGATGCGCTGCTTGAGCTGGTTGCGCTCGGTGCTGTGCAACAACGACCCGAGCGCCGTAAAAGCCACTTCGACTTCCTCGAGCGGGCGGGGCTCGCTCACGAACCGCATCACCTTCGGGTGGCTGGTCGGCTGGTGGTTCTCGGTGCGGTGACTGAGTTCCTCGAACAGCTTCTCGCCCGGCCGCAACCCGGTGAAGCGGATCTCGATGTCCTCGTCCGGCTCGAGGCCGCTGAGCTGAATCAGTTGCCGCGCGAGATCCGCGATCTTGACCGGCTGCCCCATGTCGAGCACGAAGATCTCCCCGCCCCCGCCCATGAAGGCGGCCTGCAGCACAAGCCCCACCGCCTCGGGAATGGTCATGAAGTATCGGGTGACATCCGGGTGGGTGACGGTGACCGGCCCCCCCATGGCGATCTGCCGGGTGAACACCGGAATCACACTCCCCGAGGAGCCCAGCACGTTGCCAAACCGGACGGCCATGAACTTCGTGCCATTCGCCTTGGACGCCGCCAGTGCCTGCAGGTAGATCTCCGCCAGCCGTTTCGAGGCTCCCATGACGCTGGTCGGGTTGATCGCCTTGTCCGTCGAGATCAGGACGAACCGCGCCACCTGGTACTCCCGGGCGAGCAACGCCAGTCGCGCGGTGCCAAACGCGTTGTTCTTCAGCGCCTCGCTCGGCTGGCTCTCCATCATCGGCACGTGCTTGTGCGCAGCCGCATGGAACACCAACTCGGGCTTGAACCGCCCGAAGACGTAGCGCAGCCGGGCTTCATCCAGGATGTCCGCAATGACGGGAACCACCTGACCCCCGAAGCCGCCACCGATCATCTCCTGTTCAATGGGGAACAACTGGACCTCGGAACGGTCCAGCAGCAGCAGCGTGCGCGGGTTGCGATCCACGATCTGCCGGCACAGCTCGCTGCCAATGCTCCCGCCCGCCCCCGTCACGAGCACCGTCCGCCCCTTGATCTCCTGCTGGATGTTGGCCAGATCCAGCTCGATGGGGTCGCGCTGCAACAGGTCCTGGATCTCGACCGGCCGCAGTTGACTGACCCGCACCTTGCCGGTCGCAAGCTGATCCACGGACGGCACCGTCTCGAACTTGAGACGCGCCGCCTGTAGCAGTCGGACCACCTCCCCGAGGCGCTTGGCCGGCGCCGTCGGCATCGCGATGATCACCTCCTCCAGGTGCATCCGGAAACTCGGGTCCCGCAGCTTCTCAGGCCGCCCCACCACCGGCACCCCGTGCACCTGCGAATGCCACTTGAGCGGGTCATCGTCAAAAAACGCCACCGGCACCAGCCCCATCCCCCGCCGCGCCAGCAACTCCTTGGCCAGCGAAGCTCCCACGTCCCCCGCCCCGATGATCCCCACCCGTTTGGTCCCGACGCCCCGTGGCCCGTTCCCCTTCCGCAACCGCTCCCGCATCACCCGAAACCCCATCCGGACCCCCACCACCGACGCCGTGGACAGGACGTAGTCGATGAGGATGACGCCGCGGGGCAGTCCCATCAGCAGCAGGTCGAGCTGTTCCGCCACCAGGATCAGCAGCGACGCGACACTCATCGCGTAGAAGACCCGCCACAGATCGGGAATCGCGAAGTACCCCAGCAACCCGGTGAACTGCCCGAACAACAGCAGGCACACGACCTTGATGATCAGCGGCGCCCACCAACCGCTGTGGACCGCCGGCTGCTGGGCCTCTGGGACCTGAAAATCAAAGCGGAACTGAAAGGCCAACCAGTGCACCACGAGAAAGGCCCCCACATACGCCAGCCCCAGGATGGTGTAGCGTTCTCCCACCGAGAAACCGTGGGACCGACGCGCACCGTTCCCTTTGGGCAAGGCGTTGCCTGCCGGATCCATGTTGGGACCCGCGTTGGTAGCACGTGCTCCTGTTGGTTTTTCCATGCGTCCCCCGAAATGCTTGGCGCCTCTCAAACGGCCACCGGTCTACTGCGTCTGACCCGCCTCCGCAACTCCTGCCTTACGCGCGCATCCCTCCGTCCACGATCAACTCCGTACCCGTGACGAAAGCCGCGGCCGGCGACAATAAAAAGCTCACCGCTCCGACCACATCCTCAACCTGCCCCAATCGCCCCAGCGCCGTCCGGCGCCGCAACCGCACCCGCTGCGCCTCCTCGAGCGACGCGCTCATCTCCGTCTCGAGAAAACCCGGCAACACGCAGTTCGACCGGATCCCACGTTCGCCATACTCCCGCGCCACCGCCCGAGAAAACGCCACCAGCGCCCCTTTCGTCGCCCCGTACACGGTCAGTCCCGACAGCCCCGTGACCGCAGCCACCGACGACACGAACACCAGGCTCCCGCCGCGGGGCAACATACCTTTCACCACCTGTTTCGCCAGCAGCATGGGCGCCAGCAGATTCACGTCGAGCGTCTGCCGCATGACCGGCTCCGACGTCAACGTCAGCAGCCCCTCCGTCCCCAGGGCGGCGTTGGCCACAAACCCGTCCAGACCCTCCAACACCCGCGCCGCGACACACAAGCGCTGCACCTCCTCCGCTTCCGCCAGGTCCGCTTCCCAGAACTCGAATCGCCCGGCGTACTGCGCCTGCAACTCCCGCACCGCGTCGGTTGCGCGACGTGCGGTGGTCAGGACATGCCACTGTTCGTCGAGCAACTTCCGACACAGGGCCAGCCCCAAGCCGCGGGAACCCCCGGTGATGAGAACGCGTTTCATGGACGGCACTGGGGACTACGGACCCAGCCTGGTAGGAGTCGAGGTCACGAGACTCAGCAAGCAAGAGACCACCGACGACGGGCCGACACGCCCAGCCGACGTAGGAGCCGACGTCAGGAGGCTCACGCCGGGCTGAGTCTCGTTACCTCGACTCCTACCGCAAGCCCCGCTTGGCGTTCTGATCGGGTCCGAGTTCGGCGACGACCCAACGCCGTGGCCACGCCGGTTTCGGGAGGTCCTGACGCAACCGCGCCTCCAACCGCTCCTGCACCACCGTGGGATCGGCCCCCGGCACCGGAGCGTAGCGGAGGGCAACGACCTGCCCCGTCACCGGGTTCGGCTCGGCCACGGCCACTGCACGTGCGACCCCTTCCACCTCTTCAGCCAGAAGACCGACCTGCGACAAACTCACCTTGGTCCCCGCCACATTGGCCACCTCGCTGGCCCGGCCTAACACCCGCAGCAGATCCCCCCGAACCTCGACACAATCGCCCGTGCTCCGCCAGGTGCCGTTCTCGTTCACTTCGAGCACGCCCTCCGGCGCCCGCCAGCCTGCCCAACGCGCTGCGAGCAACGCGGTTTCGTACCAGCCATCCACTCGTTGCGTCTTCAGCAGCACACCAAACTCGGCCGCCGCGTAGATCGCTGTGAACCGTGCGTCCGGCCACCGCGCCCGCAACCGGTTGCCCAAACCGGCCCGTAACGGCTCCCCCCCCAAAGTCACCTGCCGAGGCATCCACCCGACCCGCTCGGCCGGCTCATTTTGCAGCAGCAGATCGAGGAAGGTCGGCGTCGCCGACAGCGCTTCAGGCCGTTCGGTCGTGAGGGTTCGCCAACGGTCGGTCCAGTCGCCCAGCAGCGATACCGCCCGTCCGCCGTTGATCCAGGCCTGCAACGCCACCTGGACACCCGCAAAGCTCCAGGCATCGAACGGCGAGGCCCAACACCATTCCCGTACCGAGTCACTCCGACGGGCGGCCGCCCTCAGCTCCGACCACCGCCGCCAGACCAGTTTGGGATGGCCGGTCGAGCCCGAGGAAGTCACCCCCAGCCAGACCTCGGCCCCCGCAGGCGGCGGACTTGAAGCCACCGGCTGCCCGACGGGCGGCAACAACGCCAGGCTCCGCCCCTGCTCGAGTTCGGCAAACACCGGCAACACCTCGCCCAGCGTGCGCGGATGCTGCTCGACAATGGACACGCAGGAGGACACGAGGGGAGTGGGACGGTGAGACGGTGGGACGGTGGGACGGTGAGACGGTGGGACGGTGAGACGGTGGGACGGTAGGAGTCGAGGTGACGAGACTCTGCCTGGCGTGAGCCTCCTGACGTCGTCTCCTACCGGCCGCCCACCCGTAGGAGTCGAGGTGACGAGACTCTGCCTTCAGCGGCCGTTCGCGTCTTTCGCGGGCAATGGGTTCCCGTCCAGCAACCGCAGAATATCGCTCCAGGTCCTTGGGATCTCGGGAGCATCGAACGGGGCCACTCCGAACTCGCGTTCGACGGCCACCATCAACTCGGCCAAGTCCAGCGAATCCAGTCGCAACTCGGGCGCCTGCAAGCGGCGGCTGAAATCGAACTGCTCCAGTTGACCGCCGTTGCGTCGATGCACCGCGAGCACCAACGCCGCCAAACGCGGGGCGTACTCGCTCATAGATCCTCGTTCCACAGTCTCCCTGGCTTCGTCGTCGAGTACCCCGTCACCGGCCAAACCGGCTGGAGAGATAAAGGGCAACCCCACGCGACCGGGCGTGGTCCCTGACGGCCTTCTGGGTGGTCATGTGCGCCACGATCACCGGGAACACCTCGCCGAGCACTTCCTTGAGGGCCGCCACCCGATGGTCCACAAACCGGTCCACGTCCCGGGTGGACAGTTGCACCTTGGACTCGCCGACCACGGTCACCGAGCGCCCCTGCCACCGGCCTCGACCCAGGATGTTCACCTCCCAATCCCGGCCTTGCCGGTCCGTGACATAATCGCGATCCAATGGCTCGGCCATTTCGAGGGCGTAGTCCTTGGCCAGCAAGGCGGGCAGATGACGGTAGGCTTCGTTTTCCAGAGTGTATCCCACGGTGGCGCTCAAACCGCCCAACTGCTTGTTCGTGTCATCCAGCCGCGCCTCGGTCCGTCGCTGCGCCTCGGCCAACTCAGCCACCCTCGCTTCGGTCCGCTTCTGCGCCTCGGCGAGCTCAGCCACGACCTGCTCCAGACGGTCCAGCCGCGCTTCCGACCGCTTCTGCGCCTCCGCGAGCTCCGCAACGACTTGCGCGAGCCGGTCCAACCGTCCTTCCGATCGTTCCTGGGCTTCGGACAGGCGCTGCAGGACCGCGTGCAAGGAGCGAAACTCCGTCTGGAACGTCCGTTCCTGGAGATCGTCAAACGCAGTCTCGACCGCCCAAGCCACATCCTGGGCCGCCGCCGCGCCCAACGTGCGGCTAAGCCGCTCAACAATGTCCGCTGTGTGAATCATTCATCTGCGATTCGACGCCCGAAGCAACCCCGCCGGACTCGTGGCAAACTAATCGCCCCTTCCTCCGCCGGCAACCCCGTCGACAGGGCAGAGTCTCGTCACCTCGACTCCTACCGATCGCTCCCCGTCGGCCATTGGATGTTGAACGTTGGATGTTGAACGTTGGATGTTGAACGTTCTTGCAGAGTCTCGTCACCTCGACTCCTACCGTCCCACCGTCCCACCGCCGTACCCTGGTTCCGGCCAGAGTCTCGTCACCTCGACTCCTACTTCAGCGGGGGTTTGAGCGGAAGTGCGCCGCCCGGACGCGCTCGATCACGAACGCCTGCTCGGCCTCACTCAGCGAACTCGAGCTGGGCAGGCAGATCCCCCGCTGATTCAAGTCCTCCGCCACCGCCCCTCCCACACACTCGTAACCGCGGTATAGGGGCTGGGTGTGCATCGGTTTCCAGACCGGACGCGCCTCGACATTGGCCGCCTCAAGCCAGCGGATCAGATCGGCCGCCGACATCCCGAACCGCGTCTCCTCCACCAGAAAACAACTCAGCCACCGCGTATGCAGCGAAGCCGGACCCGCGTCCCCGGTCCCTGGTCCATCGTCCGTAGTCCGTGGTCCGTGGTCCTTCGTCCTTCGTCCTTCGTCCTTGGTCCTTGGTCCCTGGTCCTTGGTCCCGTACACCGCCTCCGGCTGGGGCTCGAACCCCGGCAGGTCGGCAAACGCGGTCCGATATCGGTCAAACACGGCGCGGCGTTGCTGGACGCGGAGGTCGAGCACCTCCAGTTGGCCGCGGACGATGCCCGCCAGGACATTGCTGAGGCGGTAGTTGTAGCCGAGCTCGGAGTGGACGTAGTTCTTGATGCCCAGCGGATCGGCATCGCGGGCTTGCGTGCTCCAGAATCGGGCTTTCTCGACCCAATCACGCCGGGGCGACACCAACATGCCACCACTGGTCCCGGTGATGATCTTGTTGCCGTTGAAGGAGAAGATCCCAACGTCCCCGAACGTGCCGGGGTGGCGGTGGTCGTAGCGCGAGCCGAGACTCTCGGCCGCGTCTTCGAGGAGCGGCACCTCGTACTGCCGGCACAGGGCCAAGATCGGTGCCAGATCGGCGGGTTGACCAAAGAGATGGACCACGCAGACGGCCCGCGGCAACCGGTTGCGATCGGCACGACGCCGCAGTTCCTCGGCCAGCAGATTCGGATCGAGGTTCCAGGTGGCACGATCGGCATCGATGAAGACCGGGCGGGCGTGCTCGTAGCAGATGGGGTTGCAGCTTGCGGCGAAGGTCAGCGTCGGAGTCAGCACCTCATCACCAGGCCGCACGCCCAGCAAACGCAACCCGAGGTGGATGGCGGCCGTCCCGCAGCTCAGGGCGAGAGCGGGCTGTCCGACCAGGGCCGTGAAGTTGGACTCAAGCGCGTCGAGGTTCGGGCCCACTGTCGAGAGCCAGTTGGCGGTGAAAGCGGCCTGGACATACGTCAGCTCGGCGGGCCCCATGTGGGGCACCGAAAGGTGGATGCGCTGGGGGTAACGGGGCGTGGTCGTCATCAGCAAAGCCGGAAACGAGGCATGGGCGCCTGGTGTGATGCGCTTGGGGCTGAGGCGAGCCAAGCGCCTCCGGTCAGGTCAGGCTCATGAGCCAACGGCAAATCAGAAGGCTGCGGCCGCCCGATCGGGTCTACTGAAGGTCCTTGACTGGGACCTAGCCACAGGAGGATTCCCATGCAGGCGCACCATCAGATGGGGATCGAGGCCGCCGGCGCCGCGGGGGGGTAACTCCGGCGGTAAGCAGGGAAATACCCATGCGGAGGATCAGCCGGCACACCGGTCCGAGCCTCCCATGCCCGGACCGCCAAAGTGTAGCGCGTCTCATCGGTTACCCATCGCCAACTGTGAAAAGGCGCAGAGTGCTTGGTGAAGCCCCGCTTGAACTGACTCAGTGCGTCGTCATGCGCACCCACCCCGCCCCCGAGATTGAATCGCCGATAGCCGGCGCTCTTCGCCCAGTCACGGACGGTGATCATCATGAGTTTGGTCGCGTGGGGCTGACCGAGGCTCTGGTCCACGCCCGAAAGGTAGTATTGTACAATCCCGCCACTGCCAATGAAGACGCCAGCCGCCAACAGCTTTCCGCCCAACTCGACCACACACAGCTTGAGGGAATCACCCAAAGCAGCCGCAAGCCCCTGGTAGAAGTCACGGCTGAAGTAGTACCACTCAGCGGCGCCAACCCGCTGCATCGTCTGGTGGTAGAGGAGCATGAACTCATCCAGCTTGCTGGCGAAGGGAACGAAGCGCGCGCTAACGCCGTCCCGGCGCAGGGCGTTCAGGTAGCTCCGATAGCGCGGCCGGAGCTGGCTCTGGAGCTCCTCCTGGGACTCCTCCAAGTTCAGCCAAAAGCAGGGGCCGTGCGCCACGAGTTGTCCTATCCGGCCTAGCGCGCCAGGGACGAGAGACAGCGGGCTAAGCCGCACGAAGACCGCGATGACTCCCGACTCCCGCAGCATTGGCTCGGAACAGAGGAGTGCACGCTCAAGAAACTCGTCGCAGACTGCCGGCGGCGCTACTACGAGCGGCCCTGCGTAGCCGTAGGGCGAGACGGCGTCAACCCAGGGTAGCGTGGACCCCGTGTTGGATTCACGACTTGGGACCTCCCGCAAGACTAGTGGCAGCAGGAAACGCTGATCTCCTTCCTGGGCGTAAAGGGCCTTGGCCGTTCCCTGCATCCGGCCAGCCTCAAGCCGAACGTACTCCGGCAGATGATAGAACTCATGCGGCAGGCCCAACAACGTCTCCGTCCAGCGCGGGTCTTCCGGATCAACCAGGTGTGTCTGCATGGAAAATGACTTCGATGGGGACTGCCGCGAGCCACGGATGTTCTGGGTTTCAGGAAGGCTCGCCCCGCAGCGCTCGCAGCGTGTCGTCCAAAGGAGCGGACATCCGGTAGCCCAACGCCAGCAGATTCGCGTCGGGTTGTTCCCGAGCGGCTTCCGCCTCGGGCGCCACACGACGCAACAATAACACCCGGCGCCCGGGTCCCAGCGCGCTCAAGGCCACCCCCGCGACGGCATCGTCCACCAAACGCGCGTCGGCCACCCGGAACCAGTCACTCCCCAGTCTCCCGACATGGTACTGCCCGGCAGGGGTATGCAGGTCGAACATGGAGAAGCCGTACCGGGCCTGCACACAGTCCGCCTGCGCCAGCCCCGAGACGAACCAGCCCGCCGTTCCTGAGGTCGCCGGCAGACCTGCCAACTCCCACCGCGTCGACGCCACCACGCGGAAGCCCAGCCGCTCGTACCAGCCCCGCGCCCGGGCGTTGTCCGCAAACACATCCAGGCTGATCTCCCGGGTCCTGGCCCCCCGCAACCGCGCGAAACCTTCCGCGAGCAGCCGCCGACCCAGCCCCCGACCCTGCAGATCGCGACGAACCAGCACATGGTTCAGGAATAGTGCCTCCGGGCTTCGCCGGATTTCCGCGGCGCCCGCCACGCCACCGTCCCGGGCCACGAACCACACGTTGTCCCCGCCCGCACCCTGGCGTTCAATCGTGTCCTGCACGTAGGCCAGGGCCCCCGGGCAACCCAGCGGCACCCACGCCTGGCGCGCCACCGGAAACAGGTCGGCGAAGAGCCCCAGCACGGCCGCCCCTTCCTGCGGCCGCGCCAGCCCAAAGACGTGCTTCTCGCTCACGACTTGACCGCGGCCGGGACGGCACCCGTGGCACCCCTGGCCTGCCGGCGTTCCTCGTCCAGATCAAGCATCGGCTCACCCGGCACCACCACCACGCCACGGCGTTGCAGTACGGGGCTGATGGTGGACAGCAGGATCCGCAAGTCCAACGCCAGCGACCATTCCTGCACATAGCGGGTGTCGTAGGCCAGGCGCTGATCCCACACCACCCGGTTGCGTCCGTTCACCTGCGCCAGCCCGGTGATGCCGGGACGCACCCAGTGACGCGCGCGTTCCTCCGGCCGATACCAGGGTAGATAGCGATCGAGCAACGGCCGCGGTCCCACCAGGCTCATGTCGCCCCGGAGCACGTTGAAGAGCTCCGGCAGCTCATCCAAACTGGTCCGCCGCAGCATCGCCCCAAACGCCGTCAGCCGTTCACGATCGTGCAACAACCGGCCGCTGGCATCTCGCGCGTCGGTCATCGTCCGGAACTTGATCATCCGAAACGGCTCCTCGAATCGACCGGGCCGGACCTGGGTGAAAAAGACCGGCGAGCCGAGCTTGCGCCGCACCAGCACCATCAGCACCAGGATCAGCGGACTGAGCAGGATCAGGCCCAACCCCGCGCCCACCACGTCGAGCCACCGCTTCAGGCGCAGCCCCCATCGGTGTCCCTGGCGCCACTGGCGCTCTTGTTCGCGCAGGAGCACGGCGTGGTCCGGCCAAGCCGTGGGCGGAACCGGCGGATTCGTGTGCGTCGGCTTCATGCGGAGGCAGCGACCCTGGCCGGGCTCGGCGCCGCCTCGAGGCCGAACACGCGGGCCAGGCCATCGAAGCGGTAATGCCCAAGCAACCAGCGGAGCTTGCGTTCCGTGCGAGACCGGCCGCGGTATTGCAGCCAGCGCACCCGCCCGAACCCCCGTCGTTCGTGCCTCGCCAGGTGCTGGTGCAGGAAATCGGCGTCGTAGGCCTCGTCGATTTCGTAAGGGTGCAAGTAGATCACGGCTGGCCGGCGACGACGCTCGACGGCGCGCATCGCCCAGCGGGTGTACGCGAGCGGGAAGTGCCGCAGATACCCGCCCCCGGCGCAGGGCAACCGCCGCGACCCCCAATCCACCACCGTCAAGGGCACCTCCATCAGTGGACCATGCCGCGTCGGCCGGGCGTACAACGTCAGCGGCGCCCGGGGATCGCCGTACCGGCGACCCCGGAAGGGAAACACGCTGCTGTCATATCGGAAGCCAAGCTCCGCCAGGACATCAAGAGCCCAGGGCACGCGGGCATCGATGCTGAACGCCGGGGCGCGATACCCAAGGACAGCCTGCCCCCCCGCCTGCTCGAGCGCGTCCTTGGCCCGGCGGATGGCCTCACGAAACGCGGACTCGGTCAGGGTGTAAACGAGGTGGTGGTGATAGCCGTGCACGCCGATCTCCTGGCCGGCGTCGGCCAGCTTGCGGATGAGCGCCGGATAGGCGTCCGCCACCTCCCCGAGCGTGAACCAGGTGGCCCGGGCGCCGTGCGCCTGGAACAACTCCAGCATCCGCTCGGTGTTGTGCACCACGGCTGGCTGCGGTGGCACAATCCGCCCCGTGCGGTTCAACACCACCAGGTTGTTCCAGTCCTCGACATCCACCGAGAGGGCATGAGTTAGCGACGTCATCGCAGGATCACAGTCCATCAATGGCCCGATGGGTCCGTGGCCGCCGGCGGCGTGGACGGCGACCCGGCGGCCTTGTCCCCATCGGCCGCTTGGGCCGGGCGGGTGGCCGAGGAAAGCCGGAGCCGTTCGGCTCGCGAGCGCCGGTCGAACAGCAGCAGGAAGTTCTCCAGTACGAACCCCAGAAGCGGCCCCGGATCTGTCGCGCGACAGAGCTGGTAGCTCATGTCCCGGCCGAAGAACTTGAACCAGTTCGGGTGGGTCGAAAACCGCTCGCGGTTGCTCACCCGCAGGAACCACAGCACGTCCCCCACCAGAAAACGCAGGTAATGGTTGGCAGGATACTCGAGGACCGGTTCGACCGGCTCACCCCGGGCGAGATGATAGATCATCCGCGCGAAGTCCACGCCCACCGACGGCCCCATGTTGAAGCTCTCGGGCAGGCGCGGGTTGATCTCCATCAGCTTCGGCCCGTCATCGCGCGGGTCCACCACAAAGTCGAAGTCACAGAAGCCCACCCACTGCAGGTGCCGCAACATCTGGTGGGCTAGCTCGAGAATGTCCGGCCGGTGCGCCGAATAGTTGAGCACGCTGCTCCCCCCCTTGGGCGGGTACATCCGGGTCTTCCCATACACGACCCCGGCCAGCTTCCGCTGCTGACCGTCCACGAGAAAGTCCACCTTGTACTGCATCCCGCCCGGCGGGACGAAATCCTGCACGAACGAAGGCCCATGCCGCTGGCGGATGTCCGCAAAACCCTGGCGCAACTCCGCCGGCGTATGGCACCACACGATGCCGCGCGCACCCGCCCCGACCGACGGCTTGACCAGCACCGGCCAGCTCCGGATCTGAGGCAGAATGGCTTCCACACCCTCGGCATGGTCTTCCGGGTACCACGTCTCCGGAATGGGAACGCCCGCCGCCTCCGCCGCCTTCAAGGTCGGGATCTTCTCGTACCCGCGCAGGAATGTGGGCAGGTCGGGCATCAACAGACGGGTGTGCCGGCGGATCTGGTCCTGGATCTCGGCCACCGCCAAAGCGCCATAGTGCCCCAGGGGAAAAAACACCTCGATGGGCCGGCGCGCGAGAAAGTCCAGCAACCACTCGTGAAAGCCCTTCCGGTCATCCCGCGGCGATGGATAGACCCAACGCTCGTGACAGTGCCGCGAGAAGAAGCCCGCGTTGATCCGGTTGTGACTGCCCGCGGCCACCCGCAGCCCCGCCCGCGCCATGCTCTCGATCACCGGCAGCGAGGCCTTGGCGGACGCCTCCATCACAAACACCGTCGGCAGCCTGGGACGCATGTGGTGCGCAGAAACTCAGCCTCGCCGAAACCTCTTGCTACAGGCGCGTCTTGGCTCCGCCAGCCTGGACCACCGTGGTGAGATCAGCAGACCACTCGCCCCCTGCAGGTACGTCGACGATCTGTAGCCATCGGCGGCCACCACCCAGGTCAACCTCCAGCGGCAACCCGGCGAGCAGTTGGGAACCGCGATTACGTACGCGGACACAACGCCCATCGATGGCGACGTCCACGCGGCGGGTCCGGGGACTGAGAACGTCCCGCCAATACCGGCCCAAGGCTGTTAGGGTGCCAACGTGATAGCGCCCGGCCCCTTCTTCCAGCACGTAGCGAAGCAGTTCCTCGGTGCAGTGATAGCAGGCGGTGCCCTCGTACCGCAGCAGATGATGGTGCGACAGGAAGATGAACGCCCGCCCTGTCCGCGCCGCCGCATGCAGCCAGTACTTCAGGGTCGCCACCTTGTACGCATTGTCCGGGTCGCGCGGGATCTTGCGCGTCAACTCGACAAACCGCTGACAGCCCGGGGGATGATGCGGCTCGGGCAGGCCGAACACCCGCGTGAACCGCGAGGCGTCCGTGTCTGATCCGACCTCGAGCCCCGCCGCCTCCATCGCCGCCGGCGTGTGCGCGTCGTAGACATCGGAAGGGATCGCATAGCTCACGGGGCGCGTCCCAAACAGACGCTCGAAGAGGTTGGCGTTGTGAATCGCGTTGTCGCGCTGTTCGCTGAACGAGTCCCGCGCCCCGGACTGTTGCCAATCATACTGGCCATCTCCCATCTTGGCGTGGCTCTTCCACTGATTGCCCGGCGCCGCGGCCGCGTGCGTGCCGTAGTGGAGATACATGTGATTCCCCAGCTCGGTGGTATAGGGCTTGGTCGTGTCGGCCGGCCACTCTTGTTCGACGTTTAGATCGACCTCGTCCTGCAGGAACTTCACGAACCCGGGGATCTCGTGCGAACGTCGGTCCCAGCCGTAATGCTGACAGAACTCCCGATGCTCTTCCTCGACCAGACTGAGTCGTCCGGACAGAAACATGGTGTTGGGAAATCGCAACCGGCGCGCCAAACCCAGCGTGAGGCGCAGCCCCTCGACCGACTGGAACGTGGCCGGGTCGTAGAGGTCATGGTCGCCTCGCCAGGCAAAAGCCGCCTCGGTGCCGTGCCGCCAGCGCGTGATCCGCGCACCCGTTACCCGGATCCCCTCAGTCGCCACGACCTCACGCACGACCAGCGTCCGCGTGAAGGCGAAATCCCCGTGCGCGACCTGAATCTCGATCTCGCCTCCCGGCCCGGCGTTCGGTGTGCTCAGCGAGAACCGGGCTTCATGCAGCCCTCCCGGCAGCGGACAGTCCACTGACTGATCGACGTCGCCCTCGACTATCACCTGGGACGAGCGGGCTTGCACGCTGACCCGAAGCGGCAGTTGTGGGACGATTACGGACGGGTTCAAGACCAGCACCTGGAACTCCTGCGTCGTGCCGGCCGGCCAATGGCCGAGGTCAAAGACGCGGTCGCGACGCAGGATGGGCCCTCGAATCTGGACGATCAACTGCGGCACCGGCAGCGGCACCCGGCCCCACAGTTCACGATGTTGGCGGGCGAACCCCGCCGCGGTCTTCCATCGTCCGTCCACAATCAGGGCACCGGCCCAGGTCCAGCCGAGCAGCAGGCCAATCCCGGACGCGACCCACGGCCCGGTCGCCACGGCCCAGCCGACCACCAGCACGGCCAGCAACACGGCGTCGGCGCGTTCCCGGCTCCAGCGCAGCCGTTTGAACAGCGTCTCAAACACAATGTTGGCCGCCATCATCAACCAGCCCGCGCGAAAGGGAGCGAGGAAGAAGCACTTGCTCAGCAGAAACACCGCCGTCGCCGGCGCAAGCACGAGAAGGAGCAGGACGGTCATGGGGCGGGGGGGCGGTGCGGCGGTGGGACAGTGCGACGGTGCGACAGTGCGACGGTGCGGCGGTGGGACAGTGCGACGGTGCGACGGTGGGACGGTGCGGCGGTCAGTCGGTGAGACAGAAGGCTTCGTGGCGGGCGATCATTGAGCCCAACATACGCGCGACGGCTTCGAGCTCCGCGGTCGCCTCGGTATGCTCCGCAGCCTGCAAGTAGTCACAGTCCTGGGCGGTCGCCAGCCAGTGGTGGGTCTCCTGGAGTTCACCATCGGCGTCCGTGAGCTTGCTTAGAAAATGAGCGGGGTACCGTCGCTTGGCCCAGGCCTCGGCGAGGTTGGCGCCAATCGACCGCGAGCTGCGGCGGATCTGATCAGTCAGTGCGAATCGCTCCTCGGCAGGCCAACGTTTCGACTGTCGGAAGATGAGCTGCTGTAACCGAAACGCAGCCTGATACACATCGAGTTCCCAATAGTGTTTGACCAATCGGCTCATGTTGTCACCCCTTCCTCACCACCGTCCCACCGTCCCACCGTCCCACCGTCCCACCGTCCCACCGTCCCACCGTCCCACCGTCCCACCGTCCCACCGTCCCACCGTCCCACCGCCCCACCACTTCCGCGCATTGACAAGTGTCCGGCGGCTGAAGACGCTCACCTCGTTGTCCCATGAAAACCCCGACCCTTCTCGCCGCCTGCCTGCTGACCACCTGCCTGGCCGCCGCCGCCGAGCAGGTGCTCTTCGAAGATCGGTTCGAAACCAGACCCGACGCGGGCTGGCGTTGGCTCCGGGAAGACCCGCACGACTGGTGCGTGCGCGAGGGGGGCCTCGAAATCCGCCTCCGACCCGGCGACGCCCACAGCGTCCGCAACGCCCTCGTTCGCCCGGCACCAGACCGGCGCCAGGGACCGGTGGCCATCGAGGTCACCGTGACCAGCCACCGCGTGCCCACCCAGCAGTTCGAGCAGGCCGGCATCACCTGGTACAACGATGGCCAGCCGGTCTTCAAGCTGGTCAAGGAACTCGTGGACGGCCAGCGCATGATCATCCCCGGGCGCGCCTCGATGACGAACGCCTCGGTCCGGTTGCGCGTCGTCGTGACGGACCGCGCCTGGGCCGCGTTCTACCGCCCCGGCAGCGAAGGTCCCTTCCTTCCGGCTGGCTCGGGTGAATTGCCACCGGCCGCCCAGGAGGAGGTCAGTGTCCAGGGGTACCACGGCCCGCTGGACGCCGAGCACTGGGTCCGGTTCGATGACTTCCGCGTCCTCCGGCTTCACGAATAACCCCCCCATGAAACGCTACGGCCGAGTTGTCAAAGTCCGTCCCGAGAAGCTCGACGAGTACCGGCGCCTGCACGCCGCCGTCTGGCCGGGTGTCCTCGCCATGATTCGCACGTGTGGCATCCGGAACTATTCGATCTTCCTGCGGGACGGTTACTTGTTCAGCTACTTCGAGTATCACGGCAGCGACTTCGCGGCGGACATGGCGCGGATGGCGGCCGATCCCACCACGCAGCAATGGTGGCGGCTGACGGATCCCTGCCAGGAACCGCTGTCCACCTGCCCGCCCGGCGAGTGGTGGGCCGAGATGGAAGAGGTCTTCCACGTGGACTGAGCCGGGTTGCGGAAAGAAAAACGCCGGCGGGTAGAGCCCCGCCGGCGCTGCGCGTAGCGTGCTGTTCCGGATTACTTGTGGAGCCGGAAGAACTCCGCGGCCTCCGGCTTGGGCACGGTCACGGTGTTGCGGTCCCCGACGACCGTGACGGGGGCATTCACATCCGTCCACGGGCCCGCGGGCAGTGCTTTGGCGGACTTCAGGGTGAAGCCGGTGTCGGCCGCCGGCCAGGACAGGACCACGTTGTTGCCACTGGCCTGAATGGCCAGGGTGGGCGGTGCCGTGCTGAGGGGGAGGGCGCCGAGGCGGAGGTTATCGACCCGCAACCCGGTGTAGCCCACGTCGGAGTTGTTGATCGTGAACTCGAGCTTGTTGACCCCGGCCTGGAAGCCAGTGCTCACCGTGAACGACGTCAGGGTCGAGAACTGGTTGTTGTTGGCCAGCCCCGTGCTCGCGCCGTTGAGCTTGAGGTCCATGCCGAGATTGTCGGTTCCCCACGCGCCCATGAGGACGGCCGTGGCCGGGTCGAAGCCCGTGAGGTCGAACAGGAGTTCGTACGTGTAATCCCCGGCGCTTCCGGCGCCGCCGGCGGCTCCGCTCGTCTCGAAACGCGGACCGATCCACTTCGACTTGTCGGTGTTGGCGACCCACGGGCCGGCGACGATTGGGAACACCGTGGAGTCCTGAACAATCGGGACCGTCACGCTAGGGTCGTCCGGGTTCACCGTCAGCTTGTAGTGCGGGTCGGTGGCCCCGTCCTCGAGGACCACGCCGGCGGCATCCACACCGGTGTTGAAGAGACCCGGAACGCGGTCGAGGACTTGGAGCGTGGCGACGGCGGAGGTCACCGAGCCGCGGGCGTTGCTCACCACGACTGTGTAGTCGCCGGCATCGCCGCGGACCACCGAGGCAAAGGCCAGGCTGGGCTCGGTCTTGCCGGCCAACGGTTCGCCGTTCCGGCGCCACTGGTACGCCAGCGGGGCTGTGCCATCTGCGACCGCGGTCAGGGTGAAGCTGTCTCCGGCCAGCACCAGACCGCCGACGGGCTGCGTCACCATGCGCGGATCGTTCGTCACCGTTCCCCGCTTCGCGCCGCCGCGCAGATTGTCTACGCGCAAGCCGGTGTAGCCGAGGGACGCGTTGTTGACGCGAAACACCAACTTGTTCACGCCGGAAAGGAATCCGCTCTCGACCCGGAAACTCGACAGGTTGCCGAAGTCGCCGGCGTTCTGCACACCCGTGGCCGCCCCGTTCAAGAGCAGCACGGCGGTGTTGTCAGTAGCCCAGGAACCCGCAATGAAGGCCGTGGTCGGGTCAAATCCCGTCAGGTTCACCTCGATTTCATAGGCATAGTCCCCGCCGGCGGCAGCGCTGGTCTCGAAGCGCGGGCCAATCCAGACCGACGTGGCCGAGTTGGCAATCCAGGGACCACCCACGATTGGGAATACGCTCGAGTCCTGCACGATCGGCTGCGTCACCGCGGGGTCATCGGGATTAGCCACCAGCCTGTAGTGCGGGTCATTGAAACCGTCGAAGATCAGGAAGCCGTCGTCATCGACACCCGTGTTAAACAGGCCCGTCAGACGTTCGAGGACGTTCACCTTCACCGCGGTGCTGGTGACGTTGCCCGAGGCGTTGGTGACCAGGACCGTGTAATCGCCGTCCTGGGCCGTGGTCACCCCGAGCAGTTGCAGGGTGGGTTCCGTCGCGCCCGCCACGTTCGCGCCGTTGCGCCGCCACTGGTAGCTGAGCGGAGGCGTGCCGTCAGCCGCCACCGTGAGGGTGACATCCTCGCCCGTGAGGTAGGTGCCGCCCACGGGTTGCGTGACGATCCGTGGCGCTTCCCCGGCCACTTCGACGGTCCCGATCATCTCGACCCGCAAGCCGGTGGGGTTCACGGCGTCGCCGGCGTTGAAGACCAGGAAATCGAGGGTGTTGATGCCCGCGACGAAACCGAACTCGATGGTGAAATCGCTCAGGGCACCGAAATTGCCCGGCTGACTGATACCCAGGTACGTGTCGTTGAGGATGATGTCCACGCCGGTGTTGTCCGAGGTCCATTTGCCCACGATCTTCGCTTTGCTCGGGTCAAAACCCGTAAGATCGAAGGTCGTGCGGTACGTGTAGTTGCCCGGGGCGTTGCCGGAGCTCTGATTGCCTTGCGGCGCGATCCAGCCTGAGTTGGGTCCCTTGGCAATCCAGGGACCCGCCGGGGCCACCGGCCAGGCGTCGGTCAGCGTGTAGACGCTGGGGCCCGGGAAGCCTTCGTCCGGACTTTCGATCAGCGTGTAATGGGGGTCCACGACGTTGGGGCCGAGGAGGACGCCGTCGTCATTCACGCCGGTGTTGTAGAGCTTGGGAATGGGAGCGCCCTGCGCCAGGGGAACGGCGAGAGAGGCCAGCAGGGCGGCGCCCGCCGCCGCACAGAACCAGGATCGTTGTTTCATAAGGTATTAGGCTTGCGTCCATCAGGGCACGCAGGCAACGAGTCCGCCAGCCAACGTGCCAAGAGGAGGTCGCAGCCAAGAGAGCGTCATCTGCCGGGCCGAGTCAAGTCCGGCTTCCCCAAACGCTTGGCTCCTGACTCCCGACCGGTCACCCGGGCAGCAGCCTTGCCAGCTCGCCGCCGTCCAGCCAGAGGCCGCGGCAACGGGGACAGACATCCACCACGACCTCCCGGTCCCGGGCGCTGCGCACACGCATGAGAGCGTCGCCGTCCCGCGGGCAGCGGCCGGGTTTGGCATCCAGTCGGACATTTCGGACAGTTCATCGTCTCCAGGGGTCAGCCCTTAATTTAATACTTAACGGAGTTGCCGGGCGATCTCCTCGGCCACCCGCCGCACCGACGCGTCTGATTCCAGACCCGCCTGCCAGCGTCGCATCTGACGGCTCACCGCCGCCCCGGTGCCGATCCCCAGCGCGTCGGCGGCCGCGCGCTGCGTCAGCCCCGCATACCGGCAGAGCGCCCAAGTGGCGGCGGAGCGTAGAGTCGAGTGGCGGCGCCGGCGCCGCAGTTCATCCACGGTCGTTCGCAGCACCTGGGCGACGACCTTCAGCACGTCTTCCGGGGGGCGCCAACCGGCGGTCCGCCGGAAGGCCACGTCCTCCTGGCGCTTGATGCGACGGCGCGCCTCCTCATGACGTTCGCGCACCGCCTGGGCATGTTCGCTGGAGCCCAGACTCAGTCGCGCCGCGCGATAAAGGGAAGCGAACTCCTCGTCGTTCTGCGCCAGCCCGGCTTCCACATAGGCCTGGTACACCGCCCGCGCGTCGCGGGTCCGGCCGCCGGCCACCAGGGCCAGCAGCGGTTCGCACTCCAGTCCTTCCCAGACCGGTTCGAGTCCGATGTAGCTTCGGTACGAACTCCACCGGTACTCCCGCAGGGCGTGCTGTCTTTCAGCAAGGGGCACCTCGGCCCACTTCGTTCCCTGGACGGGATTGAGATGGATGTACCGGCTGAGCTTGAGCAGGTAGGTGTCCCCCTCGACCAACTGGGCCTTGAACCGGCCCTGGGTGAGGTGGCCCGCGCGCCGGTGACGCCGGTTGAAGTCGCCCGCATAGGCCGTGAGCAGGCGCCCCATGAAAGCACTCAGGTGCGGCTGTGGGGTCTCGAGCAAAAGGTGGACGTGATTCGGCATGAGGCAGGCGAGGAACAGCCGGACCGGACGCCAGGTCTGGGTCTCGCGCAGCCGCTCCAGGAACCGCTGCCGGTCCGGGTCGTCGCGGAAGATGGCCCGGCGCTCGTTGCCCCGGAACATCACGTGGTACAAGGCACCCTCGAATTGGAGGCGAAGGGATCGGGCCACGGCGAAGACATGTAGGGGGAGGGCCCGGATTTGTTAAGTATTAAATTAAGGGCTGACCCCAGAGACGACGGCGTCGGGGCTTGCGTCGGCCGGCCGCCGCCGGAATCCTCCATCGCATGGCTGAGACCGACCAGTTGCGCGAGCTCTTCCGCCTCCAGCGCACCTTGAACGAACGCATCGGGGTGCGCACCGGCGATCTGACGGACGATGAGAAGGTCCGCTGGATCCTCAATTACTGCCGGGCCATGAGCCAGGAAATCGCCGAGCTCACCGACAGCGTCCCGTGGAAATGGTGGGCCAAGTACCAGCAGTTCGACGCGCAGAACGCCCGGGTCGAGGTGGTGGATCTGTTCCACTTCCTGATCAGCCTCGCCCAGGTCCTGGGCATGAGTGCTGACGACGTGTTCCAGGCTTATCTGAAGAAGAATCAGGTCAACTTCCAACGCCAGGACCGTGGGTATGCCGAGAAGGACGCCGCCGACTCGCGGCACATCTGACCTGCGGCCGCCCCGTCCGCCCGCCCGGCCCCGGGTGGAACCCCTCCCGCGCCGCCCCGGACGCAGTCACCTTGTGCCCCGGCTCTGGCAGGCGGACATCCAGACCGTGCTGCTCACGGAACGGCGGATTCGCCGGCGGGTGCGCGAGTTGGCCGGGGAACTGACCCGGGACTACGCGGGCAAGGACCTGCTGGTCGTGCCCCTGCTGACGGGCACGCTCATGTTCCTGGCGGACCTGCTCCGCCACCTCACCCTGCCGTTGCGGCTCGATTTCCTGGGTGTCTCGAGTTACGGGGCGGGTACGGTGTCCGGTCACCTGGTGCTCACCAAGGAGCTGCGCCTGGAGGCGCAGGGGCGGCACGTGCTGCTGGTCGACGACATCCTCGACACCGGGAGGACCCTGGCCGAGGTGCAGGCCAGGATGGCGGCGCTCGGCCCGCAATCGCTGCGGACGTGCGTTCTGCTGGATAAACCGGCACGCCGCCGGGAGCCCGTGCAGGCAGATTACGTGGGATTTGTGATCCCCGACCTGTTTGTGGTGGGCTACGGCCTGGACTATGCCGAGCGGTACCGGAACCTGCCCTTCATCGGGGTCCTGCACCCACGGCTCTACCAGGGGCAGGAGGTCGCGAGGCAGCCCGCCGCGGAAGAAACTTAATTCTCAAGGGCTGACCCCAACGATCATCCGCGGAAGTAGAGGTAGGCGGCCAGGATGAGGATCAGCACGACGGCGGAGGCCAGGACTTCGGCGGTTCCCCAACTGGCGCGCGTGACGGCGCGTTGTTCGGCCGTGACCGTGGCGAAGGTGAGGCCCTCGATCCGGCGCGCGTCCGGGGTCTCGGTGGCGTAGCTGACCCCGATCATCACCGCCACGCAGACCAGGAGGATGAGCATGCTGAAGTACTGGAAATAGATGTTGTTGACGATCCAGAGGAAAGATCCCGGGGTGTACCCTTGCTCAAAACCGGCGAGCCCCAACGCGATCGGGGTGTCCACCGCCAGCCGGAAGAGGCCGAGGAGAAAGCCCACCACCAGCGCCGCGAGACAGCCGCGGGCGTTGAGGCGTTTCATGAACACGCCGAGGAAGAAGACGGTGAAGATCGGCGGGGCCAGGTAACCCTGAACGGACTGCAGATAGAAGTAGAGGCCTTTTGACCCCTGGATGACCGGGATCCAGAGGAGGCCGATGAGGACCATGGCGATGGTGGCAATCCGGCCCACGCGGACGAGTTGATGCTGGCTGACCTTCGGGCGGAGCTTCTGGTAAAGATCCACGGTGAACAGGGTCGAGCTGGCGTTGAAGACGCCGGCCAGCGAGCTCATGAGGGCCGCCAGGAGGCCCGCGACGACGATGCCCCGAACGCCGACGGGCAGGAGGTGCGCGACCAGCAGTGGAAAGGCCGCCTGGGCCTTGTCCCGGTCCGCGACGGCCGTGGCCGCGGCCGGGTCCACCAGGATGCCCTGGAGTTCGGGGATCTTGCCGCTCGACGCCAGCGCGAAGCAGATCATGCCCGGGACGATGAAGATGAAGACCGGGAGGAGCTTGAGGTAGGAGGCGAAGATGGCGCCCCGGCGGGCGTCGGTTTCGTTCCGGGCACCGAGGGCGCGCTGGACGATGTACTGGTCCGTGCACCAGTACCAGAGGCCGATGACGGGGGCGCAGACGAGCATGCCGAGCCAGGGGAAGTTGCCGTTGAAATACCAGGCGATGCGCCCGGGTTCCTTGACGGGGGCCCAGGTGCCTTCGAGGCCGGCCGGGACCAGCGGTTTCCAGAGGTTGAACATTTCGCTGGGCAGGGCTTCCCGCAGGCCGCTCCACCCGCCCAGCTTGGCCAGGCCAAAGAGGGTCACGATCACCGAGCCGAGCACGAGCACGACCGTCTGCACCGCTTCCGTGTAGGCCACCGCGCGCATGCCGCCGAGGACGGTGTAGAGGCCGGTGGCGGCCAGGACGAGCAGGGAACCCAGCCAGAAGGCGTTCAGCTCGGCGAAGCCGAGATTGAGGCGCATCTCCGGGAGCAGCGTGCCGAAGACGATGCCGCCGGCGAAGATGCCCACGGCGATCTTGGTGATGACATAGGCGACCAGCGAGATGACCGACAAGACGTAGCGGGAGGCGGGGGAGAAGCGGCGCTCGAGGAACTCGGGCATGGTGTAGACCTTCGAGCGCATGTAGAAGGGCACGAGCACCCAGGCCAGCACCAGCAGGCACCAGGCATGGAGTTCATAGTGCGCCATGGCCACGCCGTCCGTGGCTCCCGAGCCGGCCAGACCAACGAGATGTTCGGAGCCGATGTTCGACGCGAAGATCGAGGCCCCGACGATCCACCAGGCGAGGTGGCGCCCGGCCAGGAAGTAGTCCTCGGCAGTGTCCTTGCGTTTGGTGACCGACCACCAGGTGATGGCCAGGAGGATGCCGAAGTAGGCCAGGATCACGAGCCAGTCCACGGTGCCGAGACCGGTGTTGGCGGCGAAGACAGCGGGCAGAGGAGTCATGCTTTGGGGGAGGCGGGACGTTGACCGTAATAGGCTCCGGGTCCGTGTTTCCGGAGAAAATGCTTGTCGAGCAAGGCGGGCTGCATCCGGCCGAGGCTGGGTGCCAGGCGCAGGCTTTCGCTGGCCAGGCGGGCGACGAACTCGAGGACGACGGCGTGGTGGACCGCGTCGTGGACATCGCGGCCCCAGGTGAACGGGCCGTGGCTGGCGACGAGCACGGCGGGGAACTTCAGCGGGTCGAGGTCGCGGAAGCGCTCGACGATGACATGGCCGGTGTTGGCTTCGTAATTCGTGCGGATCTCGCGCGGCTTGAGCCGGCGGGTGCAGGGAATATCGCCGTGCCAGTAATCCGCGTGGGTGGTCCCGAAGGCGGGGAGGGGTCGGCCGGCCTGCGCCCAGGCGGTGGCGTGGAGGCTGTGGGTGTGGACGATGCCGCCGAGGGTGGGGAACGCGCGGTAGAGGACCCGGTGGGTGGGAGTGTCCGAGCTGGGCTGGCAGCGGCCTTCGACGACCTCGCCGGTGCTGAGGGAAACGACGACGTGGTCGCGCGGCTTGAGGGTGGCGTAGGGGACGCCGGAGGGCTTGATGACCATCAGACCGCGCTCGCGGTCGATGGCGCTGGCGTTGCCCCAGGTTTGGATGACCAGCCCTTCACGGACCAACTCGAGGTTGGCGTGGCAGACGTCTTGCTTGAGCGACTCGAGCATGAGCGGATCGACCGGGCCTGGCATGTCACCGGCCCACGACAACAGGCGGGCCGGACCCGGGAACGGCCGGTTTGGGTGCCGGGGTCATGGTGAGGGTTTTTGAGGCGGCCGACAAGACTGGGCTTGATGCGCGGCACGAGCCGAACGCCCGGACGCAGCGAGCCGCACCCGGGGGAGGCGGCCTCATTCGAGCTCGAGGATCGCGACGCACTTGGGCGGCAGGGTGACCTGGAGTTCGCCGGCGGCGACGGTGGTGCCGGTGAGGACACGGGGTTCGACGGTGCGGGGCTGGTCGAAGGTGTTATGGGCGTTGATGGCGTCGGCCGTGAGCACGCGGCCGCTGGCGCGGGCGGGGGTGAACCCGTGAAAGCGCGCGAGCACGGGGGCGGCGCGCTGCGGGTCCAGGTTGGCGAGCGAGAGGTGGAGGCGGCCGTCGCGACCGCGGGAGGCCGAGGCGCTGAGCTGCGGGAGGGTTTGCTGGTCCCACCGGTAGGCGGGGCCGGCGACGTCGGTGGGGAGATGGGTGGCATCCTGGTGGACGCGGTACATCTCGAAGACGTGGTAGGTGGGGGTGAGCAGCATCCGTTCGCGGTCGGTGAGGATCATGGCCTGCAGGACGTTCACGGTCTGGGCGATGTTGGCCATGCGGACGCGGTCGGCGTGGTTGTGGAAGATGTGGAAGTGGAGGGCGGCGACGAGGGCATCGCGGAGGGTGTTTTGCTGGTAGAGGAAGCCGGGGTTGGTGCCAGGCTCGACGTCGTGCCAGGTGCCCCACTCATCGACGATGAGGCCGATGCGCTTCTCGGGGTCGAGGCGGTTCATGATGGCGGCGTGCCGGGTGATGAGGTCGTCCATGACCAGAGCCTGGCGGAGGGCGGCGTGCCAGTCGGCCTCGGTGAAGTCCGTGGCAGAGCCTTTGCGGTTCCAGTTGCCCGTCGTGAGGGTGTAATAGTGGAGGGAAAGGCCGTTCATGCGGCGGCCGACCTCGCGCATGAGGACCTCGGTCCAGTTGTAGTCAGCGACGTTGGCACCGCAGGCGATGCGGAAGATGCGGTTGGTGCCGTAGTTTTTCACGAAGGTGCTGTAGCGGCGGTAGAGGTCGGCGTAGTACTCCGGGCGCATGTTGCCGCCGCAGCCCCAGCTTTCGTTGCCCACACCGAAATAGCGGACGGCCCAGGGCTGTTCACGGCCGTTCTGCCGGCGGAGATTGGCCATGGGCGAATCGGCATCCGAGGTCATGTACTCCACCCATTCCATCATCTCCTGGACGGAACCGCTGCCGACATTGCCGCAGACATAGGGTTCGGTGCCCAACTGTTCGCAGAGATCGAGGAACTCGTGGGTGCCGAAGTGGTTGTTTTCGACGACGCCGCCCCAGTGGGTGTTGATCATCTGGGGGCGCTGGTCACGCGGCCCGATGCCGTCTTTCCAGTGGTACTCATCGGCGAAACACCCGCCCGGCCAGCGGAGGACGGGGATCTGGAGCTTCTTGAGGGCCTGGACCACATCCTGGCGGATGCCGCGCACGTGGGGGATCGGGGAGTCTTCGCCGACCCAGAATCCCTCGTAGATGCAGCGGCCGAGGTGTTCGGCGAAGTGGCCGTAGATGTCGCGGTGAATGGTGTGGCGGCCCTGGTCCACGTGGACCACGACCGTCGTGGGCGGAGCGGGTTCGGCGGCGCCGGCCGGCAGCGGGGTGAACGCGGCGAGGAGCAGCAAGCGGAGGAGTCGCGGGAGTTCAGGGTGGGGTCGCATAGGATTTCAGTTCGGTGGGTGCGGGGGCCCGGCGCGGGCGTCGGGCATTGGGGATGGACTGGGTTTGCGGCGCGGTGGTGGCCCGGGGTGAGGTGCGGGTGGAGGTTTCGGCCATGCGACGCCGGGTTGCCTCGGGGAGCGGGCCTTCGCTCGACGCCGGAAACAACAGGCGGTCGATGCCGGCCGCGATCAGTCCTTCGAGGCGGCGCCGGGGAGCGGGTTCACAGATCACTTCGCCGAACCGGGCCCACATGGCCCCGCGGCGGACGGCTTGGGCCAGGCGTTCGAGCACCGACGCGGGCAGGTCAGTGAGGTGGCCGGTCACGACGACCCGGCGCAAGCCCAGAACATTGAGGGCGCCGGCGAGAATGGCGCCCATGGCGTCCAGCGCGTTGCCGAGCCAATCGGGCAGGCCTTCCGACCGGATGCGGCGGGCGAGGGTTTCGAGGACGGTGACGTCGGCGCCGGGCGGTTCATTGAGACTGCGGCAGAGACCAGAGCGGGACAGGAGGGTTTCGACACAACCGGTGGCACCGCAACCGCACAGGCGGGGATTGCCCAGGACCGGGGTGTGCCCGAGTTCGGCGCTGAGGGGCAGGGGATGGCGCAGGAGTTGGCCCCCTTCGATGATCGCGCCGCCGACGCCTTCGCCGAAGTCCACGAGCAGGAAGTTCTCGCAGCCGGGTGTAGCGGCCAGGTGGCCGAGCGCGAGGGCGCGGATTTCCTGGACGAGGCGGACGGGGAGCGACCAGACGCTGGACACAAGTTCGGCGAGCGGCAGGCGTTCCGTCCAGTGCAGGTTGGGGGAGTAGAGCACGCGGCCGGTGGCTTCGTCCACGACACCGGGGACACTGACCAGGACGGCCCACAGGGCGGCGCGGGGGATTTGCGCGGCGTGCGTCCGGAGGCAGGCGAGCCAGGCATCCGGAGACGGACCGGTGGGGAAGACCGCCTGCCAGGGGAGCACGCCGCGGGCGGCGAGCGGAAGACAGGCCAGCCGGGTCTGGTCGACGCCCAGCTCGATGGCGAGGAAGCGGGGTTGGGTGGTGTCGAGGCGGAGGCGTCGGCCCGGTCGGCCCAGGCGGGGGGGAAGGGTGAGGGCCGTGGTGTCCGGAGGGTCGTCTTCGTCGAGTTCCTCGAGCAGCCCGAACGCGAGGAGTTCCTCGATGATCTTGCCGGCGGTGGGCTGGCTGATGGAGGCGGCTTTGGCGAGATCGGCGCGGGAGGCGGTGCCGAGGCGGCGGAGCCGCTCGAGGACGGTGCGCTCGTTGAGGCGGCGGAGGCTGGAGGGGATCGCCGCCAGAGCGACAGCACGCATGGGGGCCATGGAAGGGCGGCGGGGCTTGTTTCACCACCAGAAGGCTGGCTGGCCGTCGGTGCGGACGCGCATCTTTTCGAATCTCCGCCATTCGGCGTGGCCATCGAGCATGAGGAGGTTGCCGCCGGCGGGGAGTTTGCCGGTGCTCATGTGGGGGGCTTGGTGGCCCCGCCATCCGCCATCCACCCCTTTGTAAGTGTTGGCGTGGCGGTTCAGTTCGTTGTCGCCATTGGAGAGCGTGCCGTCAGCGGCGAGGACGCGTTCGGTGGGACCGGGGTTGTACTCGCCGCCGCCCGGCATGCGCCAGGGGGCGGGGTTGAAGGACTCGGTGATGTTGGTGGCGCGGATGCGACCGGAGCCTTTGAACGCGACTGCGTAGCCGATGACGCGGTAGCCGCTGACGTTATCGCCGGCAAGTTCATTAGTGACGCCGGTGGTGAAACTCCACAGCGTGTCGTTGTCCTGTTTGGAGAAGCCGGGGCAGTAGAGAATGCTGCGCGTGCCGCCGTTGAGGACGAAAGCGTTGGCGGCCTTGGCCGGCAGGTCCCAGGGCCAGACCGCGCCGGTGCAGTCCGGGAACCGGTCCCGGTTCTCGTCGGCATACATGCGGATGGCGATGCCGAGCTGGCGGAGGTTGCTGTTGCACTTGACGCGGATGCCCTTGGCCTTCGCCTGGCTCAAGGCAGGCAGGAGCATCCCGGCGAGGATCGCGATGATGGCGATGACGACCAGGAGTTCGATGAGGGTGAACGCGTGAGGCGGACCGGGGAGGCGTCCGGGAGGGGCGCCGCGGACCGCGGGGGTGGTTGGAGGGGCGAGGCAGACATGGCGCGCGCGGGGGTTGGTTGGGCCCACGTCACGGCCCGTTCGTCGCGGGGCGAACGCTGCGGCGCGCGTGGGGTTGGCGGACATGGTGGATACATTCTTAACAATCTTAAGGATGTCAATGGCAATTCGCGTGCGACGGAGCGACGGCCGGCCCGTAGGAGTCGAGGTGACGAGACTCGCGCGCGGTCGCGCGGCGGTCGCGCGGCGGTCGCTGGCTCGCTGGCTCGCTGGCTTGACCACGCCGCCAGGGTCGCGTTAACTCCGCCGAACTGTGCAGCACACCCTTATGAGACACACCGCGATTCCGCCCGCCGGACAAACGCGCCGGCACTTCCTCCAATCCTCCACCGCCGCCACGGTGACCACTTTGTTCGCGCTGCCGCTGGCCTCGCGTTCCACCGGGTTCGCCGCCAACAGCGACACGCTCCGGATCGGGTTGATCGGCTGCGGCGGCCGCGGCACCGGCGCTGCAGGGGAGGCCCTCACCGCGGACAAGAATACCGTGCTGGTGGGTGTCGCCGATCCTTTCGAGGCCCAGGCCAAGTCGTGCCTGAACGCCCTCAAGAACAAGGCGGAACTCAAAGACCGCGTGCAGGTCTCCGCGGCGACCATCTACACCGGGGTCGATGGCTATAAGAAGTTGATTGAAAGCGGGGTCGACGTGGTCCTGCTGGCGGCGCCGCCGGGCTTCCGTCCGGCCCACCTGCAGGCGGCCGTGGCGGCCGGGAAACACGTCTTTTGTGAGAAGCCCATGGGCACGGACAGCCCGGGCGTCCGCTCGGTGATGGCTTCGGTCCAGCAGGCGCGGGAGAAGAACCTGGCCCTGACCGCCGGCTTCTGCTGGCGCTACGACTTCGCGCGCCGCGAGTTTTACCAGCGCGTGCATGAGGGGGCGCTGGGCGAGATTCGGGCCGTCTACGCCACTTACCTCACCGGTCCCGTGAAACCGATGCCGCCGGCGACTGCCCGGCCCGCTGGGATGGGCGACGTCGAATGGCAGTTGCGCAACTGGTACAATTTCACCTGGCTCTCGGGTGACGGCCTGGTCGAGCAGGCGTGTCACAGCGTGGACAAGATCATGTGGGCGATGAAAGACGAGCCACCGGCCAAGGCCGTGGGCAATGGCGGCCGTCAGATCCCCAACCACGAAGGCAACATCTTCGACCACATCGACGTGTTCTACGAGTGGGAGAATGGCGTGCGGGCGTTCATGGCCCAGCGCCAGATCGCCGGGTGTTATAGCGACAACTCGGACTACGTCATGGGCGAGAAGGGCACCGGCACCATCAAGGGTTGGGCCGCACCCATCATCAAGGCAGGCGATACGTGGCGCTATCGCGGGGCCGCCAACAACATGTACCAGACCGAGCACGACGAGCTGTTCGCCGCCCTCCGGGCCGGACGTCCGATCAACGACGGTGACTGGATGGTCAAGAGCACGCTGGCCGCCATCATGGGGCGCCAGGCCGCGTACACCGGTCAGGAGATCACCTGGGAACAAGCCCTCAACTCGGAGGAAAAGTTCGTGCCCGACAACCTGACCTGGGACATGGCCCTGCCGATCAAACCCCTGGCGGTCCCCGGCAAGACCAAGTTCATCTAGACTTTTTCGCTCCTGCGTTGCGAAAAAATCTGGCCGCGCCCTGACGGCTATCGCAGTTGGGCGCGATACCAATCCAGCGTCGCGGCCAGGCCGGCCTGCCACGACACGGCCACCCGATAATCCAGGTCCCGTGTCGCGGCGGCCACATCCGCATTCGAGAAGCGCACATCACCGGGTCGGGGCGGTTCGAACTGCGGTTCCAGCGCGTGCCCGGTCAACCGCTGCAGCTCACCGATCAGTTCGAGCAACGTCAGGCTGGTGCCGGTGCCCACATTGAAGACGCGGCCGGCAACCCGCTCGGCAGCACCTTCCGCCGCGGCCAGGTTGGCCGCGACGACGTTCGCCACGTACACGAAGTCGCGGGATTGGTGGCCATCGCCAAACACGGTGGGGCGCTGGCTGGCGAGGAAGGCGGCGCAGAAACGGGCGATCACCCCCGAGTACGGCGAGTCCGCCGCCTGGCGCGGGCCGAACACGTTGAAGTAGCGGAGGGCGACGGTCTCGAGGCCATACAAGGCATGGAACAACTGGCCGTAGCGCTCGGCGGCATACTTTTGAAGTGCATAAGGCGTCAGCGGTAGAGGCGGCAGATCCTCCCGCTTGGTCACCTCCTCCCGGTCCCCGTACACCGCCGAGGAGGACGCCAGCACCATGCGCCGGACGCCGGTGTCGCGGGCGGCGGTCAACACCTCAAGGGTGCCCACCACGTTGTCCCGGTGACTCTCGCGCGGGTACTGGACGGACTTGGGCACCGACACCAGGGCGGCTTGATGGAACACCCAGTCGCAGCCGGCCATCGCCCGGCGCACCGCAGCGGCATCCGTCACGTCCCCCGGGACAAACTCGATCTGCCCCGCCAGCCCGGGCCCGGCCAGGTTCGCGCGCGAACCGCTGGAGAGATTGTCAAGCACCACCACGTGTGCGCCACGACGGACGAGCGCTTCGGCGAGGTGGGATCCGATGAAACCGGCGCCGCCGGTGACCAGGGCTTTCATGATTGTCAGGTGCTGCTGCCGCCGACGGTCCCATGAACCGCCCGGTGAGGGCACCGGGCCTACAACCTGTAGGCCAGGTCCCCCGACCCGGCGGGGAGGGTCCATGCCCTCTTCCCATGAACCGCCCGGTGAGGGCACCGAGCCTACAATCTGTAGGCCGGGTCCCCTGACCCGGCGGGGAGGATTCATGCCCCCGGAGCAGGTCCGGCAGGGCCAGGCCGCTTCCCGGTTTGGGCGACGGCAGACAGGGCGCTCGTTACCACACGCGCCCGGGGGGACGTCAAGAGTCGCTTTGGGCTGGCGTCCCGGGCCGGGTTGCCGTAGGCCCCTGCGGCAGCAGCCCGGTTCGTGCGTGGATCGGTCCGGACCCGCGACCGGAGCTACCGGCGGCGATCCAGGCCGGGCGATGCCGGAACCGAGCGCCGTGCGCGCGCGGGCAGCCGGCATTGACCATGAGGTGGGCGATGGAGACGAAAGTCGTGTTGATCACGGGAGCGGCGGGGGGCTTGGGCCGGGGACTGACGGCGGCGTTTGCCGACGCGGGTTGGCAGGTGGCGGCGGGCTACCATGTTCAACATCCGGCCGCGAGCCATGACCGGGTGTGGCCGGTGCCGCTGGACGTGACGGCCAGGGAGGCGCCGGCGCGGGTGGTGGAGGAGGTGGTGGCGCGGTGGGGGCGGTTGGATGCGCTGATCAACAACGCCGGGGTGATCGCCGACGGTTTGGTGACGGGGTTGGACGAAGCGGCTTGGGATCGGGTGATCGGGGTGAACCTGACCGGCGTCATGGCCTGCGCCCGCGCCGCGGTGTGGCCGATGATCCGGCAACGCGACGGGCACATGGTGAATCTCGGCAGCTTCGCAGCCCGACGGGGCTCGCGGGGACAGGCGAACTATGCGGCGGCAAAGGCGGGCTTGATCGGGCTGACGCAGTCGCTGGCGGCCGAGATGGGATCGCGGAACATCCGGGTCAACGCCGTGCTGCCCGGGGTGTTGCCCACGGGGATGACGGCGGGGTTGGATCCGAAGGTGTTGGGGGAGTCGGTGGCGGCGAACCTGCTGCGGCGGGGCAGCACGGTCGAGGAAGTGGCACGGTTCGTGGTCTTTTTGTGCAGCCTGAAGCATGTGTCGGGTCAGGTCTTTCAACTGGACAGCCGGCCGGCGCGGTGGACCTAGCGAGGCGCGATGGGGTCCCGCACGGCGGCATGGGGACTGCTTGGTTTTCGCCGCGTTGACATTGTGGACGGTTTGCCTACCGTCGAACCCACTCGTCACCGGACAATCCGTTGACGGGAACACTTGAGACTGTGGCCGCGCGAGACGATTTCTTAGTCGATAGCCTGATCGAGATGGGTTACGTCACCAACGAACAGTTGGTGCCCGTCCGGGAACAGGCGGACAACACCGGCGAGGGGGTGGTGGACACGCTGGTCGCGCAGGGGGTGCTGTCAGCGGCCATCGTGGCGCAGGCCAAGGCGACGCATTTCGGGGCCGAATTCGTGCCCTTGAACGAAATGCGCATCGCCGACGACGTGCTGGCGACGGTGCGGCGGGACGTCGCCAAGCGGTTCAACGTCGTGCCGGTCCGGAAGGAGGAACACGGGTTGGTGGTGGCGATGACCGACCCGTCCGACCTCGAGACGCTGGACGGTCTGCAGCACACCCTGAACACCGAGATCATCCCCGCCGTCGCGACCGTCGAGGACATCCAGGACGCGATCGGCAAGTACTACGGCGTCCGGGACGACTCGGTGTCCAAGATGATCCAGGACATCACCGAGGGCGAGGTCGAGGTCGGCCGGATCGCCGCGGTGCAGACCGACGACGGCGCCACCGTCGAGGCCGACGCACCCATCATCAAGCTGGTCAACACCATGATCGTCGAGGCGTTCAAACTCCGCGCCTCGGACATCCACCTCGAGCCGCTCGACAAACGGTTCCGCGTCCGGTACCGGATCGACGGCATGCTCCATGAGATGAAGAGCCCGCCCAAGCGCCTGCAGGCCTCGATCATCAGCCGGCTCAAGATCATGTCGAACATGTCCATCGCGGAACGGCGCATTCCGCAGGACGGCCGCATCCAGGCCCAGGTCGGCGGCAAGACCATCGACCTCCGTGTCTCCTGTCTCCCCACCACGCACGGCGAGAGCATCGTCATGCGTATCCTGGACAAGGAAGGGCTGAAGCTGGGCTTGCCGGAACTGGGCTTTCTCACCGACGACCAGCAGACCTTCGAGCGGCTGATCGGCCTGCCCGACGGCATCCTGCTCGTCACCGGCCCGACGGGCTCCGGCAAGACGACCACGCTCTACGCGGTGCTCAACTACATCAACCGGCCGGACCGCAAGATCATCACGGTGGAAGACCCGGTGGAGTACGTCCTGGCGGGCATCAATCAGGTGCACGTCAACGAGTCGGTGGGGCTCACCTTTGGCATGGCGTTGCGCTCGATGCTCCGCCAGGCCCCCAACGTGATCATGCTGGGAGAGATCCGTGACCTGGAGACCGCCACCATCGCCATCAACGCTTCGCTCACCGGCCACCTCGTCTTCTCGACCCTCCACACCAACGACGCCCCCAGCGCCGTCACCCGCCTGATCGACATCGGCGTGAAGCCCTTCCTCGTCGCCTCCTCGTCGCGGGCCCTCATGGCTCAGCGGCTGGTCCGGAAGATCTGCAAGAAGTGCTTCCAGCCCTACCAACCCACCGAACACGAACTCCGCGCCCTCTCCATCGACCCTGCCAAGGCCGCCTCGGCGACCTTCCGCAAAGGCAAGGGATGTGGCGACTGCAACAAGACCGGCTACCGCGGCCGCATGGGCATCTTCGAAATCTTCGTGATCGAGGACGAGGTCCGGAAGCTCATCTACGAGAAGGTCGCCGCCACGGTGCTGCGCGGCCGGGCCCGCGAGTTGGGCATGCGCACCCTCCGGGAAGACGGCACCCGCAAGGTGCTCGCCGGGATGACCACCCCGGATGAAGTCATCCGGGCTACGGCCATGGATATCGACTAGCCCCGGTTGTGCTGCCCCCTTCTCCCCAGCCTTCTTCGCCCGCCGCGTGTCCAGGGGTTCCTGGTGCCGGTGGGCGAATCGATTGATCGCCTATGTCCTACTCGATGTCCGACCTGCTGCAGTTGGTGGTGCAAGAAAACGCCGCCGACCTCCACATCCGTGTGGGCGTGCCGCCCGTCATCCGGCTGCACGGCATCCTCCACAAGGTGGAAGGTCCGTTGCTCAAGCCCGAGGACACCGAGGAGCTGATGCGCACCATCACCTCGGAGGAGAACGTCCAACAGGTGCGGGAACGCGGCACCGCCGACTTCGGCTTCGCCTTCGGTGAGCTCGCTCGCTTCCGCGTCAGCGTCTTCAAGGAGCGCGGCCAGTTCGGCATCGTCGCCCGCCAGATCCCCAGCAAGCTGCTCACCCTCGAGCAGATCGGCCTGCCCGCGTCCGCCCGCGAGCTCCTCTACAAGCCCCGTGGCCTCATCCTCGTCACGGGCCCCACCGGCTCGGGCAAGACCACCACGCTGGCCTCGATGATCAACATCATCAACGAGGAGCGCGACGACGCCCACATCATCACCATCGAGGACCCCATCGAGTACTACCACAAGCACAAGAAGGCCGTCATCACGCAGCGCGAGGTGAACGTCGACGTGCCCAATTTCGCCGAGGCCCTCCGCCGCGCCCTGCGCCAGGACCCCGACGTCGTCCTCGTCGGCGAGATGCGCGACCTCGAGACCATCGACGCGGCCATCACCGCGGCTGAGACCGGGCACTTGGTGTTCGGCACCCTGCACACCACCGGGGCCGCCAAGACCATCGACCGTGTCGTCAACGCCTTCCCCGTCACCCAGCAGGAGCAGATCCGCATCCAGCTCTCCACCGTCATGCAGGCGGTCATCTCGCAGTTGCTCCTGCCCCGCTGCGACAAACCGGGTCGGGTCGCCATCTTCGAGATCATGGTCAACACGCCGTCGATCGCCGCCCTGATCCGCGACAACAAGACCTTCCGCATCCAGTCGGACATCCAGACCGGGGCCAAGTACGGTATGGTCACCCTCGACAGCTTCCTCCTGGACAAATACCAGCACGGCATGATTTCGCAGGAGGAGGTCATCACCAAGTCCCAGGACCCCGTCACCATCCTCCAGAAACTCCAGGAGCTCGAGTCGGGCAAGACCGTGGCCGAGATTGAGGGCAAGGCGTAGCGCATGGCTGAAGTACTCTCCCACCCGTTGATCTCGATCATCCGCGACCGCGGACTGATCGACGATATGCAGCTCGAGGAAGTGACGGCGGAGTTCAACCGCACGGGCCGGCCCGTGGGCGAGATCCTCGCGGACTACGGCTTGCTCGACTCCGACACCCAGCTCCAGCTCATCGCTGAGTACCTCGGGACGGAGGTGGTCAACCTGGCGGAGGTGGACTTCAATCCCGAGCTGATCGAAGCCGTGCCGGCCGGCACCGCGCGCATGTACCAGTGCCTCCCGGTGGCCCTGTTCGGCGACACCGTCCGCGTGGCCATGGTGGACCCCCTCAATGCCGGGGTCGTGGACGAAATCGGGTTCTCCCTCGGCAAACAGGTCCAGTTGGTGGTCGCCGACCCCGTCCAGATCGGCAAGCTCATCGAGAAGCACTACCCCGCCGAAACCGGCGGCATGGGCGACCTGCTCAAGGAGTTGGGCATCGACGACGATCTCGCGCGCGAAGTGTCCGAAGTCTCCGCCGGCACCATCGACCTGGCCAACCTCGCCGGCGAGGCGCCCATCATCAAGTTCGTCAACCTCGTCCTCCTCCAGGCCATCCAGGACCGCGCCAGCGACATCCATTTCGAACCCTTCGAGGACGAGTTCAAGATCCGGTACCGCGTGGACGGCGCCCTCTACGAGATGTCGCCGCCCCCCAAGCACCTCGCCCTGCCGGTCATCTCGCGCCTCAAGGTCATGTCCAATCTCGACATCGCCGAGCGGCGCCTCCCCCAGGACGGCCGCATCTCGATGACCATGGCCGGCCGCCAGGTGGACCTCCGCGTGTCGTGCCTCCCGACCCAGTTCGGCGAGTCGGTGGTGCTCCGCGTGCTGGACCGCTCGGCGCTGCAGCTCGAACTCGAGAGCCTGGGCTTTCCCAAGCACATCTACGACTTCACCGCCGAGGCCATCCAGCAGCCCAACGGCATCTTCATCGTCACCGGCCCGACGGGTTGCGGCAAAACGACCACCCTCTACTCCTGTCTAAGGCGGGTGAATGCGATTGACTCGAAGCTGCTGACGGTGGAAGACCCGGTCGAGTTCGACATCGAAGGCATCATGCAGGTCCCGGTCAACGAGGCGGTCGGCATGACCTTCGGCAAGGCCCTGCGGTCCTTCCTCCGGCAGGATCCGGACATCATCATGCTGGGCGAGATGCGTGACCTCGAGACGTCCCAGGTGGCCATCCAGGCCAGCCTCACCGGCCACCTCGTCCTCAGCACCCTGCACACGAATGATGCCCCGGGTGCCGTCACCCGCCTCGTCGACATGGGCGTCGAGCCGTTCCTCATCTCCTCCACCCTCCTGGCCGTGCTCGCCCAGCGGCTGGTCCGCACCATCTGCAAGAAATGCCGCACGCCGTTCGAGCCCACCGAGGCCCAGCTTTCCCTGCTCAACCTCTCGCCCCATGACCTGGGCGACAAGGTGTTCTACTACGGGCGCGGCTGCAAGGAGTGCAACGACACCGGCTACCGCGGCCGCAAGGGCATCTTCGAGCTGCTCCCGATCACCGATCCGATCCGGTTGCTCATCAACGAGCGGGCCCCCACGGTGGTCATCCGCCAGAAAGCCATCGAGCTGGGAATGGTGCCCATCCGGGAAGACGGCATGCGCAGCATTTTTGACGGCGACACCACGGTGGAAGAAGTCCTCAAATACACCTAGTCTGGAGGTTCGTTATGCCGAAGTTCAGTTACGTGGCGATGGATTCCCGCGGCAAGGAGACCAAGGGAACCCTCGAGGTGGGCAACCAGAACGAGGCCATCAGTCGCCTCAAGGAAATGGGCTACTTCCCCACCAAGGTCGTCGAGGCCCAGGACAAGGAGAAGTCCGCCAAGAAATCGAAGGCCGCCCCCGCCGCCGGTGCCAAGGGCAAGAAGAAGGGTTCCTTCGATATCAACATCAAGATCCCGGGGTTGGGCGGCGGGGTGAAGACGAAGGTGATGACCGCCTTCACCCGCCAGCTCGCCACCCTCGTGGACGCCGGCCTGCCCTTGCTCCGCGGCATGCGTGTCCTCGAACGCCAGGAGCGCCATCCCACCCTCAAGCGCGTCATCGGCGAGATCGCCACCGCTATCGAGGGCGGCAGCACCTTCTCCGAAGCCCTCGCCCAACACCCCAAGATCTTCAACCGCCTTTACGTCAACATGGTCAAGGCTGGCGAGTTGGGCGGTGTGCTCGAGGTCGTGTTGAACCGCCTCGCCGAGTTCATGGAAAAAGCCCAGAAGATCAAGGGCAAGGTCGTTTCCGCCATGTTCTACCCAGCCGCGGTCATGATCGTGGCCGTCGTCATCCTGGCAGTCCTGATGATCTTCGTCGTGCCCAAGTTCGAGTCCATCTTCGCGGACATGCTCGAGGGTGCCAAGCTTCCCGGCTTCACCCAGATCGTTCTGGACCTCGCCAATATGATCAAGAGCCGCACGATCCTGATCGGCGACGACGCGCCGTGGGGCTTGCCCGCCTTCCCGGGCCCGGTCATCTGGGGCCTCGTGGGATTCGTGATCCTGCTGAAGATCCTGCTCAAGCTCAAGAAGGGCCGCTGGTACTTCGACAAGTTCAAGCTCATCATGCCCGTCCTGGGCCCGGTGATCTCGAAGGTGGCCATCGCGCGGTTCACCCGGACCCTGGGCACCCTCGTGAGCAGCGGCGTCCCCATCCTCCAGGCCCTCACCATCGTCAAGGAAACTGCCGGCAACGTGGTCGTCGGCAACGCCGTGGGCAAGGTCCACGAGAGCGTCAAGGAGGGCGAGACCATCACCGTGCCGCTGGACCAGTCGGCCGTGTTTCCCCCGATGGTGATCAGCATGGTCGACGTCGGCGAGCAGACCGGCGCCCTGCCGGAGATGCTCATGAAGATCGCCGACACCTTCGAGGAGGAAGTGGACAACGCCGTGTCGGCCATGACCTCACTGCTCGAGCCGATCATGATCGTCTTCCTCGCCGTCATCGTTGGCAGCATCGTCATCGCCCTGTTCCTGCCGTTGATCGAGATGATCAACAAGCTGGGCGGCGATGCGGGCGGTGACCGGGACGGCGACTAACCGCCTGCACAGCCCTCCTGCGAGCGAGCCACCGGCGGTCGGCCGGTGGCTGGCGCTTTTTAGGAGCTTGTCGGGCTGGATCACCGTCGCCAGAGAAAACCGGTTGACAATCCTCACGACGGGCGTAAATAGACTCCATTGTAAATACATTGTACTGACATTGCATGGTCGATTGATACACGCGCGAGGCCAATATGGAGTTCGACTGGAACAATCCCCCGTTCGAACTGGATGGTTCGCTGACGACCCGGGACATCGAAGAGTCCTTCGAAGACCCCTTCGCGGTCCGTCTGATGCCGGACTCCCCGCGGTTCTCCGTCCAGGCCCGGTTTTTCAACCTGGGCCGCTCGGCCAGCGGAATCGGCATCTGGAGCCTCTACCGTACCAACGGCAAGATCTTTCGGGTCATCTTCGCCCGACCGTTCACGCCGGAGGAACAGTTCTTCCACCAGCGCAAGGTGCATCACATGTTGGCCCAGTAAATGCGTCGGAGGGACCACAGAGCGGCATCTCGAGCCGGCCGTCCCCGGCCATGAATGTCCTGAACCGTTGGGAAGACGTGCCGCTGTTCGACCACGAGGCAGCCGAGGCGGCCTATTGGGCGGAAACACGGATCGATCTGCGGCTGATGGAAAACGCCGTCGCCGCGAGCACGGAAGCGAGCGAGTCGGTCACCATCACCCTGCGGATGGACCCGCGGATGTTGGCGAAAATCAAGCGCTTGGCGCGGTCGCGATATCTCAATTATCAGAGCATGATCAAACAGTGGCTCAGCGAACGGTTGGAGCAGGAAGCGCGCGAACGCTGAGCCGTCTGCACGTCAACTTTGACAGATCTCATGAGTGACAACTTCCAGGCAGTGCGCACGACGGCCACCGATGGGTTCCCCGTGAGCCTCTTGGGGCAGGCTTCCAGCCTGCACCAGCGGTCCCTCCGAGCGTGCGGCCCGTCCTCAGGCAACGGGCAACGCCGCCAGCCCCGGTCGCCGCGCGGCTTCACGCTCATCGAACTCCTCACCGTGATCTCGATCATCGCCTTGCTGGCGGCTATCGGAGCCACCGTGGCCGGCCTGGCGGTTCGCAAGGGACGGGAGGCCTCGATTCGCGCCGAGCGGGACAAGCTCGTGACGGCCATCGAGAACTACAAGGCCGAGTTGGGCCAGTACCCGCCGGACAACTCCCGCGTCAACCCGAGCACCCGCCTCCGCGAGAACGCCCACCCGGCGATTCACGCGCTCTATTATGAGCTCGTGGGCACGGTCGCAGGCGATCAAGGCCGCGTGTACGTCACGGCTGACAACGACGAGCGCTTGACCGCCGCCGAGATCGCCGCGGCTTTCAGCGGCGCCGGCGGATTCGTCAACTCCGTGGTTGCCCCGGAGAAGCCCCGGAGCTTCCTGCGCGACCTCAAGCCCCGGCAGCGCCAGGAAGTCCGCCTCGCGGGCGCCAATGACATCGAGCTGTTGGCCGTCTCCGCCCAGGACTGGCCCGTCAAGCGCCCCGAGCAGGTCCAGGGTGCCCCGCTCGCTTTCGGCGGCAAGATCAGCGACACCAAGCTGTTGCGGATCAATCCCTGGCACTACGTCTCGACGCGCCCCACCAACAACCCGGCGACCTTCGATCTGTTCGCCCTCTGGCCATCGGGTCGCGTCGTCAACGGCACCAACGAATACCGCATCTTCGGGAACTGGAAGGAGTGAGCCGTGAGAATCCCCCATCGTCCTTGCCGCCTGCGTCGCCTCCCGGTGGATTGGGCTGACACCCGCTGGGTCAAGAACCCGGTCGTCGGTTCGTCGCGGTCTGCGCTCGTGCCGGAGCGGCCCATCCCCCAGCCGCGCTGCCCCAGCGACGCCGCGGCGCCGCTACCTCGAACCGCACCTCCCTCTCCCGGACGCTTTGAAACTCTCAACTACTCCCTGGCAACCATGAAAGTCCCCCCGTTCTGCGCTGGCCGTGGTCCGCGCGGTTTCACCCTGATCGAACTGCTGACCGTCATCGCCATCATCGGCGTGCTGGCTGGCATGATCCTTCCCGCCCTGTCCACGGCCAAGACCAAGGCCCGCATTGCTCTGGCCAAGAAGGACATGCAGATCATCATCGGCGCGGTCAACTCCTACCAGGCCACCTACAGCCGCATGCCCGCATCGCCCCGCACCCGCAACTCGATCAATGACACCTGCCCGGATTTCACTTTCGGAACCGTCCTGCGCGCGGGCCCATCCGCCACCCCCACGTTGACGGACCAGCGCGGCCAGGGACTCGTGCCCATCGGCAACACCGGCAACTCCGGTGGTTGGCAGGCCAACAATTCCGAGTTGGTTGCCATCCTCCGCGACATGGACCGTTTCATCGACGGCACCGCCACCGTCAACCCCAACCACAGCCTCAATCCGCAAAAGCAGAATTTCCTCGACAGCTTCCAGGACAAGGGCTACGCGCGCCCGCCCACCGCCGGCCGACCCACCGTGTACGCCGGGGGCGGGGTGGGTCCCGACGGCGTGCTCCGCGATCCCTGGGGCTGGCCTTACATCATCACCCTGGATCTCAACTTCGATGGCCGTTGCCGCGATGCCTTCTACCGCATGCAGAGCGTCTCCATGCAGACCGGCGATCTGGGCTTCTTCGGCCTCAATCGTGGACCCGCCGTGGGACCCGGCGACACCACCGCCAACCGCTTCGAGGTCCGGGCGAACGTCATCGCCTGGTCCCTCGGACCGGATGGCCTTGCCGACGCCTCGGTGCGGGCCAACGCCGGCGCCAACAAGGACAACATCCTGAGCTGGAAATAGCCCAAGCCCGGCACGGCCATGAACACCCGGCGAAACAGGCAACGGCGCGACCGTGCGACGGTGGGGCAGGGGACCGGTGGGACGGTGGGACGGTGGGACCGTGAGCCCGTAGGAGTCGAGGTGACGAGACTCAGACGGCACGGACGGTGCGACGGTGGGACCGTGCGACGGTGGGACCGTGGGACGGTGGGACCGTGGGACGGTGCGGGACGCGCGTTCACCCTGCTCGAGTTGTTGGTGGTCATCGCCATCATCGGACTCCTCGCCGCCTCGAGCATGCCGGCGATCCGCGCCTTGACCCAGACCAACACGGTGGCCGCCGGTCATCGCCAGTTCCTCGACGACCTCTCCCTGGCCCGCTACCAGGCCATCAGCGGTCGCCGCACGGTTTACGTGGTGCTTGTGCCCCCCACCATGCGGGCCCACTTCCAGGCCGTTCAGACGGCTAACTCCCAGCTCTTCTCGCCGCAGGCCAAGATCGCCGCCCTCCGCTCGCTCACCAACCTCGTGAACGGCCAGTACACCGCTTACGCCCTCTTCACCCGCCGTACCGTGGGGGATCAACCCGGCCGCGAACGCCCCGCCTACCTGGGCGAATGGCGCCAACTCCCGGATGGCATGATCTTCGGAACCAACTTGTTCGCCGACCTCGGCCCCGGCTGGCTCACCGTCGCCAACCGCACCAATGTCAACGATCGCCCCCTCCCTTACGGCTGGTTTCCTTTCCCGACCGCCGAGAGTCCCGAGGCGCGCCTGCCCTATCTCGCCTTCGACTCGACCGGACGCATGGTCTACGAAGGCGGCGTTGTGCCCCGGCGCCCCGGGGAATCCATCCCCCTGCTGCGGGCCAGCGTCTTCTATCCGAAGGACAACCAGAACCGCTATGCCCTCAACAGCCCGCCCGACGTGGTCATCACCGAGCAGGCGGGCACCAACCGCATGGACGTCCGGGTCGACTGGCTGACCGGACGCGCCCGGGTGATCCGCCCCTGGGAACAGAACGCCGCCTGGCAATGAACGCTGCTCTGCATCCTCTTTTTCTCCGGCGCCGGGTGGTGGAGAAACCTCGCGATGTGGTGCGGGCGTCTCGCCTGCACGCCGGGGATGGCGGGAATCCGTCGCCACGCCGGATCCCGGCCGCGTCCGGATCGCAGGGTGAGGCCGGCTTCACCATGGTCGAAATCGCCATCAGCATCGCAATCGTCGCGTTCGCGCTCGTGGCCATCATCGGCGTCCTGCCCACCGGCTTCGACGTCCAGCGACGGAACCGGGAGAACACGATCATCAATCAGGAAGGCAGTCTCTGGCTCGAGGCCATTCGGAGCGGCGCGTGGGGGTTGAACTACCTGACCAACCACGTGGACGCCATCAGCATCCCCGGGGTGCCGGTCGGCGGACAGCAGAACCCGCGGGTGTTTGGCACGGCCAACGGCTTCCGCTCCGGTCGTGAGATCGTCGGCCTGCTGACGCAGCCTTCCGTGGTCGACCGGCGCCGCGTGTACGATCGCCCCGTCACCGCCTTCGTGCGTGCCCTGACCGGCTCGGCTGGAGAGAAGAGTCCCAAGAACGATTTCGCCTTCAGCTACCGCCTGACCAGCGCGCTGCGGCCGTTCAGTGCCACCGCCCCGGCGCACACCAACTACACGGCGCCCAACCTGACGCCGGAAGACACCCAGCAGCGCTCCAACCTCTGGGTCCGGGCGCTCGCCATGCAGGCGACCACCTACGAGCTCAGTCTCGTCCTCGAGTGGCCGGTGTACCTCATGAACAACCAGACCCGCGTCGGCAACAACCGGAAGGTCTTCCGCACCCTGGTCAATGCCGGCCTGGCCACCACCAACGACAGCCGCCTCGGCGAGCTGCATTGGATGCAACCTCTCGGCTCCGCTTACTCGCCATGACCGCCGCGCGTTTTCACCTTCCCCCCGCCCGCGAGCGCGCCTTCTCGCTGCTCGAGTTGATGGTCGCGGTCGGCATCATGACGGTCATCGTGGCGGCGCTCTACACCGTGTTCAGTGCCACCCAGCGTGCCCTCCGGGCCAACGTCAGCCAGACGGACGTGACGGAGGGCGGGCGCTTTGCCATGGCCCTCCTGGCCGAGGACCTGCGTCGGTTGACCGCGGCCGGGGCCAGCCGCGAAACCAACCTGCTCTATGCCCTCAGCCCCGCCATCAACGCGCCGCTGCTGAGCGAGCTCAAAGCTGCCGAGCTCACGGAGCGCTACTACACGAACCGGCCGCCACCTGATTTCACCGGCTACCAACCGGTTGTGCAGGCCCTCGACGTCGGCAACGCCCGCCGGACCAACGTGTTGCAGGAGGTCTTCATCCACTCCCGCACCGGCGTTCGGGCGGCCGGCGTCGCTTACCGCGTCGTCAACGCCCGCAGTGGCGTGGGAACCCTCGCCCGCTACCACTTCGAGCACACGAACCGTTTTGTGACCCCGGGCCTGCTGAGCGCTGCCTGCCTCCTCCAACCGGCCGCGAACTTCTCCCCGATCCTCGACGGCGTCATTCACTTCCGGGTCCAGGCCTATGATCCGCTGGGTTTCCCCATGAGCTGGACCAACGGCAACTGGTACGTGAACGCCGCGACCAACACCTACGCCAGCCACGGCTACCAGCTCGGCTGGGACCTCGTCCTCGAGCAGGATCCCCGCCGCAGCTCCGAGACCTTCACCGTCTTCCGCAGCAACGCCCTTCCCGCCGCGATCGAGCTCGAACTCGGCATCCTCGAACCGGACGCCCTCGCCCGCTTCCGCGCGCTGCCGGCGGGCTCGGACTTTGCGGCCCGTTTCCTCTCCAACCGCGCCTCGCAGGTGCAACTGTTCCGCCAGCGCATCCCGATCTGGCAGGCCCCACCGCTGTCCACGGCTTCCTCCGCCCGGCCATGAAGGTTCACGCTTCCGTCCCCCCAGTGCCGACCTCCCGGACTTTGGTCGCGTCCCCGGTCCCCGCCGTGGCCGCCGGCCGACCCCCGGCGGCACCCCAAGGCGTGGTGCTCATCATCACGCTGGTCATGCTCTCCGTCGTCACGTTCATGGCCGTCACCTTCCTCGCGGTCAGCCGCCGCGAGCGCGTCGCGGTCACCGTCGTGGAGGAACAAACCCGCGCCCGACTGATGGCGGAAACCGCCGTCGCCCGGGCGCAGGCCGAAGTGGTCTCGCGGGTCATCGCCACGAGCAACCTCCTCAACTACGGGTTCTTCGTCTCCACCAATTTCATCAGCCCCTACGGCTTCGATGCCAGCCTTCCGCTCGTGGTCCCCAACCCCACCAACGTCAACTACGAACGCACGCTCTCCGGTGGCCCCATGACCGCCGACGCCACGCCCTGGCTCCGGAACATCGCAAACCTCCAGTACGACCCGCGGCCGCCCGTCTTCTTCTCCGTCACCAACGACCCCCGTGTCCCCCTCGACTTCCGGTTCTACCTCGACCTCAACCGCAACGGCCGCTTCGAGTCCAATGGTCTCCTGCCCGAGCTAGGCTTTAACGGCCAATGGCTCGGCACCAACGGACTCTCCTGGCGCGGCGGCGGCGAGTCGGTCCTGAGCAACTTCTTCGTCGGCGACCCCGAATGGGTGGGCATTCTCCAGGACCCCGGCCTGCCGCACTCCCCCACCAACCGCTTCCTCGGCCGCATGGCCTATCTCGTCCAGCCGGCCGGCAAGAGCCTCGACCTGAACTTCATCGGCAACCACGCGCTCCGGGTCAACGACACCCAGCTCCAGCTCGACGGCTACTACCGCAACCAGGGCGTCGGCTCCTGGGAGCTCAACCTCGCCGCCTTCCTCCGCGACCTGAACACCAACGTCACCACCTTCTACAACTACCGCGGCCTGGCCGGACCCGGCACCGGCGCGGCCGCCGAGGATGCCCTCTCCCTCCTCCGCTACCGCTACGGGGGTGACCTGCGGAATCTCCTGCCCGTGGGCACGCTCTATGGTCAGCAGGCCGCCAATGCCTTCCAGGCCGACTGGATTGACGGGTACAGCGACGGGCCCGCCTTCACCGCCACCAACCTCCTGGGCCTCACGGTCGACGATGACCTCTCCCCCCCCAACAAACCCTGGGCGGGCAGTGACAACCCGCGCACCTACGTCGATCTGCAGGAGCTCTTCGACACCAACAAGGTGCTCACGACCGCCGGCAACGCGATCTGGCCCGCCCGCATGCTGCTCGCCCAGAACGCCCTCTCTTCCTACGACCGCTACACCTTCTACCGCCTCCAAAGCCAGATGGGCACGGACTCCGGCGCGGGCGAGTTGGGCAAGGTCAACCTCAACTACAACAACACCCCGCCCCTCAACGCCACCAACTTCGTGCCCTGGACACCGCAGGCCTTCTTCGAGGCCGCCGCCAACCGCCTCTTCGTCGCTGCCCGCCGCACCAACATCGTCCGCGCCGGCAACAACCTCTACACCAACTTCTACATCGGCAACGCCCTCATCCGGCCCGCGATGTCCGTCAACAACATCCTGGTCCACCCCTACAACGAATACACGCCCGAGGTCCACCGCCTCCTCCAGCTCGCCGTCAACCTCTACGTCGCCACCACCAACCGCGCCGACACCGCCTACCCCCATCTGCCCACCGTCTTCCGCCCGCTCTTCGCCACCGAGGGCGACGCCATCTTCATCAAGGGCTACGAACCGGTCACCAACAACGCCCGCGCCATCCTCCAGTCCGAGCGCATCCTCAGCCTCGCCATCCCGGCGCACCGCACCCAGTTGGCCTCCCTCGAGCGCGCCATCGTCTACGACGTGCCCTTCCTCATCGGGGCCAAGAAAGGCCTGCCCAACTTCAATGAGTTCTCCCTCCGCAACGTCGCCCAGGTCACCCGCAAGCTCGAAGTCCGCAAGCGGACGCCCGCCGACCTGGAGCCGTTCCAGACGAACTTGATGTACTTGCTTACGCTCACCAACCAGTTCGGCATCGAGCTCTGGAATTCCTACACCAACCCCTTCCCGCGCTCCGTCCGCGTGCAGGTCCTCGGCAGCTACTCCCTCGCCCTCATCGACGGCGCCCGCACCAACGTCCCGCTCGCCTACACCAATCTCCCCTACAACACGAACCTGGTCCTCAACGCCAGCCAATGGACCTCGAACCAGTTCCTCCTCCCCATCCTCCGGCCGATCAGCCTGGCCAACACCATGGCCTACCAGCCCGTCCCGGCCCCCAACCTCGTCCCGGCCGGCCTCAACACCCCCTTCGTCCCCAACCAGGGATTCTATTTCCCCGACTGGAGCCTCCGCGGCACCAACAGCTTCATCTGCGCCATCCTCGACGAAGGCACCGGCAACTTCCTCGACTTCGTCAGCCTCGGCCTGCTCCGCTCGGACCTCTACATCACCCGCGAACTCGCCGGCCGTGACACCCTCGCCCAGGTCGGCGCCACCACTGAGCCCGGCAATGTCTGGGACACCAACCGCGTCGGCGGCGGCACCACGCTCACCACGCCCATGGTCGGCATCGAAAACCAGATGCAGATCTCCCTCGGTAACCTGCCCGTCAGCGACGCCCAGTGGCGCAGTTACAACCAGAACACCGTCGAGGGCCAGGACAAGGCCAAGAGCATCGATCGCTTCCGCATGTTCCACGGGCTGACCCCGCTCGTGTACACCAGCGAGCGCGAGCGCCAGGCCCTCCGTGCCGAACTCAGCGGCCGGACCACCGTCCAGGCGCCATACTCCCCGACTCGCAAGCTCTACTCGGATTCCTCCTGGCAGGCCAACGACCCCCTCGTCCATTATCTCGTCTCCGATCTCCTCGATCCCCAGAACCGTCCGGACGACCCCGACCGCACCAACACCGTGCGCTTTGCCGTGCCGCCCACCGCCGTCCTCACCAACTCCAATCTCGGCCTCATCAACGAGCGCTATGCCCCGTGGGGCGGCAACCCCAACCTCACCCCCGGCCCCCGCGCCTACGATAACCGGGTCAAAGACCCCCTCATCACCCGCTCCGACGACTGGCACTTCCCCACCAACAAGTTCCCGAGCCTCGGCTGGATCGGACGGGTCCATCGCGGCACCCCGTGGCAAACCGTTTACCTCAAGTCCGGCGTCATCTCGCCGCGCGAGTGGCTCGCCTGGTCCGGTAGTGTGGGGACCCATCCCACCAATGACTGGCCGCTGCTCGAGTCCTTCACGACCGCCGCGAACGAGAACGCCGCCCGCGGTCTCCTCTCCGTCAACCAGACCAACCTCGCCGCCTGGTCCGCGGTCCTGAGCGGCCTCTCGGTCCTCAGCAACCTGACCCCCGCCACCATCGTCCTCAACGGCCAGCAGCCCGAGTTCCAGGAGGTCTTCATCCAGCCGGACGGCCCCGTGGGACTCACCCGTTACCCCCAGCTTCGGCGCATCGTCGAGGGCATCAACCGCACCCGGCTCAGCGAGGTCACCAACAACCAGCAGACCATCCCCGTCTTCAACCGCCTCGGCCGCATCCTCGCCACCCCCGAGTTGACCGTGGCGTCTCCCTTCCTCGATCCCAACCACTACGTCACCGACCCCGTGCTCGAGCGGATCCCCCAACAAATCCTGTCGCTCTTGCGCGAAGATGATCCGCGCTTTGTGGTCTATGCCTTCGGCCAGGCCCTGCGCGAGGCGCCCAACTCCCTCTACCTCCAGGCCGGCGGTTTCAATCGGCTGTGCACCAACTACCAGGTCACCGCCGAGTACGCCGCCAAGGCCGTCATCCGGATCGAGGGAGCCCCACTTAACCCCCGCGCCGTCATCGAGAGCTACCGGGAGCTGCCCGCGCAGTAAACCCGCCCACCTGATCTGGCGTATGAAAACCCGTTTTTGGTCCGCAATTAGCCTCCTCGCCTTCGTCGGCGGGATCCTCTTCTGGCTGGAAGGCGACCGCCGCCAGTCCCTCCAGCCGCCCCTCCCACCCCCTGCCCCCGGCGCCGACGCCACGCAGCGAGTGACTCAGGCGACCTCCCCGGCGCCCGTCCGCCTCCTCACACGCGCGGACACGCTCCCCGCCGCGGCCTCGACCGCCCCGGACGCGCCGGTCCACTACGCCGACGCTGTCTTCCCCCTCCGCCTCCGTAACACCCCGGCCTCCATCGACGCCCTGAGCCGGAGCGAAACCGCCCTGCTCCTGCGCAATGCCCTCCTGGATACCGCCAGCCCCGTGCCTCTGCCGGTCCCGGATCTCCTCCGCGCTTCTCCCGAACCCGGCGCGTATCTGGTCCAGGCCCACGGCCCGTTGACCCCCGCCTTCCGCGCCCGCATCGCCGCCCAGGGCGGACGGGTCGTTTCTTACATCCCCAACAACGCTTACCTCGTCCGCATCTCCGCCTCGGGTGCGGCCGCGTTGAGCGCCGACGCCCGCGCCGTCCTGCCCTTCGAACCTTACTTCAAGCTGGACCCCGGCCTCCTGACACGCGCCCTCGAACACGAACCGCTGCCTGAGCACGCCCTCGTCCGCGTGACCGCGTACGCGGAGGATCGCGACACCGTCTTCACCGACCTCATCGCCCTCGGCGTTGCCGTCGTTGCCGAGAGCCGCGGCACCCTCGGTTTCGAACCCGAGCCCCAGTTTGTGGTCGCGCCCCGGACCGCCTCGCTGGCCGCCCTCGCCGCCCTCCCGGGCGTGCAGTTGATCGAGACCTACGCCGACCGTGTCCTCCTCAACGATCTCACCCGCGAACGCCTTGCCGTGGCTGCGGACACCGTCACGGCCACCAACTACCTGGGACTCACGGGCAGCAACGTGTGGGTGAACATCAACGATAGCGGTGTCTGGGCCGACCATCCCGACCTCGAAGGGCGTGTCTTCGCCGGCGGCACCAACCTCCTCGAGGACCCGCTGGGCCACGGCACGCACGTCGCCGGCATCATCGCCAGCACCGGCGCCAACGGCCCCACCGGCACGAATGTCCCGCCCGGCTCCCTCACCAACGCCACCTTCCGCGGCCTCGCCACCAACGCCAGCCTCTTCGTCCTGGGCGTGGACCGCACCCTCGGCCCGCTCTCCTCCGATCTCGTCCTGCAGCAGGTGGCCGCCGCCACCAACTATCTCACCCTGGGGCGCACCAACGCCCTCATCTCGAACAATAGCTGGGGTTACGAGCGCCGCCTCACTTCCGATCTCGAAGGCGCCTACTACGACTCCGCCGCCGCCAGCTACGACGCCGCCGTGCGCGATGCCCTGCCGGACGAACCGGGCAGCCAGCCCCTGCTCTATGTGTTCGCCGCGGGCAACGCCGGCAGGGGCAACGAGGATGGCAGCGGCGGCGACGCTGGCAGCATCTTCTCCCCGGCCACGGCCAAGAACGTGATCACCGTCGGGGCCATCGAGAGCTTTCGCTCCATCACCTATGAGGTGGTGGCCACCAACCAGGTCACCAACATCTTCGAAGGCGAGTTCTTCGTCACCAACGTCGTCGAGACCAATACCCTCACGCTCAGGTTCTCGGACAGCGACGACGAGGTCGCCCCCTTCTCCGGCCGCGGCAACGTCGGCGTCGACATCGAGGGCGACAACGGTCGATTCAAGCCGGACATTGTGGCCCCGGGTGTCTTCATCGTCTCGACCTCCCCCACGAACTGGACCGTCGACCTGATCACCACCAACTCGACCGTCCGCGTCTTCCCGGCCCAGCTCGTGCTCCCCACCGAATGGAACCAGTACGGCCTGCTGGTCCCCGCCCGGGCCGCCCGCTTCACCATCACGACCCTCCCGGCCCCCGATTCCCCGGATCCATTCCCCGACCTGGAAATCTACGCCCGCTTCGGTGACACGCCCACGACGGCCGACTTCCGCGGGATCCGCGAGGCCACCATCGATTCTCCGGAGGAGGGCCCCTGGTACTACAGCATCGCCAACCCCACCCAGGCGCCGGTGAGCTTCAACCTCGTCATCCGCCTCGACGTCACCGTGGACGCCAGCGATTACCTGGATCTGCTCCGTGACATTAACGAGCCCCTTGCCCCCTACTACCGCTACGACAACGGCACCAGCGCCTCGGCCGCCGCCGTCTCCGGACTCCTGGCCCTCATGCAGGAATTCTTCGAGCAGCAGCTCGAGCGGCCCTACAGCCCGGCCCTCATGAAGGCCCTCCTCATCAACGGCGCCCGCTCGCTCAGCTCCCGCTACAACCTCGAAGTCCGGCCGCAGATCAACTACCAGGGCTGGGGCTTGCCCGCCCTCACCAACATCATCCCCGCCGTTCTCACCAATCTCCTGGATCAGCCGGAGGAGTGGCCCGTCCGCTGGTTGGATCAACACCCCACCAACGCCCTCGCCACCGCCGAGACTCATCAGTACGATCTCACCATCCCCACCAACGCCCTCACCTCCGACCTGCGCGTCACCCTCGTCTGGACCGACCCGCCCGCCAATCCCGCTGCCTCGATCAAACTCGTCAACGACCTCGACCTCGTCGTCTCCAACCGCACCACCGGCCTCTGGTACCTCGGGAACGACATCCCCGCCTCAAGCGACTACAACCGCCCCGTCTCGACCAATGACAACGTCGGCCTCGCCGACAACATCAACAACGTCGAGAACGTCTTCCTCCGCGGCCCCATCGACACCAACTACACCGTCTACGTCACCGCCCGCCGCGTGAACGTCAATGCCGTCACCGCTCACACCAACGCCATCGCCCAGGACTACGCCCTCGTCGTCTCCGTCAGCGGCACTAACGCCCTCACCTTCACCCCGCAGCCGCTGCTGATGAGCCCTCCCGCCGCACCCACCATCCTCACCAACGGCCGCGAGGTCACTCGCCAGCGCGCTGGCGCTCATTCGCCTCTGATCGGAACCCGCGACGGCACCACCAACCAGTGGCACTTCTACGTCTTCACCAACGAGTTCAATCCCGCCCTGACCGACGGCGACACCAACTTCGGTCGGTATGTGGGCTTCGGAGTCTCGAGCCCGCCGAACCTGTCGGTGCCCCGGGGCAACGGGCAAGGGGACATCGACCTGTACGTCCTGCGCGGCAGCTCGAATCTCCTCAGCCTCGACCCCGCCGCCCTCGCCGCGTCCATCACCTCCCTGCAGCGGGGCGGGACCGAGGAGGTCACGTTCGAGGACGCCGCGATCGGTGAGGTGTTCTACATCGGCATCAAAGCTGAGGACCAGATGTCCGCCGAGTACAACCTCCTGGCCACCTCGAGCGACGAACCCTTTGGCCAACTGCTCGACGACGGCAGCTACATGATCTTCGGCCGTCCCAAGCCCCGGCGCATCCCCGACGGCACTCCCCAATCCCCCGGCGCCAGCTCCATGTTCGGCTTCGGCACTTATCCCATGGTCGTGGGCCGCGCCATCGCCTATACCACCACCCGCCACGAGGAAATGGGTGACCTGCTCGGCAACCTCAGCCACGCCCGTCGCTTCGCCGTCCTGAACAACCACAGCCCCGCCACCCCCGCCGCCGACGGCACCGTCAGCGTCATCTTCGACGACACCGGTACCGCCATCGAACCCACGGCCGTCCGCAGCGACGGCCCCGGCAGCCTCATCGATTTCATTGGTAGTCAGGGCACCGGCCTTTGGCGTTTCACCATGATCGATAACGCCCTCGGCCATACCGGCCAGGTCGAAGACCTCCGCATCCGCATCTTCCCCGCCCCCGACCTCATGGCCGGCGCGTTCGTGACCCTCGCGCCCAACCAGTTCGACATCCTCTTTGTGGACGTCCCTCCCGAGGCCACCCTCCTCCGGGTCGTCCTCTCCCAGATGACCGTCCCCATCGACGTCTTCCTCCGCTACGAAGTCCCGCCAACGCTCACCGACTTTGACAAGTACGCGCGTATCGCACCCCCGGGCGGAGAACTCACCCTCGGCCGGGCCGATATCCCTCCGCTCCGTCCGGGTCGCTATTTCATCGGGGTGTACAACCCGAATGCCCAGTCCACCACCTTCTACATCCGCGCCGAACTCGACAGTGATCCCCAAGGACCCCTCCGCACCGAGTTCGTCGGCACCAACACCGTCCCCATCCTCGACGACGCCCGCATTTATCTCACCAACCAGGTCAGTCGTGCTCTCCAGGTCGCCGACGTGAACGTCGGCCTCCGCGTCAGTCACCCGCGCGTCTCGGATCTCGCCTTCAGCCTCATCAGCCCCGAAGGCACCCGCACCGTGCTGGTCGAGAACCGGGGCAGCACCAACCGCACTGCGCTTGGCTACGACGAGGTGGTCACCAACTTCCACCACGTCGCCCTCACCTACCGCACCAACACCGGCCTCGCCACCCTCTACCTCGACGGCGTGCCCCAGGGTCAGCGGGACCTCGGCAGCTTCGCCCCGGACACGCGCCACCACCTCTTCCTCGGCCGGCAAACCGTCACCAACGTCGCCTTCGCCGCCCAGTACCTCGGCCAATTGGACGAGGTCGACCTCTACGGTCGCGCGCTCGAACCCTCCGAAATCCTCGGCATCTACCGGTACGGCGGCGCCGCCAAACCCACCAACGCCCTCGTCAGCCGCTGGAGCTTCGACGGCAATGGCGCCGATGCCAGGGGCAACCACCCGGCCGGGATCGACGGCCCCACCTTCGTCCCCGGCAAGTTCGGCCTGGGCCTGGACTTCGCCCGCATTGGCGACTTCGTGATCATCACCAACGCCGTTGGCCTCGATGTCGGCCTCCGTGACGGCTTCACCATCGATGCCTGGGTCAACCCTGCCGACCTCAGCACCAACCGCATCCTCGCAACCTGGGGCAATGGCACCGACCACCTCGGCGTCGAGTTCGGTTTCCGCCCCGGCACGCTTACCAACGCCCCCGCCGGCCTGCTTTATGCCAACCTGCGCGATCGCACGGGCACGAGCCACATCGTGGAAGCCCTGACCCAGGGCCTGATCCAGACCAACGCCTTCCTCACCAATACCGTCTACGTCACCCTCACTGAGGACACCAACCGCACTTCGATCCCGATCAAGTTCGCCGAACCGGACACCGCCCCGACCGGCCGCTCCACCAACCAGTTCCTGAGCGGGTTCGAGGGCCGCATCCCCGGCCGCCTCCTCCGCCTCGCCCCCGACGACCACTTCGAAGGTTGGCGCGTCGCCGCCGGCCATCCGGCCGTCCTCAACGCTCCCCTCGCCCACACCGGCACCAACCTGCTCGTGCTCCGCAACGGCACCTTGATCACCAATCTTACCACCCGCCCCGGCCGCACCTACCGGCTCCAGTTCGCCCACCGGCGCGAGCCCCTGCCCGAGGGCCTCGTAAGCTGGTGGCCGGCCGAGAACACGGTCAACGACATCGTCAGCACCAACCACGGCCTCGCCCAGGCGGGCCTCGGCTACCTGCCCGGCAAGGTCGGCATGGCCTTCGGCCTCACCAACGCCGGCTATGCCCGCGTGCCCCACAGCCCGTCCCTCAGTTTCAGCAACGAGCTCAGCGTCGAGTTCTGGTACCTGGCCGAGGACTACGCGCCGCTGGGCAGCAGCCTTTTCTACAAGCGCGACACCGCCGATCCCCTGCGCATCAACTATCTCGTGGCCCTCTCTCAGACCGGCCTCGACGCCGGGTTCAACGACCCCACGGTCTTCGGCGCCGGTTCAGACCTCCCCAACGGCGTCGAGGGGGTCCGGCTTTCCCCCCCGCCACCCGTCGGCGTCTTCCACCACCTCGTCGCCACCTACCGGCAAATCAACCCCACCCAGGTCGAGTTGGCCCTCTTCCTCAACGGCCAGCGACAGCGCGCCAAGATCATCGGCGGGGTCCTGAGCAATGCCGTGAACCCGGGCCCCCTCTGGATCGGCCGCACCACCTTCACCGGCCTCATGGATGAGGTCACCCTGTACGATCGCGTGCTCGACGACGACGAGGTCGAACAGATCTACTGGCTCGACGCCCTCGGCAAGTGCCCCCCGCCGTGCCTCCCGGCCACCCTCCTCCGCGTGGATGGCACCGCCAACACCATCTTCGCCTCCGACCCCGACTGGCAGATCCAGGGGCTGACCTTCATGGCCACCCAGACGAACACGCTCGTCGAAATCGCCAGCCTCCGGCCCGGTGCCCTCCTCGACTCGGTCGACCTCCTCGAACTGCCCGCGACGGAGTTCCTGCCCGAGGAACCGCTCAAGCCTTTTATGGGTGAGCGCGCCCTCGGCGAATGGAAACTCGAGGTGGTCGATCGCCGCGTCGGCGCCACCAACACGCTCGACACCGCCTTCATCCAGTGGCAGCTCCAGCTCACCTTCTCCCCCCTGATCGTGCCCGCCATCACCCTCACCAATGGCGTCCCGTACACGAACACCATCCCGCGCGGCCAGGCCCGCTACTTCATCGTCGATGTGCCCCTCGAAGCCCGCCGCGCCACCAACACCCTCGGGGCCACCACCCCCCTCGATCTGTGGCTCAACCACACCGGTGCGCCCACCTTCGGCGAGCTCGCCACCGACCATCGTCTGCTGACCAACCGCACCTCCGGCATCGCCGTGGTGTTGACCAACGAAACCCGGATCCTCGCCACCAACCTCACGGTCATCGCCACCACGCCCCTGCCGCTCCTCCAACCCGGTCAGCGTTACTACCTCGCCCTCACCAACCTGACCGCCACCACCGACTTCTCCATCCAGGTCGACTTCGACGCCGTCGATGGCTCGGTCGCCGGCGTCCGTGATCTCGCCCGCGACCAGACCATCACCACCAACGCCCCCGCCTCGAACCTGCTCCAGTACTACCGCTACGTCATCAACACCAACACCGTCGCCGCTTCCTTCGAGGTCCATCCCACCAACGGCAACGTCCAGCTCTACCTCCGCAAGGCGCAGCCCGTCCGGAACCCCTTGCCCACTCCCCAACTCTTCGATTACGCCAGCGAAAACCCCGGCACCAACGCCGAGATCATCGTCGTGACCCAGAACTCCCTCCCCGTGCCCCTCAGCGCCGGCCCGTGGTACCTCGGCGTCCTCAACGTCCATCCCACCCCCGTCACCTACTCCATCCGGGTCCTCGAATACACCAACTACGTCGACCGCATCCTCGACCTCCAGGAGAACGTCAAGACCATCGCCGACGTCGCCCCCGGCAACCTCTCCCGCCTCTACTTCCGCTTCGAAGTCCCCGGCTCGCCGGACCTCCTCCAGTTCGATCTCACCGAGCTCACTGGCCGCGCCGACCTCGTCGCCAAGCTGGGGGCCCTGCCTTCCGAGACCGATTTCGACTACTTCGACCAGGGCGCCCCCGGTCTCCCCGCGAAGCTCCTGATCCAGGCCGGTGGCTTCCATGCCTCCCTGAACGGCACCTGGTTCCTGGCCGTCTACAACCGCGAGACCTCGCCCATCAGCCTCGGCCTCACGCCTTCCTTCCCGCCCGCCGAACCCATCGTGCGCGCCCTCACCGACCGCGTCCCGCTCCGCGACACGATTGCCGCCGACACGCTCGGGCTCCCGCAGCGGCCTCACCTCTTCTCCTTCACCGTCCCCATCGGGGCTACCAACGTCGCGTTCCAGCTCACCCCGCTCAACGGCAACGCCGACCTCCTGCTGCGCCAGGGCTATCGTCCCGACCTCACCGCGTTCGATTACTTCAGCTTCAACCCCGGCACCCTCCCGGAGGCCATCGTCGTGGACGCGACCTCCAGCCCGGTTGCGCTTGTCCCCGGCGAGTGGTTCCTCGCCGCGTACAACAACGCGCTGTTCTCGACCACCTACGACGTCCTGGTCTCCTCCCTGCCGGCCGGCCTGACCGGGGAGATCTCCCTCATCCCAACGGTCGAGATCCAGAACGGCACGCTCATCGTCCGGCTGCGGTGGAGCGCCCCGCCGGGCCTCGGTTTCCTGGTGCAGTACGCCACCGCCATCCCGACCGACGGGCCCATCCCCTGGGTCACCCTCCCCAGCGTCATCACCTCGCTCGGCACCGACTACGAGTTCGTGGACGACGGTTCCCAGACCGGCGGCCCGGCGCCCTTCAAGATCTACCGCGTCCTCCAGGCCCCCTGGCCTCACCCTCATCCACCCCTCCCGTAGGAGTCGAGGGTCACGAGACTCTGCCATCACCCTCCGCTCCTCCCGGTAGGAGTCGAGGTGACGAGACTCTGCCATCACCCTCCGCTCCACCCCGTAGGAGTCGAGGTCACGAGACTCAGTACTCCCCTCCACCGTAGGTCGAGGGTCACGGACTCAGTCACCCTCACCCGTGGCGGGTCGGGTCCACGGGACGGTACTCCCCTCCACCCCGTAGGAGTCGAGGTCACGAGACTCAGCCACCAACTCTTCAGTTGCACCGCCCCCCGGTTCTGCTATCACCGCCCCCGTCGCACGTCGGGTGCCCGGACCGGGCTCGCGTGCCGGCGATGAGAGTCCGACTTCAGCTCAAGATGCGGCCGCAGCCCACCGGGGAGACCTGCGGCCCAACTTGTTTACACGCCCTGTACCGCTATTACGGTGACCGCCTTTCCCTCGCCCAGGTCATCCGCGAGGTTCCCAGCCTGCCCACCGGCGGCACCCTCGGCGTCCTCCTCGCCCTCCACGCCCTCCGTCGCGGCTGGCGTGCCCGGATTTATGCCTACAACCTGCAGGTCTTCGACCCCACCTGGTTCCGCCCCGGCGCCCCTGACCTGCGGGATCGCCTCCGCCGTCAGCGCCGCTTCAAGCGCGAAGCCCGGTTTCGCGCCGCCACCGACGCGTACCTCGAATTCCTCGACCGCGGCGGCGAGGTTCGGTTCCAGGACCTGACCAAGCCGCTCATCCGTCAATACCTGGACCGTGGCCGCCCGATTCTGACCGGTCTGAGCTCGACGTACCTCTATCATTCGATGCGTGAGCACGGGCCCAACCTGGACGACGACGACCTCCGCGGCGTGCCGCAGGGTCATTTCGTGGTGCTCTGTGGCTACGACCGCCAACACAAGACCGTCCGCATTGCCGACCCCCTGCAGCCCAACCCGGTGAGCGCCGCCACCCGTTACGATCTCTCCATGGACCGCGTCATCGGAGCGATCCTCCTCGGGATCCTCACCTACGACGCGAACCTCCTCCTCATCCAGCCGTAAGTCCCCCGCGCTGCCGCGGTTCTCTCTGCCTTGCCGTGCGTATCCTCATTGTCGTCAACAACCCGCAGGAATGGCCCCTCGAGGTCCCGGGCGTCGAGGTCGTGCCGGCCCGGTCCTACCTCACCGAACCGGCCTACGCCGACCTCGAGCGCGCGCGCGTCTTCAACTGCTGCCGCTCCTATCGCTATCAAACCATCGGTTACTACGTCTCCCTCCTCGCCGCCGCCCGCGGCCACAAACCGCTCCCCGACATCCCCACCATCCAGGACATGAAGTCGCCCACGGTCGTCCGGCTCCTGTCCGAGGAACTGGATGAACTCATCCAGCACAGCCTTGCCGACGTCCGGCCCCGCCGCTTCACCCTCAGCATCTACTTCGGCAAGAACCTCGCCAGCCGTTACGACCGCCTCAGCGCCGAGCTCTTCAAGCTCTTCGAGGCCCCCTTCGTCCGCGCGGAGTTCGTCCACAACGACCGCTGGGTCCTGTCCAGCATCGGCCCCATCGCGGCCCACGAGATCCCGGACGCCCACCACGATTTCGTCGTCCAGGTGGCTTCGCAGTTCTTCGCCGGCCGCCGCCCCAGCACCCGCCCACGCCAGGTCGAGCGCTACGACCTCGCCATCCTCTTCGATCCCAAGGCCACCGATCTCTCCTCCGACGCCAAGGCCATCGAGCGCTTCGTCGAGGCCGCCGAGGCCCTCCGCATCGGCACCGAAGTCATCACCAAGGAGGACTACGACCAGGTCGCCGAGTTCGACGCCCTCTTCATTCGCGAGACCACCAGCGTCAACCACCACACCTACCGCTTCGCCCGCCGCGCCGCCGCCGAAGGCCTCGTGGTCGTCGATGATCCCGAGTCCATCCTCAAGTGCACGAACAAGGTCTACCTCGCTGAACTCCTCGACCAGCGCCACATCCCCATCCCCAAGACTCTCATCGTCCACCGCGACAACATCGACCAGATCGTCCCCGTCCTCGGCCTGCCCTGCATCCTCAAGCAGCCCGACAGCGCCTTCTCCCAGGGCGTTGTCAAAGCCTCCACCGCCGCCGAGGCAACCTCCGGTGCAGAGGCCCTCCTCGAACGCTCCGACCTCGTCATCGCCCAGGAGTTCCTCCCCACCGCGTTCGACTGGCGCATCGGCATCTTCGACCGCAAACCCCTCTTCGCCTGCCAGTACTTTATGGCCCCCAAACACTGGCAGATCATCAACCGCCACACCGACGAGGACAACCGCTACGGCCGCGTCAAGACCCTGCCCGTTGAGCTCGCCCCCCGCCGCGTCGTCAGCACCGCCCTCAAGGCCGCCAACCTCATCGGCGACGGCCTCTACGGCGTCGACCTCAAGCAGATCGGCCACCGCTGCTGCGTCATCGAGGTGAACGACAACCCCACCATCCAGTCCGGCTTCGAAGACGCCGTCCTCAAAGACACCCTCTACACCCGCATCCTCGAAGTCTTCCTCCAACGACTCGAACGGCGCCGCCAGGGTCTCCCCGCATGATCCGCCCGTCCCCCCTCGGCCTCTTCGCCGCCACCGGCGTCGAGCTCGAGTACATGATCGTCGACGCCGATTCCCTCGACGTCCGCCCCCTCAGCGACGAGCTCATCCGCACCCTTACCGGCGTGTACCGCTCGGACGTCGACCGCGGCCCCTTCACCTGGTCCAACGAACTCGTCCTCCACGTCCTCGAGTTCAAGACCACCGACCCCGCCCCCTCCCTCCGCGGTCTCGCCACGGCTTTCCAGGCCGAAGTCATCGAAGCCAACCACCGCCTCCGCCCCTTTGCCGCCCGGCTCCTCCCCACGGCCATGCATCCCTGGATGGATCCTGCGCGCGAAACCCGGCTCTGGCCCCACGAGTACAGCCCCGTCTACGCGGCCTACGACCGCATCTTCGGCTGCGCGGGCCATGGCTGGTCCAACCTCCAGAGCCTCCACCTCAACCTCCCCTTCGCCAACGACCACGAGTTCGCCCGGCTCCACGCCGCCATCCGCGCCCTCCTGCCCCTGCTGCCTGCGCTCGCCGCCAGTTCGCCCATCGTCGACGGACGGCCGACCGGCTGGCTCGACCACCGCCTGGCCGTGTACCGCACCAACTCGGCCCGACTCCCCTCGGTCACCGGGCAGGTCATCCCCGAGCCCGCCTATTCGCGCGCCGATTACGAGCGCGACATCCTCGAACCGATGTACCGCGACATCGCACCCTGCGACCCCGAGGGCACCCTCCAGGACGAGTTCCTCAACTCGCGCGGCGCCATCGCCCGGTTCGGCCGCGGCAGCATCGAGATCCGCGTCCTGGACGTCGCTGAATGCCCCGCCGCCGACCTGGCCATCGCCCAGCTCATCGTGGCGGTGCTCCGCGCGCTCACCGCCGAGCGTTGGCTCCCCCTCGCCGCCCTCCAGCGCCTCCACACCGGCGCCCTTGCCGCGACCTTGCTCGATGTGGCGCGCGATGCCGATGCCGCCGTCGTGCGTGATCCGGACCTCCTTGCCGCCCTCGGTCGCCCCACCGACCGGCCTTGCCTGGCGCGCACCCTCTGGCAGGTCTTGGCGCAGGAACTGTGCGTGCTGGACCAGCTCGACACCGCTGAACGTGCCGCCCTGGAAGTCATCCTCCAGCACGGATGTCTGGCCCGTCGCATCCTCGACGCCCTCGGCGGTGAATCGAGTCGCGCCCGTCTCGCGGCCGTTTATCGCCGCCTGGCGGATTGCCTGGCTGCGGGTCGCTCCTTTCTCCCCACCCCGTAGGCGCCGACGTCAGGAGGCTCACGCCGATGGCCGAGTCTCGTGACCTCGACTCCTACCGCTGCCCCCCCGTAGGCGCCGACGTCAGGAGGCTTAACCTCTCCCATCTCCCACGAGCGAAGCGGTCTCCAGGCTTCTCCCACATCCCTCACCGCGCCTCACCGCCGCCTCGCGCTGTCTCACGCCGGGTCTGCCGTGGCGCGTTGTCGGCGGCCTGGCAGCCTGGGCGTTGGACCGAAAGGAGATGACACCAACGGTGGGTGGCATGGTATTTCCGTGAGTCTCGAACCGATGCACGCTGCGCGGCGTCCGGTTCAGTGACGACACGACAAGGTGGTGCGGAAGGGGTTCAGGGAGAGTGGGTTGCCTGATCCCTGATGTAACCGATCGCCCCGGGTGCCCGGCGGATCATTTCCCTGACAGGCGTGTGTCTCCGACGACGTTTGGGAGAGTATACGCGGTGCTCTCTCAAGGTTTCACCTATTGACCCCAGCCGGGAAGATCCTAAGCTCGACATTGCACAGTCGGTAAGGAGTCACAAAACCAAGGAGCTAGTGAGTACCATGAAAGTACCAATGCCTATTCAGGCCGTTGGGATTGCACTGGCGATGAGTGCCTCGGCCGCGCTCAACGCCGGTTTGTTGTTGAACCCCGGTGATCCCGCGGGTGCCATGCCGTTCGCGCTGCCGGCCGGTCCGGGCGGAGCCGCGATCGCCTATCACAGTTCGGCTGCCACGCCCGACACGCCACCGCCCAGCAAGTTCACCTCCCAGGTGGATTCGGCGGTCACGGTCGGCAACACCTTCGGGGCGAACGCTCTGACGTTCTGGTATCGCGTGTATAACGCGGACCAGACGCCGGACGGTCTCGCCATCGTCTCGCTCGGCGTGCCCATGTGGCAACCGCCGTCTCCCGTCCGCGTGGATCAGGCCGCCGGCACCGGTATCCTGTCCTCGCTGGGCATGAACACGGGCGGCGCCGTCTCGTTCTTCTGGGCGCAGAACCCCATCGGCGAAGGCTATGTCAGCGCCTGGCAGGTCATCGAGACGCCGTGGACCGCTTACACCCTCAAGACCGTGGGCGTCATCGACGGCACGTCCGAGGACGTGCCTGCTCTGGTTCCCATCCCGGAACCTTCCGTTTACGCCGGCCTCGCCGCACTTGGCTTGGTCGGATTCGCGGGCTTCCGGCGTTTCCGCGCCTGAGACCGCACCCAAACGCACAGCCAAGTTTCCTTGTTCTCGGCCGGTCTGCCTTCGGGTGGACCGGCCGTTCGCTTCGCCTCACATCACTCCGGTCCCTCCCCTCCGGGTCCTCCGCGGTGCAGGCTCAATCTCGACCTTGACCGCGGATGTCACAGACTCAAACCCCGGAGACCAGCAGGTCGCGCACCAGTTGCTTCGCCTCCTCGGGACGCTCGCAGACAATCGTCACCAGCGCCGCGGAACCGGCCCGACCCAGGATGTGCATGCTGCGGATCCCGATCCCTGCTGCCTTGAATCGCACCGCCACTTTCGCCAGCGCCCCCGGTTCGTCCTTCAGCCGGATCACCAGCGCATCCTCCGACACAGCACGAAAACCCGCATCGCGCAGAGCCTGCAATGCCACGTCGTAGTGGTCCACGGTGAGGTTCGCCACCCCGGTCTGCTCGGATTCCTCGACGTCGATGTCCTCGATGTTGACGCCCCGGTCGGCCAGGACCTGAGCCAGGTCGGCCACGTCGCGGGCCGGCGCCTCCAGCAGCACGGTGATGTGTTTCATGGCGGTGAAGCCGCCGCGCTGGCAGCCGGCGGCGCCGGGACTTCCCGACGCGTCCCGGCCGGCTCGCGGGGATGGGCGGCGACATCCTCCACGAACTCGTCGATCAGGGCCTCCGTCACGTGCGGCATGGTGATGAGATGGCCCACGTCGCGATACGGCGCCACCTGCCACTTCCGAAACACCGCGTCGCCCGGCCGCGGAAACACCACCGTGATGGAGTTCCGGTTCCGCCACGCCGCGATGCCACGCGCCGCAAACCGTGCCACCGCGTAGTCCGCCCGCGCCAGGCAGGTCTCGGCGCAGCGCCGGAACCCGTCCGGGCCCGCCCGGCGCAGCGCATACCAGAGCATCAGTGGACTCAGGGCATTCCGCGACCCGCTCAGGGTGGTGTCCAGAATCCCCACATACTCGACGGAACGGGCGACGCGTTCGACGTTGCGCCGCAGGGCCAACGCCACCCCGCACGGCAGCGGCGCGCCGATCAGCTTGTGGCCGCTGATCGAAATGCTGTGGGCCCCGTCGGCGAAGTCGAACGGCTGCGGGTCCGGCACGAAGGGCAGGATCAGCCCGCTCAGGGCGGCATCGCAGTGGATGTAATAACGCTGGATCGCCAGGTCCTCAAGGATCTCGCGGAGGCGCCTGAGATCGTCCACCGCCCCCTTCATCGTGGTGCCAATATTGGCGAACAGCAGGGGCGGCACGTCCCGATGCAGCCGCAGCGTTTCCTTGAGGTCCTGATAGTCCAGCTCCCCGTTGCGCTGGCTCTTGATCATGATGTTCCGCGCATGCAACAGGCGCAGTATCTTCGCCACGCTGTAATGCGTGTCCTCCGAGAAATACACCACGCCGTCGGGCAGAAGCTCCCGCGCCAGGTACAGCCCGTACATGTTGCCTTCCGTGCCGCCGTTGGTGACATAGCCCCAGTACTCGCCCTCCGGCGCCCGCGTCATCCGGCCAAACTCCTGCACGACTTCCCGCTCAAACTCATGGGTGTTCTGGCGGATGTACGAGCGCCCCGCAAACGGGTCACCTACGTTGTTCAGGGTGAACTCCAGAAAACGGGCAACCTCCCCAAACTCCTCCGCCTGATTGCACGGGTAGCCCACGAAAGTCCGGCGTTCCGTCTGCAGCCGCGCATGCAGCGCGTCGAGTCGGGCACGATCGCCCTCCGGGAGTGGCCGCGTGAAGAGCATGACATTCCGGTGCGACAGACCGCGGGCGTCACCCTGCACCCGCGCCAGCTCCGCTCGCCGCAGGGTCGGCGGATCTCGTGCGGATCGGCTCCCCCGGCCCGCTCCGGGCACCGGACGCATGGTCACGCCAAGCAGCCCGTCCCTGTCAAGTCGCCACCGCACGATGGCCCCACCAATTGCCATCGCCAGGAACTCCGCAGCCCGCTAACACACCCGCGTGCCGTTGCCCATGTCGACCCCTGACTTTCTGAACCGCACCCGCACCGCGCGGCGCGTGCTCGTCATTGACCAGGGGTTCCTCGGCGACGCCCTCCACCTGCTGCCCGCGCTCTGGGAAATCCGGCGCCACTATCCGCGGGCCGCCCTCGAGGTCGTGACCACCCCCGTCGCTTGTGAATTGCTCGCCCTCGCCCGATGCGCAGACCGTCTCCGGCCCCTCGAGCTGATGCCCGAACGACGGTCCTTGCGCGAGCAGCTCCGCCTGCTGCACGCGCTGCGCCGCGAGCGTTTCGAGGTCGCCTTCAACCTCAACGCCGCCGACCGTTCGATCCTCTTGACCGGCCTCTGTGGCGCACGCTGGCGCCTCGGTCTCACAGGAGGGCGCTGGCACTTCTGGTATCGCTGGTGCATCCCCCACTGGCTGCCTGAACCCGATCCCGACCTCCCGGTCTTCGAACACCATCGTCAGGCCCTCATGGCCGCGGGCTTTGTGCTGGGCGAGCCGCGCTTCGGCCTCGAGGTCCCGCCCGACGCCCGGGATTGGGCAGCCGCGTGGGGCTCGCCCTCCACCGTCCACCTCTCGCTCAACTCCGCCAATCCGCTCAAGGAATGGCCCGTGCGTCACTACGCCCAGCTCGTCGCACAGGTGTGGGCCGCACGCCCCGCAACGGCGTTCCTGCTCTCCGGCACGCGCAGCGCCCGGGAACAGCGCCGCCTCGATGCGTTCTTCACGCTCGTGGCAGATCCGCGGGCGCGGCGGCTGCCGCCCGGGCTTTCGCTGGCGCAGCTCGCCGCCGTGCTCCAAGGCTGCCATCTGCACGTCGGCCCGGATTCCGGCGTCATTCATCTGGCCGCTGCCCTCGGCGTTCCGACCGTTTCTCTGTTTCGGCAGCGCGGGGGGTATCGGGCGTGGCTTCCCGTCGGTCCTCACCACCAGCATCTCCTCGCCCCTTGCACGTGCGTTCACGACCACGGGTCGCGATGCGCCGTCCTCGGCGAGCCGGAATGCCTCGTGCGTGTCGCGCCGGAAGCCGTCAGTGGGCAGGTGCTGCGGGCGTTGGCCTGCGGGGGCCGGCAAACCCGGTGAGATCCCGCGATTTCCGGGCGTTCCGCGGGCCTCACGACCACCGGTGATTGCCTCGCATCAGCGGCGGGCGGGCCCCTGCGCAGCCGGGCGGCTGATCCGACCAAGCGTTCAACAATTATTTCCAAAAAACTGTTGCACCAAGCACGACGGTTGCTAACCTCCCTGCCCCGTTTTGCTCCAGGGGTTCAAGTCTGCGGAGACCCGCTGGAGAAGGGATTTGACGCGATGCCGACCATCAATCAACTCGTCCGAAAGGGACGCGCGAAATTGCGATACAAGAGCCAGTCGCCGGCGCTCGAAAACGCGCCGTTCCGGCGCGGAGTCTGTCTGCAGGTCATGACGCGCACGCCCAAAAAGCCCAACTCCGCCATGCGCAAGGTGGCGAAGGTGCGGCTGACGAACGGATTCGAGGTCATCGCCTACATCCCTGATGAAGGACACAATCTGCAGGAACACTCGATCGTGCTCGTGCGGGGCGGCCGCGTGAAGGACCTCCCCGGGGTGCGCTACCACATCGTGCGGGGCACCCTGGATGCCGCCGGCGTCGAGAAACGCCGCGTCAGTCGATCGAAGTACGGCGTCAAGCGCCCGAAAGCTGCCAAGCCCGGAGCCGCCGCCGCCAAGTAACTCTCGCGTATGTCTCGTCGTCGTCGCGCCTTCAAACGTCCCGTCAGCCCGGACCCGAAATTCAACTCGGGGCTCGTCTCGCGCCTGGTCAGCATGGTGATGAAATGCGGCAAGCGCAGCACCGCTCAGCGCATCGTCTACGGCGCCTTCGACGAGATCGCCACCAAGAACCCCGCCAGCAGCCCGCTCGATGTCCTGCAGCGGGCCGTCGACAACGCCAAACCCCGCCTCGAAGTCAAGCCGCGCCGCGTCGGCGGCGCCACCTACCAGGTCCCCCTCGAGGTGCCTTCCGATCGCCAGGTCTCCCTCGCCATGCGCTGGATCGTGAAGTTCGCCGACGCCCGTAAAGGCCAGCCCATGAAACAGGCCCTGGCCGCCGAGATCCTCGATGCCTACCAGGGCCAGGGCAACGCCATCCGCAAGCGCGATGACGTCCATAAGATGGCTCAAGCCAACAAGGCCTTCGCCCACTTCCGCTGGTAGCCACCCAACCCGTATACGCGCCCCGAGGGCCACGGTCGGTCGGGGCCTTTTTATTCTCTCCCCCGGTTTTCATGTCCAGCGCCGTTCCCAATGCCGAGAGCGTGAATTCGCCGCACCGCAAGTACCCCTTGCAGTGCACGCGAAACATCGGCATCGCGGCCCACATCGACGCCGGCAAGACGACCACCACCGAGCGCATCCTCTTTTACACCGGCCTCATCCACCGCATGGGTGACGTCGACGACGGCAACACCGTCACCGACTGGATGGAGCAGGAACGCGAGCGCGGCATCACCATCACCTCCGCCGCCACCACCTGCTACTGGACCCAGAAGCCCGAAGGCCTGGTCAAGCTCGGCGAAGGCGTCCCCCACCGCATCAACATCATCGATACCCCCGGTCACGTCGACTTCACCGCCGAGGTCGAACGGTCGATGCGCGTCCTCGACGGCGCCGTCGCCGTGTTCTGTGGCGTCGCCGGCGTCCAGCCCCAGTCCGAAACCGTCTGGCGCCAGGCCACCAAGTACAAGGTCCCCCGCGTCGCCTTCGTCAACAAAATGGACCGCACCGGGGCCAACTTCGAAAACGCCGTCGCCGAGATGCGCAAGAAGCTCGGCGCCTACGCCTACCCCATCCAGTTGCCCATCGGGAAGGAAGACCACCTCGAGGGCGTCATCGACCTGATCAACCAGCGCGCCATTCGTTACGATCCCCAGGACGAATCCGGCATGCTCTACCAGGTCACCGACATCCCGGCCGAACTTCAGGAAGACGCCCGCCTGGCGCTGGCCGAACTGGTCGACGCCGTCGCCAACAAGGACGACGAAATCGCCGCGCTCGTCATCGAGGACAAGCCCGTCGACCCCGCCGCCCTTAAGCGCGCCATCCGCCGCCTCACCTGCAAAATCGAACTCGTCCCCGTCCTCTGCGGCTCGGCGTTCAAAAAGCGGGGCGTCCAGCCGCTCGTCGACGCCGTCATCGATTACCTGCCGGGGGGGGGGGGGGGGGGGGGGGGGGGGGGGCTTCCCCCGACGCCCTCTACTGGCTTCCGATGCGCTGAGGACCCGACCCAGACGGTCGAGATCCCCAGCGATGACCGCGCCAAGTTCTGCTCGCTGGCGTTCAAGCTCTGGACCGATCCTTTCGTCGGCAAGCTGGTCTTCTTCCGCGTGTATAGCGGCCAGATCAAGAAGGGGGAGATGATCTTCAACCCCCGCACCCGCCGCCGCGAGCGGGTCAACCGCGTCATGATGATCCAGGCCGACAAACGCCTGGACGTCGACACCGTCTACTCGGGCGATATCGCCGCCCTCGTAGGCATCCGGAACATCACCACCGGCGACACCCTCTGTACCGAGGATCGCCAGGTCCTGCTCGAACCCCCGACCTTCCCGAGCCCGTCATCTCCATGGCCGTCGAGCCGAGGACCATGGCCGACCGCGATCGGCTGGGGGAGAGCCTCCAGCGCCTGGCAGAGGAGGACCCGACCTTCCGTTGTTTCACCAACGAGGAGACCGGCCAGCTCATCATCGCTGGTATGGGCGAGCTGCACCTCGAGATCATCCGCGACCGCCTCCTGCGCGAGTTCAAGGTCGAGGCCACCTCCGGTGCGCCGCAGATCGCCTACCGCGAGACCGTCCTCAAGCCGGCCGAGGGCGTCGGTAAGTTCGTCCGCCAGAGCGGCGGCCGTGGCCAGTATGGACACGCCGTCATCACGCTGGCGCCGAACGAGCGGGGCAAGGGCGTCGAGATCGAGAACAAGATTGTCGGTGGCGTCATCCCGAAGGAATACATCCCCGCCGTGATCGCCGGCATCAATGAGGCCGTGGCCGGCGGCGTGCTGGCCGGCTACCCGATGGTCGACCTGAAAGTCGCCATCGTGGATGGGACTTACCACGAGGTCGACTCCAGCGAACTCGCCTTCAAGATGGCCGGCATCTTCGCCCTCAAAGAGGCCACTCGGAAGGCGAACCCGATCCTCCTGGAGCCGATCATGAAGGTCGAGTGCACCACGCCCGAGGAGTACCAGGGCGACCTGCTCGGCGACCTCAACCGGCGGCGCGGCAAGATCGTCAGCATCGAGGCGAAGAACAACGCCACCAGCCTCCATGCCCACGTGCCGTTGGCCGAGATGTTCGGCTACGCCACGGCCATCCGCTCCCTCTCCAAGGGACGCGCGGCCTACACCATGGAGCCGCAGTCCTTCGAGCCCGTGCCGGCCAATATCGTGGCGACCATCCTGGATTCGGCCAAACCCAAGGCTGCGCGCAGTTAAAGATAGACAACTCGTTCTTTGTATGGCAGGACAACGCATTCGCATTCGCCTTAAGGCGTACGACCACCGGGTGATCGACCAGTCGGTGCGCGAGATTGTGGAAACCGTGAAGCGCACCGGCGCCATGGTGGCGGGTCCGATTCCGCTGCCGACCCGGGTCGAACGCTACACGGTGCACCGCTCGCCCCACGCGGACAAGAAGTCCATGGAGACATTCGAACAACGGACGCACAAGCGATTGCTCGATATTTTGGAACCGACGGCGAAAACCGTGGACGAGCTCAAAAAGCTCAACCTGCCCGCCGGCGTGGATATCACGATCAAGATCTAGTTATGATTGGGTTGCTCGGAAAGAAACTGGGCCAGACACGCGTCTACGACGAGGACGGCGTGCTCGTCCCGGTGACCGTGGTGCTCGCCGGCCCGAACCGCGTGCTGCAGGTCAAATCCCGCGAGGGCAAGGACCGCTATAGCGCCGTCCAGTTGGGCTTCGGACCCCAGAAGGACTCCCGCCTCTCCAAGGCCAAACTCGGCCACCTCGCCCACTGCGGCGTCGACGTCAAACGCGCCAAGGACGAAGAACCTGTCGTGCTCTCCGGCGTCCAGCGCATCCGCGAGTTCCGCGACTTCTCCCTGGCCGTGAAACCCGGGGATCTCCTGGGGCCGGACATCTTCCAGGTCGGTGACTTCGTGGACGCCATCGGCGTCACCAAGGGCCGCGGCTTCGAGGGCGTCGTCGCCCGCCACGGCTTTCGCGGCGGCGACTCCACGCACGGCGCCAAAGGCTGGCACCGGCGTTCGGGCGCCATCGGCCAACGCCTCTTCCCCGGCACCGTCATGCGCGGCATGCGGATGCCCGGTCACCTGGGCCAGGTCCGCCGCACCACCCAGAATCTTGAGGTCGTCCGCGTCCTGCCTGACGATCAGTTGATCCTCGTCAAGGGCGCCATCCCGGGCGCCAACGGCGACTACGTCGTCCTGCGCGAGTCCAAGAAGATCCCCAAGACCCTGGCCGAAGCCCGCCGGGTGAAGCGCGCCGAGGAAAAGGCCAAGGCGGAGGCCGACCGCAAAGCCGCCGAAGCCAAGGCCGCCGCCGCCCGGCCGGCCAAGGCCAAGAAATAGCGACCGAGCATGGCGATGAAAATCACCGTCAAGGACAGCAAAGGCAACGCCACCGCCGAAGTCGAAGTCGGCTTCGCCGTCATCGAGGACGGCAAAGGCACGCAGGCGGTGCACGACACCGTGGTGGCGTACCTCGCCAACCAGCGCACCGGGACCGCCTGCACCAAGACCGCCGGCGAAGTCGCCGGCACCAACCGCAAGCCCTGGCGCCAAAAAGGCACCGGCCGCGCACGCGCCGGCTCCTTCCAATCTCCCCTCTGGCGCGGCGGCGGCGTGGTCTTCGGTCCCCGCCCCCGCGATTTCGGCCGGAAAGTCAACGTCAAGACCCGCCAGCTCGCCCTCCGCCGGGCCCTGTCCGAACGCCTGCGCGCAGGCGACGTCGTGGTGGTGGAGGAACTCCCGCTGACCGCGCCCAAGACCAAGGAATTGGTCGGAGTCCTGGCCGGACTCGACCTGACCGGTCGGACCGTGCTCCTCTGTGGCGCCGCCGATCAGCGCCAGCTCCAGCTCGCCTCCCGGAACCTCCCCGAGGTCGCCTTCACCACCGGCGAGGCGCTCAATACTTACCAGGTGCTGCGCTACGACAAACTGCTCTTCACGCGGCCGGCGTTTGCCAAAGTCGAGGAGCGCCTGAAATAGTGCCATGAATTCCTTCGAGATCATCAAGTCCGCCCGCCTCACCGAGAAGGGCAGCATCCAGGCGGACAAGCACAACCAGTACACGGTCGTGGCCGACCGCCGCGCCACCAAGCCCCAGATCAAGCGGGCCGTCGAGGAGCTCTTCAAAGTGAAGGTGACCGGCCTCAGCACCATGCACGTGCGCGGCAAGCTCCGCCGCCAGCGCACCCATCAGGCCGGCCAGGCCCCGAGTTGGAAGAAGGCCATCGTGACGCTGAAGAAGGGCGACAAGATCGTGCTGACCTAACCCGACCCGCTATGCCAGTCAAAACCTTCCGCCCCCTCACGCCGTCCACGCGGTATATCACCGTCCAGGACTATCGCGGCGTGACCAAGAAACGCCCGGAGCCCGGGCTCGTCACCATCCGCAAGAAGACCGGCGGCCGCAATCACTACGGCCGGATTACCGCCCGGGGCATCGGCGGCGGCCACAAGCAGAAGATCCGCACAGTCGATTTCCGGCGTAACAAACACGGCGTCGAGGCGAAGGTCATCGCCCTCGAGTACGATCCCTGCCGCAGCGCCCGCTTGGCTTTGCTGGAGTATGCCGACGGCGAACGCCGTTATATCCTCGCCCCGAACGGGCTCCAAGTCGGCGCCCGCCTCACCAGCGGCCCCCAGGTTCCTGCCGAGTTGGGGAACGCCCTGCCGCTCAGCGCCGTGCCCGTGGGCCTGCCCATCCACAATATCGAGTTGGTCCCCGGCCGCGGCGGACAGATGGTGCGCAGCGCCGGCGGCGCCGCCACCCTGATGTCGCGCGACGAAGGCTACGCGCTCATCCGCCTGCCCTCGGGCGAGATCCGCAAGGTCAAGGAAATCTGCTACGCCACCATCGGCCAGGTCGGCAACCTCGAATGGGAAAACGTGGTGCTCGGCAAAGCCGGCCGCTCGCGGCACCGCGGCAAACGCCCCATCAACCGCGGCGTCGTGCGCAACCCCGTCGACCACCCGAACGGCGGGGGCGCCGGCAAATCCAAGTCCGGCGGCGGCTGGCAGCAGCCCACTTCCCCGTGGGGCCTGCTGGCCAAGGGCTACCGGACGCGGCCAAAGAAGAAGCAGTCCAACCGTTTTATCGTGGTGCGGCGCGATGGCCGGCCAATGAAGCTCAAATAAGTTATGGGTCGTTCCGTCAAAAAGGGTCCCTTCGTGGACCACCACCTCCTGGACAAGGTCGTCAAGGCGAAGGAGGCGAAGTCCAAGGCGCCCATCCGCACCTGGTCGCGGCGCTCGGTCATCACGCCGGATTTCGTCGGGCTGACCTTCAACGTCCACAACGGGAAGGTCTTCCTGCCTGTGTTCGTGACCGAAAACATGGTGGGACACCGCCTCGGCGAGTTCTCGCTGACCCGCGTGTTCAAGAAACACGGCGCTCACACCGCCAAGGCCGAAGCCAAGTAAGCCCCCCGCGCGTATGGAAGTCCGAGCCATCAACAAGAACCTGGCGATGTCGCCCCAAAAGGCCCGCGAGGTCGTCCGCCAGATCCAGGGCCTGCCCGCCGAGCAAGCCGTTGCCATCCTGGGCATGGTCCCGCGAAAGTCGGCCCGGCTGGTCGCCAAGACCCTGAAGTCCGCGATCGCCAACGCCGAGAACAACAAGAGCCTCAAAGCCGACCGGCTCCGGGTCAAGGAGGCCGTCGCCGGACGCGCCACCCTCTTGAAGCGCTTTACCCCGAAGGCGCGTGGCTCCGCCGGACCCGTCATCAAGCGCCGCTCGCACATCCGCATCGTTTTGTCCGACGAGTAAACCTATGGGTCAGAAGACAAATCCAATCGGCCTGCGCACCGCCGTCACCCACGAGTGGCGCTCCAAGTGGTTCGCTCCCAAAAAGGAGTTCGGCGGGCTGCTCGCGGAGGACCAGATGATCCGCCGCCTGCTCAAGCGCAAGCTCGATGCCGCCGCCGTGCCGCGCATCCAGATCGAACGCGCTGCCAACCGCTGTCGCATCACGATCTTCACCGCGCGCCCCGGCGTCGTCATCGGCCGCAAGGGCGCCGAGATCGACAAGCTCAAGGAGGACCTCGGCAAGCTCACCGGCAAGGAAGTCTACGTGGACATCCAGGAGGTCAAAAAGCCGGAGATGGACGCCCAGCTCGTCGCCGAGAACGTTGCCCTCCAGCTCGAGCGCCGCATCTCCTTCCGTCGCGCCATGAAGAAGGCCGTCCAAACCGCCATGGACTTCGGCGCCGAAGGTATCAAGATCCGCTGCGCCGGCCGCCTGGGCGGCGCCGAAATCGCCCGGGTCGAGTCCTACCACGAGGGACGCGTGCCGCTGCACACCCTGCGCGCCAACATCGACTACGGCTTTGCCGAGGCGAACACCATGTACGGCAAGCTCGGCGTGAAGTGCTGGGTCTGCCGCGGCGAGGACAAGCCGGAGAAGGCCGCCGCCGCCCGCGCTGCAACCACGGCCACGCCGGCCCCTGCAGCCGCGTCGGTCCCCGCCCCCGTACCGCCGGTCACGCCCGCGGTGCCGCAACCTTAACGAGGAGAAAGGATCGCCATGGCCATGATGCCCGCCCGGGTGAAGTACCGCAAACAGCAGCGCGGGAACCGCTCCGGTATCGCCAGCCGCTGCAACACCGTTGCCTTCGGTGACTTCGGCCTGCAGGCCCTCGAGCGCTGCTGGCTGGACAACCGCCAGATCGAGGCGGCCCGTATCGCCATCAGCCGTTACATGAAACGCCGCGGAAAGATGTGGATCCGCGTGTTTCCCGACAAGCCGTACACCAAGAAACCCCTTGAGGTCCGCATGGGCACCGGCAAGGGCGGCGTGGAGGGCTGGGTGGCCGTGGTGCGGCCCGCCACCATCCTCTTTGAGGTGGCCGGGATTCCCGAGGAGATGGCCCGGGAATCGATGCGGCTGGCCGCCACCAAGCTGATGATCCGCACCAAGTTCATTTCCCGGCGCCACGCCGGATAACAGGCGAGTCTCCCCGATGAAGATGTCCGATTTGAAAGACAAGACGGCGGTCGAGTTGGCCTCGCTCAGCCGCGATCTGCGCCAGGAACTGTTCAACCTGCACCTCCAGAAGGCGAGCAGCCAGCTCGAGAAACCGGCCCGCCTCCGCACCCTGCGCCGGGACATCGCCCGCGTCGAAACCGCCCTGTCTGCGCTCCGTCACCAGGCCGCCTGAGCTCCTCCCCTCCCCCTATGTCCGAAACGCCACAACGCCAGAACCGACGCAAAGCGCGCACGGGCGAGGTGCTGTCCAACAAGATGGCCAAAACCATCGTGGTCCAGGTCCAGCGCCGCTTCCGCCATCCCCGCTACAAGAAAGTGGTCACCCAGTACAAGAAGTTCTACGCGCACGACGAGAAGGGGGAAGCCCGGACCGGTGACCGCGTTCTCATCCAGGAGACGCGCCCCCTGTCCAAGCTCAAACGTTGGCGTCTGGTGGAGATCCTGAATCGCGCCGCGGGCGAGGCTGCCGCGCCGGCCGCGCCAGCCTGAACCTGACCTATGCTCCAAGTCCGCTCGATCCTCGACGTCGCCGACAACTCCGGTGCCAAGCGCGCCGCCGCCATTGGCGTGCTCGGCCGTAACCAGCGCTACGCCCGCGTCGGCGATGTCATCAAGGCCCACATCAAAGAGGCCTCGCCCGACGGCACCGTCAAGAAGGGCGAAGTGGTCAATGCCGTGGTCGTGCGGACCCGCCAGCCCATCCGCCGAAGCGACGGATCGTACCTGCGCTTCGACAGCAATGCCGTGGTCATCATCGACAAGGACCTCAACCCGAAAGGCACCCGCATCTTCGGACCCGTCGCCCGCGAGTTGCGCGAGAAGCGGTTCATGAAGATCATCTCCCTCGCCCCGGAGGTCATCTGAGCTATGGAGAAGTTCCACGTCAAAAAGGACGACCAGGTCGTCGTCATCGCCGGTACCGAACGCGGCAAGCGCGGCAAAGTCATCGCCGTCCTGCGCAAGAAGCACCGGGTCATCGTCGAGGGCGTCAAGATCATCAAACGCCACCAGCGCAAGAGCCAGCAACACCCCGAGGGCGGCATCCTCAAACGGGAAGGCTCCCTCCATATCTCCAATGTGATGCGGGCCGAAACCTACGATGCCCGCGCGGCGCGCCGCGCCGGTGCCGGAGCGCCCCAACCCGCCTGAGTGACCCATGAAGAAACCGCGCCTCCAGCAACATTACGAGGAAGTGGTCCGGCCCGCCCTGCTCGAAGGGCGCAAGTACACCAACGTCCACCAGATCCCGCGCCTCGAGAAGATCGTCCTCCGCATGGGCGTCCCCTCCGCCCTCGAGAAGACCGCCCACGACGACGCCGCCCGCGACCTCGCCACGATCACCGGCCGCAAGCCGGTCACCGACCGGGCCCGCAAGAGCGTCGCCAACTTCAAGCTGCGTGAGGGCCAGGCCATCGGCTGCCACGTCACCCTCCGCCGCGAGGTCATGTACGAGTTCTTTGACCGCCTCGTCGCCACTGCCCTCCCGCGCATCCGCGACTTCCGCGGCTTGTCCCCCCGGGCCTTCGACGGGCGCGGCAACTACTCCATGGGCCTCGATGACCAGACCATCTTCCCCGAGATTGACCTCGACAAGATCAAGCGGCATCAGGGCATGGATGTCACCATCGTGACCTCCGCCCCCACCGACGGGGAGGCGCTGGATTTGCTGAAACTGATGGGATTCCCCTTCGCCGAGAAATAGCCATGTCGAAAGCAGCCTGGATCGAGCGCGACAAGCGCAAGCGTGAGACCGCCAAGAAGTACGCGGCTCTGCGGGCCGAACTGAAGGCCAAAAAAGATTACGCGGGGCTCGCGAAGCTCCCCCGGGACGCCAGCCCGGTGCGTACCGTCAACCGCTGCAAGATCAGCGGCCGACGCCGTTCGCACCTCCGCAAGTTCGGCGTCTCCCGGCTCACCTTCCGGGAGCTGGCCCTCTCCGGTCTCATTCCCGGCGTGACCAAAGCGAGCTGGTAGGCCTATGACTGATCCCATCGCCGATTTCCTGACCCGCCTGCGCAACGCCAACCGCGCCTTGCTGCCCACCGTCGAGCTGCCGCATTCCCGGCTCAAGGAGGGCATCGCCCGGATCCTGTTGCAGGAAGGGTACCTCGCCGACTGCGCGGTCGAGGGCGCCAAGCTGAAAAAGCTCCGGCTGAAACTCAAATACCAGGGCCGCCAGGGCGTCATCACCGGCCTGCGCCGCGTCAGCCGGCCCGGCCTGCGCCACTACGCGAACGTCGGTGAAATTCCGCGCGTCCTCGGCGGACTCGGCGTCGCGGTCCTCTCCACCTCCCGCGGCGTCATGACCGGGACCGAGGCCCGGAAGCAGAACCTCGGCGGCGAGGTGCTGTGTTACGTCTGGTGACCGAAAGGCAAGCCATGTCAAGAATCGGCCGACAACCCATTCCGGTGCCCGCCAACGTCAAGGTGGCCATCCAGGGACAGAACGTCTCCGTCGAAGGCCCCAAGGGCAAACTCAGCCACAGCCTGCCCCGGCGCACGGCCGTGCGACTCGAAAAAGGCCAACTGCTGGTCAGCCGGGAGAGCGACGAGGCCTCCGTCCGGGCATTGCACGGCCTGAGCCGCGCCCTCCTGAACAACATGATCAAGGGCGTCAGTGAAGGCTACGTCAAGCGCCTCGAGATCCAGGGCGTGGGCTTCAAGGCCGCCGTCCAAGGACGTGCCGTCACCCTGAACCTGGGCTACTCGCACCCCATCTCCTATAGCTTCCCCGAGCAGATCAAGGTGACCGTCGACGACAACACCCGGATCACCGTGGAAGGCCCGGACAAACAGGTGGTCGGTCAGGTCGCCGCCGACTTGCGGGGCTTCTACCCGCCCGAGCCCTACAAGGGCAAAGGCGTCCGCTACTTCGGCGAGCGAGTCATCCGGAAGGAAGGCAAGACCGTTCAGTAACCATGCCGGCAGGCATTTTCCGGCCGGGGTTGCCGCCCCGCTGGTGACGCGATGAGAACTCAGAAAAAGCAAGAACTGTCCCAACGACGCCGCTGGCGCATCCGCAAGAAGATCACCGGGACACGTACCCGTCCGCGGATGAGCGTCCGGTTCACCGGCCAGCACATCTACGTCCAGTTCGTCGACGACACGGTGGGCAGCACCCTGGCCTCGACCTCCACCCGGGCCAAGAGCGTGTCCGATCGCGACGCCCTCAAGGCCAACGCCGAGAGCGCCACCAAGATCGGTCGCGTCGCGGCCGAGATCGCCAAGGCCGCTGGCATCAGCCAGGTCGTCTTCGACCGCAGCGGCGCCCGTTTCCACGGCAAGGTCAAAGCGCTGGCCGACGCCGCGCGCGAAGCCGGACTTCAGTTTTAACCCCTAACCCAGGAGCCGATCTTGCAGGAAGCCAAACAGAATAGTGCGCCGTCAGCCGCCCCGAGCGGCCGCGGGCCCGGTCGCGGTTCAGGACGCGGCGGCCCCGGTGGTGGTGCCGGCGGTGGACGCGGTCCCGGTGGCCGCTCCCCGCGACGCTCCCGCCCCGCCCCCTTCGCCGGGGAGGGCGCCGAAACGCGCCCCGCCGAAGAACTCATCGAGAAAGTCATCTTCATCAACCGCTCGGCCAAGGTCGTGAAAGGCGGCCGCCGCTTCAGCTTCAGTGCCCTCGTGGTCGCCGGCGACAAGAAGGGTCGCGTCGGCATCGGTCTGGGCAAGGCGGTCGAAGTGGCCGAAGCCATTCGCAAAGGCGGCGAGAACGCCAAGTCCTGCCTCGAGCGGGTCGCCCTCCAACAGGCCACCATCCCGCACGAGGTCTTCAGCTTCTTCGACGGCGCCCGGGTGCTGTTGCGGCCGGCGTCCCCCGGCACGGGCGTCATCGCCGGAAAGACCGTCCGGGCCGTCCTTGAAGCCGCCGGCGTGCGTGACGTGCTGACGAAGAGCCTCGGATCGAACAACGCCGCAAACGTCGCCAAGGCCACCCTCAAGGGATTGCGTTCGCTCCGCCAACGCGAGGACATTTACCGCCTCCGCGGCCGCCCTCTCCGTGTGGCCCAGCCCGCACCCGCGCCGGTGCCCATTCTGCCGGCGCCGACGCCGACTCTCACCGCGGCGCCCGCAGCGCCCTCCGAACCGCCGGCGCCCTCCACCGAACCGACTGCCTGATCGCTTATGCGCCTCCACACTCTCCAGCCCCGTCCCGGAGCCAAACACCCCCGGAAGCGCCTCGGTCAGGGCCGCGCCAGCGGACATGGCAAGACCAGCAGCCGCGGCGGCAAAGGGCAGAGCGCCCGCTCGGGCAGTTCCATCCGGCCCAACTTCGAGGGCGGCCAGATGCCCCTCAGCCGTCGGTTGCCCAAGCGCGGCTTCAACAATGCCCGCTTCGCCACCCGGCATCTCATCGTCAATGTCGAAACCCTGAACCGGTTCGAGGACGGCACCCGCGTCGATGAAGCGGCCCTGCGCAAGGCCGGCATCGTCAAGCGGCATGGCGACGGCATCAAAGTGCTGGGCAGTGGCGAGCTCACGCGGAAGCTGGTCGTCTGCGCCCAGGCGTTCAGCGCATCGGCGCGGGCCAAGATCGAGAAGGCCGGGGGCACCTGCGAAACGGCCGGAGCGACCGGCGCGGCCTAGGCGCATGCGGCGCGGACAGACGGTCCTATGTTCAAGACGATTCTCAACACCTTCGCCAACTGCCTGAAGATTCCGGAGCTGCGTTCCCGGATCATCTTCACCTTGCTGGTGCTGGGGGTATGCCGGCTCATCGCGCTCATCCCCGTGCCGGGTCTGGACGGCGCCGCCCTGGCCCAGTTCTTCGAGAAAAGCTCGCAGCAGGGTGGGGGACTGCTGGGCATGTACAGCCTCTTCACCGGCGGTGCGATGGAGAACTGCGCCATCGGTTCGCTGGGGATCATGCCCTACATCAGCGCCACCATCATCCTGCAGTTGATGAGCGCCGTGATCCCGCAGTTGAGCAAAATCGTGCGGGAGGAAGGCGGGCGGGCCAAGATCATCCAGTACGGCCGCTACCTGACCGTGATCCTCTGCCTCGGCCAGGGTTTCGTGATGTCCCTGGCTTGGGAGAACCCGGAGAAGGTGTTCGGCGAAGGCTTCACCGGCAACCTCGTCCTGGTCGAGAACCTCTGGTGGTATCGCATTCAAACCACGCTGCTGCTTACCACCGGGACCCTGCTCCTGATGTGGCTGGGCGAGCAGATCAGCGAACGCGGCATCGGCAACGGCGTGTCGCTGGTCATCACCATCGGCATCGTGTCCCGACTGCCCCAAGCGATGACCTCGCTGTGGTTCATGTTCTTCCCGCCGCGCGGCGTGCAGACCAACTACAACCTGTTCCACGGCATCGCCCTCATCCTCCTCCTGGTGGCGGTCATCGCGGCCGTCATCGCTGTGACCCAGGCCCAGCGGAAGATCCCCGTCCAGTACGCCCAGCGCGCGGTGGGCCGCAAGGTCTACGCCGGCGGCACTTCCTTCATGCCCCTCCGCGTCAACTATTCGGGGGTCATGCCGATCATCTTCGCGCAGGCCATCCTGATGTTCCCGGAGAAGATCTTCTTCACCCTCGCCGGCGTCACGGCGCAAAGCATGGCGGGCTTCTCCAAGGTCTGCGAGGGCATCGCCGTCGCCCTGCAGTACGGCAGCGCCCCCTACATCGCCCTCGAGGGCTTGATGATTCTGTTCTTCTCCTATTTCTGGGTGGCCACCCAGTTCAACGAGATCCAGATTGCCGACGACCTCAAGAAGTACGGCGGCTACATCCCAGGCGTCCGTCCCGGGCAGCATACGAGCGATTTCCTGCACCGGGCCATGAGCCGGATTACCCTGGCGGGGGCCATCTTCCTGGTGGTCATTGCCATCCTGCCGACCCTCCTCTTCACTTGGGTGGGAATTCCCTTCGAGGTGGGGCAGTTCTTTGGCGGCACCAGCATTCTGATCTCGGTTGGAGTCATGCTGGATACCACGCGGCAGATGGAGTCCCACTTGCTCATGCGCCACTACGACGGCTTCCTGAAGAAGGGGCGCATGCGGGGGCGATTCTGAGGTGATCATTCTCAAGAACGAACGCGAACAGGAGGCGATGCGGGCCGCCGGTGCGGTCGCCGCCACCGTGCTGCATGAGGTCGCCAACTTCGTGGCGCCCGGGGTCACGACGCGCGATGTGGATCGCTTTGCGGCCGAACGGATCAAGGCCCACGGCGCGCGCAGCGCCTTCCTGGGCTACAAGAAGTATCCGTGCCACCTCTGCATCTCGGTGAACGACGAGGTCGTGCACGGGTTGGCGAACAACCGCCGGCTCGAGTTTGGCGACATTGTCAGCCTGGATGTCGGCGTCTATTTTCGCGGGTTTATCGGCGACAACGCCCGCACCGTCCCGGTGGGAGGGTGCAGTCCGCTCGCCCAGAAACTCATTGATGTGACCGAGCGGGCCCTGTATGAGGGGATTGCCCAGGCCCTGGCGGGCCAGCGGGTGGCCGACATCTCGCGCGCCATCCAGCAGTTCGTCGAGGGCAACGGGTTCAGTGTGGTTCGCGAGTTTGTCGGACACGGCGTGGGTCGGTCGATGCACGAGGAACCGCAGGTGCCCAATTTCGTGGATCAGAAGTCGTCGCCCCGGCTGCGGCCGGGAATGACGATCGCCATCGAGCCCATGGTCAATGCGGGGTCCCCGGCGGTGCGGGTGATGCGGGACGGTTGGACGGTGGTCAGCCAGGATGGGTTGCCCTCCGCGCACTTCGAGCACACGGTGCTGATCACCGAGGCCGAGCCGGAGATCCTGACATGTCGGGAACGGATGCCTGCGTTGTTGTCGGCGTGATTGTCGAGTCCCTGGGCGAGGGTGTTTGGCGGGTCGAGTTGCCCAACGGCCATCGGCTGGTGGGGCGGTTGTTGCGGCGGGACCGCACCGCCGCGGGGCAGTACGGCGTGGGGTCACCGGTGACCCTGGCGGTGTCCCCCGCGGACCCGACGTTGGGGATCGTGAAAGTGAGCGCGGGTGCATGAGTTTGAGAACATGAAAGTACGAGCGTCAGTCAAACGGCTCTGCGAGCACTGCAAAGTGGTGCGGCGCAAGGGCGTGATTCGGGTCATTTGCAGCAACCCCCGCCACAAGCAGCGGCAGGGTTAACCGCGAGGTTTTTATGGCACGTATTCTTGGTGTGGACATCCCGGGCGAGAAGCGGATCGATATCGCCCTGCGCTACGTCTATGGGCTGGGCCCGACGACCTCGAAGGAGATTCTGGCCCGGGCCAGCATCGAGCCTTCGATCCGGGCCAAGAACCTGACCGAACAGCAGCTTTCGCAGATCGTACATGCCATCCAGGAAGGCAAGTACGTCATCGAGGGCGACCTGCGGCGCGAGATCGGTCTTAACCTCAAACGGCTCCAGGGTATCAAGTGCTACCGGGGCGTCCGCCATCTGCGTGGACTGCCCGTCCGTGGCCAACGCACCCAAACCAACGCCCGCACCCGCAAAGGCCCGCGGAAGACCGTCGGTGTCCAGCGCAATCCCAACGCCAAGACCGGCATTCACTAGACCCTGTTGACGTATGGCTGAAGAGCAAGCTGCTGCCCCACCCGCGCCCGAAGTCCCCGCCCCCGCCAAGCCGGAGGGTGCCGACAAGGCCGAGAAGAAGGACAAGGCCCCCAAGGCCGCCAAGCCCGCCGCGAAACCGGCCAGCGCCGGCGCTGCCGAAGGGACCCCGGCCGACAAACCCGCCGACAAACCCGCCGCAGGTAAGCCTGCCGCGGCTGCCACGGCCACCCCTCCGGCGTCAGGGCCGGAAGGCCCCGTCGCCGGCACCGCCCCCACGGCGGCGGAGTTGCTCTCCGACGGTCTGGCCGGCAAGAAGATCATCAAGGCGAAAGGCTCCAAGAACATCAGCGCTGGGGTCGCCCACATTCTGGCCACGTTCAACAACACCACCGTGTCGATCACGGACATGCAGGGGAACGTCATCGGCTGGGCCACCGCCGGCCGCGCCGGCTTCAAAGGATCACGCAAGAGCACCGCCTTTGCCGCCCAGCAGGTCGCCCAGGCCGCGGCGCGCCAGGCCATGTCGCACGGCATGCGCGAGGTGGAAATCCGCGTCAAAGGCCCAGGGTCCGGCCGCGAATCGGCCATCCGCGCCCTCCAGGCCATCGGCCTCGAAATCACCGTCATCCGGGACGTCACCCCGATTCCTCACAACGGCTGCCGGCCGCGCAAGAAACGGCGTGTGTAAACCCCCGGCTGAACTTACCAACCCCGCTCCAAGTCAATGGCTCGTTACACTGGACCTCGCGTACGCATCAGTCGCCGCTTCGGCGTCCCGATTTTCGGCCCGACCAAGTACCTCGAACGGCGCAACTACGGTCCCGGGATGCACGGACCCAAGCACCGCCGCAAGACGTCGGACTACGGTCTGGGCCTGATCGAAAAGCAGAAGCTGCGGTACTACTACGGCCTGCTCGAGCGCCAGTTCCGGCGCGTCTACCAGCAGGCGCTGAGCAAGCGCGGCGTCACCGGCGAAACCATGCTGCAGATCCTCGAGACGCGGCTGGATAACGTCGTGTATCAACTGGGGTTTGCCCCCACCCGGCCCGCCGCCCGACAGATGGTCAGCCACGGCCATGTCCAGGTGAACGGCCGCCGGGTCAGCGTGCCCTCCTGCGCGTTGCGCGTGAATGACGTGGTCGAAGTCCGGCCCACCAGCGTGGCGCGCCAGATGGCCACCAAGGGGCTCGAAGCCTCCACCAGCCGCAACGTGCCGGACTGGTTGTCGCTCAACAAGGACGCGTTCAAGGGCGTCATCATGCGCCTGCCGACCCGCGACGAAATCCAGCCCATCGCGGACGAGCAGGCCGTCGTCGAATTTTACTCCCGCTAACCCAGACAGGGTCCCGGGTGGGACCCGGGCAATTATACGGGCCCGGACCCCGGCGGGAGCGGCGGTCGCGGGCCAGTTTAAAATTGCTGTTCTCCATCATCCTATGCCAGTTCGAGTAGGTCGGTTCGAAATGCCGAAGCGCCTCACGCGTGATGACGCGAGCGTTACGGCCACATACACCCGGTTCATCGCCGAGCCGTTCGAGACCGGATACGGCTACACCATCGGCAATTCGCTGCGCCGGGTGCTGCTGTCCTCCCTCGAGGGGGCCGCCATCACCTCCATCAAGATCGACGGCGCCATGCACGAGTTCGCCACCGTCGAAGGCGTCGTCGAGGACGTCACCGACATCGTGCTGAACCTCAAGCAGGTGAAGTTCAAGGCCCACAGCCGCGATCCCCAGACCATCTTCCTCTCCGCTCACAAGGAGGGGCCGGTCACCGCTGCCGACATCCAGCTCAACCAGAACCTCGAGTTGGTCAACCCCGACCAGTTGATCTGTACCCTCGACAAGAAGAAGAAGTTCCAGATCGAGATGGAGGTCCGCGTCGGCCGCGGCTTCTGCCCGGGTGACGAAAACAAGAAGCCCGACCAGAGCATCGGCGTCATCGCCATCGACTCGCTCTTCTCCCCCGTCACCCGCGTCCGCTACAGCGTCGAGGCCGCCCGCGTCGGGCAAAAGACCGACTACGACCGGCTCCTCCTCGATATCTGGACCGACGGCCGCCTCACCCCCGATGAAGCGCTCATCCAGGCCTCGGCGATCCTCCAGCGGCACCTCGACGTGTTCGTCGGCTACGACAAGAACGCCGTCGAGTTCGAGGAGGAGGAATCCCGGCAGGACGAGGAGCGGACCCGGCTGCGGAAGCTCTACAACATGAGCGTTAATGAGATCGAGTTGAGCGTTCGCGCCGCCAACTGCCTCAACAACGCGAACATCACCACCGTGGGCCAGCTCGCCATGAAGAGCGAAAGCGAGATGCTCAAGTACCGCAACTTCGGCAAGAAATCCCTCAACGAGATCAAGGACAAGCTCGCCCACCTCGGCCTCACCCTGGGCATGAAGATCGATACCTCCCTGCTCGAGGGCCCGAAGGAACCCATCCCGAGCCTCTCCTGACGCCCGTCTCCGCCTATGCGCCACCTCAAACGCACCGCCAAACTGGGCCGCACCGGCGAGCATCGCAATCGCATGCTCGCCAACCTCGTGTGCAGCCTCATCAAGCATCGCCGGGTCACCACCACCCTGGCCAAGGCCAAGGCCGCCCGCTCGGTGGCGGAGAAGATGGTCACGCTCGCCAAGAGCGGTTCCCTGCACCATCGCCGCCTCGCCTCGGCCCGGCTGCACCAGGACGAAGAGGCCGTCCGCATCCTCTTCCGCGACATCGCCCCCCTCAACAAGGAGCGCCCGGGTGGCTATACGCGCATCGTCAAGCTGATGCACCGCCGCCAGGGAGACGCCGCCCCCGAGGCCATCCTCGAATGGGTCGAGGAAGGCACCCCCGCCCCGGCGGCGACTGCCCCCGAGACCAAGCCCGCCTCCTGATCTTCCACCCGTCGCTTTGAAAACCGGAATCCGCCGTCGCTCGTTCCTGCGCCATACGGGTCTGGGTGGCGCGGGCGTCCTCCTCCTGTCCAACGCCCGCCTCGCCTTCGCAGCCGAGGCCAATAGCCGCCTCCACGTCGCCGGCGTGGGCGTGGCCGGCCAGGGGCGCGGTAACCTGGATAACATCGCCGGTGCCGGCGCGGCCATCGTCGCCCTCTGCGATGTCGATCAACGCTACGCGGCCGACACCTTCAAGAAGTACCCAGAGGCACGGGCCTTTACCGACTTCCGCCGCCTCCTCGACGACCTCGGAGCGTCGGTCGATGCCGTGGTCGTCTCCACCCCCGACCACACGCACGCCGTCGCCGCCGTGGCAGCCATGCAGCGCGGCAAGCACGTGTTCTGCGAAAAGCCGTTGACCCGCACCGTGCGCGAAGCCCGGGCGATGCGCGAAGCGGCCCGCAAACACCGCGTGGTGACCCAAATGGGCAACCAGGGCTCCGCTTCAGACGGCCTGCGGCGCGGCACGGAGCTCGTCCTGGACGGTGTGATTGGCGAGGTGCGGGAAGCCCACGTCTGGTTCGACGGCGGCAACAGCCCCCTCGAGCGGCCGAAGGACACGCCGCCGGTGCCGGCGACTCTGGATTGGGATCTCTGGCTTGGGCCGGCGGAGTTCCGCCCCTATCACCCCAGCTATCTCCCCGGAAGCTGGCGCGGGTGGCGCGCGTTCGGCAGCGGGATCGTGGGGGATTTCGGTTGTCACACCGGCAATCTCATGTTCCGCGCCCTGAACCTGGCGGCACTGTGGGAGGCCCCAACCAATCCGTTGGCGGACCGTCGAGTCATCCGGGTGCAGGCCTGGCCGTCCGAGGTCGATGCCGAAGGTTACCCTCGGGCGCTCAAAGCCGTGGTGGAACTGCCCGCGCGAGGCTCGTTGCCGCCCGTGAAATTGACCGTCTGGGCAAAGGACAAACCGCCGGCCGACCTGTTGCTGGGCTACCCGCAACAGGGTTGGGGCGACCTGCTCATCGGCTCCAAGGGCTCGATCTACTCCGAGTGTCCCTGGAACACGCGCTACACCCTCCTGCCCGAGGAGCGGTTTGACGGAACCCCCGCCGGCGCTCCCCAGCGACTCCCGCGCTCGATTGGCCACCACCGCGAATGGGTGGAAGCCTGCAAGGGCAACGGCCGCACCTTCTCCTCCTTCGACATCGGTGGACCCCTCACCGAACTGATGCAGTTGGTCAACGCCGCGACCCTCGAGGAAGGCCCGCTCGACTACGACCCCTTGGCCGGTCGGATCCTCAACCACGACCGCGCCAACGCCCGCTTGCATCGCGAGTACCGGCCGGGTTGGTCGCTCGGCGACGTTTGACGCCGGGGCCAACTCCTGTTGCGCAGGTCCTCTTCCGTCGGTCCTCCTCTTGCTCTTGCTCTTGCTCTTGCTCTTGATCCACCGCAGAGAGTAGGAGAGAGAGCAAGAGCAGGAGCAGGGGCGGGAAGGGCGTGAGACAGAACCCCGGCTGCCTCGCCGGCTGATCCTCTGTGTCCTCCTGAGCTCTGTGCTGAACCCGGGTCCGGTTTTTCAGCACAGAGCTCCGCAAGACACAGAGAACAACCGCAGCGGACAGCCACTAGCGGCAGGCTGGAAGCCTGCTCCCCAGGCCGGGCTGCGCCTACCCGCCCGCCAGCACCGTGTAGCCGCCGGATTTCTTGTCGGGCTCGAGCTTGAGCAGGCCGCGATGCTGCGCTTCGAGGAGCAGATCGTTGAAGGAGCGGAAACCGTAGAAGCGCTCGTTGAACCCGGGGTTCCGACGCTTGATGGCCTGCTTGATCATCGATCCCCAGATGTGCTCGTCTTCGTCGCGTTCTTCCGTGATCGCATCCAGGGTTTCCAGCACCAGATCGAGCGCTTCATCGGTGGATGCTGTTTTGCCCGCGTCGCCGGCGGGCCGGGCGCTGCCTGACTTGCTGGTCCCGTGGCGCTGCCGCGCCTTGGAAGCCTCGGCCCGGACGAGGTCATCGTAGTACAGGAACTCGTCGCAGTTCTTGATGAACAGATCGGACGTCGAGGTCTTGACGCCCATCCCGACGACGGTCTTGGCGTTCTCCCGCAGCTTGCTCACCAGGGGCGAGAAGTCCGAGTCGCCGCTCAGGATCACGAACGTGTCCACGTGCCCCTTCGTGTAGCAGAGATCCAGCGCGTCCACGACCATCCGGATGTCGGCCGAGTTCTTGCCCGACTGGCGGAGGTGAGGGATCTCGATCAGCTCGAAAGCGGCTTCGTGGAGGTCGCGCTTGAACTCCTTGTAACGGTCGAAGTCGCAGTAGGCCTTCTTGACCACGATGTGGCCCTTGAGCAGAAGGCGCTCGAGCACCTTGTGGATGTCAAACCGCGGGTAGTGGGCGTCGCGTGCCCCGAGCGCGATGTTTTCGAGGTCGAGGAACACCGCCATCGTGGCGTCGGTGTCGGGTGTGCTCATGCGGCTGGGAGTTAGACGGAGACGAGGTCCGGATGGGGTTGGTCCGCATGGAGGCCCAGGTCTTTCATGGCCTTGGCCACCGCGGAGGGTTCGACCTGCCCGCGGCGGGCGAGCGCGTGCAGCGTGGCCAGGACGACCGACTCCGCGTCCACCTCGAAGAACCGGCGCAGCCTCGCCCGCGTGTCGCTGCGCCCGAAGCCGTCCGTGCCCAGGGTGGTCAGACCACCGGGCACCCACGGGGCAATCAGGTCCGGCACCGCCTTGAGGTTGTCCGACACGGCGATGAACGGTCCCTGCTCCGGCTCGAGCAGTTGTTGGAGGTAGGACTTTCGGGACGGCTCGGTGGGATGCAGCCGGTTCCAGCGGTCGGTCTTGAGCGCGTCGTTGCGCAGGAGCTTGTAGCTGGTGGCGCTCCAGACGTCGGCCGAGACCTGGTAGTGCTCCGCGAGGATCTGCTGGGCGCGCAGGGCCTCGTTCAGCAGGGGGCCGCTGCCCAGCAGATGGGCCTTGTGAGCCCGGTCGCCCGGGCCGGTCTTGAACCGGTAAAGCCCTTTCAAGATGCCGTCCTCGACGCCCGTCGGCATGGGCGGCATCAGGTAGTTCTCGTTGTACAGGCTCAGGTAATAGAAGAGCTCCTCGCCCTGGAGGTACATGCGCCGGAGGCCCTCGGCGACAATCACCGCGAGCTCATAGGCGAACGCCGGGTCGTAGGCCAGCAGCGTGGGAATGGTGCTGGCGTGCAGGAGACTGTGGCCATCCTGGTGTTGCAGCCCCTCGCCGTTGAGCGTCGTGCGCCCGGCGGTGGCCCCGAGCAAGAAGCCCTTGGCCTTGATGTCCCCACACAGCCACATCAGATCCCCGACCCGCTGGAAGCCGAACATCGAATAGTAGATGTAGAACGGGACCATGTTCACGCCGTGCGTGGCATAGGCCGTCCCGGCGGCGATAAAGCTGGCCAGGGAACCGGCCTCGGTGATCCCTTCCTCCAGGATCTGCCCGTCTTTCGTCTCGTGGTAGTACAGGAGCGACTTGCTGTCCACCGGCTCGTAGAGCTGGCCGCGGTGGGCATAGATGCCAATCTCGCGGAACAACGCGTCCATGCCGAAGGTGCGGGCCTCATCAGGGATGATGGGAACCACGTGGCGCCCGACGCCTCCGTGCCGCAGCAGCATGCTCAGCAGCCGGACGAACGCCATGGTGGTCGAGACCGTCATCTTGCCCGAACCGCGGTGCAGCTCGGCGAAGAAGTCCTTCCCGGGCACCTCGAGCGCCGGCGCCGTGACCTGTCGCTGGGGAAGGAATCCTCCCAACGCCCGGCGTCGTTCGAGCAGATAGCGGGTCTCCGGCGCGTCCGCGGGCGGCCGGTAAAACGGCATCTCGGCGATCTCGTCGTCGCTGATGGCCACCCCGAAGCGCGAGCGGAACTCCCGCAGCTCCTTCTCGTTCATCTTCTTCTGCTGATGCGAGATGTTGCGGCCTTCCCCCGCCTCACCCAGCCCGTAGCCCTTGATGGTCTTGGCCAGGATCACCGTGGGCGAGCCGCGGTGGTTCAGGGCGGCCTGGTACGCGGCAAAGACCTTGGCGGGGTCGTGGCCACCGCGCGAGAGCCGGCGGATCTGATGGTCGCTGAGATGATTGACCAGCTCGCGCAGCTCCGGGTACTTCCCAAAGAAGTGCTTGCGGGTGTAGCTCCCGGGCTCAACCGAGTACTTCTGGTAGTCGCCGTCCACCGCTTCTTCCATGCGTTGCACCAGCCGGCCCGACCGGTCGGCCGCCAGCAGCGCATCCCATTCGCGGCCCCAGACGACCTTGATCACATTCCAGCCGGCGCCGCGGAAGGCCGCCTCCAGCTCCTGAATGATCTTGCCGTTGCCCCGGACCGGGCCGTCCAGCCGCTGGAGGTTGCAGTTGACGACCCAGATCAGGTTGTCGAGCTGCTCCCGCGAGGCCAGCGTCAGCGAGCCGAGCGTCTCGGGCTCGTCGCTCTCCCCGTCCCCCACGAAGCACCACACCTTCGGCCCGGTCGCTGAGAAAGCCGCGCGTGCCTTCAGGCACCGGTTGGCGTGCCTGGTAGATCGACATGATCGGACCCAGCCCCATCGAGACCGTCGGGAACTGCCAGAACGACGGCATCAGATACGGGTGCGGGTAGGACGACAGCCCGCCGCCCTCGGCCAACTCCTGCCGGAAATGCTCGAGCTGACGCTCATCCAGCCGCCCCTCGAGGAAGGCCCGGGCATACACGCCCGGCGAGGCGTGACCCTGGAAGTAGACGAGGTCCGCCGGGTGATCCGCCGAGGCGCCGCGGAAGAAGTGGTTGAACCCCACCTCGTACAACGTGGCGCTCGAGGCGTACGTCGAGATGTGCCCGCCCACGTTCGTGGTCGAGTTCGCCCGCACCACCATGGCCATCGCGTTCCAGCGGATATAGCTCTTGATCCGCCGCTCGAGCTCATGGTCGCCGGGCATCGGCGGCTGCACCTCCGCCGGAATCGTGTTGAGGTAAGGCGTGCTCGTGGTCTGGGGCACGGCCAGGCCCGCCTGACGCAACCGGGTCAACAAGTCGGCCACGTGCCGATGGCCGCGGGCCGGCTCTTGTTGGCGCAGGCTCAGCTCAAGCAGTTGACCGTAGGCTTCGAACCAGGGATCAGCGCCGGCCACGGCCGCCGTTTCACGGGCCAGGGCCCGGGGCAATTCAGGGTGCAACGGTTTCACAATGGGAACACCAGTTCGCGGCCGGTTCACGCGCCACGCGCGCAGGAATCCTTCGTGGACGGCAACTGCGGACCGGGGCCGCGTCTGCCTCTGACCATAGCGCTTTCGTTGCGGCCGACAATCCTTACCTCATCTTCCCACCGCGCCGTCCTTGAACCCCGCCCCCGTTCGGCGTAGAAGCGTCCGGCGGCCGGGGAACGCCTCCCCCTCCCGCCCGCCCTGTCGATGCACTACCTCGATCTCACGCTCCCCACCCCCGCCGAGAACCTCGCGCTCGACGAAGCGCTCTGGGAGGCCGGCGAGCAGGATGGTGTCGAACGACTGCGGTTCTGGGAGTCCCCAGCCCCATTTGTCGTGCTCGGCTATGCCAACCGTGTCGCGTCGGAAGTCGACCTCGCGGCGTGCCGACTGCGCGGCATCCCGGTCCTGCGACGCATCACCGGCGGCGGCACCGTGCTCCAGGGCCCGGGTTGCCTCAACTACACCCTGATCCTGCGCGTGACACCCGACGGCCCGACCTCCGGAATCCCGTCCACCAACCGGTACATCATGCACCGGCACGCCGCGGCCCTCACGACCACCTTGGGTAAGCCCGTCCGCTGCTGCGGCGACACGGACCTCGCGCTTGAAGGTCGCAAGTTCTCGGGTAACGCGCAGCGGCGCGGCCGACGGGCGTTGCTGTTCCACGGCACCTTCCTGCTCGGGATGGATGCGAACCTGGTACGGGCGGTGTTGCCGATGCCCACGCGCCAACCGCCCTACCGATCCGGTCGGTCGCACGACGATTTCCTCACGAACCTCGGCGTCAAAACCGTCACAATCCAACAGGCCCTCCGTCAGGCCTGGGCCGCCACGGACCCGGACGCGCCGCCGCCGCTGGACCGCGTGTCGGCGTTGGTGGCCACGAAGTACGAGCGCCCGGAGTGGGTGTTCCGGTTCTGAAGGGGTGGTAAGCAGGGCCCCAAAGCCCGGTGTCTTGCCACGTTCCAGGAAGGTCCACCCGGTTCACACAGCGCCCGGCGGTCGGGACAGCGCACTCCAAACGCGTTGCGCATGCCAGACGTGGTGGAAGTCGCGAAGCGTCTGGAGTGCGCGCGGTTGACCGCCGCTTTGCGTAAGGGGACGAAAAGCGCCGCTGGAAGACGCCGCACTCCAAACGCGTTGCGCATGCCGGACCGTGGGGGGTCGCGAAGCGTCTGGAGTGCGTGCGGTTGACCGCCGCTTTGCGTAGGCGGAGGACACGGACCCGATACGCTGACACCGGCTATGCTGACTACGCTGACTCGTTCATCGCTGAGTCAGCATAGAATGTCGCGCGACGTCCGTGCGCCGGAACCTGGCTGTGTTCACAAGTGACTCGGAGGCAACGCGCCCACTGTGCCGCGGCCCTTCTGGCATGTCCTATGCATACGCTGCCTGGTTGCTCATGAACACTCACACGAACATCCTGCGTTTTCAGGATGAGCCTTGCCGATTCGGTGCCTGTGTGCGATGGGTCTGCTACTGTCACCCGGTGCGTCGAGTCGTCTCGCTCCAGCCAACCACCGCGCGCAGCAACCAGACGCGAGGATCCAGGTCATGAACGCGACCCCATTTCGCCGGAACGGCCCGTGGCCCAACCGCCCGGCTTGGCCCAGGAGGAACCCCTCGCCGTCGTTTGCGCCGCCTGCGCCTGCGCGTGCGCAGAGTCGCACTGCTTACGGCGTGGGTGTCGCCTTCGCGGGTGCTCCCAGCCCCGCCGACCTGATCCGCTCCTTCAGCGTGCCGCGGGGTATCATCGTCTGCGTTGGCGAGGGCGCCACCGCCTCCGCGCTGGCCCTGGCGCGGGAGACGGAATTCATCGTCTACTGTCAGTTTACTGACGTGGCGACGGCCGAGGCCGAACGACGCGCCATCGACCGGGCAGGCTTCTATGGCACCCGCGTGTTCGTCGGCGAACGCGATTCGAACCATCTGCTCCTGGCCGATGACATCGCCGATGGCCTGGTGGCGGCCTCGGACGCCCTCTTGCCGGAAGCAGAGGCGCTGCGCGTGGTTCGTCCGGGCGGGAAGGTGTGGCTGGGTGATCGTCAGCTCACCAAACCGATCCCGGCGGGTATCGACGACTGGTCCCATCCCTATCATGGCCCGGACAACAATCCGGTATCCCGCGACCAGGTGATCCGCGCGCCGTACCTGACTCAGTTCCTGGCCGATCCGAGATACGCGCCGCTGCCGCAGGTGGCGGTGGCCGCCGGAGGACGGGTGTTCAAGGCGTTCGGCCACATCGCCTTCAAGCTGCGGGAGGAACCCTGGCTCAACACGCTGGCAGCCTTCAACGGCTACAACGGCACGCTGCTCTGGCAGCGCGCGATCCCCCCAGGCATCATGGTGCATCGGAACACGCTCATTGCCACGCCGACAGCCGTCTATTACGGGGACGACACGTCCTGCAAAGTCTATGACGCGGCCACCGGCGAACTGCGCGAGGAGATGGTCCCTCCGGCGGAATTGACCGACGGGACGTTCTGGAAATGGATGGCACTCGAGGGCGGCGTGCTCTACGCGCTAGTCGGGCAGAACGAGCAGCGCGACCCGGTGGTTCGCCCGCGGCTGAGCATCCATGGGTGGCCCTGGGATCCTCTCTCGCCCGGCTTCAACCAGCCGACCAACCCGTGGGGCTACGGCCGCACCCTGCTGGCCATGGATCTCCGGACCCGACGCGTGCTCTGGCATTACCGGGAAGAGGAGCCGATGGACAGCCGCGCGCTCTGCCTCAAGAACGGACGCCTCTACGCCTTCCGCTTCGGGGCTTACCTGACCTGCCTCGACACCGCGACGGGCAAGGTCATCTGGCGTCACACCAAGGGGACAACTCCCGACCTGTTCAGGGCGTTGGGGAGCTACCTGCAGCGACAGGGGCCCTGGGAAAACTGGCGCACCACGGCCTACCTGAAATGCAACGACCAGGCCCTGTACTTCGCCGGCCCATGCATGAACAGGCTCCTTGCCTTGGCCGCAAGCGATGGGCGTGTGCTCTGGTCGCATCCCTATAACAACTACCAGTTGCTGCTCCTGGACGACGCGGTCGTGGGCATCAGCGGCACCCTGGACTCCGCTCCCAGCCGCAGGTTCCACCCCTTCACGGGTGACATCCTCTCCGCCATCAAGGTCGGTCGGATGGCCTGTACCCGGCCCACGGCGTACCCGGAGGCGGTGTTCTTCCGCTGTGTCGAGGGATCGACCCGGCTCGACCTGGCAACGGACCGACCCCAGTTGGTCTCGCCGATGCGCGCCCAGTGCCACGACGGCGTGACCATCGCCCACGGCCGGCTCTATTGGTGGCCTTCCGTCTGCGACTGCAACCTGACCCTCTATGGCATCACCTGCCTCGGCCCGGCAGGCGACTTCGCCTTCAGCCAGCAAGCCATCGAGTCGGAACGGTTGGAAGTCGGTGAGGGCCTCGCTGGCGCAGCCCACCCGGCGGTTGGCCCTGAACCTCCCTCCCTCCATCGCGGCCGTCCCGACACGGACGGGGAGCACACGCGCCCTCGCGTGTCCCGAGCGGCGCCCTCGCCGGTCGGATCCCCCTCCCCCAGCCCAACCGGCCTGCCGGACGGCGCCAGGCCGGCGGGAGCGACCACCGGGGCGTTGGTCACCAGGCCCGAGGATTGGCCCACGTTCCGCGCGGACAACACGGGCTCAACCACTTCTGCGGTGGCCGTGCCCGAGGTGGCGCGCCTCGCGTGGCAAACCCGCCCCACACCCGGCGTGACCCCGACCAGCCCGACGGCCGTGGGTGACCGGGTCTTTGTCGCCGGTTCGGACGGCATGGTCCGCGCCTTCGACGCGAGCACCGGTCAACCCGCCTGGACGGCCTTCACGGGGGGCGCCGTGCTGTATCCGCCGACGATCGGGGAAGGGCGGGCTTTGGTGGGCGCCGGGGACGGCTGGACTTACGCCCTCGACGCCAGGACGGGACAGCGGCTCTGGCGGTTCCGGGCCGCCCCGTCCGAACGGCGCATCCCGGTCTATGGCTCACTGCGCTCGACGTGGCCGGCAGCCAGCGGTGTCCTGCTCCAGGACGGCCTCGCCTACGTCGCCGCGGGGATCGTCAACTACGACGGCACCCACGTCTATGCCCTCGACGCCGCCACCGGCCGGATCCGATGGCAGAACCACAGCTCCGGCCATCTCGACCCCGAATCGCGCACCGGCGTGAGTGTGCAGGGCCACCTGGGCTTCCTCAACGGCAAGCTCTACCTGCCAGGGGGGAATGCGCTGTCCCCGGCCATGTACGACGCCGCCACCGGGCAGTGCTTGAATGACACCAACCAACTCCACCAGACGGTGGCCAACGACGTGCCGTGGACCACGGCTCCCCGCGGGGCGGAGCTCTTCCGGATCGAGAACCAGATGTTCGTGAGCGGCAAACCCCTGTACTCCCATCCGCAATACCCGGTGTATGACGAGACGGTGCTGAACAAGGTTCTGGTCACGTCCACGCGGGATCGGGACGTCTTTTGGGTCAGCCGGATGGCCGGCAACCTCCACCGCGTTCTGTGCTTTTCACGCATCGAGGACCAGCGCGAAAGGCGCCTGTTGAGTTCTTGGACCAACGGCGTGGTCGCTGGGGTCTCTCCGGTCTGGTGGAAACTCTCCCCGGGCACGGTCGCCTTCGCCCTGGCCCAGAACGCCGCGCTCGTGGCCACCACCAACCAACTGCGTGCCCTTGCCTTGTCGGACGGAACGACCGCGTGGTCGTTCGCACTGCCGGCACCTCCCGTGCCGTGGGGACTGGCGGTCAACCGGCATGGATCCGTCCTGCTGGCGCTCGAGGACGGGCGGTTGCTGGCCATCGGACCGGCGCTCGGTCCGCTCCTGATCACCCGGGACGCGGACGACGTGGTCCTGTCCTGGAACGGTGCCGGCCGCTTGCAGGTCACGTCGTCACTGACGCCGGCGGTCTGGACCGATCTGGCCGGAGCGGCCAGCCCCCATAGGCTCCATCCCGTCCGCGGAGAACGCTACTACCGGCTGGCGGAGGCGGAGGCCAAGGCCTTGCACCAAAGGCTCAAATGACGCTTCGAATCCCGCCCCAGATTCCCGCGGCCCCCACGGGCGCCTGCCTCACTCCGGCCCACTCAGCCATCCCCGCGTCAGAAGCCGGTCCTGGCACGGGCCGATGACCAACAAGCAAGTGCTGACGTATGAAGACGAAACCGCTCCTTCTTGGATTCCCACTCGTCACGGCACTCGTGACAACTCAAGCCGCCCAATCCGGCGACTTCACCTACGAAGCCGGGAGCGCTGGGATCACCGTAACCGGCTACATTGGCATCGGAGCCGTTGCCGTCATCCCCGACACCCTCGCGGGCCTGCCGGTTACCGGCGTCGGCAACATGGCGTTTTCTGACTGTACCCGCCTGACGAGCGTCGTGATAGGCAACAGGGTCGCGGACATCGGCGTCGCGGCGTTCAGGCGCTGCACCAGCCTTAGCAGCATCGTCATCCCCGACAGCGTGAGCCGCATCGGAGAACGGGCGTTCCAGGGTTGCACCGGCCTGACTGGCCTGATCATCGGCAACGGTGTCACCAGTATCGGGTGGTGGGCATTCTCAGGCTGCTCGGGTCTGATCAGCGTGGTGATCGGCAATAGTGTCACGACCATCGGTGATTGGGCGTTCGAGCGTTGCACCAGCCTCACCGGCGTCACGATCCCCGACAGCGTCCGAAGCATTGGGAGCCGTGCGTTCACCCGCTGTACAGGCCTGACCAGCCTCACGATTCCGACCCGTGTCGGAAGCATCGGGTATGGGGCGTTCCGGGAGTGCACGGCACTCTCGGGTATCCTCGTCGAGGGCTCAAACCCCTTCTATCACAGTCAGGACGGGGTGTTGTTCAGCAAAGACCAGGGGACGCTCATCGCATGCCCAGGTGGTAAAGGTGGAAGCTACACAGTCCCCACCTCTGTCTCTCGCATCGAGCATGAGGCATTCTCTGGATGCACCGGCCTGACCACCATCACGATTCTCGACAGTGTCAGCGAGATTGGATCGGTGGCCTTCCAGGGCTGCTCTGGCCTGACGAGCGTGACGATTCCCGACACCGTTACCAGTATTGGAGCGTATGCGTTCAGAGACTGCAACACGCTCTCGAGCGTCACGCTCCCCGCCCGCCTCGCGTACCTCGGTGCGTGGACTTTTGCCGGCTGCACCGGTCTAAGCAGCGTGATAATCGGTAGCCGCGTTACCGGCATCGGGGATGGGGCGTTCTCTGGTTGCACCGGGCTGCCCAGCGTGGTGCTTCCCGAGTCCGTCATCAGCATCGGGGAGGCGGCGTTCTCTGAGTGTACTGGCCTGACGACAATCACCATCCCAGACAGTGTCACTCGCACCGGGACTGGCGCGTTCAGTGGGTGCACCGGCCTGGAAAGCATCACCATTGGCAAGGGCGTCCATATCAGAATGGGAGAGGTGTTTCAAGGTTGCTCGAGCCTTAGCAGCGTCGAGATCGCTAACGGGGCAAAGACCATCGTGGCCGAGGCGTTTGCGGAGTTTAGCACCCTGACGAATATTGCGTTGCCCAACAGTGTCACCAGTATTGGGTGGGCGGCGTTCCGCGGTTGCACTGGCCTGACGCGGATAGCGATCCCCGAAGGCGTCCCGAGTATCGAGGACGGGACGTTTTATGGATGCAGCGGCCTGACGGAGATCATGATTCCCGACAGCGTCACCAGCATCGGGGGCGCAGCGTTCTGGAACTGCAGTGGCCTGATCAGCCTGGCGATCCCGGACGGCGTCAGCAGTATCGTGCCAGACGCGATCTTCAATTGCACGAACCTGGCCAGTGTCATCATCGGCAGCGGCCTCACCAACATCGCGCAGGAACTGTTCTGGAGCTGCGTAGGCCTGACCAGCATTACGGTGGATCCAGGAAATCCCGCCTACAGCAGTCAGGATGGTGTTCTGTATGACAAGGCGCAGCTGCGGTTGATTGTATTCCCCCAGAGTAAACTCGGAGAGTACTGCGTGTCGGACGGTGTAACGAGCATTGAGGCGGGAGCGTTCCAAGGCTGCATCGGCCTCACACGCGTCACGATTCCCGACAGCGTGGTGGATCTGGGCCACTCTGCGTTTTCGGGGTGCAGCAGCCTGACCGCCGGGTGGGTCGGCAATGGTGTCAGCCAGATTGGATCTGGGACGTTCTTCGGTTGCACGAATCTCCGGATCGTCATACTGGGGACGGGTGTTACACACGTTGCGGGACCATTCTGGTGGGGGCGTGGTGGGGGCGGTGCGGGAGCGTTCTCCGAGTGTACCAGCCTCAGCCGGATCTTCTTCCAGGGCGCGATGCCGAGCGTTGGTGAGGCGTTTGCCAGCACAGACAACGTGACCGTGTACTACCTACCCGGAATGACAGGCTGGGGGACGAGCTTCGGCGGTCGGCCCACGGCCCTCTTTGTCCCCCTCACGCTGGGGGAGGAGCCAGCCACGGCCTCGGGTTCGCTGTCGCTTCTGAGTTCATCCCCACCTCCAGCAACCGTCCGTGTCCAGCGCAGCACGAACCTGCGGGACTGGGAGAACTGGCAGACCGTGTCCCGCGATGAAGGGCCGCGTGAGCTCCGTGACGCTGACGCGAACAGCGCGCCGTATCGGTTCTATCGCCTCATCGAAGAGTCAAGCAAGGACGCGAAGGACCCTTGATGACGCCCGTTCCACCGCCGCGCCGATCACCCTCAACCAACACACTGAAATGAAGACTCCCAGACAGAACGCGCACGCTTGCACCCGCCGCTCCTTCCTCCGCCTCGGCGCGGGGGCGGCCCTCCTGTTCGTGCCGGCGAACCGCAAAGGAGCGCTGTTCGCCGGAAGCGGGGAACCGGCGACACCCGTGGTGAGCATCGCGAAAGTCCGGAACGGCGACCTCCCCGCGGCCGTCGAGGAGGCGATCGACCTGTTGGGTGGCATCCAGCAGGTGACCGCAGGCAAACAGCGGATTCTGCTCAAGCCGAACCTGGTGGCGGAAGGCGCGGCGTACACCACCAAGCCGGCGGTCATCCGCACCCTCGCCCGGCTGATGTTGGACGCGGGCAAGGAGGTGCTGATCGGCGAGGGATCCGCCTATGCCACCGGCGTCAACCTCGTGAACGATCGCCCTTACGTCACCCGTTGTCCGGACCTCTTGGAGCGGCTGCAGCAGACGGTCTTCGACCGGTTGGGCTACACGGCCCTGGCCAGGTCCTTGGGCGTGCCACTGCTCAACCTGCACCTCGGTGACCTGGTCACCGTGCCGGTGCCGCAGGGGCTTTTCTGGAAGGAGATCACGCTGCCTCGCATCCTGACGGAGGTGGATCTTCTCTGCTCGGTGCCAATGATGAAGACGCACCAAATGGCCACCGTCACCCTCGGGCTCAAGAACCTCATCGGGTGCTATCCCGGTGCGTGTTACGGCACGTTCCGCTATTGGGTGCATGACCAGTGTGCGCTCAAGTCCTCTCCCGGCACGGCTTTTGAGATCCTCGATATGGCGCAGGTCAACAAGCTGGGGCTGACGGTCATTGACGGTTCCACGGCGATGCAGGGCGATGGGCCGGTGGGCGGATCGCTGCTGGCCATGAACTTGATCGTGGCCGGCACCAGTCCGCTGGCAGCGGACATGGTGGCGGCCCGCCTGATGGGGTTCACCAACCTGGACGCGATTCCCCAGTTCGCCTGGGCGCACAAGCTGGGCCTGCGCCCGGCCACCCTCGAGGACATCGAGGTGCGCGGCGAGAAGATCGCCGAGGTGCAAAGGAACTTCGTCCGAGCAACGCCCTATCCTTGGGTCCCGTACTCCCCGGAGATTTACCCCTCCCTGCAGCCGAAACTTGAAGTCGGACCGGACCAAAAGGCGGTCATCACCTGGGACGACGCCGCCCCCATGCCGCGACCCCGGATCGAGTATGACGCGGACCAGAAGGCCTCTCTGAGCTGGACGAACCAGTCAGCCGGACCGCGGGCGTACCTCGAGCGCCACTCGCGCCTGCACCCGACGGGCTGGCGCCGCGTGCCGCTTGCGGCCCCGGGCCGGGCCGAATTCGACATGACCCAGGCAACCAACCAGTTCTTCCGGCTGCGGAAACTCGACTAGCATGCTCGACGCGCGTGAACTCGGACTCGACCCGCACGCGCCGGATGGGCGTACACACTATGCCTCCCGTGCAGGAGCCGATCACGAAGCCGTCGTGGGAATGAAGCCCTCGAGGCAGCCAGCACGCTCCGGTCAAGGCAGGCGGCGCCTGTTAGTGCTGGCTTGGGCACTGCTACTGCCCGCCGCGGTCGCGGGCAACGGGTATCTGGTGGGCCGCCGCGACCTGCCGGTGAACACGAGCCCTCCGCCCAGCGGACCGGTTCACTGCGTGGCGGACTACGAGCCGGTGGCGGGTCTGCTGATCGCCTGGAAGGACGAGCCGCAGTTGCACGGCGTGCTTGCCCAACTGGTGGGCCAGGTCACCACCGTGGGGGATGCGGACGTCTGGATTGCCGTGGAGGATGCGGCGCGACAACCTTTTCGCCTCCGCCTCAGTCAAGCGGCGGGGGCTCAGACCAACCGCCTGCATTTCCTCGTGTGCGCGTTGGATAGCCCCTGGATGCGCGACTTTGGCCCCCGCTACATCTGGGAGGGCGACTGCCGGGCGGTCGTTCGCTTCACCTACGATTGGGGGCAGAAGAACGACGATGCCTTCAGCCGGTTTTTTGCTGGCCGGATGCAGCACGCCCTCTACGAGCTGCCGTTGCGGCACAACGGCGGCAACTTCCAGGTCTCGACGCGCGGCGACGCGCACCTGACGCGGCTGCTGACGATGGCCAATCCGGGACTGACCGAGGCGGAACTGGCTCGATTCCTCGGCGACTACCTGGGCGTCGAGGTGACCTTCCATCCCCTTTCGTATGCCGACCCGTCCGGTCACCTCGACATGTGGATGCTGCTCTGCGACGAGCGCACGGTGATGATCAACTACTGGCCCTTCGATCCTGGTTCTGTGGCGGACCGCGTGTGCGAAGCCGCCGCCGGGACCATGGCCGCCCGCGGTTATGTCGTCCATCGCCTGCCGGCACGAAGCCATGCCTGGTACGAGAACCACACCTATGCCAACACGGTGATCTGCAACAACCTCGTGCTGATTCCCTCCTTTTCCCATCCCGCGGTGGCCCCCCTGAACGCGGAGGCGCTGGCGACCTGGCGTCGCGCCATGCCCCGCGCCACGGTTGTGCCCATCGACTGCGAGGCCCTGGTCGCAAGGGGTGGGTTCCTGCATTGTCTCGTCACCCCTATCCCGCGGCCGCGCGGCGGGGTCCACCCGACCGTCCTCCTCCAGACCTGTCGCGGTGGCCAGGTGCTGCGGCCCGGCGCCGACGCGACGATCCGCTGGATCTCCGACGATGACCTCGGGGTGACCGGGGTGGACCTGCTCCTCTCGACAGACGGCGGCGCCGCGTTCGACCAGGACATTGCCTCCGGGCTGGCGCCGGTCGGTTCCTTTCGCTGGCGCGTCCCGGAGTTGGATATCCCCCGCGCCCGGATCCGCGTGGTGGCCCGAGATGCGGACGGCCACGTTGGCCACGACGACAGCGCATCGGACCTGCTGATTCAACCCATGGTGGACGAGGACCTGGATGGCCTGGCGGATGACTGGGAACGCGACCATTTCGGCAGCACGACCGTCGCCCACGGCGGCGCAGACTCGGATCAGGACCAGGACGGGTTCTCGGACCTGGCCGAGTTCCTCGCCGGGACTTCGCCCACGAATGCGGCGGATCATCTTCGAATCGGCCAGATCCTTCGCTATGAAGCCGACGGCATCCGGGTCACCTGGGAGACCCGGAACGAGCGTCTCTACACGCTCTCCACCACCACCCACCTGGGGCCCAACACGCGTTGGCAACCTGTCTATGAGACGGCCGGCGACGGCCGCTCCCGCAGCTACATCAGGTCGGGTCTGACGACGCCCACATTCTATCGGCTCGAGGCCCGGCCCCCGTGATCGCGTGAGCGTGCCACATTTCCCACGGCTACCGGGGACAAGGCACGAGGTAGCTGCGCGTCCACTCCGGATGATCGGGGAAAGCCGGCACGTCCAGCCAGTCCGGACCCTCGCCCCAGGTGCTCCAGAGGAACCACTCCTTCCAGTCCTCATCGGAAAGCCGCCGCGGCGGGCCCACCAACTCGAACTCGTAGTGGCTCAACACCGGCCCGGCAAACACCGCCGGGCCCGTGGGGGTTCGGACGGCTAGCATCAGCAGCAGAACATTGCCCACCCCTTGGTGCAGAACGCTGCCGGGATCACCTTCATCGGGTGGATCGGTATGGACGTCGGCCACCACCAGATCTTGCCGGTCGCAACCCATGTCGAGGCTAAACGGACCGGGCTCCTTCCAGGCCAGGCTGCGATAGAACAACCGTGGATACCAGCCATCATAGACCCGGACGCCCAAGGATGATGCCGGTGCCCAACCCACTTCTTCCACCATGTTGCGGATGAACAGTTCCTCCTCGGCGCGGAACGCCCGGCCCGCCAACTCCGCCTCCGACAGTTGCTCGAGCATGGCCGCGGTGTCCGCAAAGTATCCCAGGAACGCCACTTGATTCTGCTGATCGACCCGCACGCCTTCGTTCATCGACAGCTCGCCGATCAACGCCGCCGCCCGCACCGCCATCTGGCGCAGGCTCGCCCAGAAACGCGGGCGCGCCTCGACAAACCCCTCGGGGAAATAGCACCGCCCTACGGCGGTATAGGACTGCTTGGCGTAGAGGATCGTGTCATGCCGCAGGTGCGTCCACGAGGCAAGCTGGGTGTTGAGCGTCTTCAGGGCCCAGGCCCGGGTCCGCATCGCGTCCGGGTAGGCCGCGTCGGTGGTGGGCGCCGACAACGCGCGCAAGGTGGCCAGCCAATCCATGAAGATGCTCTTCTGCCATGCCTCCGGGCTGAGTTGTCCCATCACCTCGCGCACCGCCGCCAGGTTATGCTGGTAAGGCATCCCATCCCGAAACCGCACGGCGTGGTCGCTGGAAGAGCGCGCGTTCACATCCGTCATGCGCGCCACCAGCTCCGGCACAATCTGGTCGTTCCCCAGAACCGCAAACGCCACATCCAGCGCGCTGGGCACACGCCGGTTGACCTTCCCAATACAGCCGTCCTCCTCCCAGAGAATGCTGTCAAACACCAGATTGGCCGTGGCCCAGCTATCCGGCACAAACTTCTGTCCCAGGACCGTGAACGTGCGGGGCAACAGGATTTGTTCCGGGCCGAACGGCGAGACGTAGTAGTCGCTGCGAATGAGCTGCGTGCCCAGTTCGCCCGCGAGAATCGCGGCCTGCACGGCCTGCAGCGTCTCGACGCCGGGCACATCCGCCAGCGATTCAATGCCCGCCCCGCGCAAGAGCCCGCCCAACTGGGCGAAGGTCAGCGAATCGGTCCACCCGACAAACGCCTGGATCACCCGGTCGCTGCTCCGCCACGTCTCGAACTCGCCAGACTCCTTGAGCAGATGCCAGAGCACGATCGCGATGCCCAGTTCCCGGGGCGGCGCCGACTCGATCAGGTTCCCGAAGCATCGCGAATAGGGTCCGCCCGCCACCACCACGTCCGTCCGCCCGCACCACATCATCGCCCGGAAATACTGACTCAGTTCGGGGGTCTCGGTGTAATGACCTCGCGGTTTGAACTGGCTGAAGTCCACCACCCGGCAGGAACCGAAAAAGTCCCCTACGCAACGGAGTTCCTCCTCGTCAATCCAGGCGAGCGTCTCGACGACCCGCGCATCCGTCCCCAAGCTCGAGGTGGCGCTCTTGCCGGCCAGGAGCGACCGGGCCACCGTGAGGAAGTAATCGGCGTCCTTCAGGCATTCCGGGGGGAACCCTGCCGGGGCTTCGTTCGCCGCGGCGGGCAGGCCGGCGGCCATGGCGTCAAGCATCCGCTGCAGGTTCTCGCGGAGGTAGATCACCTCCAGCTCCCGGAGGATCATGTCGAACGAGCGATGCCACGCCTGGAGGATCGCGTCACACGAAATGAACACCGGCAGATCATCCTCCCAAATCCGGTAGAACGCGTCGGCAAAGCTGTACGTGCCGAGCCGTTCGCTCACCACAAAGCCGTGCTTCCGGAAGACCGCCCGCTCCCGGTCATCCAGCCGGAAGTCGTTCTTCCGATAGTCGGGGTCGTCCCAGTCCCGGCCCACGTTGAACACTTCGGGATCGACGTTGAACAGATCCCAGTACCGGGCCTCGGTAGGATCCCAGGTGATCTCGGGCAGGTAATCCGCCCCGCTCGGGTAGCGGGCCGCGAACTCGGTCGGCGAAAGCTGTCCCACTCGGGACAGCGCCTCGGCGAAGGCTGCACCGAACCTGAACACGTTCTCGCCGGAGCCCAGGCCTGTCTCTGGGTGGAGGAAGGCGGCGAAACGATAGAACGCGCCGGGACCGGTGGCGGCGAGGCGCAGGCGGCAGGGCTGCGACGTCGCGAGCCGTCGGGCATCGATGCGCGATCCCACGGGACTCCACTGCTTCAGGTCCGGGCTCTGTTGCACTTCGAAGATGGGCCGGAACGCGCCTTGGGACGCGTCGAGTTGGGCCGGCCATTCCAGTTCGACGGTGTCTTCCAGCAGGCGCACCGTCAGACGGGACGGGGTCGGGTTGGCGGCCTGCAGCCAGGCTGCGGTGCCCAGGCCGCAGGCGAGGATCAGCCAGAGAGGCCCTGGCCCGCGCTTTTCAGGATTTGTTTGCATGGTCCGGGTGGATCTTGGGGTTCATCATGTCCGCGTTGATCTGTCACCTGCCGATGATGCATCCGCCGTGCCAGCCAGGTTCCGGGCGCGCGTGCCGGACGCACGGAACCACCTCGATGGCGCGGGCTCGGCGCCTCGCTGGCAAACGACCACACCGGTCTGGCCCCGGCCCTAAGCACACGCGAGAAGTCAGGCGGGAACACCAAAGACTTTGCACGGCAAGGGGAAGGAATCGGGACTCCGCCCGCTGATGACCGCCTGCCGCCAAGCCATCCGCGGAAACACACCACCCCGACGCAGCCCGTCGCCTCAACCATCCGGCTCTGTCGCCTCGAGTTCTACCCTCACGCCAACCTCTCCCTATGCTGCCTCTATGCTGAATCTGCGCAGTCCATGCGGACTTCAATGCAAAGTCAGCATGGCGTCAGTTCGGGAATAGCCAATCCAAGCGGAAATGGCAGGAACCGGGGAAGCGCGGCGAAACGAGCTCGCTGTCTACGAGGCGACCGTTGCCACGTCGTGAGGACGGCATAAGACATCGACGCCCCGGGAAACCGAACCCGGTGCAGAGCCGAGAGCCCCACTCCTCGCTCTTCAGGCTCAGAACCTGAAGGTCGGTGGTCCAACCCCCGCAACCAACCGCCGTTGATCATCAAGGACTTATCCCGCTGGCCTTCAGGAGCTTTGCCGGAAGTTGGCATCCCGCTTGCTACTTGTGACGCACCCTGACGATCTCTGACGATCTCTGGTGCACTACCAAACAAATGCCAAACACTTTGGCGCCCGGAGACCGCCGGATGAGGGCGGGTTCAAGTCCAGCAGTACCAACTTAGTCGTGCACCACCGCGTAATGGCCAACCGTCCCGTCAGACCTGAAGCGGATCACGAGCCATTCAGAATCGCCGATTGCGTTTCCGTAACGTCCGGGTCCCAGGAAGTAGACCAAGTCCCACTCCTGGAAGTACGCTGTCTCGACATTCTCGCCGAGGAGAGCTACAACTTCCGGACCGCGACTTGCCGTCCAGAATCTGCCGCGTTATCAGGTCATCGACCATCCGCAGGCGAATGGGCAAAGCGTAAGCCCAGTAGTTTGTCATCACGATGGGTCCGAACTCACGCCGATATTCTCTCCAGGGTTCCGCCTCAAACGGCACCCGTGAGAGGTGCTCCCTGATCCGGAAATACTCAAACCAAATCACATAGCGGAACAGCGGTGACGCCAGGAGCACGGCCCCAATAAGACCTGCGATCAGAACGCTGAACCAAGTTCTACGTTGAATCATCGTGGCGGCGGCGTCGAACCTGCGGTACCCCTCCACTGAGTGGCGCGACAATCCGCTGTGTGAAATCCTACCGCGGAAGAATCAGACCCGCGGCAATCCCCAGAAGCAGGCAGACTAGAAACGCCATGATCAAGGTTCTGACGACCGTGCTGTAACGACCACGGCGTGTGGCCTTTCGCCACATGTCTCCTTCCGCAAGAATGCTCTCGAACGGTGCCGTGGCCGCATAGGACGTCAGCGGTGTCCCACAATGCTTGCAGAAATGCGTGCCGGGAGCATTGGGGTTGAGGCAGGAAATGCACATCTCCAACTCCTCCGGGCTTTGGTGTTCCGTTGTTGCCGCGCTGTTGGTGCTTATCATGTCGAACTATGAGGTGAAGCGACCGCCGCCGACAGATGGGGTCGAGCCCAGAAGAGCGATCCGAACTGGCTGCCAACGCCGAGCGGACCAGCGGGGCGGCGGTTCGCCTCGACCGCGTGGTTAGGGCTTGCTTACCCGATGGAGAATCCATCTACCGATCTTGATGTCACTGTTCACGGGGGTCGTTGTGCGGCGGGGATAAGAATCCCAAACGCCAGCAAACGTCCCGGAGATTCCCTCAGAATCAATGCGGCCCTTGTATGCCGTCGCTCGAGGCCCGCGAGTCGTCCCAGCGGTATCCACAGGATCTCGATCCTCAATGACAAAGGCAAAGCTCAACATCGTTCCATCCACGATTAGGGCTGACGGAATGGCTTTCGCCCATCTCGATTCTTGCTCCCAACTGATAGACCAACGAGTGCCGTCTTTCGAGACCACGACCGGCAGAGTGTCTGTGTGCCCGTACTGGCCATCCGGTGCGACGTAGGTGTGGACCAAGACATATCTCCCGGGCTCAATCGTGCCGTTGTCGGTTCCGGATGACTCGGAAGCCTGCGCAAGAGGCGAGATGAGTAGGGCGGCAACAATCACGTAATGTTTCATTGGGTGTTTCCTTGCTTGTGTGCTGGTACTAACGACAGAAGTGAGCGACGGCGGCGGTCCAGCGCGTTCGAGACCGGGAAAGGCGTCCGCCCACCGCCGTTCGCTCGGCTGGATGGTTCGGGATAGTCATCTTCTCCTCCGATCCTCGGCTCAATCCTCCTGCAATCTGATCATTCTGGTTCCGAAGACATGTCTGAGTCCGGCTGCTGACGGACGGTTGGCGTGCGTTGCGCGGGTTTCCTCATCACAATCCGGATCATGTCAGCACCTAGGATCAGGCCACTCAGCGCTAGCAACCAGCACCACCACGGTCCACCAGTAGTCCCCATGTACATGGTGATGAGTGTGGCTGTAAACGCCAGGGTCGCAAGCACGACAGCCGCAGCGTGCTCGCGCGGGCTGAGACTCTCAGATCTCGTCTTGATCGTCATGCTGAAAATCCCCCCGAACGCAGAAGTGAGCGATGGCGGTGCATGCTGTGACGATCGAACGCCTGGACGGCTCAGCCCGCCGCCATTCGCTCGACTGTCTGGTTCGGCCACCGCCTATGGGTGAAACTCTTCCACATACCTCGCCTCACCGAGCAATTCCAGTCGAATTGTCGTACCTGTTATGAAAACGTCGCATCCCGGATAAAATACGAGATGCAACTCCACAGAACCAGCGGCCTGCAGCGGTACAGGAATCTCGTTCGGATAGCGGTCCCCGGAAAGACTCAACTCCCCGTTCATGATGTTGCAGGGCAACTCTGGGACCACACCCGAGACCGAACCGATGCTAAATACGAGCCGTGCATCTTGGGTCCAACCGGTGCCAGAATCGATTCCCGGCCGCCCCATGGATCGATGGAGGTACGCCGGTGCGAGAAACACACCCACTGAGTCTCCCTCGCGATAGATCTCGGCAGCGCGCGAATCGTGGATCTCAATCGATGTGTTCAAGGTGAGGACTCATTGGCCGAACGACAAGGTGACCGATGACGAGGAGCGCGCCGAGGGCAATCGAGTCGGAACGCGAAGGTCAGCGACGGGAGCCAGCCGCCGATGACGTTCGATTCTTCCGGGGAGCTGAACGGCTGGCTCCCGTTCGCTGGACCGTCTGGTTCGCCTTCCTCGGTTTGGCCTTCTTCCTAGATCGAGGCCTATCTGGAGCAGCGGTCTCCACAATTCTCACTGCAACGACATCTCCCACTTTCAGGTGCTCAACTGACTTCCAATTCACGTGAACATCCGTGCTCGGATCTGGTCGAGCAGTCAGACCGTGAACAGAATAGTGGATCTCGCCACTGGTCTCATCTGGTCTGGCCGTAACGGTCTTGCTCCCCAGCTTGCCGCACGCCGTGACGTGAGCGCTCAGAACGGCCAGATCATCTGCTCCCGCCAGGCAAACCCGATTACCGTTCAGGCTGACTTCGAGGGCGATCATGCTTCAGGCGAACGCAGAACTGAGCCATGGAGACCTGATGGAATTCTGGATGCAGCGGCAGCCATATCACACCCGAGTAAGCGGGTCTCCATTGGCTCCAGTGCCTGGTTCGCTGGGTGTTTCTGTGATATCGGCCTCGCAGAGAATCCTACGAGCCGCCTCCAGCTCGCTGGATGGAATCTCAACGCGATAGCCGAACTCTGCTCCCGCAAAGCCGATATGGGGTGAGGTGAGTAGGTCCGGGGGGTGGAGCCCGACACTGCGCAGCAAACCGATAACGACGTCGGCCTCACTCTGCGTCCGGCTCGTGAAGACGGTCTGGAAGGCGGCGGCGTCCATAGATATTACGGCGAACGCAAAGGTCAGCGATCGGAGCCAGCCGCCACTGACGTTTGAGTTGTCTCAGCGCGAGTCGGCTGGCTCCGATTCGCTGCACCGTCTGGTTCGCCTTTGGTCGCGTTCTCTATGGCCCGCTGGTACTGAGCGTTGATCTGGTCGATTAAAGACGCCGGATCAAAGTTGGTCGATACTCCGAACCACATGTGAGTCGCGCCGCCGCTTGAGATCCCCCCTTGAGATCCCAAGGGCTCCTCCAACCTCACGACGCCCTTGTATGGACCGCCCTGAACGCCAGTGGAGCCCATCAGCTCTGCAACGATCTCATCCCCGCGTCTGTCAATCCGGCCAGTGAGATGCCAGAACTCTCCGCCTGCCACCTCGAACGGCTCTCCGAAACGTGCTCGCACCGACAGCAGGCGCGTCGCATCGCCGAAGCCAATCCCGAAATGAACAAACAGTGGCGTGGCTGCGTGCTCTCCCACTCCCTGGGTATGAGTCGTCCCTATCCGCTTCGGTGTCTGCGTGGAGCACGCCGGCAGACTCAGGATCAGCACGACACCCAGCAGCGTTCTGCACGAATAGATCATCGCTCAGCAAGGCGAACGATGAGGTCAGCGGCGGGAGCCGGGCGGCTCGCACGTTCTGATCCATCCGCGAGCCGGCTGGCTCCCGTTCGCTGGACTGGTTGGTTCGGTGTTCATGTCTCGTCTCCTCGTGTCTACCTCGATGTCGGCCGCCTGAATGCCAATCTTCTGGATCATCCGTGCTGGATGCTGTGCGTACTGGGGGTCGGGGAAGCTGTGATGGGGGCATAGAGGTCCGATCCACGCCTGATCTGGGGCGTTCTGTGATGGCGGCCTCATGCCTGAGCAATGTCTGGGGCGGTGGTCCGAACCGTAGGTCCGACGCGTCGAGTCGTGGACTTTCCTCTCTTCGTTCATTTTTACCGAACGAGTAACTGACCGACCGCCAAGGGCAGTAAGCATTACCCGTTCCAGAGCACGAGCTGTACGCTGCATGTCATAGGGCAACTGAGCTGGCGGTTCGGTCTGGTGTCTTGTTGCTCTCTCAATGGGCCGACCCCCGACGGTAGCATCCCCCAGCCCGCGCCAGCGTACATAGCGTCCGCGCCTCCGGCGCAGGATCAGATTCACGCGAGCGTGACCTGACCTGCGCCGGAGGCGCGGCAGTCTAATAACTAAGGGAGGCTGGGGGAAGGCTTTACACACTATAAGGCAGGCCCATTGATGATAGCAACAGTTTATTCAACGGCTCGAGCCGTTTATCACAGCTTCCCCGATTCTCTGCCGGTGTCAAGTGCCTTTCCAAGAGGCTCACACCCAGGTGGTTGAGCCGAACGGCAATCCGTGGCTTACGGGACACCAGACCGTGATGAGTGAATGCGTGATAGACGGCGTGCGTACGTTTATCATGGCAACCTCCCCATCCCTCATCACTCGAATCGAAGAAGAATGTAAGCTGCGTCACTACAGCCCCCGTACGGCGGCGGCTTACAGCCACTGGACCCGGCAGTACTACCGTTTCCACGGTCGCCGCCCCCCAAGGGAACTCGGCGCCGAGCACATCCAGAGCTTCCTGACCCACCTGGCCGTCCGGAAGTTCTCGGCCAGTTCTCAAAACCAAGCGCTCAATGCGCTGTTCTTCGTGTACGACAAGGTGCTGCGCCTGCCCCTGGGTGACTTCAGCCAGTTTGTCCGCGCTCCACGTCCACGGCGGCTTCCGGTCGTCCTTTCCGTGGAGGAGGTCCAGCGGTTGCTCGCGCAGATGCAGGGCCTCCACAAACTCATGGCCCAGTTGATCTACGGTACGGGTCTGCGCTTGCATGAATGCCTGACATTGCGGGTGCAGGACCTGGACTTCGCCCACGGGAGGGTCGTCGTCCGCCAGGGCAAAGGCGGCAAGGATAGGCTCACGATCTTGCCCGACTGCCTGCGGGAGCCACTGCAAGCTCATCTCCAATGGCGTCTGGTTGTGCACCAACGCGACCTCGCTCTGGGAGCGGGTCACGTCTTCCTGCCCGGACGACTGTCCGTCAAATACCCCAACGCGAGTCGGGAGTTCCTGTGGCAGTACGTGTTCGCCTCCGCCGTCGTTCAGCAAGGATACCGTTGGCACTGCGGGGACACGGCGCTGCAACGGGCCATCAAACTCGCCGGCACGCAGGCACGTATTCATAAGCGAGTCGGGTGCCACACTTTACGT